>NZ_FQZN01000001.1 GCF_900142015.1 Bacteroides stercorirosoris
TGAAAGTCTCATCATACGGCTTACGACTAAGTTTTGGCATATTGTTTCTTCTTTGATGCCTACAAATAGGTGTCAACCTATATCAGTGTAAGACAGCAATACAGATACAACGCTATATTACTTTTAATCAAGCACTACAATGCAAAGAAGCAAGGCCTTCATACATTTAGAACCGCCTCTCCAAATCTCCTTGACAACTAAGCGCCTCAAATTTCGGAAATCGTTTTTAAGGCAATATATGATAGGTGAGAAATTAAAAGAAACTTCATTGAAATACGGTTGTCCTGCAACCCAACAGAAACTTTTTCCGAAAATATAAATAAAAGATAAGTTGCCAAAATAGAGGATAAACATAGAAAAGCCGAAACTAAATGGAAATATAAGATATTTCAGAACAGTAATTCAATACTTTAGCTCCCAAAATACCTGCTCACAGAATTTGTTTTTTTAAGTATATTTTATAATATTTGTAGTCAAATCATTCAAAATCGAAAGCAAGAGCAACAGACCTGAATGATTCATTAATAAGTATATACAACATTTTACTTCAACATCATAAATTAAATGGCTTATGAAAAAAATTACTACTCTATTAACGGCCATTATCGGAATGGCACTCATGAACCAAGTATCAGCAACCCATATCACAGTAGAAGTCCCTACTGCCGGGCAACTGAGCTTTTTAGTACAAGATGCGAACTGTGACAGTATCACCATTTCGGGAAATCTGAATGGAAATGATTTTAGATTCATCCAGAACAATATGCCCAACTTAATATACCTGAACATAGCAAAAACAATCGTACCGGACAATAAAATTCCAAGTTCGGGGCTTCAGAGCAAAACAACTTTACAGCAGGTCATTCTTCCGGATAACGTAGAAACCATAGGAGAATATGCTTTCGACCGATGTTCGAATCTGAGAGAGGTCACTTTTCCAAAAGCATTGACAACAATACTAACACAGGCATTTTCAGAATGTGCCCTTTCGGGAGAGTTGAAGTTGCCAACCATAACGACCCATATAGGTGAGTTAGCATTCGATTATAACCGGATAACCCAAGCCATCTTACCAGACAGTTTAAAAACAATCGACTCCGAAGCATTCAGAGGATGCCAGTTGTTGCAGGAAGTCGTATTCCCGGAAAAACTGACCGCCATCGGCCAATACGCCTTTTACGACTGTATCCGTCTGCATACCGCTACGTTAAAAAGCAAAACCCCTCCGGAAATATTCAACCAGACATTCAACTATACGAAGACATTTTATGTGCCGGAAGGTAGCGGAGATGTTTACTCAAAAAGCCCCAATTGGTCAAATTTAATAGTAATCAATGGGAATACTCCGAAAAAAGTAACTGTAACCTTGACCGCAGCCGGAACTTTAGGAGAAGAAATCCTGAAACAGGTGGATTATGTAACCGATGTAAACGAATTAGTAATAAACGGCCCGCTAAATGACGACGACTTTTATCAGATCAGACAACAAACCACCCATTTGATTTCTATCGACATGACGGGAGCCACCATAGAAACATTACCCGAGAGTTTCTTCTACGAGAGAGCCGCATTACTTGACATAAAACTCCCTGCTACTCTAAAAAGTATCGGAAGATATGCTTTTTACCGATGCTACGGACTGACCCAAATAACTATACCAGAAGGGGTAACGAGTATTAAAGATCATTCCTTTGAGCAATGCCTCTCGCTGAAAGGAATTAAATTGCCGACAAGTCTGACGGAAATCCAGGAGTATGCTTTCCTGGAGTGTAAAAGTCTGGAAAGTATTGAATTTCCCGCTAATGTAGCCAATATCTCCCCCGGAACTTTTTACAATTGCACCGCGCTGCAACAAGTAAAATTCCCGGCCAATCTGAATAACATCTCAAACAATTCGTTTTATCAATGCACGGCATTGGAGAAAGCAAATCTCCCCGAAGGGCTAACAAAAATAGAACATTATGCTTTTTATCAATGCAGTGGATTAAAAGAAGTATCTTTTCCCTCAACTCTGACAACATTAGAAGATCAATCCTTTCGGCGCTGCACTAGTCTGACAGAAATCACTCTGCCCGCCTCACTGACTTATTGTTACCGTCCATTTTACGAATGCCACAACATCAAGAAAGTCACCTGCCTGGCCTCCGTCCCTCCGACACTACAGGACAACTATGATATTCTCTACAATGTAGATAAATCCGGTGTAGAGCTTTCAGTCCCTTTCTGGTCCGTGAACAGCTACAAACTGGCTCCGGGTTGGGATGCTTTTCCCACAATCAGTCCTTTGGACTATGAAACAGACATCATCAATGTGCCCGGCGAACTGGTTATAGCGGCAGACATCCGCTTCAAAAACAACCCGACTGTATCCGTATTTGACAACGGCCAACTGACCGTCAGAGGCACTGATGCACTCTCCATGAAGAAGTACACACAAAGCCACACACTTAGTGGATATGACGACAATAATTGGTCCTATCGCAATCCCGTTTATACGAACTTGCTCAGCGAATCCGGAGCCATGCGTGCCGACAGTGTCATCTACAAGCTGAATCTGAAAAGAGAGTACTGGCAGTTCATCACACTTCCTTTCGATGTGAACAGGGCAGATATGCAAGTGGACAACGACGCCCTCTTTGTCATCCGTTACTACGACGGTGAAGCACGAGCCAACGGCGAAACCGGCAACTGGAAAGACGTACCCGCCGACGGAACGTTGCAAGCCGGAACCGGCTATATCATCCAAGCCAACAAACAGACCCAACTCACCCTGAAAGCCATCAACAATGACAACAAGAACCGACTCTTCTCCGGCAATGCCTTAAAACGGACACTGGATGAATACGCCTCCGAGTTTGCCCACAATGCCAGTTGGAACTTCATAGGCAACCCCTATCCATGTTTCTATGACATTTACTACATGGACTACACCTCTCCTATTACGATATGGGACACCCGCAACCGGACTTACACCGCCGTCTCCACCGAAGATGACAACTACATACTCAGCCCGATGCAGGCATTCTTCATTCAGAAGCCGGTGGAAATGAAAGAAATCAGTTTCTCCGCCGAAGGCCGCCAACTGAATGCCACTGTACGCCAACGCACCACGACCCGTTCCGCCGTTTCACCGGACCGTACCGTCTTCAATTTCACTTTGGACGATGGCACCTACACCGACCGCACCCGCGTAGTTATCAATCCCGAAGCAAGTATGGATTATGAAATGTCCCGCGACGCCGCCAAATTCATGAGCGATGACAAAGACGTGCCACAACTCTTCACACTGGACGCTACTGGTAGATATTACGCCATCAACGAACGACCGTTGGGCAACGGAACTGTCTCCGCAGGCATTTATGCAGGAAAAGCCGGCACATATACCCTGAGCCTGGCAGACGCCACGGTTACAGCAGACGAAGTGACCTTAACGGATAAGCAGACAGGAAGCCAAACGCGTCTTGACCTCTACAGCTACACCTTTACGGCAGAAGCCGGCTTCTGCACCGACCGCTTCGAACTGCGTCTGACCACCCGTACCATCACCGGAATGGAAGAGGAGCGCCAAGATGCGGATGCCACCCAAGTGACAGCGGGAATCGGGCAAATCGTCATATCCGCCCAGGCTGGAAGCGAAGCGATGGTCTGCAATGTTGCCGGGCAAGTTATTGACCGCCGGACACTGACGCAATCAACAACTACCCTTGCCGTGGCCCCCGGATTCTACATCGTAACCATCGGCAAAGAGACATTCAAGATTATGGTAACCAAATAAAAACAGAACATCCATGAAATATATACTCAGCCTATTCATTGCTCTCTGGAGCATCGCGGCGTGGGGACAAGAAGGAGGGGATGGGTTTAACCCCTCCAACCCCGGCGAACCGGGCCAGAGATACAATCTGACGGTCAACGTCACCCCCGACGGAGCAGGCAGCACCTCGCCTTCGGGGAAGCAGCAATACGCTTTGGGAGAATCTGTTTACCTCAGCGCCAATGCCAACAACTATTACCAGTTTGTCGGTTGGGTGCAGGACGGAGATACGATCTCCCGCAACCGCTCTTTCAATTATACCATGCCGGCAAAGAATACGGCCATAACCGCCGTGTTCAAAGCTACCGACAGCTTCAACCCCGACAATCCCGACGATCCGTCGCAGGAAGTCATCAAATATAAACTGATGCTGACGGCCTCTCCGCCCGAAGGGGGAAGTTTCAATATCACTTCAGGAGAACGCTTCAGTGAAGGAGCTTCGATTTCAGTCTATGCCTACCCGAGCAGCAACTATCAGTTTGAAGGGTGGAAACAGGGAGATAAATTACTGTCTACGGAAGGAATATATTCGTTCGTAATGGGGAAAGAAGACGTTTCCATCACCGGTTTATTCCACTTCAATCCGGCAAACCCGGGAAATCCGGGAGCCAATCACTGGGATGCGGAAACAGGCGAACTGATTATTGACGACTTCACTCCGGGAAGCATCATGAATGCCGTAGACCAGGTAACCGGCGGTTCAAACAACTATGGCAAAGTTTCGATGGCCATTGTCAGCGGTCAGATGAATAGCCAGGACTTCGGTATCGTAGACAGGTTGAACAATTGTACATTGATTGACCTAAGCCGGACAGGCGGATATACGGAAATTCCCCCATATGCATTCGACAATACTAATTTATCAACGGCCATCCTACCTGCCTGTACGGAAAAAATAGGTTACCATGCTTTCGGAAATTGCAAAAACCTGACAGACATCAGTTGTTACGCCATCACTCCGCCGATAGCGGATGAACGTGCCTTCGAAGGAATTGCCGAAAATGCCGTCATCCGTGTTCTGTCCTCTTCCATTCCACTCTATGCAGAAGCTGCGGTTTGGAAAGACTTTACCATTCTGCCGCTGACTGAAGATGTCAGAACGTTGGAAGTAAACCTCCCCGCCGGAAGTGGGAGCACTTACAAGAACATGACTATAGAATTACAAAACTTGCAGAACGGACAGAAACAGCGCTACGTTGTATCCGACCGCGTCACTTACACTTTCAACGGGCTACTGAAAAACTGCACTTATAATGTTTATCTGAAAACTCCTGCAGATGTAGTGTTGGGACAAATAGAGAAGATTGAAATAAAAGAGGAGAACCAGTCCGTTACTTTCAGTTCACTGCTAACCCTGCTCGACGTGAATCTGAAGGTGCAGACGCCGGATGGAACAGACGTTACCGATCAGGTACAAGTCACATGGCTGGATGATAAACAGGCATATTTATCACAAGGCAGTTCGCTGAAAGCGCAAACAGCAGGGACGAAGTTGAGCTACCGAATCGTATTGAATCAAGATTTAGGGATGCAATACGCAACGCCGGAGAATCAAGCTTATAGTGTAAAAGAAGAAGGAAACCAACTGGTTTACACTCTAACTCCCATCGAAAAGCTGACTGTTTCGGGACTTGTCAAAAATACCAATGGTGACGCATTACCGGGAGCTGTTATCTCCATCTCCCAAAAGTTAAACGGCAAGTACTCAAAATCTTTTATAGCACAAACCGATACCCAAGGGAAGTTCGGACTGGAAGTCTTTAATGATGAAAGCACGATTTCGGTTTCTGCCACTGACTATATCAGCCAGACACTGACGAAAGCAAACTTCAACGCGGGGACGGATTTGGGAACGGTTGAACTAAAAGCCATATCCGGCACAACAATCAACCTGAGCCTCACTTACACCCCCAGCGTAGCAACTGGCGAGGAAGCCAGAACAGAGAATTGGTATTCCGATTATGCCAATATAGCTTATACTATATATAATGAGACACAAGAAAAAGAAATCACTAATTTCTCAGTACAATATCCTTCCATTGTGCTTTTGGAAGAAGTAGCAGCGGGTGACCGGCTCCGCATCACCGTTAGCAGTAAAAACGAAGCTTTCCGTTCCGTAACAGCCACCGCAACAGTGGACGAGAATGCAGAGAAAGCAAACGTTCTGCTCAACATTATAGCATTGGGCGGTATTAACGCTTCCTATACCGATACTGACAATACCGATATAGTAGGTATCCTCTACGACAGTAAAGGAGAATTACTGAAGAAATATGCTTACTCCAATCAATGCCTTTCCATCAGCAATCTCTCTGACGGGGAATATACCCTGGTCAGTATGGTCAACAGCGCTTTCTTTAATTCTATTTTGAAGATATCCCAATTGGCCGCATCCGGACTGACGGAAGGAACAGATTATGTACAAAACACCGTAACCGTAAAAAGCGGCATTCTCTCTTCCATTACTAACAGCCATATTCCAATGCTGGATGAAAGTAAGCTTTATTACACGGGAGATAACACGTCATTTACTGCCAACAAAGCCTCCATCGTAGCCGGCAATTATCTGACGTTGAAAGGGAAAATTGATTTTAAAGAAGAGTACGCCGCCTCGGTCAGTAACGTGCAACTGATAGTTGACCTACCTGAGGCGTCTTTATATGTGGAAAACTCAGCCATGGCAGGCAGCAACATAGCGAGTTATACTTTGGACAATAATCGACTGACAATTCCATTACACAACTATACCGAATTGGTTCGTTTCTGTGTAATCCCAACCGCCTCCGGTGAGTATATCCCCAATGCTTTTGTACAGTTTACGCTGAACGGGAAAGAATTATTGCAACCTATTGGAGCCGCCACCTGTACAATAAAGGACTTGTCCATCTCCATACCATCAACTGTAGCTAAGAAAACTTTTTCAATCAATGGCACAGCTATTGGAAAATCAGAAGTCGAGATTTACGATAACGGCATATTAATAGGCCAAACAACCTCATTAGCTAATGGACTATGGTTCACCACATGCGAACTTTATAACGCAAAGAATCTATCCTCGCACGATATATACGCTAAGATTAGAACCAAAGACGGAGCAGAGTTACAAACAGAAACTTGTCCTGTGCTCTATAATGAGAACGCAATAGAGGTATCTAAAGTAACGATGATTAATATTGCTCACGGAGCATCTTCGCTGGATCTATTAGAATATGTGACGACTTTTGATTTCATCAATCCGATAACCTCTGCCCAAACATATTGGTATTGGCCTAATTATCCGGATTTTACCTTCAAGATTGATTTCACCAATAATAGTCCGGAAATAATAACAAATGTTGCACTTCATGTGAAAACCTTTTCCAATAATATTGTCCGCATACCCGCAAGCTATAATCAGACTAAGGATATTTGGGTTGCAACTCATCCATTCCAGTCAGAAGCATTGCCTGTGAACCTGAGCGTAACCTACGATTACATCGATTATAGCATGTGCGACTCATTGGCTTACATCAACACGTTAGAAAAGAATATAGGGATTCCTGTAATAGAAGATTATGACGATACAGACAACATATTTACCTACTCTATGAAGTCAAAATCTAGCGACATCGCCCTTAAATGCTTTTTTATTAAAACGGATATAAAGAATAAAGAGGCAATAACAAAGAAAATAGCAAATTCAACATTCAAATTATGCATAGAAAAAGATCCGTTCAAGTATTATGTGAATGATACAGATGCTTATCAGATAACAAGAGAAACAAGCGACAGTCTGTTCGTTTATGCATATTTCGGCTATGATGATGTCCAATCATACAAGGATTATGTGGCTCTATTCGGAAAGAATATAAATACCACAACAAGGATAGCCGGCTTTGACCCCGGAAGTGATCGGATTGCTCCCTCAACGGACCGATTAAACCAATGGCGTGATCATATCATTCAAGGGGCTATAGACGAAGCTAACAGAAAATTGAAATGTGCAGATGATA
This sequence comes from Bacteroides stercorirosoris, assembly GCF_900142015.1. Lineage (GTDB taxonomy): Bacteria > Bacteroidota > Bacteroidia > Bacteroidales > Bacteroidaceae > Bacteroides > Bacteroides stercorirosoris. The sequence goes on from NZ_FQZN01000001.1 coordinate 7,807, forward strand.
TCACAAATATAAATCTGCACTCAGATATCATGCATTTAAGGCAATGCGTAGGTTTCTCTTTAGGTAGTTTCTTAGCATATTCGGCAAATCTCATCAGTTCATCAAGCGGACGTCCTGAGAATGTCATTGATGCAGGAAATACCCTTTGGGGTGCCGCCGACGCTGCAAGTAGTTTTGGAGATGGAATGCAGGATTTAACAAGGGCAGGACATGCCTACCTGCAACGGATTCATGATGCCCCCGATTGTCCTGATGACAACGGTGGAAAAGGAAGCGATTCCGGAGAATCAGGCAATCCAAATCCTAATTACGTAATGGATCCATCCGGCTATGTTTACGAAGCCGTTGCCAGCAACCGCCTGCAAGGCGTAACCGCCACTTGTTACTACAAAGAAATGGTGGAAGACATGTACGGCGACCTGCACGAGAATATTGTACTTTGGGATGCTGCCGAGTATGCTCAGGAGAATCCACTATTCACAGACGAAAACGGCATGTATGCCTGGGATGTCCCCCAAGGTCTCTGGCAAGTGAAATTTGAAAAAGAAGGTTACCAGACCACTCACAGCGAGTGGCTCCCCGTTCCTCCCCCACAACTGGAAGTGAACATCGGCATGGTGCAAACGATACAGCCCAACGTAACAGCCGTGCGTGGTTATGAGACAGGCATAGAAATTGATTTCAGCAAGTACATGTTGCCCGAAACCATGACTCCCGAACTCATTACCATTACTCGCAACGGAGAGGCCATAACCGGAGAAGTGACATTCAAAAATGCCGAAGCAAATCCGCAAAACAAGGACGAACAATACGTCTCCAAAGTGCGCTTTGTACCTGCCGAGGCTCTGGCTACCACCGACAAAGTGATACTGACCGTCAGCAAACGGGTGAAAAGTTATGCCGGCATACAGATGGAAAGTGATTACAGCCAAGAGATAGCCATTGAAAAAGAACCCAAGGCAGTGGTCGCTTCCGAGATTGAAGTTGTCTATAATGAGACGGCGGAAATAACAGTAACCGTAGAACCCGCAGAAACCTCAACAGGCAAGAAAGTGACCGCAATTTCCGTTTCCTCCACCATTGCTGCCATAGAACCGGCAGAAGCCACATTGGACGAAGAGGGCAAAGCCACCTTCACCATATCGGGCGAACTTCCGGGACAAACCATAATACAGTTTGTCGTCGAAGGTATGGATATGAAGCCGGAGGTGAAAGTGAGCGTTGTGGAAGCCGGAGAAAAAGAAATCACCCGCAACTACACCCTCTCTATGGGTTGGAACTGGTTCTCCGTCAATGTACAAGACCGGAATCTGAATGACCTGTCCGCTCTGCTGTCCCCCATTCAGGAATCCGCCCTCGTCCTGAAAGGAGCGAACGGGGAACTGGCGAACAACGGTGAAAACGGATGGGAAGGTTCACTGAGCAGTCTGAGCGCCACACAGGCTTATAAAATAAAGATGAAGAAAGACGCCACACTTGAACTAAAGGGAAAGGTTGCCGCCCCGGTAAGCAGCACCATCACTTTAGGACAAGGCTGGAACTGGATAGGTTATGTGCCTGCCGTCACCTTACCGTTGGAACAGGCCCTGCAAAACCTGCAAGCCGAAGAAAACGACATCATCAAAGCGTTGGACAGCTTTGCCGTATACGATGGTATCACCTGGAGAGGAAGTCTTACGCACTTAGTGCCCGGTGAAGGCTATATGTACTATTCCAAATCCGTAAAGTCTTTCAATTATGTTACAACCGATACAGACTCCGAAGTATCTTCTTCCTCACCACAGTGGGATTACGATGTCCATCAGTCCGAAGACAATATGATTGTCGTGGCAGAGCTTCATAACGGGGATCAGAAAGCCGAAGCGGGAAGATTCCTCGTCGGAGCCTTTGTAGATGGAGAGTGCAGAGGAATAGCCGTTGAGAAAGATGGTCACCTGTTTATCACTGCCCACGGAGAACAAGCTGATGGCAAACTGACGCTCCGTGCTTTCGATACCGCCGAACAACAAGAGTACAACATCAAAGAGGAAATAGAATGGAGCAGTACCCTGACCGGCACTTTAGATTCCCCCGCCAACCTGCACATAGGCGAGTTGACCGGAATCACTCCTGTATCGGAAAGCCTGTTGATCTATCCAAGTCCGGTCCGCGACCGCCTGTATATCCGAGGGGATATCGGCAACATCGAAGAGGTGCGTATCTCCAATGCTGCGGGGCAGACCTTGATTCTGGAAAAGCGGGTACTCCCCAATGAAGGAATAGCCGTATCTTCTTTGAACAAAGGCATTTATTTCATTACGGTGAAAACCGGGAATGACGTTATACAGCAAAAGTTCATGAAGATAGATTAAGCTTTATTTCGTTCATAATCCTAAAGCCTCCTTTCGATAAATGATTTGAAGGGAGGCTTTTGATTATTATCAAAACACATTCCTAAAACAGCTCTTAACTAACATCATCCCACATTACCATTTTGACAAATTGCATTTCTAATCGACCGAGAATCGGCTATTTCCACCCGAACCCCTTGAGGATAAAAGCAAACGAATAAAAATGAGCAAACGACATTCTATTAGACCATTATCTAAATACTTACATTTCTTTTAGAATGAAATATACCCTGAAAAGTATACAGATTAGTCCTAAGCATGACACAAATAAGTGTTTTACTAGTAAGTAGTAACCCTTTTATCGATAAGTAGTAACCATACCACCTATAAGTAGTAACCTTTTCACCCGTAAGTAGTAACCCTTTTCTGCATAAACAGCTTTCAAACATGCAATAGTATGCAAAAATAGCACATATCTATCCCCTACTTATGCACCGAACATTCCAGAATGAAGATTTATAAATTAACGCATGATAGAGAAAATGACGATATGCCATCACTTCGAAGCGACAAAGAGGCTATTTACTATCAATTAAACAAACTGCAAATTCATAGAGTTATCGAATATACTCGATAAAATACGCATGTTTTTATCGAGTATATTCGATAACTATTCGTATATTTGCTTGTTACCAATTACAAAAAGAGAAATAAACCAAATTAACGATCAAGTTAGCAAGATAGAAGATTCAAACCCAATATTCAATCATTTATGGAACATCCCCTATCCCAATTCAAATACTGCCCCAAGTGTGGCTCCGTACATTTTGACATAAACAACGAAAAGTCCAAACGCTGCGCCGACTGCGGATTTGTCTATTACTTCAACCCGTCTGCCGCCACCGTAGCATTGATTATGAACGAACGGAACGAACTGCTGGTATGCCGCCGTGCCAAAGACCCCGCCAAAGGAACACTGGACCTGCCCGGTGGTTTCATCGATATGGCGGAAACCGGAGAAGAAGGAGTAACACGCGAAGTAAAGGAAGAAACAGGAATGGAAGTGACAAAGGCGAAATATCTCTTTTCCTTACCTAATATATATGTGTATTCCGGTTTTACCGTACACACACTGGATCTGTTTTTCCGTTGCTCAGTCGCCGACACCCTGCATTACAAAGCCATGGATGACGCGGCAGATGTTTTTTTCCTGCCACTAAAAGACATACATACAGAAGATTTCGGATTGGGGTCTATCCGGAAAGGATTAGAAATATTCCTGAAAGAAAGGGGCGAATAATCATTCACCGGACATCCCTATATCCTAAAAAAGCCAAACAGGTGTAACAAATTCGACTTAAAACCCGTACTTTTGTAAAAACGCGTTGTATCATGAAGAATAAACTCTCCCGAATACTATGCACAGCCCTCTGCTGTGCACCTTTGCTCGCAACGGCACAGACCAGCGAGAAAATCACTTCCCCCCAACGGCTTTATCAGGAAGGGCAATCACTGTTCCAACAAAAAGCGTATGCCGCAGCCATCCCGCCGCTGCAAGCATTCATACGCCAAACAGACGCAGAAGGGAAACCGCTGCCTGCCGCAGGCGAACGGATGGAAGCGGAATATATGCTGGTGTGCGCCGCCTATGAATTGAAAGACGGCAAAAGTATAGACAAGTTACAGTCCTATCTGGACGAATATCCCGATACTCCTTACGCCAACCGCATTTATGCACTCATGGCCTCCGTATATTTTTTCGAAGAAAACTATGACGCAGCCATGGCTATGTTCAATGCTGCCCGCCTCGACCTGTTGGGAAATGAGGAGCGCGACGACATGACATACCGCCTCGCCACCTGCTACTTAAAGACAGGTAATGTGAAGGAAGCCGCCATATGGTTTGAAACCCTCCGCAGCACCAGTAAGAAATATGCCGCTGACTGTACCTACTATATTTCCTATATCCGCTATACACAACAACGCTATGACGATGCACTGACCGGGTTCCTGTCCTTGCAGGACAACGGGAAGTACAAAGAATTAGTCCCTTACTACATCGCCGAAATCTATCTGATTAAAAAGAATTACGACAAGGCGGAAATCGTGGCACAGAACTTTCTGTCAGCCTATCCCGACGGTCATTCTTACAGAGCTACGGCAGAGATGAACCGCATACTCGGCACGGCAGAGTACCACTTCGGAAAATACCATGAGGCCATGAAGTCTTTTGAAACATATCTGGAACATAATGGCGAACCCACCCCCAGAAGAGACGCCCTTTACATGCTGGGACTTTCGTACTACAATTGCGGAGTGTTCTCCAAAGCAGCCAACACCCTCGGCGAAGTAACCGCCGAAAACGATGCTCTCTCGCAGAACGCTTATCTTCACATGGGTTTGTCCTATCTGCAAATGTCGGACAAGAACAAAGCGCGTATGGCATTCGAGCAGGCCGCTGCATCCAATGCCGATATGCAAATCAAAGAGCAGGCCGCCTACAATTATGCCCTTTGCATTCACGAAACTTCCTATTCCGCCTTTGGTGAATCCGTTACCGTTTTCGAAAAGTTCCTCAACGAATTCCCAAGTTCGCAATATGTGGATAAAGTAAGCAGCTATCTGGTAGAGGTATATATGAACACCCGCAGTTACGAAGCTGCCCTGAAATCTATCGAACGCATCGCCCATCCAAGTGCCGCCATTCTCGAAGCAAAACAGAAGATCCTGTTCCACCTTGGTACACAGTCTTTCGCAAATGCGCAATTCCAGGAAGCTATCGGCTACTTCAACCAGTCAGTCGCCCTAGGACAATACAACCTGCAAACCAAAGCTGACGCCATCTACTGGCGGGGTGAATCTTATTACCGCCTGAACCGGATGCAGGAAGCCGCCGCCAATTTCAGCGAATACCTGAACCTCACTCCGGACAGAAATACGGAAACTTATGCGCTGGCATACTATAACCTGGCATATATCGCTTTCCATGAGAAAGATTATACCCTCGCCCAAAACCGTTTCCTGAAATTCACGCAACTGGAAAAAGGAGAAAATCCCACCGCACTTGCCGACGCTTACAACCGCATAGGCGACTGCCACTTGCACGTGCGCCGCTTCGATGAAGCCAAACAATACTACACCAAAGCAGAAAGCATGGGAACCCCTGCAGGAGATTATTCCTTCTACCAGTTGGCTTTGGTTGCTGGTCTTCAGAAGGATTACGACGGAAAAGTGGCCTTACTCAACCGTCTGGCAGGCAAATACCCGACTTCACCTTATGCCGTGAATGCCCTTTACGAAAAAGGACGTTCGTATGTGCAGACCAACAACAGCCGCCAGGCGATAGCAACATTTAAAGAGTTGCTGGAGAAATATCCGGAAAGTCCGGTCAGCCGCAAAGCTGCCGCCGAAATCGGTTTGCTCTACTATCAGAATGACGAGTACGACCGTGCAATAGACGCTTATAAACATGTCGTAACCCAATATCCGGGCAGTGAAGAAGCCCGCCTCGCCATGCGCGACCTGAAATCTATTTATGTAGACGCCAACCGCGTGGATGAATTCGCCTCTCTGGCAGCCAAGATGCCGGGTGAAATTCGCTTCGACGCCAGCGAGCAAGACTCTCTGACGTATATCGCCGCCGAAAAAGTATATATGAAGGGAGACATCGCACCTGCCCAATCAAGTTTCGCACGTTATCTACAAAGTTTCCCCAACGGTGCTTTCAGCCTGAACGCACATTATTACCTCTGCATCATCGGCAAAGAGCAGAAAGACGAAGCAGCTGTACTGGAACATGCCGGCAAACTTTTGGAATATCCCGACAATCCTTACTCGCAGGAAGCGCTCATCGCCCGTGCGGAAATCCTGTTCAACCGCAAGCAATACGACCAGGCTCTTGCTGACTACAAACAGTTGAAAGCCAAAGCAACAACCGCCGAACGCCGCCAACTTGCAGCAACAGGTATGCTGCGCAGTGCCGCCTTGATGCAGGATGAGATAGAAACAATCGCTGCCGCCACAGACTTGCTTGCCGAAGCCAAACTGCCCCCGGAGCTCCGCAACGAAGCCCTTTATTTCCGTGGAAAAGCCTACCTGAACCAACGTGCCGACAAAAAAGCGATGAACGACCTTCAGACATTGGCGAAAGATACCCGTACTCTTTATGGGGCTGAAGCTAAATACCTGGTTGCCCAACAACTGTATAACGCGAAAGACTATGCCGCCGCCGAAAAGGAAATACTCAATTTCATCGAGCAGAGTACGCCGCACGCCTACTGGCTGGCACGCAGCTTCATCCTCCTGTCTGATGTGTATGTAGCGATGGATAAGAAACTGGATGCCCGCCAATATCTATTGAGCCTGCAACAGAATTATCATGCTGATGATGACATCGAACAGATGATTAATGAAAGACTGGAAAAACTGAAGTGAGAAAAGTAGGTTAGTAGTAAGTAGTTAGTAGAAAGTAGAATAGCTATATGAAGAAAATACAATGTATATTCGGGACGTTGGCACTCATAGCCTTCCCGACCTGGGTACAAGCCCAAACGCAAGCTAAAGATACTACCCTGAGCCGTACGGTTGTGGTAGAACAAGAATATAACCCGGACATCATGGATGCTTCCAAAGTAAACGTGTTGCCCAAAGTGACACCGCCGACAGTCAGCAAAAAGACTGTAGAATATGACGCCACCCTTGTGCCGGCAGGAAACATCCCTGCAAGCACCATGCAAGCCTATACAGGAGCGGAAAGCCAGGATAAGGCGCAACGCGGATATGCCCGGCTGGGATATGGTAATTACGGTAATCTGGATGCCCGCGCCAATTATCTGTTCGTCCTGCCCAACAGTGACAAACTGAATCTTAATTTCCACATGAACGGCATGGATGGAAAGCTGGACATCCCCGACGCCAAAAAATGGGATGCGCGCTATTATCGTACACACATCGGTATGGACTATGTACATGCTTTCCGGAAAGTGGATTTGAATGTAGCCGGCAACTTCGGAGTAAGCAACTTCAACTTCCTGCCTGAAAGTATAAATAGCAAGCAGAAATTTTTGTCGGGCGACGTACACTTCGGAGTAAAATCGACAAGTGACGAATTACCTCTTCAATTTCATGCCGAAACCAATCTGATGTTCTACGAACGCCAGCACGATTTTCAATACGAGAATGCACAGGAAGCAATGGTACGGACAAAAGCCGGTGCAAGAGGCTCCATCTCCGAAGAACAATTTGTAGGGGTAGACCTGGCAATGGACAATGTGTTCTACAAAAACAACAAATTCAATGATTACACATCAGTGGAACTAAACCCCTATTACCTATATCAGAATGACGACTGGAAAATCCGCCTCGGTGCCCATGTAGACTTTGCTTTCGGATTTGGCAAGAAGTTCCGGGTGGCACCTGACGTAACTGCCCAATACGTCTTCTCCGACAGTTATATACTCTACGCCCAGGCTACAGGCGGACGGCGGGCGAATGATTTCCGCAGACTGGAAATAATTTCCCCTTACGGTCAGACCGAAACACAATTAGATGCTACTTATGAGCAGTTGAATGCGGCCCTCGGTTTCAAGACCAGCCCCGTAACAGGCTTGTGGTTCAACCTCTATGGCGGATATCAAGACCTGAAAAGTGCAATAGCCCCTGTCGGAACTACAGTTATTAATAATTATGTAAGTAGCTACGACTACCTCGATCTGATGCAAGGGAATATGCACAATATATATGCAGGTGCCGAAGTCAGTTACAGTTACAAAGATATTATCTCTTTTTCTGTTTCAGGCATTTATCGTGACTGGAAGACAGCGAAAACAGAGAATAGTAGCGAAGAATGCCTACTTGTCTATATGCCCTCTTTCGAGGCAAATATAAAAGCGGACATCCGCCCCATCCCATCGGTTCTGATTAATTTCGGTTATCAGCACGCCACCCGCGAAAAAGTGGAAGACACACGTGTAGACCCTGTCGGGAATCTATATCTTGGTGGCAGCTACGAAGTCTTTAAAGGCATATCTATTTATGTCCGCACAAACAATTTATTGAACAAAGACTATCAATATTATTGGGGATATCCCACAGAAGGTATCAATTTCATGGGTGGAGTGAGTTTTCGTTTTTAACAAACAGGGAGGCAAAAAAAGTCATTTTTACTAAAAAAGAATATATTCTCCACATATTATAAGGTGGAAACAATTGTTTTTTTCTACTTTTGCGGGCGAATTCAGTGGCAGGAGTCACTATAAAACAGAAATTTATGCCAAAAAACCTTGTCATTGTCGAATCACCGGCAAAAGCAAAAACAATTGAGAAGTTCTTGGGGAAAGATTATAAAGTCCTTTCCAGTTACGGACACATACGCGATTTGAAGAAAAAAGAATTCAGTATTGACGTCGAAAAGAACTTCGAACCGGACTATGAAATTCCGGAAGATAAAAAAGCGCTGGTAAAGACACTGAAATCTGAAGCAAAAGAAGCTGATACCATTTGGTTGGCTTCCGATGAGGACCGCGAGGGAGAAGCCATCGCGTGGCACTTATATGAAGTACTGAAACTGGAACCGGAACACACCAAACGTATCGTATTCCACGAAATTACCAAAACCGCTATTCTGAAAGCTATCGAGCAGCCGCGAAATATCGACACCAACCTCGTCAATGCACAGCAGGCACGCCGTATCCTCGACCGCATTGTAGGTTTCGAGTTATCACCCGTATTATGGAAGAAAGTAAAACCTGCACTCTCCGCCGGACGTGTGCAATCGGTAGCCGTACGCCTCATTGTAGAGCGCGAACGTGAAATACATGCTTTCCAAAGCGAGGCTTCCTATCGGATTACTGCCATATTCCTCGTTCCCGATGCCGACGGCAAACTGGTAGAGATGAAAGCGGAACTTGCACACCGGCTCAAAACTAAAGCGGAAGCCCGGAAATTACTGGACAGTTGCCAGTCGGCCATATTCACCATTGAAGATATTACGACGCGCCCGGTAAAGAAAAGCCCGGCCGCACCGTTCACCACCTCTACCCTGCAACAGGAAGCTGCACGTAAACTCGGTTTCACCGTAGCGCAAACCATGATGGTGGCTCAGCGGCTATATGAATCAGGACGCATCACTTATATGCGTACCGACTCTGTGAATTTGTCAGAATACGCCATCAATGGCAGCAAAGAAGCCATTGCCAATATGATGGGGGATAAATATGTACATCCGCGCCACTTCAGCACTAAAACCAAAGGAGCACAGGAAGCACATGAGGCCATCCGCCCCACCTACATGGAGAATGCACAGATAGAAGGCAGTGCACAGGAAAAGAAACTGTACGACCTGATATGGAAGCGTACCATCGCTTCGCAAATGGCAGATGCCGAACTGGAAAAGACAACCGCAACCATCAGCATCAGCAATGCGTCCGAGACTTTCAGCGCTGCCGGAGAAGTCGTTAAATTCGACGGTTTCCTGCGTGTCTACAGAGAATCTTACGACGATGATGTAGAGCAGGAAGATGAAAGCAACCTGTTGCCTCCACTGAAGAAAGGTCAGAAATTGCAGTACCAGAACATCACTGCCACCGAACGTTTCACGCAACACCCACCCCGCTATACGGAAGCAAGTCTGGTGCGTAAACTGGAAGAACTGGGCATTGGCCGCCCTTCCACTTATGCGCCCACCATTTCTACCATCCAGCAACGCGAGTACGTAGAAAAAGGCGACAAGACCGGAGAGGAACGTTCCTACAACATAATTACGCTGAAAAAGGATAAAATCACAGATGATACCCGCACCGAGATCACCGGAGCCGAAAAAGCGAAGTTGCTGCCTACGGACACAGGTACAGTGGTTACCGACTTCCTGATACAGTACTTCCCCAGCATCATGGATTATAACTTTACGGCAAGCGTAGAAAAGCAGTTCGACGAAATAGCTGAAGGTGAAACGAAATGGACAACTATCATGAAGACGTTCTACAAAACGTTCCATCCGTCCGTAGAGAGCACCCTTGCTGCCAAGAATGCACATAAAACAGGAGAACGTTCATTAGGGAATGATCCCGTCAGCGGCAAGCCTGTTTCGGTAAAAATCGGACGTTTCGGCCCTGTGGTACAGATAGGAAGTGCTGAGGATGAAGAAAAGCCCCGCTTCTCTCCCTTGAAGAAAGGACAATCCATCGAAACAATCACTCTGGAAGAGGCTATGGAACTGTTCAAATTGCCCCGCACCCTCGGCGAGCACGAAGGTAAAACCGTCTCTGTCAATGCAGGACGTTTTGGTCCGTATATCTATTATGGCGGAACCTACACTTCACTCCCCAAAGGCGCAGACCCGATGGAGATTGAACTGGAAGAAGCTTTGGAACTGATAAAAGAAAAAGCGGAAGCGGAAGCCAAGAAGCACCTCAAGAAGTTCGAGGCAGAACCGGAACTGGAAATCATGAACGGAAGATACGGTCCTTACATTGCCTATAAAGGCAGCAATTACAAGATTCCGAAAGATATTGTTCCGGAAGATTTAAGCCTGGACGCTTGCATGGAGATTATCAAACTGCAAAGCGAGAAAGCTGCATCTGCTCCGGCAAAACCGAAGCGCGGAAAGTATGCTAAGAAAAAAGCATAAAACCGATAAGAGTATAAAAACAATCAGCCCCGGAATGACGATGTCTATTCCGGGGCTGATTGTTTTTATATGCGGGCGAATAATTATTCGCCCCTACAAGCATAACGTTTTCTACATTCTGTCCGGCACCTCGATACCCAACAATCCCATACCAAGGCGAACGACTTTCGCCACATTCTCCGACAAAGCAAGGCGGAACACTTTCACGGCCTCATTCTCTTCACGCAGAATGCTGAAATCATGATAGAACTGATTGTATTCCTTCACAAGGTCATAAGTATAATTGGCTATAATAGAGGGGCTATAATCTTCGCCAGCCTGCTTCACAACAGCTGCAAAATCAGCCACCATCTGAATCAGGCCTTCTTCCTTCTCACTCAACTCGATGCCTACAGGAATCTCAGACGGAATGACGATGCCGGCTTCTGCTGCTTTACGCAACACTGATTGAATACGTGCATACGTATATTGAATAAACGGACCTGTATTTCCATTAAAGTCGATTGATTCTTTCGGATTGAACGTCATATTCTTACGTGCATCTACTTTCAAAATGAAGTATTTCAGAGCACCCAATCCTACGATACGGGCGATGTTATCAGCTTCTTCCTGAGTCAGTCCGTCCAGTTTGCCCAGTTCGTTAGAAGTCTCCTTAGCTGTGCTTACCATTTCTTCAATCAAGTCGTCGGCATCTACTACCGTACCTTCGCGGCTCTTCATCTTACCCTCGGGCAATTCCACCATACCATACGAGAAATGCACAAGACTCTTTCCCCACTCAAAGCCGAGTTTATCAAGCAAAATGGAAAGTACCTGAAAGTGGTAGTTCTGCTCGTTTCCTACTACATAAATCATTTTGTCAATAGGATAATCTGCAAAACGAAGCTTAGCCGTACCGATGTCCTGGGTCATATAAACAGAAGTACCGTCAGCACGAAGCAGAAGCTTGTGGTCCAAACCTTCAGGAGTCAGGTCTGCCCATACCGAGCCATCCTCTTTCTTATAAAAGAAGCCTTTTTCAAGACCTTCCACCACCTTTTCCTTACCTTCAAGATAAGTATTTGACTCGTAATATATCTTGTCGAAGCTAACACCCATCTTACGATAAGTTTCATCAAAACCTTCGTACACCCAATTATTCATCTTTGCCCAAAGCGAGCGTACTTCCGGGTCACCGGCTTCCCATTTCACCAGCATCTCGCGAGCTTCATTCATCAAAGGAGAAGCTGCCTCAGCCTCTTCTTTTGTCATGCCTTTTTCCATAAGCCCGGCAACTTCGGCTTTGAAATGTTTATCAAAAGCTACGTAATAGTCGCCTACCAGATGGTCGCCCTTTTTACCGGAAGATTCCGGTGTTTCACCGTTTCCATATTTCAGCCACGCCAGCATGGACTTACAGATATGAATACCCCGGTCGTTCACAATATTCGTCTTTACAACCTTATTGCCATTGGCCATAACAATATTAGCTAAAGCATTACCCAGCAAATTATTACGGACATGTCCCAAGTGAAGCGGCTTGTTGGTGTTAGGTGAAGAATATTCAATCATTACCAACGGAGAATTATCCGTGGCAGCAATAATACCGTACTGTTTGTCAGCATGAATGTTGTTCAGTAATTCTATCCAGGCGGAAGAAGCGATAGTCAGGTTCAGAAAACCTTTGATGACATTGAATGCAGCTACTGAAGGTTCATTGGCTTTCAAGTATTCACCAATCTCTTGTGCAGTCTGTTCCGGTCCCTTCTTCGATATACGCAGGAAAGGAAAAACTACCAGTGTGAGGTGTCCCTCAAATTCTTTTTTGGTTTTTTGCAGTTGCACCTGTGCGACAGGCACATCCTGTCCGTACAGCGCTTTCAGTCCGTTGATGACGGACACTACCAGTTTATCTTCTATATTCATGATTTAAAAGTATTTTCAAGGCGCAAAGATACTATATTTTGGCGAATTACGCGCTGCATCCGTAACGGATAATAAAAAAGGAGACACACGATGCGCCTCCTTCCCTATGTTTTACTCATGAATTAATTCTTTATTCGATAGCCAAAGTCAATTCCGTACCAGGTTTAAATTTAGCCACCTTCTTTGCCGGAATCGTAATTTTTGCTTTCGTCGAGGGATTAATGCCTGTACGCGCCGCTCTTTCCGATACACTGAATGTACCGAAACCAACCAATGAAACTTTTTCACCGGCTTTTAGGGCATTCGTAATTGATGCCATGAAAGCATCCAATGCCTTCTTTGAATCCGCCTTCGTCAAACCGGACTCCGCTGCCATAGCACTGATAAGTTCTGACTTGTTCATAATTTTAAAATTTAATAATTAATATGTTACACAAAAGATATCTGCAATAGTTTATTCACGTACTTCTACAAAAATAGAGCAATATTTCTGAATATCAAATAAAAACATTAAAAAAAGATTGTGTTTTAGCGAAAAAAAAGGAATAGAAAGCCGTTTTTCTGTTATAGAACAGAATTTATTCGTATTTTTGTGACCTATTGATTGAAATAACAAATTATGAATGCTATACCAACAGTTACTAAGAACCTATTAATCATTAATGTACTGGTCTTTCTTGCGACCTTTGTTGCTCAAACTTACAACATAGATTTAGCCCGGTATTTAGGACTTCACTTTTTTCTTTCCGATGATTTCAACGTAGCGCAGCTCATCACATATATGTTCATGCATGGAGGGTTCACACATCTATTCTTCAACATGTTTGCCGTATGGATGTTCGGCCGCATTCTTGAACAAGTATGGGGACCGAAGCGTTTTCTGTCATATTATATGATTTGTGGTATAGGTGCGGGTCTGATCAGTATGTTGGTCACCTACATACGTATCCAGTCAGCAAAAGTAGGAATGACCCCGGAAATGATTGATACCGTATATCGGGAAGGAGCAGGAATATTGCATGACAATATGAACTATACTTATCCGGCTATGGCAAACCTGAACGCACTTCTGAATGGTGTCACCGTAGGAGCTTCGGGAGCTGTATACGCCATCCTGCTGGGTTTCGGAATGTTATTCCCCAACCAGCCGTTGTTCATATTCCCGTTGCCGTTTCCCATCAAAGCGAAGTATTTCGTAATGGGCTACGCACTGATTGAACTGTATGCAGGCTTTGCCAACAATCCGAACGACAACGTAGCGCACTTCGCACATTTGGGTGGTATGATATTTGGGTTTATACTGATAATGTACTGGAGAAAAAAAGACAGAGGAAATGGGTACTATTATAACTGACCTTAAAGAAGCGTTTCGCAGAGGGAATATTTACATCCAGCTGATTTATATCAACGTAGGTGTCTTTGTCATCACTACGTTGACGGAAGTTATTCTGCAATTATTCAACCGCAGCCTTGGCGGCGTATTCGAGTGGCTGGAACTACCGGCTTCACTGACGCGGTTCATCATACAGCCCTGGTCCCTGCTCACCTATATGTTCATGCACGCAGGATTTTTGCATATCCTGTTCAATATGTTATGGCTGTATTGGTTCGGAGCGCTGTTCCTCATGTTCTTCTCGGCAAAACATTTGCGCGGAGTATACATATTGGGAGGTATATGCGGCGGATTGCTGTATATGGCGGCATTTAACATTTTCCCGTATTTCCGTCCGATGGTTGATTATTCACTCATGCTGGGTGCATCCGCTTCCGTACTTGCCATAGTAGCGGCCACGGCCTATCGTGAGCCAAACTATCCGATACGATTGTTCCTTTTCGGCACGATACGGCTGAAATACCTGGCACTTATCGTTATCGGTACGGACTTGCTGTTCATCACATCCAGCAATGCTGGCGGGCATATATCTCATTTGGGGGGTGCGTTGGCAGGTATCTGGTTCGCCGCCGGAATCAGTAAAGGGAGAGATATGACAGCCTGGATCAATAAAATCCTGGATGCCATCGTCTCACTATTCAGCTTCAAGCCCCGCAAGCCTAAAATGAAAGTGCATTACGGAAACAGTCGCCAGCAAGACTATGACTACAACGCCCGCAAAAAGGTGCAATCCGAAGAAATAGACCGCATCCTCGACAAACTGAAGAAATCGGGATATGAAAGTCTGACCACGGAAGAAAAGAAAAGCCTGTTCGATGCGAGCAAACGATAGTATAAGGAAATGGGAATAAAGCATATTGGCAAAGTCGTCGCATATCTGATTTTAGCGGTCAACATCTTCTTCATAGGCTTGTTGCTCCTTACCGCTTACAGCCCGCATATCAAGCCGGTTGCCCATCCTGTTGAGTCCTGCCTCGGATTGACATTTCCTATTTTTCTGGTAATAAACATCTGTTTCCTCATCTTCTGGCTTATCATTCAGAAGTATAAATTCGCGTTATTCCTTCTGGTGGCTCTTCTCTTTTGCTATCCGCAGATGCGCGCTTACTTTCCTCTCAATTTTCATACAAACAAATTGCCGGAAAATAGCTTCAAAGTATTAT
This sequence comes from Bacteroides stercorirosoris, assembly GCF_900142015.1. GTDB lineage: Bacteria > Bacteroidota > Bacteroidia > Bacteroidales > Bacteroidaceae > Bacteroides > Bacteroides stercorirosoris. Next base: position 23,224 of record NZ_FQZN01000001.1, read on the forward strand.
CATACAACATAATGGGATTTGACGGAGCTGTCAAGAAAGACGGAGAAAACCCTATTCTGAACTATTTGAAAGAAAGTGGAGCAGACATCCTGTGCCTGCAAGAGTACCAAACGGTAGAATCTCCCCGCCACCTCAGCCAAAAGGATGTAGAGAAAGCCCTAAAGGAGTACCCTTACCACAAAATACAGATTGTTGGAAGCGGGAAAGGACATACTAACCGGATAGCCTGCTATTCTAAATTTCCTATCCTTTCGGCACGTAAACTGGATTATGCCAGCGAATACAACGGCTCTGTGGTTTACGAACTGAAAATAGGCGAAGATACCGTAATGCTCATCAACAACCACCTGGAATCCAATAAGCTGACTAAAGAAGATAAAGTAGTATATGAGAGCATGCTCAAAGACCCGGAAACGGAAAAAGTGAAAAGCGGCGCACGCCTGCTTATTCGCAAACTGGCAGAAGCATCTGCCATCCGCGCTCCGCAAGCCGACAGCATTGCACAGGAAATCTCATCGTCACAGCATCCCTACATCATCGTCTGCGGCGATTTCAACGATACGCCTATCTCTTATGCCCATCGGGTGATCAGTAAGGGGTTAAACGATACTTTTACCCAATCGGGCCGCGGCCTGGGTATCTCTTACAATCAGAATAAGTTTTATTTCCGGATTGACAATATCCTGGCAAGCAAAAACCTGAAATCCTATAACTGTACGGTGGACCGCTCGATAAAAGAGTCCGACCACTATCCAATCTGGTGTTACTTGAAGAAGTTGAGAGTGGAGAATTGAGAGTTGAGAGTTTGCAAGTCAATAATTTATAATTAATACTTTATACCTAATACTTATGTTTAAGAAGTGTATTTTTATTTTAGCAACAAGTTGTATGATGTACTCCTGTGCCACACAGACGGAAACCAATCCGTTCCTGACCGAGTTCCAAACTGAACATGGCGTACCGCCTTTCGATAAAATCAAACTGGAACATTACGAACCGGCCTTCCTGAAAGGTATTGAAGAGCAAAACGCGAATATCGATGCCATAGTGAATAACTCCGAAGCGCCGACTTTTGAAAATGTAATTGTTGCCTTTGACAACAGTTCCCCGATACTCGACCGTGTCGGCGCCATTTTTTATAATATGACGGATGCGGAAAAGACGGACGGGCTGAATGAGCTATCTATCAAGCTCGCTCCGACCTTGTCGGAACACAGTGATAACATCTCACTAAACCAAGAGTTGTTCAAGAAAGTAAGCGCCGTATATCAACAGAAAGAATCTTTAGGATTAACCACCGAGCAACAACGTTTGCTGGAGGAGACCTACAAAGATTTCGTTCGTTCCGGTGCAAACTTGTCTCCCGAAAAGCAAGCACGCCTGCGCGAGATTAACAAGCAGTTATCCACATTGGGACTTCAATTCAGCGATAACGTCTTGAATGAGAACAACGCTTTCAAACTCTATATAGATAAGGAAGAAGACCTTGCCGGACTGCCCGAATGGTTCCGCCAAAGCGCAGCCGAAAAAGCTAAAGAAGACGGACAAGAAGGAAAATGGTTGTTCACACTGGGCAATGCCAGCCGCATTCCGTTCCTGCAATACTCCGCCAACCGTCCCTTGCGCGAACAGATGTACAAAGCCTACATCAGCCGCGGCAACAACAACGATAAGAATGACAACAAGAAAATCATAACAGACATCGTCAGCCTGCGCCTTGAGAAAGCACAATTGCTGGGCTTCGATTGCTACTCCAACTTCGTATTGGACAACACGATGGCTAAGAATTCCGCCACCGTTATGGACTTTCTGAACAATCTATGGAATTATTCTCTGCCGAAAGCCAAAGCCGAAGCAGCCGAGTTGCAGAAAATCATGGACAAAGACGGCAAAGGTGAAAAGCTGGAGGCATGGGACTGGTGGTATTACACCGAAAAACTCCGTAAAGAGAAGTACAACCTCGAAGAAGACGAAATCAAGCCTTACTTCAAACTGGAGAATGTGCGTGAAGGTGCTTTTGCCGTTGCCAACAAACTATATGGCATCACGCTGACCAAGCTGGAAGGTATTCCCGTATATCATCCCGATGTAGAAGTTTTCGAAGTGAAAGACGCCGACGGCTCACACCTGGGAGTGTTTTATGTAGATTATTTCCCACGTCCGGGTAAAAGCGGAGGTGCATGGATGAGCAACTATCGCGAACAGCAAGGTGACGTCCGCCCGTTGGTATGCAACGTATGCAGCTTCACCCAACCCGTAGGCGATATACCTTCACTGCTCACCATTGACGAAGTAGAGACTCTATTCCACGAATTCGGCCATGCCCTGCACGGGTTACTAACCAAATGTAACTACAAAGGTATTTCCGGCACGAACGTAGTACGCGATTTCGTAGAATTACCTTCTCAAATCAACGAGCACTGGGCCACTGAACCTGAAGTGCTGAAAATGTATGCCAAACATTACCAGACCGGTGAAACTATCCCCGACAGCCTTATCGAAAAGATTCTGAACCAGAAAACCTTCAACCAAGGCTTTATGACCACCGAACTGCTGGCCGCCGCCATTCTGGATATGAACCTGCACAACCTGACAGACACCAAAGCTCTGGACGTGTTAGCCTACGAAAAAGAAGCCATGAACCAACTGGGACTTATCCCTGAAATCGCTCCGCGCTACCGTACCACCTACTTCAACCACATCATCGGCGGTTATGCCGCAGGCTATTACAGCTACTTGTGGGCAAACGTACTGGACAACGATGCTTTCGAAGCCTTCAAAGAACACGGTATCTTCGATAAAAAGACAGCCGACCTCTTCCGCCACAACGTCCTTGAAAAAGGCAACAGCGAAGACCCGATGACTCTTTACAAGAATTTCCGCGGCACAGAACCGCAACTGGAACCGATGTTAAAAAATCGCGGAATGAAGTAAAAACAATGCTGTACAAAGGTGGTAAATTCTTTGCCGGGTGCAAATATTTGAGTTCCTTTTACTTCCGAATGTGAAAAAAAAACTATATTTGCAGCCTTGTACGCAACAGAAATTAATTAAAAAAGTAATCATAATAAACTAAAAGTAACATGCAAAACAAAGGATTCGTAAGGATTTTTGCAGTATTGCTCACACTGGTGTGTGTGTTCTACCTTTCCTTCTCTTTTGTTACTCGCCATTATAACAATAAGGCAAAAGAGTACGCTAAAGGAGATTTGAAGTTAGAACAAGACTACCTGGATTCTCTGTCAAACGAGAAGGTGTGGTTCGGCAATTGGACACTGAAACAGTGTCGTGAGATGGAAATCAGTTTAGGTTTGGATTTGAAGGGTGGTATGAACGTCATCCTCGAAGTTTCCGTACCCGATGTAATCAAGGCATTGGCGGATAACAAATCCGACGAAGCATTCAACCAAGCATTGGCAAATGCCGCCAAACAGGCTATTACCAGCCAGGATGACGTCATCACCTTGTTTGTGAGAGAGTATCGCAAGATAGCTCCGGATGCACGCCTTTCCGAGCTTTTCGCCACTCAACAATTAAAAGATAAAGTCAACCAGAAGTCTTCTGACGCTGAAGTTGAAAAAGTATTGCGTTCGGAAGTAAAAGCCGCAGTTGATAACTCATACAACGTACTCCGTACCCGTATCGACCGCTTTGGTGTAGTTCAGCCCAACATCCAGAGTCTGGAAGACAAAATGGGTCGTATCATGGTGGAGCTTCCGGGTATCAAGGAACCTGAACGTGTAAGAAAGTTACTACAAGGTTCTGCCAATCTGGAGTTTTGGGAAACATACAATGCAAAGGATGTTGCACCCTATTTGCAAGCCGCTGATAACAAACTGCGCAGCATTTTGGCTAACGAAGTACAGAATGACAGTGTAGCCGTTGACAACACAGCTGCTGCTCCTGTCGTAGCACAAACAACTACCAGCACAGCCGACAGCCTTGCCGCCGCATTGAAAGGCGAAACCAAAGCACAGACTGCCGACCTTGCACAAATCAAGAAAGAACATCCGTTGCTGGCTATCCTGCAAGTTAACGGAGGCGGACAAGGTCCCGTTGTAGCTTATGCCAACTATAAGGATACAGCCGACATCAACAAATATCTGTCTATGAAAGAAATTCAGGCAGAACTCCCGAAAGACCTTCGTCTGAAATGGGGTGTTTCCGCTTACGAATATGATCCGAAAGGACAAACTTTCGAACTTTACGCTATCCGCTCAACCGAACGTAACGGACGCGCTCCACTGGAAGGTGACGTAGTTGTCAGCGCAAAAGACGAATATGACCAGTTTGGTAAACCCGCTGTAAGTATGTCAATGAACACAGACGGTTCACGTCGTTGGGCTCAGTTGACAAAACAGAACATCGGCAAGAGCATCGCTATCGTATTGGATGGTTATGTATATTCTGCACCGAACGTAAACACTGAAATTACCGGCGGTAACTCACAAATCACCGGTCACTTCACTCCCGAACAAGCAAAAGACTTAGCGAACGTGTTAAAATCAGGTAAGATGCCTGCTCCCGCACGTATCGTTCAGGAAGACATCGTAGGTCCGTCTTTGGGACAGGCCTCTATCAACGCCGGTGTATTCTCGTTCGTTGTGGCATTGGTGCTGTTGATGGTTTACATGTGTATCATGTACGGTTTCATCCCGGGTATGGTTGCCAACGGTGCACTGGTACTGAACTTATTCTTTACACTGGGTATCCTTTCGTCCTTCCAGGCGGCACTGACAATGTCCGGTATTGCCGGTATGGTGTTGGCGTTGGGTATGGCTGTGGATGCGAACGTGTTGATTTACGAACGTACAAAAGAAGAGTTGCGTGCAGGCAAGGGTGTGAAGAAAGCTCTCGCCGACGGTTATTCTAATGCGTTCTCAGCTATTTTTGACTCCAACTTAACGTCTATCATCACAGGTATTATCCTGTTCAACTTCGGTACAGGTCCTATCCGCGGTTTCGCCACGACCTTGATTATCGGTATCTTGATTTCGTTCTTTACAGCCGTATTTATGACACGTCTGTTCTACGAGCACTTCATGAGCAAAGACAAGTTGTTGAACCTGACATTCTCTTCAAAGGTTTCTAAAAACCTGATGGCGAACGTACACTTTGACTTCATGGGTGGAAACAAGAAATGGTTGACCATCACAGGTGTTATTCTTGTAATCTGTATCGGTTCACTCTTCGTACGCGGCTTGAGCCAGAGTATCGACTTCACCGGTGGACGTAACTTCAAGGTACAGTTTGAAAATCCTGTAGAACCGGAACAAGTACGCGAATTGATCGCCAGCAAGTTTGGTGATGCCAACGTAAGTGTAATTGCTATCGGTACCGACAAGAAGACAGTACGTATCAGTACCAACTACCGTATCGAAGAAGACGGTAACAACGTTGACTCTGAAATCGAAGCATATTTGTACGAGACTCTGAAACCAGTATTGACACAAAACATCACACTGGAAACATTCATCGACCGCGAAAACCACACAGGTGGTAGTATCGTCAGTTCACAGAAGGTAGGTCCGAGTATCGCTGATGATATCAAGACTTCTGCAATGTGGTCTGTTGTTCTCGCTTTGATTGCTATCGGTCTGTACATCTTGATTCGTTTCCGTAACATCGCATATAGTGTGGGCTCTGTAGCCGCACTGACCAGTGATACATTGATGATTCTCGGTGCCTACTCATTATGCTGGGGATGGATGCCGTTCTCTCTGGAAATCGACCAGACTTTCATCGGTGCTATCCTGACCGCTATCGGTTACTCTATCAATGATAAGGTGGTAATCTTCGACCGTGTGCGTGAGTTCTTCGGTCTGTATCCGAAACGTGACAGAAAGCAGTTGTTCAATGATTCATTGAATACGACTCTGGCACGTACCATCAATACTTCATTGAGTACATTGATCGTGTTGCTGTGTATCTTCATCCTCGGTGGTGACTCTATCCGCAGCTTCGCATTCGCAATGATTCTCGGTGTTGTGATTGGTACACTCTCTTCTCTGTTCGTTGCATCTCCTATCGCATACATGATGCTGAAGAATAAGAAGATTGCTGAACCGGTTGCAGAAACAGCCAAATAAGGAAAATATATAATATAATCCAAACAAAAAGGGGAAGCCGACAGTCGGCTTCCCCTTTTCGTTTTCGCATCTTCCAGTAGTCCCGAGGGGAATCGAACCCCTATCTAAAGTTTAGGAAACTTCTATTCTATCCGTTGAACTACAGGACCAGAATCATTTGCGGTTGCAAAGATAAAGCATTCTCCCGATTTAGCAAGGCAGAACGAATCTTTTATCAAGAAGATTATGGTCAGAAAAGCAATACCACAGACACACAGGGTATCCAAAACTGAAAAGTTAAGGAAAACCACATCTTACAAGATTTTATCAAATTGTAAAGCGACATTCGCTACCTACAGCAGCATCAGTTGTTAAATCAGCTACATTTTGTCAATCCGTATACATTCAAAAACAAATGATAATATGCAACTTTTATTCCTCCATCCCGTACACATAGTTAGAGTTTTGTTCACTCCAAATATCAAAAAATACTCATTTTGCAATTCTTTTAGTACACAATCACAGATTAACTCCAAAAGATTTTGCCAAGTCGCATAACTTTACGACATTTGCAAACGCATCTTTAAAAGCGTAGTACTTTTTTTGTAAGTACCCAACCAACATGAGAACAGATTTTAAGTGATCCTATAAATTAATCATAGTAATACGAAATTATGGCAAACGACATGATGGTAAAAGAACTGGATCAAGTGGTAGTCCGCTTTTCCGGAGACTCCGGCGATGGTATGCAGCTCGCCGGCAACATCTTTTCAACAGTATCGGCTACGGTGGGAAATGACATCAGTACTTTCCCCGACTATCCCGCAGATATCCGCGCCCCGCAAGGCTCTCTGACCGGCGTATCAGGTTTCCAGGTACACATCGGCGCCAACAAAGTATTCACCCCGGGTGATAAATGCGACGTATTGGTAGCTATGAACGCTGCCGCATTGAAAACACAGTATAAGTTTGCTAAGTCTACTGCTTGCATCATTATCGACACAGACTGTTTCCAAGCTTCCGATTTACAGAAAGCCGCTTTCAAGACTGACAATCCTATCGAAGAAATGGGTATCAAGCAAGATGTTATTGCCGCTCCTATTTCTCAAATGGTGAAAGACTGTCTGGCAGAAACAGGTATGGACAACAAAGCAATGCTGAAATGCCGCAACATGTTCGCTCTCGGCCTGGTATGCTGGTTGTTCAATCGTGATTTGAAGATTGCAGAAGACTTCCTTAAAGAGAAGTTTGCGAAAAAGCCGGAAATAGCGGAAGCCAACATCAAAGTTATCCATGCCGGTTACGACTACGGACACAATACACACGCTTCCGTAGCGCATACTTATAAGATAGAGAGTAAGATTAAAACTCCCGGTGTCTATATGGACATCATGGGCAACAAAGCTACAGCCTACGGTTTCATCGCCGCTGCCGAGAAAGCAGGTCTGAAACTGTTCCTGGGTTCTTATCCTATCACTCCTGCTACGGACGTATTACATGAACTCTCCAAACATAAATCCTTAGGTGTCATTACCGTTCAATGCGAAGATGAGATTTCCGGCTGTGCTACGGCTATCGGTGCATCTTTTGCAGGTGCATTGGCTGTAACTACCACTTCCGGTCCGGGTATCTGCCTGAAATCAGAGGCTATGAACCTGGCAGTGATTACAGAACTTCCACTGGTTGTTCTGGACGTACAGCGCGGTGGTCCTTCCACAGGTTTGCCGACTAAATCGGAACAAACAGACTTGTTGCAGGCTTTATTTGGCCGTAACGGTGAAAGCCCAATGCCGGTTATTGCTGCAACTTCACCGACAAACTGCTTCGATGCAGCCTATGCAGCTTGTAAGATGGCTTTGGAACACATGACTCCGGTGGTTCTGTTGACAGACGGTTTCGTTGCCAACGGTTCCGGTGCATGGAAACTGCCGAACCTGGATACATATCCTGAAATCAAACCTCAGTATGTTACTCCTGAAATGAAGGACAACTATACTCCCTATAAACGCAACCCAGAGAACCAGGTACGTTACTGGGCTGTTCCGGGGCAAGAGGGCTATACCCACATCCTCGGTGGCCTGGAAAAAGACAGCAACACTGGTGCGATCTCTACCGATCCTGAAAACCACAACCTAATGTGCCACCTGCGTGCAGAAAAAGTTGCAAAGATTGTTGTGCCCAATGTAGAAGTACAAGGCTGTGCAGATGACGCAGACCTGCTGATTGTAGGTTTTGGCGGTACTTACGGACACTTGTATTCTGCTATGGAAGAGATGAACAAAGCCGGACAAAAAGTAGCTTTAGCCCACTTCTCTTATATCAATCCGTTGCCTAAGAATACGGCTGAGGTATTGAAAAAATACAAGAAAGTGGTAGTTGCCGAACAGAACCTGGGACAATTTGCCGGTTATCTCCGCATGAAGGTAGATAATTTCACTCCGTATCAATTCAATGAAGTCAAGGGACAGCCGTTCGTAGTAAGCGAATTGGTAGCTGCCTTCACCGAGATTTTAAATAAATAATAACCCCGTAAAGTATCGAAAGACATGAGCGAATATACAGCTAAAGATTTCAAAAAAGGACAACCTCGTTGGTGTCCGGGTTGCGGTGACCACTTCTTCTTGAATTCACTGCACAAAGCGTTGGCAGAAATCGGCGTAAAACCTTGGGAAACTGCCGTTATTTCGGGTATCGGTTGTTCCAGCCGTCTGCCTTATTATATGAATACGTATGCGATGCAGACTATCCACGGACGTGCTGCCGCCATCTCTACCGGATGTAAAGTTACCAATCCTAATCTGAGCGTCTGGCAGGTTTCAGGTGATGGTGACGGTCTGGCCATTGGTGGTAACCACTTTATCCATGCTATCCGCCGCAATATAGATATCAACATTCTGTTGCTGAACAACCGTATCTACGGTTTGACAAAAGGACAATATTCTCCGACGTCTCCCCGTGGCTTCGTCAGCAAATCTTCTCCTTACGGTACGGTAGAAGATCCGTTCCACCCTGCTGAACTCTGCTTCGGTGCCCGTGGACGCTTCTTTGCACGCTGTGTAGCTACAGATGGCCCCGGCACAGGAGAAGTGTTGAAGGCTGCTGCCAATCATAAAGGAACTGCCGTATGTGAGATTCTGCAACACTGTGTAATCTTCAATGACGGAACTTACGACTCTGTATACAACAAAGACGGACGTGCCAAAAACGCCATCTACCTGGAACACGGCAAACCAATGCTTTTCGGTGAAAACAAAGAGTTTGGCTTGATGCAGGAAGGCTTCGGACTGAAAGTTGTGAAGTTGGGCGAAAACGGTATCACAGAAAAGGATATCCTCGTTCATGACGCACACTGCATGGATAACACGCTACAACTGAAATTGGCTCTGATGGAAGGTCCTGACTTCCCGGTTGCCCTCGGTGTAATCCGCGACGTGGAAGCTCCGACTTACGACGACGCCGTAATGGAACAGATTGAAGAAGTATCAGCAAAGAAGAAGTATCACAACTTCAAGGAACTGTTGATGACAAATGATATTTGGGAAGTAAAATAAGCTATACGCAAGTACAAATCCGCTTCCCTCTTATAACACCTCATTGCCAAGCTACAAAATAGTGATGGCAATGAGGTGTTTTTCATATAGCCCACAAAATAAATATATTTCGCCCTTTCTCTTTGATAATAAAAGAATTAGTGTATATTTGCATCAGGCATACATTAACCTTTAACATCACTGTACTATGGGTAGAAGATTAATCTTTGACCGGTTTTCGCAGCAAGCTCTCCAGACCTTGCACCGGTATCGTGCCGTAATGTTCAGTCCTACCCTTTATTCATGTTTTTAGTTCGCGAGTGATACTTATTTCAATCATTTACTAAACATGAATAAATTATGGATAATAGACCTACCATAGCCGAGGTACAAGAATGGGTACTGAAGCTACACAACACGTGTGAGCAAACCATCACAAACGAAGAGCGCAAAGAACAGCATAAATATGCCGTCATGGTGCAACGTCCGCAGGACAAGAAGTTCCTGGTGAAGATGCTGGATGAATCTTCACAGATACGTGACCGCAAGAAACTTGCCGCCCGTATTAAAACCTTGATAGACCGCTATGGAGTACCTGAATTCCTGAATAGACGGGATACTTTCCTCTTTAAAATGTACCAGGCCTTCGGACATCATTTCGACTTCATCGCCATACCTATTATAAAGAAGCGTTTACGCATGGATACGTCTAAAGTCATCCTTGACGAAGCGCGTCCCAAGTTAACCCGGCACCTGTCTGAACGTGCACAACAAAAGGTCGGACAAAATGTTAACCTACTGGGCGAAGTCGTTTTAGGCAATGGGGAAGCAGATCATCGGTACCATCATTACTTGGAAGCATTGGAAGCTCCCGATATCAACTATATTTCAGTAAAGATATCCGGTATCTATGCCCAGACACATGCTTTGAATTATGAAGAGAGTTTCCCGGAACTGGTGAAACGTATGTCCGCCCTCTACCAAAAAGCAATGGACTTCCCACATACAGATGAAAACGGAGTGAAACGCGCGAAATTCGTCAATCTGGATATGGAAGAATATAAAGATTCACACTTTACCCTACGCCTGTTTAAAACTGTACTGAGCAAACCGGAATTCAAAGACTATTCAGCCGGCATCGTTGTACAGGCTTATCTGCCCGATGCTTATGATTTCCAGACGGAACTGCTGGAATTTGCAAAGGCACGCTTGGCAGAGGGAGGCGCACCACTCAAAATGCGCCTTGTAAAAGGCTGCAACCTGGAAATGGAAACAGTGATTTCTTCCTTACGCGGCTGGCCCAACCCCATACTTTCCACAAAGACGGAAGTGGACGCAAACTACCTGCATATTCTGGAACGTGCCCTGCTGCCCGAAAATGCAAAAGCGTTACACATCGGAGTGGCTTCGCACAACCTGTTCACAATAGCCTACGCTTATCTGCTAAGTCAGAAGAACGGCAGTTCAGAGTACATGACATTTGAGATGCTGGAAGGTATGGCCGACCATGTATGGCGCGCACAGTCGCAACTGGGTAATCACATCATACTATATGCACCGGTAGTGAAAGATGAACATTTCCTGAATGCAGTCTCTTATCTGGTACGCCGCATGGACGAAAACACGGCTCCAGACAACTTCCTCACTCATTCATTCAATCTGCAACCGGGAACCGACACCTGGAATTTCCTGCAAAAGCAGTTTGAAGAAGCATACCACAAGAAAGACAACGTTTCTCATATCCCTACGCGCACGCAGAACAGGCTTTTGCCGTATTCTCGCGTTCCCCCATCCGATGTGATGAAAAACGAACCGGACACGGATTTTGACCTGCCTCAAAACCAGGAATGGGTACGAAACATCTTTGCCAAATGGAAAAAGTCTTCCAGTGATACTCCGGAAATCATTCCTCTGCAAATAGGAGCCGAAACCATCGTTTGTGAAAAACGCCACAAGTACATGGACCGTTGCCAGAATGATGAAGTATGCATTTGCGAAATGTCGCAAGCCGGTACGGAACAAGTAAAGCGGATCATCGACATTGCAGAGAAAGATCCCGCAGGCTGGCGGAACACTACTTTAGAGGAACGGCATGGAATCATGTTCGAAGCAGCCAATCGCCTGGGTGATATGCGCGGAGACCTGATAGGCAGCATGTGTGCCATAACAGGCAAAACAGTGGTAGAAGGCGATGTAGAAGTCTCCGAAGGCATTGACTACGCCCGCTTCTATACCACAACCATGAAAAAATTCACCGCACTGCATGATGTGGACATCACCTCCAAAGGAACAATCCTCGTCATTTCGCCATGGAACTTCCCATGCGCCATTCCTATCGGTGGCATTGTAGCCGGATTGGCCGGCGGCAATACCGTAATACTGAAACCCGCAACAGTAGCCGCTCCCGTAGCATGGCTATTTGCCAAGGCTTTCTGGGATGCAGGAGTGCCCAAAGAAGCATTGCAAGTCATTATTACCGACCGTGAAGCACTGAAAGAGCTGACCACTGCTCCGGCTATCAGGCATATCATCCTGACAGGTGGCACAGATACAGCCCAAAGCATTGCACGTACCAATCCGTCTACCCCACTTTCCGCCGAAACCGGTGGAAAAAATGCTATTATCCTTACAGCCTCGGGCGACCGTGACCATGCCATTATGAATATCGTTGCTTCCGCTTTCGGAAATGCCGGACAAAAATGCTCCGCATGCTCCCTGCTGCTTGTAGAACGTTCTGTATACGAAGACAAGAACTTCCAGGATAAGCTGAAGGATGCCACCACCAGTATGAAAGTAGGCAGTGTATGGGAAGCCGGTAACATAGTAGGTCCCATGATTACCAACCGGAACGACAAGTTGCTGCAAGCCCTCACACTGGAACCCGGTGAGTTCTGGCTGGTTCCGCCCAAGTTTATCGACGAGAAGCAATACATCCTCGCTCCCACCGTGAAGTGGGGAGTGAAACCGGGCAGTTATTCATTCCGCACAGAATTATTCGGCCCCATGTTAAGTGTAGCTTGCATTGACAATCTCCAACAGGGAATAGAGTTGGTGAACAGTCTGGACTACGGTTTGACTTCCGGCCTGCAAAGTCTGGATGAAAACGAACAGAAACTCTGGAAGAACTCTATTCAGGCAGGTAACCTTTATATCAATCGTGGCATCACGGGCGCTATTGTCAACCGCCAACCTTTCGGTGGAATGAAACTGTCCGCTTTTGGTGGTGGCGTAAAAGCAGGCGGGCCAAACTATTGCGCCTGCCTTGTGAAGATTACCGACAAACCGGAAAGTAATACGGATTATAAGCAAAGTTACCCTCATGCTTATGAAGAAGAATTTGCGCATGCACGGGATATCAATAAGTTATATGGCGAACAAAATGCATTCCGCTATCTGCCATTAAAGAATATGGTGCTCCGCCTTTTCCCGGGCGATAGTAACGAAGAAGCTGAAATGATCGCACTTGCCGCAAAACTCTGCCACACGCCACTGACTATCAGTTTTGACCCGAATGATGATCGCACGGCTGCATTATCACCGGCCGGTTGTGCACTAAAGAAAGAAACGTTCGATGAATTCCTCAAAACAATGAGAACCTATGAACGCATCCGTACTTGTGGCGCCGATATTCCGATGGAAATGTATGAGGAGGCAGCTCGTAGAAATAAATACATTGCCACGGCAAAACCTGTAAAAAACGGACGTGTAGAGTTGATACATTATATCAAGGAGCAAAGCATCTCCTTCGAATACCATCGATATGGTAGTATTCTGGATGTGCCGCCTGTAGAATAACAATTAAAGAAGAGTGTGTTCCGGCTTGTCTGTGGAAAAACAGACAGGCCGGAGCACGCTCATTCCCCGCTCTCCACCGGCAACGGCAAAGAAACAGTAAATTCGCTATATTTTCCTTCTATGCTCTCCACGCTGACATATCCACCATGTTCCCGGGCCACATTCATCACATAGTTCAGCCCCAGACCAAAGCCGGAAACTTTCTTCTTCGCATCCTCATGCCGGGTAATGACACGTTCAAACTTATCAAATACAATCCGTTGAGCTGCAAGCGGAATGCCGATTCCATTATCCCGCACCCTGATCTGAGTATACTGCCCGGAAAGACAGGAAGTAATTTGTATATCTACCGTATCCTTAGAGTATTTCACAGCATTATCTATGAGATTGCTTAAAGCCTCTTTCAGGTATTCTTCATCAGCATAAACTCCCTCTTCCTGCAAGTCAACCTGAAATGTGATAGGCTTTTCCGCCTTAGCAGTGAACGTGTGTACCAGTTCATCCACCATCGGATGAAGTTGAATCCAGTTCTTATCCAACAATAATTGCCCATGTTCCAACTTAGAGATAGTCAGCACTTTATTGGCCAGTGCAAGCAAATGCTGCGCCTCTGCCTCCAGTATATCGAAGTGTTTTTCTTTCTTCCCGGGCTTATCATCCACTTTTCCGCTGCGAAGCACTTTAAGGCCAATCAGGATGGAACTGATTGGATTCTTCATGTCGTGAACCATAGCATAAGAGAAATCTTCACGCATTCGTGCCAATTCATCTTGCCGGCGGATAATATCCACCTGCTTACGTATGGCAAATAACAGAAGCCCCAAAGCCACTATCGTTCCGAAAAACATATAAAGCAACTTGCCGATGAACCCGGCACGAAGATTCCGGACGTAAGCATGTACTCCCTGGGTATCATTCACAGGACACACGAAAGTATAGTGCTGTTCCAATAGTTTCCGGTAATCAGAAAAATATCGTAAATCCTGCTTCAATACGATGGAATCGTTGTGTAAAGATACTGTATCCAAGCGGAACTTGATCCGCTTCAAATTCACTTCATCCAGCTCGTGACGGAAAAAGGTAGCCAGGTCCTTAGTCTGACCGGCCTCAAATGCATCCGTCGCACGTCCGTAAGCTTCATGGATATTACGTATTACTTGTTGCCGGTTCAGTCCGAAACTTCGTCCCACCCAATTTCCAAGCAAGTACAGTACAGCGGCAGTTGCAGTTATTGTAAAGAGTATATAATACGACTTTTTCATCAATAATTCTATATTTCAGGCAAATATAGATAAACTTTTCTTTCCATCTTAACATAAAGATAACATTCTGATAACCTAAATTAATTTCATACTCTTACTATCTTTGCAGCGTAGAAAACAATAAAAAGGAATGATGGAAAAGAAAGAAGTAAATAAAGAAACATTCAACCGCCCGGATGGAGTGGAAGTGAAACTCACAGCAAAGTCCATTAATATAAAAGGATTTCTATTTTTTTTCATTCTGTTCCTGACAGGTAGTTATCTGTTTGTTTATGTATGGGATGAATATTCGTCGTTTAATGCCGGACTTTTATTAGGTACTACTATAAAAGGGATCATCAGTCCTAAATCACTGATTTGCACATTGTTACTTGTCACATTTTACACATTGCTCCAAGCAGGAGTTCTTTATTGGTTTAGCGGAAAAGATAAAAAAGTCCTGCACTGGCATTCAGACTGGACAAGCGTAGGGTTTATCCCAACCCGTCCAATCCCATTGAAATTTTATCGGGTATCCTTATTATTGCCAGGCATCTTATTGGGAATAATGCCCGCAATTCATGGATTCTGCACAGGAGAGGCCAATATATTCTTTTTAGGATTATTGGGAATTTTGGGTGGTACAGGAGATTTTCTTTTTTGGTACAGCCTTCGTGCCTTTGATGATGAAGATCTACTCTTGGCCGGTAAAAAGGCTTTTCAGGCCACTATTATAAAACGCAATTACGGGAAGAATGACTAAAGAGAACTCCGGGGAGAACTACTAAACAAACAGGCTCTCCTTTGCTTTTGCTCAAGACCTTTTTACCGCCAGCACTAAGCCTTATTGGATGTCAACCAAGATTAACAGGCCTGTCAACCTTGGTTAACGGATCCATCAACCTTGGTTGACAAGCCTGTTAACCAAGGTCAACACCTGACTATTCCTTAGGGGAAAGGGATATTTCACTGATTATAAACAGAATATCCCCTTATATAAAACAACAGAACACCTTGTTTGCCGGACGATACAAAGTGAGGGTAAAAAAACTGCCCTCACTCTTTTTTCTGCTCTCACTCACGCTTAACATTCTAATTATTATCGATTTATTCCAGAAGTGAGGGCAGTGAGGGTAGAATGAGCCAACTTTTTACTGGTATTTATTCCTTTTCGCCGAAAGCCAAATCTCCTGCATCCCCCAGTCCCGGAACAATATACGAATGCTCGTTAATCTCCGGATCAATGGCTGCACACCAAATGGTGGTCTTATCTGCAGGCAGTGTCTCAGCAATGTGTTCCACAGCCTGCCGACTGGCAATGATAGAAGCGACATGAATCTCCGCCGGATGCCCTTTCGTCAGCATAGCCTGGTAACTCAACTCCATACTGCTACCGGTGGCCAACATTGGGTCTGTGATTATCAGCGTTTTTCCGTCAATGCGCGGTGAAGCGATGTATTCAATATGAATATCAAACTTCAGCGTATCCTTATACTTCCGGTAAGCGGAAACAAAAGCATTCTCCGCACCGTCGAAATAGCTTAGAAAGCCTTGATGGAAAGGTAGTCCCGCACGCAGGATGGTGCTTAATACCAGTTGGTTATCCGGGGTCTGCACAGGTGCTATTCCCAGCGGAGTCTGGATATTCTTCTGAGAATAGGCGAACTCCTTACTCATTTCATAGGCCATAATCTCCCCGATGCGTTCAATGTTCCGGCGAAAGCGGAGACGGTCGTTCTGTACTTGCACATCCCGGATCTCGGCAACATACTGGTTCAGGATGGAATTTGTTTCGGCAAAATTGATAACTTTCATTATGTGATTTGAATTTATATGCGCAAAGTAAACGATTTCCTGCGCAATTTGCAACATTCAGTTTGCAGATATTGTTATGGAGTTATAAAAGACTTCTCATTAAAGAAAAATTTCTCTAATCAAGTGATTGTTTCGAAAGAAAATACTACTTTTGTACGCGAAAAACAAGGGGCTGTTTGGAATAAGACCCAATTCATACCAATTCCCCCTTGAAACAAGTCAAGGTAAAAAGATATTAGCAAGAGATTAATAAACCAAATACCAAAATTTTAAATCATTAAAAGAAATGGCAAATTTAGATTTAAGCAAGTACGGTATCACGGGTGTGACTGAAATCATTCACAATCCCTCATACGATGTACTCTTCGCAGAAGAAACCAAACCAAGTTTGGAAGGTTTTGAAAAAGGTCAGGTAACTGAACTGGGTGCTGTAAACGTTATGACTGGTGTTTACACCGGCCGTTCTCCTAAAGATAAATTCTTCGTTATGAATGAAGCCAGCAAAGATTCTGTATGGTGGACTTCAGACGAATACAAAAACGACAATAAACCTTGTAGTGAAGAAGCTTGGGCTGACTTGAAAGCTAAAGCTGTTAAAGAATTGAGCGGCAAGCGTCTGTTCGTTGTTGATACTTTCTGTGGTGCTAACGCTGCAACTCGCATGAAAGTACGTTTTATCGTAGAAGTAGCTTGGCAGGCTCACTTCGTAACTAACATGTTCATCCGCCCGACTGCTGAAGAACTTGCTGCTTACGGAGAACCTGATTTCGTTTGCTTCAATGCTTCTAAAGCAAAAGTTGAAAACTACAAAGAACTGGGTCTGAACTCTGAAACAGCTACTGTATTCAACTTGAAGACGAAAGAACAAGTAATCCTGAACACTTGGTACGGTGGTGAAATGAAGAAGGGTATGTTCTCTATCATGAACTACATGAACCCGCTTCGTGGCATCGCTTCTATGCACTGCTCTGCCAACACCAACATGGAAGGCACTGACTCTGCTATCTTCTTCGGTCTGTCCGGTACAGGTAAGACTACTTTGTCAACCGACCCGAAACGTAAGTTGATCGGTGACGACGAACACGGATGGGATGACGAAGGTGTATTCAACTACGAAGGTGGTTGCTACGCTAAGGTTATCAACCTGGACAAAGAAAGCGAACCCGATATCTATGCTGCCATCAAACGTGACGCTCTGTTAGAGAACGTAATCGTTGACGCTGCCGGCAAGATTGACTTCGCAGACAAGAGCGCAACTGAAAACACTCGTGTTTCTTATCCTATCTACCACATCGAAAATATCGTTAAGCCTATCTCCAAAGGTCCTCATGCTCATCAGGTTATCTTCCTGTCAGCTGATGCCTTCGGTGTATTGCCTCCGGTATCTATCCTGAGCCCGGAACAAGCTCAGTATTACTTCCTGTCTGGTTTTACAGCTAAATTGGCTGGTACAGAACGTGGTATCACTGAACCGACTCCGACATTCTCTGCTTGCTTCGGTGCTGCTTTCCTGAGCTTGCATCCTACCAAATATGCAGAAGAATTGGTTAAGAAGATGAACAAGGTTGGTGCTAAGGCATACTTGGTAAACACTGGTTGGAACGGTAGCGGCAAACGTATCTCTATCAAAGATACTCGTGGTATCATCGACGCTATCCTTGACGGTTCTATCGACAAGGCTCCTACTAAGGTTATTCCTTTCTTCGATTTCGTTGTTCCGACTGCATTGCCGAATGTTGATCCGAAGATCCTTGATCCTCGCGACACTTACGAATGTGCTTGCCAGTGGGAAGAAAAAGCAAAAGACCTGGCTGGCCGCTTCATCAAGAACTTCGCTAAGTTCACCGGTAACGAAGCTGGTAAAGCATTGGTTGCTGCTGGTCCGAAACTCTAATCTGAATAAAACCAGTTTTAGATATATACGCGAAAGCGGCTCTTGGTATCAAGAGCCGCTTTTCTTGTTTTTATCTGTTTCGTTTGTTCTTCCTAATTATTTTCCTACTTTTGCGCTATACGTAATATCTAAGAATATGACTTATCTGGATACGGACAAGCAAACGCAGGCTGACTTGAGCATTACAGAAGGAATATATGACGAATATCCCCTCTACTCCTTATTCTCCGAAACGGAGACTAAAAACGGAAAACGCGTGATGCTCGATTGGATCACCTCTCCCCTGAACGATGTATCTGCCATACGAAAAAGACAAGAGGCGATAGCCTGGAAGGAGTTGCCTGACCTCCCTTTGGATGAAGAAGAACTCGACTTCATCGAATATTATCTGGAATACCGTGACCAAATCAGAAGACCTAATATCTTAGTATCGCTGACTTCAGCAATCGACCGTTTATTAAGACACGACGCTCAACGCTATATCATCAGACGAGGCGTGACCTTAATTATCCTGTTATTGAACCGGTTGGAATCATTGCGAAAAAACACTCCGGAAAATGCCCCTTTACTATTGCAAGAATTAGCGCAAAGCATTCAGGACACTATACATAGCAGCGAACTGAAAGAAGTTATCGACCTCTATAAAGATAAAGAGAAATCTCTCTCCAACTATATCATCGACAAATACGACTACCAGTTTCGCTGTATCCATTTTGAACTGATCAGAGGGTTACTTTCTCAAATTTATATACTGGACGTATGCCGCACAGCGCAGCATGTAGCAATCAGCAGAGGTTTCTGCTGCTGTCCGGAAATGACAGAAACGATGGATTTATCTATTACCGGCTTTGTACATCCGTTCACAAAAGAGGGACGAAGTAACGATTGGAAAATGTCAAACGGCAATATATGTATTCTTACAGGCTCTAATATGGCCGGTAAATCAACAACCCTCAAAGCCATCACAATCGCCGTATGGCTGGCGCATTGCGGATTACCGGTTCCAGCCCGTTCAATGACCTGTCCTGTCTTTGACGGAATCTATACTTCAATCAATCTCCCGGACTCCCTGCGCGATGGCAGAAGTCATTTTATGGCGGAAATTCTACGGATCAAAGAAGTACTTCAAAAAGCGAAATCCGGTAAGCGATGCCTGATAATATTGGATGAAATGTTTCGCGGAACCAATGCACAGGATGCCTTTGAAGCCTCTGTCGCAGTAAACGAATTACTCAGAAAGTATCTGCATTGCTCATTCCTTATATCAACCCACATTCTGGAGTATGCCAAACATTTTGAGAAAGACAGTGCATGTTCTTTCTATTATATGGATTCAAGAATTCAGAACGATCAATTTATATGTCCTTATCAACTGCTTGAAGGTATATCCGAAGCACAAGTTGGCTACTGGCTGGTAAGAAAAGAATTGGAAGGTTTAATATAAAAAATCCTCTCTTTTTTAAAGTAACCACTTCATTACTAAATCTTTTTTGTTAGCTTTGCGAAAACCAATATTAAACAAAGCAATATGAAAAGTATCAAATTGATGTTAGCAGGTGCCAGCCTGTTGCTGTGCTGCGGATGTGGCATGCAAGTAAAAGAGAGTACAACTGTGACTGAGAAAGCAAGCAATGAAAATGCAGTGATCGAGAATATGATGTCACGCCGCAGCATCCGTAAATACAAGCCGCAAGCAGTGAACCGCGATACTATGCAGATTATACTGAACTGCGGCATCAATGCACCCAACGGTCAGAACAAGCAGTCCTGGGAAATCCGGGTAGTGGATAATCCGGAATTTATCAATGGCATAACCGAAGTTTACAAGAAACAGAATCCGAAAGCTGCTGAAGATCCTAACTTCAAGAATATGTTCCGCAACGCTCCTACAATAGTATTTATCGCCAATGACAAGTCTTATGATTTGTCACAGATAGACTGCGGTTTGCTGGGTGAGAACATGATTCTTTCAGCCTGGTCTATGGGGATAGGCTCCTGTTGTTTAGGAGGACCGACACGATTTATAAACTCCACACCGGATGCAGCAGAATATTTGAAGAGACTTGAAATCCCGGAAGGATATGAGTTACTCTATTGCATCGCATTCGGTTATCCGGATGAAACTCCGGCAGCTAAGCCGAGAAATGCGGAGAAGATTAAATTCATAGATTAAATATCTCCTGTAAGTCACGCATAAATAAAAAGGAGTGCCACCATTACAGTGAAGCACTCCTTTTCTATCTATTTACAAACAACTTTAGTTTTTATTCGCACGCTTACGTTCTATCTCGTCCAAAATCACTTTACGCATACGCATCGCCTTCGGCGTAACCTCTACGTACTCATCTTCCTTGATATATTCCAGCGCCTCTTCCAGAGAGAACTGTACGGGCGGAATCAGACGAACCTTATCATCCGAACCGGAAGCACGCATATTCGTCAGCTTCTTGGATTTCGTAACATTAATCACGAGGTCGTTATCGTGGGAGTGTTCACCTACCACCTGTCCGGCATACACGTCTTCCTGCGGGAAGATAAAGAACTTGCCACGATCCTGCAATTTATCAATGGCATAAGCAAAAGCAGTTCCTGTTTCCATGGCAATCATAGAGCCATTGGTACGACGTTCAATCTCACCTTTATGCGGTTGATATTCTTTGAAGCGGTGCGCCATGATAGCTTCACCGGCAGAAGCGGTCAGTACATTGGTACGCAAACCGATAATACCACGTGAAGGCATATTAAATTCCAGGTTTACACGTTCGCCTGCACTCTCCATCTTCACCATCTCACCCTTACGGCGGGTTACCATATCGATAATCTTACTGGCATACTCTTCGGGAACGTTCACAGTCAATTCTTCAATCGGCTCGCACTTCACACCGTCAATCTCCTTGAAGATAACCTGCGGCTGGCCTACCTGAAGCTCATAACCTTCGCGGCGCATGGTCTCAATCAATACGGAAAGATGGAGTACACCACGACCGGAAACCACCCATTTTCCGTCTTCCTCACTCTTACGCACACGCAGAGCAAGATTCTTATCTAACTCCTTCATCAGACGGTCGTGGATGTGGCGGGAAGTCACGAACTTACCATCACGGCCGAAGAAAGGAGAATCGTTGATAGCAAACAACATACTCATGGTCGGCTCATCGATAGCGATAGGCGGCAATGCTTCCGGATTTTCAAAATCGCAGACCGTATCTCCAATTTCAAATCCTTCGATACCTACCAATGCACAGATGTCACCGGAAGAAACTTCCGATACCTTCGCGCGTCCCATACCTTCAAACGTATGCAGCTCCTTGATTTTTGATTTCACAAAACTTCCGTCACGCTTGGCCAAAGATACATTCATACCCTCTCTAAGCGTACCACGGTGCACACGGCCTACGGCAATACGTCCGGTATAAGAAGAATAATCCAAAGAAGTCACCAACATCTGCGGAGTGCCTTCCAATTGCGTGGGAGCCGGTATATTCTCTACAATGCAGTCCAGCAATGCGAAGATATTATCAGTAGGAGTCTTCCAGTCCGTACTCATCCAGTTGTTCTTCGCAGAACCATAGATGACGGGGAAGTCCAACTGATCTTCCGTAGCCTCAAGACTGAACATCAGGTCGAACACCATTTCATATACTTCCTCCGGACGGCAGTTCGGCTTATCCACCTTGTTCACCACAACGATAGGTTTCAGACCAATCTGCAAAGCTTTTTGCAATACGAAACGCGTTTGCGGCATAGGACCTTCGAAAGCATCCACCAAAAGGATACATCCGTCTGCCATATTCAGCACACGTTCCACTTCACCTCCGAAGTCGCTGTGGCCCGGAGTATCAATGATGTTGATTTTAGTTCCTTTGTAATTGATAGAAACGTTTTTGGAAAGGATCGTTATCCCTCGTTCACGTTCCAAGTCGTTGTTATCCAGCATTAATTCACCTGTGCTCTGATTGCTGCGGAAGAGATTTCCCGCCAAGAGCATCTTATCGACGAGCGTCGTTTTCCCATGGTCAACATGGGCAATGATTGCAATGTTTCTAATATTTTGCATACAATACCTATATATTTGGGTGCAAAGGTACGAATTTTGCATTAGATATAAGTGTAGCAAGAGAAAAATTTCATTGAATATCATTGCAGTATAAAAGATTATCTCTATCTTTGCAGCCTCTTTAAGAGAATATTAATATATCAATTTAATTAAAAGTTATGTATTTAGACGCTGCTAAAAAGCAAGAAATCTTTGGCAAATACGGAAAGTCTAACACTGATACTGGCTCAGCTGAGGCCCAGATAGCTTTGTTTTCATACCGTATTTCCCACCTGACTGAGCACCTGAAGCTCAACAGAAAAGATTATAGTACTGAAAGAGCCTTGACAATGTTGGTAGGAAAACGCCGTGCGTTGCTGAACTACCTGAAGGATCGCGACATCACAAGATATCGTGCCATCGTTAAAGAGCTCGGCCTGCGTAAGTAATCCGTTACTTGCAGCAAAAGCATTAAGAAGGGAAGCCGTCAAAAGCTTCCCTTTTTTGTTTTCACACCTCTCAAATCTCCATACGGTAAACAAAAGACAAAGGACATAGAAGACATATTAGCGACATACCATGTCTTCTATAAAAGACATATTTCAACTCAAACATGCTTCTTATAGAATTATTTCCTATATTTTGCATATCAAGCAAGTTGAAGTATGGAAAAAGATATCATCAAACAAATCATCCTGAACCAGCAAGAGTCCACCAGCCAAGTGATAACACACTCTCAGCCAACAGAAAATACAAATTGTCAAAATGATAAATCGCGCCTTCTTCGCTCTCTTCTTCCTTCTTATAGAAACAAGAGAGAGATGAAGAAGATACAGTCTCTTTTTATCCGGACACGAAACTTTTCTCCGTGTATTGTTGCACCAAGTAAAAGTTTGTTTTATTTTTGTGCCTTAACAATACAATTTATAACCTAATAGGCGAAAAACATTATCAATTATGGATACAAGCAAGATTGTCGGAGAAAAGATTAAGTCACTCCGTGAAAGCCAGTCAATCAGCATTGAGCAATTGGCCGAACGTTCCGGTTTAGCCGTAGAACAGATTGAACGCATTGAAAATAACATCGACTTACCTTCATTGGCTCCGCTCATCAAAATAGCGCGTGTTCTGGGTGTACGCCTGGGAACTTTCCTTGACGATCAGGATGAAACGGGTCCGGCCATCTGCCGCAAGACGGAGGCCAAAGATAGTATCAGCTTCTCCAATAATGCTATCCAGAGCCGTAAGCACATGGAATATCATTCCCTGTCCAAGTCGAAAGCAGACCGCCACATGGAACCTTTCATCATCGACGTAGCCGCCACAGAAGACAGCGACTTCGTACTCTCCTCACACGAAGGTGAAGAGTTTATTATGGTTATGGAAGGTATTATGGAAATCAGCTACGGCAAAAACACATACTTGCTTGAGGAAGGAGACAGCATCTATTATGACTCCATCGTTCCACATCACGTACATGCCTACGAAGGACAAGCGGCCAAAATTCTTGCAGTAATCTATACGCCCATTTAATATCTATGTTATACGAAAGAACACTCGGCCAATGGCTGGAGCACTGGGCAGAGACTACGCCCGATAAAGAATATATTGTTTATTCCGACCGTAACCTGCGCTTCACCTGGAGCCAGTTCAACCGACGGGTAGACGACATGGCAAAAGGACTAATCTCCATCGGCGTAGAACGCGGAACCCATGTAGGTATATGGGCTGCCAATGTGCCCGACTGGCTTACACTGCTGTATGCCTGTGCCAAAATCGGTGCCGTCTATGTTACCGTAAACACCAACTACAAGCAAGCCGAATTAGAATATTTGTGCGAAAACTCGGATATGCACACCCTTTGCATTGTGAACGGTGAAAAGGACAGCGACTTCGTACAAATGACTTATACCATGCTGCCGGAGCTGAAAACCTGCGAACGCGGCCACTTAAAGAGCGAACGTTTCCCGCATATGCGTAACGTTGTTTATGTAGGACAGGAGAAGCATCGCGGTATGTACAACACCTCAGAAATCCTGTTGTTGGGCAATAATGTGGAGGATGAGCAATTAGATACTCTGAAAAGCCAGGTAACCTGCCATGATGTGGTAAACATGCAATATACATCAGGAACCACCGGTTTTCCGAAAGGCGTCATGCTTACTCACTACAACATCACCAATAACGGCTATCTGACCGGAGAACACATGAAGTTCACGGCCGATGACAAACTTTGTGTCTGCGTACCCCTGTTCCACTGTTTCGGTGTGGTGCTGGCTACTATGAACTGTCTGACACACGGCTGTACGGAAGTTATGGTGGAACGCTTCAATCCGCTGGTAGTGCTTGCTTCAATCCATAAAGAACGCTGCACAGCTCTATACGGTGTACCTACCATGTTTATTGCCGAATTGCACCATCCCATGTTTGATATGTTCGACATGTCTAGCCTACGCACAGGTATCATGGCAGGTTCGCTCTGTCCTGTGGAACTGATGAAGCAAGTGGAAGAAAAGATGTATATGAAGGTTACCAGCGTATACGGTCTGACCGAAACGTCCCCCGGTATGACGGCTTCGCGCATTGACGACCCGTTTGATGTACGCTGCAACACCGTAGGACACGATTTTGAACATACCGAAGTCAGAGTTATCGACCCCGAAACCGGCGAGGAATGCCCGGTAGGGGTGCAAGGTGAAATGTGCAACCGGGGATATAATAATATGAAGGGCTATTATAAGAACCCGCAGGCTACTGCCGAAGTCATCGACAAGAATGGTTTCCTCCACTCCGGAGACCTCGGCATAAAAGATGAAGATGGCAACTACCGTATCACCGGACGCATCAAAGACATGATTATCCGCGGCGGTGAAAACATTTATCCACGTGAGATTGAGGAGTTTCTCTACAAGCTGGAAGGTGTGAAAGACGTACAGGTGGCAGGCATTCCATCAAAGAAATACGGTGAAGAAGTGGGTGCTTTCATCATTCTGAAAGAAGGTGTGGATTTACATGAATCGGATGTGCGCGACTTCTGCACAGGCAAGATTTCACGCTACAAGATACCGAAATATGTATTCTTTATTGATGAATTCCCCATGACGGGTAGCGGTAAGATACAGAAGTTCAAATTGAAAGATGTGGGATTGCAGCTCTGCAAAGAACAAGGGATCGAAATAATTTAAAGAATTAAGAATAAAAACAGGCTGCAGTTTAATCTGCAGCCTGTTTTATATTTACTATAATTCATCAGGCATAGGAACCTTTTGCCCTGTTGCCCTCACGGTAGGCATCGAAGCATCCCAACCGCGAAGACGAGTGCCGAGTTCTTTTGCCATTTCCTTGACTATTTCTGGATGCTGAGCAGCCATATTATTACGTTCACCAATATCTTCACGAAGATTATAGAGTTCAAGCTCAGCAGTATGCATACGGTAGACTAGTTTCCAATCTCCTTTGCGGATAGCACTCATGAAGTCGATGTCATCCTGATCCTCAAAACGGAGCTGATGAGGAAAATGGAAGATGATGCTACGTTCAGGGTCAATGCCTGAAATAGCTTCGGGGATAACAATGGCATTAGCCTCACGTTGATTAGTAATTTCTCCACGTTTCTGAGCTTTAGCCACATATCGGGAACCTTTCTGAATCAGCTTCACTAAACTCCGGCCATCCCGTTCCTGAACAGTTTCGTATTTCTTCACCCCAGCCATTTCAAGAATTGTAGGAAAGACATCCTCCGTTGAAACAGGCGTATTGATACGCGTTCCGGCACTAACCTTGCCAGGCCAGCAAAAGAGCATAGGAACACGAATGCCACCTTCATAAACCGATCCTTTCCCTTCGCGTAACGGAAGATTCTGAGTGTGAGGTTCCCCACCCTTCTCATTCCCAACGCTATGTCCTCCATTATCAGAGTAGAAAATGATAACAGTATTGTCAGCCACCCCCTTAGTTTCAAGGAAATCAAGTACATCCCCTAAACTTTTATCCATACCTTCGACCATGGAAGCATAACGCGCCTGTCCTTCATCCATTCCAGCATCAAGATAGGGCTGAATATAACGTTTATCACGTTGAATGGGGGTATGATTAGAATAATGAGAAAAATAGAGATAGAAAGGAATCTTTTGCCTAATGGGATTTTCAAGCGTTTTGAGTGCTTCACGGGTCATAGCTTCAGTTAAGTGTACATCAGTACCATAATATTGTGACATATTCTGTACCGAGCCATAATCACCCTTACCCGGTAAATTGCCAAAATTATCTTCTGGAAGATAGCTTTTGGGATGGCCATTGCTCGAACCGGCAATGTTAACCACAAACCCCATATTATAAGGATTCGAACCGGGTGTTCCCGCAGGTCCCCAATGTGCCTTGCCTACATGGATGGTGTGATAGCCGGCATCACGTAGAATTTCAACCATAGGAGTTGCATAGAGGGTATGATTGAGACCATATGTTTCGCGTTCCGGTTCAAGAGAAACAGGACAGAAAGCATTATAATTCCACTCCGGATGAGCAAAAATGTCACCAAGATTCTCATTGGTGGCACCAGGGTGACCGCCAATTGCATCCGGAACAACATCCTTATAGAGTGAAATGAACGATGTAATCTTCATGTGGGCAGGGTTCATACCTGTCATCAAAGATGCACGTGTAGGCGTCGAAACCGGACAAGCATAAGCATTTGTCATCATAGTACCCATTTGGGAGAGACGCTCCATATTAGGAGTTTTGAAACGCAAGTTATTTGGATAAGTTTCTTCACCGAAAGGCAGAGAAGATTCTGTCCACCCAAAATCATCTACTAAAAAGAAGACAATATTAGGCCGCTGTCCGGCATAGGCACTCTGCAAGAGAGCGAAGGGAGCAGCCAATGCCAGGCCGTATATTGATTTATTGATTTTCATATGTATTTATTTTTTAGACCATGAGTCACTACGGAACGGGGTAGCTGGTAACCCTTCCTTATTATAAAGATTCGCACGAAAGAAATTCGCAAATGCATAACGCACCGCCACGGGCTCCCGTACTTGAGAAGAGAAAACTTCAATACGGTTGCCGTTGATAATTGCCTTTGAAGGATAAAACTGCTGATCTGCACCAGCTATGTAAAAACCTTTCACGGGTTCATTGTCAGGTGTCATTAAACCGTTGTCCGCATAATCAAAACTCAAGATAAGTTTGTTTCCCGATAATTTCATTGACTTAAACAGCGGACCGGAATACGCTATATTCTTACCATATTGTTTAGCCAACGCCCATAAAGCTAATCGTTCTCCCGGAACACGTTTGTTGCGAGGATGAATATCAAGCGAATCGCCAACGTCAGTGGTAACGACCATCCCCAAATTCTTCACCCCACCCTGCCATGTTTGAAGCTGAGCTTCCCGGATACCGGCGGGTTGATCTTTGAAGGGCGCAATCTGAACGAAGTAGAATGGCAGATCCGGTTGTTCCCATTCTTTACGCCAACTATTAATCATATTAGTAAATACCTGCTGATATTGTGCATAGCGCATAGCATTAGCTTCACCTTGATACCAAATAGCCCCCTTAACAGTGTAACCCAGAATAGGTTTAATCATACCGTTCCACAACGTAGATGGAACTTTATAGAGTTTATTCTGTTTCACGTTCTCTACTCCAAACTCATCGAATACATCCGTATAAAGTGGATTATTTTTCATCACATCCATCTTAGTCCATGATTCTACATGCGTATCACCTTTAGCCGAAAGAATGAGTCCGACAGGAGTATGGAGTTCATTGAAAAGACGACGACCGAAAACAAAACCCACTGCAGAGAAGTTGTAAGCACTTTCCGGAGTACAAACAAGCCACTTTCCTTCACAATCATCGCGTTCACCATCAGGTGCCAGACAATAAGGCACGGTGAAAATACGGATTTCAGGATAATTTGCGTCCTGCAGTTCTTTTTCGGCCTCTTCCATACCGGTTTGCCACTTCACATCCTCTTGTCTGCCAACCGGGAAAAGCATATTACTTTGCCCACCGCAAAGCCACACCTCGCCAATCAAAATATTACTGACCGTTATGATGTTCTCTCCACTAACGGTAATCGACTGTTTTTTCATTGTCGCATGGGGTGTTTTCAATTTCATAGTCCATTTACCATCACCGGAAGCAATGGCAGTCACGGCTTTGGCAGCCCATGAAGATTTAACAGTGATGGTTTCACCCGGTTCTGCCTTACCCCAAATATTGACTCTGGTACCTTGTTGCAAGACCATATTATCAGAAATGATAGCGGGAAGTGTGACTTTAGCCACCACTGGGTTACAAGCAATAATCACCAGCACCGCCAACAATACCCATTGTTTTTTCATTGTTCTATTCATTTAGTAACCAATTCTTTTTTCTTTCCAATACAACAAACAAGGAAACTGATACTACCACCAACAACGACCCACCAAGGCCAGGCAAGTTTGAGAGTTACACCGAAGCAGAATGTACTCCACCAACTTAAAATGCCAGGTTGAAGAAGTAAAACAACCAGACATCCGGTAATCAATGCAGCTACCACACTGTAAACGTTGCCACGACGAGTCAAAACGGCACAAAGGAATATACCCAACATACCGGCATAAGAGAAACTCATGATACCAAGCGCAAAATCAACCAATGACTGATCACCCGCTTCTTGCATCAAAGCAGCAATAATAGCAAAAGCCGTCAATACAATCCCCATAATGATCACAAGAAAGCGTGACTCCTTCAACTCTGATTTAATTTTCACGGTACCCTTATCGCGTTTTTGCCTCCAAGGAAGATAAAGATCGGAAAACAAGCTACTGGTCATTGAGTTAATGGCCGAGTTAAAGCTTGACAATGCAGCAGCAAGCAAGCCCACCACCATCAAACCAAGGATACCCGTTGGCATGTGGTTGAACATATATTGCGGAAATACCTGACGACTATCATTCAACAAGTCACTTGGTGCGGCTGCCCCAAGCAGCTCCGGGCGTGAATAGAACACATATAGCAGTGAGCCGATAATCATAAAAATCACAACAACTGGAAGAGAGATTACCTGGGAATATACAAGTGAGCTTGCTGCCTTTTTCACTGACTTACAAGTCAGCTGACGTTGTACAAACTCCTGATCCGTGCTATATTGTGCAAATTTAAAGATGGCACAAGCAAAGAGAGCCCCAATCAGATTATAGGGTTCAGTCAATGAAAAACTCGTGTCAATCACCTGTAGTTTATTGCCAGACTCCGTATTTTCAAGCACATTGACGATCTCGCCCAATGACAGCGGGATTGCGCTAAAAAGCAGATAAATGGCAATCATACCAGTACCGATTACGAGCAGAATCTGAATTGTATCAATGTAAATCAAACCTTTTATGCCTCCAGCCATCGTATAGATTGTACTAATAATGCCAAGAATCACAATTGAAGCAATCAGATTAGGAAATAATATATCATTATAGAGCATCACAGACACTGCAATGGCAGCAATGAACAGGCGCGAACCGGATGTGAGTAATTGTCCCAACAAGAACATGACACTGGTTGCTGTTTTGGCGCCATCACCAAAACGATTACCCAGATAACCATAGATGGTAATTGTATTGGCTTTATAGAGGGCAGGCAAAATAATATAAGCTGCCATCAAACCGCCAACTATCGCCCCAACGCTAAGCATGATATAAGTAAAGTTACCGTCGAAAGCAATCTGAGGTGCACCGACAAATGTACCGGCACTGATTGATGTTCCAACCGCAGCAAAGGCTACCAACCACGTCGGCATACTTCGTCCGCCAAGGAAATAATCTTCAACATTTTTATTTTTACGAGAGAAGAGGAATCCTATCGTTGTCAAGGCTCCCAGAAATAGAATTACTATAATCCAATCTAATAATTGCATGATATCAGGTTTTAGCGTATTAATTACATATATAAGGTCCATGAATGGAGGTCACAGTATAGTCATCGCCTGCATCATCGAGGGCATAGACATAGAACTCATTACCTCCGGGATGTACGCGAATCACAATATGCCCCTGTTTAGCAGCCATCTGTTTAGTATTAGGATAGGCAACAAGTGCTGTTGCAGGATGAAAGTTGGTCGAGAAGACATCTTTCTTTCCGGGATAAGCCTTCGTCGTAGAAAGAATGCGACGTAATACTTCAATATCCGGCTGCTGCGCCTTGCGATTGTGAACCACAACCACCTGAGGCCGAAGGGCTTTGAGAAGCGTAACGCCCATTGCATCGTAATTCATATGATGGTTACTTTTGCATGCCTCGACTGGACCGGTCACCAAACCAACCGGCAACTCCAGGTTCTGCCAATCCAAATTGGTTACAGCAGGCAGGTCGGCACCGGTGAAGTAATCAAACTTACCATAAGAAACACGGAAAACAATGGAACACTGGTTTTCATCCGGCCATTCACTTTGGGACAGTTGATCAGTGGAAATGAAATAATTACGCTCAATATCTTCAACCCCAGTCCACACACGTCCGTTGGCCGCTATATTACGAATTTCGAAAGTGGGATATTTAGCAGCATTATGAACAAGCACAAGCTGATCTTTCTTACCAACTTTAAATTGCTCAATCTCCATACCGTTTTTCTCCTTCTGCCATTTTATAAAATTCAAATAATTCGGAAATGCTTTACTTATAGGCGCTATAGGATCGTTATAGTCCGGCCAACCACGATCAATGGCCTTCTTGAAAGGGATACAATCGCCCACACCAGATATACCAGTTAGCTGATAGGCTTTATTCTCCGCCCACTTGCATCCTTTATTAACTTCCCCCATGTGATCGATATGAAAGTGAGTCAGAAGCATATAGTCAATTGCCTTATGTTTAGTTCCCTTCATGAAATGGGCAATATATTTTGCATAGGTTTCATAAGGAGCTGTTTCTTCATTTGGTTTTTGTGGTACAATGTTAGGTGATTTTTCTCTAATTTCACCGGCATCAACCAACATCGTAGTACCGTCGGGTAATATAAAGAAAGTACACTCCCCCTGCCCGGTATTGATGGCATGGATATCAAGATAGCCTTCCTCCCACGCAGGTAATACCTTGCCTATTTTCACATCCTGGGCCCGGATAGTCATTGAAAAGAGAACTAATAATGCTATAACCGGTATTTTAAATGGGATATTCATAGTATCTTCTTGTTATTTTATTCAATAATAGCCTTTTGATTCAATATTTCTTTTTGAACCTCTTTGTAAGAGAGATTACGGGGAGTGCTTCCCGCTTGCGCCGCCAAGGCTGCCGCTACACCAGCCGCATGTCCTGTAGCTCCACAAGTAGCCCCTACCCTGACAGTGCCGAGAGCCTCGCGATCAACTGAGATGCAACGACCACCCACCAGCAGATTATCAATCTTGGCAGGTAACAAACTGCGATAAGGTATTTGGAATGGAAGGGGTACATACATGTCATGCATACCGTTTTGATTTTTAGGAGGATGCACATCAATGGGCCAAACACCCAACGCTATTGAGTCCTCAAACTTGCGGTTGGACACAATGTCATCTTTGGTCATGGTGTAAACCCCATCGAGCCTACGGGTTTCGCGAATGCCGATAGTAGCCGACGTATTCATAATCCAACTGTTCTCAAAGCCTTTGCAATGTTTTTTGTAATAGTTGACAATACGGTGAGCATCACTACGTGCCTCCATTTCAGCAGCAGTCAACTCGTTTGCATTAACCGCCGATCCATAAACACGTGTCGTATTAACCCAAGGATAGTTTTTTCTTAAACCACCAAACCAAGGACCACCAAAGAAAGGAAGTTCACCGACTTCACAAGCATGGCTAAGCATCTCACGGTCAATTCCAACATCTCTCCTTCGCGAGGTATATTCGGTCAGCAATTGCTTCCCTAAAAAGCCGGGGTCGGGACCAAACGGTATTGTCAATTCATCTTCATAGTCTACACTTCCCTGTGGGTTAACTTCCGCAAGAAAAAAGGGTAATGTCATAGGCTGAAGTTCAGGTGATATATTAAATCCGGCTCCGGCACGTGCTACGACATCCCCATTTCCGGTACAATCCACTACGATCTTAGCCATAATTGCTTTACGCCCATCCACATTCTCTACAATGGCACCCTTCACTTTATTCCCTTCAACAATGACATCGGCCATCCAGGTATGCAGCAGACATCTTACCTGATATTTCAACAGTAGTTCATCAGCAGTCAGTTTCATTATCTCAGGGTCAGAACTCAATACCCAACTACGGTTATTCTCAACTCCTCCCCGCTTTTCAGCCATTGCAATCCATTCGCCCATGACCCCATCCACACAACGGCGATAAGGACGCAACCAACTGTTGAACCCGGCCAATGTGATCACCAGGCCATTGGTCCACATGCCACCAAACGAACCCATCGCCTCAACAAGCATGGTCGAAGCTCCGGCCTTAGCAGCACCGATAGCAGCACCGACACCGGCAGGGCCACCACCAACAACCAAGACATCAACGTCATTGATGACTTCTATTTGCCTTTCTTTTTCTGTATACGTTTTCATTAATTCCATGATGATAATATGTTATAATAGTATTTTCAAAATTGTACGATTTTCAACATTAGTCTCTTAATTTCAGATTCATCAGAAAGCGACTTAACCTTAAATACCGGAAAAGCATTATATATAAGAACTTGATGTTTACCAACATTCCCGGTTTTCACATTAAAAATCTGATTTCCCAACTCAATTTCAACGTTTCCTTTCAGTTCAATCTCTAAATAGATTCCACCAAAGGTTACGCAAGGTAACGGCTCGTTGAGTACTACCGTTTGATTCTTTTTTAGCAATATATTCCCAACCGTAGTTATGGTCGGGCAAATAAAATCTTTAATTTCATGTTTATCAACCAAAAGGGTTCCCTGACCGTTCAAGTCGGGAGCCAACAAATCCGTAGAAATAAAATTAATATCATTGCGATTAATTTTATTGAAATGCACGAATTTGTCAGCATGTGATTCTCTCATAAGACCATGCGACTTGGCTAATGCAACGTATCGGTCATACTCATCCTCATCAAAGCGGGAAGCACTAATAGCCATAATGCAATCTCCTTGGTTCTGTATCTTTTCAAAGACAGTCTGATATAAAATTCCCATTAACCGGACATCGTAAACTCCAAGATCTCGAATAATCTCATTAGCACGATTATTGGAAGTAATAACGTAATTTCCCTTTCCAAGCACTTCATCTGCAAGAGCGATTATATCTTTATAATGCCGACCTGTTTCATCGAGTAATTTAGGTTCAATAAATGTATAAAGTCCGTTCCGTTTACAGTCGATTAGAAATTCCCTTAATGTAGGTATCCGACTTCTCATTTCCGATTTATCAGCCTTTAAGATAAAATCCTGTTTCAGCTCTATCAGTGTCTTTGTTTTAACTGGAACTTGAACGGAAAGTATTGTTCCGTCAGCATTCAGGCAAGTACGATTTAGTGTACTGTCATGCATCACTACCAGATATCCATCAGCTGACAGGCGTACATCGGTTTCAATAGCTTGAAAACCGGCGCGTTTGGCTAATGAGATAGCCTCCAAAGAATTCTCTCCGGCAATTGTGCCATGCATATTGACACCTCGATGAGCTATAAAGACACGCTGAGCATGTAATCCCGTTGTCCAACTACAGATTATAAAACAGAAAAAGATGAATTTCTTCATTGCTAATATACATTATTCACTGAAAATAAGTAGCAGAACTCCAGATATTTTTCCATACCACCATTAGCTCTGCCACTTATATCATTCTTTAGATAAAACAATTTATGAACTAATATCCTGGATTCTGAGTCATATTAGGATTAATCACCAGCTCTTTCGCCGGAATAGGCCATAAATATTGTCTTTCAGAGAAAGCTCCCTTAGAACAAACCTGTACATAGCCATCGCTTACCATTCTTGAAAAATCAGCAATACCATCTTCATCTATTTCTGGAGCATAAGGCCAGAACCAATGCCCCGGTTTTACCACTTTATCTATCAATTCATTTCCGGGATAGAGTACACCACAGTTTGGTTTATTCAACGCTTTTTGAGCCAATCCCCAACGAATCAAATCGTAATAGCGAAGTCCCTCAAAGGCTAATTCAACCCTCCGTTCACGACGAAGAACCGTTCGGAGCTCTTTCTGATTGGTTGTTGTAATGGCAGGATAATTAGAAACATCACCCAATTCCACGCCATAGGCACGTGCACGCACCTGATTAATAGCATCCAAAACGCTTTGGTCAATCTGGTTCAACTCAATCTTAGCCTCAGCATAAATCAAAAGCACATCGGCATACCGGATAATTATCAGGTCATTCTCGGGTGTGAAGTTTGTAGCGGGTCCCCACGTTCTGTCAACTGACTTTCTCCACACCAAACCAGTAAAGGAAGCAAACTGAGCTCTGGCACGCGTATCGTTATTATTCACCAACTTCCCTGTTGAATAATCCATTACTTTAGTAACCTCCGGATGAGGGGTATACTCATAGCCAACGAACTCACTTCCGAATTCCACGATCGAAGCCGTACAGCGAGGATCTCGATTTCGAAAAGGATTGTGAGAATCAAACAGAGGCGACTCATCAATCAACTTACCATCGGTACACTCGTAAGCTGCAAGCAGTGCCCACGAAGGAACCTTGCTCGAAAAGCCACCCGCTGTACGTGGATAGTAGCTTTTTGCATCACCGATATTACCAATCAGGAGAGCTGTTGAACGAGGCAATAAAAAGATTGATTCTTCGGCATTCTTTGTATAGAATAAATCTCCATAATCTTTATGAAGTTTATAGATACCCAGATCCATACACGCTTTTGCTGCCGTAGCAGCGATCTCATAATCACCGAAATACAACGCATAGCGTGCTTTCAATGCCAAAGCGGCACCTTTGGTTGCTACTTGTTTTCCAGTATAAGAAGCCGGAAGATGCTCAGCTGCATAATCAAAATCATCATAGATGATCTTAATCACATCGGCTTTAGGCGACCGTGCCATTTTAGATGCATCTTCAATAGTCAACAGATCTTCCACATAGACTACATCACCAAAGGCAAAGACCAACATGGCATAATGTGCAGCACGTGAGAAACGTGCCTGGGCTTCATAGGACAACAGAGTTGCCTCATTGATTCCATTTTCACGACCACGATCCAAATTAGCAATGATAGCATTGGAACGGGCAATAGCCTTGTATTGGTTAGTATAAAATGTTGCCAACTCAACACTACCGGACGTATTTGTTTCACTGTTTAACGTTCCATCAACAATGTCAGGACCGGCAACGTCACGATAGAGGTAGTCATCAGACCAAGCTTCTTTGGCAACAGGCCAGAATGCAGTGCGATACAAATCATTCACCGCCATTTCATACTCAGTTTCGTTACTGTACCAGGTTTCACTTGAACCTTGATCCAGTGGGTACAGGTCTAAATCGTTGCACGATACCAATGAAAGTGCGAATACTGTCAGTATAAGATATATATTTTTCATTGCTTTATTCCATTAAAAATTAATATTCAGACCAAACAACACCGAAGTGGTCATAGCATAAGAGGTAGTTCCGCGCTCAGGATCCCAACCATCAGGATAATGACTCAGACAGAACAGATCACTTGCCGACACATAGAAACGAACCCGTTCAATCTTAGCCTTTTGTGTAAGGCTTGCCGGAAGAGTATAGCCCAAAGTAATGTTTTTCAAACGAAAGTAACCACCGTTGAATATCCAGAAGGTTGACATAGCGTTATTACTATCATTGTTCTGATAAGTAAGACGTGGATAACTTGCCGTCAGGTTCTTTTCTTCAGTATTGAAGGAACTCCAATAGTTTCCATCTATAATGGCAGGAATACTCCCCCACTGGTTATGATAAGGTTGAACCATCTTAGAGTTCATGCGTACATTTTGCTTACCAATACCCTGGAAGGCAGTGCTAAAATCAAACCCTTTGTAAGCAGCCGACAATGTTCCACCATACATAAAGCGAGGCTGTGAATTGCCAAGAAGAACGCGGTCGTACTCGGGAGAGATAATACCATCAGGCACACCATTTGGACCAGAAATATCTTTATATTTCACATCACCAACCTGTGTATTGCTATTTAGTGTAGCAGATTTGTCCAGTTCTTCCTGGGTTTGAAACAAGCCCTCAGAGATATAACCATACCATTCATCAAATAAACTACCGGTCATCTTCACTTGATCACCCATGAACTGCGTACCACTCAGATCATCCATTTTAGAAATATAGTCAGAAAGGTTAGCAGAGATGCCATAGGTAAACTCACCAATACGGTCATTCCATGACAGTTCGAGGTCATAGCCTCTGGTATGCATTTTACCCGCATTCTGTGACGGATTAGAATATCCCATATATTTAGGTATTTCAAGATCAAGCAACATGTCTTTTGTACGCTTGTAATAATAGTCGCCCACAAAAGATAAACGCCCGTCAAAGAATCGCGCATCAACACCAATATCGTATGTTTCAGTCGTTTCCCATGTTAGATTGCGTATAGGATATTGGATTTGAGCAGCTCCTTTATAATAGGTAGACTCGCTTGCATCAGCCTTGTTGTAGAACAACGAGTTAGTAAACTCCATCAATGAGACATAAGGGTAATTACCGATCCGTTCGTTACCCAAAGTACCGATAGAAGCTCTTAACTTTAGGAATGATAGCGTTCTACCATTAACTTTTTTCATGAAAGGTTCTTCACAGACAATCCAACCAGCTGATACAGACGGGAATGTACCCCAACGAGAGTCTTTATGAAAACGTGACGAACCATCACGGCGAACATTGACCTGAAGCAAATAACGATTATTGAAGCTATACATAATGCGACCAAAATATGAGCGATAGGCATTCTCATAAGCAGAACCGGAGTTTGCCAAATAGTCTTTAGGACCTGCATCAAGATAAGGATAACTGTCCAGATCGTAATGGTCACTTGAAGCACTCATTGTCTCATGATAATAATAATAGTTTTCATAACCAAGCATAATATTAAAATCATGCTTACCAAACTTTTTCATGTAATTTGCAATAAACTGCGTGGTTAATGAGCGAGAGTCAGCACGATTCTCGGTCAGTTTAGTAGAACCACAGCCGGCAAACGTACCGATGATGGTAGTAGGATCATCTTGTGATGTAAAGCCGGCCTCCTTCTGGAACTTCTTACCTTTGGAAATAGAGAAGTTTGGAGCAAGTACAGCCGATATCTTCAAATCTTTGAACGGAGTGAAGTCAATCGAGACACGCCCACCAATCTTTGTAGAATAGGTTTCATTGTAGCCACCCTCTACCAGACGACCATAGAGGTTATTTCCACCTTTCACATCGGCAAGACCACCGTGCTCCCACTGCCAGGCATAAGCAGGTGAAGCAATCAGGATACTGTTCCACACATCCGAGAACATTGGTTCATGGTTCTTGGCATACTTCACATTTAAATCCAATGAAGCAGCAAGATACTTACTGAATGTCAAGTCGTTATTTAATCTTGCCATATACCTTTCGTAGTAGTTATCAGCATCTTTATAAAGACCATCAACTTTTTCGTAGCTGAGAGATGCTCTTGTTTTGACATTCTGACTACCACCAACAAGATTCACCGTATGGGTTTGACGGGGTGCTGAACCCTTAATCAAGAGATCATACCAATCTGTTATCGGATAGTTATCCGGATCGGTTTTATTGTTGTTTACCCAATTATTAACTTGATCCTCGGTATAAACAGTGTAAAGACCTCCGGCAGGGTTGTCATTGTACTTCAACTCGTTAACCATTTCAAGATAACGTTGGAAGTCAACCTGCTTAGGCTGGGTTGTGGGAATTTCAATACCATATTCGAAGTTATAACTGATGCGCAAGTCTTTGTCAGCCGCACGCTTGGTCGTCACCAGGATTACACCGGCTGCTGCACGAGACCCATAAATGGAAGCCGAAGCCGCATCTTTCAATACCGTGATGCTTTCCACGTCATTAGCATTAACATCATTGATGTTATCAATGGGAATACCATCAACCACGATCAGAGGTGACGAATCACCAATTGTGGTTACACCACGCACCAGGATATTACTTGCACCTGCTCCGGGTTCACTGCTTGAGCGAGTCACTAACACACCCGACACAGCACCTTGAAGGGCTGTAGCCAATTGCGTAGTACGACGTTCGGCAACCTTGTCACCTTTAATATTGGCAGCAGCACCCGTCAGATCTTTCTTTTTAGCAATACCATAACCAATAACCACCACTTCATCTATAAGTTCTGAGTCTTCCTGAAGGATAACGTCGATGGTATTATGGCTACCCACTTTCACTTCTTCAGTTCTGTATCCAATGAAAGAGATGACTAAAGTTGCTCCACTTGCCACTTTTACACTATAATACCCATTCACATCAGTAATGGTGCCGGCAGTTGTTCCTTTTACTCTGATGCTCGCTCCAATGACCGGTTCGCCCTGAGCATCCTGAACGTAACCTGTTATTTCCCGCTCTGATCCGGGAGAATCTTCTATACCATTTGCACTGGCTATAAATATGCTGAAAAACGAGCACACCAGTATCAACGTAGCACGACATAGATGGGAAAGTTTCATTCTGAAAGTCCCTAATAAACTGTGTATCATATCCATAAAAAAGGTTAAACAATTAGTTCTATTTATAATTTACAATTCTATCTTATAAACGTTCTTAAACCGACTCAAGAACATTAAGTTACCCAAAAACAATATTAAACCCTAATGAAAAATGTTAATCTTCCAACCCATAGCCACCTATCTCTGCGATCTTTCGGGGGATTTCGGCATTATCAGTACGGCTTTGGAAATTCTCTGCACCAGCTCCAAGAGCAAATACAGGCACGAAACTCGCCGAATGACCTTTGCTAATCCAGTCTACAAGAGCAATCTCATTGATGATTTTTTTTGCTTCGGCTGCAATAGTTTCATCTTTTTGATATTCACTTTCGACCAGGCTGGCACTGTTGATAAACGAGCTTTCATAGGCTATTTTCAATCGTTCCTCTTGTTGCAGAGTCAATCGAATCTTTTTCCAAAAACCAAAGTTCTCACTGAGCGAATTCTTAACGATGTCCCACGAAACATACCCATTGCATTTCTTTCTTAAATTACCGAGTACCTTTGAAAACTCACGCTCACTGATTTTTTGGTTACTGAGAACACTCAGGTTTAATTCATACGATCCGGTGCCCAACCCAAGCCCACCGGTTTCGTGATCGGCTGTCACTACAATCAATGTTTCATCAGGGTGTTGCTGATAAAATTCATAAGCAACACCTATAGCCCTATCCAAGTCCTGAACCTCATGAATTACCGTTGCTGCATCATTACTATGACATGCCCAATCAATACTTCCACCCTCAATCATGAAGAAAAATCCTTTTTTCGGGTCTTTGGTTAAGACCTTGATACCTGCACGTGTAATCTCCGACAGTGTCAAATCTGTTTTTTGACGATCAATGGCATAAGGAGTTGTACGACTATCTATCTTCGACACTGCAATCTTTTGAAACAGAATCATTCTATCCGACGTACGGGCTTTCTTCTGAAATTCTTTGTAACCACGGGTTATCGTATAACCATTGCTACGGGCAAGGTCATAAAGTCCTATTGAATCCTGAGGAGTTACACCCCAAAAGTCAGCACCACCATAAAAATCAAATCCGGCAGCTACAAGATCATGACCAATGGCATTGTAGTTTTTTCGATTTTCATTATGAGCATAAAATGCAGCCGGTGTTGCATGGTTAACGGCTACACTTGATGCTACACCAACCTTACATCCAGCTTCCCGGGCTCTTACTGCAATACTCTTCAGGGGTGTAACCTTATCTTTCATCACACCAATACAGCCATTACGAGTTTTCACACCTGTAGCCAGTGCAGTACCCGAAGCTGCCGAATCGGTCACACCATTTGTTGCAGAATAAGTGGTTGCAATGGTTGCCATTGGAAATTGCGTAAACAATAAGGAAGTTATCCCAATATTACCCTGAAGTTCAGCACCATATAGTTCTGTCATCTGTATCTGATTTAATCCCATTCCATCTCCTATGAAAAAAAAGATATATTTGGCCTGCTGGGCATGCAGAAAGCAAGCACACAACAAGAATGAGACGAATAACTGTAATCTGACATTTTTCATTGTATCTATCGTTAGGAAGTACTACTTAAGGTGGTTTGGTAACACTGGCATTGCCCCTGCCTGGGTACAAACATAAGCCGAGACATCAACTGCTCTCCGATGAGCTTTCCTAACAGATTCACCTTTCAAGAGCAATGTACAAAAGGCAGCCGTAAAAGAATCACCCGCTCCTACTGTATCAATAACTTTCACTTTGGGAGTTTCCAGAAACGATATATCGTTAGGAGTAATGACATAGCTTCCCATCTCGCCACAAGTCAGAATCAACATTTTCCAACCATACGTTGTAAGGAGTGTCTGGCACTGTTGGAGTGGAGTACCCATAACATCAAACATATTACAAACCTTATCAAGTTCATCATCATTCAGTTTCAAGATATTACTCAAAGAAAACGATTTTTCAATCTGTTCCTTTGTGTAAAAGTGTTGCCTCAGATTGATATCAAAAACCTTGTAAGAACCGGTAGGCATATCGTTAAGAAACTGCTCAATAGTATTTCGCGATATGGAATTACGTTGAGCTAACGAACCGAAACAAACGCAATCGGCTCGATTTGCCAATGCTTTCAATGTTTCGTTATACCGTATGTTATCCCACGCCACACCTTCTTCGATAGTATATTGAGGAACACCACGCTCATTAATACTAACTTGAACGGTTCCGGTAGGACACGACGAGTTCTCAAGCATGTGTGGTAATCCTCTGTCCTCAAAACAGGCTACAATCTCATCACCTAATTCATCGTTACCTATGGCGCTCACCACGATACCGTCAAGCCCCAGTTGAGCCACATGATAGGCGAAATTTGCAGGAGCTCCGCCTAACTTCTTTCCTTCAGGGAAAACATCCCAAAGGACTTCTCCCAAACCAACAACTGTTTTTGTTTTCATAGCTTATCAGATTTTAATTACTGATTTTACAATATTCGATTTATCGCTGACACTCATATCCATCGCATTCTGAATATCATCAAAGTCAAAAATATTGGTCACAATACTTCTCAGATCAATTTTTCCAGAGGCCACAGCCTCAATAGCCATTGGATAAATATGACGATAACGAAATACCGACTTGAATGTGAGTTCCTTATCTATTGCCAAACTAATAGGCAATGTCATCTCCCCACTTTTAGAATACCCTACCAGAACAATGTTCGAACCTTTCCGGGCAACATCAATAGCCTGACGGGTGGTAATTTCCATACCGGCAGTTTCAATGACAAGATTAACACCCTCACCGGCAGTCAGCTTATTGATCTCCTCAACCGGATTGACCATATTTGAATTTATCACAGCGGTTGCGCCAACTTCCAACGCTTTTTCCAAACGCTTTTCCATGATATCTACAACATAGACCGTGTTGACGCCTTCGGCTTTGAGTGCCATTAACGAAACCAAGCCAATGCATCCTGCA
Source organism: Bacteroides stercorirosoris (assembly GCF_900142015.1). Taxonomy (GTDB): domain Bacteria; phylum Bacteroidota; class Bacteroidia; order Bacteroidales; family Bacteroidaceae; genus Bacteroides; species Bacteroides stercorirosoris. The sequence goes on from NZ_FQZN01000001.1 coordinate 65,217, forward strand.
CCGAAAATCACTGCCGTTTGGCCGACATGTGCTTCACCTTGGTTCGCAGCATGAAACCCCACAGCCAACGGTTCAATAAGTGCACCTTCAAGCGTATCAACATTCTCAGGAAGTTTAAAACAGAGATCGGCTTCATGTGCTACGTATTCCGCAAACACTCCATCTACCGGAGGAGTAGCAAAGAAAACCACATCAGAACAAAGATTGTATTTCCCTTCACGGCAAAAGTGACAATGACCGCATGTCTTACCAGGTTCGAGCGCCACTTTATCGCCCACTTTCAGATGTTTAACGTTCTGCCCCAATTTGACAACAATGCCACCAGACTCATGACCTAACATAAAAGGAGGCTGGACGATATAGTTTCCAATTCTCCCGGTTTCATAATAATGAATATCCGACCCACAGACACCCACATACTTCAACTTAACCAATACTTCATTGGGCTTAACCTCTGGAATGGGGCGTTCTTCAAATCCCATCCGACCAATTCCCAACATCACTGCAACCTTCATTGTGCTTTTCATTTTATTATAGCATTAAATTAGTTAATTAGTCTCAAACGAACAGTCTCATTCGTCCTCTCTACAACGCAAAGCTAAGTCCTATTTAACTGTGTTACAAGGATTTTTCAAGAAAAAAATTACGCAACCGTTCCCGCAACCGTTCCCATTTTACGCAACCGTTCCCAACGTTAAATCGTATATTTTAGAAGATATTGGCATTCATTTTTAGTATATGAATAGATAAAAGTCCTAATTTTGCAGAAAACACACCATAACCATGAGGTACGTTACAATTAAAGATATAGCAGTTGCTTTAGGACTATCAAAATCAACTGTGTCAAGAGCATTAAGTGGAGACAGTAAAAACGTTAGCAAGGAAACGTTGCAGAAAATCGTTGAAACGGCTAACGAGATGGGATATCGTCGCAATGAACTGGCCGTCAACCTACGGTTGAGGAGTACACGCATTATCGGAATTATGGTTCCTGAAATGACAACCACATTCTCCATGAGTTTCATCACCGCTGCCCAAAGTCTGTTGAATCAGCAAGGCTATCGCGTTATTCTGGCACTGTCTGACGAAAATCCAGAGACTGAACGCGTAAACCTAACAATGTTTGATAATGCGCGCGTTGAGGGCATTCTGATCAGTGCCTGCCACAATACCGCCAATCTTGATGTTTACCAGAGCTTTTTGGATCGGCATATCCCGATAGTCCTTTTCGACCGTACAATTTCCAATATCTCCGTTCCTGGAGTAAAGAGCAATGACTATACCCAGTCATTCTTCATGGTTGAACATCTTATACGCTCAGGGAAAAAACAAATTCTCCATCTGACCGGACCTCGTCATATCCAAAATACGATTGACCGCAAGAAAGGCTATCGCGATGCATTGGCTAAATTCCATATTCCCTACGATTCACGATATGCCATCGAATCAGGTATCAGTGTTGAAGATGGTGCCAATGCAATCAAGAAGGTTTTAAGTCTTGACATCCCTTTTGATGCAGTTTTTTGTTTCACAGAGACGCAGGCATTAGGTGCAAAACGGACACTACAAGAACACAACATAGCTATTCCGAGTGAAGTTGCAATCTGCTGTATGTCAGGAACTGCTTTATCGACCTTGGTACACCCACCGCTAACTGCTGTTGAGCAACAGGTTGATGAAATGGCCACAATTGCCGTCCGCCTTATTCTTGAGAAAATCAATGATTTCTCAATTCCCGACCAGACCATCACATTGGAATCGAATATCATTATCAGAAAATCAACGGTTGAGTAATCTGCACTGAAGCACAATTTTCAACTTATTCAACCATCGGTAACGTAAAGAAGAACGTTGTCCCTATTCCCATACCCGAACGTACCCATATCCGTCCGCCCATCCGCTCTACCAACATACGGGAAACAGTCAGCCCCAGCCCGGTACCCTGGGCAAAATTATTAATCTTTCCGAAACGTTCAAAAATCTTCGCAACCCGACTGGCGGGAATACCAAGACCTGTATCTTTCACATAAACCTGCACTATATTACCTCGTTGTTCATATCCCAAATGAATTTCTCCGGCAGGAGTAAACTTTACAGCATTGCTCAATAAGTTCATCAACACCTGCATGACGCGCGACCTGTCTCCCGCAGCATACAAATTCTTATCACTATCATCCAATATCAGCTTAACTCCTTCACTCACCTTTGTCCGGTGCCTGGTGTACTCTTCGAGGCAAGCGGCATACATATTCACTTTGTCCTTCCTGAATTCCAAAGAACCCGCCTCCATTGACGACAAGTCCAGAATATCATTAAACAGGCATAACAGTAATTCGGAGTTCTTCTCAATGATGTTGCAATAATCGTCCTTATCCCCCTCATATCCCGGGTCAACCACCAGTCTCGAAAATCCAACAATCGCATTCAGCGGTGTACGTATCTCATGGCTCATATTGGCAAGGAAAGCAGACTTCAACCGGTCAGCCTCTTCCGCTTTTATACGGGCGGCAGCCAATTCACGCTGGGCATTCACCCGGCTCGTAACATCCCGGCACATGCACAGCAGATACTGGTCTCCCAACGGACACACCAAATTTTCATAATGGTGCATCTCTCCTTCAAACAGCAATGAATGTTCTCCGATACTGGGCTGGCGGGTACGTATCACCTTCTCCATATTGGCACGGATCTTACGGTATTCTGATTCCGGCACTATGTCTTTAAGGTTAGGACGTGATGTATCATCACCGGACAAGCCTTCCACATGATTCGTTTCAGGAGAGGAGAGTAATTCGATATAGTCCAGATTGAAGTCGAATATGGTCAACATATCCGGGATAGCATCCAGTATTTCTTTACCATATTTTTTACTGAAGGCCCCCGGATTTTCATCCGGACATGGAGCTTGCTGGGGAGGACGACTTGCCAGTTGCTCTTCCAATTCCCGGATTATATCCAGTAGTTCTTCTTTTGTTTTATCGTTATAATCCCTCATTTCAAGGTAAATATATTGCTTAGTATTATTTTGGAGAAGCAAATATACATATCTTTTCAATTATATCAACATATATTCCGAGCTTTTATTTAAAAAAAACGAATAGCTTTTGTCCTACTAATCAGAATGTTCTATCTTTGCACCACTTTTTATTTAAAATCATTGATAGATATGTCTAAAGAATTATTCTCTACTCTGCCCTACAAGGTGGCAGACATTACGCTTGCCGACTTCGGTCGCAAGGAAATCGATCTGGCAGAACAAGAAATGCCCGGCCTCATGGCTCTTCGCGAAAAGTATGGAGAAACAAAACCGTTGAAAGGTGCTCGTATCATGGGTTCCCTGCACATGACCATCCAGACAGCGGTACTGATTGAAACCCTCGTAGCACTGGGTGCCGAAGTGCGCTGGTGCTCCTGCAACATATACTCGACCCAGGACCATGCCGCAGCCGCTATTGCCGCAACCGGCGTGCCTGTATTTGCCTGGAAAGGTGAAACACTGGCCGACTACTGGTGGTGTACACTCCAGGCACTGAACTTCCCCGGCGGTAAAGGTCCTACAGTGATTGTAGACGATGGTGGCGACGCTACCATGATGATACACGTGGGCTATGAGGCTGAGAACAATGCTTCTGTGCTGGATAAAGAAGTTCATGCGGAAGACGAGATTGAGTTAAATGCTATTCTGAAGTGTGTATTGGCAGAAGACCCTACACGTTGGCATCGTGTAGCTGCCGAAGTACGCGGCGTATCAGAAGAAACGACCACAGGTGTACACCGCCTGTACCAGATGCAGGAAGAAGGTAAATTGCTGTTCCCGGCATTCAACGTGAACGACTCCGTAACGAAGTCCAAATTCGATAACCTGTACGGTTGCCGCGAGTCTCTTGCAGATGGCATTAAACGCGCTACGGACGTGATGATTGCAGGTAAAGTAGTAGTAGTTTGCGGCTACGGTGATGTAGGTAAAGGATGTTCACACTCTATGCGTTCCTACGGCGCACGTGTACTGGTTACGGAAGTAGACCCGATTTGCGCCCTGCAAGCTGCAATGGAAGGTTTTGAAGTAGTAACGATGGAAGAAGCCTGCACCGAAGGTAATATCTTTGTTACTACCACAGGCAACATAGATATCATCCGCATCGACCATATGGAGAAAATGAAAGACCAGGCCATTGTTTGCAACATCGGTCACTTCGATAACGAAATCCAGGTGGATGCGCTCAAACATTATTCCGGCATCAAGCATGTCAACATCAAACCGCAGGTAGACCGCTACTATTTCCCCGACGGACACAGCATTATCCTGTTGGCCGACGGACGTCTGGTCAATCTGGGTTGCGCCACCGGTCACCCGTCATTCGTGATGAGCAACTCGTTCACCAACCAGACTTTGGCACAAATCGAACTGTTCAACAAGAAATACGAAACCGGTGTTTACCGTCTTCCCAAACATCTTGATGAAGAAGTGGCACGTCTGCACCTCGAAAAAATCGGTGTGAAACTGACAAAACTCACTCCCGAACAAGCCGCTTATATCGGTGTAAACGTGGACGGACCGTATAAGGCTGAACACTATCGTTATTAAAATAACGAAATTGACAATTGACAATTGACAATTGACAATTAGGCTGCGCCGTCATTCTGCATAGCCATTGTCAATTGTCAATTGTCAATTGTCAATTTCATAAAAATCCCGTTTTTATGAAGAAGCTCCTCCCCGACCTCCTGGTCATTCTTATCTTTGCAGTTCTTTCGTTCGCCTATTTCTTCCCGGCGGATATAGAAAACCGCATTCTTTTCCAACATGACACAGCTGCCGGTGCCGGTGCCGGACAAGAGGCAGCAAAGTATCGCCAAGAAACCGGTGAATATACACGCTGGACAAACTCATTGTTCGGTGGTATGCCAACCTATCAGATAGCTCCCAGCTATGAATCGACGAAACCATTGACGTGGATACAGAAGGTATACCAACTGTTCCTTCCCACATACGTGAACCTGACTTTCATTCTGATGCTGGGCTTTTTCATCCTGTTGCGTGCATTTGGCATACCGGTATGGCTGGCAGGATTAGGGGGATTGATGTGGGCGTACTCGTCCTACTTCTTCATCCTGATATCTGCCGGACATATATGGAAATTTATCACACTGGCCTATATTCCACCCACAATAGCAGGTATCGTACTGGCCTACCGGGGTAAGTATCTGGCAGGAGGTATCGTCACAGCACTGTTCGTTGCCCTGCAAATCCTGTCAAACCACGTGCAGATGAGCTATTATTTCCTGTTCGTCATCCTGTTCATTGTAGGAGCTTACTTTGAAGATGCATGGCGCAACAAAACCTTACCGCAATTCCTTAAAGCAAGCGGGGTGCTTGCAGTAGCTGCACTTATCGGTATATGTATCAATCTGTCGAACCTGTACCACACTTACGAGTACAGCAAAGAAACCATGCGCGGCAAAAGTGAACTTGTGGAAACCGGTGATGCCGCCAAGCAAACCAGCAGCGGACTGGATCGCGATTATATCACTCATTGGAGTTATGGTATCGGAGAGACATGGACCCTGTTAGTGCCTAATTTTAAAGGCGGTGCTTCCATTCCCCTCGTTGCAAACGAGACAGCCATGGAAAAGGCCAACCCGATGTATGCCGGATTATACCAGCAATTGCCTCAATATTTTGGAGACCAGCCCATGACATCAGGCCCCGTCTATGTAGGTGCTTTTGTATTATTCCTTTTCATCCTGGGTTGCTTCATTGTCAAAGGACCACTGAAGTGGGCACTAATCGGAGCGACTTTCTTCTCCATCGTTCTCGCATGGGGAAAGAACTTTATGCCGCTGACGGATTTCTTCATCGACTACATACCTATGTATAGTAAGTTCCGTGCCGTATCGTCCATTCTCGTCATTGCGGAGTTCACAATTCCATTGCTGGCAATCTTCGCATTGAAAAAGATACTGGAAGAACCGGAAATACTGAAAAATAAGCTGAAATTCGTAGGCATCAGTTTTGTGTTAACGGCAGGCGTAGCCTTGATACTGGTTATCATACCGGGAGCTTTCAGTTCTTCATTTGTTCCTGCCCAGGAGGCTCAGATGTTGCAGAATGCAGTCAACCAGGGAATGATTCCCAAGGAAGAATTGTCCGGAATCCTTTCTAACCTGGGAGAGATGCGTGCTGCAATGGTTAGTTCCGATGCGTTGCGCAGCTTCATTATCGTTGTAATCGGCTGTACGTTACTGTGGTGCTACTATAGCGGTAAACTAAAGAAAATAGTAGTAATTGCCGGTATCACCATTCTTTGTGTGGTAGATATGTGGGGAGTAAACAAACGTTATCTGCACGACGACCAATTTGTACCCCGCTCTGCCCAGGTCGATACTTTTAAGAAAACGGAAACTGACGAAATAATCCTGCAAGATACTGACCCCAACTATCGTGTGTTCAGCCTTTCCAGAGATGCATTCAGTGAAAACCGAACCTCTTACTGGCACAAGAGCGTAGCCGGTTATCATGCCGCCAAACTGCGCCGCTATCAAGAAATGATAGAGCATCATATTACTCCTGAGATGCAAGTTGCTTATCAAGCCATAGCCGGCGCAGGCGGAAAAATGGATAGCGTGGACTTTTCTAAACTCCACATATTAAATATGTTGAATACGAAGTATTTCATCCTTCCTACCGGGCAAAACCAGACCATCCCTATTATGAACCCGTATGCCTACGGCAATGCGTGGTTTGTAGATAAGGTAGAATACGTGGATAATGCCAATCAGGAAATTGACGCTCTGCACACAATATTACCAACGGAAACAGCCGTAGTAGACGCCCGCTTTAAAGAAATCCTGAAGGATGTAACGACTTCTTATAAAGACAGTCTCTCAAGCGTCCGTCTGACAAGCTACGAACCTAACTGCTTGGTCTACGAAACCAATAATTCGAAAGACGGTGTAGTTGTATTCTCCGAAATCTATTATCCGGATGGCTGGATAGCTACCATCGACGGAGAGCCTGCCGACATTGCGCGTGCCGACTACATCCTGCGTTCCATGTACGTCCCTGCCGGAAAACACACCATCGAAATGCGCTTTGACCCAAAGAGCCTGCACGTGACGGAGGGCATCGCTTACGCAGCACTGGCGTTGATGGTGATTGGAATTATGATATTGGTGATAATATATAGAAGGAAACTAAGTTCACGCTAATATCTTTCAAGGTGGAGCTAACTCCCTTCTATAGCCTCCTTAATATAAACACCCGAATGTAACGGTTACATTCGGGTGTTTATATTAACGCATCTATATATCCAGCATTTCCCATCTATATATCCAACGTCTCCCATCTATATATCCAACACTTCCGATCTATATATCCAACATCTCCCATCTATATATCCAACGTCTCCCATCTATATATCTGTGAAACACGTGAACTTTCCGCTGCAAAAGTTTCTAATAGAATAGCCTTTATTAATGACTATCATTCTTTCAGAAGATTCTTTCAGCCGGAAAACCGATGGGTAGTACGGTTGACGAGATATGAAAGAACTGAAAGATAATAAGGGGACCTTGCAGACCACATACGAAACCTAAATTATTTATATCTGCTTCTATATTCTTTGGGAGTAATCTCCATTTCCTTTGTGAATGCCTTCGAGAAATGAAACTGGTCATAATATCCCAACCGGAAAGCAATCTCCTTGATTTTTAAGTCAGAGAATTGCAGATAAGAACAAGCACGCTGGATTTTCAGCTGATTGTAATATTCCATCGGAGCATAAGAAGTTCTTTCCGAAAACAAAGCGCTGAAATGGGATGCAGAGTAGTTCACATGCTGCGCTATATCTTCCAGCGTGATTTTAGTCTCCATATTCTCTTTCATATACGAGATGCTTTTCTGTACAAAGTCAGTTTCCCTCACCTTTTTTATTTCCCTAAACTGATTAATATACTTCAAAGAAGCGAGAAAGTGCATCAGGCAGAAGCTTACATACTCCAGATTTTCAGGGTTATACCCCATTTCCAGATTCTGAAACATTTCCTCGAATAGTAGAAAACGGTCATCATAACGGCTTTTGTCCGACTCTTCCAGAGATATAATCTTACCTATTATAGATGAGAACATAGTCACACTCTCGCCACAAAAGTGTATCCAGTAAATGCTCCATGGGTTAACCTCATCAGCACCATATGCATGTTTTTCATTGGCAGGTAATATAAAGGCCTGGTTTTTATTCAAGATATGCTTTTCACCATTATAGGCAATCCAGCCACACCCTTCTTCACAATATATAAAAACATTCTCATTCGTTCCTTGTTCCCTCTCCCTGAAATGGAATTGCGCACGAGGATAGTAGCCTATGTGACTGACAAATAATTGCTTTGTAATATTATTCTCCCGTTGAAGGTTACGTATATTATAAGGTGTAACAATAGCCTTCTCTCCTTTAAAGCCTTCCGCTACTTTTTCCATGATATATAATTTTGGTTGATTTTTACATATTTCTCATAGTATTTTACATGTATACCTGTTTTTGTAGTATTTTCGAGGTATTCCACTGATAAATATAATAAGATTATACATACTTTTGATAACAATCTGCATTTTTTTATTGACTTTTAAGGCATACATTTGCCATACATTAAAACTGATATCATGAAAACAAAATCTATTAGCAACAATTTTTACCTCTTGCTTATTTCATTAGTTTCAGCCATGGGCGGACTACTTTTCGGATACGATTGGGTAGTTATCGGTGGCGCCAAACCTTTCTATGAAGTTTTCTTCGGAATAGCCAATTCTCCCGGCATGCAAGGGTGGGTTATGGGCAGTGCCATCCTCGGTTGTTTAATAGGAGTCATGGTTGCCGGTGTCCTATCCGACCGGTACGGACGTAAACCTCTCATGATAGCTGCCTCCATCACATTTACCGTCTCTGCAATCGGAACAGGAGCTGTGAATGACATTGACTGGTTCATTTTCTACCGTATATTTGGCGGTATCGGAATCGGAATCGCTTCCAATCTCTCACCTATGTATATTGCCGAAGTCTCTCCCGGTGAGGTAAGGGGAAAATTCGTATCTATCAATCAGCTGACAATAGTATTAGGTATTCTGGCCGCCCAGATTGCCAACTGGCTGATTGCAGATCCGGTGATAGCCGGTGAGGATATGCTGAATACGTGGAATGGGCAAATGGGATGGCGCTGGATGTTTTGGGCAGAAGTTGTTCCCTCGTTACTGTTCTTTATTCTGGTATTCTTCATTCCTGAAAGTCCCCGTTGGCTGGCCACCAAACACCAATACACCAAAGCCGAAAGTATTTTAAGCCGTATAGGTGGAAAAGAATATGCAAAAACAGAGGTTGCGACCATAAGAACTGTTTTGCAGGCAACCAAAGAGAAAGTAAATATCCGCCTGCTCTTCCAGGGAAAAATGCCGGGGATATTATTGATAGGTATCGTTATCGCAGCTTTCCAACAATGGTGTGGCCTCAATGTCATTTTCAATTATGCACAAGAAATCTTTGCGGCAGCCGGTTATGGTGTTTCCGACATTCTGTTTAATATTGTAGTGACGGGCGTGACGAATGTAATATTCACTTTTGTGGGTATGTACACTGTAGACAAGTTAGGACGCCGTTCGCTTATGTTGTTCGGTGCTTCGGGATTGGCCTGCATTTATATAATCATGGGAGTATGCTACTACCTCAACATTACCGGAATAGCAGTACTGACAATGGTAGTATTAGCCATCGCCTGTTATGCCATGACTTTGGCTCCCGTGACTTGGGTGGTATTATCTGAAATATTCCCGAACCGCATACGTGGTATGGCAATGGCTGTTTCCACCTTTTCCCTTTGGGCTGCGTGCTTTGTTCTGACATATACATTCCCGCTATTGAACTCCGGATTAGGAGCTTACGGCACTTTCTGGCTATACGGGATTATATGTATTCTCGGATTTATATTCATCAAAATCAAGTTGCCCGAAACGAAAGGAAAATCTTTGGAAAGCATTGAAAAAGAACTGACTAATTAAAATAAGAATATCACTTTTTAAATTCATTTTTACTTAAGCGATGAAGCCTGTTCACCGTTTAAATCACCCTTATTGTCTCAAAAAATAATAAATACCTTATGGAAAAGATTACAGAATATTTGATTCAGCCCACTCTTTTTGAAAAAGGAGTAGTAAAAGTCTGGAAAGAGACCGTAAAGCTTCCAACCTACGAAATAGGCGAGGAAGAGAAAAACCCTATTTTCCTGGAGAAACGCGTTTATCAGGGAAGTTCGGGAGTAGTATATCCCTATCCTGTTGTTGAAAAAATATGCGATGAGAAGAAGGAGAAGGAATACAAAGCCTATTTTCTTGAAAATGAATATCTCAAGATAATGATACTGCCGGAATTGGGTGGACGCGTGCAAATGGCCTACGATAAAGTAAAGAAACGCCATTTTGTATATTACAACCAAGTCATCAAACCTGCATTGGTAGGATTGACCGGCCCCTGGATATCAGGCGGAATAGAATTTAACTGGCCTCAGCACCACCGTCCCAGTACTTACCTTCCCACCGACTGCACCATTGAAGAAAATGCGGACGGCAGTAAAACCGTATGGTGTAATGAGGTGGAACGCATGTTCAATATGAAGGGAATGCAGGGATTCACACTACATCCGGGCAAATCCTATCTGGAAATCAAAGTCAAGGTCTACAACCGTACTCCTTTCCCGCAAACTTTCCTATGGTGGGCCAACCCTGCCGTAGTTGTCAACGACCATTATCACTCGGTTTTTCCACCCGATGTGCATGCCGTCTTTGACCACGGGAAAAGAGATGTATCCAACTTTCCGATTGCCACAGGAGTATATTACAAACAAGATTACTCGGAAGGGGTTGACATCTCCAAATATAAGAATATCCCTGTCCCTACTTCATACATGGCTATCCAGTCACGCTATAACTTTGTCGGTGGTTATGAGGAAAATGTACAGGCAGGACTATTACACGTAGCCGACCATCATCTGTCCCCCGGCAAAAAACAATGGACCTGGGGTAACGGTGATTTCGGGATTGCCTGGGACAGAAACCTCACCGATGAAGACGGCCCTTATATTGAACTGATGACCGGAGTCTACACAGACAACCAACCGGACTTTACCTGGCTGCAACCTTACGAAGAAAAATCATGGATGCAATACTTCATGCCATACAACGAAGTAGGATACGTTAAAAATGCATCCAAAGATTTCATTCTGAACCTGGACGTAGCGGATAATACCGCCCATATCATAGTATATGCAACCGGACAGCAAGAAGACATCAAAATCGAATTAAAAGATATAACCGGAAAAATCCTGCTAAGCCAGATAACAGCCCTTTCCCCGGAAAGCATATTTAAAACTCAAGTAGAGACTGCCGGACAACTGCCGGAAGAACTCATCCTCTCCATATACAATAGTGATGGAAGAGTTCTTTTAGAGTATAAGGCCGACAAACCGGAAATAAAGCCCACACCAGATCCCGCCAAAGCAGCTAAACAACCCGAAGAGATAGCTTCCATAGAACAGCTTTTCTTAACCGGATTGCATCTGGAACAATATCGTCATGCCACATATGACCCTATGGCTTATTATAGGGAAGCTCTGGACAGAGAACCCGGTGACGCCCGTTGCAACAACGCAGTCGGTTTATTGAATATGCGCCGCGGAAAGTTTGAAGAAGCTGAGAAATATTTCCATAAAGCCATAGCTACACTGACAGAGCGTAGTCCTAACCCATATGACGGAGAGCCCTATTACAATTTAGGATGGAGCCTGAAAATGCAAGGTAAATATGATGAAGCATACAATGCTTATTACAAATCGACCTGGAATTCAGCCTGGAGAGATGCAGGATATTTCGGTGTAGCCCAAATAGACTGTATCAGAAAGGACTGGACCGCCGCTTTGGAACATATCGACCTGGCACTCATACACAACTGGCACAACCATAAGGCGCGCCAGCTTAAAGCCTCTATTCTAAGGTATTCCGGACAAACAGATGAAGCATTAAAATTCATCGGAGAATCGTTGACCATTGATAAATTCAATTTAGGATGCCGCTTTGAAAAGTATTTCATCGAAAACGTCTCTACTTATTTACAAGAGATGAAAGAGATGCTTAACGGCAGTGTACATAACTATATTGAATACGCATTCGACTTTGCCGCAGCCGGAATGTACGAGGAAGCATCCCGGATAATGCACACCTATATGGATGGAGAAACCGCCATTTACCCCATGGCAGCCTACATGACAGGATATTTTGCAGCGATGTCGGGAGATACGAAATTGGCATTGCAATGGTACCGGAAGGCGCAAAATTTGTCTCCTCACAAATGCTTCCCCAACAGAATTGACGAAATAAATGTATTGGCAGATGCCATGAAGATGAATCCGGAAGATTTCAAAGCTCCCTACTATCTGGGAAACTTCTGGTATGCACACCGCTGTTATGAAGAAGCTATTGCCTGCTGGGAAAAATCAGTAGAGATCAATAACCAGTTCCCTACAGCTCTACGCAACCTCTCATTGGCTTATTACAACAAGAAAGGCAGGAAAGAAGAAGCGCGCAGATTATTGGAAAAAGCATTCGAACTGGATGAAACGGACTCCCGTATCTTTATGGAGTTGGACCAACTGTACAAGAAAATGGGAAAACCCCATGCAGAACGCCTGGCTCTTCTTGAGGCACATCAGGAATTGGTGGCACAACGGGATGACTTATGCATAGAACGAATAACCCTCTATAATCAGTTAGGAGAGTATGAAAAGGCAAAAAGACTGATAGCCGCACAAAAATTCCATCCGTGGGAAGGTGGTGAAGGTAAAGTCACAGGGCAATATATTCTCTGCCGGGTAGAACTTGCCAAGAAAGCTATTAAAGAGAACCGCTATGCGGAAGCCATCAGCCTTTTAAAAGAGACAGAACATTATCCGCACAATCTGGGTGAAGGCAAACTGATCAACGCCGAAGAGAATGAAGTGGACTACTATAAAGGAATAGCCTACCAAAAGCTGGGCAACGAAGTTGAATCCACTAAGTATTTAATGAAAGCGACACAAGGTTCCAGCGAGCCTCAACAGGCATTTTACTATAATGACCAACAACCTGACAAGATTTTCTATCAGGGACTTGCCTGGAGGGCATTGGGAGAAGAGAGTAAAGCACGCAGCCGCTTCAATAAACTGATTAACCACGGCAAGAAACATCTCTTCGATGAATGCAAAATCGATTATTTCGCAGTATCCTTACCAGAACTTGCGATCTGGGAGGATGACCTGAATGTACGTAACAAGGTTCATTGCTATTATGTTATGGCATTAGGATACAGTGGCATAGGAGAGAAGGAATTAGCAGAAGAATATTATGAAGAGGTAAAAAGACTTGATGTGAATAAACAAGTGTTCAGGATGTGATTGCTCTTATTGTACAGGGATGTGCCAGAATCGACACATTTCCCTGTACAGTAATTCACTTAGAAATAAACTATTAGTTAACAACAATATTAATATTATGAAGAGTTTGTTTAGATTATCAGCATTATTAATGCTGCTTTGCTTTATGGGATGTTCGGACGATGAGGGTATCTCCTATCCTACATCTGATGCCCCGGAAATAAAAGTGTTGCGTGATGAATTGTATTCTAATCCCAACAGAAAGTTTGTGATTAAGGCTGATTTAAAAGATGATTTGGGCCTTAAGTCTTTGAAAATTGTGATTCCAGAATTTTATCTGGATAAGGAAATTGTATTCCCGACAGATACTTTAGTTACAGAATATAAATTGGCTTATGAGTTTCTAGCACCAAAGGATACAAAAAATGAAGATGTATATAAAGTAAATCTTGCACTGGAGGATGTTTCTGGAAATATTGTGACCAAAGAGCTTACATTACATTTGGATGGAGACTTTAATGCTCCTAATTTTTCAAATGTATCACCACAAGATGGAACGGTACAGCTATTGGAGAGCAAGATGGAATTGTCACTTTCCTTTAAAGTCACTGATGATTCAGGTTTAGATTCAGTATATGTGGAAGAACCGATACTGGGTATCATGGAAAGAATCAAATTAGACGGCGAGAAAGAGTACTCTTTCAGCAAGACTTATTCTTTACCATCCAAACCGGAAGAGTATGAACTAAAAATAACAGCAATTGACAACTTTGTAGAAGCTAACAGGAAAACACAGAAAATTAAATATACTGTTTCCAGCGAAATGGTTACTTTATTCCTGGCCGATGTTCCTAAGGGAACTAATTTAACAGCCGATGTTTGTGGAGTACCGATGCTCTATCATAAAAAATCAAATGGTACATTTACTTTCAAATATTATGCAGACTGTGATAACAAGGAAATCTACTTTTTGGGACAGGAAAACTCTTTTGAACCTCATTGTTTCGGTGTATCAGGCGAGAATGGCAAATTACTAAACAATCCTTCTGCCGCTCCAATAGTGCTGCCTATAAAGGGATATTATGAGATTGTGGCAAATACCAAGGAGCAGACGTATACTGTGACTCCTTATATACCTTCTTCAGCAGTGCACGATTCTCCTGATATCACAATGTGTGGTTACGGATTTGAGGGTGCCGGATGGAATCCTTCCAATAAGGATTGCCTACTCACTCCAGACGCAGAGAATCCGTATATACTTGGACGAACTCTCATACTGAACGAAACCCAGCTTAATGTAACCATTACTTATCCGGGCTGGAGTAAATACTGGCGCTTGCTTGAAAATGGTATTATTGATTATATGGGTTCAAGCCAACCTTATTTGAAAGTAAACCAAAAGGGAAGTTATAAATTCATTATTGATACTGAGATTGCACGTGCTAAATTACTGAAAGAATAATCATTAAACGATGTATATAGTCATGAAAAGAAATATTATATTTTCTCTTATCGTTTCTTTCTTCTGCCTTGCTGCAAATGCACAGATAAAGGTTCGGGGAACTATTGTTGACGATAGAAATGAACCTTTGATAGGTGTTAATATCCAGGAAGAAGGAACTACCAACGGTAGTATATCTGATGTGAATGGACAATACAGTATAACAGTCACCGGAATAGATTCCAAACTGTCATTCTCTTTTATCTCTTACAAAACCATTGTAGAAAAAGTAGGAAATAGAACTGTCATTAATGTAACCTTGGCAGAAGATTCAGAGCTACTTCAAGAAGTGGTAGTGGTAGGCTATGGTGTACAGAAAAAGAGTGATCTAACAAGTTCCATCTCTTCCGTAAAAGGAAAAGAGGTAAGGTCAATGAACGTGAGCAATGCTACTGAAAGTCTCCAGGGAAAAGTGGCTGGTGTGACAATTGTAGGAGCTGGAAATCCAGGTGGTCAGCCAAAGGTTTTGATTAGAGGTTTCTCTACCATCAACTTGTCCACTGATCCATTGTATGTAGTTGATGGGGTTCCTATGGGCGAAGGAATCAATTTCCTTAATCCCAATGAGATTGAGAGCATCGAAGTCTTGAAAGATGCTTCTGCCAGTGCCATTTATGGTAGTCGTGCCTCAAATGGAGTTATTATGGTTACTACTCGTAAGGGAGTGGAAGGCAAACCTTCATTCTATCTCGATATGCATTATGGTGTGCAAGAGATGAAAAATCCTTATGACATGGCAGATGCTGTGGAGTATGCTGAAATATTGAATACTGCTGCCCGTCAGGCCGGTTATCCTGAGGAATTTGACAATCCCGCTTCTTTTGCAGGTAAAACAACAAATTGGTGGGATGCAGGTATTCGCCAGTTCACCCCTCAATTAAATGCAAGTTTGGGTGTGCAGGGTGGAACGGAGAAGAACAAATACTCGGTTAGTTTGAATTATTTCCAGCAAGATTCTTTCTATCAGAAGGGAGGATATAAACGATTTACCGCTCGTTTTACCAACGATTATAAGTTTAATAAGCATTTCTCAGCCGGATTCTCATTAAATCCGCGTTATGAGTCATGGGGTAATCCTACTAATTGGTCGGACTTTGACAGAGTGGATCCGATTACCCCTATTTTCAAGTCTGAAGATGAATTGAATGGTACTGAAAATGAATATAGTCTGTATTCCCGTTCTCCGTCTCAAATTTGGAATCCGGTTGGTTATGTTCACAGATGGAATCAAAGCAATAATTCTTATGCTTTGTCGTCCTCTGCTTATCTTGAAATCAAACCGATAAAAGATTTGATATTTAGGTCTCAATTCTCCATAGATTTAGATACTCGAATTTCCAATACGTTTGCACCGGATTTTGTTATTGATGCGGCTCATGAGTTTCAGACAAACAACAAGTTCACGCGTAACAAACCTACTTATCGTAATTGGAGTTTGCAGAATACGTTGACTTACCTGAAAACTTTTGCGAATAAGCATAATTTTTCTTTTATGGTGGGTAACACCCTGGAAGAATGGAATAGCACTACTTTGTGGGGAAGCTATGAAAAGATGCCCAACAACTCAGATAATTTGCATGAATTGGATGCCGGTACCGTCAATCCACAAACCGGAGGTAATTCTTCTACCACTTCTATTTTGTCTTATTTGGGTAGACTAACTTACAATTATAATGATAAGTATTATCTGACAGCTACTTATCGCGTGGATGGTTCTTCCAAATTCCTGTCTAAGAACAAATGGGCCTCTTTCCCTTCGGCTTCCATAGCTTGGCGTATGTCTAATGAACCGTTTATGGAAAGCACAAAGTCTGTGCTTAATAGCCTTAAACTCAGAATAGGTTGGGGACGCGTAGGCAATCAGAATCTTCCTTCAGGAGTTTATATGTCTCAATTAGGACAAGGTTACTATGTCTTGGGCGATAATGTGGTGAACACAGTTTACCCCAGTTTGGTTAAAAATGAGGATGTGAAATGGGAAACTGTAGAGGATTACAACTTCGGTATTGATTACGGATTATTTGATAATCGTTTAACAGGATCTTTTGAGTATTATATAAAGAATACCAGAGATATGCTTTTTCAGAAAGCTTATCCCAGCTATTCCGGCTATCCGGGTGATGCTAAGATTTGGACAAATGTAGGTTCTATGCGTACCAAAGGTTTTGAAATGACAATCAGCTACAATGACCATTGGGGAGATTTTACCTTTGGAAGCACTTTAAACTTAACTACTTTCAACGTGAATATGACAGAACTAACAGGCGATAAAGATCCATTGTATGGAAATGGTGAAAAGACAAAGACAATAGAAGGTGAAGAACCTGCTTTCTTCTACGGATACGTAGCAGACGGCATCTTCCAAAATCAGATTGAGTTGAATAGCCATACTAACAACAAAGGACAGTTCTTGCAACCTAATGCGCAAGTCGGCGATATTCGATTTAAAGATGTAAATGGAGATGGGCAATTGAATGCAGATGACCGCACAAAGATTGGCTCTCCATGGGCTGATATGACGATGGGGCTTAATCTGAATTTAGGTTATAAGAACTTTGATTTAGTGGCAAACTTCTATGCCAGCATTGGCAATGATCTTGTTAATCAGAATATTCAAGAATTGTACAATGCCGCCGGTAGTGGTGGAAAAGTGAATAAAGTGAGCGGCTTGCTTGATATGGCTTGGCATGGTGAAGGTACTTCCAACTATGTCCCTCGCTTATCTACTCAAGACCATAATGAGAACTTTACCAAATTCTCATCTTTCTACATAGAGGATGGTTCTTACTTAAGATTAAAGAATTTACAATTGGGGTATACTTTTAAGAAAATTCCCGGTGTCAATAAACTGAGATTATATATAGCAGGACAAAACTTGTTTACCTTAACTGGCTATAACGGCGTTGAGCCCGAAGTTTCAGGTAGTGTGTTGAGTTTTGGATTTGGCGGATGGACTTATCCAGTACAACGTATATACTCAGTAGGTGTAAATGTAACATTTTAATAGATTGTAAATCATGAAAAAGAATATATTTGCTTTCATTATAGCGGCTTCATTGGGATTGGGATTTATGTCCTGTGAAGATTTTATTGAACACGAAAAAAGAGGTGTTCAAGATTTGGATAACTATTTTAAGACAGATACAGAATGTCGTGACTTTGTCATTGACTTGTATAAGCGTGCATTGTTGAATAATGACTGGCAGCCGATAGCTCATACCAGAATAACGAATGAAACGGCTACCGATGATGCTTGGATGGGAAATACCGGACAATCCGCTGATGGATTCAGTCCAGCTTCGGAATACTTGATCACTCCCAATAGAATGGGATATCTTACAGATTTATTCAAGGAGAGATATAAGAATATTATGGCATGTAATATTGCCATAAATTCTATTCCCGAAGCTCCTATTTCTGAAGACAAAAAAAAGTCCTATGTTGGTGAAGCTCTATTTTGTCGCGCATATAATTACTTGGATCTTGTAGGCAATTTTGGGGGTGTACCATTGGTACTTAAAATGCTATCATCCAATGATATGAATCTAGGACGTTCTAGTAAAGAAGAAATATATCAGCAAATAGAGAATGATCTTAAGTCAGCCGTTCACATGGTAAATACTACGTATGGAAGTGAAGGAAAAGGTAGGGCTACTGTATGGACTTGTACTGCATTATTAGCAAGAGTTTCATTATATCAAGGAAAATGGAAAGAAGCTTATCATTATGCAGATACCACAATCATGAATAGTGGCTGTAAACTTGAACCTGATTTCCTGGATATTTGGAACGTTAATAATCACAATGGCATAGAATCGCTTATTGAAGTTCAGACAAGTCCTGAAGTGGGTAAAATTTTGGGCAATCCCCTTTCCACACTTTGTGGAGGACGCGGTGAAAGTTTGGAAAATTTCCCCAGTAAAGACCCCAATGACATTATGGATGGTTGGGGATGGGGAGTACCCACCAGCGATTTGGAAAATTGTTATCTTTCGGAAGAAGATGAGATAAGAAGACGCAGTACAATAACGGTATGTGGTGATGCTGTATATGGTGATGAGGACTTAAATCCTACTTATGTATTTGACTTGGCACAGAACAAATCTGGCCGCGTAATCCGTAAATATTATATTCCTATTGCTACTCGCAGGACTTTAGAAAATAAGAGGTATAACGCTCCTTTGAATACACCGATTATCCGTCTGGCAGAGATGTATCTGACCCGTGCGGAAGCAGCTTTTCACTTGGGTATGCTTGATGAAGCAATGGATGATGTAGATATCATCCGTGCCCGGGTAAAACTCTCTCCAAAGAAAGGGACTGTTTCCGGTAATGCGGTACTTTATGCTATCTGGAAAGAGCGCAGAATGGAATTGGCATTTGAAGGATTGCGTCTGTTTGATATTAGGAGACAGATAGATCCGGCCACAAATCAACCCGTTATAGCTGGTTTGTTCGGTCCGAATGGAAGTTTTGTTCGTTACAATATGTATGAATCAACGGATCAGTATGAAACGAGCAACCTTAAAGAGCTACAGAACAAAGGTATCAACTTCGATATCAATAAACATTTGGTATGGCCCATTCCTCAATCGGAAATAGACCGTAGTTTTGGTACTGTAACACAGAATCCTAATTACTAATAAACATAAGAGATCAAACTTAAATTTTATAGAAATGAGAAATAGTAAATATTTGCAGATATTAGGTATCTGTACGCTGTTTTCAGTTACGGCATGTAGTTCCAATTTGGAGATTCCAGAACCGCCTGTTTACAATAAGGTGAGAAATATTTCAGTAGACTTAAATCAGGAAATGCAGACGATTGACGGCTTTGGGGCATCAGATGCTTGGCGCTGTCAGATGGTAGGAAAATATTGGCCAGAAGAGAAAAAAAATCAAATTGCCGATTGGCTGTTTAGCCAGGAAGTCGATGAAAATGGAAATCCAAAAGGCATCGGCTTGTCCATGTGGAGATTTTACATTGGTGCGGGAAGCACAGAACAAGGGCTTGATAGCGACATTGCGGATGAGTGGAGACGGTCTGAATGCTTTTTATCAGCTGATGGTACTTACAATTGGAATAAATATGAAGGACAGAAATGGTTCTTAAAGGCAGCTCGTGATAGAGGGGTTGAGCGTTTTCTGGTTTTTAACCTGAGCGCTCCGGTTCATATGTCCATAAATGGGAAAGGCTTTTCAATTAAAGAGAAAAGGATGAATATCAAGGCAGGTATGATGCCTGATTATGCAGACTTTTTAGTAGAGTGCATTGATAACTTGCAGAAGAAAGAAGGAGTTAAATTTGATTATTTAAGTCCCGTGAATGAGCCACAGTGGGATTGGAGTAAAGGCAGCCAGGAAGGGACTCCCGCCACTAATGAAGAAATATCTCAGTTCGTAAAATTACTATCAGAAAGACTCAGCAAAAAAGGATTGGCTACCAAAATAGCATTGGGCGAAGCTGGGAGTATTCAATATTTGTATAAAAATGTAAATGATGAGAACATTGATAATCAGATTGATGATTTTTGGAATCCGTCATCTCCGTTGAGCATTGCTTCTCTGCCCAATGTAGAACGAGTAATGACTGGACACAGTTATTGGACTGTTTGGCCCGTCAAGGATTTAGTCTCACATCGTAAAGCCTTGAATGATAAAATAAAAGAGCATAGCGGATTAAAATATTGGCAAACAGAATATTCTATCCTCGAAAGCCCCGGAGAGTCCGAAATTCCTAACGGAAACGGAAATAAACGCGATTTGGGTATGCAAACGGCACTTTTTGTTGCACGTACTATCCACAATGATTTAACATTGGTAAATGCCTCCTCTTGGTCTTGGTGGACAGCTCTTACCCGTGCAGACTACAAGGACGGTTTGGTATATCTGGATGATGGAACAAATAATGGTTCACAAGTTACAAATTATTGCAAGAAAGATGGATTTGCCAGAGACTCCAAACTTATGTGGATGCTGGGTAATTATTCTTTCTTTGTCCGTCCGGGCATGAAGCGTATTGCCGTTATTACCGAAAATCCAGACCCTGAGAAAGAGGGTAAAGATGTTATGATTAGCGCATACAAAGACAGTTCTTCCAAAAAGATAGTTTTGGTGGCAGTTAATGTCGGTTCTGTCAACCGAAAATATAATCTTCAAGATTTGAAACTGAAGAATCAGACTTTAACTCCTTATACCACTTCTGAAACATCCAATCTAGGAAAGGGAACGGCAATAAAAACTAATGAGATTGTTGTTCCGGCAAAGTCTGTCGTAACTTTTGTTGGTGAACTGGAATAATGTAATGAATAACTTAAAATATTGACTCTATGCGTAATATTTTCTTTCTCATATTAAGTTGCTTTTGTCTGCTTTCAGTACACGCACAGAATGAAACGTCAAAAGATCATATTTCATTAGCTGGTATCTGGAACTTCAAATTAGATCCTTTGAATATTAGTATTCCGGTAAAAGGAAGCAATTTTGTATCTAAGTTTCCAGAAGAAATAACTCTGCCGGGGTCTACAGACCAAGCTGGAAAAGGATTCAAAACGCAAGATATGAGTTCGCTTCGGCTTACTCGCATGTTTGAATATAGTGGAGCTGCTTGGTATGAGAAAGAAAATATATTTATTCCTGAATCTTGGAAAGACCAACAACTTTTTCTGTTTTTGGAACGAGTACATTGGGAAAGCCAAGTGTGGATTAATGGAAAATTTGTCGGAAAAGAGGAAAGTCTTTCTACGCCACATTTGTATGATATAACTTCTTGTGTGAAGTTTGGAGACTGGAATACTGTTCGTATCAGGGTAGATAATGGAAACATCCACGATATAGCCTATACACATGCCATCAGTGCTGAAACACAGACTAATTGGAATGGCATTATTGGACGTATGGAGATTCAGGCTGTGAGTAAGGTACATATTGCTGATGTGCAGATATATCCTTTACAAAAAGAAAAAAGGCTAAAGATTGTGGCGCAGATTGCAAACTATAGTAACCTGCCGGTTAAAGGCGATATACGGATAAATTGTCACTTCTTGAATGATTCTCAGGATTTGCATCTAAAGGAGAAAAATACAACTTTTGATAGTTCGGATTCTTTAATACACTTGGTACATTACTATGATTTGGGAGATAAGCTATACACTTGGGATGAATTTGAGCCCAATCTGTATAAAATTGAATACGAGATAAAGTGTTGCGGTAAGAGTGATGTGCGAAAAATAAAGTTTGGTATTCGTGACTTTGGAACAAAAGGTACGCATTTCACGATAAATGATATTCCTACATTTATTCGCGGTGCTGTAAATTCCTGCGAGTTCCCCATTACCGGTTATCCTCCGATGGGTTATGAAGAGTGGAAAAAGGTAATGAATGTCTATAAAGATTACGGATTGAACTGCATTCGTTTTCATTCTTGGTGTCCCCCTGAGTCCGCATTTCAAGTTGCGGATGAACTGGGCTTGTATTTACAAGTCGAAAACTCGGACTGGCGTTTTACGGTAGGGGAAGATGAGGCAACCAATGCTTTCTATTTAGATGAAGCTCAACGCATTTTTAAGGAATATGGAAATCATCCGTCTTTTGCCTTCTTTTGCGAAGGCAATGAATTAGTTGGAAAAGGTTGTGTTGATTTTCTAAAAGAAATGCTAACTGAATGGAAGAAAGACTCACGTCATCTTTATGTGGCTGCATCTGGTTATCCCACAGTGGGAGGAAGTGATTTTTTCGATTTTTATGGTGCTCGTCCACAGCGCTGGCAGGAAGGTCTGAAAGGACGTTTTAACTCGCAGCCATTAAACACAAGATATGATTACATAGATTATGTAAAAAAATTCTCAATACCTATGGTAACTCATGAGATAGGACAATGGTGTGCTTATCCTGATTTTAACCAAATATCTAAATATATAGGGGTTTTAAAACCTTATAACTATGAGCTATTTAGAGAAGATCTCCGTAATAAAAAAATGCTTGATCAGGCTCATGATTTTCATATCGCTTCAGGCAAGTTCCAAGTTCTTCAAAAAAAGGAAGAATTTGAATCTTATTTCCGTACCCCTGGTTTCGGAGGCTATCATTTACTTCAACTAAACGACTTCCCTGGCCAGGGTACTTCACCAGTCGGAGTTGTTGATGTTTTCTATGACGCTAAGCCTTATGTGGATGCCCAAACATTCAAACAGATACAAAGTCCTTGTCTTCCTTTATTACGTACTGATAAATTGGTATGGACTCAAAATGAGACTTTTGAAGGAGATGCCCAAATGGTTAATTTCTTAAAAGAAGAATTGAAGGGAGCGATAGTGGACTGGAAACTCGAATATCTGGACGGCAGCATTTATAAAGACGGTTCCTTTAAACTGGATATTCCGAATGGTGGCATTACTGATTTGGGAAAAATTTCTATTCCTCTGACCGGGATTTGTCAAGCTACGAAGATGGTATTGAAGATGGAAATCAGAAACACCTCATTTTCCAATAACTGGGCTATATGGGTTTACCCAGACAAGTTACCGGAAATATCAGAAAAAAAAGTAATGTTGACCAGAGAATGGAACAATAAAGTCAAACATTATTTGCAAAAAGGAGGAACGGTATTGCTGCTTGCTGATACTGCCCAAGTAAAATCTGACGTGCCCCCTTGTTTTTCCAGCATATCCTGGAATGCAGTTTGGTCCGGTACACCTCCAAACACTTTAGGTATTTTATGTAATCCCGGACATGCCTTATTCAGACATTTTCCAACAGAAGAACATTCAAACTGGCAATGGTTCGACTTGGTGCGTAATTCGAAACCGATGTTGCTTGATCATACTACTTATGAATTTAAACCCTTAGTGCAGATTATTCCAGATTGGAACAACAATCGAAAGATAGGCCTAATTTTTGAAGCTAAGGTGGGTAAAGGAAAACTAATGGTTACTTCTATCGCCTTTGACCGGATTATGGCTCATAGCCCTGTTGCACGGCAGATGTATTACAGTCTGATAAGCTACCTTAATTCATCTGATTTTTCTCCGGAAGTGGCCCTTACTAACGAAATGATTGACAGAATATTTATTCAGCCATGAAACACAAGAATATCCCTTTGATATTGTTGATCCTTTTTTCAGCCGTGACATATAATTTATATGCCCAGCAGAAATACTGGAATGAGCACACTCAACTCACTCCATGGCGTTTTCCATTGGTGGCAGACAAGACCGGACTCACTTATGAAGATCTCACGGGAGACGGTACGCCGGATATCATCCGTGCTTTCATCCTCGACAGCATTCCCGTCATGTGGATTGATGACGACGGAGATATGCGATATGGTGACTTGGAAGGTGATACAGATAATGATTGCCTACTGATAGACCTGAATAAAGACGGTATCTTCGGTGGTCCGAAAGATCTCTGCATAGATTGGGTAGACACAGACGAAGATGGAATAGCCGATATGCAATTGGTTATTTATAACGGCAGTGCCGATGCTCGTTGCGGCTATGACTGGGACTCTGATTTCATTATTGTTATAGATATTGAGAAAGATGATATCAAAAGTTTCATCGACTGGAACCAACTACTCCCTCTATGCTGGGAGCATAGTGGTCATTCAAACTTCTTTCAGGATTATCATGGGAACACATTATTGCTGAAAATGCATTCATCCAGTTTCAGAGTTGCCGACACTCGCTTCAACTGCGAAAACCCTTTCATTTTCTACGACCACGACAATGATAACCTGACAGAAATGTCTGTCCGCCTGATGGATATCCCACACGTCCGTCCCTGTAACGGGGACAATCCCCATGAAATATTCAGAAAAGTATCTGATGAAATAGATGTTGTGTATAGCGGCCGCATTCCCTGGGCAAGTATCTCTTGGGATGTGGATAATGATAACGGGCAGGGCAACGAGTTCGATTTTGATATGACTGTTCATTTCTATGGAAAAGGATTCGATTACTCTGATCAGATACATAAATTTAAAAACCTGCGCGGGCTTCCGGAAGCTGACAGATATATCTATGATCCACGTTGGCGACAAATGTCCGAACTTATCTATCCGGACGAGAAAGTGGCTTACGATATGATTTTCCGAAAAGGGGAGTGGGATTACTGCTGGTTTGTCTTTGATGAGGACGACGACTGCAACCGTTGGGAGCGTGTAGAGTTCTACTATCCATACGACCTTTTCAAAGTAGGTACCGCACAAGGCGGACTCGATAGCCACAAGCAAGCGGATGCTGCCGGTGACCGTGGAGAGTTCGACCAAGATAACTCCGGAAAAGGAAAACTGTACCTCTCCCCCATCGACGGAAAGATACATCTTTTCGGTGCTGAATGGGGCGCCTGGCGCATTGACCAAAATGCAAAATGCTTTCAGGGATACGGCGGATTATATCCCCCGGGAGAAAAAGAGCAACGTTTACACAAAGACCCGGAGTCTTTCGCAACAGTCAAGTACACGGATACTGATAACAATGGATTTTTCGATCTGATAGAATATGACCTTGACGGAGACAGAATCTTTGAAGAACGTGTATCTTTGCCCGAACTGGGTATCGATGATTCGGGGATGATTTATGATACCTCCAAGATGAAATATGAAGATACCCAAGCATTATTTGATATATGTACAAATGAAATATGGAAACGAGGACAAGATGCCATAGAAGTAGCAGGACAATATAACCTGAATACAAGCTGGTACGCATTCTGGAAACAACCCCACACTCCGTTCGAACGATATTCATACGGATATTGGCTTAATTTCTATATTTATAAAGACCTTTGCCATCTGGCAGAGCTGAATAAAGATACTAAAATGCGAAAACGATTGGATAAAGCATATTATTCAGGCAATTGGAAGGAGGCACTAAAATGAAGAAGATTTTGAAACTTTCCTGCGTTGCATTATTGATGTTTTCCTGTACGCCGACAGAATCAATAATAGATTTGTCCGGTGAATGGGAAGTAAAGATAGATTCCATACAATGCAAGGTAATGCTTCCGGGCTCTCTTGCCGAAAACAAAGTGGGTTGTCAGCCCAAAGATTCTGCAACCAATACCCTGACTGAAACCTATAGTTATCAGGGAGCAGCATGGTATGAAAAAGATATTGAAATTCCGGATTCATGGCAAAATCATCCTATAGAGTTGTTCATGGAAAGAACAAAGGTTTCCGAAGTATTTATCAACGGAACATTTCTAGGAAGCCGGAACAGTGTATCCACGCCACATATATATATAATTGATTCGCTGCTTAAAACCGGCAAAAACAATATCAGAATCAAAATAGACAATACAAAAAGCCTACTTCCATTGGGTGGCTCCCATGCATACTCTGAACATACCCAGAGCAATTGGAACGGTATTCTCGGTGACTTCCACTTAAGAAAACTACCGGACATCTGTATCCAGCAAATACGAATAGACAGTCCATCCGATGGTAACTGCCTCATAACGGTATCCCTCTTTAATTATTTAGAGGAAACAAGCAAAGGAATAAAAATAGCAGTTATGGATTCCGAAAACAGCAAGGTGGCAGAAGAAGTAGTCAATGCATCTATTCCTCAAGGCAAATCCGAGCATACAGTAAAAGTTAGAATCCCCGTTCCGCAGTTATGGGATGAATACACCCCCTACCTGTATAACTTCCGGATAGAGATACCCAATTATGACTCACGATATGTTCAGACCGGATTAAGAGACTTCAAAACAGCAGGAACACAATTCATCAACAATGAAAGAGTAATCTTTTTACGCGGGAAAAACGAAGGCGGAGTTTTCCCGTTGACCGGATATCCAAGCATGGACATCAATGATTGGAAACGATACTTCGAAACCATCCGTTCCTATGGCATCAATCATGTACGTTTCCATTCATGGACACCTCCCCAGGCAGCCTTCTACGCCGCTGATGAAACAGGTATATTCCTTCAGCCCGAACTTCCTTTATGGGGAACATATCAAGAAAAGGACACTACCCTCATCTCCTATATGAAACAGGAAGGGAAGAGAATCATTCAAGCATATGGGAATCACCCTTCATTTGCCATGTTCAGTTTAGGCAATGAGCTTGAGGGAGACACCGCTATAATGGCAAGTATAGTGAAAGAGTTGAAGCAATATGATAAACGCCATCTCTATATTTTGGGAACCAACAATCATTACTGGAATCCTCAACCCCATCCAGTAGAAGATTTCTTCGTTGCTATGCGGCACGGAAAAGCGACTGACAATAACAGTACAGACTTGCGTGGCTCTTTCTCTTTTGCCGATTCCAATCAGGGAGGTATAATTAATTGCAATGCCCCCAACACCAAGCGTAACTTTGCAACAGCCATACAAAACATGGACAAGCCGGTAATAGGACACGAAACCGGCCAATATCAGGTATATCCTAATTTCGAGGAAATAGACAAATATACAGGAGTATTGCGTCCGCTAAATTTCATGGTATTCAAGAAAAGGTTGGAAAATACCGGTATGGATGCTAAAGCAAAAGATTTTCTGAAAGCATCGGGCGCATTGGCAGCATTATGCTACAGAGAAGAAATCGAAATGTCTCTCCGTACTCCGCAGTTTGGTGGTTTTCAATTGCTTGATTTGCAAGATTATCCGGGACAAGGCACTGCTCTTGTAGGCATTCTTGATGCATTTTTGGAATCCAAGAATGTTATCTCCACAGAAAAATGGAATGAATTCTGTAACGACATAGTACCATTGGCCCGTTTTTCCAAATACTGCTGGAACACGGACGAAACATTTGTTACAGAAGTCCAGATTACCAACTATGGACAGTCCGATATAAAGGACAAAATCATATCATGCACATTGTCTACCGAAGATGGAGGAATTCTTTATTCAGAAGATATCGGAAATGCAGCCATTCCGCAAGGCCGATTATCAACTTTCAAAAGTTTACATATACCACTTAACCACATAAAGGAATCCCAAAAGCTGACTTTCCGCATTGCCCTAAAAAATACGTCTTACCACAATTCATGGAATATATGGGTATATCCCCGTTATGATAAAATAAGAGAAGGAGTCATAGACGGAGTAACCGTGACCCGCGATAGTAAAGTCTTCGCAAAATTATATCAAGGAGAAAAACCGGTTTTATATATCCCCAAAGAAAAGGATATCAAAGGCCAATCAGTAGGAGGACTTTTCATAAGTGATTTCTGGAACTACAAAGTCTTTAACAATGTAACCAAAAGCCTTGGGAAAGAGTCTTCTCCCGGAACACTGGGATTGCTAATTGAAAATCCGGAACATGGCATTTTCAATTCTTTTCCAACGGATTTCCACTCTAACTGGCAATGGTGGAATATTATAAAGAAATCCAGCCCTATAATACTAAATGAAATGCCAAAAGATTATTACCCGATTGTACAGGTAATCGACAATTTCGAACGAAATCATAAGCTAGGGTTGATATACCAATTACCGGGAACAAAAGCATTAGTATGTTCTTCCGACTTGTTTGCAATAGCTGACGAACCGGAAGTTAAGGCACTTTTCCACAGTTTATTAAACTATTTGAAAACAGAGAAAAAACAAAAATAAAAGAATATGAAATATCTGTATTTACTATTATGCACATTGTTAGGGTTTGATGTCATGGCACAGACCAGTCAACCCTCCGAATTCACGCAAATCCGCCAAGAACTGCAAAAGAAATGGCCGGATAACAGAACTGTAAACCTTGTATTTCATGGCCACAGTGTCCCTTCCGGCTATGCCAACACACCTAATGTAAAAACACTTCAGGCTTATCCCCACCAAGTTCTGGAAGCCGTCAAAGAAATGTATCCATACGCAGTGGTCAACTCTATCACCACATCCATCGGCGGTGAAAATGCCGAACAAGGTGCCAAACGGTTCAGACAAGAGGTTCTGCCCCACCACCCGGACGTCTTATTCATAGATTATGCTTTAAATGACCGTAGCATCGGATTAGAAAGAGCACAGAAAGCCTGGGAGAAAATGATAAAAGAAGCGCAAAAACAGCATATCAAAGTCATCTTACTCACCCCAACGCCCGATCTGACCGAAGATATATCGGATGATAATTCTCCGCTTGAACAACATAGCCGCCAGATACGTCATTTAGCCCACGACTATAAAACAGGACTGATAGACAGCTATGCAACCTTCAAGGAGAAAAGGAAGAATGGAGAAGATTTGAAAATGTACATGAGCCAAAGCAATCACCCCAATGAAAAAGGGCATCATGTGGTGGCCGGGCTTATCTTGAATTATTTCTTCGATGAGGCGAAATGGAACGAATACCACCAAAAGCAAACCATGAAGATCATGAAAAAGGTAGCCGACTGGCAACTGATGAATTTTGAAAATCAAGTACGGAAAGGCTCCCGATGGGCAAATTCGCATGCCTACTGGGCATGGACTAACGCGACCATGTATATCGGCATGGCAGAATGGGCGGAGATGTCTGATGACCCCAAATACTGGGATTTTCTGCTCACCATAGGCGAAAAAAATCAATGGCAGACTGGCCCCAGCATCTATTTCGCCGATGATATCTGTATCATCCAACCTTATGCCATGTTATTCAATAAATACAAGGAACCACACATGATCAAAAAATCCGTTGAGACCTTGGACACTCTCATTGCCAACCCCAGACACAACAGCCTGAGCTATTACGCTGACGGTTCACATTCCCGCTGGTGCTGGTGCGATGCCTTGTTTATGGCTCCGACTTCTTTTGCACGCATCGGAAAAACAACAGGAGAACCAAAGTATTTTGAGTTCATGGATAAAGAGTTCCGAATCACTTATGACAGTCTCTACTCTGCTACCGACAGTTTGTTTTTCAGAGATACCCGATACATCAACATGCGTGAACAAAATGGGGAGAAAGTATTTTGGGGACGAGGAAACGGCTGGGTGACGGGAGCACTGACCTTCATCATCGACCACATGTCTGCCCAACATCCCTCACGCACTTTCTATATCAGCCTTTTCAGGCAAATGATGAAAAAGATATCTAAGCTTCAGGATAAACAAGGCTTCTGGCACTCTTCTCTACTGGACATAACTTCCTATCCCATGCCGGAAGCCAGTGCATCAGGTTTCTTCACATATAGCTTGTTTTGGGGCCTTAATCATGGATATCTTGAAAAAGAAGAATATCTGCCTATCGCAGAAAAGGCATGGAATGCATTGGTTTCCGTCGTACACGAAGACGGCAAGATAGGTTATGTACAACCAATAGGAGCTGACCCGAAGAAGGTAGATATGAACGACACAGAAGTGTATGGTACGGGGGCTTTCCTGCTAGCTGCAACCGAATATGTCAAATACTTAAAGCATACAAAATGAGAAATAGACTTTTACTCGCACTGCTCTTTATCCCTTGCCTGCTTTCAGCGCAAAACGGATATTATTTCTTCACTGAAAGCGATATCAGCCAAATACGCTCAGCCGCAAAAACGGAATGGGGAAAGAGCATTATAGAATCACTGAAAGATACCGTGGAAGCCCGGCGAGAATATCCCCTAACCGTACCTTTACTGGAAGGAGGACATATACACGATTATTTTTGTCCCGAACACAAAGTACGTTTTTCATTTGACTGGAATAAGCCGGAAGCACATTACTGTTCACAATGCAAGCATTATTGGACAGGAAATAAGCGTTATGATTGGGCATGGGTAAATGTGGCGCATACTCATAATTACAGCTATCTACGTAACTGTATGTATCTTTATCTCGCAACAGAAGAAAGAGTCTATGCGGAATATATCCGGAACATGATGCTGGATTATGCATCGAAATACCTCACATACCTCGAGCACGACACGGCCAGAAAAGTCGGTCCCTGGGGAGGAAAGATGTTCGGGCAAAGCCTTGATGAGTCCGCATGGGCCAGTGACGCTTGCAGGGCATATATGGTGGCAAAACCAATCATGACACCGGAAGAAATAAAAGAAATAGAAAAAGGCTACCTGATTCCCTGCTCGCAACTCTTACTGAAAAGAAGAGGCACTGCCAACTGGCAAGTATGGCACAATAGCGGACTGATAGCTTTGGGAATAGCTTTACAAGACGACAGTATCATCAACACAGCACTCAATGATCCGGAATGTGGTTATCACGCACAAATGGAACGCTACGTTTACAATGACGGCTGGTGGGGTGAAGGTTCGCCCACTTACCATTATTATCCGCTGCATGCCATCATCCTGTCAGCTGATGCCGTACGCTGCCGGAATATCAACCTGTACGATGAAAAGTTATATAAGATGTTGGCTGCTCCGGCAGCCGGAGCCTATGCCGATTTATATTTCCCCGCACATAACGACGGATGGTATGGTGAATCCCTGATAGCCCAGATCAGTTTATACGAAATAGCTTACCAACGCTATAACAATGATCCGTTCTTTATGAATGTGTTGCAACAATGCTACCGGTATACTTCAAGAACAGCAGCCGAAGCACTAGAAAACTGCATCGAGATACCCCAAACCAGGTCAATACCTTCCTGGCCGTCCGTACACTTTGAGAATACCGGATATGCCGTACTCAGGTCAGACGCAAGAACCGTCGTCATCAAGTATGGCCCACATGGAGGCGGACACGGACATCCGGACAAACTCTCTATCTCTGTTCATAATGGCGACAAAGAAATAGTCTCCGATATGGAGACATGTGCCTACGGCGTACCAGCCTTTACCCAATGGTATCGGAAAACGCTGTCACATAGCACACTGAGCGTAGATGCAAAAGACCAGAGCGAATCAACAGGCAAGCTGCTCTCTTTCAAAGTCCGCAAAGATGGTGGAGAAGTGCTTGCCGAAGCACCGGAGGCCTATCCCGGAGTAAGGATGAACAGGAAACTGGTGTTGAAGAAAGACAAACTCACAGATATATATACAGCACTATCGGACGATGAGCATCTTTACGATTATGTATTGATACTCACAGAAAAGCCCGTATTCAGCCAAGCCGGAGAATCAATAAATCTGAATGACTCACCGGCTTACAGTTACATAAAAGACGCGGTTATCAGGAAACAGTCATTCCCTATAAGTTGCAAAGTAGGAAATGCGAGTTTGGTTATTCATATGCCTGACAAACAAGATTTTGAAGTCATCACCGGAGAAGCCCCCGGAATTCCGCCGGGCAACGGAAGTGTACTGGCAAAGTATGATTCGCCTTTCTGCTATCCTCTCATTATACGAATCAAGGATAAAAACTTTAAGATAAGAACTGAATGGAAATTTTAATTTGATATCATGAAAATAAGTAGACTTTTAATTGCCTGGGGCATAATCGCCCTGTTTATGAGTTCCTGCAAACAGCCAATGCAAGAAATTGACCTGTCAGGAGAATGGGAAGTGGCGCTGGACAGCCTGGATAAAGGAATCTCCGAAAAGTGGTATGCAGAATCCTTTTCTGACCGGATTCTCCTTCCCGGAACACTTTGTGATGCCGGTTATGGCACTCCCTGTGCCCTTGAGCCTGTTATGGAAAAAGAAATCTTCCTGAATCTGAAACGGAAGTTCGATTATCTGGGTCCTGCATGGTACAGAAAAGAAATCTCTGTTCCCGAAGAATGGAAAGATAAAGATATAATTCTCACCTTGGAACGTGTCATCTGGAACTCTCAAGTATGGATTAACGGAATGCAAGTAGAAGGATTTAATGAAAGTCTTACCACCCCGCATTATTTCAACTTGGGCAAATATCTTGTTCCGGGAGAGAACAACGTGATTGCCATCCGCATCGACAACCGCAGACAGCATGATATCTCCATCAGAAACCTGGCACATGCCTACACCAATGATACCCAGACCATTTGGAACGGCATCTTAGGTAAGATTGCGCTGACTGCCAAAGATAAAGTCCGGATTGAAGAACTACGTTTAACTCCCAATATTGACAATCAGACGGTTAATGTCACTGTAAAAATAGGGAGCGATGATACGGCTCTTGTGTCCGGAAAGCTCCGGCTATCCGTGAAAGACCCGAAAGGGAATAAACTTCCGGAGAGAGAAGTAGAGATAAACAGCATGGAAACAACCTTTGAATACTCGGTTGAAGACGCCATGTTATGGGATGAATTCACCCCCAACATCTACGAAGCGACCGCCACTCTTGAAGTCGGAAACATGACTGACTCCAAAAGTGAAACATTCGGTATGAGAAAACTGACCAATAAAGAGGCCCTTCTGCAAATCAACGACCGCAGACTTTTCCTTAGAGGTACACTGGAATGTTGCATTTTCCCCCTGAAAGGTTATCCTCCAACGGACAATGCCGGTTGGGAGAAAGTCTTCAATGCCGCCCGAAATTACGGTTTGAATCACATACGCTTCCACTCTTGGTGTCCGCCGGAAGCAGCTTTTGACGTGGCAGACAAAATGGGCTTTTACCTTCAGATAGAATTACCTTTATGGGCACTTAATGTGGGAGAAGACCCGAAAACTGTAGATTTCCTGTATGATGAAGCCAAACGCATCATGAAAGAGTATGGCAATCATCCTTCCTTCTGTTTCTGGAGTTTGGGTAACGAGTTGCAGGGAGATTTCAGTGTGATGGATAAGCTGCTCACCACTATCAAGCAAGAGGATAAACGGCACTTGTATATGACCACTACATTCACGTTTGAACCCGGGCATGGCAGTTGGCCCGAGCCCAACGACGACTTCTGGGTTAGCCAATGGACCAAGAACGGCTGGGTACGCGGACAGGGCATCTTTGACGATCAGCCCGCAAGCTTCAACAAAGATTTCTCCACTGCAATAGAAGGTTTACCTGTTCCACTCATTACGCATGAAATAGGGCAGTACAGCGTATTCCCCAACCTGAAAGAAATTGATAAATACACCGGCAACCTACTGCCTTTGAATTTTAAAGCGGTAGCCAAAGACCTTGAGAAGAAAGGAAGACTGTACTTGGCCGAAGATAACCTGATGGCCAGCGGAAAACTTGCCGCCATCTTATATAAGGAAGAAATAGAACGGGCACTCAAAACTCCCGGATTCAGTGGCTTCCAGTTATTGGATTTACACGACTTCCCCGGTCAGGGCACAGCACTTGTCGGAATCATCGATGCTTTCTGGGAAAGCAAGGGATTAATCACTCCTGAGGAGTTCCGACAATTCTGTTCACCGATAGTTCCTTTGGCCCGGTTTGAGAAAGCAACCTACATAAACAATGAGACTTTTGAAGTTCAGTTTGAAGCCGCCAACTTCAGTGACAAGGCACTGAATGATGTCCAACCGGAATGGATATTGAAAGATTCTAAAGGCTCCACCATCGCAGAAGGAAAACTGGAGAAACAAGAAGTAGCAATCGGTAATGCCTTAAAATTGGGAAATGCATCCATCCCCTTGAAACCGGTAGCAAAGGCCGACCGCCTCACTTTATCCATTCAGTTTGCAGGTACCGACTACCGTAATTCCTGGAATATCTGGGTATATCCGCAAGAAATGCCGGAGGTTGGTACTGAAATTGCTTACACACGAAGCTTTGCCGATGCAGAGAAAGCACTCAACCAAGGAAAGAAAGTCCTACTGAATCCTGCCCAAGAAGATATCAACGGATTGGAAGGTAAGTTTGTGCAAGTATTCTGGAGTCCTGTTCACTTCCCCAATCAACCGGGAACAATGGGCATCCTTTGCGACCCGGCACATCCCGCACTGGCTGATTTCCCGACCGAAATGCACAGCAACTGGCAATGGTGGGATATCTGCAAGAATGCAACAACTATGGAACTCGATAGTCTGAAGAACAACATGCAGCCCATCATAAGAATGGTTGACAACTTCTATAAGAACCGGAACTTGGGTTTGCTGTTCGAGGCAAAAGTTGGAAACGGAAAATTGCTGGTGTGCAGCTCGGACTTGATAAAAGACCTCGATTCCCGTCCGGTATCCCGGCAATTACGTTACAGCCTATTGAAGTACATGGGAAGCAGCGCATTCCATCCGGAAGAAGAGCTTTCATTCGAACAGATCAAAAAGGTCCTTCATAATGTGAACAAGAAAAAAGAAGAAAAGAAATCTATCTATGAATAGATAGGACTAAAAAAAGCCGTTCCCTCCCCTCACGGGGGTGGAACGGCACAGTCAATAATACATGAAAAAACGCTATTTAGAGAGAGTCTCTACACATTTGGTTTTTGAGGATGATCCTGCGGTTGAGGCGGTTCTTGTGGCTGGCGCATTCCCTGCCACTTTACAGGGGCAATTGTTTCTTTTCTTGCTCCTGTACAAAGACCACGCTGCATATCAGGCAGACAGCCAACAAACACCATATTCTGTTATCTTTCATTCCGCGTCAGTTTTTTATTCTGATGCAAATGTAATGGAGAGAAAGAACATCTGAAAATAAAATCTACGAAAGGGAAGGTTTTGCCGACGAGTAGGTCATTAATCCAATCAGCATCATGTTCTACGCTTTTAAGGGTACATACAGCGTAAACTCACTAAACTCTTTTTCAACGCTATTCACTGTCACGCTGCCATCATGGGCATCCATAACCTGATAGACATAATTCAATCCCAACCCAAAACCGGCAACTTTACCAAGTCTGGAACGCTTGAAAGCTGAAGCACGCTCAAACTTCTCAAAGATATATTGCCGGGCCTTCTCCGAAATCCCGATACCGTTATCATGCACTTTGATCAGAGTATGTGACAACTTATTTAGTAACTAGCCTCTAAAAGTGACAACCGTTTTTAGTATAAGTCAAATTGGACTAAAACCCCCACTTCAATCCAGCTGACAAATAAACAGTCGGGTAAAAATTAGTTTCTTCTTTATCCTTGAACATACTATTGGCAAAGCCTTTCAACGTGCGTTTAGTCAGATCGGCAGACCTGAGCCAATTGCCTCCTATCCCTAAATAAAGATAAGACTTCTTCCCTATCTTATATTCCGGACACAAATACGACCGTATCATAGCGGAAGCATACATCATCGACTTTCCGTCCACATCCATCACCGAAGATATTCCATCCATCTCCATAGCCACCAGCCTCAGCTTAAATCGTTTGCCCAACCGCACTGCTCCCGATATCTCCATGCCCGAAGAGAGGTTTACATTCACTTCATAATTACCAGAGAGCTGCCAATTAAGGAAGAACATCGGCATTGCAATCGGCACACCGAATGAGTTCGTCACTCCCGCTCCAATACCTAAATCCAGATTCTTCCTGCACTTATACACAAAAATAACCGCGCCATTCACCAACACACTCTCCCACGTAATCGCATCCGGCGCAGAATAAACACCACCGCCCATACTCGCAATCATATACCACTTTTTTGAAATAGGGCGCACGTGTGTCAAACTAAGATTGGCATTCAGCACTTCATCAGGATGTATATCCAACACCATATCCTTATTATGAAGCATTGCATAAGTGCCGCTCACCGATGCCGACCACATGATGGGTTGCCCCGAAGCATTCTGTTTCAACGAAAAAGGCAAGGTATAAGCTCCGCTGACTTTAAACAAGTCGCCGGAACCCAGCTTATCACCCGCCTCATCCTTGAAAGAGGATGAAGGCATATACTCCGTTTTAATCACTCCCTGTGCATAGCTGCCCACTGCCGCTAACGAAAGCAACAGAAATGTAAGATAAGAGAACCGTCTCATTGCTAATAAATTAGATTATATATTTATTGCAAAGAAACACGTTCAGGACGTTCAGCGTAAGCGTTTTCCGACCAACTTCACCAACCGCCTGCTGAAATTCAGAAATCAAAAGATAAGCCGGAAGGAGTTATTCGAGGAAAGGGATTTTCACCGTAAACTCCGCACTGCTTTCGGTGATGACAATCTCCTTATTATAAAGAGCATATTGCTTTTGCAGGTTTCCCAATCCCACACCACCCCTGTCCACCGACGTCCGTAGTTGCAGATTATTGGAAATCACAATGCCATCATCCGCCATGTCAATCCGGACAATCAAAGGGCTTTTCAAAGTCGCTATATTATGCTTTATCGCATTTTCCACCAGCAGTTGCAGGCTGACGGGGATAATCTTTCGGTTTCCATATAAATCACTTTCTCCGACTTCAATGAACAGGGAATCCTCAAAACGTATTTTCTCCAGAAAGATATAGCGTTCCAGAAAATCCAGTTCCTCCTTCAGAGTAACCATCGGACGATTATTCGTCAACAACAGGTAGCGATAAACGCCCGACAGCTTCTTAGCAAACTGGTTCGTCTTCTCTGCATCACTATATGCCAGCGAGGAAAGTACATTCAGACTGTTGAACAGAAAATGCGGATTTATCTGCGCCTTCAACGTCTCATACTGATATTGAATCTTTTCTTTCTCAACGAGTGCCAATTTCTTCTCAGCTTCCATCTGGCTCTGCTGATAAAAGAATATCTCAATCAGAAGAACAATCATACAATTCCAAAGTACCACGGGCAGAGACATTTTCAGTATGGCATAATCTTCAGGCCAAGGTTCATTTAAAATTATGGACAGGCCATAATTTGCCGCCACACCGAATATACTCACCCACACAGATGTCAATAGCAAATCGACAAATATCCTCATCGTGTTGCTGACACAGCCCAACCGCTTATGCACAACAAAGATGATAAAGAAGTCCACAACCCCTACCAGAATACAGGCTGGCAGATTAAGCAGGTATTGAGTTCCCAAATTTAAGCTCCGGGGAGCATCAGAAAGAAGCTCCGCCACGTACTGAAATGCAAACAATGAAACAGCAATCAACAGTACAAAAAGAAGGATATACCACTTATTCTTCATTGCCGGCAGTATTTAAAGTACACCATCCACCCATTTCAGAAAATCGGGAACACGCACACGGCTAATCAATATCTCATGTGGGCACTCAGGTTGCAGGCTCAGCTTCAAGCGACTGTTGAAGTACTTGGATATTTTCCGGATAGAATTGATATTCGCAATACAGTTCCGGGCTACACGGAAGAAAGTCCGCTCATCCAATAGTTGCTCCACCTGCTCCAACGTATAATCCACGATATAACGTTTATCGGAGAAGGTATGCAGGAAAACCACTTTATCCTCACTATAAAAGAAAGCTATATCCGGAGTCTCCACGTAATGATAGGAATCACCCTTCTGAATGAGGAAACGATTCTTCTTGTAATTGCTCATCAGGGAACTTTCCAACTGCTTATAATCCGGCACGGCAGGAGTTGTCATCCGGAGTTGCTCAAACTTACTCAGCGCTGCCTGCAAATCGGTTTCCTCTACAGGTTTCAACAGATAATCCACACTGTTCACCTTAAACGCCCGGATAGCATGCTCATCATAAGCGGTAGTGAAGATGACGGGTGTGGCAACATGAATCTGCTCAAAGATGTCAAAGCTGCTTCCATCCGTCAGACGAATATCCAGCAACATCAGGTCCACCGGATGATGCTTCAAAAACTGCACAGTCTGTTCTACAGTGGACGCCCATGCCTCCAACCGGTAATCAGGGCGCAACTTCTCCATCATTCGCTTCATCTCTTCGTAAGCGAAACGCTCGTCTTCTACTAACAGGTACTTTACCATTCGTCTCTTACTTATTAAGAATCTGCTGTAAATGTACAGATTATCATCCATACCCGGCAATGGAAAGATGAATTTTCCGATGAACTTCAGAAACTGACGGATGAAATGATATGGTAAAAGCAGCATTATAAAAAACTCGCTGCCTATTTTCTCTTCAGGGTTATTCCTTTTCTCATATCAGATATATTAAGGTTCCGGCAACTTACTACCTTTATCTTTTATAGTGAACCAGGGTATCGCTCAATAATCCAAACAGGTTTCTTTTCGGAACAGTTACGAATGTGATTCACCACAGAATAAGACAGAGTTTACGGAGAAAATGCTGCTAAGTTGCCGCACCGCTACTTTTATCTGTTCTTCCTGCGACGGCTAATGAAAAACATAGTAAACGCTTACTCTTTCCACCATGGGGATTTTTTCTTTCCTTCATGGAGAAACTTTCTTTCCACCATGGAGGAAAAAAAAATCTCCATGGTGGAAAGAATAGCCATTCGCATACAAAGGTATTAAGTTTGGGCAGAAAGCAGTCTAAGAATGCCTAAGAAAAGGGTTAGTGGTTGGAAGAAGAAAAAAAACGGTTACGGGCTACAAGTTTCATTCCTTTCCGTTCCGATTATGAATTAGTCGACAAGCAAAGAAAAATGAAGTATAGAAGCCCTCACTTCTTCAGCAACCGCCGCGTAAGATAGTGCACCGGATACCACACAGAAAGGAAGCCGACAGCGATTACCGTAATAAATATCAGTATCACATCCGTCACGTGAACACTCACAGGGTAAGCATCGACAATAAAACTACCGCTGCCGCCACCTAAGGAGATGATGCCGAAACGCTGCTGGAAGAAACAAAGCAACAGACCGAGAATAATACCCGCAAGCGCACCGAACAGAGAAATGAGCCGCCCTTCAAACAAAAAGATACGGGCTATCAGGCGGTCGTCCGCACCAAGATTGCGCAAGGTCTCCACATCTTCGCGCTTATCAAGTATCAGCATGGAAAGGGAACCGATGACATTGAAACAAGCAATGGCAAGAATAAACGTAAGGAAAAGATAGGATATGAACTTCTCTATCTCCATGATGCGGAACACATCAGCCTGCTGCTCGTAACGGTTCAGCACCACATAATCATCTCCCAACATACGGGAAATCTTTCTCTGAACTGCCGACGCATCAGCATCCGGCTTCAACTTCAGCTCAATGGCCGACACTTCCGTATCATAATTGAAAAGGCGGCGGGCAAAATCGAGGGAAGTAAGGATATAGCGCGCATCATACTTCTGCTGGTTCACTACAAACACCACACCGGGAGAGAATAGATAATCCCGATTGAAAGAGGCGGAAGGATTGGCCATATTCACCCGCACATTCCGTTTAGGCGCATAGACTTGCAGCGGATCGACAAACTGAAGCCCCGTACCCAGTTCGGATATCAGTTCCACGCCCAGAACGCCATAATCTACAATGGAGTCGTGCAGAATAAACTCACCCGCACCATACAGCAGACTGTCAATGGAAGTCAACTGCTCGAAGTTGTCTTCCACGCCTTTGATTACAGCCATAGCCTGACGGTCTTTATACTGCACCATGGCGTTCTCTTCCAGCGTCTCTGTCCAAACGTCAATTTCGGGCAAAGCACGTACTTCACGAATGGCCGCCGTGCCCGGTTCAAAGACTTTCCCCTCACGAACGGTAATCTTCAGCTCGGGGTCGAAAGCCGTAAAGAAACCCGCCACCATATCCTGAAAGCCATTGAATACGGAAAGAGTACACACCAACGCCAGCGTAGCCAATGCTACCCCGCACACCGAAATGCCGGAAATAATATTGATAGCATTGTGCTTCTTCTTGGAGAAGAGGTAGCGGCGGGCTATGTAGAAGGGAAGGTTCACTTCAGCAACTCATCTATTTTTTCAAGATAATCCAGCGAATCATCCACGAAGAACTTCAGTTCGGGAATGATGCGGAGCTGATGGCGCACACGGGTACCCAACTCATAACGAATAGACTTCATGTTTTCATTGATATTCTTAATCATCTCTTCCGCTTTTTCCGAGGGGAAAATGCTGAGATAAGCACGCGCCACACTCAGGTCGGGACTGATGCGCACTGCACTGACTGACACCAATATGCCCGGCATGGATTTAGTCTGCAATAAGAAGATTTCGCTCAACTCCTTTTGAAGTAAACGACATATTTTGTTCTGTCTGGTAGTTTCCATTACTATACTATTTCTTTAATTTAGAGACAAAGTTACTGAAATATCTCGGTTAGCTGATAATTTATACTTTTTTTAGCACGATTATCGGACCAATCAATTCATAATAAAATTACCTTTGCAACGACACTAATCAAAAAAAACATGAAAAGACCTGTCTTCACACTACTATTTCTGTTTTCCTTGCTTCTTAGCAGTTACGCTAACCAAGACAGTAAACAAGATAGCCTATGGAAAGTTGCAAATCAGCATATGAAAGAGCAACAATATGAAAAAGCCGCCAATCTATATAAAGAATTAGGAGAGAATATTGATACTGATTACAAGGAAATCAACTCCCACAAAGTAAAGGATTTACGGGAGACATACTCCATTGACGAATTGCAATTGGCTAACAACCAACAGCAGAATCATTTGTTATTATTAGCCCTTATCATATTACCTTGCCTTATCATTGTTGCCGGCATCTGTTTCCTCTATCTGAAAAGACAGGCAAAGAAGTTGATGCTCTCGAAGCGAAAGCTACAAAAAGCGGAGAAAGCTGTGGAAAATTCAATACGCAACAAGAGCCTGTTCATATCAAATATGAGCCACGAAATACGGACTCCGCTAAATGCCTTGTCAGGCTTTTCCGATGTGCTGACCACTCCGGGCATTGATGAGGAAACCCGAAAACAATGTAACGACATCATCCAGCTGAACTCACGCCTGTTGTTGAATTTGGTGAACGACGTGGTAGATATCTCCTGCCTTGACATTACAAATATGAAATTCAACCTCAAACAATGTGATGCGGTAGACCTGTGCGAAGGCATCATTCAAACCCTGGAAGGCATCAAGCAGACACAGGCTGAAATATTCTTCAAAACAGAACTTCCCTGTTTAGAAATCGAGACTGACACACTTCGGTTACACCAAGTGTTAATCAATATATTAGTCAACGCTACCAAATTTACAAAAGAAGGAAGCATCACCCTGCAACTGGAACAAACCGAAGAAGGCATGGCACAATTCTCCATCACCGATACCGGCTGCGGCATCCCGCTGGAAAAGCAGAGCAGAATATTCGAACGTTTCGAAAGAGTAAACGAGCAATCTCAGGGAACCGGGCTGGGACTGGCTATCTGCCATCTCATCATCAGTCGCCTTGGTGGAAACATCTGGATAGACCCGCAATACACCGATGGCTCACGTTTCGTTTTCACTCACCCGTTAAAGCAGGAGGGCAAAGCATGAAAAAAACAACATTTATCCTTTTGTTTGTAGTGGGAATACTTTTCCAGATAAAGGCAGAATCACCGGCTTCGGTAAGCAAACAATTTCGTGACAGTATCTTCCAAAGCATTAACTCTGAAACAAATGATACTCTCCGTTCTAAGATATTGAGAGAAGCATTCCAGCAATATATAGGCCAAGAGACAGCTTTAGAATATCTGGATTCAGCTCTTGCACTTTCCAAACGAAAAGGAATGCATGAAGAGGAATTATACACCCTCTTTGACTACTGCCGTCACTATGAATACCGGGGCGAGACTCCCAAAATGGAACGGCATTTCCTGAAATTGAAAGAAGCCGCCTATCAGTATAAAAATTATTCACTCTATTATACAATCTGGTTAGCCATACTCCAAATCAGATGTGCCCAAGGAGATACGGAATACGCCATCATGCAAGCTAAAGAAATGCAGAAAGAGGCCAACCGAATCAAGTATAAAAGCGGAACATTCGTTTCGCTTATTGCTCTGGCACAAGCACAAGACTTCGCAGAGCAATATGATGAAGCGGTAGCAAACTATAAACAAGCCTTGGTAGTAAATCCAAATGCTAACAATTATTCTCTTTTGTTGATACATCAGAACTTAGGGGGAATATACTTGGAGCAGAAGAAGTATACAGAGGCTCTCAGTGAATTGGAACAGCAACAAGAGGTACTGAATAAAATGCTGAAAGAAGACCCACAATCTATAAACACATTAAAAAGCATTTTCCTGGAAACTGAGATATCTTTTGGCAGAGTTTATGCAAAAACCGAAGACAAAAACAACCTAAAGTTGCACCTGACAAAGGCCGAAAAGTTTTATGATAAAGAAAGTTTTTTTAGTTACTATATTGATTATCATGCATTATGGGGAGTGTACTACAAACTCATAAAAGACTGGAACAAATGTTTCCACGAGTTTAATCTGGCCATATCTGCTTGCCGCGGAGCAGAACCTTTTCATGAGAACAGTATTCTCAAAATGAAAGCAGAGGCTATGTTGGAAGCCGGACAATATGAGGAAGCAGCCGGTATTTATAAAACAGCAGTCTTAAAAGGAGATTCTCTCAACCAAGACATGTTGCAGCGACATGAAGAAGTATACCAGGCTAACTACAAAATCCAGAAAGCATTATTAGACAAGGAACTGATGACCAAGCAATACCGTTGGATATACGTCGGAGCATCCGCCATCATACTTATCCTGATGCTTCTTGCCATCATACGCGCCCTCCGCATTCACCGGCAATTACGCCGTTCGGAAGAAGAAACCCGGCAAGCATTAGAAACGATAGAGGCAGCGGATAAAATGAAAGAATATTTCCTGCAAAACATCACCTACGAAATCCGCATACCATTGAACACTGTCGTAGGCTTCTCCGAACTGTTGTCTGCCGAGAATGACCTTTCCGAGGAAGAAATACAGGAATATTCGGTTGCCATAAAGAATAATTCAGAAAAGTTATTGGCTCTGATAAACAACATACTCGATTTGTCACGCCTTGAAGCTGGAATGATGCGGTTTAACGTGCAGGAATACGATGCCATAGAGCTTTGCCGGGAGGTGAAGATGATGGTGAATATGCAGACTACGATGGTGAACCCGCACTTTCATACAGAATTGGAAACACTGACCATACAGGCAGATAGCAGATGGTTCATGAAGCTACTTTCATCCCTGCTGACTGTTCCAAGATTATATGACGGAGAAATCTGCCAGGTGGAATATAGCCTGACCAGAGAAGGGCAATGTCTTAGAATCACAGTAAAGGGAAGTCCTCTCTACCAGGTATGGGAAGACGAACAGGAGCAACGAATCCTGCACGATATCAACAGGCTTTATCTGGAAGCGTTTAAAGGAAGTTATCAGGTTTCGGAGGAAGAAAAAGTGGTTACGATTACTTACCCTCTGGGTTAGAGGTTATTTTTTACGAATAATCGTCAGCCCGTCACGCAAAGGAAGAATCACCTTTTCCACCCGTGAATCTTGTGCAATAAGATCATTAAAGGCCTTAATGCCTATGGTCTGCAAATCAGTGCGATGCGGTTGTTCTTCGAGGACATGGCCGTCCCACAAAGTATTATCAGCAATGATATAACCACCATCAGAGAGACGTGGCAATACCATCTCATAATATTCTATATACTTACGCTTATCACCGTCAACAAAGGCAAGATCAAAAGTGACGTCAAGTTGCGGAATCATCTCCAGTGCATCACCTATATAGAATTTAATTTTGTCTGCATAAGCGGAATTCTCCAACCAGGGACGGGTGAAGTCTTCCTGTTCAT
This sequence comes from Bacteroides stercorirosoris, assembly GCF_900142015.1. Classification (GTDB taxonomy): domain Bacteria; phylum Bacteroidota; class Bacteroidia; order Bacteroidales; family Bacteroidaceae; genus Bacteroides; species Bacteroides stercorirosoris. Next base: position 109,477 of record NZ_FQZN01000001.1, read on the forward strand.
CATTGATTTCGAATGTATACAGCATCCCGTCTTCCGCCAGTCCCTCGGCCATGCAAAGAGCGGAATAACCGCTGTAAGTGCCTATCTCCAAAATACGACGGGGACGTATCATTTTAACGAACATCTTCAGCATACGCCCTTGCAAATGTCCCGACGCCATGCGCGGATACAGCAACTTAATATGCGTATCCCGATAAAGGGCTTTCAGATATTCACCCTCATCATCAATATGCCGCAAAATATATTCGTCTATGGTCATAAGAATTGAAAATTGAAAATTGGAAATTGACAATTACTTTGCAACATAACCGCGCAGCCTAATTGTCAATTTTCAATTATCAATTGCTAATTGATTAAAGGTATCTGTTTTTATTCGGCAATACACTTTCTTCGGAATACTTCAAAGCATCTCCTACGACGTTTATTTCGAGGAATGAAGTGTGCGTTCCGGCTTTACCACTACTCAGATAGCCTACCATATCGGTTTCAGACAAACGACCTTCTTTCAACAGACGGCGCAAAGCAGCGAAGTAGTATTCCTGTCCGTTGGCAAGCTCTGGCATGTAGATAGCTTCCACACCATAAGAAAGAGCCAGGTGGCGCATTGTTTTTTCCTTATAACAAATGGCGAGCACCGGATATTTACCACGGAAAGCGGCAAGGTTGCGTGCAGTGCGTCCGCTGTAACTGTCGGTAATGATGGCGCGTATCTTCAATTTTGAAGTAGCTTTTACAGCTTGTTTTGCCAGGAAGGCGGTCACATCATTACTGTTTTCATCCAGCGGAATGCGGATGTCATTATCAGCCAGTTTATCTTTTTCTGCCTGTGCGGCAACTTTCGTCATCGTTTTCACGGCATCCAACGGATATTTACCGTAAGCCGTTTCACCGCTCAACATCAAAGCATCCGTACGATAATAGATTGCATTGGCGATATCCGTTACTTCTGCACGGGTAGGACGCGGATTTGTAATCATTGTATGGAGCATCTGGGTAGCTACGATTACCGGTTTCTTAGCCAGAATGCACTTGCGGATAAGCAAACGCTGGATACCGGGGATACGTTCCTGCGGCACTTCAATGCCCAAGTCACCACGAGCCACCATCACACCGTCGGCCACTTCCAGAATTTCATCGATGTTATCCACACCTTCCTGATTTTCAATCTTGGCAATGATGCGGATGTCACTGTTGTGGGCATCCAGAATTTCCTGTATATCCAGAACATCCTGTTTATTACGTACAAAAGAATGAGCTATGAAATCGATGTCTTTCTCGATAGCATAAAGAATGTTATTGCGGTCTTTCTCCGTCAGTGAAGGAAGGTTGATACGTACACCGGGTACATTGACGCTCTTACGACTTCCCAGCGTAGCTTCATTCTGCACCTCACATACCAGATATTCGGGAGTCTTATCAACAACTATCATTTCCAGATCACCATCGTCGATAAGTATATGAACTCCAATCGATACATCATGCACAAAATTAGGATAAGAAACAGAAATGCATTCGCGGGTAGTGGAAAGATCAGGATTGCCCACCACTTTCACCCGGTCTCCTATCTTATAAGATATGGGGTCATCACTGATAGTGGTGCGAACTTCCGGACCTTTGGTATCCATCAGGATAGCGATGCGGTTGGACACCGCACGAACATTAGTAATCAACTTCTCAAGTCCATCATATCCAAGATGCGCCGTGTTCATACGCACCACGTTCATACCGGCTTCAAACAAGCCTTTTATAAAATCAACCTCACAACGTTTATCTGAAATAGTTGCAACGATTTTCGTCTGTTTCAATAACATAAGCTCAATTTAATTATGAATTTTGAATAATGAATTGTCAGCGCAATGATGCTGCACAGTCATTCATCACTTATAATTTATCATTTATCATTAGTCAACGCTTCGAGCGCCAAGCGGTAGGAATTTAGTCCGAAACCGCAAATCACACCTTTACAGGCGCAGGCAATCATAGACACATGGCGGAAAGCCTCGCGGGCATGCACGTTGGAAATATGCACCTCGATAACCGGAGAAGTAACCGAACGGATGGCATCCTGCAAAGCGATGGAGGTATGGGTGTAAGCACCTGCGTTCAGAATGATTCCATCCACCTCAAAACCGGTTTGCTGAATTTTGTCTATCAGCTCTCCCTCAATGTTTGACTGAAAATAGTCTATCTGCACATCGGCATACTTCTTGCGGAGTTCGGCAAGGTAATCCTCAAAAGTAACACTGCCGTAAATGGAAGGTTCACGCTTACCCAGTAGATTGATATTCGGGCCGTTAATTATTTGTATCCTCATAACACAATTTTTTATACCTTTGTCCCGGAAGTATCAGCTTCGTATCTGACACGAAACGAATACCACCTGTTTTTGCGGTGCAAAGGTAGAAAAAAGAAATGAAATTAGACGAAAAAACAAGAAATAAGGAGAAGGAAGCACTGATAATCAGAAAGTACCGGCAATATCTGAAGCTGGAAAAAGCCCTTTCTGCCAATACACTCGACGCTTACCTGACGGACCTTGGCAAACTGCTTCGTTTTCTTGACGCAGAGAAGATCAGTATGCTCGAAGTCAGCCTGGACGACCTGCAACGTTTTGCTGCCGGATTACATGACATCGGCATCCATCCCCGTTCGCAGGCACGCATCATTTCAGGGATAAAATCGTTCCTCCACTTCCTTGTCATAGCGGATTATCGGGAAGACGACCCCAGTGAATTGCTTGAAGGTCCCAAAATAGGTTTCAAAATACCGGAAGTGCTCACCGTAGAAGAGATAGATACCATCATCTCCACCGTAGACCTGAGCAAGAAAGAAGGGCAACGCAACCGGGCCATCCTGGAAACCCTGTACAGTTGCGGGTTACGCGTATCGGAGCTGTGCAGTCTGAAACTATCCGAGCTCTACTTTGACGAAGGTTTTATCAAAGTAGAAGGAAAGGGCAGCAAACAACGCCTGGTCCCCATCTCCCCCCGTGCCATCAAAGAAATCAAGAACTGGCTGATAGACCGCAACCTCGGAAAAATAAAGAAAGGATTTGAAGATTATGTCTTCCTTGCCCGATGGGGAAACAGCATCTCCCGCATCATGGTTTTCCACCTGATTAAGGAGTTGGCGGAAAAGGCCGGCATCACCAAAAATATCAGTCCCCATACCTTCCGTCATTCCTTCGCCACGCACCTGCTCGAAGGTGGCGCCAACCTCCGTGCCATCCAATGTATGCTGGGTCATGAGTCCATTGTAACCACGGAAATTTATACGCATATCGACCGCAAGATGTTGCGCAGTGAAATCATTGAGCACCATCCCCGGAACATTAAGTTCCGAAAAGAGCGAGGATTTCATTAAATTATAATAAAATTAGCCATCCATTTCATAATCTGACAAGAGATTTAATATCTTTGTGAGCCCATTACCTTAGTGGTAATGGGCACTGAGAGAAACCAATAGACTAATTTCAATTACAAACAATTAATTTATACCTAAGATGACTAAGAAATTGTATCTGCCTTTGTTAATGGCACTGGTTGTTGCTCTTTCATCATGTAGCAGCAAGATGGGTGAGTTATCCTCTGATTACTTCACCGTTACTCCACAGGTTCTTGAAGCCGTAGGCGGCAAAGTACCGGCCACAATCAACGGAAAATTCCCCGAAAAGTATTTCAACAAGAAAGCTGTAGTAGAAGTGACTCCGGTTCTGAAATGGAACGGTGGAGAAGCTAAAGGACAGCCTGCAGTATTCCAGGGAGAAAAAGTAGAAGGTAACGACCAGACTATCTCTTACAAGATGGGCGGCAACTACACCATGAAGACTTCTTTCGACTATGTTCCTGAGATGGCTAAATCTGAACTGTATCTGGAGTTTAAAGCCACTATCGGTAGCAAAACAGTTACTATTCCTGCTGTGAAGGTAGCTGACGGTGTGATTTCCACCTCTGAATTTGTTGAGCAAACGTTGAGCAGCGCCAACCCCGCTAACGGTGACGACGCTTTCCAACGCATCATCAAAGAGAAACACGATGCTAACATCATGTTCTTGATCCAGCAAGCTAACGTTCGCGCCAGCGAATTGAAGACCGCTAAGGAATTCAACGAAGAAGTAAAGAACGTAGACGGTGCCGTAAACAAGAAGATCAGCAACATCGAAGTTTCTGCCTACGCATCTCCCGATGGTGGTGTAAGCCTGAACACTAAACTGGCTGAAAACCGCCAGGACAACACTGCAAAGGTTATCAACCAAAACCTGAAGAAAGCAAAAGTAGACGCAGCTATCGATACTAAATACACTGCTCAGGACTGGGAAGGTTTCCAGGAACTGGTATCTAAATCAAATATCCAGGACAAGGAACTGATTCTTCGCGTTCTGTCTATGTACTCTGATCCTGAACAAAGAGAACAGGAAATCAAAAACATCTCTTCTGTTTACAAAACACTGGCTGACGAAGTATTGCCGCAATTGCGTCGTTCTCGTTTGACTTTGAACTACGAAATCATCGGTAAGTCTGACGAAGAAATCACTAACCTGGCAAACTCTGATGCTAAGCAGCTGAATATCGAAGAATTGCTGTATGCTGCAACGCTGACTAACGACCCGGCTAAACAAGAAGCTATCTATATGAAAGCTACTCAGATTTACCCGAACGACTACCGTGCATACAACAACTTAGGTAAATTGGCTTATCAGGCTGGTAACCTTGACAAAGCTGAAAGCTACTTCAAGAAAGCCGCTTCTCTGAACAACGCCGCTGAAGTTAACATGAACTTGGGTCTGATTGCTCTGAACAAGGGTGACAAGGCAGCTGCTGAATCTTATCTGAGCAAAGCTTCCGGTGCTAAAGAACTGAACGAAGCTCTGGGTAACCTGTACATTGCTCAAGGTCAGTATGACAAGGCTGTAAACGCATTCGGCAGCACAAAAACCAACAGTGCAGCTTTGGCACAAATCCTGGCTAAGGACTACAACAAAGCTAAGAGCACATTGGCAAGTGTAGAAAAACCGGACGCTTATACTGAATATCTGATGGCTGTATTGGGTGCAAGAACTAACAATGCTTCTATGGTAACCAGCAGTTTGAAGAGCGCTGTAGCAAAAGATCCGTCATTGGCTAAGAAAGCTGCTTCTGACTTGGAATTTGCTAAGTACTTCACTAATTCAGATTTCATGAGCATCATCCAGTAAGAATTCTTACTAATTTAATTAGTGTTTTCATAATAATAAGATTTAATTATAAGACAACTATGGGATGCCCGACATTGAGAAATGTCGGGCATTTCTTTTTTATTATCCGCAAAAGCCGTACTTTCGCAAAAAAGTATTAGGACAATGAAGAAAGCCTGCCTGTTATATCTTTTATTAATCGGCCTGTCTGCCTGTGGCGGAAAGAAGACTGATGCCGTCAGCCTCAACGGCGAAATCAAGGGATTGGGGAGTGATACTCTATATTTATATGGTGCGGACAGAATGTACGACCGCATGGACACACTGATAGTTGAAAAGGATAAATTCTCCGCCACACTTACTGTGGACACACTGGTATCCACTATCCTGCTATTCAGCGACGGCACGGAATATCCGCTTTACCTGAATAAAGGAGATAAAATACAGATAAAAGGCTCTAACGCAGAATTATCCGCATTACAGATAAACGGCAATGTGCCTAATACGGAATTGACCACTTTCAATCAGGAACTGAAGGGATTGGGCACGCCATCCGTAAAGGCTTTGGAAGAAAAAGCCGAGAATTTCATTAAGAATCATCCCTCTTCATTAGCCAGCATCTACTTATTGGATAAATACTTTGTTCAGGCTTTGCAACCGGACATAGAACGCATCAAAATGTTGGCAGACGGCATGACCGGAGAGTTGAAAGACCGCCCGTATATGCAGGCGCTGTTAAGCCAGATCGATGAAGATGAAAAGGTAGCCGTCGGAAAAACGGCACCTTACTTCCGCCTGCGCAATGTGGAGGGCAAAGAAATAACCCGTTCCACTCTGAAAGACCAATACCTGTTAATACAGTTTTGGGCTTCGTGGGACACCATCAGCCGGGAACAGAACGCTATGTTCCGCCGCATTTATAAAAAGGAGCAGAAGAATAAAGACTTCACACTGATTGGCGTATCACTTGATTTAGATAAAGACAAGTGGAAAGAAACCATCAAAACCGATACACTGAAATGGGAGCAAACCTGTGACTTCGCCGGCTGGAACGGAGAAGTTGTCAAGCAATTCGCCATACAAAAGCTTCCTGCCAACCTGCTTCTCAGCCCTACCGGAAAGATAGAAGGAAAAGACCTGAACGAAAAGGCAATTGAAAAGAAAGTGAAAGAAATACAGGAAGAAAAAGAAAAGAAAGAAGCGGCAAAGAAAAAGAACAAACGATAAGGTCCCCGCTAATCATCAATAATTAATAATTAAAATAAGACACGTGCTAATCAAAGTTTTCGGAGCGGCTGTACAAGGCATTGATGCAACCCTCATCACAATTGAAGTAAACAGTTCGAGAGGTTGCATGCTCTATCTTGTCGGACTGCCGGACTCCGCTGTCAAGGAGAGCCATCAGCGTATCATCTCCGCATTGCAGGTAAACGGTTACCGGATACCGACCAGTAACATTGTCATCAACATGGCACCTGCCGATATCCGGAAAGAAGGTTCCGCTTATGATTTACCTCTTGCCATCGGTATGCTTGCTGCCGGAGAAGTTATCCAATCGGAGAAATTAAACCGCTATCTGATGATGGGTGAGTTGAGTCTGGACGGAAGTCTGCAACCCATTAAAGGCGCTCTTCCCATAGCTATCAAAGCCCGGGAGTTAGGATTCGAGGGAATTATTGTGCCCTGTCAGAATGCCCGTGAAGCGGCAGTAGTCAATAATATCAAGGTATATGGAGTTGAAAATATTAAGGAGGTAATTGAGTTCTTCAATGGTAAACAGGAACTTATCCCTACCATTGTAAACACCCGCGAAGAGTTTTATGCCCGGCAAAGCAGCTTTGACCTGGACTTCTCCGATGTAAAGGGACAGGAAAACGTGAAACGTGCACTGGAAGTTGCCTCGGCCGGCGGACACAATATTATTCTCATCGGTGCCCCGGGCAGCGGAAAGTCTATGCTTGCCAAACGTCTCCCTTCCATCCTTCCCCCCTTGTCTTTAGGAGAAAGCCTTGAAACCACGAAGATACATTCCGTTGCGGGAAAGCTGCAAGAGAATGCAGGACTTATCTCAAAACGTCCGTTCCGCGATCCACACCATACCATTTCAACGGTGGCCATGACGGGTGGAGGCAGTTATCCGCAACCGGGAGAAATCAGTCTTGCCCATAATGGAATCCTGTTTCTGGACGAATTGCCGGAATTTAATCGAAGTGTATTGGAAGTACTCCGCCAACCGTTGGAGGACCGAAAAATTACGATCTCCCGTGTGAAAAGCAATGTAGAATATCCTGCCAGTTTTATGTTGGTAGCTTCTATGAATCCATGCCCCTGCGGATATTACAACCATCCTACGAAAGCCTGCGTATGCAGTCCGGGGCAGGTACAGAAATACCTGAACCGTATATCCGGTCCCCTGCTCGACCGCATCGACCTGCAAATCGAGGTTGTGCCCGTTCCTTTTGAGAAGATGTCCGATGCACGACCGGGCGAGGCCAGCGCTGTGATACGCGAACGCGTGATACAGGCGCGACAAATCCAAGAAAACAGGTATGCAGATCTTCCCGGAATTTACTGCAATGCACAAATGACCAGTAAATTGCTCGCCCTTTATGCCCGCCCGGATGATAAAGGTCTCGCACTGCTGAAAAATGCAATGAACCGTCTCAATCTTTCTGCCCGCGCCTACGACCGTATACTGAAAGTGGCACGCACCATTGCTGACCTCGAAAACAGTGAGTTCATACAGTCTTCGCATCTCGCAGAAGCCATCGGCTACAGGAATCTGGATAGGGAAGACTGGGCAGGATAAACACAGAAAAAGAGCATAGTTCACTATTTTCCCCCTATTTTGCATCATTTTCTCCCTGTTTTACACTCCATTCGCTTAGTTTTGCGGTAATCAAAATCTAAAATACTATGGAGGCAAAGACATTTTTCCGTTTTTTCCCTAAGCTGGTACCTATAATTAAGGACGGCATGGAGACTCTACCCTTATTCTTTACATTACATCCGATTAAGGATTGTAATATAAAGCAAATTTCTATTTATCATCACCCTACCAACATTCTGTATATCAAAATATTACAATAAACTTGTAATATACATGAAATATATTTGCAATAGGCTAAGCCTACTTTTGCAGCCGAAATAATATTCATAAATATAGAGAAAAAGAGATTATTTATAACTAAAACTTTATTTTATGCTGAATGTACAATTAAAAAGAAAGAGAACATTTACACAAAGCGTGCTCTTTGTAGTGTTCTTGCTAAGTAGTACCTTAGCATTCGCCCAAACCAAGGTGACGGGTACTGTAACAGACAAGACAGGTGAACCGCTGGCAGGCGTCAATGTATTAGAAAAAGGTACAACCAACGGGTGTATCACCGACCTTGACGGTAAATACTCTATAGAAGCGAAAAGAGGGCAAACTCTTATCTTTACTTTCATCGGCTTTACTAAAAAAGAAGTGCCAATCAATCAAAGCACTATTAATGTGGTAATGGAAGAAGACTCCCAGACTTTGGATGAAGTGGTAGTTGTGGGGTATGGCAGCATGACACGTAAAGATGTCACCAGTTCTATTACGACGGTGAAAGCAGAAGATTTGAACGTAGGCGTCTATACTAATCCGGCGCAACTGCTACAAGGAAAAGTTCCGGGATTGACCATTGCCAATACCAGTGACCCTAATGGCTCGGCATCTATCTCTCTGCGTGGTACATCTTCTTTACGCGAGGGTGCAGCCATGGAACCATACTACGTAATTGACGGTGTTCCGGGAGTCAGTCTCTCACTTATTGCTCCCGAAGACATTGAAAGCATCGATGTTCTCCGTGACGCCAGTGCAACGGCCATTTATGGTTCAAAAGCTGCCAATGGTGTAATTATTGTCACCACTAAGAAAGGTACTAAAAATGGCAAAACCAATGTAAACTACAGCGGTTATGTAGCCATAGACAACACCTTGAAAACTCTGGATATGATGTCTGCCGGTGAACTGTTGTCATATGCCAATGCAAATAATGTCGACCTTTCCCCCTACTACGATGTAAACAACCCGGCCGACACCAATTGGCAGGATGAAGTGTTGCGTTCCGGTTTCAGCCACAATCATAATATTTCCATCAATGGTGGCAATGAAAAGACTACCTATAGTGCATCTCTCAACTATATTGATCGGGAAGGTGTTGTAAGGGGCACCTCAATGGATCGTATCACAGCCCGTTCTTTCTTACAAACCAAGACGTTGAAAGATCACCTAGATCTATCTTTCAGTGTCAATGCAAGTATTACCAACAAGCAGACAGCATCCACCGAAAACCAGGGACGCAGTGTGCTGGATGCCATGTATTACTATAACCCACTGGTTCCCGTAAAGAATGAAGATGGTTCCTGGTACGCCAACACAAGTATCTCACAAAGTTATAATCCATTGTCAATGGTCTATGAAGACCAATATAAAACGAAAGAGAAAATGTTGCAGGGTATTGCCAAAGCAACCCTCCACATCATTGACGGGCTGGACTGGAATCTGAATCTTTCTTATCAGAACGAACAGTATATCTATAGCAATTATAATACTACACAGTCTCAATTACCCAACATATCTTCCCGCCACGGACAGGCTTCACGGAGCACAAAGGAAAACATCAAGAAACAGATGGAAACCTACATCAATTACAATCACGTCTTTGCCGATAAACACAAATTAGGTCTAATGGCCGGTTATTCTTGGGAACAGAATGATGATAACGATGGATTCGGTCTGACCGCATACAACTTCTATGACGATTACCTGAAGTATTACAATATGGGATTAGCCAACAATATGGATATCGACGGCATCAACAGCGACCACATACTTTCTACTCTGCGTATGATTTCATTCTATGGCCGCGTGAACTACAGCTATAACAGCAAATACCTGTTCCAAGCCACCATACGCCGCGATGGTTCTTCCGCATTCGGTAAGAATAACCGCTGGGGTACATTCCCTTCCGTATCACTGGCATGGCGCATCACAGAAGAAGATTTCATGAAGAATCAAAAAATATTTGATGACTTGAAGTTCCGCATAGGTTATGGTGTGAGCGGTAACTCGTTGGGATTTGATGCCTACACCGCACAACAGACTTACGGTGCATCGGGATGGTTCACTTATGTGGATCCCATCACAGGTTCATCCTCCAGCTACCGTACACTGGCCGCCACAAAAAATGCCAATCCAGACCTGAAATGGGAACGCACAGGTATGTTTAATGTCGGCATTGACTTCGGATTCTTCAACAACCGACTGACCGGTACTATCGAATACTACGACAAGCGCACGAAAGACTTGATTTATGATTATACAGTCTCTACCAACCGCTATCCCTACGGCACAATGATTGCTAATGTCGGAGAAATCAGTAATAAGGGTATTGAACTGACAATCAACGCTACCCCTGTAGTAACAAGAAATTTCACTTGGAGTACTACTTTGAACATCTCGCATAACAAGAATAATGTAGAGTCATTATCCAACGATACTTACTCGGTAGATTATCGTGATTACGGTAACCCCGATTTGGGAGGTTATGCCACCACCAATGTGCAACGCCTGATGCCAGGCAGTCCTGTAGGTCAGTTCTACGTTTGGGAATGGGCAGGTTATAACGAGGAAGGCGGTTCCATTTTCAATGACTATGACGAAAACGGCAATCTGATAGGTACCACTGACGCACCTAATGACGGAGATCGCCGCAAAGCCGGTTCAGCGCAACCTAAGGTTACTTTCGGATGGAACAATACTTTCAATTATAAGAATTGGTCGTTGACCGCCTTTTTCCAAGGCATTACAGGAAACAAGATATTTAATGCTACACGTGCCTTCTACAACAACGTAACCTTGCTCAATACAGGTAAAAATGTTCTTAGTGAAGTAGCCACTATGCAAAAGGCTACCGACACCCGTGCACAAGCTCCATCCGACCGTTATATTGAGAATGGTTCCTATTTCCGTATGGCTTCACTCTCACTGGGATACGACTTTGGCAAGTTAGGTGACTGGGTGAACAGTTTAAAAGTTTATGCAACTTGCAACAACGTATTTACATTGACCGGTTATAAAGGAGTTGACCCTGAAATCAACCTGGGTGGTTTGCAGCCTGGTATTGATTGGCGTAATACAACCTATCCCCGTACCCGTACTTTTATGTTTGGTGTGAACATTAACTTCTAACCCTTTAAAAGAAGATATAAATATGAAAACAAGATATATTTTTTCCGGTGCCCTACTGGCACTTGCAACCGTCAGTTGCACCGATTTGGATGTGGATATCAAGTCTGTTTATACAGAATATCCTGCCGATTCGGAGATTGCTATAGAAGCCAGAATCAGCAATGCCTATTTCGCATTCCGTGATGCTCTTGGCCGCCGCTACGATGAAGGTATTTCATGTAATTCTGATGAATATACAGCAGTCAGTTTCGGTGGAGACTACTTAAATGACCGTGACATGGCTAACTTCTCGCTTCACAGTGTAGACCAGGATGCATGTAAAAACCAGTTAAATGTATATAGCGATATTCAAGGAGGCATTACTAAATGTAACCAGATCCTCATGGATTTAGGTGATGATAATGTATCTGTTTCAGCTCCTGTACGTGCAGCACGCGCTTTCTACACTTTTCTGTTAATGGATAACTGGGGTGATACTCCCATTATCGACTACCATCTATTAGGAGCAGACGGAGTTGTTGAACGTTCTCCACGTGCTGACGTAGCCCGTTGGATTGAATCCGAGTTATTGGCTGTACGTAATAACTGTCCGACAGAAGTTTCCACTTCTACCTATGGCACACCTACTCGTTGGATGGTAGACGCTCTTCTTGCCAAACTATACATCAACTGGAATGTCTATACGCAAGATGTCACCAGCGCCAGCTGGTCATCCACTGCTGCCAATGAGAAACTGAATGATTGTGTTGCAGCGTGTGATGATGTAATAAAATCCGGTTTGTTTGATTTGAGCGATGATTATAAGAGGAAGTTCATGTACGATAATGGCCCCCACATCAAAGATTTCATCTATGCAATGCCATTCGATGCCATTACCCAGCCAGGTATGACGTATGCTCGTTTCCGCACTTGGCGTCAAGGACAAAAGAACAACGGTTTTTACTCTGTCCCATTGGCTTCTTCCGTAGGCGGCAACATGGCTCTAACTCCGGAATTTGCAGAATTGTTCTGTCTGCCGGGTGACCGCCGTAATGACGTGATTGCCGGTGACGCAAATACAGAGACATTCGATGTTTATCAATATGATGCCACAACCGGTGAAAAGACAAATATACGCAACACTTACCAAGGCACTCCTGTCGTCTTCACCAAAAAAATCACGATTATTGCAGAATATGGAGCAGACCTTAACACTGGTAAAGATTTAAACGGATGGGTACAAGGATATAAATCCATCAAATTCTTCCCTAACGTAGAAGAAGTGAATGCCCATAGTCGTAATCAGAGCAACGACATACCTATCTTCCGTTACGCGGACATCCTGCTGATGAAGTGCGAAGCCATCGTTCGTGGCGCATCTGCCACCAATGGAGATACTCCTCAGAGTCTGTTCAATCAGATTCGTTCATATGTAAACGCACCCACTATTTCTGCGGCACCGTCCCTGCAGGATATTTTGGATGAGCGTGGTCGTGAGTTCTTAGATGAACACTGGCGTCGTAATGACTTAATTCGTTTCGGCGATTTTGAACGCGAATGGGGCTTCAAGCATCTGAACCCAAACGCCAATGCTTTGACCAATCGCTTATTACCCTTAAGCCGTGACGTATTGAATGTCAATACCAACTGGGAACAAAATAACGGGTACTAAGTAATTGTTTTCTTTTAGAGTTTCTAAACCCCAAAGCCCCGCATTGCAACCGATACACCCAAACCAGTCGGTTGCAGTGCCCGGCTTTTACCATTAAAAAAACAACAGCCAATGAAAAGCAAATTGCTCGTACTATCTGTCCTGTCACTGTTCGCTGCAAACATCTTTGCACAGGACACCGGACTTACCAATTACGTCGATCCACGCATCGGTTCCGAAGGACTGGGGCGCGTCTTCATCGGCCCTTCCTGCCCCTATGGAATGGTGAAGCCCTCACCCGATTGCACCCCACGCCCCAACAGCGGCTGGTTGCCCATGCCCGAACAAGTAGACGGTTTCTCCCAGATACACGTCAGCGGAACCGGCGGCGGACCTAAGTACGGCAACATCCTTGTGATGCCTTTTGGCGATGGTATGGACCGAATAAAACATATCGACCACCGCAAGGACGAAACCATCAAATTAGGATATTACTCCACCCGGTTCCACTCTTCCGGCATCCGTACCGAAATAACCACTGCATCCCGTGCCTCCTTCTACCGCTTCACTTATCCCGCAGACTCCCTGAAGTCATTGGCTATTGATGCCGGATTCTTCCTGGGAGAAAACCCCGTACCCGATGCACGCGAAGCGCAACAATTCGTCGGTTCCGAAGTACAAATCATCTCCGACCATGAAGTCACTGGCTATACCCGTATCCGTGGCGGTTGGAACAACGGGCGTGCCTATACCGTATACTTCTATGCGGAAACAGACCAGCCTTTCGAGCATACCGCTACCTGGAAAGCGGATAAAATCACAGATGAGAAATCACAGTACGACTCGCACCAGAAAACCGGAGCCTTACTGCGTTTCGCTTCTTCCGCCGATGTAGTACAACTGAAAGTGGGCATTTCATTCCTCAGCTCCCAGAAAGCACGCCGGAATGCACACTCCGATATTCCCCATTGGTCATTCGAGACTGTGCACCGGCAACTCTTAAGCCAGTGGGAAGACCTCTTGCGCAGAATTGAAATATCTCCCCGCACACCCGAAGCACAGAAACGCATGTTCTACACCGGCCTCTACCACACCATGATTATGCCCGTAGACCGTAGCGGTGAGAATCCGCTTTGGGCAGATGATGAACCTTATTATGATGACTTCTACGCCATCTGGGACACCTACCGCACCTCTTCCCCCCTGATCACACTGATAGACCCGAAACGCGAAACTGACATCGTCCGTTCGCTCATCAACATCTACAAGCGCGACGGCTACATGCCCGATGCCCGCAGCGGTAATTGCAACGGGCGTACACAAGGCGGTTCCAACGCAGAAATAGTAATTGCCGATGCTTTCGTAAAAGGTCTGGAAGGCATAGATTACGAACTCGGCCTGCAAGCCATGCTGAAAGATGCGACCGTTGACCCCGGCGACCGCCATGAAGCGGAAGGCCGTGGCGGGCTAACCTCTTATCTGCAACTCGGCTATATCCCCTACGGCACCCCGCGTGCCGGAAACCGTACCGTCGAGTATTCCTACTGCGACTATGCCATCGCTCTCGTAGCCAAAGGTTTAGGCAAGGAAGACCTGTACCGCCATTATCTGAAACAATCTGGAAATTGGAAGAACCTGTGGCGTGCAGACTATGAACATGCCGGAGCAAAAGGCTTCATCCTGCCCCGTGATGAAAAAGGGAACTGGCTGGACGAAATCACCTTTGGTAAATCCAATATACAGAAACCGACCTTCACCTATACCCCCGTCACCTTCGAAGGCCCGTGGTACACTCCCTGGTGGGATATGTTCTTCTACGAGGCTTCTTCCTGGGAATACTCACTGAGCATTCCGCACGACGTTCCGGGACTGATAGAAGCGTGCGGAGGCGCAGAGAAGTTCGAAGAACGCCTGGACATCTTCTTCGACCAGGGCTTTTTCAATGTGAACAACGAACCGTCTTTCCTCTCTCCTTGCCTGTATCACTGGATAGGAAAACCGCACCGGAGCAGCGACCGTATCCGTGAAATCATCGGTAAAAACTACAATGACGGACCTGTCGGACTACCCGGCAACGACGATTCGGGAGCAATGTCCTCCTGGCTCGCTTTCCACATGATCGGGCTTTACCCGAATGCCGGACAGGATTATTACCTCATCAACACACCTTTGCTGGAAGCAACCACTTTCAGGCTGGATAACGGGAAGACATTCCGGGTGTCCGCCCAGGGGGGTTCGGAAAAAAACAGATACATACAATCCATATCACTGAATGGAAAAGATTATCCCTACTCTGCCATACGCCACAAAGATATTATAGCCGGTGGTGAACTGATATTGAAAATGGGAAAGAAACCGGGTGAATGGGGTAAGCAACTATTGTCGAACGAAGAAAACAAGAAGTAATGAAGAAGTATATAATTCTATCCATCGTGCTATGCCTGGGATTCACAGGAAACCTATTGGCACAAAGCATCGTTCCCGATACGCTCCTGTTTGTATTCAAGCTGCACGGGCAGACGCGGAAGTATGAGATGTCCTTCCGCGAGAAGCAGGATTCCCTCTACCTGTATTGGGGAATAGAACGTAATCTGAAATGGCAGTCGGGCAGCTACGCCATGAGTCCGGAGTCCATCAGCTGGGGCACGCGTCTCAGCTTCCTGCAACCCGAAGACGGTAAACACGTGAAACTCTCTCCGGAAGAAACCGTTTACGTCCTCTCCCACTCGGCCTACAAGCAACTGAAAGAACAGCATTCATTCGTCTACAACCGGACAACATACTCCGTTCAGGAAAGAAATGAACAGGCTTTAGGCTATCCGCTCATTCATGTGAAAGATGCTATGGAAGGGGGTGAGATGTGGATACTGGACAATCCGAAACTTCCGCTGGTATGGAGGATGAGGGAGAATCCGTTAGGGATTAACTGGGAAGTAAGTATTCCTGAACCGTCTTCCCTATAAAAATGCTATTCATTACATAATTCCCTTATGCAAAAGGAGGTTGTGTCAAAAAACTTTCAGAATCCGTCATCCTTTCCATCCGTTCAACTGCGTGAAAGGTACTGTATATAAATATCCAGACTATCCATAGCAGATAAAGCCAATTTAGTCTTCATACGTTGTTTAGCCTTTAACACTGATCGGGGAGTTATATTAAAAAGAATTGAAATTGTTTTATTACTCAATCGGGCACGAACCAGATAACACAATTTCAATTCTCGAATATTCAATTGATAGGAAACTAAATCTTCTGACAAGCACCCACCATAAAACATATCTATAACAGTAAACAAGTGGCACCATTCTTCCTCACTTCTCACAATACCATAAGATGGAGCCCGATGAAGCCTCAGCAACTGCCCCATGGCCAACATCAAAGAAGAAGAACAGTCCGCCAGAATCAATGTCTGCTGATAATCCCTCAGTTGCCTTGTCAGTTGTTTATTCCGATGCAACAGACAAGCATTCAGATTTTTATCATAGGTATTCATAACTGATTATAATGTCACCGGCTTCGCCTGATTGCTGACAAACACCTGCACTCCATTCTCTATATGAAACACCTGTTCCTCCTCTCCTCTGGTCAGGCAATGCAGATGAAACAACGCCCCTCTCGGCATATTGTCGTAAATCAACCACGGCTCAGTCGCAGTTTTCCGACCCAGGGAGACCCAGCCCTCCTTGCCTCCGTGATAGAACAATTCATATTCATCCCCGATGCGTATAAAATTATCATCATTACGCGGCATAAATACAAAACTGTCCACCGTTGTCAACTTTCCGTAATCCAAAACGAGTACTCCTCCCTTTTCCACAGAGCTATAAAAGGTAAGCGGATTGTCGTCATAAGATTTCTGCCATACACGCCTGATGTTATCCGGCTTTGCACCACTCACAGCCTGTGGTTCCAACTTCTTCCCATTATTGTAACAGACTAACTCCGCCACTTCCAAACCTTTTTCCTTATCCGCTTTGAGACGCATATAACGGAACTTTACAGGAAGATTCAATGTAACAATATTATGCGCAATGCGCAGAGTATCTCCTATCCTGTAGCTGTATAGCACCCGCTGAAAGTCCTTCGTATCGGAGAACTCAACACAGCATCCTGCCATGTCGTTGAGCCAATCCCGCTGCCAGAAGAACAGAGGATTCTTGCGCAATAAGCACACAGTATCCCGTCGTGATAAATCTGCTGCATAGGGAATGTTTTTCTTCCCGTCAAAAAAGAAAGGATAATCAGTGGCAGAATACTTCTTGCCATGGTAACTCATCGGCACATAAATCACCTCTGACTCCACATGAGGGAACACCGCTTCGCCATCCTCTATCTCCGCCATATCAATACCTATCCAACCATGAGGATTGAATACTCCCAAGAAAGCATATTTGTCATAGTCTTTCTCCGCAACCGACATCCGTAGCGTATCCTGATAATAATTTTCGGAGACATCCTTACGGTATAAGTCCTTAAAGAATGAAGGAATCCGTTTGTCCTCCCAAATATCTTGCAGCTTCTCCCGCTGACTGCCAAAGCATTGGCGGGAAGCCTTCCCCGACTTACGTAGATCAGAGTATACCGAGTCACGTATGGCATCCTGCTCAGTAAACCAAAAACCTACATACCGCCCGGTGGTATCCTTCACCACATTCCATGTATGCCCCTTGCGGGTTTCGGAAGAATAAACATACATATCTGTGGCAATAGGGATGCCCAAGGCACGGTAGACATATAATGCGAAATCACAAGCATCTGCACACATGCCCACCCTATGCTCCATCAGGAACGAAGCCTCCAAATGTGGGAAACGGTAATCCCAGCAATAGACGAACCCTTCCTTGCGTAATGCATGTGCCACAGTATCGGTTGCCACTATCACATCACTACCCGTATAAATTGAGTCCAACAGATAAGCATACTTCTCCTCATATTTTTTTCTCCAATCATCCAACGGCTCGTTCTGTACACGGTAAGGAAGAAGCAATTCACAGAATTCATCGAAAGTAACCTCCTTATTCCAGGGACGTTTTTTCCAGGCACGGAAAGCACGTTCAATATTGTTTATCAGATATTCCGCAGTGATTACTTTCGAGTCATATACTTTCTCCATCTTCTCAAAGTTGAAACTCTTCCAGTAATCAGACTCTTCGGGAAGAGCCACCTTTTCTTCTTTATACTTCACCAAAGTCCTTTTCACCGAGTCAACCGCCTCCCCCCGGTAGGCATAGTAGTGTGGCATATTTTCTATCAAAAAACGTGCCGCAGCATACTTCTCACCATCATGCTTATAAAAATCCAGCACTTTCTCCAGTTCCCCCCGGTTCTCTCCGGCAAACTGCAAAGCCTGTTCCAGCCGCTTATTGTCGGAACAAGCCGCCAGCAAACAAAGTATCAAGCCACCAATCAAAATCTTCTTCATCACTAATTACTAATCGTTAATCACCAACTTCATAATTTCTTAAACATTCTTTCCCAACGGATTCTCCCGGTTTCCGGTTCTTTAGAAAACCATGTAAACAGTCCTACTCCCAAAATAAAGTCTTCCGGTAATATCCCCCAGAAGCGTGAATCGTAAGAATCCGCATAGTTATCACCACGCATAAAGTAGTAGTTGCATTTGAAACGGTAATTATGCATCACCGTATCAGCATGTATCACAGCATCTTTCATCAGTTTCGGCATTAGTCCTGTCTCATACTCTATACAACGATTATAGTGGCTGAAATTCGCGGAATCTATTACCAATACCTCGCCTTGATGGGGAAGATATACACTGTCCGTCCCTTCATTCCACTGCCAGCAGTAAGTATTTCCCGGCGTGGCCACACAACGTTTACAGAAGTACAGGTCGAAACTCATCATCATTCTTTCTTCTCCTTTGGAATAGGGGAAGTTAAACACCGCTACATCTCCTTTTTGCACTTCACGCGTTCCCTCCCTCCGCTGCACGATGTAATGCTCAGAACGTACGTCATCTTTCTTTATCTCCCGCCTACCAGGAATGCGCAGAGAAACGACAATGTAATCTCCTGCCGTTAAGGTGGGGGACATAGAATAAGTGGGGATGACACAAGACGTCACCAAGTAAAGGCGGATGAACACATATATCTGGAAAAGGCCGAAGCATCCGAAGGCACTCCAGCCAATCCTTCTCAATATGTGTTTAGCTTTTAAGTTCATAAGCATTCGAATATGATACTAAGATACAGGATACTCACCGAAACCATTGCCCACAGTCTGAAGCCTCGTCACTAATTTCCCAGTCTTATCAAAGACATGGATAGCCTTACTCACATTATCCGACACATAAATCAGATTATTCTGATAAACCATCTTGATCATCTCTCCAATCAGGCAATCATCACGAGTTTCTAACGATATGACCAGCACACTGTCTTCCACCATAGAGGAATAGTCTAACTCATCGCCCACTTTGTTCCAATCCAATCGGATTGAGATTATTGCTGTGTCAGACTCTCCTTTATTTCGTGTCTAACAACTTGTAAATATCAATATACAAACTTAATATTTCATGTCCACTATACATTGAGGTTTAACAATTAGTCAGCTAACAACAATATACAGCACATCCACCATTTTCAGATATTTCTTCACTATGATTTATCCCTCTATTATTTCATTTGCCTTTTTACACCGCTAAGATATATACGCGTTATATTTTGCTTGTTCTTTTGAGGAAAGAATAAAGATCTGATCCCCCCTGCTTCATCTGTATAAACAAAAAATCTTTGTTCCAATCCATTTCCTCTATGAAATGGAAACTTTATAGAATCTACAGGAATACTCATATATTTAAAGTCATGAAGCTTATTTCTATAAACTATTTGATTTGTACGACTCATCCTATATACAGGAAGCAATAGAACCCTGTCCCTTCCTATCTCTTTCTGAATTTCATATAACTCTGCCAAATCCTGATATATACATTCATCACACATATCTTCTGAGAAACAATATATCAAAACATTCTTTTCTGGAAAAACAGTCGAACTTATACCCTCTATTGACACTTGTTTTAACATATCTACAGAGTATGTTACATAAGATGATAACAATTCCATTTTTCCATATGATTTTTTTAACTCACAATCCTTCTTTACATATATATAAGCAAACAATGCAATACAGATTACAATAAATATCTGAAATGTTCTCTTAATCCTTGTATTCATAATAGAGTATAATAGGATTTGAGTCCTCATTTGATTTCTCTATACTTTCTCCATTGATCAGTCTATCTGATATATTCTTCTCTTTTATAAAATATTTCAACTCACTCAGATTCTCATTTGGGACATAATAATAAACCCCTGTTTCATTTGCCAATAAAAACTTAGGCACCTGAAAATGGTCAGGAATCACTCGATATAAAATATCATCTGTTACTAGAGAATATACAGAAGTTGTCCGTCTATTCTCATCGTATCGAACAAAACTACTAATTCGACTCATACAGTTAAAATACAACATGGAATTGTGCTCAAAAATATTTGATATCTGATAATATTTATTCTGGGCAGATAAACGAGTTAATAAAGATATCATATGCTTACTACGCAACCTTGGATTAGAGGTCGTTTCTTTTTCTTCTTCTAGAATATCTTCTTCTTGTATCAATCGCTCACTTTTTATCGCTAAAAAAGGGAATACTTCATTCTCCTTTATACACATAACAGAATCCATCAGACCTAGAACAAACAAATCCTCGTTCTCCTTTATTTTATAGAAAATATTGCCATGCATAAATTCATTATTCCAACCTTTATTATAAGATGCCGCATCCAGCCATTGGGCTATTTTTTTCCCCGACTCAACATCTATCTGGTATAATAAATAATAAGTGTTCTCCTTCTTTTCATTTCTGTTAGAGGCTTGTACTGCATATAAATACCCACCATTATAGTTAATATAATCAATACTAATACTTTGATCCACCTGTATGTTTTTCTTATAAGAACCTAAAACTATATCATATATATAAATTCTGTTCTTAATCATATCATATATGTAGATTTCACCTGCATCAGTGTTAATTGTAAAATCCCTACAACTGACATACTCACCCGGACCAACACCTAGATTACCGAATTTACGCACAAAGCTACCATCTTTCTGAAAAGCATATAGCCCTTGTGCCTTACGATCCAACAGGTATAACTTATCTTTATAAACAAGCATTTTACTAATTTCAGTCAATATAGCGTCTTTATTATCCAAAGCAATAGCTGTTACTTTTTCATAAAGGTCAGAATACTTAAATTCAGATGTACTCATACTATCCAAATCAGCAATAAATATAGTTCCTCTTTCTGCCATACGATTCTCATAACATGAAAACAAAATAATAGGCAAAATACAAAACACTATTTTTCTAATTATAGAATATGTAATTTTCATCACTGTCCACAGCTTTTAGGAGTAATATATTCATCATGTTTTATCATGCTACCTTCACAATCATAAAAATAATACTCAACTCCATCACTACAACTACCCAATTTTTTGCCTTCACATGTATAAGTAATAGTAACACGAGCATACATTTTTATACCACGGCAATCCTGCATCGATACATCGCCCACAGTAAAAGTATGACACGGAGTTTGGTCGTTTCCACCTTCTCCACTTCCTCCTTCACCCGAACCACCTTCACCAATTGCCGCCAACGATGTCATCGCCAAATCACTGGAATGCTCTGTGTCCAGCACTACTTTTACATTCAGCGCAGATACCGCGCACAACACGACCGTAAACACGATCAATTTCAGATTTTTCTTCATAATCTCTTAAAAAATTAAATTAATAATTAGTTTATTTATAACGACTTAGCAACTGCTTCATCTCCTTCCTCATCTCATCAACGGCCCTAGAATGCACTTTGGGAGATTTAGTCATGACAATGGTAGCCATTTGCTTCGCTTTTTCTTGATTCAAAAACTTAGGTTCAACATAGAGTTTTGCCAACAAATAGTAAGGATAAAGACGCTCCGGAGCCAACAGTAACGATTGCTCAAAACAATGTTCCGCTGACCGATAATAGCCTGCCGACTGATAATAGCGCCCCTGTATATTCCAAATATCAAAATTGCAACTTACCTGCTTTGCACGCTCCAATATTTTGCAGGCATCCAGAGATCTACCTTCGGAATAGAGTGAACCGGCATAGCTCTTCAAAAAATCCGGATGGTAGTTCAAACGGGAATAGAGACGTTCGTAGCCCGTGGAAGCGACATCATAAACTTGACTATAAGACAGTATATTGGCCTTATACCATTGTTCGCCAAGTTCACCCAAATTGCGTAGTTTATAGATACCGATGCCAGCACCGCCACAGAGCAATACGGAAAGTGCCAGTGCCAATAAATTCTTTTTCCCATCGGCTTGCTTTTCTTTCTCTTCTTCAGACGCACATGCTACTTCTTCCTTCGATATACATGCCGCTGAAAACACAACACCCGCTATGCCGAAAGGAAGTATTTGTAAAGGATAAGAGGAAAAAGCGAATACCGCCAGTGAAAACAATGCACCGCAAAAATCGTATCGCTTGTGGGCAATCCCCTGCCTGAAGACTGATATGCCGAACGACAGGATGAACAGCAGCAAGATGCCTCCGCCCTCCACCAAGGATTGCAGATATTCATTAAAAGTATATTCCGCGTAGCCTGCAACCCTCTTTTCGTCTACTGTTCCTTTGCCTGCCGCAAAATATGCGGCCTGCACCTTGCCATACACCATCTGGAAGCTACCCGGACCATAGCCAATGAGTGGCTGTTCCGCTATGGCGGTACAAGTGTTCTTCCAGATAAAAAGTCTTCCTCGTGCCGAATCCGCTTTCAACTGGAAAAGCAGTACACAAACCAATGCCGCAAGAACGCAAACAGAAGTTACATATCCGACCGCTTTACGAGGTGTTCGCTTTGCAAAGTTTCTAAACGCCGTCCACCAATCCTTATGCATTCCCAATACCCACAGCAGGCTAACAACTATCGCCACCCACGCCGAACGGCTCATAGCGGCAGGAATAATGCAAAGCATTAAGGCGAATGCTCCCCACCAACAATAGCGTTGCCAACCTTTAGCCAACAACAGATGGTGCAGGCAGACAGGAAGCAGCATTACCAAGTAGCCCGAATAAGGCCCGGGATTGAAGAACGGCCCGGTGATGCGATATAGGAAATGGTTGGAATGGCAAAAACCGTAAAGTTGTAATAACCCCCAACCTGCCAACAGACAACCGATTCCGACAATTCCCACCGATACCATCTTCTTTGATGCCTGCGGAGAGGAAAGAATAATGCGCGATATATACCATAATAGCAATAGCAAGGCAGCATAGATTACCTTCCAATCAGCTAAATGCAGTTGATAATCATACCTGACCAGATAATAAATAACCCCGGCAGTAATCAGTCCGTCCGGCAGTGTAAGCCGGAAACTATTTCCTTTCAGCATCGACAGCGCCAATGCCAGCAGACCCGCTATCCCCACACTTACCGTAAAAGGAAAGAGCAGGAAGAAACAATCATTTGCTCCATAATCTATAAAAGTACTGCAAAGCACTCCGCAGAGTATAATGGTTGAAATGAATCGTAACATAGCTTTCTGTTTTTTTAAATAATCTGTTGACAAAGGAAAATATGTTTGTCTGTTTATCCTATTTTCTGAGTTAACAAAAAGTTGACATTTTCATTTTAAACATACATAGAGTTTACAGCCGAGTTAACAATTAGCACATAACACACTATAAATGAACAACATAATCAAAGTGACCTTATAAACTCATCCAGCTTCTGAGGACTGCCATCTTCCCAAAAGATTTTTTCATATAACCTCCTGCGTGTTGCAGAAATGGATGCTTTGGTGTGATTTGTCAATTCTACTTGATTATTCGTGCAAAGCAAAATTTCCTTTTGCTTCCAAATCTGTTCTTCCAAAGCATTTTTCATTTGCTTAATGTCCAGCAATTCACTTTCCAGATTTGCGATTCGGCTCTCCCTTTCTTCGATGGATTGGGCACTTTTGTGCTGAAACCGATAAAAAAGGAGAACAGACAGACAGAACACAACTAAGTATGGAGTGTCGTGATAGAGACAAAGAACAAGCAGTAATACTGCCACAAGAAGATAGAATAAGTAGTAAAGTGTCTTATCTTTCATAGCTTTTTAAAGTTAACCAATTTTCAACAAAGGTAAACAATATATAGGCACCATATCCTCCCTTTTTATTCAACAAGCGGGTAGAGCAAAAGCCTCATTTCAGCAATGCACTATAAAACAAGATATTGCATTTCTGCCAAGAAAGTAAAGATGTAGTCAAAAAAGAGGGTTGATGTATATTTGATGTATTATCTCCGCTACTTTTATTTCTTTTTCTGCCTATTCTAATTACCTTTGTTGCCTAATGCGAGTTCGTTCCACTATAGTGGTCCGCAAGGGATACTATAGTGCACCTTGCGGACCACTATAGTGGAACGCAAAGTACACTGTAGTGGAACGAAACAAAAGTAGCGGATGAGCTACATCCTTACAGGCAACGGGATGCATCGGAATGCCTATATAAAACAATTACAATTATGAGCTTAGAGTACGACCTTTATGAAACGCCCGACATACAGCAAACAGGCGAACAACAACCACTTCACCCCCGTGTAGTTATCAGGGGAACCATCGGTCAGGATGAATTTCTGGACCGTGTTCACAAATTCACAGGTTTGAGCCGCAGCTTGCTTGCAGGCGCCATGCAGTCTTTTCAGGATGAATTGGGAGATTTGCTTGCCGACGGATGGATTGTGGAGATGGGAGACATCGGCTATTTCTCCGTATCCTTGCAAGGTCCTCCTGTGATGAAGAAAAAGGACGTGCATGCACAGTCCATCAAATTGAAAAACATCAATTACCGTCCGAGCAGCCAGTTCAAGAAAGAAGTGCACTGGAAAATAGAACCACAACGTGGTGAATCTTTTACCCGCCCCCACAGAGGAAAACGCGATGCGGACAAATGCCTGGAAATAATCAACAGCCATTTGGAAAAATATCCGTGTCTCACCCGTGCCGACTATTGCCGACTGACGGGATGTGACAAGAAATGCGCCCTGAAAGAACTGAACGGGTTTATCAACCGAGGGCTACTGATGCGCTACGGAACAGGCAAACAAGTGGTTTATGGGAAAGTGATGAAGCAGGAATAACTATTCCGCCTGCTTCCCCAAGAACGTCTTCACTTCTTCCCATGAGTAATAGGGAGCCTTTCCACTCTTTATCGGCAAAGTCACCTCATTCTCATTCAACAGGAACTTCACTAATACATCGTTTTTCTTGTTACGATAGAAGACGAGTTGCAGGTTGGCCCCCATCGGAGAAACGCGATAATCCTGCCACGCCAGATGAAACTTCTCCATATCCGTCTCCCGGTTGCTGCATCCTTCTATTTGCATCAAAGCCAGCAGACGGATGAGATGGGTGTCGTGCCCGAAACGGAGGTCTGCCGCAGGAGTTCCCTTCCGGATAGCGGCATCCGCACTTTCAAGGATATTGCGCAGCAAAGGCACAGCCTGGCGGGGCATCAGACCGCCATTCAGCGGAGCGGCAGCGTTGCAGACGTACATACGGGCATTCACTGTCTTCCAGACGCCTATCAGTTCTTCATACTCAAAGATATCATAAAAGGACAAATCCAGTTCAACATTCTGCATATCAGCTGCAATCCAGTAAAGGCTGCGCATCATGGCATCGGGATCGGCTATGGCGGAGGGATTTGTAAACAGGGAGGCCATCAGACGTTCCGGACGGACATTCTTCTTTTCAAACTCCCGGAAATCACTCCGCCACGGGGCTTTCTCGGAAGCGAATTTTTCTCCTTCGGGAGAAGTGTAGGCGATATAGTCCATATAACGGTGGTAAGCTCTCCGGTCTACGCGCAAGGCGGGGTTCAACTCTTTCAGGCGTTCGGTGAAGTAGCTCATACTCAGGACGCAGCGCACGGAGGTGGATGAGCGGGCGTCGATACGGGCATCGGCACGGAAGACTTGCGGGAAGTTGCGGAACATCCGCCCGGCTATCTCGCGGTGCTGGCGCTCGCCAAGCGGGGTGATGCTGCCGCTGCATCCGCGGGCGTCTTCCCAGACTTTGTGCAGGCGTCCGCGGACATCTATTCCGAGGGGAGTAAGCCCGGAGCACCGGTAAAGGGAGTCGAAAACGGAGACTACTTCCGTATAGCGTTCGTCCGCTGTCATCCAACGGGAGCCGTGGCGACCGTAGTGGCTGATATAGAAAGGCTCATATCCTGCCGGGGCGGGAGTGGAAACTTCCGGCGGAGTGGGGTAAGCATAGTAGATGCTTCCGGCCTGCTCGGGGGTCGGTGCGGACTGGGAACGGGCGGAGAGGCCGCAGAATAAACATAGGATGGTAATGATATATTGTCTCATAATTGATGATTATCATTTATTATATTCACAAAAGAACCCGTCTCAGTTCTTTACTTTCAGATTCGTCACATTCTTCTGTCCGATACCTTCAGCCGCAAGGTCCGGCCGGATATCTCCCCAGATTACCGCACAATCATCTATCACGATGTCAGATGCCGTATCAATATAAAATCCGTACGTCTTGTCATGTACGAAACCTTCGCCCACGCAGGGGCGCTTATCGTAAATGCCACCCTCATAAGCCGTACGTTTCTGCAACAGCAGGTTCACATCTTCAAAATAGATATGGTTCACTTTATCGGGTGTATCACCGCCTACAAAGATACCGTTCTCGCTGGTACACTTGATGTTCGTGAAGTAGATGCGGCTCACCTCTCCGCAACGTCCCTCGGTGGCTCCCTTCGGGAAACGCCAGCCGGCATCTTTATGATTGCCCACGGCGCGCGGATAGGAAGTTACGTAAATCGGTTCCGCCTTTCCCCACCATACATCGGAAAAGAACATACAATCCACTATCATGTTGGAGAATATCACATTGGTCACCGTCCCTTCATCACGGTTCTGAATACCGATGCCCCGGTTGCTGTTCTTGATGATGCAGTTATTGAACAGCACATTATTAATCTTATCCATATTCTCCGACCCGATCTTGATGGCGCAGGAGCGGGAAACCATTGTGCAGTTCGTCACCACAACATCCTCGCACGAACCGTATTCCTCAAACTCACGGCGGTTTTTCAGACAGATGCAATCGTCGCCCGACTCAATGTGGCAGTTGGCTATGCGGACATTCTTGGAATGGTCTACGTCGATGCCGTCGCCGTTGCGTATTTTCAGGTTGTTCAGAATGGAGATGCCGTCGATGGACGCATCGTTGCAGCCGATGAGGTGCACAGTCCAGTAGGCACTGTTGCGGATGGTTACATCGCGAATCACCGTTTTTTCAATGTTGATAAGCGTCAGCACGTGCGGACGGGGATCGAAATCGGTCACCGGCTTCAACTCATAGGAGTCTTCCAGTTCCTTGCCCATAAAGGCAACGCCGTTCCCGTCAATGGTACCTGTCCCGGTGATGGAGACTTGTTTCAGATCTTTACCGTAAATCCACATCATGCCCTCGCCGCGGTTATCGCGGAAAGCGCTCTGCGTATACACCGCCTCATCGGGGTTGGCAATCAGGCAGGAATTAGGCTCCAGATGAAGATTCACAAAGGAAGCCAGCGCAAAAGGACTGCACATGAAAGTGTGTCCTGCCGGAACGAGCACTGTTCCACCACCCGATTTGGAGCATACTTCAATAGCTGTCTGTATGGCGGCAGCGTCATCGGTCTTGCCGTCGCCTTTGGCTCCGTAATCCATAATATTATAAATGTTCCCCCCGGTCTTCGGGGCGCTGCAAGCTCCTGACAGTAAGAGACTGCATAAGGCAAACAATAATGCTTTTACTCTCATAGATATATCTATTATATATTTTATTTCATCACATCCGGCGGACAGTCTTCCGGCCGTGCACCCCACTCTTTATTGGGTTCGGGCCCCATCACAAACTCCATCACTCCACCGTTCAGGATATCCTGATGGGTGATGTAATTACGTGTATAAGGCTTCCCGTTCAGCATTGCCGACTGGATATAGATATTCTTTTCCGATGCATTCCCGGCTTTTACGGTAAATACATTCCCATTCTCCAGGTTCAGCGTGAGGCTGGGGAAGGAAGGGCTGGCAAGCATATAATAAGGCGTACCGGGACAGACGGGATAGAATCCCATAGCGGCAAACATATACCAGGCCGACATCTGTCCTGCATCATCATTGCCCGAAAGCCCACCCGGAGCATTCAGGTATTCCGTCTCCATGACGTGACGGACGGCACGCTGGGTTTTCCAGGGCTGCCCCGCATAGTTGAACATGAAAGCAACCTGATGGCAAGGCTCATTCCCGTGCCAGTAGCGACCTTCGCTGAACATGGAGTCCAGTTTGGAGATAAATTTGTCCTTGCCTCCCATGCACTCCATAAGTCCGTAGGGATCTTGCGGTGCATACCAGGTGTAGTGACAGGGAGCACCCTCGGTGATGAAGCGGGCGAAGTTGAACGCATTGTCGTCATCGAGGAACGTGCCGTCGGCATGGCGGCCCTGCGCATATCCGGTGCGGGGGTCGATGACATTGCGGTAGTTGGCGGCACGCTGCATCAATATCCGGTAATCTTCCGGTTTGTCAAGAGCCTTTGCCACTTGTGCCAGAACGAAGTCGTCATAAGCATACTCCAAAGTGCGCGACACCTGTTCCTTCGTATGGAATGCATCGGGCACACCGTCTTCAAGAGGAATGTAGCCATATTCCAGATAGGAAGTCAGCGCACGCCGTCCCATGCCGTCTTTGTATTCGGCAGGATTGGAGGGAGTTTCAAAAGCATTCTTTCTCATACCCTCATAAGCCTTTGCGACGTCGAAGTTACGGATGCCTTTGACGTAAGCATCACCGATGGCGGCTATGCAATGGTCGCCTATCATGGCTGCGGTATAGCTGTTCCAGCAGGGGAAGATGGGCAGCCAGCCGCCCTGCTCGTATTTATGCACCAAAGACTGCATCATATCTCCCCCTTTGGTGGGGAAAAGCAGATTGACGAGCGGATGCAGGGCCCGATAGGTGTCCCACATGCTGTAATCCTCGTAATAAGTTTCCCCTGCGGGCAATTGCTGTATCGGGGTGCCTTTGGCAAATGCCGGATAGCTTCCGTCCACATCATTGAACGTGTGAGGCAGGAAAGAAGCACGATAGAAAGCGCTGTAAAACTTCTCTTTATCAGCAAGATTATCCGTCTCCACCAATATGGAGGACAGATGCCGTTCCCAGATGCCGTTCAGCTGCTGATGCGTCTGTTCAAAGTCCCAATGGGAGATTTCGGCAGCCAGATTCTGCATCGCCCCTTCCTGACCGGTGAAGGAGGAAGCTGCTTTCACCAGCACCTCTTCGCCCGCTTCCACATCAAACTCGATATAAGCGCCGATCTGTGCGCCTTTCTCCATCCGGACGGTACGGGGAAGCAGGGAGTCGCCCTTAAATGTCCCGAAATCCGTAATCTTCTTTTGGAAACGGACAACAAAATGCCCGCTGTATCCGGCAGATTTTCCCCAGCCCTGGTAAATGCGGTGAACGGGGTTGTAGCCATAAATCCGGTTGCCCACCGTATCTACGGCAATGTATCCCTCGCCTTCGTCACTATTGGGATTGACCACCAGATAGCCTTTTCCGGCCTTATCATACGTGAAGCGGAAGATAGCGGAACGGCTGCGGGCGGTCATTTCCGCCTGAATGCCTTCATCCGGCAGGGAAACGGCATAATAGGCCGGAGTCGTCTTTTCCTCCTGATGGGAGAAACGGGTGGCGCGGGCCTCGGGCTGCAAGCGCAGGGTGGCGGAAAGGGGCATAAGCGTCATCGAACCGTAGTCCTGCGTACAGCCGCCCACAATCCAGTGGGAGTTGCGGAAGCCTTGCAGCAAGGTGTCCGCATAGTAGTAAGGGGCTATGCACTTCTGTTCCGTATCCCGCGTTTGTGGGGTCCAGAAGTTCATCCCGTTGGGTTCGAGTACAGCGGGAAGCGTTTGCCCGTATTCTTCGGTACTCTTGCCGAAAGTGCCGGCGGTATGGGTGATGCTGGGAGCTGTGCCGACACGGGTTTCAACATATTCTAACAGCGTTTTTGTCCCCTTCCCGTTCGGAGCAGAACAGGATGCGATGCAAGACAGCGATGCAACCGCCAACAGCACAGAGCAACATGTATTAACAGTTTGTCTCATTTATATTTTTATATAGATTTTCTTTTTATAAAGCGGATAACCGCATGCACCCATTATCAGCGTAAAAGCAACGGCATAGACCGCAGAAGCCAAATAGGGATCGGTTATCAACGAGTGTATTCCTTCATAAACGACGGGCTTGCTTCCGGTAGCTCCGATAACGATAGCCGCCACCTCGCTGAGTACGTAAAGAAACAACGGATTCACCCCGAATATCTCGAAGAAACGACACCAGTTTTTCTTCTCTTTCATGTCGATGAAGTAAATCAACAGGGCTTGCAGCATAGCCGCCAATCCACAGGTGACCAGCACGAAGGAGGGTGACCAAATGCGTTTATTCAGCGGCAACGCCTCCGTCAGACAGAAACCGCATGCCATCAGCATGAAACCGGCTACAAAAAGTTTCAGTGTTTTCTGTTCCAAAGGTTCCCTGGCCAGGATGAGCTTCCCACAACAGAAGCCTATCAATGTATGGGCAATGGCGGACAGGGTGCTGGTGAGTCCTTCCGGGTCTATCGGGCTTTTATGATAAAGGTGGGCGGCTCCCAATACATTTCGGTCAATGATTGCCAGCAGGTTCGTGCCGTCCAGTGCATATCCGTTGCCTACGCAAAGCAAAAGGGCATAGCCTGCCAGCAAGATACCAACGAGCCAGCCGATATATTTATGATTGACATACAAAGCTATAAAAGAAGCGGCACAATAACACAGGGCTATGCGTGGCAACACTCCCGTAAGCCGGAGATGGGCAAAAGGAAAGAAATCTCCGTCACAAATAAAATCGAACCAGTGAATGGCCCAACCGATGCATAGAATAATGAAAGTACGCTTCAGTATCTTACGAACCACTGAGCCTGATGCCTGAAAATGAAATTTGCTCAAGGCAATATAAGTGGAAATTCCCATAATGAACAGGAAGAACGGAAATACCAGGTCGCAAAGCGTCAGCCCGTTCCATGCGGAATGTTTCAGGGATTCATAAGACAGCTTCCCACCGGAATTATTGACGAGAATCATCCCGACAACGGTGATTCCACGCAATACATCAAGCGAGAGCAAACGCCTTTTCAATTGACAATTGACAATTGACAATTGACAATTATCGGTGCCATATTCGGAACTGTTCATTTCATTGTAAGCTTTAATCTTTAATAATCCTTATTCAACCCATTGCGCAGCCAATTGTCAATTGTCAATTAAAAAAATCGTCTCTTTCGCCACATCGACGCTGTTTCCTTCAGGAGCTGCTCCATACGGGTTCTTTGCCAATGTCCAGGGTTCTTCCATTGCATAATAATCCAGCTTGACTTCGGGCTTGCCGTCCAGTTGGTCCTGGAGGGTCTGCCAGTAAGCTGCCCAGCGTTTATAATAGAAGTCACGCAGGATACCGTTCCACTCCTTATGGGCATAGTCGCGCAGACCACCATCGTCGGCACATACACGATTGCCCCAGGTGGTTATCTGCACACGGGCATTCCACTCGTACAGGTCTTTTTCTTCGGGAGTAGTGCCCAGGTTGCGCGCCTGTTCTATCCAACGCCCCACACGGAACTCGCTACGGGTGCCCAAAAGGCGGTCTTGCATCAGCAATAGCTCCAGGAATTTCTGAGAATCACGGGCGAAACTGTGCTTGTCAAAGCTCTTGAAGTCGGCAATAGCCCGGTTATAGACAATGCGGCCTTTATCGGAAAGGGACTGGCGAACGATGTCTACCAGGTCGTATTCAAAGTTATTGTTGCCACGATATTTGTCCGCCACTTCCAGCATGAGTCGTGCAGCCTCTTCCGTAACAGTAGGATCGTAATAGTTCTTCATCTTTGACCAGCTTGATGCCTGGAAGTTATTCATCGAGGGACGCCCGCAGAAGATGGATTCGTGAGGCCCCTGCTGATTGTTTCCGAAAGGACAGTTATAAATGGAGTTGGCAAGCAGCAGCCATGCTTTTTCTATTTTCTCGTCTCTCACGCCATAGCGGGCAAAGAGATAATCCTTCAGCCACTCCTCTTTAGTAAATTTCTCGGGACGCCAGGGAAGTTCGCACATCAGCTCGAACATGACCGGGTTATTCTCCGATCCCTCCATCGTCAGGCCAATCCCTTTCAGATGGGCAGCCAACGGATTGTCTTTAGTTTGATAGAAGTTGTCGAGCAACTGATCCATGCGGCCGTGCAGACCTACATTACCACCAAAGTTCAGCAACATGCAGAAAAGCCAGTCGTGCTGTTCGTAACCTTTATCACGCTTCCAGATAGAAGGAATTCCCCACATGGGACGGCACTCACTGAACAAATCCAGTATCAGCAAATCTCCGTTCTTCATATTCTTTATCATCTCGGGACGCGGGTTCTCCGTCCAGCCCTGCACCACCCAAGTAGCTTTAGGATTGACGCGCTTCATGGCAGTCATGATGGCTTTGCCTGCCGCGTCGAAATCTACCGAAGCGGCATTCTCGGCTTCATGGAAAGGGTCCATCGAATAATAATCGGCCTTACCGAACAGTTTTTCCTGTTCACGATAGTACAAATCGGCTATCTCGGCAAAACGGGTATCGGTGGGCTGCAGGAAAGCGGGACGCGTGAAGCCGTTCCACAAATCGGACTTAGTCAGGTTCAGACCTAACTTCTCGTCGGCATCATGGGGCACCATGCCCGAATATCCGGGGAAGACAGGCTTGATGCCATATTCACGCATACGTTTCAGGATTTTCTTCTGCAAAACTTCTTGTTGTGCATACCAGGAGTCGGGATTAGGACCGCCCCATCCTTCCAGATTATTCATAGCCCACCAGGCCAGGAAAGCGGGGCCGGCAATGAAACGGTTTATCTCTTCTTTGGTATAACCCAGTTTCTGGAGCATATTCCGCCAGATGCACTCCTGTCCCACTGCCGCCAAAGGCATGTTGATGCCATGCAGGGCCATCCAGTCGAGCTCACGTTCCCAGCGCTCCCAGTCCCAGAAAGCCATAGTGTAGGAGTAAGTGCAATAATTGAAATCGTAACGTAATGAAAGGGAGGTTTCATGACGTTCTTTTTGGGAAACAGGCGGCAGTATTCGGGGAAGTTGTGCCTGCATACCGTTCCATGAAAGGTGGATACCGGCGTAATATTTCAGATACCAGTTGATGCCGGTTGCTATGTTCACGTAATTATTGCCGCGTACGACGACTTTATTGCCTTTCTGATCCAGTTCGAAAAAGTCTTCCGTACCTTTATTAAGCTCAATGATGAATTTCTTCGATGCGCCCCGGTCTATTCTTTCAAGCAGACCATTGATTGGGTTGGCAGACAAATGAACCGACAGGACGGTTGCAAACAGAATAAATAAATAGAGTTTGATTTTCATGGTATTCTATATTCAGGATGATATGCAAAAGTAGGCGTTTCTTTCCAAAAGTAAGGAGAAAATAAGAAAGTTTGGGACGAATATAGTAAAGAACGAGACGATATTACAATCTACAAGCGGCTACGCTATACTTATAGCCCGTAGCCCTCTCACTTCTTCCCCAGCTTTGAACTTGGCAGGTACCCGAAGAACTCTTTGAAACATTTCGTAAAATATTTAGGGTCGTTGAAGCCAACGGCATAAGCTATCTCGGAAACATTCACATCGCCCGGACCTTCCTGTATCATCCGCTGCGCCACATTCAGACGATAGTTCTTCATAAACTGGCCGATGGGTTGCCCCGTCAGATCCTGCATCTTCTTGTTGACTAACGTCTTGCTATACCCCATATCGCGTACAAACCTCTCCAGGTTATATTCCGAATCGGCATAGTTTTCCTTCATCAGACTGACGGCATTCGTAATAAACGTCTTGTCTCTCGACTCCTCTTTCACATGCAGTTCCTCTACGTTACTGCTCGCCGAGAACATCTTCTTATATTTCCCCCGCAAGTTCAGGATATTGCGGATACGAAGCCGGAGCACTTCTTCATCAAAAGGCTTGCAGAGATACTCGTCTACGCCTATCTCAAAACTTCTTTTCTCCTGTACATCCGAACGGAGCGCCGTAAGCATCAGGAACGGAATGTGCGAAGTCGCCAGATTATCCTTGATGCGGCGCGACAACTCTATACCATCCATCACAGGCATCATCAGGTCGCTCACTATTAAATCAACCGTATGCTTCTGAACGATTTCCAGCGCCTCCTGCCCGTCTCCCGCTTCAAACAGACGGTAATCACCCACCAGCAACGTGCGGATGTACGAACGCATATCCCGGTTATCCTCCACAATCAGAATGGTTTCTTTCTTCTGTCCGTCATCGGTTTGTGTCAAATCAGGCATATACCCGTCATCGGACAGTTCCACCACTTCCCCGCCCGACTCTACGCTCTCACCGGGAATCAGCGGCATCAGTATGCGGAACGAGGCTCCCGGTCCACGGTTGTTGTGGGCACAGATTTCCCCTCCATGCAGTTCCACAATCTTCCGGCAAAGGAACAGGCCGATACCCGTACCACTCTGCCCGTAAACGGGATATTTCGTACTCTTCTTGGATTGATAGAAACGGTCGAATATCTTCTCCATGTCCTCCGTCACCAGTCCATGCCCTGTGTCGCAGACACTGATATAAAGCATCTTTTCCCCGCTTTCTCCCTTGACGGAAGCTACAAAAATATGGATGCACCCGTTGTCCGGTGTAAACTTGATTGCATTGGAAACCAAGTTCACCATCACCTTGCGCATATACCCGGCGTCAACCACCAGAAAAGGATTATCCAAACGGAAATAAGTGGAGATGTCAATCTGCCGTTCTTTGGCAAAGACTTTAAAAGGTATGAGCAGCTCGGACAGAAACTCGATGAAGTTCGTCGAGCGCCGATCCAGTACCACCTTGTCCATATCCAGTTTCCGGAAATCCATCAACTCGTTCACTAACGAAAGCAGATAGCGGGAGTTCCGTTCGGCAATCTGCAATTGTGCCTTCACATCCTCGTCTTGCGTTTCTTTCAGCGCATGCTCGATAGGGCCATGGATAAGCGTGACAGGTGTCCGGAACTCATGGGTGATATTCGTGAAGAAAGCAATCTTCTCCTCCGTTATCTCCCTGACGTGCTGAGCCATTGCTTCCAGTTGTTTGTTTTGGACAGCCAGCTCCTGCGTACGCAATTCCACTTCCTGCTCCAGCCGCGCTTTTTGTTCCCGGTAGCTCCGGGTTTTCCTCTTATAGAACAGATAGACGGCAAGACAGGCAAGCACCACCAGCAACAGATAGAACCAACCGGACTTATAGAAATAAGGTATTATGCTTACTTCTACCTCCGTCGTCCGGTCCGACCACCGTCCCAGTTCGTCCGTGGCACGCACCTGTAACGTATAGTTGCCAGGAGGTACAGAAGCATAGCGTGCCATGCAGTCGCCCGGCTGGGTTTCATTCCATTCGTCCTCATACCCTTCCAGGCGATAGGCAAAACGTATACGGCTGCTGTTACCATAATTCTGCGTAGTGAAACCGATGGAAAAGCGGTTCTCCTTTTCGTGCAGAGAAATCCGGGGCGACAGGGTGATCACCTTCTTAAAGTAATCGCCGCTGGAAGGATAAATGGTATTCCCGCCAATTGCCAGCGAAGAGAGCTTCACATACGAAGCGGAAGGCAGTGAGGTGTCATTGTCGGAGTAAATAATGACCAGCCCGTCTATCGTAGCCAGATAAATGAAATCATGCTTTGCCGAATAATGGATGCCGTTCCAGTAAAATTGGGTAGCGGGTAAACCATCTGCCTGCGTG
Source organism: Bacteroides stercorirosoris (assembly GCF_900142015.1). Taxonomy (GTDB): domain Bacteria; phylum Bacteroidota; class Bacteroidia; order Bacteroidales; family Bacteroidaceae; genus Bacteroides; species Bacteroides stercorirosoris. The sequence continues at coordinate 145,480 of NZ_FQZN01000001.1, forward strand.
TAGTTGCTGAACGTCATCGACTGGAGGTTCAAACGCGAAAGGCCGTCATTCGTTGTCAGCCACAAGTTGCCCTGTCCGTCTTCCGCCATACCAAGAATGGTGTTATTGGGTAGGCCGTGGCGGGTGGTGTAGCACTTAAAGACGAAATGATTATTCTTATCGCTCGTCAGCTGATAGAGTCCGCTTCCGTTGCCACCCAGCCAAATGGTGCCGTTCCTGTCTTCGAGAATACTGTTTATCTTTTCCAGTTGCGTAGACTCCGGGTTGTCCAGTTTATATCGCAGGTATTTATAGTCGAAACGCTTGTTCGATTTGGCAAAGGAGGGCAAGTCTACAATAAACACCCCTTGCGTGGTACCTACCCACAGGCGTTTCTTCCGGTCTATCAAGAGTGCATAAACAGCCTCGAACTCATTATCGGACTGGTCGAACAGCACTCTGGTGAAAGTATCTTTCCGCTTGTCATAGAAATGTATCCCGCGCGTGGAGCCGAACCATATCCCATGATTAATCATATCTTCGCAGGCACTGTTGATGAAGTCACCTTCCAGTTCGGGAATATTCTCGCAGGTATAACGTTTGAAAGTACGGTTATTGGGGATATTCAGATTCAGTTCGTTGATACCCACGCCCCAGGTATATGCCCACAGACGATTGTCCGAGTCTATCAGAATCCCCATCAGGGTGTTGTTGCTGATGGAAGTGATGTCATTGGGTGAGAAAAGATGGTGGGTACAGTACTTGCTTTCCCGGTTCCACTTCATCAAGCCGCGCTCCACAAGTGCAACCCAGAGGTTGCCGTCCTTGTCTTCGTCTACGGCATTTACGGGTGTAGGAGCGTCAGTTGCGGGTGTGGAAGTACCGGCTGTTACAGAAACATCTCCGCACGTCCACAGTTCGGTTTGCAAGCGCTTCGGAGAGAGAAGGTTGACGCCGCCGGTTTCCGTACCGAGCCAGATGGTTTCTCCATCAGTGAACAGGCAGTTGATGGCGTTACAATTGATGGTGACGTTACTCCGGTCGCTGGTCTGGCGGATAAAGGAGAAAGTATCCGTATCTTTATGGTAAACGTTCAGGCCGTTGAGGGTAGAGACAATCAGATGCCCGCGTTCTGTAAGTTTGATGTCCGTTATGTAAGCCTGGCTCAACATTCCGGGGCGATGGGTGGAGTATCGGTATCGCTTCAGACTGCGTTCGGGATGGTTGTATTTAAAAAGTCCGCGGTTAGAACCAATCCACAACACGTCGCCATCCGCCTGCATACAGGAAATGCGCCAGTCTTCACTGAAAGACACCAGGCTGTCGGAAAGGATATCCGCTTTCAGGAGGTTGCCGGGTTGTTTCTCAACGCGACACACCTGATTGTCGATACCTGCACAAATGGCCCAGCCGATATCAAGAATAGCATGTACAGGCGTGGCAGAAGCATTTTTCAGACAATAATAGGTTTTAACACCCCCTTTATCATCCAACTCTATACACCACAAATCCTTGTTACCGGAAATCCATAAATCACCTTGCTTATCCCTGTAGACAGTACTGACATATTCATCCATCAGTTGGCGTAGCGGACTATCCGCAGGAAGGGACAATGTGACCGGGGAGTAAGTATCCAGATCAAGAATATCGATTCCTCCTTCGGATGCAATCCACAACCGCCGGAAGTTATCTTCACAAATCTTGTGAACAAAATCGTTCTTCAGACGTATCGGCTCGGTCTGCGTGCCATAGTTCAGAAATTGATAGCCGTCGTAACGTCCTATCCCGTAATGCGTGGCAACCCAAACGTATCCTTCGGAATCTTTAAAAATATCACTGACAAAGCTATAGGGAAGCCCAGCATTCTCCGTAATAAACTTAAAGTTGTACTGGCTGAAAAAACGCTCTGTGCTTTGAGGAAAAAGCAACAGAGCCTGCATTACAAAGACAAGGAACAGCAGGAGACGAGAACAGCGAGTTAACGAGTTGGCAAGTTGACTCATCTTTACTTCTTCTCTATCCGGATACGTGCATCCACAGCAATCACATGTTTTTCCGTAGCCAGTAGCGGGTTGATGTCCATCTCCTTAATCTCCGTCGCAAAGCGCAGCAAAGTGGAAAGGCGTACGATAATCTCCGCAAACTTATCCTCATTCACTCCCTTCTGCCCGCGCGTTCCCTTAATAATCTTATAGGCGCGGAGAGAATGAATCATAGAATAAGCCTCTTCATAAGAAAGCGGCGCCAGACCGGAAGAAACGTCTTTGAGCACTTCCACAAAGATACCGCCCAGACCGCAAAGCACCACGTGTCCGAACTTCGCTTCATACTTGGCACCGACAAACAGTTCCGTACCTTTCAACATGGGTTGTACCAGGATGCCGGTCACTTCGGGAATCTGCATCATGCGCTCAAACTCGAATGCCAGGTGCTGTTCTCCTTTTATATTAAGCACCACGCCGCCGACATCGGACTTATGAACAGGCCCCACTACCTTTGCCACGACAGGGAAACCTGTGCGGCGGGCAAAAGCAAGCACTTCATCTTTATTGGCGGACACGAATTCTTCGACTATGGGAATACCGGCGGCATGAAGCAACGCCTGCACATAATGCGGCTGAATATACCCCTCTTCGGGAATGGAGTCGATAATGCGACGGATGCGCGGCACGTCCACACCGAAGAGTTCTATCTCGTTGGCGGCAGGCCGGGGGGCATTCATAATGCGGGAGAGTGCCGTGCCCAAAGTCACTTCATCGGCAAAGTTCACATGACCCTTGGCAAGGAAAGCGGCCACTTCTGCTCCGGCGGTATTGATGGAAGGCAGAATGGGGAATATCGGTTTGCTGCACGTCTGCATCTTCTCGTGCAGCACATCGTACATCTCGAACATGGTGACCAACCCCGGCGTACCGAAGATGGCCAGCACAGCATCTATATTCTCAAATTTCTCTTCGCAATATTCCAGGCAGAGGCGCAGATGGTCGGGAGTTCCGGTGGCGAGAATATCAATCGGATTACCTACAGCGGCACCGGGGAAAAGTTTGCTTTTCAGCTCATCGGCAACAGGGCCTTCCAGCTTGGGGACGTTCAGTCCGCCTTTGCTCAGTGCATCGGTCAGCATCACGCCCGGACCTCCGGCATGGGTGATGATGGCGAAATTCTTTCCTTTCAGTTCGGGCAGGGTAAAGATACAGCCTACGGTCGTCAGTTCTTCACGCGAATAACAACGCACAATGCCCGCCTTGCGGAACAAAGCTTCTACAGCCGAATCGCTACTGGCAATGGCACCCGTGTGCGAAGAAGCAGCACGGCTGCCACTCTCACTACTGCCTGCCTTGATAGCGGCAATCTTGCAACCTTTCTTTATCAAAGAGGACGCATGGAACAGCAAACGGTCGGGGTCGCCGATGCTTTCGATATAGAGCAGTTTGATTTTAGAGTCTTCTTCCGGCCGGAAGTTCTCGTCCATATATTGCAGCACGTCTTCCACGCCTATCTGCTTCGCATTGCCCACGGACCAGACAGAGTTGAACTGCAAGCCTTTGGTTACGGCACTTTCCAGAATGAAAACGGCTGTCGCACCGGAACTTGAAATAAGGTCTACGCCCTGCGGGTGCAGTTGGGGAATGGGTTGGCTGAACACACTATGATGCCAGGTATTCATCAGACCGATGCAATTGGGACCAATCAGGGAAGCACCATACTTATTCACTGTTTCCAGAATGCGGTCTTCCAGCAGAGCACCCTCATGCGTTTCTTCACCAAATCCGGCGGAAAGGATGATGAACGCCCGCACTTGCTTCTCCGCCGCAAGCACTTCCACGGCATCGGGACACATCTGGGCAGGAATGGCAAGTATGGCAAGTTCTGTTTCGGGAAGGTCCTTCACGTCGGCATACGCCGTTACTCCTTGCACTTCTGTCTCTTTCGGATTTACGGCACGCAGTTCTCCGGTATAGCCACCGTTAATAAGATTACGCAGGATAGCGCCTCCCGGTTTGTGCACGTTATTGGATGCTCCCACCACTACAATGCTGGCAGGACGAAGCAATTGGTTTGTTATCATAGTTCGTTAACTTTAAATTCATGATACGACGTCACAAATATACGATTTTTATGCAATTCTACAACCGGGTAAGGAAAAAGAAAGGCAGGTATAAGAAATTGGCATACTCGTCGATAATGAGGTAAAGACTGATGCCCAAAGCATGTGCCTGGATATCACTTTACATCTTCCATATTCATTCTGATTCTCCTATCAATTCAACAGTACCACAAAGATAGAAAAAGTCCCTGTAAATAAGAGGAGAAGACACCGTATTTCCTATCTGTACATCACTGAAACGCTCGTGTCAGCGTAGTAGTCTCTTCTTTTCCCAAAGCAACCACAGCAAAAGAAAAGTCCTTTCCCGGGCGGTTATGAATTAATTCACCACAGAGTAACACAGGGTATCACAGAGTTTTATCAATTTGAAATCAAAAGAATAGAACTCCGTGATACTCTGTGTTACTCTGTGGTGAAAACTCATTTCTTATCAATTCTACACAATTTTTTTTCGTTTTATCAGTTCTTATATTGATGAAACATTATTGCATCCTGAAATGCTTAATTCTTATTTGCCTTCCTTTCTGTGCGGCAGGAGTGCAGGCACAGTTTGACGCGCGCTTTAGTCAATACTGGGCGGTACCGGGCTATTATCATCCCGGATGGGCAGGGCAAACGGATAATAAACTGAACATCTATGGCTCGTATGGCATGCAACTGATGGGCTTCACTCGTGCTCCACGGGTGATGTATTTCGGCGCGGATATGCCTTTTACCTTGTTCAAGAAACAACAGGGTGCCGGTGTGGGATTTTTTAATGAAGCCATCGGCCTGTTTCGTAACCAGCGTTTCTGGGGACAGTATGCCTATCAAATGAAAATCCGTAAAAGTAAGTTGGGCATTGGCTTTCAGATAGGTATGCTGAACGTATCTTTCGACCCTTCCGACATCAATCTTGGTGATGATACTGATGACGAAGCTTTTCCGACTACAGCGGAAAGTGGAAATGCCGTCGACATCGGATTGGGAGCTTATTACTCACATCCCAAATTTTATGCAGCCTTTTCCGCCCATCACCTCACTGCTCCCCGCATCTCCCTGGGAGAAAAAAGCCAGATTAAAATACATCCTATCGTTTATTTGACAGCCGGATACAATATTCAGACACGTAATCCGTTAATTTCCATACAGCCCTCGATGCAGTTGCAAAGTGATTTTATTTCTACACGACTGGACGTGACGGGGCGGTTGTTCTATACCTATCGCTCTAAAGTGCTTAGTGGGGGGCTGACGTACTCGCCCGATACTTCGGTGACGTTCAGCTTCGGACTGACGGTGCAGGGCGTGACACTGGGATATGCTTACGAGTGCTTTACCTCGAAGATTGGCGCTGCAAGCGGTAGCCACGACCTGATGGTAAGGTATGCATTGGACTTGAATGTATTTAAGAAGAACCGGAACTTGCATAAGAGTGTACGGATTCTGTAGAAGAGATATACGAACGATGAAAAAGAATAAAGGAATGAAAGTGATTCATGCATGGTACGGGGCGGCATTATTATTGTTCGGCTCATTGGCTTCGTGCATGGGAACGGTGGGAAACACTTCCATGAGGGGCGGTGAGGTGATAGGCGCCAGTGCTGTGGCATGGAATGAGCCTGCACCATACGGCATGGTGCTGGTGAAACGCGGTTCGGTGAAAATGGGACCTGACAAGCAAGACAGCTTGTGGGGAACAGTCGTTCCTTCGCGGGAGATTTCGGTAGAGTCTTTCTGGATGGATGATACGGAAGTGACCGTTGCCGAATATAAGCAGTTCGTCAACTGGGTGCGCGACTCCATCATCCGCGAACGCCTGGCAGACCCGGCCTATGGCGGCAATGAATTGTTCAAGATAGAGGAAGACCGCGAAGGGAATCCCATAAAGCCTTATCTGAACTGGGCGAAGCCTATTCCCTGGAAGCGGGCGACGGAAGATGAGCAGATGGCTATCGAGAGCGTATACAAGCGGCATCCGATTGATGGCACGCTGATGCTGGATGGCGCTCAACTGAATTATTATTATGAGATTTATGATTATACGGAAGCGGCCAAGCGTCGTAACCGTCTGAATCCTGCCGAGCGGGTTAAGAACACGGATATAGAAGTGAATCCCGAAGAGGTGGTGATGATAACGAAAGATACGGCATACATTGATGATGAAGGGCGGATTGTGAACCGTACCATTACCCGTCCGCTGTCCAGCGAGTGGGATTTCCTGAACAGTTATATCGTAAATATCTATCCCGATACGACTTGTTGGGTGAACGACTTCCCGAATGCGAATAATGAGCAGTATATGCGCCTGTATTTCAATCACCCCAGTTATAATGAGCATCCGGTGGTGGGTGTCAGCTGGGAACAGGCCAATGCCTTCTGTGCCTGGCGTACGAACTATCTGCTTGCCGGTCTGCGTGGACAGGCGAAGTATATTCAGCGTTACCGTCTGCCGACTGAGGCGGAATGGGAGTTTGCCGCACGCGGACGTGAAGACAACAAGTATCCCTGGAAAGACAGCGAAGAGACAAAGGATGAGCGGGGCTGTTACAATGCGAATTATAAACCCGGTAAAGGAAATTATACCAAAGACGGTAATCTGATATCCACCCGTGTAGGAGCTTATTCGCCGAACTCGAACGGGTTGCATGACATGGCGGGTAATGTGGCTGAATGGACTTCGACGGCTTACACTGAGTCAGGTGTATTGCAGGCAAGTGACATCAATCCCGATATCCGGTATAATGCTGCGCCGGATGATCCGTATGCGATGAAGAAAAAAGTGGTTCGTGGCGGTTCGTGGAAAGATGTGAACGCATTTATCCGTTCGGATGCCCGGACGGCAGAATATCAGAACGAGCAACGTTCGTATATCGGCTTCCGCTGCGTGCGTACACAGGTGGGATATAATAAGAAGGGGAAATGATAAGACGCTAAAATGGTAGAAATGATGGAAAAAGATACTGTAAATAGAAAGAGGGGCTTGGGACAAAAGTTGCAGGACTTTATGGCGAGCTATCGTGGCAAGGTGGTTATGAACTATGCTTATAGCTGGGGGGCTGCTATTGTTATTGCAGGTACGCTATTCAAACTGACTCATTTGCCGGGTGCCAATCTGATGTTGTGGATTGGTATGGGAACGGAAGTGCTGGTGTTCTTTATTTCTGCATTTGATTTGCCGAACAAACAGGTGGGAAGTACCGCGGGGGGAGTGATTGTGGTTGGTGACGCTGCAACCCTACAAGCAGGTCAATCGCGAGGAAATCATCTGCAAACCAATCAGTCTGTGGCATCTGTCCCGAACCAGCCAATGCCGGTGACTGTAGGTGCGACTAATTATTCGCCCGCCAACACAGCCCCTGCCTTTACCCCTGAGATGGAAGAAACCACCCAAGCCTATATCACGCAGTTGAAAGAAATGACGGAAATGCTTTCGCGCTTCACCGCCCAGGCAGAGTCCCTATCACATGATGCCGAGCAAATGAGTGCCTTGAACCGTAATCTTGCGGGTATCAATGCCATTTATGAAATGCAGCTTCGTAGTGCCAGCACCCAGATAAATACGATAGACCAGGTGCACGAGCAGACCCGCAAAATGGCCCGGCAGATAGAAGAACTGAATGCTGTCTATGCCCGTATGCTGCAAGCGATGCAGGTGAAGTAGAAAGGTGGTAGATTGATAGAGTGCTTCCTTTCCGAAACCACCGCATCATAATTAATAATTAATAGTTTATAATTAATAATTGATTCCATGTCTCTGAATACCAATCCGGACTCTCCGCGCCAGAAGATGATAAATCTGATGTATATCGTCTTGATGGCGTTGTTGGCACTGAACGTTTCGTCGGATGTGCTGAACGGCTTTTCATTGGTAGATGAAAGCCTTTCACGTACAACGGTAAACTCGACCGTGCAGAACCAGTCATTATATGACGGGCTTGCCGGTGCAAATAAACGTAACCCGGAAAAGGTGGGACCCTGGTTTGAGAAGGCGGTACATGTGAAAAACAGTTCCGATTCGCTTTATGCTTACGTCAACGAACTGAAACTGCGCATCGTGCAGGAAGCGGACGGAAAGGATGGAGATGTTGCCGATATCTCCAATCGGGAAGATTTGGAGGCTGCTTCTTTTGTCATGCTTGCACCCGGAAGAGGGCAGGGCAAGGAGCTGTTCAACCGTATCAATCAATATCGGGAAGAAATACTGGCTTTGGTTACCGATCCGGTGCAGCAGAAGATTATCCGTGATAATCTGGGTACGGAAGTTCCGCGCAAGGCATCGGCAGCGGGGAAAAACTGGCAGGAATATATGTTTGAAAATACTCCGGTAGCGGCAGCCGTTACCTTATTGACTAAATTGCAAAGTGACGTGCGCTATGCCGAAGGCGAAGTGCTCCATTTACTGACACAGAATACCGATGTGCAGGATGTGCGTGTGAATCAGCTTCAAGCCTATGTGATCCCTACCTCACAGAATGTGGTGCGTGGCGGTATGTATAGTGCCCGTGTCATTCTGGCGGCTGTGGACTCCACACAACGTCCCTCCATTTATATAGCCGGTGAAAAACAACCGGATAATGCGGAAGGCTGGTTTGAAACGGTTTGTAACCGTACAGGAGAGTTCTCTTTGGACGGTTATCTGGAACTGGCACAAGGAAACGGAGAGGTGCTCCGCCGGGATTTTTCTCAGAAGTACACGGTAGTAGAGCCTACCGCTACGGTATCTGCAACCATGATGAATGTGCTTTACGCCGGATATGATAACCCTATCAGCGTTTCTGTTCCGGGAGTTCCGGCCGGACAGGTGCAAGCAAGCATTGTCAATGGAAACGGTACGTTGAACCGTTCCGGAAATGGATATATTGCACATCCTACGGTTATTGGCAAAGATGTGGTGATTCGTGTGACGGCATCTGTCGGTGGACGTACACAGTCGATGGGGGATTATACCTATCGTGTGCGCCAATTGCCCGACCCCTCGCCGTTTATTGAATATACAGAAGATGGAACACCGAAGCGTTATCGTGGCGGGCGCGGATTGTCCAAAGCTATTTTGATGAATACTCCCGGCATAGTGGCTGCCATTGATGATGGGCTGCTGAATATCAATTTCCGGGTTTTGGGCTTTGAAACGGTCTTCTTTGATAATATGGGAAATGCCGTACCGGAGGTGTCTTCGGGAGCCTCATTCTCTGCACGTCAGAAAGATATGTTCCGGCGCCTGTCCCGTGGAAAGCGTTTTTATATTTCCAGGGTGCGTGCGGTTGGTCCGGACGGAGTGGAGCGTTTGCTGCCTACTACGTTGGAAGTGATTGTGAATTAAAATTAGAAATTGACTATAATAATAAGGTATAAGACTATGAAACTTTCCTTGAAACTCATGATAGCTGTCATCCTGTGCGGGCTGAACTTGTCGGCAGGGTGGGCACAAAGGCAATATCCCGGTTCGGCAGGCTTGCCGGATGATGTGGTGTGGATGCGTGAAATCTATCGTACACTGGATTTGACCAAGGACACCAATGGTGCCCTGTACTATCCTGTGGAGCCGCAAGGGGATAAGATGAACCTCTTTGCCACCATGTTCCGTTTGCTGGCACAGAAGAAAATACCGGCTTATGAATATCAGTTGGACGGCACGGAACGTTTTCAGAAAGATGCCGAAGTAACTTTTCGGGATGTGCTGGACCGCTTTCAAATCTATTACGAACTGAAGAAAGTGGCAAATCGTCGCGATAGTGTCCTGTCCATTAGTAACAGTGATATACCTTCTGCGGATGTATTGAGTTATTTCGTCAAAGAAGTCTGGTATTTTGATCAGCGCACTTCAACTTACGGTTCGGTGATAACGGCTATTTGTCCGGTGCTGCACCGTTCGGAGGAATTTAGTTCGGAAAAAGTAAAGTTGCCTATGTTTTGGGTGAACTATAAAGACCTGATGCCTTATCTGACCCAGACAAAAATATCCGTCAGCAATTATAACAATGCGGCAAACAGCACTTGGGATGATTTCTTTACGGCACGTCTGTATAAGGGGGATATTTATAAAACAACCAATCTGCAAAACCGTGTCTTGTCGCAATACTGTCCTACGGATAGTGCTATGGTAAAGGAGCAGAAACGCATTGAGAAGGAATTGGTGGATTTTGAAAAAACATTGTACGGCAGGGATCTTATAGAAGAAACGGATTCGGTTTCTACGGTTTCGGGAACGAAAGTGGCGAAGGCTAATTCCAAGAGGAAAGGGCGTGACAATGCTGTTACGGCAAAAAGTAAATCTTCTTCCTCATCAAAGTCAAAATCTGCGGCAAGCAAGTCGCAGTCGGTATCTAAGAGGGAAGCGGCAGCTCCTAAAGCGTCAGTGCGTCGACAACGTCGCTGAACAAATTTGTTTCTTTTTTGTTCTTTTTAAGAATAAATCCATATATTTGTCCCGATAATTTAAACAAAAAAGAATTATGAAGAAGATTTTTAGTACTTTCATTATAGCTGTATGCTGTATGTTTATGGCTATGCCGGCTCAGGCGCAACTCATTAAGTGGGGTGTAAAAGGTGGTGTCAATATGACGAAGATAGACTGGGATGGAGGATATCCAGGAAACAAGGATAACTCTGCCGGTTTCTTTATTGGTCCGATGGCCGAGATTACGATTCCTATTGTTGGTCTGGGTGTTGACGGTGCTTTGTTATTTTCACAAAGAGGTAAGGGAGACGTAAGACAAACCGGAGCGGAAGTTCCCATCAATCTGAAATATACGATTGGTTTGGGTAGTCTGCTGGGTGTTTATTTTGCTGCCGGTCCTGATTTTTTCTTTGATTTCAAGAAGAAAGATAATGTTGACCGGAAGACTCAGGTAGGCCTTAATCTGGGAGTCGGTGTGAAGCTGATTAAGCATTTGCAAGTGGGTGTCAACTATCAGTTCCCGATGGGAGACAGCTTTAAATGGAAGAATATTGAAGCGAAGAATAAGACCTGGCAGATATCTGCTGCTTATCTTTTCTAAAAGAAATTATAGTTATAATATAGCGGGGATGAATTCTATTGAAGAATTTATCCCCGCTATTTTTGTAATAAAAGTGTTTGGTTTAGAAGGAATGTTTGATTCCAATCTGAGCGGATATGAATGAAATGATGATTTATCAGTCCGCTTTTGATGGTCAGTAGTATCTGCCTCCTTTTTGTAGGGTTTTGATGCACCACAGATTACACAGATTTACACAGATTAGGGAAGAAATCTCTGATTATTAATAAATTAAATCTGTGCTAATCTGTGTAATCTGTGGTGAAATAATTCATTTCTTATCAGTTTTGAATTAAACTTTTGATGCAGTTCCCCTGTTCTTTTCTTTCTTCATGGCATTTCTCAATAAAGATTTCATATATTTGAAGCCGTTTACCAAAAAGCAAAGCATACGGAAAGAATTATGGACATCAGAAAGAGAATACAGCGACTATTGACTGCCATCAACCAGGGAGTTTATGAAAAAGATACGGAATTGGGTTTATCATTATTGGCTGCACTGGCAGGTGAAAGCGTACTCTTGTTAGGCCCTCCGGGTGTAGCCAAGTCTATGGTGGCACGCCGGTTGAAAGCCGCATTCAAGGAAGCGAAAGCCTTTGAATACCTGATGTCACGCTTCTCCACCCCCGATGAGATATTCGGCCCCATCAGCATCAACCGGCTGAAAGAGTTTGATAAATACGAACGCGCCGTCGAAGGATATCTGCCCACGGCAAGTGTCGTATTTCTGGATGAGATATGGAAAGCAGGCCCCGCCATACAGAATTCATTACTCACCGCCATCAATGAGAAAATCTACCGAAACGGAGACAGTGAAATCCGGCTGCCGCTCAAGCTCCTGATTGCCGCCAGCAACGAACTGCCCGCACATGGCGAAGGACTGGAAGCCTTATGGGACAGATTCCTGCTCCGCATCATCTGCACCTGTGTTCAGGATGAAGACACTTTCCACAGTATGTTGCTCGACGACAGCGACAAAGAGATAAACGTCCCCACAGACCTGCAAATCAGTGAAGAAGAATATGCGGAATGGCGCAAACAAATCGGACAAGTGTCAGTCCCCACCGGCATATTGCAATACATCAGCAACGTCCGTCGCCAACTGAAGCGGCTTCCACTGGACGATGAAGACACGGCGCGCAACATATACGTAAGCGACCGCCGCTGGAAAAACATCGTACAACTGCTGAAAGCCTCAGCCTTCATCAACGGACGGCCGGAAGTTAATCCCGCCGACCTGCTCCCCCTCTATCATTGCCTTTGGAACGAAGCTGATGAGTGCGAGCCTATCCACCAGTTAGTGCTCCGCGAATTATTCACCTCCTGCCTGGAAGAGATGGAAGAAATCACAGAGTCCATAAAGGCCGACATCCGTATAAGCCGGGTGCGCCAAGCCCTGGAAGACTTCAAGAACAACACCTCCCCGAAGAACAACCTGCAACTGACTGATTACTTCTACTATCACGTAGAGGAGCATGGGACAGGCCACACCTATATCTTTGCCGTAGACTACCTCGCGCTGAAAGAACAGAAAAGGGAAAACTCTCCCCGGCAAGCCCTCATCTATCCCGACCCACTGAATCCGGAACGTTCCATCATCCGGTGCTATCCGGGCACAGGTCCGTCCTCCGTCCCGCAGCAACGGGTGAATCTGTACCGGGAAGGAACGGAATTTCTGCTGATAGACGGCGTGCGCTATCCGATGACGCAAAAGAAAAAAGAAGCGGGAAACCTCCTCCCGGCCCCAAAGAGCACTTCCTCCTCCAATAAAGAGCCGCAGATATTCGACAACGTCCCCCGCATAAACACCCGCGACTACCGGAACGAACTGAACCGACTCTCGCAGCGCCTCCTCGACCTCACCGGCACCCTGTGCACGGATAATATCTTCACGCACCAAGCGGATAAAGAACTGGTCAGCCGCTTCTCCGACGAAGTGCGGAAGAAACTGCGGAACGTAGAGATTGAAGAGGAAAAGTTACAATTCAACTTGCAGCAATATGGCGGGACTGATCAAAAAGAAGTATGACATAAACTTCTATGCAAAGGTAGTAGAGAAGTTCGTACAGACCGGAGAGTGTGCCGAGAACGCATACGGTGAGACGGAAGATCCCCTGTACCTTTATCTGCTGTCCATCATGAACAACCCTTCCATCCGGCTGCAAGTGCTGGAAGATGAAGTCCGCGCACGCATATTCTATGACATCACCACACAGTTTGTCTGGCAATTCCTCGAACAGGAAAAGTTCCAGATGCAACGGGCGCAATCCGAACTCGGAGAAATGGAAAGCGCCCTCAACTGGATAAAGGAAAAACGCGACGGCTGGCAGGCCCTTCTAAGAAAAATCAAAGAAGACTATAAGGAAAACGCTTTCGACGAACCCTTCTACGAGCATCTGTTCGGCGACAAAGAACAGCAGCACGACCCTTCTGTCTGGGAGAAAATGTTGAGCGACTGGGAAGATTCTTTCCAGCAGAAGCAACAGGAACAGAAAGAGAAAAACCTGAACGCCCGGAAAGACTTCCTGGAAAAGAAACTGACGACCAGCCTGAGCAAGATACCGGAGTATCTGGAAGAGCATCAAGTGGAACAAGAAGAATTCTTCCAGGCATGGAGCATGATGAACGGACTTTGGAATACCATCGACTTCGAGAGTATCCGCAAGATTGTGAAATTGCAAAAAGAATATCCCGAACTCCTGAAAGTAGCCAACCGCATGGGCCGGATTGCCGACGACGAAGGCAGCAAACAGGTATACGTGACGGAGGGCAGCATCTACAAACTATCGCATTCGCAGAAAAGCGACATCCTGGGCGTCACCACCGGCAACGACCTGAACGCCCTGCTTCCCTCGGAACTGCTTTACTACTCGGACAGTGAACTGCAAGATGTCTTCATGCTGAAATACTTCACGCAGAAGTTGCAAACCTTCCGCTACAAATCGGAAATCATGCAACCCTCCCGGCGGCTGGAAGCGAAACCCGCCGTGCTGAAAGGTCCGATGATAGTCTGTCTCGACACGTCGGGCAGCATGACGGGCAAACCGGAACGGATGGCGAACTCCCTGCTGATAAAACTCATTGAAATAGCGGAACTTCAAGACAGGGAATGCTTCCTCATCTCTTTCTCCGTGTCCACCCGGACCATCGACATACGGCGTGAACGGCAAAAACTGATGGAGTTTTTCAGCCACCCTTTCATCGGCGACACGGATGCCACGCAGATGCTGAAAGATACCTTCAGAATGCTCGACCAAAACCGCTATATGAATGCGGACGTCCTATTAATCAGCGATTTCCGCATACCGAAATGCAAACCGGAGTTAATAAGGCAAATACAGGCAAACCGGGAGAAAGGCACTTTCTTCTACGGTCTGCAGATAGGTATTGCCCCCAACGATTGGGTGGAATACTTCGATCATATGTACAAAGTGGAATACCAGGTTTCGCGGCGTAACTGACCACACGCTCCGCCCGCCGTCCAATCAAAGCCAGTCCAGCAATTCCGCCGGACTTTTCATCTGTTTCAGCCTGGGATGTGTAAACGTCTCCACCACCTCATGCTGCCACATCACCTCAAAAGGAATATGTACACCATATCCGCCAATTGCCAGCACAGGCTGAATATCCGATTTCAATGAATTTCCAATCATCAGGAATTCCTCAGGAGCCACTTGCAGGACTTGCAACAAACGGTTATATTCTTTCTCCGTCTTATCGGACATGATTTCAATATGGTCGAAATAAGGAGTCAGTCCGGAGCGTTTCAACTTACGTTCCTGGTCCAGCAGGTCGCCTTTCGTTGCCACTACCAGCCGATAACCGCCTTGCGCTTTCAGTGCTTTCAATGTATCTTCCACACCGGACAGCAACTCAATCGGCATTTCAAGCAAAGATTTACCCAAAAGAATTATCTCCTGTATCTTCTCTGCTGTAACTTTCTGAGCGCTAATCCGCAAAGCCGTCTCAACCATTGAAATGGTAAATGCTTTGGCACCATAACCCAGACATTCCAGGTTACTCATTTCCGTCTTAAACAATTCTGCCGAAATCTCCTTCGCGCTGCCGTAATCGCTCAGTAACTCCGTATATTTCCGTTCCACTTCCTGAAAGAAAGGCTCATTGCTCCAGAGAGTATCATCCGCATCGAAAGCGATGACTTTAATGTTGTGTCTCATTTCCTATTTTTACGTTACACATTTTATATAATGCAAAATACGGAATATATTTTGTGTAAAACAAAAGAGCATGAACTTTTAACGTCTCTTACTTTATCCCCTCCCCTTCCACCTTCTTCAACCTCCTTATTCATCGGCTTTAGCTGGTGGAAGGGGTTGGAAGACATACACAGGAACATCGCTTTACAGGCGTTTAAAAGATATAATCATCATTCTTCTATATGTACGAAAATGATACTGCTTTTATATCTTTATTACTAAGCAATCGTGCGTTAAACGAGAAGATCTACAATCGACCTACTCGAGTTGTTCACTTGAACAACTCAAGTTATTCAATCGAATGACTTGAGTCGGTTGAGCGAACAACTCCAGTTGGTCTTCCATAATGTGAAGCGAAATGCCATCGAAATAAGCAGGGATAAATGACAATCGTAAATCCCCCTTCCACCCGCTAAAGCAGATAAATAAGGAGATTGAAGCGGGTGGAAGGGGGAATATGCAAAAAAACAAATAGATACACGACAACAAGAAAATAGGTTTTAGCCTTTTACCTTAACAAAAGTTTATTATATTTGTACTTCATTACTATCAGTATAAAAAACTAAAGCATGAGACTGAACTACTCTTTATTCTGGATATTATTATTACTTTGGAGTGGATGTGATTCTTCAGAAACAGAAACCAAAATAGAAATTGAGCCGCCAATAGTAGTAGATAAAGACCCTGTTGATATACATGTATTTATAGAGACAGTGCCGGACGATACAGTTTATAATTATAAAGACTTGTTAGGTAGAGGGTTTGATTGTAAAAAGAGTACTATTAAGGGATACGCAAATGTAAAAGGCAAAGTCATTGATGTAGACCGTCTGTTGAAAGGTGATGGATATGATTATGTAAAGCAGGAGCCCCCAAAATTATATCCTTGTTCTATAGAAGTATCTTTACTATACAATGGAGGTAACTGGATTATAAATGAGAATCGAGATTTAAATAAATATATAGATAACATTTATTTAAACAGCCATGTGGAAACGAGAATAGGAGATGATATTCTTGAACTATTTACCGAAGACATAGGAGATATTAAGGAAAATTCTCAAGGGAACTATTTTTATAAAGTGGAATGTGTTCATCCTACCAGCAGATATACCCTCCCCCATGTTTGGCCGGAGCCTTTGTGTTTTTTCTTATCCGAAGAATTCTTGAATGACTTAGAGAAGAGTAGCGGAGACGAGATAGTGCAGAAATATGGTACTCATGTTCTTACTGATGTACTCTTAGGGGGATATGCCTCTCTCTCTTATGTTGCTCAATATACTTATATGCTATCTGACGTGGACTTTAGAAAGCGAGTCCAAGTTTACACCAACTACTTTAACGTATCCCGTTATCCTTTGGATGTAACCCAAATCTTTGAAGAATGCAGTAAAGTGAATATTCATTTTAAAGCAAATGGAGGGAATCCGTCGCATTTTGTTGCTGAAGGTGATAAAATCATAGGCTTTGACAAATGGATTAGAGAAATTAATAATCAAGTGGGAAGTTTAATCGGAATCGGACATTCCACTACTCGTGTATTTTTAATTAGTGATTTTGTGAAAGATGAAAAGAAGAAAGTTGAAATAGAAAAAGCCATTCTGCGGTATTGCAACCAATAACCTCGATACATCCCTACCTTTTTGTCTGTTCTTTTTAAATGTACTATGGATATTTCATTGTCTTCTCTTTTTCTTTGAGTAGAAAACCGCTATCTTTGCGCATCAAAATGCGCTCATAACAAAAGACATAGATATATCACAATGGAAAAGAAATTCAAACGCACTACCGTTACGTCCGCACTGCCCTACGCTAACGGCCCGGTTCATATCGGACATCTGGCAGGAGTTTATGTACCCGCCGATATCTACGTCCGCTACCTGAGACTGAAAAAGGAAGATGTAATCTTTATCGGTGGTTCGGACGAACACGGAGTACCCATCACTATCCGTGCCAAGAAAGAAGGCGTGACGCCGCAGGATATCGTAGACCGTTATCATACGCTTATCAAAGACTCATTCAAAGAGTTCGGCGTGTCATTCGATGTATACAGCCGCACTACTTCGAAAACGCATCATGATACAGCTTCCGAATTCTTCCGCAAGCTGTACGAAAAAGGTGAATTCATCGAAAAGACCAGTATGCAATACTACGACGAGGAAGCCAAGACTTTCCTTGCCGACCGTTATATCACAGGCGAATGTCCCCACTGCCACGCAGAGGGCGCTTACGGCGACCAATGCGAGAAGTGCGGCACCAGCCTTAGCCCCACAGATCTGATTAATCCGAAAAGCGCCATCAGCGGAAGTGCACCCGTGATGCGCGAAACGAAACACTGGTATCTGCCACTCGACAAGCACGAAAGCTGGCTCCGCCAATGGATTCTGGAAGATCACAAAGAATGGCGTCCCAACGTATACGGTCAGTGCAAGAGCTGGCTCGACATGGGTCTGCAACCCCGTGCCGTAAGCCGCGACCTCGACTGGGGTATTCCTGTACCCGTAGAAGGTGCCGAGGGCAAAGTGCTGTATGTATGGTTTGATGCTCCTATCGGCTACATCAGCAACACGAAAGAATTGTTGCCCGACTCTTGGGAAAAATGGTGGAAAGACCCTGAAACACGCCTTGTCCACTTCATCGGCAAGGACAACATCGTGTTCCACTGCATCGTATTCCCTGCCATGCTGAAAGCGGAAGGCAGCTATATCTTGCCGGACAACGTACCGAGCAACGAGTTCCTGAACCTGGAAGGCGACAAGATTTCCACTTCACGTAACTGGGCTGTATGGTTGCACGAATATCTGGCAGACTTTCCCGGCAAACAGGATGTACTGCGCTACGTGCTCACTGCCAATGCTCCGGAGACTAAAGACAACGATTTCACCTGGAAGGATTTCCAGGCACGCAACAACAACGAGTTGGTAGCCGTTTACGGCAACTTCGTGAACCGTGCCCTACAACTCACCAAGAAGTATTTCGATGGCGTGGTGCCTGCCGCCGGCGAACTGACGGATTACGACCGCGAAACACTGAAAGAATTCTCCGACGTGAAAGCGGAAGTGGAAAAGCTGCTCGATGTATTCAAGTTCCGCGATGCACAGAAAGAGGCTATGAACCTCGCCCGCATCGGTAACAAATACCTGGCAGATACCGAACCCTGGAAGATTGCCAAGACGGATATGGACCGCGTAGCGACCATTCTGAACATCTCCCTGCAACTGGTTGCCAACCTTGCC
The DNA here is from genome assembly GCF_900142015.1 of Bacteroides stercorirosoris. Lineage (GTDB taxonomy): Bacteria > Bacteroidota > Bacteroidia > Bacteroidales > Bacteroidaceae > Bacteroides > Bacteroides stercorirosoris. Next base: position 164,015 of record NZ_FQZN01000001.1, read on the forward strand.
ATCGCTTTCGAACCGTTCCTGCCGTTCAGCAGCGAGAAACTGCGCAACATGCTGAATATGGAAAGCTTCGACTGGGCAACTTTGGGAAGCACTGATTTGCTGTCTGCCGGACATCAACTGGGCACTCCCGAACTGCTCTTCGAAAAGATAGAGGACAGTGTAATCGAAGCACAGGTACAGAAGTTGCTCGACACGAAGAAAGCCAACGAAGAAGCTAACTACAAGGCAAATCCTATCCGCCAGAATATCGAGTTCGACGACTTCATGAAGTTGGATATCCGTGTCGGCACCGTACTGGAATGCCAGAAAGTGCCTAAAGCCGACAAGTTACTACAATTCAAGATTGCCGACGGACTGGAAAACCGTACCATCGTAAGCGGCATTGCGCAGCACTACAAACCGGAAGAACTGGTAGGAAAACAAGTATGCTTCGTAGCCAACCTCGCACCGCGTAAGCTGAAAGGGATTGTCAGCGAAGGTATGATTCTTTCTGCCGAGAACTTTGACGGTTCACTCTCTGTGGTTACTACCATGAAGGAGGTGAAACCGGGTAGTGAAGTGAAATAAATACAAATGCGGCTGCCCCGCTTTCGGTGCAGCCGCATCATTTTATTCTATTGAACGCAGTCGGAAGAAAAAGACAAAAGGATAGCCGGAATAACTTTTGAGATAGCCTTTTTAAACAGACAGATGGGAACATCACTAAAAGAAAAAACAGCCAAAGGATTATTATGGGGCGGCATAGGCAATGGTGCCATGCAATTGCTGAACCTCATCTTCGGGATATTCCTTGCCCGCCTGTTGACCAGTACCGACTACGGTATGGTAGCTGTATTAACTATCTTTTCCGCCATGGCCGGAGTCTTTTCAGAAAGCGGTTTCATCCTGGCTCTTGTCAACAGGAAAGAGGTAAAGCACGAAGATTATAACGCTGTATTCTGGTTTAACATCAGCGTCGGCGCATCACTCTATCTGATACTCTTCGTCTGTGCCCCTTTCATCGCCGACTTTTATGATACCCCGGAACTGACACAGTTGGCACGTTTCCAATTCCTCAGTTTCTTCATCGGAAGCTTCGGTACCGCACCCACAGCATACTTCTTCCGCAATCTTATGGTGAAAGAACGCAGCCAGATACAAATAGCCGCCATCATCATTTCGGGAGTCACAGGTGTCACTTGCGCCTATCACGGCTGGGGATATTGGGGAATTGCCCTGCAAACAGTCCTGTACGTAAGTATCAATACCATCCTGCTCTGGATATTCTCGCCCTGGCATCCCACACTTTCATTCAATATGCGTCCGCTACGGGCATTGTTGCCGTTCAGCAGCAAGCTGCTTTTAACTTCGCTGTTCACACACGTCAACAACAACATCTTCTCCGCCCTGCTGGGGTATTTCTATACCATCAAACAGGCGGGTTACTACTCGCAAGGAAGCAAGTGGACCACCATGGGCTACTCCACCATCTTTGGAATGATAAACAGCGTGGGGCAACCCGTATTCAGAGAGGCCTCGGAAGACTTGCAACGCCTGCAGAACATATTCCGCAAGATGATGCGCTTCACCGCTTTCGTCAGCTTTCCCGCCATGCTGGGACTGGGCATTGTTTCACACGAATTGATTGTCATAAGCATCACAGAAAAGTGGTTGCCTTGCGTGCCCGTCATGCAAATCCTATGCGTATGGGGAGCTTTCATGCCGATTGCAACCTTATACTCCAATCTGATGAACAGCCTCGGACGCCCGAACATCTACATGTGGAACACCATCGCACTGGGCATCTTCCAACTGCTATGCGTATGGGGCAGCTATCCATACGGACTGAATGTCATGTTAATAGTTTATACTGCTGCCAATATCCTCTGGCTACTGGTGTGGCACTATTTTGCCCACAAGCATATCGGAATTTCCCTGTTCAATACATTGAAAGATATTGCTCCCTACCTCATCATCTCCGTAGCCGTAATGGCTTTCACGTATTGGGTGGCAAGTTATATAGAAAATATCTATCTTTCCCTACTGGTAAAAATAACCTTAGCAGCTTCCCTTTACATATTTCTTATGTGGAGCCTGAAGTCCATCGTATTCCGGGAAAGTCTTCAATATCTGTTTAAAAAGAAAACCATAGAATGATGACACTGCAAAATGTAACCGTAATCATCCCTGCACACAACCGCCCCGAGCGCCTGCGCAGACTACTCGACTACTATAGCCATACAGACATAAAGATTCTCGTCCCCGACTCATCCGACCAACCGTTTGCCGATGCCGAGAAGTACCCGGACATGACATATCTGCACCGTCCCAAACTGCATTTCCTGCTGAAACTGAAAGAGGTGCTCCCGATGATTTGCACTCCCTACGTGCTGTATTGCGCCGATGACGATTTCACCGTGCCTTCAGCAATCGCCCGAATGGCAGAGTTTTTGGACACCCATCCCGATTATAGTACGGCGCAAGGCCATTACCTCACCTTTACGCCTAAAAAGGGAAAGATTTCTTTTTACCCCCGGTATATACGCTATTTCGACAAACAGATAACGGGAGAAACGCCCCGGGAAAGACTTTCCCAAGAGAAGAATATGTACGCCTCGCTGCTCTATTCCGTCATCCGGACAGAGGCTTTCCAAAGGATGTATGCAGCTTGCTTCAACCCCGACGGCAGTCTGCGTTTCCGCAATCTCTTCCTGGCTGAAGAGTTCTTCAATCATGCGGCACTGATTTTCGGCAAATATGCCACACTGCCCTGTTTCTACAGTGCCCGTGAGCGCATTGCAGGTTCGGCTACGGAAACCACCGTACCCGTTTCCATCATCAAGACGTCTCATAAATATCAATCGGAATATCAAGGTTTCCTGTTGGCGCTGGCCGAATTGCTGGAAGCGCAGGAGGGATGCAGACTTGAAGAGGCTTTCTCCTTTATCTGCCATATCAGCGATATGCCCAGAGACACCGCTAAGATTTCCGGTAAAAGGAGAATCATGGAGTTCACACAGAAATATCCTCCACTGCGCTGGGTAAACAAGTTAGGCGACTGGAGATATGCCCAGAAGGGACTAAAAGCCGTAAAAGGTATGCAGAGTTACCCCTGTACATTCTCTACTCCTGAAAAAGAAGAGATTATCCGGGCTATATTCACCACAGAGGATACAGAGGGCACAGAGGGTTTATATTTTACTGTATAGATAATTACAGCCTCTGTGTCCTCTGTGGTGAAAAATCACATGAATTTCTGAAGCACCGTCTCCAGCATATCATTGTCCACCAGTATCTTCTCTACAAACTCACGGAATGCGCCGAAACCGCCATGAGCCACCGTCACGTAGTTCACTTCGCGCTTCACATAATCGGGCGTATTGCAGGGGGAAGCACTGAAACCCACGGCACGCAACAAGTGTATATCATTCAGGTCGTCACCGATAAAGGCAACATCTGCCAGGGTAATTCCCATCTCTTCGCAGACCTCTTTCGCCTTCGTCAGTTTGTCACCCACATGCAGGTAGCAGCGGGAAATCTTCAATTTGTCGGCACGCTTCTGCACCAGTTGGGAGTTCTCCCCTGTCATGATGGCTACGGGGATGCCCAGTTCACGAAGAAAGATAACGCCCCACCCGTCCTTTACGGAGAAACGTTTCATTATATCACCTTCGGCCGAATAATACATTCCGCCATCCGTCCAAACACCGTCGATATCTGTAATAACTAACTTGGGTAACATAAGAGATATTTTTGAGTTATGAATTTTATTTTCTTTCGCCCAAGCGGTTGCGCTTGCCATCCCGATAGCCCTCCCAAAGTGCTTTCCACTTGGCGAACTTCTGTTGCTCGTAAAGCAGGACAAAGACAATCCGCTTATAAAGATGATAATGCAGATGGGCTTTCAGATTCAGGCAGTCGGGGTAAAGCCGGTGAAGAATGATACCATTCCGCACATTATAATAGGTACGTTGGGGAGGATACTCATTCGGAAACACTTCTTTGCCAAGCAAACGGTGTTTCTTCTTCTGATAGCCCAAATCGTGCTGCAAGAGGATGCTTCTGAAACAATAAGTCGGAATCTGCCTCCTGCGGGCACGCCAACAGAACTCACAGTCGATGCCCCAGACGAAGAGTTCTTCCATGAAGTTACCCAACTTTTCGAAGAGTGCCACGGGATAGACGGTGCCGGAAGTCATGGCAGAAGTAACCTCTTCTACACTCTCCGTCACCGGATAGGAGGAAGTCTGCTGGGAAACGATGAAGTAATTGGTAGAAAAGATGGCTTCCGCATCTTCACCGTAAGCACGGATGTTTTCCAGATACCGCCGGAAGTCTCCTTCCCGGAAATAGCTATCCTGATCCAGCGTCAGCAAATGCGTAAAACCATTATCGCGGGCATAGGCGACAGCCTGGTTCAATGCAGCGCCGATACCCACATTCCGCCCGCATCCCATATATTCCAAACGTTCCGGATGACAGACACCGGATAAGGAAAGAGGAGCTGATTTCTCCCCTTCGGGCGTATTGTCCCACAAGACTAGGGTATCCACCTGCGGCAGATAACTGTTTATATTGCGGACCAGATTCTCGTCCGGATGATACAGCACAACGACGGCAACTAATTTCATGATTCTATCAATGAAGAATAGATAATTTCATTGCGGGGAATCTCTTTCAGCACCTTATGCCCCACCACCTTGTCGCGCTCCGCCCACTTGAAACCGTCACCGGGACTCAGCAGATGAATGTCATTCTCAGTAACGACATCACCGGGATGCAAGGTTTTATTGGTAGCGATGGAGCGTTCCAACTTCACCTTTGCCGAAGCCACGGAAGCGTCGATGTACAGTTCCTCTTTTCCCAGCCAACGTTCGGCTATGCGGATGTCACGTATCATACGGTTCACTCCGTCGGGGCCGAGCGAGCCTTGCTGGTCGGTTCCTTTCATGCGACGGTCGATGGTGACGTGCTTCTCTATCATTTCCGCACCCATACCTACGGCAACAATAGGAGCGGCGATACCGATGGTATGATCGGAAAAGCCGATGGTGTACTGGCCGTAATGCTGTTTCAGATAGCCGATAGTCTTCAGGTTCAGATTATCGGGATGGGTGGGGTACTGGGATACGCAGTGGAGGATGGAAATATCATCGTGATAGCGGGTGATCACTTCAAGGGCATCATCCAGTTCCTTCCTGCCAGCCATGCCGGTGGACAGGATGATGGGTATCCGTGTCTCCGCCATCACTTCCAGCAATGGCAGATTGGTGAGGTCGCGGCTTGCCACTTTCAGGCGGTCGGGCGTGAAGAGTTTCAACAGGGAGAGGCAGCCTTTTGAACAGAGCGTTTCTACAAAGTCGAGTCCCAAAGACTTGGCATGCTTATAGACTTCAAAATGTTCCTCGTCCGTCAGTTCCAGGAAAGCGCGGTGCTCGCCGTAGGTGCGTCCGAAAGAATGGGGAGAGTCGTAGGGACGATTCATCTGCGAGTCTGTCAGTTCCTCATTCAAATCACGTTTGGTCATCTTCACGGCATCCATCGGACGAAGTTCTATGTTGAACACTTCCTCACGCACGGGACGGGACACCAGGTCTACAATCAACTTGGCTATATCGACGGAACCGTTATGGTTCTGGCCGATTTCTCCTATTATATATGTACTATTACTCATTGTCACATCAGATTAAAAGGAATTTAACGAAGCTATCTGTCATTTTTCATTTCTTGCAATATTCTCCAGCATCTTGGCGCGGTATTCGGGATGCGCTTCCACCAGCCGCAAGAGGGCATGGACGCTATGGTCGGTCTTCTCGTAGAAGGTGGCATAAAGCTCCTGCAACAAGGTGAAGTCTTCCATCGTATCGAGCGTGAAGCGGAGGTCGAAACGGCCTTCCAGTTCAGCGGGCAACGGCAGAAGACGCACGTTGAAGGCTTCGGGATGCGTATAGAGATAGATGGTGACATGCTCCACATAGAGTTTTTCTTGCGTGGAGACAGCGGCACGGCGCAAGGCATCCGTAGTGGTCAGTTCAGCATACAGCCCCAAGTGCGATTTGATGGTGGGGCGTCCGTCGGCAAAGCCATAGGCGATGTAATCAGCCGGAGAGAAAGTGTGCTCCGCAAAGAAGGCATTGAAAGTTTCGGGACGCAGGAAAGGATTGTCCGAACAAACACGGATGAAACGGTCGATACCGAAGACCTCGGCGGCACGGATAAAGCGGTCGAGCACGTTGTCTTCATCACCGCGAAAACTAAGAATACCCGACTGATGGGCCACTTCCGCCAATACATCATCCTGCGGACGGTTGGTAGTGGCAAGTACGATACATTTGTCCGGACAGGCCTGTTTGATATTGGCTATCAGGATGTCGATAATGCGCTGTTCGCCATAGAAAGGAAGCAGAATCTTGTTGTGCAGCCGGGTAGAACCGGTGCGCGCCTGAATGATTATTCCATCTTTCATAATTTCATCCGTTTAAAAGCGTCGATATAAGAGCCGGGGGTGACGTTGATAACTTCCTTACCCAAGCGGCGGGCGTAGGCTTCGAGTATGAAGTAAGACTTGAAAGCTACGTGCATATGATAGAGTATGGTGTAGAGGCGCGCGCTGTTCAGGTTCTCCTGTTTCACGGTGTCGGCCTGCGATTTATTCTGGTCGTAGAAGTGCTTCTGATGCATCAGCACTACGTTATCGTCCGTTACGGTGATTTCCGGCAGCCAGGAATGGTCGGCACCTGCCAGATAAATCTTCTTGAAAGGCAGACGCAATCCCACGGCAATGGAAGGTATCAGCACGTTGTGCGGACGCGGAACACCCCAGCCCCGGCGGAATATCCAGTTGCAGAAGCCCTGAAAGCCTTCAATCGGGGTGGTGTTGTAGATATAGAGTTTGATGTGGGGATTGCCTGCCAGAAGCGGTTGCCAGTCCTTGTTCTTCAAGGCGCGGGCGGGGACAAAGAAGTTCATATCCCATGTGGTCTTCTCGGCCATTGTCTTGAAGAGTTGTATGCGCTTTTCGGGAACAATCCAGAACAGCGGGTCGGCAATCAGATAAATTTCGGGACGGAGGCGCTCGAACATGGGCGAGGTGACACAGAAGTTCACTGCCAACAGGGTTTTCCCCTTGATGAAGTCTGCCGAGTCTTCTACCGTGCGGTTCAGCGAGGGACCGTTAGCCAGTATCAGCAACTCATCCGGATTGCTGAAAGAAGACGGCAAGCGTGTGCCCCACTTAGACTGTAACAGGATTTTCACGACGCTGAGGAAGCACTGCCAGAGCTGCTCCAACCATTTCAAGCCTTTTTCTCCCATATTTATTCTAATTATAATATTTCGGTTATAGTTTGAATTATAAATGATAATTTACCAGCGTAGCGCTGGATCAAGGTTTCCTTTCGGCATACTAATTGACGTGATAGTACCTGGTAGGCTGAAAGCCTTTTATCTTATAGCCCAGGGCAACGCCCTGGGGGATTGCCATGTGTTTCTCTTTGCGCCCTGTAAGGGCATAACAGCACACATAGGCTTTTGCCCTTACAGGGCGTAAGATTGTGGGAGCATCCATTACCCAGGGTGTTACCCTGGGCTATAAGATAAAAGCCTTTCAGGCTTAGGGGATGCACGCCGATAAATTATCATTTATATCCCTTGCAAAGATAGATACTTTCGCCTTTACTGGCTAAAAAAACCGCGAATTTGTGGATAGAAAGCGGCAAAAGCTGTACTTTTGCCAAAACATTCCGCAACATGAGAGTACTTATAATCAATACGTCCGAAAGAACAGGCGGAGCCGCCATTGCCGCCAGACGCCTGATGGAATCGCTCCATACAGCGGGAACAGAGGTAAAAATGCTCGTTCTGCACAAAGAAAGCCAGTCGGACTTAGTGATTCCGGTGGGCAGGAACTGGCAGAAGAAATTCACTTTCCTCTTCGAAAGACTGGTCATCTGGACGAACAATCTTTTCAGCCGGAAGAACCTCTTCACCGTCTCCATCGCCAACACCGGCTTCAACGTAACCCGACTACCTGCGTTCCGCGAAGCCGACATCATACACCTTCACTGGATTAACCAGGGCATGCTCTCTATCCGCAACATACAGGAAATCCTGCAATCGGGCAAACCCGTCGTCTGGACCATGCACGACATGTGGGAATGCACGGCCATCTGCCACCACGCCCACACCTGCACCCGCTTCAAAAGCGAATGCCGGGACTGCCGCTTCCTGCGCTTCCCCGGCCGGAACGACCTGGCACATCGTGTATTCAAGAAGAAACAGCAACTGTTCGCCCATGCCGACCAACTGAATATCGTTACCGTCAGCACCTGGCTCTCCTCGCAAGTCCTCCAAAGCACCCTGCTCAAGGAAAAGCCCGTTTCCGTCATCCCCAACACACTCTCCCCCACCGACTTCCGGATGGTGGACAAGATAGCATCCCGAAAAGAACTGGCATTGCCTTGCGACAAACACATCATCCTCTTCGGCGCCGCCCGCATCGACGACCCCATAAAGGGAGTGGAATATCTGCTGCAAGCCCTCCGCCTGCTGATTGAAAAAAAGCAGTTCCGGCAGGAAGAACTTCATCTCGCCCTGTTCGGAAGAATCAAGCATCCGGAAAAACTGTTTGCCGCCATACCAGTCAGCTATACCTGGTTCGGAAGAATAGGCGACACCGGCAAACTCTCGCAATTGTATTCCGCCGCAGACGTCACCGTCTCCGCCTCCTTCTACGAGACGTTCGGGCAGACGCTCATCGAAGCACAAGCCTGCGGTTGCGTCCCCGTATCCTTCGGCAACAGCGGACAGGCAGACATCATCCGGCACAAAGAGAACGGTTTCCTCGCCGATTATCTCTCTGCCGAAAGTCTGGCGGAAGGCATCCGGTGGGGAATGACCGAAGCCCAGGACACCCTGTCGAAGAAAGAGATGCGAAGCCACGTCTTTGAACAATATTCCAGTGAAGTCGTTGCAAAAGAATATCTCACTCTCTATCAAAGTTTAAAAAAGAAAAAGGTGACACAATGAGAATACTACTTATCAATACCACAGAGAAGATAGGCGGTCCAGCCATAGCCGCCAGCCGCCTCATGGAAGCCCTTAAGAATAACGGTATCAAGGCCAAACTGCTGGTGCGCGACAAACAAACCGAACAGATCACCGTCGTGCAACTGAACCACAACCTGCGCATGGTGTGGAAATTCGTATGGGAACGGATTGTCATCTGGAAAGCCAACCACTTCAACAAAAAGCACCTCTTCGCCGTAGACATCGCCAATACGGGCACGGACATCACCACCCTGCCGGAGTTCCAGCAAGCGGACGTCATACACCTCCACTGGATAAACCAAGGGATGCTTTCTTTGAAGAACATCGAAAAGATTCTTGCCTCGGGCAAGCCCGTGGTATGGACCATGCACGATATGTGGCCCTGCACCGGTATCTGCCACTACTCCGGCGGCTGCACGCACTACGAAGAAGAATGCCATCATTGCCCCTTCATCCACAACGGAAGCCGGAAGCGGGACCTCTCCCACCGCATCTTCCTCAAAAAACAAAAGCTCTATGAAGGGCGGCACATCAACTTTGTAGCCTGTAGCCATTGGCTTGAAGAGCGTGCCCGGAAAAGCGCCCTGTTCAGCGGACACAACATCACAAGCATCCCCAACCCCATCAATACCAACCTCTTCAAGCCGCATAACAAGAAAGCTGCCCGCGAGAAGTGCATGCTTCCGCAGGACAGCAAACTTATCTTGTTCGGCTCGATGAAGATTATGGACAGCCGGAAGGGAGTTGAATATATGATTAAAGCCTGCAAACTGCTGGCAGAAAAGCATCCGGAGCTGAAAGACCAACTGGGACTTGTCGTCTTCGGCAACCAGTCGCAACAGTTACAAAACATGCTGCCTTTCAAGGTCTATCCGCTCGATTTCGTCAGCAACGAACACCAGTTGGTGGATATCTACAACGCAGTAGACCTCTTCGTCACCTCATCCCTGGAAGAGAACCTGCCGAATACCATCATGGAAGCCATGTCCTGCGGCATTCCCTGCGTAGGTTTCAACGTGGGCGGCATACCGGAAATGATAGACCATCTGCACAACGGCTATGTGGCCCGGTACAAGTCGGTCGAAGACTTTGCCAACGGCATCCACTGGATTCTGACCGAACCCGAATACGCCACCCTCGCCGAACAAGCGTGCCGGAAAGCCGTCACCAACTATTCCGAGAGGGCCATTGCCAAGAGATACATCGACGTTTATAACAAAATAACCGGAAGACATGCATAACCGTCCCACCCCGAAGTTCAGCATCATTACCGTGACTTACAATGCCGAGGCCACGCTGGAAGACACGATACTGAGTGTCATCTCCCAAACCTACCACCACGTGGAGTATATCATCGTAGACGGTGCCTCCCGTGACCGCACCCTCGCCATTGCCGAACGATACCGCGACCGCATCACCCTGCTCGTCAGCGAACCGGACAAGGGACTCTACGACGCCATGAACAAGGGCATCCGGCTGGCTACGGGCGATTATCTTTGTTTCCTCAATGCCGGCGACAGTTTCCACGAAGACGATACGCTGCAACAGATGGTGCACACCCTGGGTATCGGTGAACTGCCTGACGTCATTTACGGTGAAACCGCCCTGGTCGACAAGGAACGGCACTTCCTGCGTATGCGCCGCCTCTCCGCTCCCGAAGTGCTGACGTGGAAGAGCTTCAAGCAAGGCATGCTCGTCTGTCACCAGGCGTTCTTTGCCAAACGCAGCCTTGCCATGCCCTATGACCTGCGCTACCGTTTCTCCGCCGACTTCGACTGGTGCATCCGCATCATGAAAAAAGCGCAGACGCTGCACAACACGCATCTCACGCTTATCGACTATCTGGAGGAGGGTATGACCACACAGAACCAAAAGGCATCCCTGCGGGAACGCTTCCGGATTATGGCACAGCATTACGGGCTGGCAAGCACCGTAGCGCATCATGCATGGTTTGTGCTGCGGGCGGTATTGAAGAAGTAAAACTTTGCCAGCAGAGCCCATACTTTCCATCCGATAACAGACGAGTTTTTGCCATAGGCTTGGCATGTTTTTGCCATCGCTTTGGCAAAGTCTTGCCATGCCTATGGCACAGTTGTGCCAATTCGATGGCAAAAGCGTGCCAATGCGATGGCACAACATGGCAAAAGTATCGCTTGTAGTTCGCTCTAACAGTGGCGGTTAACGAAGAAGCTCTTTCGTCAGTTCCTTCACCCCTTCCGAGGCGCCTTTCTGAATGACATGTATCTGCCTCATGGAGTGGGTATCCACAGGTTTCGGGTCAATCAGATAAACCTCTGCCGTCCGCGGCACATAATTCAGAAGACCCGCTGCCGGATACACGTTCAGCGAAGTGCCTATAATCACGAAGATATCCGCCTTCTCCACATAGTTGACGGCTGTCTCTATCTCCGGCACAGCCTCACCGAACCATACTATGAACGGACGCAACTGACTGCCGTCGCCTGCCTTGTCGCCCATCTTCACTTCATATTCCTCCGGCTTCAATTCCCTGACGTAACGGGGATTATAAGGGTCACGAGTGGAACAGACTTTCGTCAGCTCTCCATGCAGATGGATGACGTGCGTGCTTCCGGCACGCTCATGCAGATTATCCACATTCTGCGTAACCACCGTCACGTTGAAGTCCTTCTCCAATTCGGCAAGTCCGATGTGCCCCGCATTCGGCTCTACATCGAGCAACTGCTTGCGGCGTTCATTATAGAAGTTAATAACCAGCTCCGGGTCGCGTACATATCCCTCGGCACTGGCAACCTGCATCACCGGATATTTGTCCCACAGTCCGCCCGCATCACGAAACGTACTGATACCACTCTCGGCACTCATTCCGGCACCGGACAAAATGACCAAGTTCTTCATACCAAGTCTCCTTTCTATTCTATTATTACAGTTAGTTTCTTACAAAAATACGGAAGATTACCGAAGTTGCCGCAGATATAAGAAAATTTAAATCTAAAAAGCATAAATCATTCGAATAAAACACTTACTTTTGCGACTTGTAATTTTGCAACTGGCTGAAAGATAAATCACTTTCAGCCTCAACCCAAAAGATATATGGACAAATTTAGTTACGCTATCGGCCTTGGAATAGGTCAGAATTTATCAAGCATGGGTGCTAAAGGCATCGAAGTAGATGACTTTGCACAAGCTATCAAAGACGTATTGGAAGGAAACAAAACCGCTATTTCGCACGCAGAAGCCCGCGACATAGTGAACAAATACTTCGCAGAACTGGAAGAGAAAATGAACGCCGCCAGCATAGAGCAAGGCAAGAAATATCTGGAAGAGAACAAGAAACGCCCAGGCGTTGTCACCCTGCCCAGCGGCCTGCAATACGAAGTCATCAACGAAGGCAACGCAGGAAAGCATGCAACAGCCACCGACCAGGTGAAATGCCACTACGAAGGCACGCTGATTGACGGAACCCTGTTCGACAGCTCCATCAAGCGCGGACAACCCGCCGTATTCGGTGTGAACCAAGTGATTCCCGGCTGGGTGGAAGCCTTGCAGCTGATGCCCGAAGGCGCCAAATGGAAACTCTACATTCCTTCCGACCTGGCTTACGGCGCACAAGGCGCAGGCGAAATGATTCCGCCTCACAGCACACTGGTATTCGAAGTAGAATTGCTCGAAATATTATCCCAAAAATAAAAATAAACAGTAAAAGCAAAATGAAAAAAGTAACATTTATCATGGCTCTCGCAGTAGGCGCAGGTTTAGCTTCCTGTACTGCACAAAGCCCGAAAGCAAATCTGAAAACAGATGTAGATTCATTATCTTACGCCATCGGTATGGCTCGTACCGAAGGTCTGACTCAGTATCTGATGCAACAAGGCGTTGACACCACTCAGATGGCTGAATTCATCAAAGGTTTCAACGAAGGCGCTGCCAAAACCAGCAAGAAAGACGTTGCTTACATGACCGGTATGCAAATCGGCCAGATGGTAGGCAAGCAATGGGTAGAAGGTTTCAACCAACAGATTTTCGGTAACGACTCTACTCAAAGCATCAGCCGCGAAAACCTGTTGGCAGGTTTCATCGCAGGTATAACGGACAAGACCAACGTGATGAGCAAAGAAGCTGCAACAGCTTACATGCGCGAAGGCATGGAAACCATCAAGGAAAAAGCCCTGGCCGTTAAATACGCTGACAACAAAGCTGCCGGTGAGAAGTTCCTTGCTGAAAACAAGACTAAAGAAGGCGTTGTAACTACTCCGAGCGGTCTGCAATACAAAATCATCACCAAAGGTACAGGTGAAATTCCTGCCGACACCAGCAAAGTGAAAGTAAACTATAAAGGTACTTTGATTGACGGCACTGAGTTCGACAGCTCTTACAAGCGTAACGAACCGACTACTTTCCGCGCCAACCAGGTTATCAAAGGTTGGACGGAAGCTCTCACCATGATGCCTGTAGGTTCTAAGTGGGAAGTCTATATTCCTCAGGAACTGGGTTACGGTGGCAGAGAAACAGGCGGTCAGATCAAACCGTTCTCAGCTTTGGTGTTCGAAGTAGAACTCGTTAGCATCGAGAAATAACAACCGGCTGAAGATTTACCTTCAACCTCACGAACTTGGCGGACGAACAGATGTGAACAAAAACATCTGCTTCGTCCGCTTCTTTTTTACTTATTCCTTATTTTTTCCTCCTTTTATATAGAGAAATTAAAATAAAGTCCTATATTTGCTTACTATTTGATAAAAACAAGAACTTACACTAATTGATATTATGGAAAAAATAGACAATCTTGACCGGCAAATTCTGGAGATAATCTCCCAGAATGCCCGCATTCCTTTCAAAGATGTAGCTGCTGAGTGTGGCGTATCACGTGCTGCCATTCACCAACGTGTGCAACGTTTGATTGATTTAGGCGTAATTGTCGGTTCCGGTTATCATGTGAACCCAAAGTCTCTGGGCTACAGAACCTGCACGTATGTAGGTATTAAGCTGGAGAAAGGTTCCATGTATAAATCAGTGGTTGCCGAGATGGAGAAAGTACCGGAAATTGTGGAATGTCACTTCACTACGGGTCCTTACACAATGCTGACGAAAGTATATGCACGGGATAACGAGCACCTGATGGACTTGCTGAACAACAAGATGCAGGAAATTCCGGGTGTGACCGCTACTGAAACGTTGATTTCGCTGGAACAAAGCATCAAGAAGGAAATTCCTATTTGTCCGGAGAAATAACAGATAATTTATGGAGTTTCTAAACGAATATCATCTTTCGGGACTGTTCATCGGCATTTGTACATTCCTCATCATCGGATTGTTTCATCCCGTTGTTGTGAAGGCCGAGTACTATTGGGGTACCAAATGCTGGTGGATTTTTCTCTTGCTGGGCATCGGAGGCGTTGCAGCTTCACTTTGTGTGGAGAATATCCTGATTGCTTCACTTTTAGGCGTTTTTGCTTTCTCTTCGTTCTGGACGATCAAAGAAGTTTTCGAACAAGAGGACCGCGTAAAGAAAGGATGGTTCCCGAAGAACCCCAAACGCACGTATAAGTTCTAAAAAAACAAAGGAACGAACAACATATTTTACCCGAAAGGTTTGCATATTTCAATAGAATATATTATTTTTGTGCCCGCTATCCGATAAGGATAACACCGGACTTGTAGCTCAGTTGGTTAGAGCAACAGACTCATAATCTGGAGGTCCCTGGTTCAAGCCCAGGCTGGTCCACAAAGTAAGAGGCTCATTCCTAAAGGAATAGAGCCTCTTACTTTGTATTTATCCGATTTATTCATACTTCCATTTCTCTTGATTTCTTTTTACACCGTCACTTTACTTAAAAAAATGAGATGATAGAAAAAGTTCATTTTATGACTTGCTTATCATTCTAAACTTATTATATTTGCCCCATAATCTAAAAAAAACGGTAGGTGATACTAGAAAAGCAACATATTGATTTTGAACAGATTTATCTTTCTTATTTTTCAAAGATGAAGCGTTTTGCCCGGGAATATGTCTTGTCGGATGAAGATGCGGAGAATATAGTGCAAGATGTTTTTCTTGATTTCTGGGAGAAAAAAGGACTATTGCCATTACCTATCAATATCCTGGCCTATTTATTTACTTCTATAAAAAACCGATGCATCGACTTTCTCCGGCATAAAATAGTGCAGAAAGAAGTCGAAGATAAGATGCAAGAAGAGTATAGATTGACCCTACAAATGAAATATTATTCTTTAGGGGAATTAGATGAGGGGATTTTTGAAAAAGACGATGTAGAACAATTGCTTTCTAAAGTAATGAATTCACTCCCTGAAAGATGTAGGGAGATATTCCTGAAAAGTAAACTGGAAGGCAAAAAACAAAAAGAAATAGCAGAAGAGATGAATATTTCAATTAATACAGTTGAAACTCAGATGGGGATTGCCTATAAGAAACTGCGAAATGAATTAAAAGATTACTTTCCTCTCTTTATCTTCCTGTATTATTTGTAAGCGGAATAAAAAAAATGATTTTCTCTTAGCGGATTCTTTTTCTACATCCGTCTATATTATGAATTAAGTCATAAAAAGATGGATGAACGTATACTAAAATATTTCCAAAACGGTCTGGAAGC
This sequence comes from Bacteroides stercorirosoris, assembly GCF_900142015.1. GTDB lineage: Bacteria > Bacteroidota > Bacteroidia > Bacteroidales > Bacteroidaceae > Bacteroides > Bacteroides stercorirosoris. Next base: position 179,632 of record NZ_FQZN01000001.1, read on the forward strand.
CAATGAGAGATTGCTACTTCTTCGTGAGATAGAAAAAAACGAGGAATTGAAAAAGCAGTTTGCCGAGTATCAGAATATGCAGGCATTACTGAATCTATCTTCTCACGCAGAAGATAAGGAAGAAGGGAAAACAGGCTATCAGCATTTCCAGAAGCGGATAAGAAGCAAAAAAATGCATATTTGGTTAGTGAAAACGATGAAATATGCAGCAGCAATACTCATCTTAATTATAAGTACATATCAGTTATCCGTTTGGCACATGTCACATCAGCTGCAAGATGACCTCCAAGCGCAAACCAATACTTTATATGTACCGGCGGGGCAACGTGCCTGCATAACTCTACAAGATGGTACTATTGTATGGCTAAATGCCCAGTCCACCTTGATTTATCCCTCACATTTTTATGGAAAAGAGAGAACTGTTTCCATTACAGGTGAAGCTTTCTTTGAAGTATCCAAAGACAAAGAAAAACCTTTCATTGTGACTGCTCAAGATGCAAAAATACGAGTATTAGGAACAAAGTTCAACGTGTACAGCTATCCGGATACGAAACAAATAAAGACAAGTCTGATTGAAGGTGCTGTTCAAGTATTCTACAAGAGTAAGCAAGTGATATTAAGACCTAATGAAGAAAGTATCGCACAAGATGGAAAGTTGACAGTCAGCAATATAAAAAATCCTGATATGCTGTTGTGGCGAAACGGCATTTACAGTTTTAACAATGAACGCTTGACCGAGATTGTTCGCAAATTGGAATTATATTATGATGTCACAATCAATATCGTAAATCCCAAATTACAAGATATTTGCTATACCTGTAAGTTCCGTCAAAGGGATGGAATAGAAAAGATATTATATACCATTCAGAAAATACATCATTTTAAGATTGAAATAAATAAAGAGAAGAATGTGATCACCTTGAAATAATACAATTGTTTAACCTTTAATACATTATCCATATGAAAACATAGAATTATATTAAAAAAGGCGACAAGTGCACCACCACTTGTCGCCCGGAGAAAGTAAACACCAGAAAACATTTTTTTAGTATTCACTCTAAATACAAAGATATGAAAATAAATCCTTTGTTATCACTCTTTATTGTCCAAAATCAAAGCTTTAAAGATTATTTTAGAATTATGAGAATCTCTTTATTCTTGCTATTCGCCTGTGCATTCCAGTTACTGGCAGTAAATACGGAAGCACAAAATTCAATCATTTCCTTTCCTTCTAATTCTATATCTGTAGGTCAGTTAATAGAAGAAATAGAAAAGCAAACAGATTATTTAGTAGTATATAGCAATCGCGAAATAGATACCAATCGTCAGGTTACTATACAAAACAAATCTGCTAAGGTATCTTCGTATTTGAAAGAAACGTTGGCAGAAGTAGGAATTGGCTATAAATTCGAAAACGATTATATCATTTTATCGAAAAATAATAGCCTGTTGGACCGGATGCAACAACAGGAAAAAATAACAGGAATAGTGACTGACGCAAAAGGAGAGCCGGTTATAGGCGCAAATGTCAGTGTAGTAGGTAAATCAATAGGTACGATTACAGATATAAATGGCAAATTTGCCATTCAGGCTTCACAAGGAAACACTCTTCAGATTTCATTTATCGGTTATAAAGCTCAAACCACAAAAGTCACCGGTAAGCATATTGCCATTGTTCTACAAGAAGACATGGAAATGCTTGACGAAGTGGTTGTAATCGGCTATGGAACCGTGAAAAAATCAGATCTGACAGGTTCGGTATCCTCCATTTCACAGAAGAATATAAAGGACCAACCGATGACACGACTGGATCAAGCTTTAAGCGGAAGAATCCCCGGCGTTGTTGTCATAACAAATTCCGGTGCACCGGAGCAGAGTACCCAAATCCGTATACGCGGTGCAAACTCTATTTATGGTGGCAACTCCCCACTTTATATTGTGGACGGAGTACCTAACACAGACTTATTCAACAATCTGGCTCCAAATGACATACAATCAATAGAAGTCTTGAAAGATGCTTCGGCAACTGCGATTTATGGTTCTCGCGGTGCAAACGGAGTAATATTAGTTACGACCAAAAGAGGAGCTGAGGGCAAGACAAATATCCACATGGAAACGGAACAATCAATATCTACTATTGCTAAAAAGCTGGATTTATTAAGTGCAAGCGAGTATGCTGAATTTTACAATGAATATCGTCGGGAAAAAGGGGCAACTCAAGACTTCTTTTCTCAAGATGAAATCACCCAGTGGAAAAAGAATGGTGGTACGGATTGGCAGGATTTAATGTTTAGGACAGCTCATACCCAGAACTACAAGCTATCCATTTCAGGAGGTATTCCGAAACTTCAATATTTAGTATCTATGAATATGATGGACATAGAAGGTATTTTGAAGGAATCGAAAAGCCAGAAATTCAGTTTAAGGTCCAACATAACTGCTGACATCACTAATTGGTTGAAGATGAACTTAGATGTGAATGCCGTGAGACGAAAAACAAATAAAAACGGTCCGCGTGGTGGGGTTGGAACCATTATAGCAGATGCGATTACCTATAGCCCTACCTTGAAATTGAAAGATGAAGAAGGAAACTGGCTGAGAGATAATATCAACTCAACCAAAGATAATCCTTATGGTCGATTAACTCAGGACTTGGATGAAAGTTTCACCAATTACCTGGCTGCAAATCTACAGTTTATGGTGCAACTGCCTGTTAAAGGCTTGAGTATGAATTTCCAGGGTGCCGCTCATTACAAAGACTACAAGAATCGTTGGATGAAATCCAATGCAAACGATTTACGTGCTCAGAACAATTCTGCAAACAATAATCAGAACGACAGTTTTGACTGGTATAATGTAAATCAAATAAACTATGTGAGAGAATGGAAAGACCATAAGTTGAACCTCATGGGAGCAATGGAGTTATCACAATCAACAACTACAGGGTTGTCTAATGAAGTCGCCAATCTAAGAACAGAATCCGTTGAATTCTGGAATTTGAGTTTAGGAAATATGAACCTGTTCAGCAATTCATTCTCACGCTCTTCATTGGTTTCATTTATGGGACGTGCTATGTATCAGTTCAAGGATAGGTATCTGCTGACCGCGACTATCAGACGGGATGGCTCTTCCAAATTCCAAGGTAAGAATAAATGGGGGAATTTTCCATCAGTTGCCGTTGCCTGGAGAATGTCAGAAGAATCTTTTATAAAGAATCTCAATATCTTCGATGTCCTGAAACTGAGAATGAGCTGGGGTAATACCGGTAACCAAGCTATTGGTGCTTATTCTACTTTAGGACTTTTAGCTGAATCAAAGTATGGTTGGGGAGGTACAAGTGATTACCCCGGATACGGAGTTTCCGGACCTGCCACTCCCAACCTGACATGGGAAAAAACCACTCAATATGATTTAGGTTTAGATATGGCATTTGCAAATAACAGAATTCTGGCAAATATAGACGTATATCAAAAGAATACGACGGGCTTATTGCTGAAGAAACCTATACCTTACTATGATGGCGGAGGAACCACTTGGGTAAATCTTGGTGAAGTGAAAAACAGAGGTCTTGAGTTCTCCTTAACCGGAATCCCCATTCAAAGCAAGAATTTAGTATGGGAAAGTACATTCAATGTATCCTACTCAAAGAATGAAGTCGTCAGCTTAGGAGATGAAACGAGGTTGCATCCGGGAACAAAATTAGACCAAGCTTCTCTCAATACAGCCGTACTGCAAGTAGGAAAACCGCTAGGTAGCATCTACGGATACATTTGGGAAGGTTTATGGCGCACTGACGAAGCAGACGAAGCAGCTAAATGGGGACAAAAACCAGGAGATAATAAATTTAAAGAGAAGAACGTGAATTACAAATTGGAATCTGATGATGCAGATATTATCGGGCAGGCATTTCCTGATGTAATATTAGGATGGAGCAATACTATCAAATGGAAGAATTTAGATTTCAACTTATTCTTCCAGGGTTCACTAGGAGCTGACCGTTTGAATTTATCACGCTATCTCACCAATGAAGGTATCAGTGATTCACGTTTCATCACCTCTAAAGAAGGTTATTATAACAGATGGACCCCCGAAAACCAAAATACAAAGATACCGAATCCGTTTAGTTCAACAATCAATTCCAGATTTGAAACTGCCCAATATCTCGAAAAGGCTGATTATCTAAGATTAAAGAATGTAAGCATTGCATATACAATTCCCAGAGCAAAAACAAAATTTGCAGATGTCAGAATCTCTCTGAGTGCTCAAAATTTATTTACGATCACTTCTTACACAGGATATGATCCGGAAGGAACAATGGATATCACAAGCAATGGAGGTAATAGTGACATTAATGCAGGCGTTGATGGCGGTTCATACCCATTGCCAAGAACATTTACTTTGGGGCTTGGATTCTCATTTTAGTTTAACCAATAAAATAGATGTAAAATGAAAAATATATTGATTTATAGCATATTATTATTTGCTTTATGCTCTTGTGACAATTTCCTGGAAGAAGACCCTCGTGGCAAGCTTACTCCTTCTTCTTTCTTCTCAAGTCCGGAAGATTTGGATATGGCTATAACTGGAATGTATAACAAATATTACCAGACTAACGCCCGCGTCTTCAGAGCTATTTATGTGTGGTGTGCAGATGATGTGACAGCGCATAGTGGTGGTAATAAGTCGCGTTTCTCGGAATATGACCGGTTTAATTTCAATTCAGGAAACACTGATATTCTTGAAATGTATCAACTCTATTATCAGACAATCAAAGCTTGTAATTATGTGATTAATAATGCAGAAAGAACACCGGTTGAGAAATCTTTTCTGGAGCCGAGACTGGGACAAGCCTATTTCCTGAGAGCATTAAACTATTTTATGCTTGTACGTATTTGGGGACGTATACCTCTGGTTACAGAGAATGAGATAGATTACAATACCCCCAAAGCAGATGTGCAGAAAATATATGAATTAATAGAATCGGATGCATTAACGGCAGAAAGAATGTTGCCGGATAATCATAAGATAGCACCCTATTTTCAGAACGGAATCAATGTAGCCCCTAATAAAGGTGCTGCTAAAGCTTTATTAGCCTCTGTATATATGACAGAAGCAGGCTGGCCTCTGAAAAAGGGAGCAGAATATTACGATAAGGCAGCTGCAAAATATAAAGAAATTATTGAGAATGAAGCTACTTATGGTTATATATTAGAGCCGGATATACGCACATTGACTAAAGAACCGGAGGCTAATTACTCCAAAGAAATAGTATTCGGAGAGTTCCATAACAAAACAAAAAACTATTTCTCTGGTCCTAAAAGCGAATTACCCGAGGAGTCTGGTGGATGGTGTGATTATATGGTTGAATTGGAATTTTTCAGAAGTATGCCGGAAGGAATACGCAAAGATGCTTGGTTCTTGACTAAAGTGACGATGACCGGACAGGAACGTAATCCGGAAACAGGACGTTATCCTTTACTGGATTGGGACGACCCTGCAACCAATCAGAAACATCCTTATTGGAAGAAGAACATAGAAAGCTCAGACTGGGTATTTAATTATGATGACGGGTATTACGAAACTAAAGGAATTTCAAGTGCAAGCGGGAAAACCAGAATGATATTTAGATATGCTGATATTCTGCTACTGTATGCTGAGGCGGTTGCTTATGGAAGCAAGAATATGGATGATTTAGCATTTGACTGCATGTGGAGAGTACAAAAAAGAGCAGGAGTACCACTCATCTCAAAGGATGTGACTAAGGAATACTTCCAAAAAGCTGTTTTGGATGAGAGACGGTGGGAAACCGCAGGTATGGAACATAGCTGTATGGGGCGTTTCTTCACCATGCAAAGACATGAGATTCTTCATTTGCAAAAGAATTATAGAGATGCAGCCGAGCTTTCTTTAAATCCCAATTTAACATTAAGCGAAGAATTCTATTATTTCCCGATACCAGACAATGAACTCCTGATAGTTCCTGGACTAAAAGATTGATTCTACTTTTCTAATATGAGGGTTTTAAGAGTTTGCGTTTCTTTTGAAACCCTCTTTTATTTATAAAACATTTAATATGAGACACTTCAGTGTAATATTAGTATTATGCTTGTCCCTTTCTATGGTTCAAGCTCAACAAACCTCTTTTGTAAATCCTTTCATTGGTACTTCCGATGATCATGGACAAACTGATCCATCCGCAACCATTCCGTTTGGAATGATTAAACCGGGACCGGAAACGATGCCCCGTGGAAACGGAGGTTATGATTATCAAGCACAGCAGTTAAAGGGATTCTCACAGACCAGAATGTCTGGAGTAGGCTGCATAGGTGTCGGAGGAAATCTGTTGATAACACCTTTTGTCGGAACATCATGCAAGCCCCTAAAGATGGATAAAGCTTCGGAAGTAGCAGTTCCCGGATATTACAGCATAACTTTAGATAATCAGCTTAAAGTTGAAATTACTACAGGCAGAACTGCCGCTATCTATCGCTTTACTTATCCGTCTACAGAAGCAGCAGGCATAAAAATAGATTTTAAACATTCTTACGGTAAACATATCGCCGAAGAGCATAATATTGTAGGAAACAATGCAGTAAGGGGATTCGTACGTTCCGCCTGCACTTGTGATTTAGGTAGTTACAAATTTTATTATTATATTGAGAAAGATAAATCTGCCTGTAAACCGGAAGACAACGATTCTGAATTGCTATGGAAGTTCCAGACAGAGCCTAACGAACAAATTATACTAAAAATAGGATTATCCTCCGTCAGTGCAGAAGAAGCCGAAGCGAATCTCAAACAAGAGTGCTCGGACCTGTCTTTCGAGCAAGTACGCGCCAAAGCGCGTGCCAACTGGGAAAATTTATTGGGGCACATACAAGTAGAGACTTCTGATGAAGACTTAAAGACATCATTTTATACACGGCTCTACCATGCTTGCCAAACTCCTTTCACAATCAATGATTATTCCGGCAGTTACAGGGGAAGTGATGGAAAAGTATATAAAGGCCAGCAGTTACCCTATTATCATGGTTGGTCTATTTGGGACACCTACCGAACAAAATACCCTCTGCTGTCTATTGTTTGTCCCACGGAATACAAACAGATGATTTCCTCACTTGCAGGATTATACAAACAAGGTAAGCCCCGCTCCGCAACGAAAACGGAACCATTTTTGACAACACGTACAGAACACTCTATTATCACTATTTTAGATGCATTGCAAAAGGGGATGTTTGATGGTTCTCTCGACGAACTACTCCCATTGATGCTGAAAGAGGCGGAAGATATCTCCAACGATTCACCGGACAAAGCATTAGAACGAGGATATGATTTCTGGGGAGTTTCCGAACTCGCAGGGAAAATAGGTAATAAAGAGTTAAAAAAAGAGTTCTCTTTACGTTCTAAAGACTACAGACCGATATGGTTACAGAAATTTAAGAACATTGGCCCTACTTCAGATATAATGCACGGCGACGGTTTGTATGAAGGTACTATATGGCAATACCGTTGGTTCGTACCTCATGATTTCGACTGGGTAATTTCGACTTTGGGCAGCAAGAAAAAGGTTTTGAACGAATTAGATTATTTCTTTGAGAATAACTTATTCAACATGGGTAACCAGCCTGATATACACGTTCCATTTCTATATTATTACCTTGAAGAACCATGGAAAACGCAAAAGTTAGTCCGTCAGATATTACTTGAACCTACCACAAATTATTACGGGACACATGAAAAGTGGGAAAAACCTTATATTGGTAAAATCTTCACTACCACTCCACGGGGATATTTGAAAGAAATGGACGACGATGCAGGAACCATGTCTTCCTGGTTTGTGCTGTCCTCTATAGGATTATTTCCGGTCTGCCCGGGTGTACCCTATTATTGGATAAGTGCTCCGGTCTTTGATGCGGTCACATTACACCCAACCTCTCAACAGGAATTTAAAATCCATGTAAATCGCCCTGATGCAGAGTGCATCTATATTCAAAAAGCAGTTTTAAACGGCAAAACTTTAAATAGAAGCTGGTTAAGTTATGAAGAAATCATGCAAGGCGGAGATTTGACTCTGGAGTTAGGAAAGTCTCCCAATAAACGTTGGGGAAATAATACTGATTTTGTAAAGTCACTATTTAAAAAATAAATTAAATGAAAATAAAGGAATGTTTTTGGTGGGTATTTGCTATAATTGGAGTATGCTTTCTGAGCATAAGATGTAGTAATATTGAACAGGATTATTGCTGTTATGTGAATCCTTTTATTGGCAATGCCGATAATGGCCATACATTTCCGGGAGCTTGTGTACCATTCGGAATGATACAAGTAAGCCCGGAAAGTGGAAATGGTTCGTGGAGATATTGCTCCGGCTTTAATATTGAGGATGACTCTATCATGGGATTTTCTCAAAACCATCTGAATGGTACGGGATGTCCTGACTTAGGAGATATATTAATTCTGCCATTTTGTGGTGATATACAAAATGGCAAATATAAAAGTCGATATGATAAAGAGCATCAAAAAGCTTATCCAGGATATTATTCGGTGTTTTTATCTGATTTTGAGGTGGAAGTAGAGTTGACTGCGACACAGCGTACAGCAATGCATCGTTATACTTTCAGAAAAGAAGGATCGGCACACATTCTGGTAGACCTTCAAAGTGGAATTGTAAGTAAGGATGAACAGCTACGAACTCATGTGATAGATGCAGAAATGCAACTTTTAGATCAACATAGCATCGCCGGAAAGAACAGGGTAAAGATGTGGGTAGAAAGAGAGTTCTTCTATGTTATCAAATTCGACAAACCCTATATGGCTGTTGAGGAACTTCAACCCCAGGAAGGGGAAAAAGCCAAACGCCTTCTTCTTTCATTCGATTTAAAACAAGGAGAAAGCGTTCAAGTAAAAGTTGGCCTGTCTACTGTCAGTATAGAAGGCGCACAGGAAGCATTGGAAAAAGAAAATCCGGACTGGAACTTTGAGAAAGTGAAGACTCAAGCTGCCGAAGCCTGGAACAATTTATTATCACGTATAGACGTATCGGGCACAGAAGAGCAAAAAGTAAATTTTTACACTTCCATTTACCACTTGTGTATTCAACCCAATAATATAACCGATGTGGATGGAAGATACAAAGGTCCTAATGACAGCATCCTCCATTCTCCCATAGGAGAATACTATTCTACCTTATCTTTATGGGATACTTATCGTGCCGCTCATCCGCTATATACTCTTTTAGTGCCAGAGAAAGTCAATGGATTTGTCAATTCAATGTTATCTCATTGTGATATACAGGGTTATTTGCCTATATGGGCTTTATGGGGCAAAGAAAACCATTGTATGATTGGCAACCATGCTATACCCGTTATTGTAGAGGCATATCTGAAAGGGTATAAAGGTTTTGACCCGGAAAGAGCTTACGAAGCAATCAGAAAATCATCATTAGAGTCCCATCCGAAGTCTGATTGGGAAACATACAATCAGTATGGATATTATCCTTTCGATCTTATTCCTGAAGAATCGGTTTCCAGAACTTTAGAAAGTTGCTATGATGACTATTGCGTGGCGCAGATGGCAAAAGCATTAGGAAAAAAGGAAGATTATGATTTCTTTTCCAAAAGAGCTCGCGCATATACATCCCTATTTGATCCGGCAACAAAACTAATGCGAGGAAAAGATTCACAAAGCAAATGGAGAGATCCTTTTGATCCTTTCAGATTATCACATGCCGGGACTTCCGGAGGGGATTATACCGAAGGCAATGCATGGCAGTATGTATGGCATGTGCAACACGATGTAGATTCTTTGATTGAGATGATGGGAGGAAATAAAGCATTTGCAGCAAAACTCGATTCACTTTTCTGGCTTGAGAACAAGACTGTAAATACAGGTTTTGTATCGGATGTGACTGGGCTTATAGGACAATATGCTCATGGTAATGAACCCAGCCATCATGTAGCTTACCTATATAACTATGCAGGAGAACCCTGGAAAACACAAGAACTTGTCCGCGAAATCTTTGATCGCTTTTATTTGCCCGTTCCCGACGGATTATGCGGGAATGATGATTGTGGGCAGATGTCCGCATGGTATTTATTCTCAGCCATGGGATTTTATCCCGTAGACCCTATCAGTGGAGAATATATTATTGGTGCTCCTCAATTGAAAGAAATGGTGTTACGTATGGAAGCCGGAAAGAATTTCACCATTCGTGCTGAAAACTTATCAAAAGAAAATAAATATGTAAAGGCAGTCTTCTTGAATGGAAAAGAGTTAAAACGCTTCAGAATCTTTCATCATGAAATCACAGACGGAGGTATTTTAGAATTTATCATGACGGACAATCCGTCAGAAACATTTAAATAACTGATTATGAGAACATATATATTATCAATTCTTTTTTCCCTTTCTTGTTCTTTAGTATGGAGTAAAGAATATAATGCATCTTTCTTTGGCATAAAGTCTGATGGAGTAACGTTGAATACTAATTCTATCCAGACCGGCATCGATTATATTCATAAAGAAGGAGGAGGCGTTTTAGTTTTTAATGTCGGCCGTTATTTAACAGGTAGCATTGAACTCAAATCGAATGTAGCGATACAATTGAAGGAAGGGGCAGTGCTGGTAGGCTCTCTGAACCCATACGACTATAATACGGAAGGGCCTTGTTACAGTATGATTCGAGCTATAAGTCAAAAGAATATAGCTATTTATGGAAAAGGAGTAATTGACGCACAAGGACGCCAAGTATCATATAACATAATCGACCAGGTGCATAAAGGTTTTATCAAAGATCCTCTGGAAAACGACAGGCCGCGTAGACCGCGAGGGATTCATTTCAGGCAATGCCAGGGTATAACTATAGAAGGAATCACTATAAAAAACACCTGTGACTGGACACAGGAATACGAAGAGTGCGACTCGCTATGGGTGAGGGGAATTACAGTCGACAATAAAGCATATTGGAATAACGATGGCATTGATATCGTCGATTGCCGGAACGTAGTAATAGAAAATTCCTTCTTCGACGCTTCGGACGATGCAGTCTGCCTGAAATCCCATAAAGCCGAGGCTGCATGTCGGAACGTAGTGATTCGTAATTGTACCATGCGTTCAAGTGCTAACGGAATAAAATTAGGCACTATGACAGTTGGAGGATATGAAAATATCCGGATTATAAACAATAAGATTTATGATACTTATCGTTCAGCATTAACGATAGCCACTCCTGACGGAGGATATGTCCGAAACATAGTAGTGGATAGTTTGCAAGCTTATAATACAGGAAATGCTATATTCCTTCGGATAGGCAACCGTACACATTCAGATAAAGTCGGTTCTATGGATTCCGTTCTTATTTTTAATTTGTATGTGGAAATTCCCGAAGGGAAACCGGATGCAGGATATGAGTATGAGGGACCAATAGAACATATGCCCAGAAATATATCTCCGGCAAGTATCATTGGACTGAAAGGGCACCCCATAACACACGTGACTCTGAAAAATGTGGTAATCAATCACCCGGGAGCAGGAAAACCGGAAATAGCAAAGGTCGGCATTACTCCGGAAGAATTAGATAAAGTTCCTGAGTTGGCAGATTCATATCCTGAATTTTCATGTTTCAAAGAACTCCCGGCGTGGGGTCTCTATCTCCGACATGTTGAAGGGATTGCTTTAGAGAACGTTACATTTATTGCCCGAAAAAGAGATTATAGACCGGCTATAGTACTGGATGACGCACACCATGTCAACATGAGTAAAATGACAATCCAGGAAGCCGTAAAAAAGAAGCAACAGATACATGTATATCAATCTACTAATATCACTAAATAGAAACTACAATGAAACAATTACTAATAACTTTACTATTATTTTGGAGTATCAATGTTTTTGCACAGCAAACATATGATATTGTTATAGTGGGAGGAACGCCCGGCGGATTGACCACAGCACTTGCAGCTGCCAAGCTTGGAAAAACGTCTGTTATTCTGGAACGTACACAGCATATCGGAGGCCTGCCTTCCAATGGGCTGGGAGCAACGGATATTGTAACCCGGGCAGCTACAACAGGATTATTCAGAGAGTTCACTTGCCGCATCAAAGACTATTACAAAAAGAAATATGGTGTGACTTCCACACAATATCAGAGATGTGATGATGGTTTCCGTTTCGAACCTTCAGTAGCAGAACAAGTATTTACTGACTGGCTGGGAGAATATAAAGGTCTAATCACTGTTTTAACAATGCGGCAATTTGATTCCAGCCCCCGCAATCTAAAAAAAGTAGATGACAAGATTGTGCAAATCAATATACTGAATCGTGATAAAAATACTCAAGAAGAGTATCGAGGCAAGATTTTCATTGATGCAACCTATGAGGGAGATCTGGCAGCAGCAGCCGGAGTGCCTTTTAGAGTAGGGCGAGAAGGTAAAAATGAATTTGAAGAACCCGGAGCAGGCAGTGTTTACAAATACTGGCATGGTCCGGAAATGGATGCTTCCACATTTATTGGAGATAACGCTGTCCAAGCCTACAACTACCGGTTGTGCCTGACCAGGAATCCAAATAATAAAGTCCCCATAACAAAGCCCCAAAATTATGACCGCAATGAATATGCATCTATTATCGATGATGTTTGGACGGGACGCCACACCCAAGCCGAGATGGTGAATGTTACTCCGGAAATGTTAGAAGCCAATAGAAACCACATAGCTAAAGGCAATCCTACTATGATTCCCGGTGACAAATGGGGACTTGGAAAAGTAGTAAACCTGGTTGAGATTCCAAATGAAAAAACAGATGCCAATAACCAGCATGCTGCCTTTGTCTCGTCAGATCTGCCCGAAGAGAACTGGGCATGGCCTACAGCTGGTTGGGCATGGCGTGACAAATTTGCAACAAGACTAAGGGAATATACAGAGGGATTGCTCTGGTTTGCCCAAAACGATAAAGAATTACCCGATCATTTCCGGAAAGCGGCTCGCGAATGGGGGTATGCAAAAGATGAATACACAGATAACGGGCATTTTCCCAGACAAGTATATGTGCGTGAAGGACGTCGATTCGAAGGACTTCACTTTTTCATAGCAAGTGATGCGATGCCTGTAAAAGGTGGTGGAAGACCTCCTGTGTACTTATCAAGTATCACAGCCAGCCATTATGGATTTGATTCACATGCCACCCATAAACGGGAACCCGGCATGGTGCACCTGAATGGTTTTCTGGGCTATCCGACATCACCTTACACTGTTCCTTATGGAGTGATTGTTCCCAAAGATGTAGATAATTTATTGTTTCCGGTCCCTATCTCCGGTTCTCACATCGGTTTCTCTACACTTAGGATGGAGCCATGCTGGATGGCTATGGGACAAGCTGCCGGTGTAGCGTCTTCGGTTGCAATAGATGAAAAGGTAAAAGTCAAGAACATCAATATATCTATGATGCAAGATGTCTTGCTTGAGCAAGGTACTACTCTGATTTATTATAAAGATGTCTCATTGGATGATAAAGATTTCTCAATGGTTCAATACATGGGACTTCGAGGCTTTTTGCCCGAATGGGAAGCAAGATTAGACGAAGCGATAGAGGAACAGACTTTAAGTTACTGGAAGCGCTTGTCTAAATTGAATATAAAAGTCCAGTCGGGAGTTTCTACGCGAAGGGAAGTTTTGAATGAGTTATATGTAAAGATGAAAAAATAATGATTTGATACTATGTTAAAAAGAAAATTACTATATGCTTTGTCGGCTCTATTCCTCTGTTGGACCGGTGTCCGGGGACAAGATTACTCTATAATGGATTTTGGGGCAAAACCTGATGGAGTAACTTTGAACACGCACACCATCCAATATGCGATTGATTATGTCCACACGGCAGGAGGAGGAAAACTCATTTTTGATACCGGAAACTATTTGACCGGCACTATATATTTAAAATCCAATGTTACTTTGCACTTAGCGCAAGGAGCTGTTTTATTGGGTTCATGTAATGCCTTAGATTATAAAAAGGATGAATATATACAACGGACAGCCTTGCTTTTTGCCGTACAGCAAGATAATATCGGTGTGACAGGCGAAGGAACAATTGATGGCAGAGGATTTATAGTAGCGAACAATCTGATTTCACACATCCAGAGAGGACTGATAGATGATCCGTTGCACATGGACAGGCCTGATGAAACAAACCGTCCCCACAATATTTATTTCAGAGAATGCCGGAATGTACGGATTGAAGGGATACGGATGCACGATCCGGCAAGTTGGAATCAAGCCTACGACCAGTGCCGACAAGTCATTATAGACAATATAAATGTTGATTGCAAATCTTACTGGAATAATGACGGGATAGATATCGTAGATTGCGATAGCGTCAGAATCAGCAATTCCTTTTTCGATGCCGCCGATGATGGTATCTGTTTCAAATCACATGAACCATCGCAAATCTGCCAGAATGTGGTAGTTGATAATTGCATCATACGTTCAAGTGCCAGTGGCTTAAAATTCGGAACAGCATCAAAAGGAGGTTTTCGTGACTTTATCATCAAGAATCTTACGGTTTATAACACCTACCGTTCCGCCGTAACATTCGCCACCGTGGACGGAGGCATCATCGAGAACATATTTGTCGATAGCGTACGTGCCGTGAATGTGGGAAATGCATTCTACCTGCGAATAGGAGACCGCTGGAATTCCGGGCAGAAGCCGCTTATGAAGAATGTCACTCTTTCAAACTTCAATGTAAAGTTGGCAAACTCTAAGCCTGATGCGGGCTATCCATATGAAGGTCCGGTAGAGCATCTGCCCCGTAACATTTCTCCTGCAAGCATTATCGGTTTACCTGAAGATCGAATTCAAGGGATTACTCTCAAAAATATAGATATAGAATCTCCGGGAGGAGGCAATCCCTTCTATGCCAAATGCGGATTGACCGCAAAAGAACTGGAAGGAATACCTGAGATGAAAACAGCTTATCCGGAGTTCTCACAATTCAAAGAACTTCCTGCTTGGGGAATCTTCATACGTCATGCAGATGATATCCGGCTGGATAATGTGAAATTGAAAGTCCACTCTTTTGATTACAGACCTGCTATTGTAACGTCGGATGTAAAAGGAGTTATTTTAGAGAGAGTAGATGTACAACCTACCCCCAATGACAAAAGAGAACAGTTTTTTATGTACAAAACATCTAATGTCACAAAATAGATATGCTGAAAAGAATATTGGTCCTAGCTATTATATGTTGGGCTGTAACACTTGCCCATTCTCAGGAAGTATTGTCCGAATGGGAAAATCCTGAAGTAAACAGTATAAATACGGAACCGGCTCATGCCTCTTATATACCTTATCGATCTGTAGCAGAGGCAGAACGAAGAGTATCTTCTATGGTACACTCTCTGAACGGAGAGTGGAAATTTAAATATATCTCCGGAATATATGCCTTACCAGCCGCTTTTTATAGTACGAACTATAATGATGGTTCATGGGATTATATTCAAGTCCCTGGCAACTGGCAGCTACAAGGAGAATATGATCCGCCTGTTTTTACGAATGTGAAATACCCTTTTGAACCTAATCCACCCTATATTCCCCGAGAATCCAATCCGATAGGCCTGTACCGTCGGAACTTTGTTGTTCCGGCTGATTGGAAAGATGAAGAAATCTTTCTGCACTTTGCCGGAGTACAATCTGCCATGTATGTCTGGGTGAACGGGGAAAAAGTGGGATATCATGAAGACGGAATGTTGCCGGCAGAGTTTAACATCAGCAAATATTTGCAGAAGGGTGAAAATCAGTTGACTGTCCAGGTTCTAAATTGGTCTGACGGCAGTTACTTAGAAGACTTGGATTATTGGAGATTAAGCGGCATCTATCGTGATGTCTTTTTGTTTGCACTTCCTAAAGTCCACATCAGGGATTTCTCTATTTCCCCCAACCTGGATATGGAGTATAAGGATGCAGAATTGAATGCAGTCGTTTCCATAAAGAATGAGACAAGAGAACTCGTCAGAGATGGTTGTTTGCGTGTTTCTTTAAAAGAAACATCCGGCAAATTGATATGGACAAGACAGTTTTCGTTCAGTGTAGCCTCGGGGGAAGAACAAGAAATCTCATTCTCAGAGAAAGTATCTTCTCCTTTAAAGTGGACGGCAGAAACACCTGATTTATATCGCTTGGACATAGAACTATCAAGAAAGTATGGAACCGTTCAACAGGTTATTAGCCAGAAGATAGGATTCAGAAAAGTAGAAATTAAAAATGGACTGTTGCTGTTGAACGGACAACCTATAAAAATAAAAGGAGTCAACAGGCATGAGTTCGATCCCTACACCGGACGATACATTACACGCGAGATGATGGAGCGTGATATAAAACTGATGAAATTATTTAATATAAATGCAGTGAGAACATCTCATTATCCCAATCATCCAGATTGGTATGACTTGTGTGACGAATATGGGCTGTATGTAATGAATGAAGCCAATGTAGAGAGTCATGGCCTGTGGGCAAAAGGATTCCATGTCGGAGAAAGGGATGAGTGGAAAAGTGCCATTATCGAAAGGAATGTGAATATGGTGGAAAGGGATAAGAATCACCCTTCTGTCATCTTCTGGTCTATGGGAAATGAATCCGGTTGGGGGAAGAACTTTGACAAGGCCTATGAAGAGATAAAAAGGTGTGATCCAGAAAAACGTCCGGTTCATTATGAGGCAAAGAATCCTGCTTATACTAAAGTACTTTCAAGGTATGACTTCATTTCCAATATGTACAATCCGCTTAATGAGATTATCAGGCAGTATAATGAGGATCAGTCACGTCCTATGTTGATATGTGAATATGCCCACTCTATGGGAAACGGTTTAGGCAATTTCAGAAAGTTCTGGAATTTATTTTATAAATATCCACGTATGCACGGAGGATTTACCTGGGATTGGGTAGACCAGGGATTACGCCTGAAAGACAAAGATGGAAAGGAATATTGGGAAGTAATGAATTATAGCGACGGGGCTAATTCAAATGACGGTTTGGTGAACCCTGACCGGGAAGTCCAACCGGAGATATATGAGTTGAAAAAGGTCTATCAAAATTTCAACGTAGAGAATATAGATATAAACGAAGGCCTTGTTTCAATATCAAACACAAACTACTTTATAGATACAAAGGGGATTACTTTGTGTTGGACATTATTAGAAAATGGAGTCCCTATAGAGCGTGATACCATTACTACTTTGAATATAGCACCCCAAAGCAAGCAATTGATAGAATTGAATTTCTCCAGGAAAAATTTGAAAGCGGGAAATGAATATCATGTAAACTTTAGTTTTTATGATACGAAAAAACGGAACTACTCTGATGGTAGTGTAGAGATAGCTTCAGAACAATTAGCTTTAGACTTGTTTCCCGAACCATTCGTAGAGAAAGGGATCAGCACCGTTTCCCCCCTTCGGGTGGAAAGGGAAAATGGGCTCACAGTTACAGGAAAAGATTTTCATATACATTTTGATAAACTCACAGGAGCAATGTCACAGTTCGTTTACAGAGGAAGTGGTTTGCTTAAATCTCCCCTACTACCATGCTTCTGGCGGGTTCCGACCGACAACGACGAAGGACGTAACAACTCTTATGCAAGTTCGTGGCGCAAAGCAGGACTAGATGATTATAAGATAAAACCGAAGCAACTGGATTTCGTGGTTCTGCCTACCGGATATGTACAAGTCTATACCAATAATCTATTGGACTGCAAAGAAGGCAATATCCTGCAAAAGGCAAATTATACGGTTTCTCCCGAAGGTGAAGTTATCATTGATGTGGTCTTCCATGTAAATGTAGATGTCCTGTCATTGGCAAGAGTCGGGATGGAGTGTGCTTTACCCGTTGAATGGCAAAATCTTACCTGGTTTGGAAAAGGGCCTCATGAAAGCTATGATGACAGAAAAGAATCTGCTTACGTCGGTATCTACAAGGGGACGGTCGGCGAACAGTTCTTTTCACATATCATGCCCCAAGAGAATGGAAACAAAACAGATAACCGCTGGCTAGAAATATACGATGATTCCGGAAGCGGAATACGCATAACCGGAAAGCCACTCTTTAATTTTAATATTCAGAATTACTCCGATAAAGATTTGGAGCGTAGTAAGATAGAACATACATTAATTCGTGGTGAAAAGAACTGGTTGCATATTGATTATAAGCAGATGGGGCTTGGAGGAGACGACAGTTGGTCGCCCAGAGTCCATAAAGAGTTCTTGTTAAAGAATAAAGTATACCACTATACATATACCTTAAGACCTCTCTGATTGTAGGGCTCTCATTTATGAAAATAAGGTTGTAACTTTTATCTAGTTACAACCTTATATTATAGTCCCAAACCTGGAATTTCCAGATTATAAATCTACCCCCTTATTTCGACTCCAGATATAGCACCTCCACCTCCGTCACATTATCATGGAACCACTCGTCCAGCTTAGCTTCCACTTTATCTTTTATCTGAGGTGTGATATACTTCTTCACCTTCTTATAAGCATAAACGGCAGCAAAGCCCTTTCCTACCATAAAAATTTGTCCCAAAACATCTTCTATGCTGGTAGGGAATACAATCGCTACCAGAGCAATCATGATATTGGTTCGCTCACTCTCGGGAGTCGTATCGGCAGTCATCACATAATAGGCTGTCAGTACGGGACGACCGGCGGCACGGCCACCTTTCTTTATATACTCTTCTACTTTAATACGGATTTCATCCATTGAAAAATTCAGTTTCATAGCTCTTCTTTTTTTCTTATTAGACGCAAAAGGATGAACTTTGGTTGCAGTAAATTGCATTTTTTTCAGCAAATAGCCTTATTTTTATCTCCGGATTCACCGATTCATACCCGGAACTCATCGGCTTTTCTACCGTAAATCACCCGCAAGGGCTATTCAGGGACGGATAATTCACTTACCTTTGAGCCATCAATCCATAATAACGGAATATTAATCAATAACGATAAAAACAATGGAAAAGAAACAAAATTTCCTGTCTCATGCAGGGTTATCAGGCAAAGTACTGGTTGCTTCTCTCTTCATCATCTCCGGAATATTGCTGTTCGCCCGCAATGTGGGGTGGATGAGTTACGAGATATTCGACATTGTGGTGTCCTGGCACACTCTCCTTATTATATTAGGTATTTATACAATGACGCACCGCCATTATATAAGCGGACTTATCCTTACACTGGTAGGAGCCTACTTCCTGATTGGAGGATTATCATGGTTGCCGGAGAACTCGCAGGCTTTCGTCTGGCCTGTCGCACTGATAGTGGCAGGTATATTGTTCTTTGTAAAGGCACGCCACCGGGAGCGTTGGATGAAAGACCACATGCACGGAGATTATCATGACTGGGCAAAGGGAAGAGGAAGACACATGCACATGAATATGGGCATGAACAACCAAGAACAACAATGCGAGTCCGATGACGGTTATCTGCGCTCAGACAATAGTTTCGGAGGTGTACGCCACGTTGTGTTAGACGAATTGTTCAAGGGAGCCAGCATCCGAACTTCATGCGGAGGAACGACCATCGACTTGCGCCACACGCACATCGCTCCCGGAGAAACCTATATTGACATTGAATGTAATTTGGGTGGCATAGAACTGTATATCCCTTCGGATTGGAAAGTTATAACCAAATGCAACGCATTCTTCGGAGGCTGTGAGGACAAACGCTGGCAAAGCGCAAACATTAATCAAGAGTGTATATTAGTAATCCGTGGAAAAATATCTTTTGGCGGTTTAGAGATAAAAGACTAACAATATGAGAGCACATCCAATAATAGATTATCCTTACCGTTGGCTTCCGGTGCTTGTGCTGGTATTGGTTCTGGCAATTATCCAGGCGGCTCTGTCGTGGTGGTATGCCGGGGCGGACTGGCTTCCGGCACTGGTAGACGGAGTCACGACTATCGGATGGTTGGCAGCTTTGACATACCTGGCATGGTTTGTGGTAGGTTATGTATCCATGTATCAAACAAATTTCATCACGATTGTGATAGGAGTATTGCTATGGATTGCAGGAAGTTTCATGGTTTGCGACATCATGGCAAAGATAGTGGGAATACCTTATATATCTTTCGCTTCTACACTGCCTTTCCGGCTTCTGTTTGGCATACCGGCATGGATAGCTGTCATACTGTGGTATCACCTGCTGGTAGTGAAGGACTCGATGACACAGGAAGAGGAATTCATTGCACCACCACAGGAGGTAGTGGCAGAACCGGAACAGCAAGAAGAAATAATTGACCGCATCACGATAAAAGACGGCTCACGGATAAACATCATCAAAGTAGATGAATTGTTATACATTCAGGCTTGCGGAGATTATACCACTTTGGTCACCCCGTCCGGAGAGTACATCAAAGAGCAAACCATGAAATATCTTGAGGCCCATCTGCCTGCTGATAATTTTGTACGCATTCATCGTTCTACGATTGTGAACGTAACACAGATATCACGGGTTGAGTTGTTCGGCAAAGAAACGTACCAGGTATCATTGAAGAATGGAGTGAAATTGCGGGTAAGTCTGACGGGGTACAGATTGCTGAAAGAAAGATTGGGGATATAAAAGTATCTCCATTCGCCTCCTCCGGGGAGATACTCTCTATATACAAATGTATCCGTCATTCTGAGCGCAGTCGAAGAATCTACTCTCCTTTATAAAGCTGCGCTATGCTATCAGGAGAAGAGATTCTTCGACTGCGCTCAGAATGACAGATACATTCAGTTAATAGAAGGAATTATTTCTTCTTTTCGTCCTTCTTAGGCTCTTCCTTCTTAGCTTCCGGTTTGTCTTCCTTCCCTTCCGGATGGATAATTCCCTTCACCGTCTCACCGATAGGCAGTTTATCCAATACGCCAAGGCTCGGAGCTACCGTCTTCACCAATGAACTCAGAAAGTTGCTTGTGCTTCCGTTTCCACCGTCGAAGACTGTGATGTTTCCTAAATTCATATGTTCGAAAGCCTTCACCTGCTCGCCGGCAATTTCCTTCCACTGGTCTACCATCTTATACTGGATGGCAATAGCCGGGTTAGACTCTGCCGCACGCACCATTGCCTCGAAACCTTCCGCCTCTGCAAGCAACGATTTCTTCTTACCTTCCGCCTCAGCTTCCAGTTTCATCTGAATGGCCCGTGCTTCAGCTTCGGCCTGTGCCAGAGTTGCCTTTGCGCGTGCTTCGGCTTCACGAATCACCTTTTCGGCAACAGCATCCGCCTGAAGAATCGCTTCCTGTTTGGCCACTTCGGCAGGCACAATCTTTTCCGCTTTCAAAGAAGACTCCACCTTGCGGGCTTTAGCCTCTTCCACTTCCTTTTGTGCAACCTCCCGTGCTGTCTGTACGGCAGCCTCCGAACGTGCTTTGGCTTCACCGGACTGTTTATCGGCATCGGCACGTGTCACGGCCAGTTCGGCATCAGACTGCGCAACCGCTTTCTGCGCCTCGTTTCGTCCGATGGCAGCTTTCTTTCCGGCTTCTGCCTGCTTGATTTCCATGTCAGAGTTCAATTCGGCGATGCGGCTCTCCTTCTCCGTGTTGGCTTGCTCGATTCTGATATTCTTCTCAGCCTCAGCTTTTGCCACTTGCGACTCTTTCTCCGCATTAGCCACAGCCACCTGCGAAATTCTATCCTTATCGGCATTAGCCACCGAAATCTCCTGCAACTTCTTTGTTTCGGCAATGGCTATATCCTGGTCTTTGCGCGTTTCGGCAACTTTTGTTTCACGTTCCTTAATCTGAGTGGCAATCTTGATGGCACCCAGCTTTTCCTGTTCTTCGATGTTTGCCTGAGCCTCGTTCAGCGCCTTGCTTTCGGCTTCTTTACCCAGATTGACGATATAGTTGGCAGCATCACGAATATCACTGATATTGATATTCATCAGATACAAACCGAATTTGCGGAGTTCAGTATCGATGTTATCCTTTACTTTGGAAAGGAATTTATCGCGGTCGGAGTTCAGTTCTTCAATCGTCATGTCGGCAATAACCAGACGCATCTGACCATACACAACATCCGTAATCAGGTTCTGTTTGTCGTCTATCGTCAGCCCCAGCATACGTTCGGCAGCGTTCTGCATCACGTCGGCATCGGTGCTGATGGCAACCGTGATAGTGGTCGGCACATCCACACGGATGTTTTGTGCAGACAGGGCACCGGTCAACTTACAGTCTATCTGCATGGGTTTCATCGACAGGAATTCATATCCCTGGATGATGGGCCACACGAAGGCAGCACCACCATGATACAACTTGGCAGACTTCTTCTCGCCTCCCGTCTTACCATACACTACCAATACTTCGTCACTCTTACACTTACGATAGCGGGAGAGGATACCAACAAAGGTAAGCAAAATAACCGCCACGAGTATGGCAGCCATAATCATCATTTCTTGTGTCATAAATCTATGTTTTTGAGTTTTGTTTATTGGATATACAATGTTCCATCCTTATAGATGGAGATAATAGTTTTGTCACCTGTCTGATAAGTCTTGCCGGCTTCAGACACCACGTCTACCTCGCGCATGGCACCGTCGCGGCTTACCTGTACGATATACTTGCCGTCTCCCTGCTTGAAGTAGATGGTGCATTCACGTCCCACAAGCTGTTCCGTCTTTTCCGTCTTGTTGACCTGCTGCAACTGATAGGCTTTCTTATAGAGAAACCACACCGCAAATACGAAAAACAGACCAATCAGGATAGCGATGCTATAACTCTGAATGTCAGTATTTCCAATCAGATACATGTACCAGCCGAAGCCGATGCCGAAATGCGTAAGTCCTTTGAAAGATACCACACTGCTGATGTCGGTATCTACATCCACATCCGCATCAAGGTCTCCGAAGAAGATAGAGAGGATAAACTGTATCACAAAAATACCAGTTGTGACAAGGGCGATAATCAGGAATATATTAGTACTCATAGGAATTTGGATTACTGTGCCTTACGATATATTTAGATATATTATTCCAAATATACACATTTGCAGGACATGCACAAAGAAACAGTTTCTTATTTAACAAAATTTTCTTGAAGGGAATGCAACATTGCGTCCGATTATTTGTTACGTTTACAGCCGCTATGATGAAACATCTGCACTATACACTCCTGTTCGTGTGCCTTTTCTTAGGATTGCTGGCAATCCTGCATGAGGAACAAACGGATTTTCGGATAACCACCGGAAGCCCGGCAGAGGTTTCCGTCAAGTCTGCAAAGGTTTCTATCGAGCCCGCAAAGGCAGAATGTTCCTTTTCCGCTTCGCCCAACAGCCTTTCATCCATTGCCCACCGTCCGCTTCTCAGCGACGAAAGCAATGAACGTAAAATCAGCGGTATCCTTTTCACGGAAAGCCCGTACAATCAGGCCAATGCTCCTTCAAAGCTATTGAAACTTAAAGTCTATCCGCCAACCGGGCAGACACAGCATTTGTTCCCCGTACACCTGACGGAGGAACGGAGTCCCAACCTGTTTTTCACTCCCAGCGCCATCCGCTATCATTACGGGTACTACGTCTATGCGTTGGAGCGTATATTGATTTAACGCCGCCACACCACGTACTATCAATCTTTTCACCGGAGATGTGCCGTTGCACGTCTCAGGCCAGTCCATTGTTTATTCACTTCTAAACTTAATGTAATAATTATGCTCGATTTATTAGTAGCCACCCTCGAAATGATGGGGCTCACCTTCGTAATCGGCTTCTTTGTAGCGTTCGTCATCAAGATGATTGCCGTTGCTGCCGATACATTCGACTTTTACAGTTCGCACCAGAAAGAACTGGACCGCCTGCGCCGCTTGCGCAAACTACGTCAGAAAGTGGAACTCATGATACGGGACATCCCCCTGGAAGAAAACAGTCTATACAGCGATAAGCGCGAAGAGTTCAGCCGGGGCATCAACCGGGAACTCACCGACTATCGCGGATACTATCACGGTGTGAGCACCGGAGTGTCCCAAGGCAACCTGATGGATTATTATTATCCCGAAGACACACACATGATGTATCTGCGCGAACAGGAAGAAATCATCTATCAAAACAAGAATAAGAAACAGTCTAATAAATCTACCGGTAAGTCAAAATAAGGATATTATGGAAAATATAGATTTCGCAACCCTGTTCCAGGGATTTGGAACGATGATGGAAAGTGGTTGGCTGCTTGCGTCAACCCGTATGTTTTTAGTGGCTTTGGGACTTCTGCTTATATACCTGGGATGGAAAGGCATACTCGAACCGATGGTAATGATACCGATGGGGCTGGGCATGGTTGCCATCAACTGCGGAACGCTGCTGATGCCGGACGGCACGCTGGGCAACCTCTTCCTCGACCCGATGCTCTCGGACACGGACGACCTGATGAACACCATGCAGATAGACTTTCTGCAACCCGTCTATACGCTGACGTTCAGCAACGGGTTGATAGCGTGTTTTGTGTTTATGGGTATAGGTACGCTGCTGGACGTAGGATTCTTGTTGCAGAAACCTTTCGTCAGCCTGTTTCTGGCGCTGTGCGCAGAGTTGGGCACTTTCCTGACAGTGCCCATTGCTTCGGCTCTGGGACTGACACTGAAAGAGAGTGCTTCCGTGGCAATGGTGGGAGGTGCGGACGGACCTATGGTTCTGTTTACGTCGCTGGCGCTTGCCAAGCACCTGTTTGTGCCTATCACGGTGGTAGCTTATTTGTATCTGGGATTGACGTATGGCGGCTACCCGTATCTGGTGAAATTGCTAGTGCCGAAACGCCTGCGTGCCATCAAGATGACGTCGAAGAAAGCTCCGAAGAATTATGATGCCAAAGTGAAACTGGCGTTCTCGGCTGTGCTTTGCGCGGTGCTGTGCTTCCTGTTTCCGGTGGCTTCGCCGTTGTTCTTCTCCCTGTTCCTGGGGGTAGCGGTTCGTGAGTCGGGAATGAAGCATATCTATGATTTTGTTAGCGGGCCTCTGCTGTATGGGTCTACGTTCATGCTCGGTTTGCTGCTGGGCGTACTTTGCGATGCGCATTTGTTGCTCGACCCGAAGATACTGAAACTGTTGGTATTGGGTGTCATAGCACTGTTGTTCTCCGGTATAGGAGGCATTATGGGCGGATATATCATGTACTTCATCAAGAAAGGGAATTATAATCCGGTGATAGGGATTGCGGCTGTCAGTTGCGTACCCACTACGGCAAAGGTGGCACAGAAGCTGGTAAGTAAAGATAATCCGGATTCGTTCATCCTGGGGGATGCTCTGGGGGCTAATATTTCGGGAGTGATTACGTCGGCTATCATTACGGGTATTTACATTACGATTATTCCATATCTGTAGCGGAAATGAATCAATACAGATACGGTCTATCCTACACTGCCTCCTCATGCCAACCTGCAATTATCTGCCCCCCGATATACCAAGATGAGACAATTATCCTTACCTTTGACTTTACATATACAAGCAGACCGGAAACAGCCGGAAAGGATTGAAAACGACATTCAACATAACTCAATAACTAATTACCATGAAAAAGCCCGATTTGAACCTAAAGCGAGCGTCATTATTAACCTCATCGCTCCTATGCAGTGCCTTATTAATAGCCGCCCCGCTTCGGAAAGAACTGAACGAAGGATGGCAATTCAAGCAGGCACGCCTCAGCAACTGGTATCCCGCCACCGTGCCCGGAGTAGTACACACCGACTTGCTGAACAACAAAATCATCGGAAACAGTTCAACGACCAGTACAACGTCACCCCCCAGGTAGTGGCAGAGTATGCACCCGAAAGTTTCTACTGGCCTTCGTCCCCCTTCGCCCGATTTGACGGTGGCAGCGACAACTTCGCCCGTGCGGTCTTCATCGCCACCGGAGACGTGGACAGTTCGTTCAGCGACAATTATTTTGATATTCTTCCCGGCGGTTCCGTCAAGGTAGAAGTCTATACGGACTTGCCGCAGGACAGGTTTGAAAAACAGCTGAAAGTGGTTTCTCTGAGTGATGAATATTAGTAGTATCAAAAATAAGTTTGTGTGTATGTGGGCAAATGATTACTCGCCCACATACACACAAACTTATTTCTGACAGACCTCCTTTCTATATGATAAGGTCTGCATATTACTCAAGGCAATAACTATCGGGTAGCCTTCAAAGCCTCTTCCAAGTCAATCCCCAAAGCTTTGGCCACACCTGCGCCATAAGCCGGATCTGCTTTATAGCAATTGCGCACATGGCGTTGTTTGATGAAGAGTTCGGCATCACCCATGGCGCGGGCAGTGTTTTCAAACAACAGTTGTTGCTCGTCCGCAGGCATCAGTCGGAACAAATCGCCCGGCTGGCTGTAGTAATCATCATCATATTCACGCTCGTTGTAGTTATAGACGTCGCCATGAACCTTCAAAGGCGGTTCTTTCTTCTCGGGAGAATCCTGCCATTCGCCATAACTGTTCGGTTCATAACTTTTGGCTGAACCATAGTTACCATCTACGCGCATGGCACCGTCGCGATGGTAGGCATGGAACGGACAACGGGGCTTGTTCACCGGAATTTGTTCTGAGTTTACACCCAAGCGATAACGTTGGGCATCGCCATAAGAGAAGAGGCGGCCTTGCAGCATCTTGTCGGGAGAGAAGCCGATACCTTCTACAATATTCTGGGGGTTGAAGGCAGCTTGTTCCACTTCAGCGAAGTAGTTTTCGGGATTACGGTTCAGTTCCAGGATACCTACATCCTGCAATGGAAAATCTTTATGCGGCCAAACCTTCGTCAGGTCGAATGGATTGATGCGGTAATGATCCGCTTCTTCCTCGGTCATTAATTGAATCTGGAACTTCCACTTCGGGAAATCGCCTTTCTCAATGCTCTCGTACAAATCCCGCTGATGTGATTCGCGGTCTTTGGCAATGATGGCTTCGGCTTCCTGGTCGGTCAGGTTTTTAATGCCTTGCAGGGTGCGCAGGTGGAACTTCACCCAGATGCGTTTGTTATCGGCATTGATGAAGCTATAGGTATGACTACCGAAACCGTGCATGTGGCGATAGGAATAAGGAATGCCACGGGGGCTCATGGTGATGGTCACTTGATGGAGAGATTCGGGCAGAAGGGTCCAGAAGTCCCAGTTATTGTTCGGACTGCGCATATTGGTGCGCGGGTCGCGCTTGACGGCGTGGTTCAAGTCGGGAAATTTCAACGGGTCACGCAGGAAGAATACGGGGGTATTATTTCCTACCAGGTCCCAGTTGCCTTCTTCGGTATAGAACTTCATTGCAAAACCACGGATGTCACGCTCGGCATCGGCAGCCCCGCGCTCACCGGCCACGGTAGAGAAACGGACAAAGCACTCCGTCTGCTTGCCTACTTCGCTGAAGATGGCGGCACGGGTGTACTTCGTAATGTCATGTGTCACGGTAAACGTGCCGTATGCACCGGAGCCTTTGGCATGCATACGTCTTTCGGGAATCACTTCACGGTCAAAGTGGGCGAGTTTCTCAAGAAACCAGGGGTCTTGCATCATGACCGGACCACGTTGTCCGGCTGTCTGGGTGTTCTGATTGTCGGCGATTGGTCGACCATTAGCAGCGGTTAGTTTTTTCTCTTCCATGGGATTTTGTTTAATGAATGAATTATTATGTAACAAAAGTAGTTCTTCTTAGGTTTACCTCCAACCGACAAAATCTATACACTGATAGACAAAATCTATGTATCTCACAAATATAGGTAATTCCTTGGGAATTCGTACCTTTGCAATCCCTAAAAGAATGGTATGAAACATCTATTTTATCTTTTAATAACCTTCTGGTTCATCCCCCTCGCAGCACAACAAAGCCAGACTGCCCGCCACATGGAAAATCTCGGTTTCGTAAACATTGCCGAAGCGGACAGCACCATTGCCATCGACCTGATGTATACACGTGCCGATAACTTCACCGGACGGGTGTTATACGAAGATTTGCACGAGGCCTATCTGCACCCCGACGCCCTGAAAGGACTGCTACGGGCACAGCAGGAATTAAAGAAGCGGCATCCCCGCTACCGCCTGATTGTTTACGACGCCGCCCGCCCCATGAGCGTACAGCAAAAGATGTGGAACGTGGTGAAAGGCACTTCCAAATATATCTACGTCTCCAACCCGGCACGTGGCGGCGGACTGCATAACTACGGTCTGGCAGTAGACATCAGCATACTGGATGAAGCGGGAGTCCCTCTGCCGATGGGCACGAAAGTAGACCATCTGGGTCCCGAAGCCCATATCACGAACGAAGCCGCCCTGGTGCAAAGCGGAAAAATGACGAAACAGGAACAAGAGAACCGCCAACTGTTGCGCACCATTATGCGTGCCGCAGGTTTCCGCACTCTGCCCAGTGAATGGTGGCACTTCAACTGGTGCAGCCGCCAGGAAGCCAAACAAAAATACAGGGTTATACCGTAAAATCCCCTATATTCCTTATATTTGTGCAGAGAAACCAGGTAAAAACTCATACCGGAACAACTATGAAACAAGCTCTCAAACTTATACTCTCCACCCTGTTCGGTGCATGCATCGGTTTCGGGGCAGTGATGCTTTGCATTACATTCTTTACGGAAACCACACTCAGTGAATTCTTCGGCAACATGGGGAATGTACAGCTAAGCAGATTATTGCTCTCCTGTATCCTGTCGTTGGTATGCCTCATACTTGCTGTCTTCGTACAAATCATCCTGCACGAAGGCGGACATCTGATTTTCGGGCTTGCTACCGGCTACCGGTTCGTCTCTTTCCGTGTGGGCAGCCTTACCCTGATAAAAGAAGGTGGAAAGTTCCGCTTCAAACGCTTCTCCATCTCCGGCACAGGCGGCCAATGCCTGCTTTCCCCACCGGATAAGCCTTACGAACAAATGCCTTACTTCTGGTACAATGCAGGCGGGGTACTGATGAATCTGTTGACGGGAATCATCGCACTTATTCTTTGGATTTCGTACCCTGAATTGCCGTTACCCCTGCATCTATTCCTCCTATTCTCCTTTATCTGCGGTTTCTTCCTGGCGCTGATGAACGGCATCCCATTGAAAATGTCGGGCATCACGAATGATGCCTACAACCTGATATTGATGCACCGCGACCTGAATACCCGGAAGTACCTGGCCCTTCAATTAGCCGTCAACGCTGAAGTTCAGAAAGGCATGAGACTGAAAGATATGCCGGACGAATGGTTCCCGAACGATGAAGTGACAGACTATAAGAATATCATGCAAGTTGCCGTAAAATTACTCTATATCTCGCGCTATGTCGACCGGAAAGAGTTCAAGACAGCGCAGGTCCTTTTCAGCGAGATAGAACAACACAAAGAAGAAATTGTAGGATTATACGTAAAAGAAATCGAATGCGAACTCTTGTTCCTCGAACTGATAGGCGAACGAAGACAAGAAGAAGTGGAGCGACTTTATACAGACAGGACAAAGAGATACATCCAGCGATACAAGACCATGATGTCCTCCAAACAACGCCTGCTGTGTGCACTTGCCTTGTATTGGGAGAACCGGCCGGAGCGTGCGAAGGAGATTTATGAGAAGGTAGTCCGTAAGCGGGACAAGTATCTGCTGCAAGGTGAAGTCAACTCTGATTTGGATATCATGGAGACGATACTTCGGGAAGCACAAATACAGGTTTAAGTGAAGCCATTATTATTTTCTTTGCATTATTACTTTATAATAATTATCTTTGCATAATCATCATAAAGTAAAGAAGCCATGCCAATCATCCGAAACCCTTTCATTATAAACGGATACATATCCCCCGCCTATTTCTGTGACAGGAAAGCGGAGAGCGAGATACTTATCCGCCAAATGACCAATGGTAATAATATCGCGTTAATCTCAACGCGAAGAATGGGTAAGACAGGATTGATACGTCATTGCTTCCAGAGTAAAGAAATTCAAAAGGCATATTACACATTCTTTATTGACATATATGCAACTAAATCTCTGCGTGAGTTTGTGTTTGCCCTTAGTAAAGAAATTATTGAGTCATTAAAATCCTCGGGCAAGAAAGCGATACAGACTTTCTGGGAAACGATGAAGTCGCTGCAAGCCAGTCTGACATTCGACTTTAATGGTAACCCTTCATTCAATTTAGGCTTGGGAGACATCCAGTCTCCGGATGCTACATTGGATGAAATATTTCATTATCTGGAACAGGCCAACAAGCCCTGTATCGTAGCCATTGACGAATTCCAGCAAATTACCAATTATGCAGAAGACAATGTAGAAGCTATCCTGCGTACTTATGTGCAACATTGCAACAATGCCCATTTCATCTTTGCCGGAAGCCAGAGGCACATTATGGGTAATATATTCCTGACAGCATCACGTCCCTTTTATCAGAGCGTATCGATGATGCATCTGGAAAGCATCCCTTTAGAAGAATACATCAAATTTGCTCAGAAACATTTCAAAGAAGCAAATAAGACTATATCCAAAGAAGCCATCGAACACATATACAAATATTTCGATGGTATAACCTGGTACATGCAGAAAGTACTGCATACCCTGTATGACATGACACCTGTCAATCAGGTTGCCGATATTTCGATGGTAGAGGAAGCCATCTGTCAAATCATAGGCTCGTTTCAATATACCTACTCCGAGACCCTTTTCCGGATGCCCGAGAAACAAAAAGAACTGCTCATTGCTATTACCAAAGAAGGGAAAGCAAGTGCCATTACCTCCGGTGCATTCATCAAGAAATATAGATTGCCATCTTCCAGCTCTGTACAATCGGCATTAAAAGGACTGTTGGAAAAGGATTTTGTCACACAAGAGGCGGGAGCTTATCAGATTTACGACCGTTTCTTCGGATTATGGCTTCAAAGAAACTACTAAACGATAAGGTTTATGAAACTGAATGACGAAACCCTTCGTTTTATACACGAACACTGCAAGGATGATGTACGCAACCTGGCTCTGCAAGCGCCGAAATATCCCGGTGTGGATATGCCTGTCGCACTGACACAGATAGCAGGCAGACAGGCGGCGGCAGAGAAAATACCATCCTGGTATGCAGAAGAAGGCATTCTATATCCCCGCCACTTGTCCTTAGAGCAATGTTCCTCGGAAGCTACGGCACGATACAAAGCATCTATCATTCCGGAGTTTTCCTCCGGCACACTGGCCGACTTAACCGGAGGGTTCGGCATAGACTGTGCTTTTCTTTCTCCGAAATTCCATCATGTCACCTATGTGGAACGGCAGGAGGTTCTTTGCGAAATTGCTTCGCATAACTTTCCGCTACTGGCTCTGAAGCATATCCGGATAGAAAACAAAGACGCCATCCGGCATCTGCAAGAAATGTCTTCCGCCGACTGGATATTCATTGACCCCGCCCGTCGAGACGGACATGGCGGTAAGACCGTCGCCATTGCCGACTGTGAACCGAATGTAGCCGAACTGGAATCCCTGCTGCTCGAAAAGGCGCAGCACGTAATGGTGAAACTCTCCCCCATGCTCGACTTGTCTTTGGCTATTCAGGATTTAAAGTACGTACAGGAAGCACATATTGTTTCTGTAAACAATGAATGCAAAGAACTCTTACTCATCTTAGGACACAATACTGTTGCCGCAGAGAATATTCCCATCCATTGCATCAATCTGCAAATGAAGGATGGGAGAAATACAGAGCCAACCGGACAGTTCTTCACTTTCACCCGCGAACAGGAACAATCAAGCTCCAATGAATATACCGATACTTTAGATAAATATCTATATGAGCCCAATGCGTCCATCCTCAAAGCAGGGGCTTTCCGCAATGTAGCCTGTATATATAAGGTGAAGAAACTGCATCCCAACAGTCACCTCTATACTTCCGGTGAACCGATAAAGAACTTCCCCGGAAGAAGCTTCCGGATAACGGGTATATGTACATTGAATAAGAAAGAACTAAAAAGCGTATTAGGAGATCTGAAGAAAGCCAATATCACGGTTCGTAACTTTCCAAGTTCAGTAGCGGAACTCCGTAAACGTATCAAATTGAGCGAAGGCGGAGAAGTTTATCTGTTCGCTACGACCTTGATCAATGAACAGAAAGTTCTGATCCGTTGCGAGAAAATATAAATGCCTTGTAACAGGTATTTTCCTTTTTAATGTAACCTCAGCAAAACAAGATGTAACATCCGGAAGAAATCTGTAACATAGGCTTAACTATCTGAAATACGATTCTTCTTCCAAATCCTCTTTTCTGCCTATTTTTGTAATCGTCATCCACAATGACAAAACAGAAGTCTATTAATAACAATAAAAAGCGCACTAATACCATGAAAAGAAAACTTCAGTTGCTCACCGGAATCGGATGCCTGTGTCTGTGCTTCCTTTCCTGTTCACAACCTCCCTACAAAAACCCGGCACTAAGCCCGGAAGAGCGTGCCAATGATCTGGTAGGCCGACTCACACTGGAAGAGAAAGCCGCCCTGATGCAAAACACATCTCCCGCCATTCCCCGACTGGGCATAAAAGCCTATGACTGGTGGAACGAAGCGCTGCACGGCGTAGGACGCGCCGGACTGGCAACCGTATTCCCGCAAGCCATCGGTATGGGAGCTTCTTTCAACAATGAACTGCTTTACGATGTATTCACCGCAATTTCGGATGAAGCACGCGCCAAGAATACCGAATTCAGCAAAGAAGGCGGATTGAAGCGTTATCAAGGGCTCACCATGTGGACACCTAACATCAACATCTTCCGTGATCCGCGTTGGGGACGGGGGCAAGAAACTTACGGAGAAGACCCTTACCTCACCAGCCAGATGGGTATGGCAGTGGTACGCGGTCTGCAAGGTCCTGAGGGGGAAAAATATGACAAGTTGCATGCCTGCGCCAAGCACTATGCCGTACATTCCGGTCCGGAATGGAACCGCCATAGTTTCAATGCCGAAAACATCGACCCGCGTGATCTTTGGGAAACCTATCTGCCTGCTTTTAAAGACCTGGTTCAAAAAGCGCATGTGAAAGAAGTGATGTGTGCCTACAACCGTTTTGAAGGTGAACCCTGTTGCGGAAGCAACCGCCTACTAATGCACATTCTGCGTGACGAATGGGGATATAAAGAAATCGTAGTATCGGATTGCTGGGCAATCAGCGACTTCTACAACAAAGGTGCCCATGAAACCGATCCCGACAAACAACACGCTTCCGCCAAGGCCGTACTCTCCGGAACAGATATAGAATGCGGAGATAGCTACGGATCACTGCCCGAAGCTGTGAAGGAAGGGTTGATTGACGAGAAACAGATAGACATCTCTCTGAAGCGCCTGATGAAAGCCCGCTTTGAGTTGGGCGAGATGGACGAACCTTCGCAAGTGTCCTGGGCACAGATTCCTTACAGCGTGGTAGATAGTAAAGAACATCGTGAACTGGCACTCCGCATGGCACGCGAGAGCCTTGTATTGTTGCAAAACAATCAGAGTTTACTGCCTTTAAATAAAAACCTGAAAGTGGCCGTGGTAGGACCTAATGCCAATGACTCCGTAATGCAATGGGGCAACTACAATGGTTTCCCCTCACATACCATCACTCTATTGGAGGGTATCCGCGAATATCTGCCCGAATCACAGATCATCTATGAACCCGGATGCGACCTGACCTCCGATGTTACTTTGCAAAGCGTATTCCAGCAATGTAGCATGGATGGCAAACAAGGTTTCAGTGCCAAATACTGGAATAATACGAAACAGGAAGGAACACCGGATGCAACCAATCACATCAGCACCCCCTTCCACTTCATCACCACCGATGCCACGACCTTTGCAGCCGGCATCAACCTGCAAGATTTCTCTGCCAGCTACGAATCCGTATTCCGCCCCGTCAAGAGTGAAGACATCGCCTTCCGCTTCCAGACTCAAGGGATAACGAAACTCTCCATTAACGGTAAGGAAGTGGCTGCAGGCATGAACTTCAAGAACAATGCAAAAGTCTACACCCTCCAGGCAGAAGCTGGAAAGGAATATCATATCAAGATTGATTTTACTTTCCGCAACCGTGATGCCGCACTCGATTTTGACATGGGGCGTGAAGTCCCCGTTGATCTGAAGCAAACAGTAAACAAGGTAAAAGAGGCGGATGTCATCATCTTTGCCGGAGGTATATCCCCGGCAGTGGAAGGTGAGGAAATGCATGTCAACATTCCCGGCTTCAAGGGAGGTGACCGCGAAACCATCGAACTTCCATCTATCCAAAGCCGTTTGCTTGCCGAATTGAAGAAAGCAGGAAAGAAGATCGTATTCGTCAACTTCTCCGGTTCCGCTATCGCTCTGACTCCCGAATCGAAAACATGCGATGCTATCCTGCAAGCATGGTATCCCGGTCAAGCCGGTGGTACGGCTATCGCCAATGTCCTCTTCGGAGATTATAACCCGGCAGGACGTCTTCCAGTCACTTTCTATAAGAGTACGAGCCAACTGCCCGGCTTTGAAGATTATTCCATGAAGGAACGCACGTACCGGTACATGACAGAAGCTCCGCTCTTCCCCTTCGGGCATGGTTTGAGTTATACCACATTCCGTTACGGAGACGCTTCATTGAATACACAGGAAGTAAAAGATGGAGAACAAACCATCCTGACCATCCCCGTGAGCAATGTAGGTGAATACGACGGGGAAGAAGTGGTACAGGTGTATCTGCGTCGTCCGGGCGACAAAGAAGGTCCGTCGCACGCACTCCGTGCCTTTAAGCGTGCGAACATCGCCAAAGGGGCAACCAGCAATGTGACCGTATCATTAAGCAAAGAAGATTTCGAATGGTTTGATACGGAAACCAATACAATGCGCCCGATAGAAGGTGATTATGAAATACTTTATGGTGGTACGTCGGAGCTGAAACAGTTGAAGGCGATACCAGTCATTGTTAAATGATAATTTAACTGCGTAATCTTGAAAATCATATAATATAAAACGTTCCTTTATGAAGAACTTATTTTACCTCCTCCTTTGCCTCATCGCCGGGACATCGTGCAGCCAGGCAGACCCGACAAAGCCCTGGGATAAAGGTGCCTTTGAAACACAGAAATACCGGAAT
Source organism: Bacteroides stercorirosoris (assembly GCF_900142015.1). Lineage (GTDB taxonomy): Bacteria > Bacteroidota > Bacteroidia > Bacteroidales > Bacteroidaceae > Bacteroides > Bacteroides stercorirosoris. The sequence goes on from NZ_FQZN01000001.1 coordinate 214,662, forward strand.
CTCCTCGCCGAGATGGGCTACAAACAGGCAGATATTGATGCCAAGCTCAAATCCGTCTTTGACGGTGTATTCTACGGTCCCGACAAAGTATATTTTGAAGTAGGCGACTCTATGGCTTACATCAGTGACATCAAAAACCATGATGTCCGCACCGAAGGTATGTCTTACGGATTAATGATTGCAGTCCAGTTCGACCGTAAAGATATCTTCGACCGCCTTTGGCGATGGGGCACAAAGTACATGCAGCATCAAGACGGTCCGTTGAAAGGATACTTCGCCTGGAGCTGCGAGACAGACGGTACCCGTAACTCCCAAGGCCCCGCCTCCGACGGAGAACTTTACTATGTAACCGCCCTCATCTTCGCCTCCAACCGTTGGGGAAACGACACCGGCATCAACTACCTTGCCGAAGCTCGGAATATCCTGAACTGTTCCATGGAGAAAGATGGTACAGACCGAGTAATGCCTTTTATCAATGTAGAGCATAAGCTCATCACCTTCGTCCCCGACATACGGGGCGGCCTTTTCACCGATCCATCTTACCACGTACCCGCTTTCTATGAAGTATGGGCACGCTGGGCCGATGATGGCAGAGCCGACTTCTGGCGTGAATGTGCCGAATGCAGTCGTGAATACCTGCATAAAAGCATCCACCCCGTAACCGGTCTGAACCCCGATTACAACAACTATGACGGCAGCCTGCTGGGCAATAACCGCATTATTGGTGATGCTTTCCGCTTCGATTCTTGGCGTGTACCGATGAATATTGCTTTAGATTACTCCTGGGCATGTGCCGACAAAGAGTGGCAACAGGAATACGGCAACAAAATCCAGAACTTTCTCTACAGCCAGGGTATTGATACTTTCGTAGACCAGTACAACATAGACGGTACACAGGTAAAAGATACCCTCCGAGCCGGAGAACACAAGGCGTTAAGACACTCTTTAGGCTTAGTAGCCACTTCTGCCGTCGCCTCACTGATGTGCACTCACGAGAAAAGCCGTGAGTTCGTAGACAAGTTGTGGAACGCAAAACACGAGCCGTATGAAGACGGATACTTCGATGCTTACTATGACGGGCTGCTCCGCCTCTTCGCTTTTATGCACCTGAGTGGAAACTACCGCATCATCTTCCCTGAAAAGTAAACTTAGAGCATAACCCTAAAAAAAGAAACAGTAGATTCAGGATTTACATCCTATTCTACTGTTTCTTCACTAATTAACTAATCCTAAAAACATCCTACCATATAATTGCAGAGATTTGGTAAAAAGATAGTTATTTCAGTTGAGGGAAACCATCCCTCCAGATAATCTTTCGTTGTGAAAGGAACCAGGTTCTGCCGAAATCCTCATTGCCCTGATAGAAGAGGTAGGTCTGCCCATCTTTATCTTTGAAGATATGCGGATGACCCGATTCGCAATAGTTCCAGGCCCCCGGATCTCCATTCGCCAGGAAAGGTTTATTCGAAACTTTCCTCCAGTGGATACCATCTGTACTGGTTGCCAGTCCTATCTGCTGCGGACGATTATTATAAGCCCCTGCATAGAACATATATAGCGTACCATTCATCTCTACTACTGAAGGAGCCTCTATACAAGTTTCTTCCCACGGCCATTCGGGAACCAAGATGGCACGGTCACAGGCCTCCGTCCATGTTTCCCGATTGAAATTTGTACCTGCAGGAGCAGTAGCCACACCTACAATCTGTTTCACATAGTCGGGTGTACGGGTAGCATAATAAAGAAAATACTTTCCTTTTGCAAATATGACTTCCGCATCAATGGCCCGTCCACAATTCCAGTCACCCGCTTTAGGGGCAAAAATAGGATTGGTAGCATTACGTGTGAAGTTCACGCCATCCACCGACCATGCATGACAGATCGCATCTTTCTTGTCATTACCATACGTTTGATAGAATAGATGGATCGTATCGTTACGTACCAGTGCACCCGGTGCACACAAGCCCTTAGCCTCATAGTCGGCAGCCGGAGACAAAGAACCGATAGGCTTCCATTGTGTCAGGTCCGTACTCTCTGCTATACCTATTCCCCAACCCGAATTTCCCTTAGGAGGTACAGAATAATACATCAGGTACTTTCCGTGGAATGGAATCACATGCGGATCTTTCGAGAAAGGCCTGCCTGTACGGGTAGTATCGGCAAACAACATCGGAGAGTCCTGATGTTTAGGCAGCACATTGTACTTTATCGCCCAGTATTCCCATTCATTCCGCAACTTCTTCAGTACATCGGGATGCTGGGAAGCAAGATTATTTTTCTCCGTACGGTCTTTCACAATGTCGTAAAGTTCCCATTCCGTACCTGCTTCATCACGTATTGCTTTCCAGTTACCGTAACGGATGGCACGATTGCCCTGATGCTCCCAATACATATATTCATGCAGGGAGGGCACTTTCTCCGTAATGGCGGGGAACAGACTGGTACCTACCAAAGGATGAATTTTATTTCCACCATGATAGGTTTCAGGATATGCAGCGCCTGTCGCTTCCAGAACAGTAGGCATAATATCCGGCAAATAACCCGGAATAGTGCACAAATTGCCATGCCGGTTGCCTAGTTTCTTGTTCCAGGAGAAAATAAGAGGAGTGGATATACCACCTTCGTAGGAACGACATTTGTATTTCCGGAACGGAGTGTTCGAAGTTTGCGCCCAGGCTCTGCCATAGGACGGCATATTATTGCAGGCAGGATTATTAATATCTTCCTGCTTGCCGCCTCCCAATTCCAGATAAGGTTCGGCACAAGCACCATTGTCTGCAAGGAACAGGATTAAGGTATTATCCAGTTGTTTGGTTTTCTTCAGATAATCGATCACCTTACCTACGTTGTAGTCCACACAGTGTACCTGTGCTGCATACACAGCCATGCGATAGGCGGATTCATCCTTTTCTTTCTCTGTCAGTTCATCCCAGGAACGGTTTTCCCATTCGGCGAAACCAACATTCTTATCGATAATACCCATCTTCTGCATCCGGTTGTAACGCTCCTGGCGTATCTTATCCCAACCCTTGGAACGGTAAAGTTTGGTAAACTTCTGAATGTCTTCCTCTTTTGCCTGCAAGGGCCAATGCGGAGCATTGAAAGCCAGATACAGGAAGAATGGTTTGTCATCCTTCTGTTCACCAACAAACTGAAGGGCATGATCGGTGAAAGCATCCGTGGTATAGTAAGGAGATTCAGGTGCAGGCAAATGTTCATTATCCAGCGTCAGACCACGTCCACCTTCCGGACGTAAGTAACTGGCAGCACCTGCCAGAATACCGTAGAAGCGTTCGAAACCTCTTTGCAAAGGCCATTTCTCTTGCCCATGCATACCCAAGTGCCACTTACCTGCCATATAGGTATGATAGCCGTTTTCTTTCAGCACTTCGGCAATGGTGACACAATTACGATTCAGATAACCCTGATAGCCTTCGGAGCCCCAATCATTGATATCCCGTTGCGTTTCTTTCTTAAACGTTCCCGGATCCTCGGACATCTGACCGATACCTGCCTGGTGCTGATAAAGTCCGGTCATCAGACTGGCACGCGCCGGACAAGAACGGGATGTATTATAGAACTGGGTAAAGCGAACCCCTGTAGATGCCAACTTATCGAGATTCGGGGTCATAATCTCACCCCCATAACAACCGATGTCGGAATAGCCCATGTCGTCTACCAGAAAGATAACGACATTTGGCTTCTCTTGCGCCCAACAAAGGGGAGCAATCATTAATGGGGTCAAAGCAATAATACTCTTTCTCATAAAGCCTATATTTTGAAATTATTTTATGATAATCTGCAGTCTTTTTCCTGTAAATGATAACTCATAAGCCTGTTATTGTAAGATTCAGGCGTCTAAAATATAAATTATCACTTGCAATACCAAACATATAATACCCCAAAACCTCTACATTACTCCCCAATAACTCTTTCCCTTATTCCTTTCAACATCTCCCTAAGACTTCATGCAAAAGATGGCATCTTTTACAACAAAACATACCATCTTTTGCATCAGCGGAATAAGGCATAAGAACCAAAGGGTTACGGCTGAAACCTCTGTGCTTCATCCGGTCCGGGCACAGCATATGCAGGGTCAATAGCGCGGATATAAACATCCCCGTCTTTCCCTGTCTTTACTTCCAGAGGAACAATCGTGGTTCCCTGCTCATTAATGGTCTGAGCAGTCTCACTTAAATCGCGATTCTGAATGCCCAATTTGGATACAGGTGCGATATTCCCGTTAAAGAATGCCGTGCACCACCATTGGCCCTTCTTATCCTGGAACGGAGTTCCATGTCCCAGGAAACGGCCGGCAAAACGACGTTCACTGTAAGGACCGGTTATCCGGTCGGCTGTGCAATAATACAGATTATAAGACCCCTTACGGGAATCATCCGTAGACCATGCCGTACCGAAAAGTACATACTTTTTTCCTATCTTCCGTATAGTTGCACCTTCGTGCCCGATGCTGTGGTCGGAAGGATCAATATGTACAGGTTTTGCTGCCAATCCCTGAAAATCAGGTTTCAGAGGGGCAATCTCGGTATTGCTCCACGTCAGATACCAAGTGCCATCATCATCACGAAAAAGAGAAGGATCGTGCTTGTCTCTCATATCATCTCCCATAGGGAAAGCGAAAGAATCATTCTTATCCGCATGATCGGCAATAATAAGATTGGCACCATTGCCTACAGGTTCGGGTGAGGTATGTACAAATACCCATTTGCCATCTACCCGGTACATTTCGGGAGCCCAAAGCAACCAGTTTTTCTTAGATTTATTCTGGAAAGCATCCGGGAATTGCTGGGCCCAATATCCCTTTTCCAACGAAAAGGGTTCGCCCAGATATTCCCATTCAGCAAGATCCGGGCTACGCCATACGCGAATCTGATAACCGACTATACTTGGTTTCAAGCCCATCTTCCGGGAAACATGGTCCAGTCCCAGATTATAGGGATCTCCGGCTTCACGGGTATCTCCATACGTAGGTGTGGTACCAGTCAGATAATAGAAACCATCCTCACACAAGTAGATATATGGATCTCGTATCCACCCGTCTTTCAGATAGACTGCCCGGTTATGCTGCTTCACAGCTTTCCGGATTTCTTTCTTATCCTGGGCTTTCGCAAAAAACGATACGCTTATCAGGAGTATGAAACAAAAGAATAATCGGTTTCTCATCATCAGGGTTTCTTTTTATCGGATGGATGTTACTTTGCAGAGGTTGTTACTATTCCCGACGGTTTATTCAGACGGGCCGTTGTAGGAAGCGGAGTTCCGAAATCGGGATAGTCGTTCTCGAGCCATACAAACTTCTGGGCACGTGGTGAACGGGTATCTCCAGCACCTTCAGGATCTACCTGTGTATCGCGTGCATGATACAGGATATACCATTCCGTACCATCGGGAGAGGGGAAGAAGCTATTGTGTCCTGTACCGTATACGCCGTTCTCAGGTGACTGTTTGAATACAGGTTGCTGGGATTTGGACCATGACTTCGGATCCAACATATCGCTGTCAGTGCTTGCCGTCAGCATACCCAGAGCATAATACGGAGTCCATACACCACTGGCGGAATAAGCTATATGAACATACTTACCTTTAGGACTCAGCAGGGGTTGAGGACCTTCATTTACAAAAATATCGTAAGAAGGATTCCAGCCGTTCTCGTTCTTATGATGTCTTTCCCACTCCAATTCCGGTTTGGAAATCAGAACTCTCTCGGAGCCCAGTGTCCAGGGGTTCTCCATACGGGCAATATAGATACACTGAGTTTCGGTATCCACACGGCGGGTTTGCCAACCGGACCATACCATATACAATTCACCTTTATTCTGGAATACAGAACCGTCGATAGCCCAGTTGTTATCCTTGTCCGTACTGATACGGCCTTTCATTACAAACTCTCCATCAAAAGGATCTCTGTTTACATTCTCCAACACATACATCTGGTGATTGTCCGTATTGCCATCATCGGCGGCATAATAGATATACCATTTGCCATCGATATTATGGATTTCAGGTGCCCAAAGATGATATTTATTAGAAAGTTCGGTAGGAATCCAGACAGTCTTCCGGGGAGCATTCTTCACATCGGTAACGTCTGTAGTCTTCCAGAGTACCAGACTATCTTGCACGGTATGCATATAGTAGTAAGTACCTTCATGGAACAGAGCCCAGGGATCAGGACCTTTCTGGAACAAAGGGTTCACATACGTAGTTGCCAGAGAATCAACCTCTGCCAATCCGTCCTTTTTCACTTTAGTGTTTCCGCACGAGGTTACAGTAAACAGTGCCGCAGTTCCCAGCACTATTGCTAAACAGTTCTTGATCTTCATTTTATATTGATTAGAGTTAAACATATTATCTAAAATTATATCAACCTGCACCTACTCTGATTATCGGCATAGGAGCATTCAGGGAAGTCCCTTTGGTATTCAATTCCCGTTTATAAATATTCCCGTTATCGCAGAGTATATAAAGTACATTCATTGCTTCTTCGCCCCAAGCTATAGAGACAGGTTTTGCATTTCCCGGTAAAGGCAGGATAGCTTCGCTCCTTCCATTATAATCACATACCTGAATGCCCGAGGCCGTAGCCAAATAGGTTCTTCCATAATCATCACAGACGGCTGATGTCACTTCCGCTCCATCACACTGATCCGGCAAATGAATGTAGAAGAATTCCTGACCATAAAGCAGACTTTTATCATTCCGGTCCACTTTATAACTGTAGCCACGCCGGGTATCATATCCAAAAGCATACAGCCAATTATTATTTCCACTCAATGCCAGTGTGCAGATACTTTTCAGGTTATTTTCTTTTTCCAGCAATTCATATCCGGCAGACAAATACCATATAGTAGAAAAATGATCTCCTTCATGTTGTTTTCCCACAACATAATATCCGCCATCTCTTAAAGGAACAGCATGAGAGACATGCATTTTACTCTTTATGCTTTTCTTTATACGCCCACAACTATCAGTTACCTCAAAGCCTTTACGGGGAATATATACCAACATTTCATGCGCTTTACCCACAGCAATGATTTTCTTATCCGAAACAGACCGTAATGTATTCCCCTTAAGCAGGATTGTCGCATCACTTGATGCAAGTAAAACGTTTCCGCTATGATCGGAGACTAATAAAGAATTCGCTTCAATGTCAGTATATACCAACTCAAAGTTTCTGTCTTCCACCAGAATCTGATTCAACATGAAATTACGTGTCTTTCTTCGGGGAGCCGGTTCATTCTGCGGATATCCTTTCCAAAGAAAACGCATGGCATCTGGAAATATCAATGTTACATTATCATCGCAATGCTCTGCGTTCTCAATAAACTTATAAGAGAAATCATAACCAGCAAAGTCCATTGCCCGTACCATCTCCTGATTTGCACTCCACCAGTCACCAAAGGATGTCCACATGTCGTGTGTTCCACTTTGAAAATAAAACCGGATAGGCTTAGGCTCGTACTTCTGTACCAGTGTAGCATTTGCATAAGAACCCCTCAATCCTGTAAACGAACCGCAAGAACTATATACACGGGAAAACGAACCGGTATTCCAAGCTACATTAAAAGCACAGGCAGCCCCAGAACTGCAACCTGTTATCATCCGGTCGTTTCTACTCTGCGACAGGATGATGCTCTTCCCTGTTTCAGTCTTCAGAGACTCAACAAAAGGCAAAAGCTCTTCTAACAGGAACTGTCCGAAACGTGGTGAAGGAGTATCATACTCATAAGTCCGGTTGGAACGTGGACTATCGGAATCAAAATCACCAACAACCCATCCGGGTGAAGCGGCAACCAATATCATTACAGGAATCTCCTTACTTTCTATCAGATTGGAAACTACCGTATCAGCCCTGTAGAACAAACCATCCTGAAAGACACAAACACATGCAGGAGACCGACCATCGTATTGAGCCGGAACATATACATCTACATCTCTTATGGTACCAGGGAACAGCTTAGAGTCGGCAAACCGCGTATAAATATGTTCGCCATATTCAACTCCTGCCTTCCTTTTACTGTCAGCAGTCAATACATGCCCGGCCTGAGCATGACACATGCAACAGAAAAAAGACAAAAAGCATATTAATAGTCCTCGTTCCATAAACCTTTATTTGTTTTACCAAGCTCTGTATTTATCCATCGGATTGGTCACATTCCAACGGAAATATTCATATGCAGTATGAACGGATGCACGCTGAAAAGCAGGCATCTCATAAAGCAAACGTCCACCTTCACCTACCAATTCCACTTTAACCGTCTTCGAACGGTCTATCGCTTTCAGTACTTCAGGAAACACGAAGGTGCGCGTATCACGTTCTTCCACTGTTTTACCACCATCTGTTACGTCGGAATATTCTATCTCCAAAGGAAGTTCATACGTAATGTCGTCCAGAATAAACCGGATAAGATTCATCTTGAAAGGCTTTCCGGCAGGATATTTATAGCTGACTTTAAAGGCCGACTGAATATTATTCTCTTTACTTTCCTGATTATAGAAGGCGAGCATCACCGATGCACCATTCGCCTCATAGTTATAAGGTCCATACCACACTTTGTGTGATACCCCCGGATAGAAAGTTTCAACTACCGGAAAATGGAATAAAGAATAGAACTCCACTTTGCCGGGCAGTAGTCTTACAGCATAATCCAGATCGGAATAAACCACAGCACCTCCCTGTCCATAATCTGCTTTTTTAAAATGTCTGTCCAAGTTCTTTTCTATTGCTGCACGCTTAGCATTATCTTGGATATCATAAAACAAAGTGATACCGTAAATCACGCTGTCACAGAACTGATAAGAAACTCCTGAAAAGATACTTTTACTATAAAAAGGTCGTACAGTACTTTCTGCCATATTCTCATTTTGACCAGCCAATTCTATCTCCGAAACAGTACTTAGTCGAAAGCCGAAAGGGATGACCTCACGTGCACCGTAATCTTCCAGATCGGGCAAGTTTAGCATCAAATTCTTCTGGTTATTGTAGAGGGTACTCAATAACCCGTACTGCTTCTCGGGAGCACCCTTCAGTTCAACAGTTTGCCCAGTAGCAGCCAAATATTCATCTACTTGTTTCAGACGGGGTTGTTGTGCAAAAACCTGAACGACACCAACCCACAATAGCATTGTTACGATATAATATTTCATAGCCTGTTCCTTTTTTATTCTTTTTCCAAACCTTGTGTACGCGCATAACGCTCTATCATCTCTTGCCGTTTTTCCATCGGCCACTGTTCTATGACATCAATATCCCACTCGCCGAAAGCATCCATAAAGCGGTGCATAGGTTCGAGTATGGAAGCCTGATTCCACGGAAGCTGCTGGCGTACACTATGTCCACGATTGGATTGCGGGTTGAAGCATTCCGTAAGCAAACCTCTGTAACGGTATCTCATGTCTCCATTCAGATCCATAATGGAAAGAGTATTGTTTTGAATCAGCTTTGCCATTTCCAGGAAATGCGTATCTCTCGTCATGAGGTATAAGCGATAGTACTGAAAGGAAGAGAAAGCCAGTCCGTTGTCTATTGCAGAGTGTCCGGTAGCAATCAGGGTTTGCCCTACAATACTTACATCCTTTGGGAAATCAGTCAATGTATCGTTAATGGCCATCGGTACGTGATAAGCAAACATAAAGGTTTCCGTATAGCGGGCAGCCTGTATGGCGGCTTCCTTCCACTTGGCATCACTTGTAACGTCATAAAGTGCCAGGAAAGCATAAATAGCCATTTGTCCGGACTCACGGTCTTTTACATTGGGATTGTCAATAACTCCACCTACATAAAGGTAATCATGGTGGATAAAGTCATAACTAAATTCACCTGCTTTCAAGGCTGTATCCAAATAGCGTTTGTCCTGGGTAACCGAGTAGAGTTCAATCAGGAAGCGGATGATATTAGTAGTTGTATATTTACTGTCATGAGTCGGCTTTCCGGTTCTCCAGTCATAACGGAGATAAAAGCTACCGTCCTTTTCCTGATTCCGTACCAGCCAATCAGCGTACTTTTTGCAATAGGAGAGCCATTCGGGTTTATTAATTCCATGCTTTTTCATGATATTCCATGCACCCATCATGCCTTCCATACCACCGGCAGCAACACGCATATAAGCTTCATAATCACGCCAGGTTGCTTTCCGATCTACATAGGCATCTGCCCAAGGACTTACAAGGCCACTTTCCTGTTGTGAGTTATTCACCCAGAAGTCAACAACTTCCGATGCTTTGCGTACATATTCCTGATTGTCAATTTCCAACCCTTTCCGCAAAAGGAAATAGGCATTTGAAATCTGGAAACCGATAAAGCCCATCTGATAGTTATAAGCACGGGCTATTCCATTAGGCAGATAGATAGAGAAAGGCCAGCCCGGTGCACCATTCAGGTTCAGCAGGTAAGCATCAAGCACCTCAATGCTGGCTTCATAAGCATCTTTCACATCTACTTTATGTACGACAGGGGTATATTTATTCCACGCCTGTTTCCATACTGTTTCCACCAGTTCGGGGAAATCTTTTGTCTGGTTAAAACCGAAAATCAGGCTATATGTATGTTTCACTCCAGCTTTCACAGGATGACTGCGATAGGCAAAGCCTTTTCTTTTCTGTTCGGGGAGGCGCCCTACATAGGTGGTTTCGCCCTCAATTCCCGGGAAGACAAAAAGAATAGAGTGTGAATCGGTTTCTGTGAAACCCAGGCTACCGAATTGCATACGTTCATCCACTATACGGTTTACTCCATTTTCACCATAGAAAGTTTCAGGATCAGCATTCAGGTGTACCATGTCAATAGCTAATCCGGAAGCCTTCTCACGGGCAGATACCAATGGCAAAGGTAAACGGTCTTCGCGGAAATAAAAGTAATTATCAGTGTAGTCACTGGCAAGAGAACCACGTCTAAGGCTCAGGTTGTTCCTGTACCAGATACCCGGAACAAAGAATTCAAAATCTTCAATCTGCGTTTTACGTTGCAGAGTCAATCCGAAATAAGAGTTGAAGTAGTCGTCTCCTTTTCCAATCTTTTCAATCGTTACCTCCCTATCCATGCGGAAATGATTCTCTGTATCGGGGGCAAACACATCTTTTACATGAAATACGGTTCCATGAGATGACTTTAACTTTGCGATGCAAGCCAACGACCCTTTTTCTTCCTTTACAGAAGAATAGTAACCGTTCAGCGTTTCTGCATTCACTTCCAATGTAACTACATAAGGAGCATTTAAACTCAAATAATGGGCGTTACCAGTTTGCAGGCTCAGGCGTTTTCCATCTTTGACTACAGACAGGCTGGCATCACCACTTTGCAATGTATATGCTTTTTCTGCTGCCAGGGAAAACTGGATGAACGAAAGGAAACTGATGAGTATAAATAGATATTTCATGTTTCAGATATTATCAGGAATACAATAAATTTAACTTGAAAAGACTCTGCCGGTTTATGCCGGCAGAGCCTTTATATCAAAACATAGTGTTTACTCTACCGGCAGGTTTTCGATCTTCTTAATTGTTGAGAAGAGGAAATATTCGTTCATTCCCTCTAACTCAATAGCTACACGATAGAAAGCATAAGTACGATAGTTGTCGATGAAATTTTCCTTCTTACGATACTCAGACAACGGGATATACACCTGCAATGTCGTATCATCGATGTATTCTACATCACTGCTACGTGTACACTTAATACCACTGTTAACCAAAGAACTTGTGCTTAACCAGATACGAGTTTTTACAATCTTCGGAGCAGCTTTCACCGTGTTGGTCATCTTTTCAATATTGAAAGTAGCAACGATATTACCGTTTTTCAGTTCAGCATTCAAGTTCTTCAACTTGTAGTACGGACGCACTTCAAAGTCTTGTGTAACGTTCGAGTTAAAATGATAGGTAATAGAGTCATAGCCCTTACCTGCACCTAATGATTCAAAATCAGGGAGTTCAAAAGGTAGAGCCTTGTTTACTAATGTCATTTTATACTCTGCATCAAAGAAGAGTTGTTGGTAATGTCCTTCATCGTTGGTACGTATACCCGTACCACCACCGTCGACTTTACCATAGCCTTTTTGAAAAACTCTTAACAGTCCTCTATTTGAGTCAAAAGGAAAATTTTCTCCGTCACATTTCAACTGACCGCTGAAAACATAAGACGGGGCATCGTAATTATCATATTCGCAGGATGTCATAGTAAATCCCAATATGACAAATGTTGCTGCAATTATAGATTTTATTTTCATTGTTTTTAAGCTTTAGTTGATAAATTAATGATTAGGATTCTTTTCAATGTTCGGGTTACCTTCATTCATCGGATATGATGGTCTGTGCTGCTTTAAATTCATAGCCATCAGCAGTAGGAAGAGCCAGACCTGCCTGAAGATCAACAGAAGTACCTCTGAATGAACTTCCCGGATACAGTACCGTACCAGCCAAACGAGGATCACGTCCTGCAAAAATATCTTCCGGTTTATCGTACAGATTATATTTGCAAGTAGATGTATACACATTCATATCTTCGATCACTTCATCACCTACATAAGCGTCCATCTCTTTCACTTCATGTGTGTTTAGCATTTCATAATCATTCACAAGATTCAAGACAGGATTAACCTGACAACCTGCTTTATTATTCGAAGCACGTACCAATTTGCGCGTAAGGGCACGGGTAGTAAAGTTATTCTTCACATTCACTCCATCATAAGCCTTACAGAAAATCAATTCTGGATTATCTTCCGGTTTAGCAATAAATGCTTCTGCATAGTTAGTTGCTAAATCAGCTTGTTTTTGATAAAGTTGATAACCCATAGCTTCCAGTTCGGCACAAGCATCCAGGCAAGCTTTCAAATAACCTTCTGCCTTACTTCTTTCAATACCCGTAGCACCACTTGACAAATTCAAAGTTTTGGTAGCACTTTTATCATAGTTGTATGCTAAAGTTCCGGCATACAGAGCTGCACGGCACTTCAGGGCCATAGCTGCACCTTTGGTAGCACGAGTCTTAACACGGGCAGTTCCAAAATCTTCTTTTATGGCATCCATTTCACTGATAATAAAGTCATAAATTTCAGATTCCTTATTTCTGGGCACAGCCAATGGCGTCGGATCCTCCATATATTCTGTTACTTCAGTAACCAAAGGCACGCCACCGTATTGAACAACCATCTTAAAATAAGTATAGGCTCTAAAATAACGCGCTTCTGCTTGAAAATACTTCAACTTATCAACGGCAATTGAACCGGCAGATACCGTATTCAAATTACGGATATGAAGATTTAATTCACGGATAAAGGCATAATCATAAAAGTTTCTGTAATCAGTTCCTACATTTCCTGCAAAGTTCCAGTACTGACTATTATTGGACGCTTCATCCCAACGAGTAAGATCATAAGAATCTCCATCGGTACCAAAATCTTGCCAGTACTTCATACGACCATAAAAATTGGCCGCAATACTGTTAAGGCCAGTTTCTGATGTATAGGCCTGATTTTCCGTAAAAGCCATCTTGTCCTCTTGTTCCAACCAACTATCACAAGAAGAGAAAAGCAATAAGCCTAATAATAACGCTATTGATAATCTATTTTTTTTCATGTTACATTCAATTAAAAGGTTACGTTTACTCCAACTGTGTACACTTTGTGTTGCGGATAGTCGAATCCGGTAACAGAAGAGATTTCAGGGTCGAAACCAAAGTCATTCAAGCTATCCCAGCAAAGCAGGTTAGAACCTTCAAAGTAAACTCTAAGCTTTTGTATCAAAGCCTTCTTTGTCCACTTAATCGGCAATGTATAACCTACCACTAAGTTACGCAGACGTAAATAGTTGATTTCCTTTGCATAAAAATCATTCCAGTCTCTGATAGAAGGATTGTTACTGCGAACAGCAGGGAACTTACCACGTTTCCAAGGAGATTTTGTATCGAAGATATCTTCGTGTTGCCAAGAATCTATCACATTGTATACATATCCCATCTGGTCAGTGCCAATACCATACTTCACATGCCAGTCGCCAATAAATGTGTTCATGAAACCACCGGCAAAATCGGCTGCAAAGTCAATGCCCTTATATTCGAAGCCCAAGTTAATACCCATTGAAAGTAAGGGGTTCTTGTTAGCATTACCGCTATCCCAATCATAATCAGTAGCTGCATAACCCAAAGGACGCTTATCATAGTCATCAATCAAGCCATCACCATTAACATCCTTGAAAATCAAGTCACCCGGACGTAAGTTCACGTTGTTAGCACCATCAATGTTCACCGGATAGTTATCAATTTCTTCCTGAGTCTGGAACACACCGATAGTTTCCCACATCCATACGGCACCATTTTTCACATTAGACCAACGGTTAGTCTGTGCCCAACGATATTGATCCCATCCGTTCAAGAAAACTTCACCATAGTTATTTATTGTCTTCTGACGAGCTAAAGTCAGGTTAACACCTACAAAATAATTGAAGTCATTAACGCGATCATTCCATCTCACCATACCATCAATACCACTAACCTGATCGGAGTTCAAATTCTGTTTTTGTACACTATAACCTGCCTCATAAGGGTAGATAATGTCAGTTGGGGTAGCAGGGATACCACTTCTTTTTCTCTTAAAAAAGTCCACTTCCAGTTTCAAGCGATCGTTCAGGAAACCCATATCGAAACCGACATTCATCATAGAAATCTTCATCCAAGAAAGTCCAGTTTGAGGAATTCCTTTGTAAGCAGTGCCTGTAGTATAAGCATCTGGAGCATTCCCCAAAGGATTATTGCTTATGATAGCTCCTCCATTGTTAAATGCATAACCAGGCAAGTAAGCAAAGTCCGGATAACTGCTATTAAAGTTTCTAGCCATGTCATCGCCCATTTCACCATAAGAAGCTCTCAACTTAATGCTGGAAATCCAATCAGCCACCTTAGAGTCTTTGTAAAATTCTTCTTCAGACAGACGCCATGCACCGGAAACTGACGGGAAGAAGCCCCATTGATTACCCGGTAAGAAACGCCAGGAAGCATCATAACGACCGGCAAAATCAATGATATACTTTTCTTTATAAGAATAGCCTGCACGGAAAATGAAACTGGCTGTAGTAATGGTACGTACTGAATTACTTACAGTATTATTAGCATTCGTTGTAATATTTTCTACAAACGGATTTTCTACTGGACTCTGAGCCACAGTCAAATATTTCCGGTCTTCTTTAAAGAATTCAAAACCTGCGACGGCTGTCACATGATGATCCTTGGCAAAAATATGATCGTAATTCAAGGTAAACTGCCCCATCATTTCAACTTTATGATTTCTTACATCTCCACGATAAGTATCAGTTTTTGTAGATGCTACTTTGTACTCCTGTGTGGCAGGGTCATACCTATATTCATTCCAACTCTTCTCATTATCTGTCTGATGAAGAGTTTCGTAATAATAAGACAGCAAACCTTTAGCTGTTAATCCTGGAAGCGGTGTCTTATATTCCAAATTTGCACTAAGCTGAATAGTACGGAAGTCTTTCTGGTGCTTACCAGCATTGTCAATAGTATAAGCAGCCATATTACGAGCACCGTCATGAGTCGGGGTAATATAATTCAGATAATCCGGATTATCGTTAGCATACGGGCGCATAGTCGGAATCAAATTAAAGATAGAATTACGCATCTGGAAGTAATCGTCTCCACCAGGAAGTGCTGGATTGACATTTTGCTCTATTTTACCCAATGTCTGAAAACCTACCTTGAATTTATCGGTCAACTGCATATTAAAGTTAGCCTGTAAGTTCGTACGGTTATAGTTGTATTCTTTGAACACGGCATCCTGATCAATATGTCCTACCGAAATGTAATAATCTGTCTTCTCTGTGCCACCGCTGATATTAGCATTTACATAATACTGAGGAGCAGCATTGCTTACAAAATTATCCTTCCAATCATATCCACGATAATCTTCACCTGTAGCCGGATTATAATATCCTGTCCGCCATTTCTCCAAATCAGCCTTAGCATTAGCAATATTATCAGCTCCAGTCAGGTTTCCATCATTGGCTTGCTTCATGTAGTTACCCCATTTCCATTGGTAAGCATTCAGCAGTTCAGGATACTTTGTCCATCCTTGCCATCCCATGTGAGCATTCAGATTTATCTGAGGCTTCTGTCCTTTTTTACCGGTTTTTGTAGTAATCAAAACCACACCGTTGGCAGCCTTCACACCATAAATAGCAGCAGCACCATCCTTCAGAATAGATACATTCTCAATATCGTGAATATCCAAGGCATTGAATGCTGTCTCATCTTTCATGATACCGTCGATAACATAGAGAGGAGTACCCATGTTACGAATCTCAAGGTTAGTCGAAGTTCCCGGTTGACCAGACTTCTGACGTGCCGTAATACCTGATACTTTACCTACCAAAGCATTGGCAGCCGATGTTGATGTAGAACGGGTCAAATCTTTATTGTTCACCGAACTTACCGCTGCAGCCACTGTAGCTTTCTTCTGAGTGGCATATCCCACTACCACAACTTCGTCAAGCAACTCTGTATCTTCCTTCAGTGTAACATCCAGGTTTCGTTTTCCCTTTACGCTGATCTCCTGCGGTGCATAGCCCACAAAAGAAACTGTCAGAACTGCATTAGTTCCCTTAACAGAAAGTGTAAACTTACCATCGACATCAGTAATCGTTCCGTTGGTAGTTCCTTTCTCCATAATGTTTACTCCAGGCAAAGGTTCACCTGTAACATCTTTCACTATACCTGACACAGCTATGTTTTGTGCCTGAAGCATTGCGGAAGACACTAAAACAACTAATAATAAGAAGAAATTCTTCCTTCTATTACCAGCCGAGATTAACTCATTTAAAAAGTGCTTCATAAGTTATTATTTAAAATTAAACATAAATTAGTTCATCTGTATATTATTGAAAACTGAAAAATGAGAACTTATCTGAAAACTTATCATTTTACCTTAACTATGAATATCTTATATCATGCTTGTTTCAATGTTTTTTTTAACGCCCTCCTTTCTTGATCCTTAAAAGTGAATACTCATTTATTTTTATAAACTTTAAATGCTTTTTGTTCTCCTGAAACTAAACACACATTCAAAATATAAAACCCTGAAAACGTTCCATGCATCGGGAATGTGTATTCCTCATCTGTTACCTTCATATCTTCGGTCCATAACCGTCTTCCTGCCAAATCTGTAAGCTCTACCTTTGAAATATCTTCTTTACCTTTATTTACCAGAAAAAGCTGATCCCCTGAAATATATGCCGAAAGTGAATTTCCATCAATCGTTTCGATTCCGGTCTCCGGATCCTGCCCATAATCGGAAGACTGATATTTCGAATATCTATTATTCAATTCCTCTACCTTGGATTTCGGCATAGCTTCTACTTCCTCCAGATCATAAGTACCAAAAGCATCCTTAAAACGAATCATCGGATCCAAGTGAGCAGCAAAGTTCCACGTCAATGCTTCCATAATAGAATTCATTCTTCGACCCGCACCATTGCTTACCCTTACTTGGAAAGCTTCTTGCTGCAAGCCTTCAGGTTGTCCGGGATAAAGTTCCTGTCCCAGATTCATAGACTGTTTCGTATTGTGAGCACTGATACGTGCAACCTGGAGATAATGTTCTTTACCCGTCAACAGATACAGGCGATAGTACACAAATGAAGACCATGCAAAACCTAAATCCGTAGCAGAATGGCCAATAGCTATAATATGCTGTCCGACAATACTTCTGTCTTTAGGCCAATCTGTTCTAGCTGTCTGATCCTTTTCTACCGGTACTTCAAACATATAGCTCCAACTTTCGGTGTATGTAGCAGCTTGTTCTGCAGCAGCCAACCATTTCGGATCTTTTGTAAGGTCATAGATAGCAAGAAAACCATTGATAGCTTGCTGACCGGATTCACTGTCGATAGTCTGCGGATTGTCTACCACACAAGCCACATAGAGATATCTTTCATGAATATTAGCATAAGAAAACTCTGCAGCTTTCAAAGCAGCTGTCTTATAACGTTCATCATTGGTGGCGATATAAAGCTCTACCAGATAACGAACAGCGCAAATAGTCAGAAACTTATTCTGATTACCTGCCGGATGTTTACCACCTACAACACTGAAAGGGTCATATTCCAGATAGTAACTACCATCCGCATTCTGATTAGTCACCAGGAATTCACCAAACTTCTTACAGGCATTCAGCCATGAAGGGATATCTATTCCATTACGTTTGGCATAACACCATGCATTCAGCAATCCGGCCATTCCGTTACAAGCTTGGCGCATAGAAGTCTTTGCCCAGTTGTCCCATGTACCCCATAGTGCAGCATAACGTGTCTTGGGAAGTCCTAAATCTGTCAATCCTTGAGAAGCCCATAAATTCAGTACATTGCTTCCTCTTACCTTATATTCCTCATTACCAGTCTCCACACCTGCACGAAACAATGCATAGCCAGCTGTAGGTTGTGAGCCAACAAAACCGATCTCATAAGTATTCTTATTTAAGGAGAAATCTGTCAGTTTCACACTCCATGGGAATCCGGGACCTTTTATATCCTTATCAACCGAACTGTCCAGATAATAATGATTAACAGTTTCAATCAATCCCCGATAAGCAGAATTCAAGTTAACATCATAAATCTTTGGATTATACAGATTGAAAGCCAGTTTCCAAGCTTCATTTACAGCATTAGCATAGTCGGAAGTTTTATCTATTTTGAAATAGACATTATAAGTATGTTTATCAAATCCTTTTGTTATGGGATGCATACGTCTGCCCATTCCTCCGGTACGCAAGTCAGAACCTGGATAAGTAACTACAGCAGCAAAAGAGTCAGACTTCTTCCAGTTGACAACACCCACGCCACCAAACTGATAATTTTCGTCGACTACTACACCACGTGAATCATTCAGTACAGTTTCACATTTTGAATCTTTATGTACTAAAGTGAAAGTCAATCCACTTTCTTTTTGACGCATCATCACCACCGGAAGGGGAATGCGGTCTTCTCTATAAAGAAAACTCAAATCAGTAGCGACCGGAATGCCTGCAGGAATATTTCCATCTTTCTCAAAGTTACCTTTATACCAAACAGCAGGAATAAAGTATTCGCTATTTGCCAATACATCTTCCGGTGCAAACTGTAAGCCGAAAGAAGAAGAGAAGCCTTCATCATAAGGATTATCTCCCAACTCAACAACTTTCACGTTGCGTTTCAGTTCAAACTCACCGTTTCCCTTCGCTGTATATACGTCATTTATTTCAAAGACGGTGGTGCGAGGAGTGGTAGTCAGGCGTGCCATCAACTCTACTTTATCACCATCCTTTGTATAAGATGTATAAGTCGGGTAGAAAGTATTCATCTTGACGTCAATCAGTAAAGCAGGATTATGCTCTGTACCCGCATTAAATTCTTTGCCATAAGCAGAGAATGTAACACCATACGTGTTATCTTTCTGACGGGTAATATTCAGTGTTACTTCACCGGATGACAAAGTTGCTTCTTGTGAAAAAGCAAAAGAGGTATAAAGTAAGCAACTTAACAGGAAAAGAAGTTTTAGCGTTTTCATAATAGTACTTCGATTACAATGTAACATTCGTTTTGATGGTGCAAATCTAACGTGAAATAATATAAGAGGATATCCCTTGCGTACCAAAAAATTGCTCTAATTTGTCTATTTACAAAATTGCCTCAAACGGCCTCCAGAAAGGGGAAAAGAACAAAAATGCTCTATTCTTCCAAAAAAATGCTATTTCTGTTCAAAGAGGAAAAATTAGAGTTCATATCCACGTATTGTACGTATAGAAATAAATCAAAGATTGCTGATGGACATTTGTTAGTTTTCTGATAATCAGCTAATAGTATTTACCAATGGCTTACTGCAAAATGTAAACGCATTTACTGCCGTATGTAACGGCCTTTACTCCTTATTGTAACACCATTTACCTCGGCATGTAACGAGCTTTACCTCGGTGTGTAAATGGAGTTACCGTGTGGGGTTAACAAAGTTATCATTTGGGATAAATAGAATCTCCATGAAATGAAACAACGATATACTTATCGTTCACCTCACATAAGTAAAAATCGGCTTGCTCTTACAGATTGGTCAAATGCTGTTGTTTTCTGAAAAATTAGCATCATTCCAAAAGGAAAGTTTCGCCTACATTTGCATCGAACTTAAATATATAATATCATGAATATACAACGATTATTAATCTGCATCTGTGTGGTACTAACTGCCGCCATCTCCGCTACTGCTCAAAGCAAAGTATGGAGTACAGAACAAGCCCAGAAATGGGGCAAAGAAAATCCGTGGTATTGCGGAGTAAACTACATTCCCGCCACTGCCATCAACTACACTGCCATGTGGGATAAAACGTCCTTCTCACCCGAAGTGATAGAAAAAGAAATGAAGTTAATGAAGAGTTTAGGTATGAACTGCGCGCGCATAGTGATGCAATATGCGGTATATGAAGAAGATCCCGCATACTTCATACGTACACTCGACCGCTTTCTAAGTATCTGTGATAAGTACGGTGTAAAAGTAATGCCTATTTTCTTTGATGATTGCGCCTTCGGTGTCAATACAGACCCGACAGTAGGAAAACAACCCGAACCGCTGGAAGGCTGGTACGCCTGGGTCTGGTCTCCATCTCCCGGCTACTCAATGGTAGTAGATGAACGGACTCACGGTAAACTGGAAAAGTATGTAAAAGAAGTAATGAACCACTTCAAGAATGACCCGCGTATCTTTGTATGGGACTTATACAACGAGCCTACCAATACCACCATGCCGGAAAGAAGCTGGCCACTCCTCCGTAAAGTCTTCACATGGGCGCGTGAAGTGAATCCGAAGCAACCCATCACATCAGGACTCTGGAACGAAAACAAAGAGCTAAATGACTTCCTGGCATCAAATTCAGACATCATCACTTTCCATTGCTATGCTTCGAAAGAAGAAACTGAAAAAGTGATGAAAGAGCATCTTAAACTAGGTCGTCCTACCATCTGTACCGAGTGGATGAACCGTGTAGCTCACTCCACTATCCCGGAAATCCTCCCAATGTTGAAAGAAGCACATGTAGGCAGCATGATGTGGGGACTGGTAAATGGAAAGACGCAGACCCATCTATGCTGGGGACACCGTCCTGAACAATTGCCTTACACTGGAGTATGGCAACATGACATTTACAAAGGAGATTATACCCCGTATTCTGCTAAAGAAATTGAAATAATCAAGAAAACAACCAAGTAGATAGAAAGATTGTTTTTAAACTACGCAGGTCATTGAAAAGTTCTATTTTTCAATGACCTGCGTTTCTTTTATCACTGCTTCACATGACTCTTAGCAAAGTCTTTCGGCAGCACCCCAAACTGTTTTTGGAAGCTCTTTGAGAAGTACGACAACGAGCGTATTCCCACAATCATACAGATTTCATTAATCCTGTACTCCCCTTCCAGCAACAACTCAGCAGCTTTTTTCAAGCGGATAATACGAATAAAGTCACCGGGAGTCAATTCCGTAATCCCCTTTAGTTTCCGGTGCAGACTGGTACGGCTCATATTCACCTCCCGTGCCAAATCATCAATATTAAACGTATCATCATCCAGATTCTGCCTGATAACTTCCGTCAGTTTATTCAGGAAGTCCTCATCCGCTTTATTCTGTACCATACTATTGGTAGCAATATACGGGCTATTAGCAAAGTTCTGCCGGAGTTTACTTCTGTTTTCCAATAAGTTCTTAATCTGCACCAACAGATGAGGCATCGCAAATGGCTTCTCCATATACGCATCCGCCCCACTATTCAACCCTTCAATCTTATTGTTCAGTGTAGTCTTCGCCGTCAGCAGAATAATAGGAATATGGCAGGTTTCAAGATTCGATTTAATCTCATTACACAGTTCCAGTCCATCCTTCAACGGCATCATGATATCCGAAACAATGAGGTTTACAATATCTCCCTTGAGTACCTCCATTGCCTCCTCTCCATTATTGGCAGTGAGTACCTTGTAATATCTGCTCAACTGGACAGACAAGAAAGATTGGAGTTCTTCATTATCCTCAACCACCAGTATGGTTTCCTTAGCAGAGAAAGAGTCTTCAAGTACCACAGTCGAAATATTATCTTCGTCAGTTATTGCATCTTCAATCAAAACATCTTCCTCGGCCTGTTGAGCATCAGCCGATGCATTGGTAGGTATTTCCACCACAAAGGAAGTATCTTCCGCTTCTTCATCCAGATACAACTGTCCGTTATGCAGCTGCACCAACGAAGATGCCAACGTAAGTCCGATACCCGAACCCGGTTGCGTAGGATGAGCGCCTTTTATCTGGAAGAAAGCTTCGAAAATACGCTCCCGCATATCCGGTGGAATAGGCGTACCGTCATTCTTCACGGTAATCCGGAAAATACGACCATCCTCACTCACCGACAGTATGGCTTTAATGTATGTAGACGAATATTTAATAGCATTATTAAAGAGATTACTACATACCTTCGTTATAGCTTCTTCGTCCACCAGTGCCATCACTGCATGATCGGGACATTCCAGTATCATCTCCAGCTTCTTCCGCTTACCTGTCGGGACGAAGCGATTGAATGTATTAGCCACCAATACATTGATATTCCGTATCTTCAGAGACAACGTAAACGCTTTAGACTCTATCTTACGGAAATCCAGCAACTGATTCACCAATACCAGCAAACGGTCTGTATTCCGTTCCATTGTTATCAGGTTCTCCTTCGTTTCGTGCTCATCCGGATGGGAAGTCAGAATATAATCGAGAGGTGCCTTAATCAATGTTATCGGAGTTCGTATCTCATGTGCAACATTCGTAAAGAAGTCTATTTTAGCCTTATATATTTCCTCTTTCTTCTGCTGTTCCTGATGGGCCATTTTCTCATCTACCTGCCTCTTCTTCTTCCGTACATAGAATCGGATGACACCGAAAGACATACCCAGAATCAGCAAGGTATATAGTGCGTAAGCCCAAGAGGTCCGCCACAGCGGAGGAATGATATTGATATTCACTACAGTATTCGTATCACTCCAATCATGGCCATCCCTCGAGTATTTGATATGAAGTATATAATCACCGGGAGGAATACTATTATACGCTATTCTAAAGATATTGTCCACGTAATTCCATTTCTTATCAATCCCCTCCAGCATATAAGCATACTTCCCGTTTCCTTCGGTAGAATAATTCAATGCAGAGAAGCTGAAGCTGAAAGTAGCCTGGTCATAATTCAGGTTAATCGTATTTGCATACGGTATAGCCTTGTCTAATACATGATCAGAAGTTCCCACCTGAACTTCCTGATTGAATATGTAGAATCCTGTCAGGACAACGGAATACTTGTTTTCATTCGGATGGAAGTTTTTAGGATTGAAAGCTACAAAACCATCTATACTGCCAAAATACAGTGTACCATCTTCTGTCTTGATGCCAGAATTGTAATTGAACTGCTTACTCCGCAATCCATTAGGAAGATTATACAGCGCCTCAACACTCATCGTTTCAGGATTGAAGTTCGCCAACCCGTTACTGGTACTCAACCAGAAATGCTGATGATCATCTTCCAGAATCTTGTAGACCACATTGCTGGGAAGTCCTTGTTTCGTAGTGATACGCGTAAAAGTATCATCCGTCTCATTGTAACGGCAGAATCCACCGTCCTCGGATGCAAACCACAGGCGCTTTTTACTATCTTCAAAAGCACAGGTAATCCGGTCGTAACAGAGACTGTTAGGGTTCTTCACATCATGACGGAATCTCTTTATTTCCTTGGTATCCGGATTATATCTAGCTACTCCAAGGTTATAAGTTGTGAACCAGATATTTCCGTTCTTATCTTCCAGGATATCGCTGATGAACATGCCATTCATAGGCATGAATACCTTGAAACCATCTATTTCGGGCACATACGTATAAAGTTCCGTAGTCGAACTCACCCAAGTAGTATTCCGGCTATCTGTATAAATGGCAAATATATCATTATTGAGGATCGAATTTGGATGTCCGTCCTTCTCGTAATGTCTGCAATGATTTGTTTTTAAATCCAGTACATCTACTCCTTTAGTAAAGGTTCCGATCCACAACTTATCACCTACCAGATTCAGACATTGAATATTCGTAAAAGAAATATTCACCGGTTTAGTCTTATCGGATATATGTGTAAATAGCCCGGTATGGGTATCGTAGTAGTTCAACCCGTTATCTTCCGTAGCAATCCACAAATAGCCTTTCCGGTCACTCACAAATTCTCTGACTCTGTAACCGCTAATAGAGTTTTTATAGGCAATGGGATAGAAGTTCTCAAAATAAGAATATTGCTTAGGAATATAGTCCACACCGCCGAAGTAACTTCCAACCCAAATCCCCCCTTCCCTATCTTTAAAGAGGGCATAAATGGCATTATCAGAAATAGACAAATCATTGTATGCTTCATAAGTGATATGCTGAACCGCCCCATCTTTCAAGACGTAAATGCCGCTTTCCGCACCTACCCAATACTCATCTTTCGAGATCTTTTCAATATGCCGCACATAAATATCAGAATTTCGCGATTCGTCAATCTGGAGTTTCTTAGATTCTCCGGTTTCTTTATTGATAAGAAACAATCCCTTGTCCAGAGTACCCAGAAGAATATACTGTTCCTTATAAGCACAGATAGCGGTAGGAGTATTATCATTCCGCGCTAAAAAGGTTGTTTTATCTCCATCGATATCATATTTGATAACCCCTATATCGGGAAAGGCAAGATAAGCGGTTCCATCTTCATCCAGAAATAACGCCCGGGGGGCATAAGCTGTGTAGGGTGCAAACCTATCATGCATATTATAAAGTTTATCCTCCGATGGCTGGTAAATGAATAGTCCGTCACCGGAAAGTATCCATACCCTATCCGACTTATCAATATAAATCTTATTGATAAATCCGTCTACCCTTTCCTGCTTATCTGTTTGCTTATTGAAATTCGAGAAAGTCTCCGTAAAAGGATCATAAAGAGAAATCCCTTTATCCGTGGCAATCCACAAGGTTTTGTCCTTATCTTCAGTGATGCAGTATATCATACTGTTCCGAAGTTCATTAATAGAGTCACCACGTTGGTAGACCTTAAAGTCATGTCCATCGAACCTGTTCAGACCGTTCTTAGTTCCCACCCAGATAAACCCTTTGCTGTCCTGAAACAAGCACATTACCGTATTATGTGACAAACCGGAATTATTATTATAATGTTTAATCTGTTGTGCCCAAAGGTTCCCCAAACAGAATATCCCCAAGAATAATATTAGTATAATCTTTCTCATAAGAATATGTTTTTCATATAGCTCGAACTACTGATGCAAATTTAGGAATTAAAATCAATTCCGGCATAAGAAGAGCATAGAATAAAGCCCAAAAGGCCCATTCTGGTCGAAAAACGCTAAAAATGGCAAAATAGTATCTTTTCAACACCTCCTGACCCTTCTCATTAATATATAGAATGAGTGAAAAGTGTCATTTTTTGGTGTTGTATTGCCAAGGCTTTGGGCTAATCTTCAGTATGTTTGCAGCAGGCAGAGTTAGATTTGTTAATCACTAAATTTATGTAGTTATGCAAAACTGTAAAACCAAAAGAGAAGTAATAAAAATGGTGCTGGATGGTCAAAAACCTCCTTATGTACCTTGGTCTTTCAAATTCACGCAGGAGCCCAAAGAACAACTGCAAAAGTACTACGGTGTAGAAGATCTGGACGTAGTATTAGGCAACCATGTTCTTCAGTTAGGTAGCGATATCGGTTTCTTCGAATACCTGGGCAATGACCTGTATCAAGATGTATTTAAAGTAGTATGGGATCGCAGCATCGACAAAGACATCGGTGACGTAAAAAGTATCGTGTTGCCGGAACCCACCTTGGAGAGATATACATTCCCCGACCCACTGGATCCCCGCTTCTTTGCAAACATCGAATCGGAAATAACAGCCAAACCGGATATGTTCCCTTACAGGACAGAATCACAGTATCCGTAGATTGGAACAAGGTACCTCAAGGTGACGATGTTGTAGGTGTCATCGAGTTGACTTTCGGTAATCAGACAAAGGAAGTATTCGTTCCTGTCTTCAATCCGGCAAACCCCACAGTTGAGGAATTGAGAGGAATGTATGTAGAAGACAACGGATGTGTTTCCATCAATGCCGGTAAATTCCACCGAAAAGTGGAAAATAGCGGTATAAAAATCAGAACTATCAAGGGATTGGGATACGAGAACGATTGTGTTCTATTGGGAGAAGCTACCCAGAATGTGCCCAATATGTGGTTCACTAACAAAAGCCCTAAAGCCGAATATGACTTCTATACATTCAATGGTGGTAATGCAACCGTACATGTTTATGCCCTACCCTTGTTCCCTATCAACTCCAAACATGATACCCGTTACGGTATCATGATCGATGACGGCATGGTACAATGGATGACTACTTCGGCTAAAGAATACTCCAGCCAATGGAGACTGAATGTGTTCCGTAACAGTACCATCAGCACTATCAATGTAAATGTCGACAAGCCCGGCAAACACACCTTGAAACTAATCTGTGCCGACCCGGGTATGATTATCCAGAAAGTAGTTATCGACTTCGGTGGAATGAAGCGCTCTTACTTAGGTCCTAACGTAACATACATAAAATAATAATAATTATGGAATTAAAGAAAATCTTGATTGCAGCCGTATTGGCTGCCGGCATGGCATTTCAGACAAATGCCGCAGATATTCCGCGCAAGGAATATCCCCGCCCTCAGTTTGAACGGACAGCATGGGTGAATTTGAACGGTGAATGGGATTACACATTCGATTTCTCCAATTCGGGTATGGAGCAGGAGTATCACAAAGCTACTTCCTTCTCAGGAAAGATAACAGTACCTTTCTGTCCGGAAAGCAGTTTATCCGGTGTAGGGCATAAGGACTTTATCAATCATATCTGGTATCATCGGGAGATAAGTATTCCGCAGGATTGGAGCGGCAAGAATGTATTGCTGAATTTCGGAGCTGTCTACTACAATTCTGAGATTTACATTGACGGAGCTTTGGCAGGACGTCACTTCGGCGGTAGTTCTTCTTTCAGCATCGATATCACCAAGTTAGTGACTCCGGGTAAGGTACACCACCTAGTAGTACGCGCATCCAGTGATTTGCGTTCGGGCATGCAGAGTGCCGGTAAGCAGAGCCTGCAATTTGGTTCTTACGGCTGTAACTATACCCGTACTACAGGTATCTGGCAGACTGTATGGATGGAAGCGATCAATCCTTCCGGCTTAAAATCCGTACAAGCCGTTGCAGACGTCGATCAGGAGCAATTGGTCGTATGGCCTACATTCTACAGTGACAGTAACAACAAGCTGAAGATTACGCTGAAAGATGGTAATAAAGTCGTTGCTGCTGCCACAGTGAAAGGTACCAACAGTTCTGTGGCCGTACTTCCGGTAAAGAAAGCCAAACTCTGGTCACCGGAATCACCTTTCCTATACGACATTACTTATCAGATGATTGATCCGGCAGGAAAGGTTATCGATGAAGTATCATCTTACATAGGTATGCGCAAAGTGCATATTGAAGGAAATAAGATTTATCTGAATAACAAGCCTTACTATCAACGCCTGGTACTGGATCAGGGTTTCTATCCCGATGGCATCTGGACAGCTCCTACCGATGAAGCATTGAAACGCGACATCGAGTTATCGATGGCTGCCGGCTTCAACGGAGCACGCCTGCATCAGAAGGCATTCGAAGAACGCTTCTATTATTGGGCAGATAAACTGGGTTATATTACTTGGGGAGAGGCTCCAAGCTGGGGTATGGATGCCAATAACATAGAGGTGGCACGCAATTTCCAGGTTGAATGGTCGGAACTGGTACTTCGTGACCGGAACCATCCTTCTCTATTGATCTGGACACCGATGAACGAAGAATGGTGGCCTGATTTGGTTCAGTACCCACGTTTTACGACCGATTTATACAATCTGACGAAGTCACTCGACCCTACCCGCCCGGTGAACGATGCCAGCGGTGGTTGCCACATCAAAACAGATATATGGACTGTACACAACTACGAACAGGATCCTGCCAAGCTGAAAGATATCATCTACAAAGATGGTAAATTCTTCCAGGCTCCCAACTATAAGATTGGAGTACCTGCAGCCAATATTGGCTTCAACGGTTTACGCCAGAATGCAGTATATGACTTCCCGGTATATGATGGCAAAATGCCATATCTGATTGATGAAGTAGGGGGTATTAAATGGGTGAAAGACCAGGATAAGACCAACTCAAGCACACAATCATGGGGTTACGGCACACCTCCGAAAACTGAAAAGGAATTCCTGGAACGACTGGAAGGTCAGATGAATGGCATTCTCGAATTGAAAGATCAGGTTTGGGGATATTGCTATACTCAGCTGACGGATGTGGAACAGGAACAAAACGGTATTTATTACTATGACCGTACTCCTAAGTTTGATACGAAACTTATTCACAGTATCTTCAGTAAGAATCCTGAAGATCTGGAAGGCACTTATACCAATCCATTATGCAATTATGGTCCGGATCCCTGGGCTATCTGGCACGATGGTTCCTACTATTACATGCATACCATGGTCGACAGCCTCGTGTTGTGGAAGACGCAGGATGTGACCGACATTCGTAATGCAGAGAAGAAAACAATCTGGATTCCGACAGACCCGTCTAATAAGCATAACCTGTGGGCACCCGAGATTCACAATATTGATGGAAAGTGGTACATCTATTATGCAGCCGATGACGGTAACTCCGACAATCACCAGATGTATGTACTGGAAAATACAAACAAAGATCCGTTCAAGGGAGAGTTCGTGATGAAAGGCCGCATCAGTACGGATAAAGATAACAACTGGGCTATTGATGGATCAGTATTCGAAAACAAAGGCAAATTATACATGGTTTGGTCCGGTTGGCAAACCCGTCGTGTGGATACCGAAACCCAATGTATCTACATTGCCGAGATGAAGAATCCCTGGACACTGGGTTCCGAAAGAGTCCTGATCTCTAAACCGGAACTGGAATGGGAACGCCACTACATTAACGAAACCGGTTGGAATCCTCCACACAAAGTATTTGTGAACGAAGGACCTCAACCGTTGAAGAGCCCGAAGGGTAAATATATTCACGTTGCTTATTCGGCAAGCGGTGTATGGACTCCGTACTATGCTTTGGGCATGCTGACAGCAGATACGAATGCAGACTTGTTGGATCCGGCATCCTGGAAGAAAGCTCCCCAGCCTCTGTTCCGCCAGTCTCCTGAAAATGGAGTATACGGTACAGGACACAACAGCTTCTTCAAATCACCTGATGGCAAAGAATGGTATATCCTGTATCATGCTCGCGACACTCAGGTAGATCCTCCGGGCATGGGCGATACAAGATCTCCCCGTGCTCAGAAGATAGAATGGAAAGCTGACGATTACCCTGTATTAGGTACCCCTTATCCAAAGACGATGCGGTTGAAAAAACCGTCAGGGACAAAGGTTAAATGATTAAACTGAAACTCTGAAATCAACAAACAATAATGAACAAAGCATCTTTATGGATAAGTTGCCTTGTGCTGTTTCTCCTTGCCGGCTGTACGAATGCCGGCAAGCAGGCAGCTGAGGAAGAAACAACTTTCACCAATCCGGTCATCTATGCTGATGTACCGGATGTTGACGTTATACGCGTAGGTAGTGATTACTATATGATTAGCACTACCGCACACATGTCACCCGGAGCGCCTATCATGCACTCCAAAGACATGGTTAACTGGAAAATCATCAGCTATGTGTTTGATGAACTCAAAGAGAGCCCATACAATGATCTGGAAGGCGGTAATATCTACAGCCGCGGACAATGGGCTGCTTCCTTACGCTATCACGACGGGCTTTTCTATGTATTCTTCGGTACAGGAAACAAATCCTACATTTATACGGCAAAAGATCCGGCAGGAAAATGGGAACAGAAGCTTGTGATTGATGAGTATCTGCACGATGCTTCCATGTTGTTCGACGATGATGGACGCATTTATCTGGCTTATGGTGCACGCCATATCCGTATCATTGAATTCAATAAGGATTTGTCTGGAATCAATCCTAACGGCTTACAGGTAGAAGTTATCCCCGGTGAGCCACAAGGGTTACTGGAAGGCACTCACTTCTATAAATTCAATGGTAAATATTACCTCACTCTGATCTGGTGGCCGGAAGGCGGCATACGCACACAACTCTGCTTCCGTTCCGATAAAGTGTCCGGACCTTATGAGATGAAAACCATTCTTTCGGATGATCTCGGATATGCCAATCACGGTGTAGCACAAGGATGCTTCATCGATACAGAAGCAGGCGAATGGTATGCTATGTTGTTTCAGGACCACGAAGCCGTAGGCCGTGTACCTGTGCTGATGCCTTGCCGTTGGGAAAATGGTTGGCCCATGCTGGGGGACGAAAATGGCAAAGTGCCTCCGGTAATGAAAGTACCCGTACAAGGATATGATGAAAAGACGGAACTGGTAGTCAGCGACAACTTCGACGAAGCTCCCAAGCTGGGACTGACCTGGCAATGGAATCATAATCCGGATAATTTGCTATGGACTCTCACCGAACGCCCGGGCTATCTGAGACTGAAAACCGGAAAAGTAGTAAAGAACCTCTTCGAAGCCCGCAACACACTGACGCAACGCACTGAAGGTCCCAAATGTAGTGGTGTCGTTTCCTTAGACCTCACCTTCATGAACGATGGTGACTATGCAGGATTGGCAGCATTCTGTTCTGAACCGGGAATCCTCTCTGTCGTGAAAGAGTATGGAAAAAAGTATCTGGTGATGACCGACCGCAATGTAGAAAAAGCACGGCGCGAACTGAATCAGGATATCGTCTTCCTGAAAATGGAGTGTGATTTTACCACTGACTATGCCCAATTCTCCTATAGCCTGGATGACACTAACTGGACTCCGATAGGCGACAAATTCCACATGATATTCAGTATGGCGCACTTCACTGGTAATAAATTCGCTATATTCAATTATGCCACAAAGGCTGCCGGTGGATACGTGGATGTTGATTTCTTCCGTTACGAAAAGCAATCTAATTAATAGAATATGAATAAACTGATGATTTTGGTATGTGCCATCCTAGTGGTTGGATGTACCGCAACAACAAAAGAAGAACTGACTGAATCCGGATTGAAGCGAAGCGATTTCCAGACAGAAGTCGATGGTGAAAAGACAGACCTGTTTGTGTTGAAGAACAAAAACAACATGGAAGTTTGCATCACTAATTTCGGAGGCCGTATTGTATCGGTCATGGTTCCCGATAAAGATGGTAACATGAAGGATGTGGTTCTGGGATTCGACTCTATACAGGACTATATCAAATATCCGTCCGACTTCGGAGCAAGCATTGGACGATATGCCAACCGCATCAACCAAGGGCGCTTCACACTGGATGGTGTGGAGTACCAGTTGCCACAAAATAACTATGGTCATTGTCTGCATGGTGGACCGAAAGGTTTCCAGTACCGTGTATACAAAGGAGTACAAAAGAACGATCAGGAGGTACAACTGACTTATCTGGCAAAGGACGGAGAAGAAGGATTTCCCGGTAACCTGCAGTGTACGGTTACTATGAAGTTGACGGATGATAACGCCATCGATATTCAATATGAAGCCGAAACGGATAAGCCGACTATTGTCAATATGACCAATCATTCTTACTTCAATCTGGATGGTGATCCCACAACTGATAACTCTGCCTATCTGTTAACGTTGAATGCCGATAACTACACCCCGATAGACAGCACTTTCATGACAACAGGCGAGATTGCAACGGTAGAAGGAACTCCCATGGATTTCAGAAAGCCTACAGCAATCGGTGCAAATATCAATCAGGAGTTTGAACAGCTGAAGAGTGGAAACGGAATAGACCATAACTGGGTACTGAACACTCAAGGGGATGTAACTAAAGTATGCGCTACTCTTGAATCACCCAAAACCGGTATAGTTCTGGATGTTTATACCAATGAACCTGGCATACAGGTATATTGTGGAAACTTCCTAGATGGTACTCTGACGGGGAAGAAAGGCATTGTTTATAACTTCCGTGCAGCAGTTTGCCTGGAGACGGATAAATATCCCGATACGCCTAATAAACCGGAATGGCCGTCGGCAGTGTTAAGACCGGGAGAAAAGTACCAAAGCCAATGCATCTATAAATTCTCGGTACATAAGTAATACAAAGAGAATCTGGTCTCTATTATCCTGATATAAAAGAAGAATCTGCTTTCCCTGTGTATGAAAAAGAAGCAGATTCTTCTTTTTGTTTCGTAGAAGAGAGTGTATGGTGAACCGGATTAATGGTAGGAGTTCCGATACTCCTGCGGAGTAAGTCCTGTTGTCTTTTTAAAGAGCCGATTAAAATAAGAATAGTCATCAAAAGAAAGGGAAAAAGCCACGTTCTTTACAGACATCTCATCTGTTACCAGGATGAGTTGTGCTTTTTCTATTTTCTTCTGATTGATATATTTTGAAGGAGTCACACCAGTCTCTTTTTTGAATAAACGGATAAAATGATCTTTTGACAAACATGAGTTCTCAGACAGAGTTGTCAGGTCTATAGCCTCATAGATATGTTTGCGTATATAAAGAATAGCTTTCTCTATTCGATCGTCTTTCGTCTCTACTTTAACTTGCGCACGCTTTAAGAAATGTGCCAGTAACTGATATACAATACCACGTGATTCAACCTTATCACATAACGCACGCTGCTTGTTCTTCAGAAGATTCTCCATCAACGTTGAGTTATTATCATAAGTCGAAGGGTCCGACTTAGGCAAACTCATGTGAGGGTTTATTGCACATAGACGCTGAAATAGAGCCAAATCTAAATCACCGGCAGGTATCTCTACCGGAAATTCCCACTCATCTAATAAATTGGAATCTGACTGATGCTCTTCATAAATGTGCAGGTAGTAATGGCAAAAATAGGAATTGCATATATAACTATGTATAGTAAAAGCTGGAATAAAATACAGATAGTTTGGTTTTAAAATTTGTACGCTCCCCGATAACTGTATTTGGGCAGTCCCTTCCGTTATATAATATAAGCGCGTAAACGGACTATTTACATTCTTCCAGTTCCAATCTGCATTATGCACAGCTAAACCGACATTCAACACAAGAGGGTGTAACTTATCAACCAATGAAACCATAGTATATAGTATTTAGTAACTCGATAAAGGTAGGTGAATTTCTTTATCATTCAAAACGATTATCGATATTCTCAATATAAAAATCGTTTTTATCCTATCATATCAGATATATCCTATTTATATAATCGATATTTTCCAATACAAACACTTTTTAATCCTATTATAACTATTAATTAATCCATATCTTTGCAATGTACAATAGAAACAAAATTAATACCTATGAGAACCAGAATTTTATTAGCCTCTTTAGTTCTTTCAATAGGAACCTTATCTGCCCAGAACTATCAGGTTCCGGTTTCAGAAAAGAACGAACCTATGATGAAAGGTAAATTCCAACCTACATGGGAGTCTTTGGAGAATTACCAAGTTCCCGAATGGTTTAGGAACGCAAAATTCGGAATATGGGCGCATTGGGGACCTCAGTGTGTAGAAGGCTCGGGCGACTGGATGGCACGCTCCATGTATATGGAAGGAACATCAGAATATAAGCATCATGTAGAGCACTACGGTCATCCTTCTGAAGTGGGATTCAAAGACATCATCCCTTTATTTAAAGCAGAAAAATGGAATCCGGATGAACTGGTTGCATTCTATAAGAAAATAGGAGCGCAGTATTTCTTTGCTTTAGGTAACCATCACGATAACTTTGACCTTTGGGATAGTAAATATCAACCATGGAATTCAAAGAACATGGGTCCGAAACGTGATATCTTGGCAGAATGGGAAAAAGCGGCACGCAAATACGAGCTTCCATTTGGTATCAGTTTCCATGCTGACCATGCCTGGACCTGGTATGAACCCTCCCAACGTTATGACAGACACGGACCTAAAGCCGGTGTCCCTTACGATGGCACTTTAACAAAAGCGGATGGTAAAGGCAAATGGTGGGAAGGATACGACCCTCAGGATTTATATGCACAAAATCATCCGATGAGTAAAGGTAGCTGGGCGGATGGCATGATTCATAGCCAATGGGCTTGGGGAAACGGGGCATGTTTGCCTACTCAGGAATACTGCACAAACTTCTATGACCGTACCGTAGATGCCATCAACCGCTATAATCCCGATCTGATTTATTTTGATGTGACTGTAGCTCCATTCTATCCAATCAGTGATGCCGGACTGAAGATTGCGGCTCACTTCTATAACCACAATATGGCGACCCACAAAGGCAAGTTGGAAGCCGTCATGTTGAGTAAGATATTGGATGAAAACCAACGCAAAGCCATCGTCTGGGATGTAGAACGCGGTGCACCCAATGAAATAATGGAGCGACCCTGGCAGTCCTGTTCATGCATTGGCGGATGGCATTACACTACATCTGTCTATGAGAATAACTGGTATAAATCAGCCTCGGATGTCGCAAAACTGTTGATTGACATCGTAAGTAAGAATGGTAATCTGCTTCTCAGTGTTCCATTGCGGGCCGACGGTACGTTTGATGAAAAAGAAGAAAAGATACTGAATGAATTCGGCGAATGGATGAATATTAATAAAGAAGCTATCTACAGCACCCGACCTTGGGAAGTGTTCGGCGAAGGTCCGATAGCCGAAGCCGATATTAAAATCAATGCACAAGGATTCAACGAAGGAGCATATAGCAAAGCTACGGCACAAGAGATCCGTTTCACCCAAACCAAGAAGGATTTATATGCCACGGTTCTGGCTTGGCCGGAAAATGGAAATGTAATCATCAAATCATTAGCTGCCGACAGCAAACTATTTCCGCAAAAGATAAGGAAGGTAGAACTGCTCGGATATGGCCCGGTACGATTCAACCGCACAGCAGAAGGGCTTTCCATTAATCTGCCGGAGAAAAAGCTCAACAACATAGCTCCCGTCTTTAAAATAAAGAAATAAAATCATAAGGAATAAGAGAGTATTTATCGGCTTTTTTTAAGTCGATAAGCTCTCGCTATACCTTAAAAATAACCCAATAATCAATTAAAATTATGAGAAACAGATTAACGTATGGACTTATGCAACCAATGAGATTCATAATGATCCTATTGGTTTGTCATCTTAGCAACGCTACTTGGGCACAAGTGCAAAGCAATGTGAAAGGCTTAGTTACCGATTCTTCTGGCGAACCCCTGATTGGGGTAAGCATATTGGTTAAAAGTACCAATAATGGAACTGTCAGCGATCTGGATGGTAAATTTACCGTAACAGCTAAAACCGGAGATATTCTCCATATCAGTTATGTAGGTTATATTTCTCAGGAGATAAAGGCAGAAGAGAATAAGCAGCTTCGCATCATTATGGAAGAAGATACGAAGAAGCTGGAAGAAGTTGTAATCGTAGGTTATGGTACACAAAAGAAGGTGAATCTGACAGGATCTGTATCTTCCATATCGGCCGAAGACTTAGCCAGCAAACCTGTGATGAGTACTGCACAAGCATTGGCAGGTTTAGCACCGGGACTGAGTGTTTTACAAACTTCCGGTCGTCCGGGAACAGGAGCAACGGTCAAAATACGTGGTACAGGTACCTTCTCCAATGCCGGAACAGATCCGTTAGTATTGATTGACGGTTTATCCGGGAATATAGACGATATAGACCCCAACGACATTCAGAGTATTTCTTTCCTGAAAGATGCCGCCTCAGCCTCTATTTACGGTAACCGTGCCGCTAATGGTGTCATCCTGGTTGAAACCAAAAAGGGAGTACAAGGAAAGACCACCATCACATACAGCAATTCTTTTGGTTGGCAACGTCCCACAGAGTTACCGGATTTCCTACCATCATGGGAGTATGCAGAATACTACAATATGGCTATGCACAATATGGATAAGCAAGATGCCTACCTTCCTGAAGAGATACAGAAATTCAAAGACGGCTCAGACCCCGATAATTATCCTAATGTAAATCATCTGAAATGGTTATTGGAGTCAGGTTCCGGTTTCCAACATCAGCATAATATCAGCATACAAGGCGGTAATGCTACAACCAACTACAACTTATCTATAGGATACCGCAACCAGGAAGGTATGACGGCAAATACTTCTAACGAACGTATGACAGCATTATTCACGATGAAAAGTGAAATAGCCAAAGGACTTACCCTCAACCTGAATATCAATGCCTATAATAATAAATACAATGCTCCCAATGGAGAGCCTCAAAGTATTGATGGGATGATAGGATATGCCGTGCGCCAGGGTCCTATCTATGCAGGCCAGAAGTCTGACGGCAGTTTTGGGTATCAGGACAATTACAGCCCGGAGGCATGGCTGGCAAGTGAATCTTTCGTGCAAAACATCAATAGAAATATCAGTGCTTCCGGTCAGTTGAAATGGGACACTCCCATTGAGGGACTCTCTTTCATCGGAAAAGCAGGGGTTAATTACTGGACTAAGTATGATAAAGCTTATCGTGCGGATACTTATTTTGACGAAAGCAAGACTGTGGGACCGGCTTCTTTGAATGTCTGGACAGCCAACAATACATACACTACTTTCGAAGCATTGGCTACTTATGAAAAGCGGATAAAAGATCATAGTTTTAAGTTACTGGCAGGTACATCTGTAGAGCAATCAGCCAATAGAGGGTTAGAAGGTTACAGAAATACATTCCCCAATAACTATCTGTATGAATTAGGTTCAGGTGACAAAGCAACAGCTACGAATAACAGTTCACTGGAAGAATACGCATTATTATCTTTCTTCGGACGTATCAATTACTCACTGAAAGACCGTTATCTGTTGGAAGCCAATTTGCGATATGATGGTTCTTCCCGTTTTGCAGACGGACATCGTTGGGGAATCTTCCCATCTGTATCTGCCGGATGGAGAATCTCAGAAGAAGACTTCTGGAAAAACAGTTCCGTTTCTAATATATTCGATAATCTGAAGGTTCGTGCTTCCTACGGTGTATTGGGAAATCAAAACATCGGTGTCTATCCGTATCAACAAACTTACAGCCTTGGACAAGATTATCCCTTTGGCAATCCTGCCGCCCTGCAACCCGGTGCTGCCGCAGGAACTTATAATAATCCGGAAATAACCTGGGAGAAGACAGCTATCACGGATATCGGTTTGGATTTCAGTCTGTTTAACGGACGCTTTACCGGTACTTTGGATTACTTCTATAAATATACCTCAGACATTCTGGCACCGGTAGAAGTATCCAGCATAATGGGACGCGGGGTTGGACAGTCAAACATTGGTGCTGTATCCAATAAGGGTATCGAGGTGAATCTTACTTATAACGGACAAATCGGACGTAACTTCCGCTTTAGCATCTCCCCTAACTTTACCTGGGTAAAGAATGCCGTAGAGAAACTGGCAAATGGTGCTACTGAAGAAATCAATAATAACCGTATTGTGGGACAACCTATCGGAATAATTTATGGTTACGAGACAGATGGTTTATTCGTAGACCAGGCTGAAATAGATGCAGCCCCTGAACAATTGGTTGGTAAATCAAGCCTAAAACCAGGCTATGTGAAATACAAAGACATCAGCGGTCCTGACGGAGTGCCTGATGGCAAAGTGGATGCACAATATGACCGCACCGTATTAGGAAGCACCACCCCTAAATTCTATTATGGTCTGAATCTGTCAGCATCTTACAAAGGACTCGATTTCTCCGCTTTACTGCAAGGTTTGGGAGGACACAAACGCCTCATCGGTTCTTATATGGCTTATGCATTTTACAATGGGGGACAAATCCAGAGATGGCAGGCAGATAATTGCTGGACAGAAG
Organism: Bacteroides stercorirosoris; assembly: GCF_900142015.1. Classification (GTDB taxonomy): domain Bacteria; phylum Bacteroidota; class Bacteroidia; order Bacteroidales; family Bacteroidaceae; genus Bacteroides; species Bacteroides stercorirosoris. The sequence continues at coordinate 252,616 of NZ_FQZN01000001.1, forward strand.
CAAATCCCAATAAATGGGCAGAATATCCACGTTTGGAAACTCTGAATATGAATAATACAAACCTTCAGACCTCTGATTACTGGGTACGTAATGCCAGTTTCCTGCGTGTGAAGAATATGCAAATAGGATATACCTTCCCAAAAACATGGACAAAGAAAATAGGAATGGAAAATGTACGTGTCTATGTGAGCGGGCAGAATCTGTTCTCTTTCAACAGTTTCTATAAAGGTTGGGACCCGGAAAATGAAATTGCTACAGGAGATGGTCCATCCTATTATCCTATCAATAGCATCTATTCATTTGGATTTAATATCAAGTTCTAAGTTAACGATTCAATCAAGAACAATATGAAAAATATATATCATACATTAGAAATAACAAAAGCCTGTTTAGTTACTTTGGCTTTATCATTGGTAACAGTAAGTTGTTCAGACTTATTAGATAAAGAACCTCCTTCATCTATTTCTGATGGTAGCTTTTGGACAGGTGAAGGAGATGCTATGCTGGCATTGACCGGGTGCTATCGTTTCCAGACCGGCTGGTCGCATGATGATTTTGCCACCCCACAAGGATTGCTCTATCTGGATTTTGCCGGAGGAAATGGTACGGAAAAAGAAAACTTTTCCACATTGATGGCAAGTTCCAACACAGTTGCCACCAATGGTAATCTGCGTTGGTATTGGGGAAACGCCTATACCCAGATAGCCAAATACAATGTCTTCCTAGAAAATATAACGGACTGTCCTATGGATGGAGATAAAAAAGAAATCTGGTCAGCCGAAGTGAAATGCCTGCGTGCCTATTTCTTATTCAATCTTGCATTTTATTATAAAGATGTACCGATGCCATTGAAAACATTGTCAGTAGAAGAAGCTAACACCATCTCACAAACTCCACAAGCGGACGTCTATGCTCAGGTGGAAACTGATTTGAAAGCAGCCATCAATCTATTGCCAACCAAATACTCGTCGGAAGAATATGGACGTTTCACGAAAGGAGCAGCACAAGTATTGTTAAGCCGTCTCTATCTGGCACAAGAGAAATGGTCGGAAGCCGCTGCTGTTTTGCGTAGCGTCATTGATTCCGGAACATATGAACTAGATCGCCGTTATGGTGAAGATAGTTATGAAAAGCTATTCCAGATAGGCGGAGAATATAGTCCTGAAACAATATTCTGCATCATGGGAGTAAAGGACTTATATACAAATTCACGTTATCAATATTTGTATCCTGAGGCTGCTTACGGTGGTTGGCACCAATTTGCCCCTTATAATGAACTGGTCAAAGAGTACTTTTGTACAGACGGTAAGGATATAAAAACATCTGAAGTATATGATGAAAATGACCCCTATGCAAATCGTGATTTACGTTTATATGCGTCCGTCTTCTTGCCGCCATTGGGAAGTTATCCCGGAAGTACATATAACGACATAACCTACGATTGTTTCAAAGGTGCCAACACTTCAGATTACTATAACAAGTTTGCCCTGTTTAATGGTTATTGCCCCAAGAAAGGATGTGATCCTTCCATAATCAACAATTTGGGAGCTACTCCCACTTATACGCCGATAATGCGTTATGCAGAAGTCTTGTTAAGCTATCTGGAAGCTTTGAACGAAGCTCAGCCAAGTGCCGTAGACCAAGACATTCTCGACCTTACAATAAACGACATTCGTGACCGTGTAAAATTAACAAAGCTTGAAAAAGCCAATATGTCTCAGGAACTAATCCGTGAAGCTGTCCGCAAAGAAAGGCGGGTTGAACTGGCTTTTGAAGGCCTGCGTTATTATGATGTACTGCGTTGGGGCATTGCCGAAAAAGAGTTGAACCATACATTCACAGGCGTTAAACTATCAGACGATCCCAAAGCCCGGAATTATCGGGGAAGCGGAACTGCAGCTTCTCCGGTTGATGAAGACATGTATTATCAGTTTGAAAAGCGCACCTGGTCACCTCATAACCGTTATTTCCCAATACCACAGAATGATCTGAATGTCAATAAGAACCTCAAACAGAATACAGGATACAATTAGTTTTTATTTAATGGACAAGTAATTAATAGGTATGGTTAAGTATCCGGAACTTTGTCTCCGGATACTTATATTATTATATAGTTTTTTAATGCAATAAGATTATGACAAATAAAGGATATCAAGTAAAGGAATACCATTGCCCGGTAAAAAGATATTGCCAGACTATGGATTTAAAAGACAATCCAAAACTAATTAAGGAGTACATCAGGTGCCACAGCAAACCTGAAGCCTGGCCGGAAATAAGAGCCGGCATTCGTTCAGTAGGTATTTTAGAGATGGAAATCTATATATTAGGTTCCCGGTTATTCATGATTATAGAAACACCGCTTGACTTCGATTGGGAAACAGCTATGGACAAGCTTTCTCATTTACCCAGACAAGCAGAATGGGAAGAGTATGTATCCAAATTTCAGGAGTGTGTACCTACAAGCACCTCTGCAGAGAAATGGAAACTGATGGAGCGAATGTTTCATCTATATGAATAGTAAGAATTCTGATAGAAAAGCTTTACTTTGCTTTTTCTTAAAGTAGGTGTAACCTTAAAACGATTATAATATTATGAAGAAAAGTCTTTTTACCAGTTTAATGTTAGGGATTCTGATTTCAGAGCCAATAACAGCGCAGACAGGAGCAGACAATCCTTTCGGTAACGCTTTGATACCTGATATGATTGCAGATGCAAGCATTCAGGAAATAAACGGAACGTTCTATTGCTACGCTACCACTGACGGATATGGCCGGGGATTGAAAACTTCGGGACCGCCTGTGGTATGGAAATCAAAGGACTTTGTTCATTGGAGCTTTGACGGTACTTATTTCCCTTCTGCCGCGAAAGAAAAGTACTGGGCACCCAGTAAGGCTGTCGCTGCCAATGGTAAATACTACATTTATCCGACAATAAACGGATATATGTATCCCGCAGTAGCGGATAGTCCGGATGGTCCTTTCAGGCTGGCCCGTGGAAAAGATGAGTTTCATAAACCTTTCACGACTTCCACCTTATTACAAACAGAAGATCCCGGAGGCATTGATGCTGAGGTGTTTATTGATGACGACGGTCAGGCTTATGTGTTCTGGGGACGCAGGCATGTGGCTAAACTTAATAAAGACATGATAACGGTGGATTCGGACATCCAAATGATCTCCACTCCCCGCAAAGAATATTCCGAAGGACCCATTTTCTTTAAAAGAAAAGGAATATACTATTATTTATACACCATTGGAGGAGACGAAAAGTATCAGTATGCTTATGTGATGAGCAAAGTTTCTCCAATGGGGCCGTTTGAATTTCCTAAGCAGGACATAGTTTCCACGACTGATTATAAAAAGGGAGTTTTCGGCCCGGGACATGGTTGTGTATTCAGTCCGGAAGGAACGGATGATTATTATTTCGCTTATCTGGAGTTTGGACGGCGTAGTACAAACCGGCAAACTTATGTAAACCGATTGGAGTTTAATGATGACGGCACCATCCGGCCTGTCGAACTTACTCTGGATGGAGTGGGCGCCTTGCGGAAGGTAAAGCGGGAGAAGAAAATAAAGGTAGACACCATTTATGCGTCCAGTATAGCAGAGCCTTTACACATCAAACCGATGAAGGATACTTTGTGCCGCCGAACAGAATATTTCGTTCCCGCTTTTGCAGCAGATGGGGCCAATGGCTCGCGGTGGATGGCGGCTGACAGGGATAATGAAAGCTGGATTGTTGCAGATTTGGGAACAACCAGGAAGGTGCGCCGCAGTGAAGTCTACTTTGTGCGTCCCACAGCCGGACATGCCTATCTGCTTGAAGGTTCGAACGATGGAAAGGTATGGGAAGCTTGTGGAGGACATGAAGATATAAGAATACAGTCGCCGCATACGGATGCACCAGGCAAGAAATACCGGTATCTCAGGATAAAGATATCAGAGGGCGTAAAAGGAATTTGGGAATGGAATATTTACTAATAAGAAGTTATTATGAAACACCTATTAGCACTAATCTTTTGCGTATATTTTAGCGGCTACCTGATGGGGCAGCAACAAACCGAATGGGGAAACTGGAAAAACTGGGGCGACCAGGAAGACGGTACCTACCTGAACCCCATCATTCCGTCAGATTATAGCGATATTGATTGTATCCGAGTTGGTGAAGACTATTACGCGATATCCTCCACCTTCCAGTTCTCTCCGGGAATGACGCTGCTACATTCCAAAGACCTGGTGAACTGGGAAATATGCAGCAATATTATAGATGACCTGACCCAAATAAGTGAATCCCTGAACTGGACCCGCATGGACCGCTATGGCCGTGGCGTGTGGGCCGGAACCCTCCGCCATCATAACGGGCGTTTCTACTTATTCTTCGGTACACCCGACGAAGGGTACTTCATGACCTCTGCCGCTCACCCCGAAGGTCCGTGGGAACCACTGACACCGCTTCTTGCCGAAGCAGGCTGGGACGATTGTACTGCAATGTGGGATGACAACGGGAAAGCCTACTTTGTCGGCACCCATTTTGCCGACGGATATAAGACCTATCTCTTTAAGATGGCTGAAGATGGGAAAAGCATCGACCGGAAATCTGCGGTACTCATCAATTCGGGCAGTGGCAGGGAAGCCAGTAAATTGATTAAGGTGAACGGCTGGTATTATCTGATTTTCAGTGAGCATAAGCCGGGAGTGGGCCGTTACGTCATGGCAAAGCGTTCCAGGAAGTTGACAGGGCCCTATAAAGAGGAGAGACAATTGGCACTGCCCGGTTGTGAAGCCATGGAACCGAACCAGGGAGGCATCATCTTGGGAAAAGATAATAACTGGTATTTCCTGACCCACCACGGCACGGGAGACTGGAGCGGGCGAATTGTCAGTCTGCTACCTGTTGCGTGGGTAGATGGCTGGCCCATACTGGGTGAAGTGCTGCCCCAGAACATCGGTGCAATGAAATGGAGTGGAAAGATGCCTTTCAAATATACTGAGAAACTATCTATCAAGCGTAGTGATGATTTCGACGATGAACGGCTTGCCCCGCAGTGGCAGTGGAACTATCAGCCGAGGAAGGAATACTTTTCACTCACCGAACGTCCGGGCTGGTTACGCCTGAAAGCTTACCGACCTTTAGAGACCGATAAACTGCTGAAAGCCGGCAATATACTTACGCAGAGGACTTTCAGAAAGCAAGATAATGAGGTCGTGATAAAGATGGATATTTCCAATATGAAAGACGGGCAAAAGAACGGGCTTTGCCACTTCTCCTCACAACATTCGGCCATTGGCATAGTAAAAGAAGAGGGTACCTGCTATCTGGAATATAGAAAGAATGATGACATAACGAGAGGAATACCCATCCGGTCGCAATATGTATGGCTTAGGACGCAGTGGGGGTTAGATGGTAAATCCCACTATTATTATAGTCTGGACGGGGATAACTTCCTGCCGTTTGGAGAACCTTATCAATTGGTATGGGGAAATTACAGGGGTGACCGCGTAGGCATTTATTGTTTTAATGATAAGGGAGAGGCCGGTTTCGTAGATGTGGATTATTTCCATTACCGATTGTAACCGGAATGTATCATATTTGTTACTGATTCTTAAATTTGCCGCAAAACGTATGAAACGCCACGTCTCTACTTTTGCGGCAAATTAATCAACGAATGACAACAGGTATGAAACACATTGTTAAAGTATTCACGCTCTTATTCTTATTTCTAACAGTCGGCAGCACGGCAAAAGCCGACGAGAAAGTAAACGTAGTGAAACAGGGCACCGTACGCGGCCGCATCATTGATGCCACAAAACAAACCCTTCCGGGTGCCTCCATCTACATCGAGAAACTGCATGCCGGAGTGACGAGCGACGTCAATGGCTTCTACACTTTCCCCAATCTGGAACCGGGGACGTATACCGTAAAAGTAAGTTATGTGGGCTATTCACCCGTAGAACTGAAAATAACCATTCCCGAAGGACGCACTTTAGAAAAAGACGTAGTGATGAATGAAGGAGTGGAACTACAGGAAGTAGTGGTAGGCGGCGCCTTTCAGGGACAACGCCGCGCCGTCAATTCGCAGAAGAACAGCCTCGGCATCAAGAATGTAGTGTCTGCCGACCAGGTAGGCAAGTTCCCCGACTCCAACATAGGTGATGCACTGAAACGCATCTCGGGTATCAACGTACAGTACGACCAGGGTGAAGCCCGCTTCGGACAAGTACGCGGCACCTCTGCCGACATGAGTTCCGTCACTATCAACGGCAACCGCGTTCCTTCTGCCGAAGGTGATACGCGCAACGTGCAACTGGACCTCATCCCGGCAGATATGATACAGACCATCGAAGTGAACAAAGTAGTCACCCCAGATATGGATGCCGACGCCATCGGTGGTTCCATCAATCTGATTACGAAGAACTCTCCTTATAAACGCTTCATCAGTGCCACCGCCGGAACAGGCTACAACTGGATTAGCGACAAAGCACAACTGAACCTGGGTTTCACCTATGGTGACCGCTTCTTCAACGACAAACTGGGACTCATTCTTTCCGCTTCCTATCAGAACTCCCCCTCCGGCTCGGATGACATCGAATTTGTATGGGACAAGGACGTAGAAACCGGAGAACTTTGCATCACCGACTATCAGGTGCGCCAATACTACGTCACCCGCGAACGCCAAAGCTACTCCGCCGCACTGGACTGGAACATCAACGAAAACCACAAGCTGACTTTCAAAGGCATCTTCAACAACCGCAACGACTGGGAAAACCGTTACCGCCTCAACGTGAAAGGTATCAATCTGGAAGAAGACGACAATGGCAACGAATATTGTTCCATCAACAACAAAGGCGCCGTGCGCGTGCAGACCAAAGGCGGCACACCCGACAACCGCAACGCCCGTCTGGAACGTCAGCGCACGATGGACTTCACCCTCGGCGGCGAGCACCTCTTCGGCAAACTGGATACAAAGTGGAGCGTCAACTACGCCAAAGCCAGCGAAGAACGTCCCAATGAACGCTACATCGACTATCAACTGAAGAAACAGAAGTTCACAATGGATTTGAGCGATGAGCGCAAGCCGTTGCTTACTCCGCAGGAAGGTTCGGCTATGTATCTGAACGACGATTTCAGCCTGAAAGAGGTGACGGAGCAACAGGAAGATATTCAAGAGAAGGACTTCAAGTTCAAGCTCGATTTCAGCTTGCCGCTCACAAAAGGAAAGTTCGGCAATCATCTGCGCTTCGGAACCAAGGTGGTGCATAAGACTAAAGATAAAGAGATTGATTTCTACGAATACACCCCGCTGGATGAAGACGGTTTCGACAAAGCCAGTCTGGCGGCTGCCGTAGACCAGAACCGGGACGGATACATGCCGGGCAAGCAATATAAAGCCGGTAGCTTCATAAGCAAGGAGTATCTGGGAGAACTTGACTTGAACAATGCAAGTCTGTTTGAAAAGAACCAGGTGCAGGAAGAGCTTGCCACCAACTTCAACGCCAAAGAAACCGTTGCGGCAGGTTATCTGCGTTTCGACCAGAAACTGGGTGAGAAGTGGGACTTGATGCTGGGCCTGCGTCTGGAGAATACACATGTGAAATATTCGGGTAGCCAGTATGATGCGGACGAAGACAAGACCACCCGCACAGCCTACGAGTCGGACAGTTATCTGAATGTGCTTCCTTCCGTTCTTGTGAAGTATGATGTAAACGATGACTTCAAGGTGCGTGCCTCGTTCACCAATACAATTGCACGACCTAAGTATGCGGCCTTGGCACCGAATATTACGATTAAGCGTAGCGACAACTCCATCTCTTTGGGTAATCCGGGCCTGAAACCCACCATTTCTTATAACTTCGACCTGAGCGGTGAGTATTACTTCAAGAGCATCGGTCTTGTCAGTGCCGGTGTCTTCTACAAGAAAATCAATGATTTCATCGTAGACCAGACTATGCGCAACTACAATTACAACGGAACCACGTATACCAAGTTCAGCCAGCCGCGCAACTCGGGCAACGCCGACCTGCTGGGTGTGGAGGTAGCTTATCAGCGCGACTTCAGTTTCATAGCCCCGGCCTTGAAATGCATCGGCTTCTACGGAACATACACTTACTCTTACTCCCGCGTGGATAACTTCAACTTCGAGGGACGTGAGAATGAAAGCGGTCTGCGCCTGCCGGGTTCTCCGGAGCACACGGCCAATGCTTCGCTCTTCTTTGAGAAATCCGGCGTGAGCCTCCGCCTTTCTTACAACTATGCATCGGCATTTATCGACGAGATGGGAGCGGATAAGTTCTACGACCGCTATTACGACGCAGTGAATTATATGGATGCCAACGCCAGCTATACTTTCGGAAAGAAACTGAAAACAACGTTCTATGCCGAAGCCACCAATTTGCTGAACCAGCCCTTGCGATACTATCAAGGAACGAAGGAGCGGACGATGCAGAGCGAACATTACGGAGTGAAAGTGAATGCAGGTGTGAAAATCAACTTCTAACAATCAAATCAATATAATAATGAAAAAAGTATTCTTTCTCCTTTTAGTTGTCCTCCTCAGCAACTGGGCAACCGCACAGATAACGGATTATTCCATCTTCGACAAGAAATTCAACTTCTACGTCGCCAACGACCTCGGCCGCAATGGCTATTACGACCAGAAGCCCATAGCCGAACTGATGGGAACCATAGCCGAAGAAGTCGGTCCCGAATTCGTAGTCGCCACCGGAGACATCCACCATTTTGAAGGCGTACGCAGCGTGAACGACCCTCTGTGGATGACCAACTACGAGCTCATCTACTCCCACCCGGAACTGATGATAGACTGGTTTCCCGTACTTGGCAACCACGAATACCGCGGCAACACGCAAGCCGTAATGGACTACACCAACGTCAGCCGCCGCTGGACCATGCCCGCCCGCTACTATACCAAAGCATTCGAAGACGACGGCATCACCCTCCGCATCGTCTGGGTGGACACCGCCCCCATGATGGACAAATACCGCAACGACTCCGCCACCTATCCCGACGCCCGCAAGCAGGACTTACAGCAACAACTCGCCTGGATAGACTCCGTACTGACCGCCGCAAAAGAAGACTGGGTCATCGTTGCCGGACACCACCCCATCTACGCCGAAACTCCGAAGGACGACAGCGAACGCCTGGATATGCAAGCCCGCCTCGACCCGATACTCCGCAAGCATAAAGTAGATATGTACGTCTGCGGACATATCCACAACTTCCAGCACATCCGCAAGGCGGGAAGCAATATTGATTACATCGTCAACTCCTCCGGCTCCCTCTCCCGCAAAGTGAAACCCACGGAAGGAACAGTGTTTTGCAGTCCGGAACCGGGTTTCTCCATCATTTCGGCAGACAAGAAGGAACTGACGTTGCGGATGATTGACAAGAAAGGGAATGTGCTGCATACCGTGACACGCACCTCACGGTAATTCCTTTTTTACTATCCGACGCAAAATACACAGTGAAGAGAAGAGAGTATATCGCTAAAAATAATACCTTTGTATCGTTCAAACATAAAAAACGCTATGAAGAAGATATACCTCTTCCTGTTATTCGGCCTGCTGCTTGCGGCCTGTGCAAAAGATGACGACAAACAGCCCATCTTAGTAACCGACATCGTAATGCCTGCCGCAGGCACCGTATTCAATCCCGGAGATAAAGTAACCATCAAAGCGCAAGGCTTCCAGCTTGATGACGATGTCATGTTCGAAATCTATTGGCCGCTTCCCGACGAGCCCGCACTCAACTATCAGGGACATGCCCGTGGCGTATTGCCCGTCATGTTGGAACAGACTGCCACAAGCATCACCTTCCTGGCACCCGGGCACTATCCCGCTTCAACTACCAAAATACTTCTGCGCCGCGCCGGCGACATAATGACGCTTGGCGAAATCGCAGTCTCCAACGGCCAGGCGCCCGAAGAGTTCCAACTCTACGGCATCACCAACTCCCATTCCGACACGGGCTATAAAAACTGCATCCAACACGTAGACCTCGCCAAAGCGAACCCAACGGACATCGTGGAACTGGCAGAAGACCAGAAAGACTTCTCCTGCGTAGTGAACGCCCCCGAAAGCCAACGTCTCTGCGGAATACAAACGAAGGACGGAATCCGCAAGGTATACTGTTACGACCTCTCCATGCGCTACTGGCAGGATACGGGACTTGAAAACATATTAACCCTTTGCAACAATACCGATGGCTCCATAACAGCCGTGAGGCAGATATCTCCCAATGAAGTGGTGTTCGCATCCGTCACAACCTCGGGTTACACCCGAAGCCAGATGCCCCCCATGGCTCACCGCTACGAACTACCTGCAACCATAAAGCCCGAAGCCTTGACACGCTACCCCGGCGTACAGAGCGGCGCCAGTCAGCTATTGCTCTCAGCCGATAACGGCAACAACAGCTTTGCGCCCGTCGTACTAGATTTACAAAGTAGCAAAGTACATGTCGGCGAGCAGATACAGGCCACCGCACTCATTCCCTTCTGGACAATAACCGATAAAAAAGATAACGGAACCACCAAGTACGTGCGCACCGGAGGATACGTCATAGTGAAAACCGACGGTCAGACCGAACTGCGCCTGTGGGACCAGACTACGTTGACCCTGAAAGAACCATTTGCCACATTCCCCAACCCGGCACGTTCCATAACCATGCTCGCTGAAGATACAGAGACACTGAAGCTCTACGTATTGTTCGACACTAACCGGGGCGGCAGGCTGATTTATGCATACGATTTAGTAAGTAAAGACTGGCAATCGGTTCCCGGCAGCGGCTATCCCTATTCGGAGATTGTGATGGCACGGTAAAGCAAGAAGAGACATCCCTTCTTTACTGAAAAATGATGTCTCTATTGTCGGCTTTCTTCTTGATATGCCTTTCGGATCGACATTTGCAACCTTTGCCGGACTACTGAAGTATGGCATCTTGTTGATGCTTACGATTAGTGCTTTTTGATCATATTTCCAAGCCATTCATATATAAGAGTTTGCAGTTTCCCACCGGCAGGGAACTGCCGTTCCCGCCCCAAGGAACAACCGTTCCAATTAAGAGAAACAGTCGTTCCAATTAAGAGAGACTCTTGTTCCCATTAAGAGAAACTGCCGTTCCCATTAAGGGGAACGACAGTTCCCACGGTAGGGAACGGGAAGCCGCATGGTGATTTATCTTGCCCGGAAGGCTACACTATTTGCTCAAAAGGGTGTAGTTATCCGCCCAAAAAGGTGTAGCTATCTGCTCTAAAGGGTGTAGTCTTGTGATATGAAAGGGCGTTTTCCGGTAAAATGAAGGTGAGAATCTTCCTTTGAGAGCTGTTTTATCCGCCATTTACAAGGTTCTTCTCTATTCTTTCGCAGGAGCTGTTTGATACGAGTCACCCTTTTTACGAAACAATTTGATTGGTTCTATCAGTACAACGCATACAAATAAGTCCAGAACCAAGTCAATAGCTTTCTTTCCAAACATTTGCGATATCATTTCCTTGCATTCTTTCCTACTATCATCGGGACGGTCGGCAGATTTTCAATTCAGACCGTTCGCCCCGTCTTTCCACATGAAACGAGCAATGACAATAATATTCATAATAAAGCAATAAGATTAACGGACTTAAGTGCATACTTATAGAACAATGATTTCATTTAAATATATTGCAACTACTCAGACTGCCTGTCATCGAAAGAGTACTTATTGTACCGGATTCGGTACAATTAAAAGTAGAGGCTCGTAAACTGAGTTCGATAAGAAAATTACTTCTTCCCTCGCAAATCATCCTTCGGTATCGTCGTCTCACTACCGTCGCGCGTAGCGATATAGTGCGGCGACATAATCTCGATGCCCTCTTCGTTGAAGCGGTCCTGTATATTCTGATGCAGGTCGGAGTAAACCTGTGCCAACTGGTTGGCATCCTTTATATAAGCATTCACCTGATAGACCGGATAATAATCCTGTAGAGACGTTTCCAGTACAAACGGGCGCGGGTCGTCCACTACACCGGGGGTATTCAACGCGGCCTCAATCAGAAGTTGATGTGTTTTCCGCCAGGGTACATCGTATCCTATGCTGACCTCCGAATGGATAATCAACCCGTAATCGCGTGCCGACTGACTGAAATTCACCGTATGCGAAGACATGATGAAAGAGTTCGGGATGGTCACGACTTCATTCTTCGGTGTACGGATGCGCGTCACCAACGGAGTCTTCTCTATTACATTTCCCGTAGTGTCATTCAGCTTGATGCGGTCGCCCAACTTGAACGGACGCATATACGTAATCACCAGTCCCGCTATGATATTCCCGATCACCGTACTCGAACCCAGCGAAACAATCAAGCCGACAAAGACCGATATCCCCTGGAAAACGCCCGACTTGGAACCCGGCAGATAGGGATAAATCATTGCAATCATAAACGCATAAAGCAGGAAGCGCACAATGTGGAACGTCGGCATAGCCCAATCGGCATAGAAACCGCCTATCTTCAACCGCTCCGACTGTATCTCACTGGCAAGATAGCGCACCAGCCTCACCAGATACTTCACGGCAAGCCATATCACAAAGATGGTGAACAGATTGGGAATATATTCCACTATGCCCAGGAAGATACTTTTTATAGGGTCCCATATATACGAGAACAACTTATAGGCAAGGTCTTTGGTCTGAGGAAATATGGAGAAAAGCAGCGGCACCGTCAGCACCAATTGAAGCAGCATCACCGCATATCGCAACAGGTTTGCCAGGAAAACAAGCAGATTCACCTGCTTCTGTGTATCCAGCAATTCATAGTCCTGAATGGAGATAGGCTTCAGTTTGGTATCTTTCAACCGCTGAATACGGACTTTCAGCTTATTGAACAGCCAGATGGTGAGTTTAAACAGCAGATACTGGCCGACAATGACAAGAATAAAATAGAGAATACGTTTGCCAAGCTGCCACAGACTATGCTCGTCTTTCATCACTTTGAGCTTATCCACTACCACCTTCCGCTTGGCAACGGCCAGTTCATCGCGCGTGCAGCCTTCCCACAATCCGTCCTGGTCGGTGAATGAAGTCAGCACCTTATTTCCATACATCAGGTCGGTAACAATATCGCTGCGATCTATATACACCGAATCCGGTCGTAGGTTGAACTGCTTGCCCAGTTCCGTAATGGCCGCCGCGTTCATCTTGGCACGCTGCTGGGGAGTGTGCCCGCCACGCTTGACAAACAGGTAATACAGCGTATCACCTTCCACCACCACGGGAACACCCGGAGTCACTCTCCGGAGTGAGTCGATGCGCTGGCGTTGCTGTGCCAGCTTAAGGGAATCCGCCGCATCATACTTCAGCTTCATCTGCTCGATCTCCATCCTGAGATTGGCTTCACTCAGCCGCGCAGCTTCCAGTTCCTGCCGTATCTTCAGCTTATACACCGAATCGGTATCTGATTTGAGAGGTGCAACCGCCCCTAACGTATCTTCATTAAAAATATCCCTTACCTTCTCCACCAACTGGGCAGATACCCCACACACGGGCAGAAGCAACAGACAGATGCATATTGCGCTAATTCTTTTCATAAATACTCAATAATACTCAATTAAAATCAGTTTGCACTATCATAACTGTAGTATCCGTCATCCTGAACGTAGCCGAAGGAGCTACTCTCCCGGCACAAGGCTGCGTTATACAAGTAGGAGAAGATATCCTTCGGCTACGCTCAGGATGACAGCTACTCCGGACCTTAAGTTTAATTAAAGCGCCAAACATACGGAATGTTTTTCACTTTTCATGAAAGGAATTAATTATATTTGCACACAAATCAGAAATTTATGGATATTCTCTTTCTTATCGGAGGTCTCCTCCTCATCCTTTTAGGTGCCAATGGGCTGACAGACGGCGCGGCATCCATTGCCAAACGTTTTCATATTCCGTCCATCGTCATCGGACTTACCATCGTTGCTTTCGGAACCTCCGCCCCGGAACTGACGGTCAGTGTATCTTCCGCCCTGAAAGGAAGTGCGGACATCGCCATAGGCAACGTAGTGGGCAGCAATATATTCAACACGCTGATGATTGTGGGTTGCACGGCACTCTTTGCTCCTATCGTCATCTCTCAAAACACATTGCGCAAGGAGATTCCCCTCTGCATCCTATCTTCCATCGTACTGCTGATTTGTGCCAATGATGTGCTGCTGGACCACAGCCCGGAAAACATACTCAGCACCACGGACGGACTACTCTTGCTCTGTTTCTTCATCATCTTCCTCGGATATACATTCGCCATCGCCTTTCAGGGAAAGAAGGAAGGGGAAGCGGAAGAGGAAATCAAGCAGCTTCCCATGTGGCGCTCCATACTATATATAATAGGTGGACTGGGTGCGCTGATTGCCGGCGGCAGTTTCTTTGTGGACGGTGCCAGCGGCATTGCCCGCAGCCTGGGAGTCAGTGAATCGGTCATCGGGCTGACGCTTGTGGCAGGTGGTACGTCTCTGCCCGAACTTGCCACTTCCATCGTAGCCGCCCTGAAGAAGAATCCGGAGATTGCCATCGGAAACGTAATCGGAAGCAATCTTTTCAATATATTCTTCGTGCTGGGTTGCAGCGCTTCCATCACACCGCTACATCTGACGGGTATCACCAACCTGGATTTACTGGTGCTGGTGGGTTCGAGCATCCTGCTGTGGATATTCGGCCTGTTCTTCGCCAAACGGACTATTACGCGCATTGAAGGCAGCATATTAATACTTTGTTACATAGCTTACACCGCCGTATTAATTTACAACGTCTGAAATATAAGTCAGAGCAACAGCAAGGTTAATCCGTATTTCTTTTGAAAATTCTCTCATTTTCCTATATTTGCATTTTTAAATAAAAAGGAATGGAAGGATTTAATGTATCGTACTTTATGAACGGAGCGGCATTCATGTTCTTCGGATATGCCAGTTTCCGTTTGCTTGCCAATAAACCACGCTCCCGCATACAGAGTATTTTAGGGATGACCCTTGCTTTCTGGGCATTGCTGGAGTTCAAAGATATACTGCTTTACTTCCCTTCGCTGAAAACCGAACGGTTAGTCAATTCCCTGCTGTTTGTTGACGGTTGGGCAGTTGCCGCCTGCTCGTTCTATCTGCTGGAACTGATAGCCCCACGATGGCTCAACTGGAGAAGAGTTGCGGTTCTTTTCAGTCCCTACATTGCGTTTACCATCGTCTATCTGTGCACTTTTTATTCACCTGTCTTCCCGTTCTATTTCGGCTTCATCCTGGTTTACAGCCTTGTCATTGTGCTGATAGTCACTTTCGGAGCCCGGCGCTACCAACGTTATATACGCAACAACTACTCTTATTCGGAACATATTGACGTTGCCTGGCTGAAAAAAGCCACGCTCATTCTTGCCATCTGTCTGATGACGTGGATATACACCAGCATGCACATCACGGGGTGGGGAGATGCCATCTATTATCTTTCGTCCATAGTTCTGTGGTTTGTCATCATCTATTATTCGGCTTACCAGATCACCGTCCCCATGCCGAACAACCTGAGCGGTAACCTGCTTGCCACAGCCCCCCAAGAAGAAAACGAAAATGACTGCTACACAGAGCAGGATAACGGTTTCAGTCACGCCTTTAAAGAAGAATTGCAGAAGGTGATGGAAGAACAGCAACTCTATCTGAATCCCAAGCTGACCATCGGAGATGTAGCCAACGCCATCGGCACCAACCGGACTTACCTGTCCTCTTACTTCAACCACCAGTTGAACACCACTTTCTATGACTATATCAACAACCTGCGCATCGAAAAAGCAAGCAAGAAACTACTGTCCGTCTACCCCTATACCATGAACATCGATGAGATAGCCGAATGTTCCGGATTTAATTCCACTTCCACCTTCCGCCGTGCTTTCCTCAAGAATACGGGCATGACGCCTTTACAGTATCGCAAAAGCATACAGGAATGAATTAGTTTTTATCCTTGCCACGTGGTATTTTAAAGATTATCATGTATCTTTGCCACCTCATTAGACATAAAATTATGGCAATAACAATCAAAAAAGTTTCCACAACTAAAGAGTTGAAACGGTTCATCCGCTTCAATTACCGGCTATACAAAGGCAACCCTTACTCCGTCCCCGACCTTTACGACGATATGCTCAACACGTTCAGCAAGAAGAAGAATGCGGCATTCGAATTCTGCGAGGCAGAGTATTTCTTGGCTTACAAGGACAACCAGATAGTAGGACGCGTAGCCGCCATCATCAACCACAAAGCCAACCAGACTTGGGAAAAGAAGAATGTTCGCTTCGGCTGGATTGACTTTATCGATGACCCGGAAGTTGCCGACACCCTTATCCGCACCGTGGAAGAATGGGGAAAAGAGCGTGGAATGACTCACATACAAGGCCCGCTGGGCTTCACCGACTTCGATGCCGAGGGTATGCTTATCGAAGGTTACGACCAGCTCAGCACCATGGCAACCATCTACAACTATCCTTACTATCCGCAGCACATGGAGCGCATGGGCTTCGAAAAGGATGCCGACTGGGTGGAATTCAAAATCTATATTCCGGATGCCATACCGGACAAGCACAAGCGCATCTCCGACCTTATCCAACGAAAATATAACCTCAAGATAAAGAAATATACATCAGCCAAGAAGATTGCCCGCGAATACGGACAGGCCATCTTTGAACTGATGAACGAAGCGTATAAACCCCTGTTCGGCTATTCGGCCCTGTCGCAACGGCAGATTGACCAATACGTGAAGATGTACCTCCCCATCGTGGACCTCCGCATGGTGACACTTATCACGGATGCCGACGACCAACTGATTGCCGTAGGTATTTCCATGCCATCCCTGTCCGAAGCTTTACAGAAAGCCCACGGACGGTTATTGCCTTTCGGATGGTATTATCTGCTGAAAGCACTGTTCATGAAACGGCGTGCCAAGATGTTGGATTTATTGCTCGTAGCCGTGAAGCCGGAGTACCAGAACAAAGGTGTTAACGCATTGTTATTTTCCGATTTAATTCCGGTTTATCAAAAATTAGGTTTTATATTTGCAGAGAGCAATCCTGAGCTGGAAATGAATGGCAAGGTACAAGCGCAATGGGAGTACTTCAAGACCGAACAGCATAAACGGCGCAGGGCGTTCATTAAGGAGATTAATCATTAGTGATTAACGGTTAGTGATTAGTGATTAGTGGTTAACTATCACGCCGCATGGCACTAATCACTAATCACCAATCACTAAACACTATATTAAACTTATGGAAGAAATCAACGGACTGATGCCCGAAGGTAATGTAGAATATACGGAAGACAACATTCGTCATCTTGACGACATGGAGCACATCCGTGTCCGTTCGGGCATGTATATCGGCCGTCTGGGCGACGGTACGCAGAACGACGACGGTATCTATGTATTGCTGAAAGAGGTAATGGACAACAGCATCGATGAATTCAAAATGGGTGCGGGTAAACGGATTGAGATAAACATTGAGGAGAATCTCCGCGTCAGTGTGCGCGACTACGGTCGTGGCATTCCGCAAGGAAAGCTGATTGAAGCGGTGAGCAAACTCAACACCGGAGGTAAGTACGACAGCAAAGCTTTTAAGAAGAGCGTCGGACTGAACGGTGTGGGTATCAAAGCCGTGAACGCGCTGAGCAGCCGTTTTGAAGTACGCAGTTACCGTGAAGGTAAGGTCCGTATTGCCATTTTCGAAAAAGGTAACCTCCAAAGCGACGTCACGGAAAGCTGCGACGAAGAAAGCGGAACCTACATCTTCTTCGAACCGGACAGCACGTTGTTCCTGAACTATTCCTTCCAAGCCAATTTCGTGGAAATGTTGCTGCGTAATTATACGTACCTGAATACGGGACTTTCCATCATCTACAACGGTCAGCGCATCATTTCACGCCACGGTCTGGAAGATTTGCTGAACGACAACATGACCGCACAGGGCTTATACAACATCATCCATCTGAAAGGAGAGGATATTGAGATAGCCTTTACACATACCAACCAATACGGCGAAGAATATTATTCCTTCGTCAACGGCCAGCATACCACCCAGGGCGGAACGCACCAGAGCGCGCTCAAAGAGCACATCGCCCGCACCATCAAAGAGTTCTACAACAAGAACCAGGAGTATGCCGACATCCGCAACGGTATCGTTGCCGCCATCGCCATCAATGTGGAAGAACCTCAGTTCGAGGGACAGACGAAAACCAAGCTCGGTTCTCCTTCCATGTCTCCCGGCGGTGTTAGCGTGAATAAATATGTAGGTGACTTCATCAAGACGGAAGTGGACAACTATCTCCACAAGAACCCGTTGGTATCGGAAGTTATGCTGCAAAAGATACAAGACTCCGAAAAGGAGCGCAAAGCCATTGCCGGCGTGACCAAGCTGGCGCGCGAACGTGCCAAGAAAGCCAACCTGCACAACCGCAAGTTGCGCGACTGCCGTTATCACCTCAACGACGGCAAAGGAAAGGATCAGGAAGCAGAGTCCTGCATCTTCATCACCGAGGGTGACTCCGCCAGCGGTTCCATCACCAAGAGCCGTGATGTGAATACGCAAGCCGTGTTCAGCCTCCGCGGTAAACCGTTGAACTCATTCGGGCTGACCAAGAAGGTGGTATATGAGAACGAAGAATTCAACCTGCTGCAAGCCGCCCTGAACATTGAGGACGGCATTGAAGGGCTGCGCTACAACAAGGTGATTGCCGCTACCGATGCCGATGTGGACGGTATGCATATCCGCCTGCTACTCATCACATTCTTCCTGCAATTCTTCCCGGACTTGATAAAGAAAGGGCATGTATATATATTGCAAACCCCGCTGTTCCGCGTGCGCAATAAGAAAAAGACCACTTATTGTTATACGGAAGAAGAACGGCAGAAAGCCATTGAGGAACTGGGGCCGAATCCCGAAATCACCCGCTTTAAGGGCTTGGGAGAAATCTCACCGGATGAATTCAGGCATTTCATCGGCAAAGATATGCGTCTGGAACAGGTCACCCTGCGCAAGACGGACCTCGTGAAAGAGCTATTGGAATTCTACATGGGTAAGAATACCATGGAACGGCAAAACTTTATTATCAACAATCTGGTTATAGAAGAAGATCTGGCATCATGAGAAGAGCAATCTTTCCGGGAACATTCGACCCGTTCACCATCGGCCATTCCTCAGTAGTGGCGCGCGCGCTGACTTTTATGGATGAAGTCGTTATCGGAATCGGTATCAACGAGAACAAGAACACCTATTTCCCCATCGAGAAGCGCGTGGAAATGATACAGGATTTCTACCGGAACGAGCCGCGCATCAAAGTATATTCTTATGATTGCCTGACGATTGATTTTGCCCAACAGGTGGATGCGCAGTTCATAGTCCGCGGCATCCGTACCGTGAAAGACTTCGAATACGAAGAAACCATTGCAGACATCAACCGCAAGCTGGCAGGTATCGAAACCATCCTGCTCTTTACCGAGCCTGAACTGACATGTATCAGTTCGACTACCGTCCGCGAACTGTTGCAGTTCGGCAAGGACATCAGCCAGTTTATCCCCGAAGGGATGGAAATTAAGTGATAGAGTGATTAAGTGATAAATGAAGAGAATAATGAAGAAACTTCTTATCTTGATGATATGTGTAAGTGCCATGGCTTCCATGCAGGCGCAAAAGATGGGCAATACAGCTGCCCGCAAGTTACAAATGGCCGAATTCGCTATTGCCAACCTCTACGTTGACTCGGTGGATGAGAATAAACTGGTGGAAGAAGCGATTATACGCATGCTGGCACAACTCGACCCGCACTCCACATACAACGATGCCGAGGAAGTGAAAAAGATGAACGAACCCCTGCAAGGTAACTTCGAGGGTATCGGCGTGCAGTTCCAGATGATAGAAGACACTTTATTAATCATACAACCCGTCAGCAATGGCCCTTCCGAAAAGGTGGGTATCCTGGCAGGCGACCGCATCATTGCCGTAAACGACAGCGCCATTGCCGGTGTGAAAATGTCTACAGAAGATATTATGGCACGCCTGCGCGGCCCGAAGGATTCGGAAGTGAAACTGACCATTGTCCGCCGCGGAGTGGACGATCCTTTGCTTTTCACCGTAAAGCGTGATAAAATACCCATTCTCAGCTTGGACGCTTCTTATATGATACAGCCGAAGACAGGCTATATCCGCATCAACCGCTTCGGTGCTACCACCGCCGAAGAGTTCACGGCTGCCCTCAAAGCATTGCAGAAACAAGGAATGAAAGACCTGATACTCGACCTGCAAGGCAACGGTGGCGGTTATCTGAACGCAGCCATCGACCTTGCCAACGAGTTCCTGCAACAGAAAGAACTTATCGTATATACTGAAGGAAGAACCTCACAGCGCAGCAATTTCTACGCCAGAGGTACGGGTAATTTCAAAAACGGACGTCTCATTGTGTTGGTTGACGAATATTCCGCTTCTGCAAGCGAAATCGTGACTGGTGCCATACAGGACTGGGACAGAGGAGTAGTTGTAGGCCGCCGGACTTTCGGTAAAGGCTTGGTTCAACGTCCCATCGACCTTCCCGACGGTTCCATGATACGACTGACTATCGCCCGCTATTATACCCCTTCCGGCCGTTGCATACAGAAGCCCTATGACCATACCGCCAATCTCGACGGCAGAGGCCTTAGGAAAGATGACGGGCAGGAGAAATACAATATGGAGCTGGTAGACCGCTTTAACCGCGGAGAGATGATGCATGCCGACAGTATTCACTTCCCCGACTCTCTGAAGAATTCCACCAAGAAACTGAAACGCACCGTATACGGCGGCGGCGGTATCATGCCCGACTACTTCGTGCCGATTGACACCACCCAATACACCGATTATCACCGCAATCTTGTAGCCAAAGGTGTAGTCATCAAAGCCACAACGAAGTATATCGAAAACCACCGGAAAGAATTGCAGGAAAAATACAAGAAGTTCGACTCCTTCAACAATAAGTTCGAGATAGACGAACAGATGCTTGCAGACATACGCGCTGCCGCTGACAAAGAGAAGATCGAGTTCAATGAAGAGCAATACAACAAATCATTGCCTCTGATAAAGACACAGCTGAAAGCCTTGATTGCCCGTGACCTGTGGGACATGAACGAATACTTCCAGGTGATGAACACCACGAACAACAGCGTCCAGCAAGCTCTCAAGATATTGAACGAGAAGATTTACGAGCAGAAACTACCGCTTTAATTGCCGAACAACCACTTGTTCAGCCAACGGTTCACATAGATATTTACTACTGCACATCCTGCCCCGATGGCTGCACCCGCCAGCACATCGGACGGATAGTGTACACCTTCGTTCATGCGCGATACCCCGACAGAACATGCCCATAGGGCAGATGGAGCGATTACATACCATTTCGGGTACTTCACGCAAAGCGAAGTTGCCAAAGCAAAAGTGGTAGCCGTATGTCCCGAAGGGAAAGAAGGACTGGTTTCATGACTATAAGCATGAACCCGGTCGGGATAACGGTCGAACGGACGTTCGCGGTCTATAAGATACTTCATGCCATAAGTCACCACAAAAGCACCGGCGACACTGGTTCCCACATATATGGCATCTTTCAATAATTCACGATCTTTCTTCACCCAGGCAGCCAGCGCCATTGCCACAGGAACCCCCACGGCAATGTAAGGTTCGGAACGCGAAATTATTTTATTATAATTACGAATGAATTTACCATCCCAACTATTTATTTTATGTAAAGTATTAATGTCCCAGTTCTGTGCGGAAATACTGAATACAACTAACGATGCAAAAAATACAAAAAAAATAGTCCTTTTCATGCAGTCTTTCTTATAGTTTGCTGCAAAGATAGCCGATTTTGTTAGAGTATTCATAAAAAAATTCTATCTTTGTTGCCATAATTTTAGTAATTTGCCATATATTTCATGACAAAAGACACTCTTTGCACACGGCAAGTAGATTGTAGTCTGTGCCCGAAAGTTTCTGAGGGGACGTTGGCATACCGCCAATATCCTCAAGGGCAGCATTTCTCTGCGGAGAAGTGTACACAAAACTGCATGATCTTTGTATTAAAGGGTGAGTTGCTGATAAATAGTAACGAATACCCTGGTACTACACTTCAAAGCAGACAATGTGTTTTGCAAGCTATCGGCTCGAAAATGGAGCTATTGGCATTGACCGATGTAGAATATATCGCTTATTGGTTTACGGAACTCCCTGTTCTATGCGAGGACCGCTATAAGGAGATTCTGGAACGCTCCGAAGCTCCATTGACCTACACACCCTTGATAGCCAACGCAAAACTGGAACGCTTGCTGCACGATATCGTCGATTATTTCAAAGAACAACCCACCGCTTGTGGAAAATACCTTGACCTAAAGCGTCAGGAACTGGTTTATATATTAACCTGCTATTATCCAATACGCCAGATAAGTACCTTCTTCTACCCCATCAGTACTTATACTGAAAGTTTCCATTATTTCATTATGCAGAACTACGACAAGGTGAAGAATGTGGAAGAATTTGCCCATTTGGGAGGTTATACCACCACTACATTCCGCCGCTTGTTTAAAAATATGTATAATGTACCTGTATACGAATGGATATTGGACAAGAAGCGTGAAGGCATCCTGAACGACTTGCAATTCACCAAACAACGTGTTTCAGTAATCAGTGCGCGATATGGTTTCGACTCTTTGTCCCACTTCGCCCATTTCTGCAAAGATTCCTTTGGAGACACGCCCCGATCCCTGCGGAAACGTGCCGCCAGCGGGGAGAAAATCACCATCATAAAGGAGAAAGGAGACGAGGGAGGAAGGGAACAAGGAGACAAGGAAGATTAATCGGCTCTTGCCCCCTTGTCTCCTTATCCCCTTACCAACTTGTTCCCTTGTTGCCTTGTCAACTTCTATCTCCTGTTTTAATTACGGAATTATTTCTTTAATTCCTTGTTTAATCAATGTATTTCTTCTATTTTTGCGGGAAATTAGCGGGAAACTCTAAGGAAAAGCAAATTTTCGAACTATTAAATAATTTAAATTCAATCATTTATGTGGTTAAGTAATTCATCTGTAGGAAGGAAAGTGGTGATGAGCGTTACCGGTATCGCCCTTGTCCTGTTTCTGACGTTTCACATGGCGATGAACCTGGTTGCATTAATCTCGGCAGAGGGATACAACATGGTTTGTGAGTTCCTGGGAGCAAACTGGTATGCCTTGGTGGCTACGGTAGGTTTGGCTGCCCTTTTCATCATTCACATCATCTACGCTTTCTGGCTGACGATGCAAAACCGCAAAGCGCGCGGTAACGAACGCTATGCTGTAGTAGACAAACCTAAGACTGTGGAATGGGCTTCTCAGAACATGCTCGTGCTGGGTCTTATCGTAATCGTAGGCTTGGGTCTTCACCTGGTTAACTTCTGGGCAAAGATGCAGCTCCCCGAGTTGATGCACAACATGGGTATGTATGCCGATGCAACTGCACTGGAATTTGCCGCTAACGGTGTTCATCACATTGAAAACACATTCAGCAATCCGGTATACGTAGTGCTTTACCTCATTTGGCTCGGCGCACTGTGGTTCCACCTGACTCACGGTTTCTGGAGCTCCATGCAATCCTTGGGTTGGAACAACAAAGTATGGATTAACCGTTGGAAATGCATTTCTAACATCTACTCCACTATCGTTGTTGTATGCTTCGCTCTGGTAGTTGTCGTATTCTTTGCAAAATCATTGATGTGCGGCGGTGCTTGCTAATTTGTAAATTGTAAAACGATTAAAATGTAATAGCATTATGACTAAGATAGATTCAAAAATTCCGGAAGGACCGGTGGCTGAGAAATGGACCAACTATAAAGCTCACCAGAAATTAGTTAACCCCGCCAATAAGCGTCGTTTGGATATCATCGTGGTAGGTACGGGATTGGCAGGTGCTTCTGCCGCCGCTTCACTCGGTGAAATGGGTTTCAGAGTATTCAACTTCTGTATTCAAGATTCTCCGCGCCGTGCACACTCCATCGCTGCACAGGGCGGTATCAACGCTGCTAAGAATTACCAAAACGACGGTGACTCTGTTTACCGTTTGTTCTATGATACTGTAAAAGGTGGTGACTACCGTGCCCGCGAAGCTAACGTTTATCGTTTGGCAGAGGTATCTAACGCCATCATCGACCAATGTGTGGCACAAGGTGTTCCCTTCGCCCGCGAATACGGTGGTTTGCTGGATAACCGTTCTTTCGGTGGTGCTCAGGTATCGCGTACGTTCTATGCCCGCGGTCAAACCGGACAGCAGTTGTTGCTGGGTGCATACTCTGCACTGAGCCGCCAGGTAAACGCAGGTACTGTGAAACTGTACACCCGTTATGAAATGCAGGACGTTGTCCTCATCGACGGACGTGCACGCGGTATCATTGCCAAAGACCTCGTTTCCGGTAAACTGGAACGTTTCGCTGCCCACGCAGTAGTGATCGCTACCGGTGGTTACGGAAATGCATACTTCCTGTCTACCAACGCTATGACTTGTAACTGTACGGCTGCCATATCTTGCTACCGCAAGGGTGCATGGATGGCTAACCCGGCTATGGTACAGATTCACCCCACTTGTATTCCTGTTCACGGTGACAAGCAGTCTAAACTGACTTTGATGTCAGAGTCTCTGCGTAACGACGGTCGTATCTGGGTTCCGAAGAAGAAAGAAGATGCCGTAAAACTCCAGAAGGGTGAAATCAAGGGAAGCGATATTCCTGAAGAAGACCGCGACTACTACTTGGAACGCCGCTATCCGGCATTCGGTAACTTGGTTCCGCGTGACGTTGCCAGCCGTGCCGCTAAAGAACGTTGCGATGCAGGTTTCGGTGTGAACAATACAGGCCTGGCAGTATTCCTCGACTTCTCTGAGGCTATCAGCCGCTTAGGTATTGACATCGTTCTTCAACGCTATGGTAACCTCTTCGATATGTATGAGGAAATCACTGACGTTAATCCGGGCGAACTGGCAAAAGAAATTGCCGGTGTGAAATATTATAATCCGATGATGATTTATCCGGCTATCCACTACACAATGGGTGGTATCTGGGTTGACTACGAACTGATGACTTCTATCAAGGGTCTGTTCGCTATCGGCGAATGTAACTTCTCCGACCACGGTGCAAACCGCCTCGGTGCTTCTGCATTGATGCAAGGTCTGGCTGACGGTTACTTCGTATTGCCTTACACTATTCAGAACTATCTGGCCGACCAGATTACAGTTCCTCGTTTCTCTACCGACCTGCCTGAATTCGCAGCAGCAGAGAAAGCTATCCAGGATAAGATTAACTGGATGATGAACATCAAGGGTAAGAAGTCTGTAGACTCTATCCACAAGGAACTGGGCCACGTGATGTGGGAATATGTAGGTATGGGTCGTACTGCAGAAGGCCTGAAGACCGGTATTGCCAAACTGAAAGAAATCCGTAAGACATTCGAGAAAGACTTGTTCATCCCCGGAGATAAAGAAGGTATGAACGTAGAGCTGGATAAAGCTATCCGCCTGTACGACTTCATTATCATGGGTGAGTTGGTTGCTTACGACGCTCTGAACCGTAACGAAAGCTGCGGTGGTCACTTCCGTGAAGAATACCAGACTGAAGAAGGCGAAGCAAAACGTGACGATGAAAACTTCTTCTACGTTGCTTGTTGGGAATATCAAGGTTCCGACGAAAAAGCTCCTGAGTTGCTGAAAGAACCGTTGGTTTACGAAGCAATCAAGGTACAGACTCGTAACTATAAGAGCTAATCGGGAAGTTGAACATTTAAAGAATTAAAGAAAATGGATAAAAATATAAGTTTCACACTGAAAGTATGGCGCCAGAAAGGCCCAAAGGCAAAAGGCGCTTTTGAAACATACCAAATGAAAGATATCCCCGGTGATACTTCATTCCTCGAAATGCTGGATATCTTGAATGAACAACTGATTTCTGAAGGTAAAGAACCGGTTGTATTCGATCATGACTGTCGCGAAGGTATCTGCGGTATGTGTTCGCTCTACATCAACGGACATCCGCACGGTCCTGCAACAGGTGCTACTACTTGTCAGATTTACATGCGCCGTTTCAATGATGGCGATACTATTACTGTTGAGCCGTGGCGTTCTGCCGGCTTCCCGGTAATCAAAGATTTGATGGTAGACCGTACAGCTTACGATAAGATTATGCAAGCCGGTGGTTATGTCAGCATACGTACAGGTTCTCCTCAGGATGCCAACGCCATCCTGATTCCGAAGCAGATTGCTGACGAAGCTATGGACGCTGCTGCATGTATCGGTTGCGGCGCTTGCGTAGCTGCATGTAAGAATGGTTCTGCCATGTTGTTTGTTTCTGCCAAAGTTAGCCAGTTGAACTTGCTGCCGCAAGGTAAACCGGAAGCATTGCGCCGTGCAAAAGCTATGTTGAGCAAGATGGACGAACTCGGATTCGGTAACTGTACCAACACCCGCGCTTGCGAAGCCGAATGTCCGAAAAACATTTCTATCAGCAACATCGCGCGTTTGAACCGCGACTTCATCATCGCAAAACTGAAAGACTAAATAGCCCTTTCTACATTTGATTAATAGCACAAGAACTCCTCTACCGGGAAACTGGTAGGGGAGTTCTTTTTATGCAAGCCTGGGAAGTTACTTTCGCTTCTCCTTATATTCAGTCTGTTTCATCCTGCTGAAAATCTCCTGAGACCTTGCTATCTGTTCCAGATTCATTTCAATGATATAATTGCCTTCTTCACCTCCTTCGAATTAGTCCCTATCATTATCTCAAATTTACCAGGCTCCGTAACATATTTCAAGTTTCTGTCCATAAAGCTAAAATCTGATGATGAAAGAATAAACGTCACTTCTTTTTCTTCACCCGGATTTAGTTCTATCTGCTGAAATCCCTTCAACTCTTTAACAGGACGTGTTACGGAGGCCACCAGATCGCGGATATAAAGCTGTACAGTCTCCTTTCCTCTACATGTTCCGGTGTTTTTCAATTTCGCAGACACCCGGATCGTATCCTCCATTGCATATACATTGGCAGAAGTCTTAGGCTCCGACAACTGAAATGTAGTGTAGCTCAACCCGTAGCCAAACGGATAAGCAGGTTCAAAATCAATATCCTGATACCGGCAAGAATAAGCAACCGTTTTACTTTCCGGCCTTCCGGTACTTTTATAATTATAATAGACAGGAATCTGTCCCACATGTGCAGGGAAAGTCATAGGCAGTTTACCGGAAGGATTATAATCACCCGAGATGATATCAGCTATGGCGTTCCCACTTTCGGTTCCCAACCACCAGGTCAAGAGAATTGCATCGGCATGAGGCTCCATATCATTAAAAATCATTGGCCTACCGCCCATCAGTAAAACAATAACCGTCTTACCCGTCTTCTTCAACTCTTTCACCAGCAATTGCTGATTGGCATTAATGGCAATGTCAGCCCTTGACTTTGCCTCTCCACTCTGATTAAATCTTTCGCCAACAGCCACTACTATAACATCGGCGCGATTGGCAGCCGCACGGGCTTCAGAAAGCCGTAAATCATTTGTTTCCAAATCATATCCATCAGCATAATTGACCGTTACATTGGGAAAACGTCTTTTCAAGCCCTCATACACGGTCACGACTTCTTTCTCTACACCTTCATTCGCCCAAAAGCCCATCATATCCTTTTGAGAATTAGCCAAAGCTCCTATCAATGCAATTCTTCTGCAAGACAGAGATAAAGGAAGTGCTTGCCTCTCATTCTTCAATAGGACAACGGACTTTCTTCCGGATTCCCGGGACAAATCCCTGAGACGGGTGCTCAATACGGTTTTCTTTTCCCGTTCTTCGTCACAATAACGGTATGGATCATCAAAAAGTCCGAGTTGAAACTTCTTCAACAAAATACGCTTTACCGCTTCATCAACATATTTAATGTCCACAACGCCCTCTTCCACCAACTCTTTCAGATGTTTATGATAAGCTCTCGACTCCATATCCATATCACATCCTGCATGAATAGCAATCTCTGCCGATGCCTTCAGGTCGGATGCATATCCATGGGCAACCATTTCTTTGACCGATCCCCAATCGGAAACAATAAACCCGCTGAAAGCCCATCCTTCTTTAAGGATATCGCGTTGTATATATGCATTTCCCGTAGCCGGAATACCGTTTATGTCATTAAAGCTATTCATAAAAGTAGCCACACCGGCATTTGCCGCTGCCCGAAAAGGAGGCAGATAAGTATCGTGTAGCGTCAGATCAGAAATGTCTACTGTATTGTAGTCTTTACCTGCAATGGCCGCCCCGTAAGCCGCAAAATGCTTGGCACAAGCCATTACCGTATGAGTATCCGCCAGATCATCTCCCTGAAAACCCCTTACCCGTGCTTCGGCCACTCTGCTACCATACCAGGTATCTTCACCCGCTCCTTCCATAACACGCCCCCAGCGTGCATCACGGGTTATATCTACCATCGGAGCAAAAGTCCAGTGAATACCTTGTGCAGAAGCTTCCTCCGCAGCACCGGCTGCTGTTCTTTCCATCAAATCCAAATCAAAGCTTGCCGCTTCACCTAAGGGAATAGGATAGATGGTGCGCAGACCATGAATAACATCCTGCCCGAATAACAATGGAATACGGAGGCGGGACTGCATGGCATAATTCTGCATCTCGCGCGTATATTTCACCCCCTTAATATTGAGCATGGCTCCGACTCTGCCCGCCTTGATCTGCTCTATTTTAGTAGAATCCTCCACCACCGGCCCTGTTGCCTGCCAGTTGCCGGTATATTGGTTTAACTGCCCGATTTTCTCATCCAGTGTCATCAGACTGAGTACAGAATCGACCTTCGAGCTATAGTCGTACATAGAGTTATTTCCCGACTGGGCACTACATGCCGGCCAACACATCATTAATACAAAGAATACTCCTGTATTTCTGTATAAGCAAACTCTTTTATTCGTAATAAACGCCATAGATAAAAATGATTTATTGAATAGAACCGTTTCAACTTTAATTTGTCCTAAAGCCGAAACGGTTCTTATATGAATACCTATCAAAATCCAACTATTTACTTCTGCGAATCAAAGTAACGAGTGAGCGTGTAAGCCTGCTTGTTTACTTTCTCCATTCGTCGCAATAAAGGTAACCAGGGAGAATATTCGCTGTCTACAATTCCTTTGTTGGAATCCCTGTTGGAAGGGTCTGTTGTCAAATCCTCCGGATCATTATCCTGATACCTGAACCAGTGCCACCCTACCGAGTATGGATTGCGGAGCAACTGCAAACAGAAGTTTTCGTAAAAGATCCCCCGGTCATCCTGAGTCGGTACATTCCATCCCGCACCGGTTGCATTGGGCAAACCGGAATCTTCTCCTTTCACATACCATTCGGTAATCAGAAAAGGTTTGCCCGACCATTCTCCCCAGTTATTCATCCGTTCCTGTTCCGGCTGCCACTGGCGGTAATGATTAATAGAAATAATATCCATATACTTACCTGCTACCTTAAAGATAGCCGGATTGGTAAGTTCCTGATTCTTATCCTGATTAAACCGGCATCCGAGATACATGTGATTAGGATCTATACGGCGCAGCACCGAAGTCACTTTCTGCATATACGTCTCGAAGAAGAAGGCGGAAAATGCAAGACGGTCTTCCTCGGTAATATCCGCCACGGTTGCTTCCTTCCCTTTTCGCTCATCCAGCCATTTCCGTGCTGCCAGGTACCCCGGTTCATCTTTAGCCAGAAAGTTAAGATGGCGGTCCAGTGCGTCAGTATACCAAGGCAATTCATTGTCTGTAAAATAGCCTAACAGGTAAGGATCGTCTTTATACCGTGCCAATGGAGCAAGGGCCTGCTCTACATATTTGTCAAACTCATCATCGAATACCATAGGCAGATTGAACCGGTAGCCCTGCCAGCTAGCCACCTTATAAGTACCTCCATATTTCTTCACATGCTCATGCTTGTAGTTTCCCATAGGGTTGACAATCAGTGTATAAACCAATGGAGTTTGACTGGTACGGATATCTTCCACTGCCGACCAGGCTCCGGCGCCATTAAATCCATACGAACGTAACATTTCCGTCTCTGCCTTCACCCACTGGGCACGCGTACCGAATTTTTCCTGAAATGCAAGCTGTTGCTTCTTCGAAGTTCCAGGCCCAAATGCTACCACTGCCCGGTGATGGAACAGATACCCTTCGGGATCAATAATCCACCATCGCCCATTAATCTTCTCTGTGCGGAAAAAGCCGGTTGCCTCCTGGCGGTCCGTCTTATATCCTCCGAACACAGACAGGGCCGGTTCCTTTTTCTTTTTGAATCCTTTCAGGTTATCCACAGTATGCGCCTCGTAAGGTGTCCAGTTCTCTACAGTGCTGTTGGCACGTGTCTGTACCCGGACAGTTTTACCAGACTGGGCAAACAGCACTGAAGAAGCAAAAAGAGATAACAAGAGTGTGGTTACTATTTTCATACTCATTTAATATTGCGGATTCTGCGGGAAAGTTCCCATTGCATCTATCTGTGCCTGCGGAATCGGCCAACGCACCATATAATCTTTCATTGTCGTACCCTGAATACTACTGGTTGTACTGCCGAAACGATGGTATTTATTCACCTGTTCCACCAACTTGCCAATACGCTTGAGGAAGAACCAACGCTTGCCTTCAAAGCACAACTCACGCGCATATTCATCCATGATGGCCTGAAGATCAATGGTAGTAGCCTCTTCAAGTCCGGCACGCAGACGTATGGCATTGAGATATTCCAGTGCTTTTTCCGTATTTCCTTTCCGCCAATGTGCTTCGGCACCCAAAATATAGGTATCCGCCAGACGATAAGCAATGAACGGCTTGTAGGACAAGGCACGTTTGGCGGGTTTGCTCAAATCCCGGTATTTCATCAGGCTCCATGTGTACTGGCGCAGCTGAGTAGAATACGGGGGATCACCCGGTAATTTCTTTTCATAATAGGCAGAAGCGGGATTGTTTCCGTACAGCGTATCCGGATAGAAATAGAACTGTAAGCGCTTATCTTTATCCTTGTCATACAATGAACGGAGATACCCATTCGGATACGTCCATCCATAAGCGTTTCCACCATAGTTGGCTTCCTCAATGATAGGTGCTACAGGATCTCCCGGAATGGTGATTTCATAGAAACGGGCTTGGAAACAAGCTCCCAACACATGACCATCACCTCCAGCCAGTGTATGGCTGCCTCCGGATACCTCGTCGAACTGCCACGCCATCAGGCTCTCGCTATGGTTTACATTATTGCCGAATATTTCGCTGATACCTACCAGCTTATGGTGTCCGCCTGTAATTATCGCATCAGCCTGCGCTGCTGCCATAGTGTAATCTTCCTGCCACATAGCCGACTCAGCACGCAACTGACGAGCAAGGCCCAATCCGATAATTCCCGGATCTACTTTATATTGCAAGTGCTTGATGGCATAATCAAGGTCGCGGTCAATAAAGGCATATACATCCTTCTGGCTGGCCGGTTTATATTCTACTTCGTCAAACGCATTGTCCGGAGTAGTCGGTATGCTATCCAACAAAATATTGTCATAAGTAGAAATCAGCCTGAGGTACGCCCAGGCACGAATCACACGAGCTTCCGAAACGATTCGCTCACGGGTTTCAGTCTGCATACTGATGCCGGGTGCGGCATCAATAATGGCGGAAGCACGATCAATCATCTGATAGGGACGGTTCCACATCTCGACCGGCATAGCGTTCGCACGCATATTGGAACGATACATTTCCGCTTCATTCCACGTACGCACCATAGCCAGGTCGGTGGCGCAATAAAACCAGTAAGCTCCGCGTGCATCCGAATCATTGAAACGGAAAAAGCGGCGAGAGAGGCCATATAGTCCATTCAGACCGATTTCCAGTCCTTCTTCGCTCTCATAGAGCGTTGAACTATTAATCTTGTCGAACTGTGTTTCTTCCAGCCAGGAATCACAAGAGGTATTGACTACCAGTAATCCGATGATAAGAAATAATATATAATTTTTCATTATGGTTATATCATTAAAATGTTGAATGTATGAAATTATATCTCTGATTGCCTTCCGATCAGAAACCAAGCTGCAAACCGAAAGTCAATGTACGGGCTTCGGGATACTTATCAGCGGGCTGTTCGGGACTGTACGACTCATAATCTGTCAATGTTAACAGGTTTTGTCCGGTAAAGTAGAACCTTACATTGCTCAAACGCATTTTTGCAAGCCATGCCTTCGGCAGGGTATATCCTATCGTTATGTTCTGCATACGTACATAAGAGGCATCCTGACGGGCTATACTTCCCATTTCGAGAGCTCCATTGGTTGTGGGCCGCGGGAAGTTACCGGTAGGATTTTCCGGTGTCCAGTAATTCACCTTCACACCGTTGAATACTGCACGCATATTACCACCATAATTATAATCTGCCAGGAACGGATTGTATTTGGTTATTCCCTGTACAGTATAGATATCCATGGAGAAGTCAACATTCTTATATCTTACCGATGCATTGAAAGAACCATTCCACTTAGGGAATTGTGAAACCAGTATTTTGTCATCATCGTCCAGCTTGCCGTCGCCCGTGCGGTCTACTATTTTAATGTCGCCGGGTTGAGCATTGGGTTGTGCTGATTTAGGAATCTCATCAATCTCGTCCTCCTGCCAGATACCGGCTACTTCGTATATTTTGGAGACATTGATAGGCTGTCCGATATACCAGTTATTGATAGGATAATCATCTTCTTTGCCATCACCATCCAGGTCACCGAACAGTTTTATGATTTTATTACGGTTGCGTGCAAAAGTCATTCCCAATTGTACATCCCAATCCTGACTCTTTACCACAACACCTTCCAACTGTATTTCAAGACCTCTGTTCTGAATCTCTCCGATATTGTCCTTGATGGTGGAATATCCGGTAACCGAACTGATAGACCGGTCTATCAGCAAATCTTTTGTACGGGTATTATACCATTCCACAGTACCGGACAAACGATTATTGAAGAATCCAAAGTCCACAGCCAGGTTCAAGGTTGTAGAAGTTTCCCACTTCAGCTTAGGATTCGAGAGAACAGCTCCCGGCGTATATCCTGTCAGTTTCTTCGTGGTGTAATAATCCCACTGGTCGGCAGATGCAATACTACCATAAGGCTGTATAGCTTCATTTCCTACACTACCATAGCTACCGCGTAACTTCAGGTTCGTAAGTTGTTCGAAGTTTTGCATAAACTCTTCCTGATACACATTCCATCCCAATGCCATGGCAGGAAAAACAGCCCATTTGTTTTGAGCGCCGAACACAGATGAACCGTCACGGCGTCCGCTTATGGTTACATAGTATTTCGAAGCGAAATCATATTGCATACGCAGAGCGGTAGAAACAAGACGGCGTTGAGACGCGCTTAAAGTAGGTATAACTTTCCCGGCCGCTTCAATGCCATAGACACCCAATAAGTCATTCGGAATTAGCGATCCATCCATCTGATTGGAATGTTTGTTACGCTCATTCCAGCTCTGAATCAACGTACCGGATACGTGATGTTTGCCAAACTGATTATCATACGAAAGGATGTTATCAAGCGTCCACTCATTCTCATCCTGATTTTTAATAGTGCCACTTCCCATACCAGTGTAACTTCCTGCCTTCGAATTGGCTGTACTATAAGTTTCTACTTTTGCATTCCAGCTACGACGGCTCACATTCAGTCGATAGGTCAGTCCCTTAAAAATCTTGAAGTCGAAGAAAAGATTTACCAGGTCATTACGGCTTTTGGTGGTTGATGTTTTTTCCTGCAAGTCAATCAGCGGATTCCAGTTCTCCTGCAATCCGGTAGGGTGCATATTAAGGTTACCCTCAGCATCATAAACCGAGCCTAAAGGTGAACAGGTTACAGCATCACGCAACAGGCCGGCTACCCCCGGATCATTCTTGGTCGAAATGCTCAGGCTGGTATTTAAACCGACTTTAAGCCAACGGGTAATCTCCTGATCGAGATTAAAGCGAAGCTGCCCCTTTATAAAATCCGTAGCAGGCACCACACCGGTTTGCTTCATAAAGTTACCACTCACAAATACCTTTGTTTTCTCACCCCCTCCGGTCACCGTAAGGTCATGATTCTGAATAGTACCGGTACGCATCAACTCTTTCTGCCAGTCAATGAACTGTCCATTCTGGATAGATTCGAGCTCCAATTGGCTGAATACATCAGAATCGGCACCATACTGGTTATTATTGGTGGTGCGGTAAGCCTCACGTTTATACTGTATAAATTCTTCAGGTGTATAAACATCAAAGTTACGGTCGACGTTTTGGATACCGTAATACCCCTGATAACTTACACGCGCCTTTCCCGCTTCTCCTCTTTTGGTAGTAAGCAATATGACACCATTTGCTGCACGTGCACCATAGATAGCCTGAGCGGCAGCATCCTTCAGAATTTCCACAGATGCAATATCATTCGGATTCACATCATTAATGGAACCGATCACCACTCCGTCAGCTACGACAATAGGAGTAGTTCCTCCCGAAATAGAGTTTGTACCACGTATCTGTATATTCGAACTACCACCGGGGCCGGCATTTTCTGAAGTTGTAATTTTCAAGCCGGCAGCTCGTCCGCGAAGCATTTCACCAATATCCAGGGTGGCGGCTTTCGTCATTTTATCTGTCTTTATCGTGGTTACAGAGCTGATCACATCACTCTTCTTCATCACTCCATATCCCACTACCACCACATCATCAAGGGTATTTGAATCTTCCTGCAATTTTACAGTGAAATGGTTCTTTCCGTTTATCGCAATCTCTTGTGCATGAAAGCCGATGTAAGAAATCTGTAAGGTTCCTTGCAAAGGTGCATTCAGTGAGAATTTACCGTCAAGATCCGTAATCACACCTATAGACGAGGATCCTTTCAGTACTACATTCGCGCCAATCAGTGGTTCGCCTTTATCATCGGTCACCAGACCGGTGATCTGCTGGTTGGCCGTTCCGGATGAAATGTTCTGTGCAGAGAGTGGCATCGCAACGATGACCAACACAGCACACATAAGAAGATAAACATAAGTTCTCTTCACAAATGTAAAAAGTGTATTCATAATTAATTGTGTATTAATCAAATTTTCAGTATTAGTTTCTCTACTCATAAACTCAAACGAGCTTTTTAATCAGTTTCATTGTTTCTCATGGTTATAAATTTAAGATAAATAATGGGATTAATTTATAGTATTGAACGTTCATTATACAGTTTCAGGGTTGCATCATTTCAAACTTTCCTTTCAGTCGGATGTCTTCGGAACTGCTACCAATCAGGACTTCAAACTCACCCGGCTCTACGATCCAGTGCATATCCTTGTCAAGCATTTC
Organism: Bacteroides stercorirosoris; assembly: GCF_900142015.1. Lineage (GTDB taxonomy): Bacteria > Bacteroidota > Bacteroidia > Bacteroidales > Bacteroidaceae > Bacteroides > Bacteroides stercorirosoris. The sequence continues at coordinate 288,014 of NZ_FQZN01000001.1, forward strand.
CAGATCTTCGGGAAGAAGGGTGAAATGAATACGCCTGGTTTCCCCCGATTGCAAGGTAACCCGTTGGAAACCTCTCAACTGAGAATCATAGGTAATCACGGAACTTAACTTATCACGCACATACAACTGCACTACTTCATCACCCGCCCGCTGTCCGGTATTTGTCAGATCCATAGATATTTCTATCTTCCCCTGCACTCCCTGTCTGTCAGGAGTAATATGCAAATTCTTATATTCGAAAGTGGTATAACTCAATCCATATCCGAAAGGATAAAGAGAACCTACTACCGCTGTTTTGCCATAGCCGTTGGGACCGTCACCCGGTTGCCCGGCATGTGAACCCGGCTTGAAGGGAAAGTTCAGTTCAATCTGTCCCAGAGTCTTAGGAAACGTTACCGGCAACTTTCCTCCGGGATTATATTCTCCGAAAAGAGTTTCTGCTATCGTCTGTCCGCCGATGGAATTTGGGAACCAGGCTTCAAGAATAGCAGGTATGTAGCGATTCTCCCAATTAATGGTAAGCGGTTGTCCGTTAATAAGCACCAGAACAATAGGTTTCCCGGTTTCGTACAAAGCCTGCAAAAGTTGTAGCTGGCGTCCGGGCAAACCCAATCCTGTGCGCGATTTACTTTCGCCTACTCGGTGTTCGTCCTCACCCAATACGGCAATTACCACATCACTCCGGCGAGCTTTCTCCACAGCTTCCTGAATTTCCAGGCGTTCTTCCTCCGTCAAAGGAGTCGGAATGATTTCACTTTCCGGCCAAGTGGCATCCACTACTTCGCATCCTTTGGCATAATGTACGGTTGCCGCCTGTCCGACGTAATCTCTGACACCCTGCAACACGTGGATTACCTGCAAATTCTGCGGCCCATAGCGGCTGACATAAGCGGTAGTATCCGTAGCTAAAGGACCGGTAACCAAAATGTTCCGAAGATTACTCAATTGAAGAGGCAAGAGATTGGCTTCATTTTTCAATAGCACCAGTGATTCTCTGCCCATCTGTTTCTCAAACTCTCTGGTATCAGGTGAAGCTACAATCTTGTCAGCAGCTTTCGTATCCGTGACATACGGACTGTCAAAAAGCCCTAAGCGGAATTTAACCCGCAACACATCTGCTACATTCCGATCCAGTGTCTGCATGGACACACTTCCTTCTGCAACCAGTTCACGCAAGGGCAATACGAAATCGGAAGGTTGCGTAAAATTCGTTTTCACGTTGAGTCCTGCTTCTACCACTTGTTTCACTGCTCCTTTCATGTCCTGAGCCACACGGTGCTTGCTATAGACAAACTCAACTGCTTCACTGTCGGAAACGACATAACCGTCGAAACCATATTTTTCTCTCAGCAACTCAGTCAGGAAATAATAACTGCCGGATACGGGAATACCGTCCCAATCATTATAACTGCTCATCACTCCCATCGGATGAACCTCGCGTATAATCTTCCTATAAGGATAAAGATGCAACTGGTGCATTTCGCGGGGAGCGACATGCGGGTCGGTACGTGCATGCCCATCACGTCCACCTTTGGGGACACTGTACACAGCAAAATGCTTCAACGTTGCAGCAACTCCCTGCGACTGGATGCCAGCCACCATTTCCTTGCCCAATGTGGCTACATGAAAAGGTTCTTCACCGTAACATTCCAGTACGCGCCCCCAGCGCGGATCGCGTGCCAAGTCCAGAATAGGAGCATATACATTGGTGTACCCCAAAGCTTTAGCTTCACGACCTACAATCTCTCCCGCCTGTCTGACAAGAGCAGCATTCCAGGTGGAACCGATGGAAATGGGAGCAGGAAGCGGAGTCGCGCGGTCGTGATTGAGTCCATGAATCCCTTCGTTGCTGAAATCAACGGGAATACCAAGGCGTGTTTCTTCAATAAACCAGCGTTGCACTGTATTAATGGCTTCAGCATGCTTACTGAAAGGGTACGAATATTGAGTCTTTACAAGCCCATTGAGATGTTCGTCGATATTGGCAATACCATCTTTCCATAATTCCTGTTTCCAAGCAGGGGTAGGCAGTTCGTCTTTAGCAACTCTCTTATATCCATATAAGGTAGCTAATTGACAGGTTTTCTCCTCAACGGTCATCTGCGAAAGCAAATCGACAATGCGGGCTTCGATGGGAGCCGTCGGAGTTTCGTAGATGTCTTTCTTCCCGTTTTTATTCAGATCTATCCAGTCTTTATGATAGATCGTTTTAGACTTTTGCGCCAGTACCGGTTGAGATACAAAGGCACTTAGAAAACAAGCGATACTTATTATAATCAGTTTTTCAGTAGGTGTTCTCATAGACTTATTTATTGTTTTTATTTTCGGCAAAGATATGGGGGGAGAGGGACTTGCTACTCCCCCAATTCATCTAAAAAGGTGCACTATTCATCATTTTATGGTAAACAACTCCCTTTGCAGGTCAATATCACGGGAAGAATTCCCGATCATAACCTCGAACTCACCTTTTTCCACACCATAGTTCATATCGATATCGTAAAAACTAAGTTCTTTGGCGGTGATATTAAAAGTGACTGTCTGGCTTTCTCCGGGTTGCAAAGTAATTTTATGAAAGCCTTTGAGCTCTTTCAATGGACGTACTACCGAACTGTAGCAATCGCGTATATACATCTGTACCACTTCCGTTCCGGCTCTTTCACCTATATTCCGGACTTCAACAGAAGCACACAGGGTATCCTGTTCGTTTATCGACTTGGCAGATAACTTCACAGGGCTAAATTCAAAAGAAGAATAATTCAATCCATATCCAAACTCAAACAGATTAGTACTTTTTCCCGTACCGTACGGGAACCATTTGCTCGTTTGCTTGTGGTTATAATAAGTCTGAACCTGACCGGCAGAACGGGGAATAGTGATGGGAAGCTTTGCTTCAGGGTTCACTTTCCCGTATAAGATTTCCGCAACAGCCTGTCCGCCGAAGGGACCAGGCTCCCAAGCCTCAACCAATGCAGGAATATTTTCAGCAATCCACTCAGTGCTTAACGGACGACCGTTGACCAATACAACAATAGTGGGAACTCCAGTTGCATAAATTTCTTCCACCAACTGTTGTTGCAAACCTACCAACGACAATTCATAACGGTCCACATTCTCACCGCAAGTTTTGTCTTTCCACATATAGCGCATGGAGTTCTCACCCACCACTACAATAGCCAGATCGGCTTTTCGGGCTCTGTCTTTCGCTTGCAAGACACGAGATATTTCCATAGTACGCAAATTGGTGGCAAAAGGGAAGAAATCAAAGTCAGTCTGGGGAGAAACCATTCGCAATCCCTCAATGACTGTAGTCACACAGGAGTCCGGCTGTTCAAAAGCCCAGTCACCCAAAATAGTCTGGTTGTCAGCATTGGGACCGGTTACAAAAACCTTTTTATAACGGTCGCCATCCAAAGGAAGCAGATTATTATCATTCTTCAGAAGCACAATACTTTTTCTCGCCATTTCGAGTGCTGTTTCACGATGTTCGGCACTGAACAGAACTTGGGAGACTTTCTTTTCATCTATATAAGGATTCTCAAACAAGCCCAGTTTGAATTTGGCAGTTAGTATCTTGCTGACGGCATCATCTACGCGGCTCATGGGGAGTTCCTTTTCATTAACCAGTTCTATAATGGCATCCGCAAACTCAGGACCATGCATGTGCATATCCATCCCGTTCTTCACGCTTTGCAGATATGCGTCTTTCAGCGTAGCGGCGGTGCGATGCTTTTCGTGCACCTGCTCAATATCCATCCAGTCGCTCACTATGAACCCGTTGAATTTCCAGGTATCTCTCAGGATATCCTTCATCAGGTATTTACTGGTATGGCAGGGCACTCCGTTAAGTTCATTATGTGCCATCATGAAAGTATATGCGCCGGCATCCAAACAGTCTTTAAAAGGAGGCATGAACACTTCGTGCAATGTACGGTCGGAGATATCGCAAGGAGCACCATTGATGCCATTGACAGGTTGGCTTCCACCGATAAAGTGTTTGGTACAGGCCAGTACTTTATCCTGTCCGGTAAAGTCACTTGTCTGAAGTCCTCTGACAGTAGCCGCTCCCATCTGTCCTACAAGAAAAGGGTCTTCACCAAAGGTCTCTCCCACCCGTCCCCAACGGGCATCACGAGCCACTTCTACATTGGGAGTAAATGCCCAATGAGTACCGGTGGCACGCATTTCAAGGGCAGTCTGTCGAGAGGCTTTTTCAGCCAGTTCCGGTTCGAAGGTTGCAGCCTGTCCGATGGGAGTAGGATAAATGGTAGCTCCTCTGTAGAGTCCGGTACCATGAATGGCATCAATGCCGATGAGTAAAGGGATTTTAAGGCGCGATTGCATGGCATACGATTGTAATCGATTGGCTTCTTCACTGGTAATTACATGCAGAAAAGATCCGATAAGCCCTTGTTTGGTCATTTCAATCAGTTCGGTAGAATGCAGATCAGGATAAAATCCTTTGGCATGGCTTTTCTTCATTTCCTCCACCGTCATGTCTTTTTCGGCAGCTTTCATGTGTTCTATACCTACGTATTGTGACATCTGTGCTACTTTCTCCTGCAATGTCATACGGTTCATCAAATCATTTACCCTTTTCTCCACAGGTTGGGAAGCATCCAGATAAAGCGGATCTTTATTCTTATCGGAGCACGCTGAAAAGAAAATCGGCAGCATCATAACTAATAAATAAATTCTCATATATAATAAAGGTATTAAATTTATCCGACCTTACATAAGCCATTCGATTTACAGTTGCAAATGTAGCGGGAAGGGAAAAGAAAGAGGTACATTATACGTCATTCCAGGTGCACAGATGTTCATATATTGCCTTCTACAAGGCTTATATGATACAAAATGCGGTGTAACCATTAAGATCACACCGCATTTTTATTTTTTCCCAATTATATACTTTAATGTACTAATTTTAATTCTATCTGTTTATATCTTATTTCAATAGGGAAATCTTTTGGGTTTCCCTATTTTTATGCCCGTTTTCAAGTGAATCAAAGAATTTTGTTAAAGAATCCTAAGTGGATAACACTTGAGATTGGATTTGGGTATAATTCGCCAAAGTAGTTTTCATGGTAGTAAAAACCAAGTGTTCCAAGTATCGTACTGGAGACACTTGGTTAATGTTTAAATGAGCAATATTAATTTGTCTTAAATAAAGGTCAAATACCCAAGTTGAATTGAAGTATTTGACCATAAAGATAAATGTTTCATAATAATTGTTATATCAACCTTGATTTGTAAGGGCACTCTGATATATAATTTTGATAGTTCATAAAAGGACTATCAAAAATAAAATGAAAAATAGAATCATATTCATTATTAAACTATTAGAGATAGTCCTAATAGTTTTAGAAATGTTCCATGAAATACTTGAAATATTGGAACATCTTAATGCCCTGTAATATACAGGAGATATGTAACAAGAACCCGACTCAGCCAAGTCGGGTTTATTTTTTATGTAACATTTTATCTTTAAATATGTATATGATAATTATACTCAATTGTTTTATTTAAGTATCTAATTTTTAATCACTTATGTTTTATATATTAGGATTTTTTATTATATTTATATAATAAAAATAACATGTCAATTGGAAACAGAAATAATCAATATTGTAGAAATAATAAAGAAGAATAAACAAATGCGAGAAGTAAAGTCATTTATTGATTTGATGAAATCCTTTTATGATGAAAAATCATGCAGAGAATTTCTTGAAGATATTAAATGGCGTGGAGAACCGATTTGCCCACACTGTAATTGTCAAACGAAAGAGCATTATAAGTTAAAGTCTAATGGAGAATTTAAAGGACTATATAAATGTAAACGATGTAAGAAAAGATTTACGGTTACTATTGGTACAATGTTTGAAGGTAGTCATGTATCATTAAAGAAGTGGTTCTATGCATTGTATATATTCTTAGCCCATAAGAAAGGAATAAGTAGCATACAATTATCTAAGGATATAGATGTAACACAGAAAACAGCTTGGTTTATGTTGGAACGAATAAGACATAATTTGAAAGACAAGCTTGTAGTTCAATTTAATGATATGACACAAGTTGATGAAACCTATGTCGGTGGTAAGAATAAAGGTAGAGTAAAGAATGCACAAGGAAGAAGCCTTAAAGTTAAGACTCCCGTAGTAGGTCTGTTATCTAATGGAATGGCATATACAGCCGTTGTTCCAAATACCGGTGGAAAGGTTTTGAAAACGATAATCAATACTTTAGTCAAGGAAGGTTCTACCGTTATAACAGATGGATGGAAAGGTTATACTGGAATATCGAAAAATTATATTCATAAAGTAGTTGAACATAGTACTGGTGAATATGTAAAAGATGGATTCCATACCAATAGTATTGAGGGATTTTGGTCACACTTGAAACGTGGAATATTAGGAATATATCATAAAGTAAGTCCAAAGCATTTGGATAAATACTGTGATGAATTTGCATTTAGATATAATACGAGAGGACTAACAGATGTTGAAAGATTTACTTATTTTACGATGTCAGCATATAAAAGATTAAAGTATCAAAGTTTGATTTCCCCATAAGAATAGGTAAATTTGAATTGAAAATAGAAAAAGAGCAGTTCGCGAAGTAGCATTTTTGCTAAATAGTTCCTATATTTGCATTGTCCCAAGTGGACAGACATAGTTTAGGAAGCGTTTAGCTTATTCCTTGTCAATGAATCTGGACAATTCACCTGCACTGAGGAATATGAAAGAATGCTCCCTTTGGTTTGCATATATAGCACTGATGTGTTGATATACAGCCAAAGGCGTGAGCTGTTTTCATTTTTCGGTGCAGAGGTAGTCCAGAACCCATTGACGGAATTTGATAACAGTCTTGCGCCTTCCCTATTTTAGAAAATGCTTTCTTTGAGACTGGGGAGCGCAAAGTGATTGTGTATGAGAACAGTCTTCTGCAATGATTGTCATTTGTCGGATGATATTCCAAAGTTAGTTGCTGATGAATTGTTAGGTATTCAGCAATTAGATATGTTAAAGGCTCGTTATAAGCAAATGAGAAAGTGCTATGACTTCTCGTATGCAGAATGGCAAAAAGAGTTTTCCGATGATTTGAAGCCTTTTAATGGATATACAGATACTACATCTGTTTGTATTCCCATTTTGAATCCATTGTTTAGAAAAGATTTTGCGGATAAAGGTGCAATAGGTTTAGATTTGCCGACTTGGTTTAATGTTCAAGTCGATAATGTCCGAATTATGCTTATTGCGCAAGACCCGTTACGTGATGCGAAATGGTATGAAGAATGCCATGATGCGATAGTGTCAAGTCCATTTGGGATGCATGATGCAACCCATAGAAAAAGTGGAAGTGGTGGCAAAATGGCTGACTTGTTGATTAATGGTTTGATTAAGAAAGGGTTTGCAATATATCTGACTGATGCGAATAAGTATTTTGTACATGATAGAGAAATGTCTAAAACCTATTCAGAAAGTAAGTTAAAGGTATATACTGATATATTGCAAAAAGAATTAGACTTGGTGAGACCAAATCTTTGTGTTTGTTTAGGCAAGAAAGCGAAAGAGGTTTTAGATAAATGTGTGGTAAATGCCAAATCAATAGTGTTGCCACATTTGTCGGGAACTGCACGAGGAGCGATAGTCAAAAGGTTTCCAATATTAGAAGACATTAAAGCAACAGCCGAAAATGTTGCAAATGTATATGTAGATGAAATTGTTGAATCATTAAAATAGTAGAATTATGGGTTGTATAACATTCGTATTGTTAGTATTGAATATCATTGCATTAGTTGCAATAGATATTATGTTTTGGGCTGAAAGTGCAGCTTCGGGACTTGCTGGAGTATTTGGTATTATAGCATTCTTTATAGGATATGCTTTGAGTGTGGAAGTAACGATTGCTCCAAGAGATTTTTGGGTAAATTCTGCATTTGGTATCTTTATAAAGAAACTTGGTGTAGCCAATATGACAGCTTTTGCAGTGTGGTTTATTGGAAATTTGATAATTGGGTAAAAACATTAAAATGAGAAGATATGAGCAATAATGAAAATTCAGTTTTAGAGTATTTGAAAGCAAACAATGAAGTATTGTTTGATAAAATCGTGAATGCTTTGCGTAAAGGAAAGCAAGTTAATTTTACGGATATTAATCAAAGTGATATTATCATTTTGAGTCCACAGAAAGCATTTGAATATGCAGGAGAAGAAGGCGATAAGTATTTTAAAGTTTGGATGGTAGGGAGTACTATTGCTTGGTGTACTTGGGCTAATTCAATGGTTGATAGTGATTTCCGTTGGAATGCTAAGGCGAGAAATGAAAACAAAAGAGATAATAAGGACATTTTGGGTAATGAACCTTATGTTTCTGCTTATTTGAAGTCTAATTCTGCCATTGAACAATGTTCAGTAGTTTATATGTTCCCGTTTGAAGCCTTTTCCAAAAAGAAGGTAGAAGTTGTGAAGAAGGTGGAAGAAAAAGAAAGTAAAACAGAAAAGGTCGTTAAAAAGACGACAAGTGAATCAGAAGATAAAAAGATTGAAAAGATTATTGATGAACTTTCAGATTTAACGAAAGATATTTCAGAAAAATTTGCACCTAGTCCTACAATGCCCGGATTAGGTATGATTACAAGGGCTATGGATAAACAAGAACTTCTTGGAGAACGTGCTGAATTTGATACTAAATTAATGCGTTTGAAATGTTTGGATGAGCATAATAAGATGATACCGTATTTCGAGAAGAAAGCTCAAGAATGGGATGAAAAGAAAGCTGGAGTGTTTGAAAAGATAGCGAAAGTGTTAAAAAATAATAAGTAGTATAATAATAAAAGCCAACCGCTTTATAATTAAGTGGTTGGCTTTTGTTTTTTTCGGAAAACATTCATTGATATAAATGTTTTCCGAAAGCATTTTAAAATTAGAACTTTTTTTGTATTTTTGTATTTGAAAATCGTGCTTTAATGACCCGCAAAGTTAAAAAGCACCTAAAATACGATAAATATGGATGAAAAGTTTCAAAAATTTAAAAGCTATATTAGTAGTTTTTTTAATAATGGTGATTGTGCAATATCACAGTGTATATCAGTTGTCAAGCTTCTTGATGAATGTGTAATAAAAGGCGATTGTGGTCACGGGTATGGACATAAAGAAGTTCGTAGATGTATATTAGAATTATACAATGAAAAGAAGTTTAATTGTTATACTACCGAAGATGATACATTAGTATTAGTACTTCCTATGTAATTTATTTGAATATGTATTTTGCAAAAGATTTTAAAATAAAAGCCGCACATAAGTTTGAATTTGGGTGCGGCTTTTATTTTTGTGTGATTGGTGTATTAAAGTATATAATTGGGTATTTTTTTTATTCAGTAGCGTTGCTTATTCTCTTTTTGCCAGATACTCTTTGGGAGACACACCATAAAATTCCTTGAAAATACGACTAAAGTATTTCGGATTGTCAATTCCCACCTTAAAAGCAACATCCGTCACCGAGTACTCTCCCGAAAGGAGAAGCGCAGCCGCCTGCTTGAGCCGGAAAATACGGATAAATTCAGTGGGAGACTTACCGGTCAGTTGGGTAATCTTATTATATAGCAACGTACGGCTCATGGCGAGTTCACTGCACATCATCTGAATATTTAATTCCGGATTATCTATATTAGTCTCTATCAGCTTCAGAAGCTTTTCCATAAATTCATTGTCCGCCTTGTTCGACAATTCCACGGCATTGTTATTTTTCAGTTCTTCCAGACATTGCCTTTGGGCGGCTTGCCGCAATTCAAAGATATTGGCTATCTTGCTTCGCAATACTTCTTTGTCGAAGGGCTTGGCAATATAGTCGATAGCTCCCAGACGCATACCTTCCAATATGCTTTTCTTATCCGTAACTCCCGTAAGCAGCAGGAATGGAATATGAGAAGTCTTTATATTACCTTTCACCTTCTGGCAGAACTCAAACCCCGTCATTCCCGGCATCAACACATCCGAAATAATAAGTTGAGGTGAAAAAGCATCTATGCCGTCCAAAGCTTCAACGGCATTATTGAAGGTCTTTACATGATAGACATCACTCAGCGACATCTCAATGTAGCGGGACATTTCGGGATCGTCTTCCACCACCATAACGCGATTTACGTGAGGATCGCTGACAGAGACGTCATGGCCGAGTGGAACATTCTCACTATTTTCCGAATGATTCACTGCATTCTCGTACGTCAAAGGAAAGGAAAGGAAGAATTCCGTACCTTCATCCACTTTGCTTCGGAAGGAAATTTTCCCCTGATGCAGTTTAACAAGCGCTCCTACCAACTTCAATCCAATACCACTGCCTATTTCACCGGAATTTATTGCATTATCCGCTCTGAAGATATGTTTGAAGATATGCCTCTGTTCGCGGGCGGAGATTCCGATACCGGTATCCTTGATACGCAAATACCACTTATGCTCGTCTACCGATGCTTCGATACTAATCTTTCCTCCATAAGGAGTATATTTGATTGCATTGGATAGAAGATTATCCAATATACGCGTTATCTTCTCCTTGTCGAACCAGATTTCCTGCCGGGTAGAATCTTCCAGTTTATTTTCTATATGAATATACTTGTTTCCTGCTACTAATTTAAAGGAATCCAGTCGATGACGCAGGAAAACCTCAAGCATTTGTTTGGAAACGACCAATCGGCTTGCATTCAGTGATACACGCTGAAAGTCCAGTAGTTTCTCCACATAATGCGCCAGCTTGGATGAATTATTCAGGGCCATTTGCAACAACTGAGAGCCTTGTCCCGAAGGCGGAATCTCATTCTCCAAGTCCTTCAATGGAGCCTGTATCAGGTTGAGCGGTGTCAACAGATCATGAGCCGTGGTGACAAAGAAATCTATTTTGACTTCTGTATTCCTCTTCTCCTGCTTCTGTTTGATCATCCTGTAAATATAGAAAAGAAACAGGGAAAACAAAGCCAGATAGACTAGTCGCGCCCAAATTGTATTCCACCACGGTTCAGCCACTGTTACATAAATTATTCGCTCTTTCTGATCCACTCCATCTATCACCGATTTTACATGGAAGACGTAACTGCCCGGTGCCACCTTAGAATACGTAGCCACATGGGTCGAAGCCGGAACCGACCACGAAATATCATGCCCTTCCAGATAATAAGAATACTGTGTCTTTTGCGGTGTCTGATAATTAGGCGTAACAAAATGGAAAGAGAAAAAATTCCTGTTGTAAGGCAGTTCTATCTGGTCTGTCTTATAAATCGGTTCACGCAGCAAATTTGATGCATCCGTACAATATACCGGTTCGTTGAACACATCAAACTGATAAACAATCGTCTCATAATCTGTAGGAAGTTTCGTCTTTCTTATCTCATCCGGTTTGAACAGAATAGCCCCGTCGGTACTTCCCAACAGTATATCTCCGTTACGGCAAACCCAACAAGCCGACTTATTGAACTGATTGGATGGCAAACCATCCTGTTTGTCGAACACTTCGACGCCCCCCGTAGCAGGAGACAACTTATTCAGACCATTTTCCGTGGCAATCCACAAATGACCTTCCGCATCGGGAGCTATCCCATAAATATAGTTAGATGAAAGATGGTCGTCCACTGTGTACTGGCGTATGGAATCGTTTTCCATATCATAATAATACAGTCCATAGTTTCTTGTTCCCACCCAATAGGCTCCATCCCTGATCCGATAGATAGTTGTTACTTCTTTGGTGATAGCCGTTGATTTTATCTCACTTGTTTCTTTGTTGAGAATAAAAAGTCCGCTATACAATCCCATCACCAGCAACCGGTCCGACTGTCTTTCAAACTGGTTCACCTTACTTATATTATACTTACTTACCAGCCCGGTCTTTATATTCAGTGAAGTGATATCTCCCATAATTCCTCCAAACCACAGCAGATCACCATCCGGATAAATGGAGTAAATATAATTGGTGGAGATAATAGGATTCCGGTCCTCAACGTGATATCTTTTCACATCTCCCCTTTTCCAGTCGATGCAGGCAACACCGAAAGAGTATCCTCCCGCCCATATACGTCCTTGCGAATCTTCGGCAATGGTGAGTATCGCGTTTCCTTTTTCACCGGAAATATTCCTGTTAAAGTAATGTGTCCAGGTATGCGTGTGCACTGAGAGCATACTGACACCACTATTCGTTCCAAACCAGAAATTGCCTGAAGAATCTTCCAGCACCGCATTCACCACATCATTTCCAATGCTTTGCGAATCACCTGTCCGATGCTGGAAATAGTCAAAGTTCAATTTGTAAGAGTCTTGAAAAGAGATTCCTCCATGATAAGTTGCCACCCACAGATTGAACTGGTTGTCGACAAAAAGCCCCCGCACATTATTCGTAAAAATGGAGGTGGAAGAAGCTTCATTGTAGGCATACTGTTTATCTATTGTCAGATTAGCCTTATCTATGACAAAGACACCTTCTAAATCCACTCCTACGGCAATTTTATCCGGTGTATAGGAAACAATGGAGCGTATGGGCTTCGTAATTGGCAGAGGCAATCTCTGTAAGTCCTCCATTTCTAAGGAACGGCTATACAGCCCTGCATCCAGTGTACCGATCAGTATTCTGCGATTTTCCATATCCACATAGGTCGATAATACATTTTTCCCTTCCAGACAGCGGAAGCGTACTTCCATAGGGCCGGTCTTGGGGAAGATGCTTATATAAAGCCCGTCACGGGTAGAAATATAATATCGGTCATCATTCTTGTTCACCTGATTTACAGACAGCTCTTCGGTTCCGGGGAGCAAGGAAGCCATTCTATCCTGTAAGTTCAACTTCAAAACGCCTTTGGAAGTTGACAGTAAAACTGTTTCAGGGGAATCGAACATAACATCATTCAGAATAATAGAATGATTATTGAAGAAGTCGCGCACAGCATATATCAGTTCAAACTCATCCTTCCGTTCATCATATTGAAAAAGAAGCCCCGCTTCACTAAATACCCAAAGTGTACTATCCGGTGAACAACGCAGGTAATTTACCCCTATTCGGTTATACCCCTGGTCGGGAAATAGATTCAAAGGATAATGCCTGAAATTTTTTCCATCAAACCGGTCTACCCCCAGTTTGGTGGAAATCCACATAAAACCATGCTTATCTTGCTGGACAGAGAAACACCTTCTATTACTCAGACCATCATCCTCTGCTATCCGGTGAAAAAAATCAGAAGAAAAGACAGAGGTAATGCAGGATAGGAGTAGAATAAGTAGAATGAATCGTTGCGTTCTGATTTTGTATGTTCTCATATTTAAAGATTAATGCCGCAAATATACAATACCCTGAGAGCGATATCAAATGTTTCGGCTATTATTTTAAAGAACCCGTCAGAAGTCCTATACCTTATCCGCCAAAGATAGAACAACCGTAAAACGGCTTCCTTTTCCTACTTCAGACCATACCTCTATATGTCCGCAAAGCTTCTCAATAATGACTTTACAGATAGAAAGCCCAAGCCCGCTTCCTTGTTCAAACTCGTCAGTCTTATAAAAACGGTCAAAGATCATCATGAGTTCTTTCTCATCAATTCCCTTCCCCGTATCCTGTACATACACACTAACCTTCCGATCTTTTTTATCCACTTTGCATCCTAATGTAATAGAACCACTCTGGGTAAACTTATCCGCATTGCACAGGAAATTGGAAATAACCTGGATAAAACGCATACGATCTATATTGACAGGCAAAGAGAGGTTGTCATCCAAAGCCAGATGGAACTGCAACGCGGGCTTGATTAATGCCTGGTAAGCCATATAAATCTCTTTCACAACCGTTGTCATATCCCATTCTTTTATTTCAAAATCCATGCTGCCGGAATCCAGACGTGATATTTCCACCACATCATTGACCAGTTTCAGAAGTAATTCATTGTTACGGTTAATGATCTCAAGCATAGCTTTCTTCTCATCCGGTTCAATCTCATCAGCCCCCTCGCCAATCAGCAAATTAGTGAAACCGACGATGGCATTCAGCGGAGTACGGATTTCATGGCTCATATTATTCAGGAAAGATTGTTTCAACTCAGCATTTTCAGCCATCTGCTTAGCCTGAATGAGTTGTTCTTCACGCTCTACCTGTATCTGAATATCCTGCATAATGCCCGCCAGCATTATCCTTCCTTCCGCATCTTTCAGACTGCGGCACCGAAGTTCATACCAGCGATAATCCTCTTCACCGAAAGAGAAACGTACACGCCTAACCTGCATATCTGTAGATTGATGCAGTGTTTCGTACAATGAATTCAATAGAAATACATCATCGGGATACGCATATTTCAGGAAATCAGTCCGCACAAATATCCTCTGCTCCATTCCTACCAAACGCGTATAGTTCTCATCAAATTCAATATTATCCCCCTGTATATTCCAAAGCGAAATGCGTCCTCCATCCATAGAAAGTGTCAGCCGCTTATGAGTCTCCTCAAGCATCTCCATATTCTTACGTTCCACACGCGAACGCCGACGCATACGCAGCAAGCTGATCAATACCAGAATAAAAGCAAGGATAAACAATCCGGTCAGGAAATAAAGTTCCTTCCGATAACGGTCATAGAAGGAATAATTGATAATACGGACATCTTCAGGTACATTTTTCACGTCAAAGTCCGTATAGGATGAGAAATAAGTCCAATCCAGTACATACTCCTTTTCCATATCCCTGATTTTCGGCATACCAATTTTCTCTTTATTCATCAGACGAACAGAAAAATCAGCCGCAGTACGCGCAGAAATCTCATCAGTAGCCATGTAGCCGCCCACAATCCTGGCACCCTCCCCAAAACCCTGGCGGATGCAGCTGAAAGAAGGAATATTTAAGGCTTTAGTTATCGGAAGCGACATCTGGTCGAACTTATCCAACAGAAAAACCTCTTTCCCCTGTCCGTTTTTTGATTTCTCCATGTCGACAAGCAAAGAAGTCCCTTTGGTATAACGGAAAGGGCAAAGACTAATGGTTAACTCATCCTTTTCAACATGGTGGTTTGCTCTGGCAGGCATCAGATTATAATGCTCAATCATTTCCTGCAATTTTCTGTATTCAGATTCCACGGAGAAAGCAGCTTCGCAGCCTAAAAGCCGCATTTCCTTTCTATCAGCAAACCGGGTTAACAAATCAAATGATTTATATCCGAGAGGAGTCAGATCAATATTATAAATAAGATCTATCCCCACATGTGGTTGCAAGGCCCTTATGAAATCAATGTTACGTTTAAAGTCCGGTGCATCACGCAACACATAGACCTTTCTGCGCTCATATTCTTTTATAAGCTTCTCATCGGGAAAGTGTACGTTACAGGCCACTACAGGAGTGGAAGAAAGTAGCCGATGACGGGTAGAAAACAGGACAGACGCAGCTTGATCGCCCACAGCGAGGATCAGTGCCATCGGTTTGTCTTTAATCACCTCAAGATACATCTCCATATTCTTTATCCCATCTTCCGGTGTGACCGTATTAAAATCCAGATAAAACTTTTCAAATATCGGTTCTATTCCCTGTTTCCTGAATTCCTGTACCAAAAGTTCTTCAAAGTTTCCATAACAATCATGCTGGGAAGAGGAAGAATAGATAAGAGAAATCAGTTTTTCCATCCGATGGTTAATAGTATACCACCGTTTAAAATTGACTCCGCACAAGAAAGCACACAGCAAAAGAATGAAGGCTAAAGCATATTTTAGTTTGTCGTTTTTCATTGCATCACTTATATTGAGCAAAAGTAGCATAATATCTATAAAAAAAGAAGATTTTATGACGAAAACTCTCTAATTTTGTAACTGCCATAAAAAGACTGACATGAAGGTGCACAAAATCTGGTTACTATTGCTATTCTTGCTGATTCCGACTATTCTATTCGCCCAAAAAACAAGGACAGTCAAAGGGCAGGTGTGCACTGTATCAGAGACTAAGAAAGGAGAAGAACCTCTGCCCTATGCAAGTCTTGTTATTCTGGAAGGCAAGGACTCCACCTTTGTAAAAGGAGTTGCAAGCGGTGCAGACGGTCATTTCAATCTCCAGTTCACCCCTCAGAAAGGAACACAATATTTACTGAAAGCCTCTTATACAGGAATGCAATCTGTCTTCCGCAAACTGGACAGCAACGCTTCAACAATCAATCTGGGCAGCATCTTACTGGAAGAAGGTATCGAATTGGGCGAAGTGACAGTAAACGCCCGGATGCGCGATGTAGATCAGGTGGGAGATACCACCGTCATCAATGCGGCAGCTTACAAAACACCGGAAGGCTCGTATCTGGAGACACTTATCAAACGTATTCCCGGAATGGAATACGACAGCGAAACCAAAACACTGAAATACAACGGACTACCCATTAATGAAATCAATGTAAACGGTGAAGCTTTCTTCTCAGGTGACAACAAGATGGCACTGGAAAACCTTCCCGTGGAGTTAATCAGCAAGATAAAAGTGTACGATAAGAAAAGCAAGCTGGAAAAGCTGACGGGTGTCAGCACTGGGAAAGAGAACTATGTGCTTGACCTGCAAACTAAAGAAGAATTCAACGGTACCCTCCTTGCATCGGGAAAAGCCGGATACGGCAATAACCACAAAAAGGATTTCAACCTGCAAGGCAACTACTTTAAAAATAACGGAAATAATTTCTCTGTTATCGCCAATTCCGGTAACCTTCATATGCGGACCAGCTACAAAGATAATATACAGGAGAACGTCGCCGTAAATTTCACCCAAAAGTACAATAAGAAACTAACCCTCAACGGGAATGTATCCTATCACCACAACGAGCAGGGCAATATTTCGACATCCTACAACGAACAATATCTGACAAGTGGCAATAAGTACCAGTATTCTGTCGGCAACAATACGAACCGTAGCCGCAATATGAATTCATTATTGGGCTTAAACTGGCAGATCGACACCCTGACCTTCGTCAATTTCTTCGGTAATTTCAGCCTTGTCCGGAATAATAATGCCAATAATAACCGCCAGGCCACGTTCAATAAAAATCCCCATCTGGATATACTCGATCCTTTCAGTCATATCAACGATGTACCCGATGAGCTGAAAATCAATGATATCGCCATGGGGTCGCTAATGCAAGGAGAACAACACCGGTATTCCTTCCATGGAAGCATCATGCACCGGATCAATAAAAAAGGAAGCTCTATCGGTCTGACTGCACAATACAATGATAGCAAGAATGACAACAATAACTTCTCTATCTCATCAACCACGTATTATCAGTTGAAGAACAGTGCAGGAAACGACTCTATACTCTATCGTAACCAATACTCGTCGAGCCTGTCCCCCAACCGTCAACAAGGCATCGGGCTGATGTTCAGCCACCCTTTTTCCAAGAAACTGCACGCACAGATTTCATATAACCTCAACTACAGTAAGCAGAAAAATGACCGCAATACCTACGACCTGTCCGGCTTTATGGAAGAAACGGCAGTACAACCCGGATATCTGCCCGAAGGATATGAAGCGAGCTACATCGACAGCCTGAGCAACCGGAGCCATAGCAGTACCCTGCAACACGGCATCAACCTGCACTTTAATTATTCCGACACCATTTGGAACATCAATGCCGGAGTATCCGTGCAACCTGAGCGACGCAGCCTGAACCAGAAAACAGGCCTGCATAGAGCTGATACCACCCTCCATTCAGTCGGCTTCCAGCCTATGCTTTTCATCTCATGGCAGAAAAAGAAAAACAGGATAACCTTGAATTATTATGGAAATACCTGGCAACCATCATTATATGATCTGATTTCACCAACCAACAACAGTGATCCGCTCAACATCACGCGAAGCAATCCTAACTTGAAGCCTACTTATAATCAGTCTGTCCGATTGGAAGCACAAAATATGAAGGAAGGACTCTTTGCCACGCTGAACTGGAACAACAGAATCAATAGTCAGACCCGTGCAGTGATCTACAACCAGCAAACCGGTGGACGTGAAACTTATCCGGTGAATATTAACGGCAACTGGAACATAAGCGGCGTCTTCCGGTATCAGAAGCGCATCAAAAACTTTAATCTGAGTGCAAATGCCGGAGGCTCCTTTGCACAGGATGTCAACCTCATCAACGAAAACCAGAGTGAACAACCCGAACGCAGTGCCACGCATAACACCGGCCTCAACAGTGACCTGCGCCTATCCTACCAACCTAAATGGGGTAATCTGGACCTAAACGGAAGGTGGAACTTCCAGCATTCTTCCAACTCGCTGTTAGAAACAAATACATATACCCGCAATTATACCTTCGGGCTAAATACCTTTGCCGACATCCCGGGAAACATACAACTGAGAACGGACGCCAATTACTCTTTCCGAAACGGCACGAACATCAACAAGGGAGACGACGACCAACTCGTCTGGAATGCAAGCGTCACATGGCGCTTCCTGAAAAAGAAACAGGCCGAATTGTCAGCCAACTGGGTGGATATACTCAGCCAGCAGAAGAATTACTACCGCGGCACAATGGCAGACGGATTGTATGAACGCCACACTCAGCAGATAGGCAGCTATTTCGTTATCTCAATGAAGTACCGTTTTAATCAGCCACTAGGCAAACGCAAACACTAACAGCGCTCATCCGAAGATCTATGCAGGTTGTTCGTGCCGCAATCCACGGGGAGAAGAGCCGAAGTTCTTCTTACAAAAGTTGGAGAAGTGGGGCAAAGACTCGAAACCATATTTATAGCAGATTTCGGAAATGGTGGCTTCTGTGTAACGGAGGTCATAGGCTATACTTTCTTTGCGTTTCTCCATCATCCATTCATAAACAGGTTTGTGGAAAACTGAGTTGAAGATGCGCCGGAAGGTGGTGGTGGTGTATCCGCCTAATTGGGCAAGTTCTTCCACAGTCTTCACCTTGGCATGGTTTTGCAGGACGAAATACTGGAAAGAGGAAGTGTACTTGGAAAGCGGGTGCACCAACATAGAGAGGTCGTAGTCCGAATAAAACTGTCCGAGGATGAAGGCAAGTTCTTTCCTCTTAAAGGAAAGCAGTTCGCGGCAAATTCTTTTTTCCGTCAGATAGGACTTCGAAGCTTCCAGAAAGAAATTCAGTTCAGGGATTATCTTTAAAGGTGAGAAAATGAGCGGAGGGGTTACCTCTGCCATAATATGCTTATAACGCTTTTCACAGAATTGTTCCGGCTGATTGAAACGATAGCAAACACATTCGGCATCTGTCAGAGCAAGGACTTCATACTTTGAACCAATGGCTTGAAGAATAAATTCTCCGGCACGCAATACGGTTCCGGCATACTCCTGACTGTTGATAAGTATTTCTCCTTTCAACAGGAAAATCATGATGTTTTCTTCGCATTGTTGAACAGGGAGATGAAAGCCTCTGGGATGAGAAGCATACATTATGGCATTGTCCACAGCCCTCGGACATTCCTGGCACAGTATGGTCGCCCCGCAAGAGGAGTAATCATGCATTGTAGATTGAATGTTTTTGTTTGTTATTGTGCCGCAAAAATATGAATATTTTGCTGAGATACAAAAAAATCCCCTAAGACTTTTTAAGGGAAAGTCTTAGGGGAAGGAGAATTATGAGATTATAAAGGATTATTCAGCGGGAGGAGTGACAGGGGTATCATCAACTGTGCTCCAAGGTCCAACTTCAGGAGCAAAGCTAACAGTAGCTGCAGTATTTGATAAAGTTAAAGTATAGCGCACTTTCTTACCTGCTTCCCAAGCAGCTGTGTTATTCAAATCAATAGTTGTATTAGTTACTACATCAACTTTTACACCATTTTTATAAACGTCATAACTGAGCTTTATTTTAGCCGCTGCAGTCATTTGTTGAGGCATTAGCATTAAAGCACCATCTACTTGATCAAGTTGAACAGCATCAGTACCTGTTACAGAAGCATCTTGTGCAATAGGATAAGAATAAGAAGCATCTGTTGTCCCAGTAGCATTCCAAGTATCATTTTCAAATGAGTAAGTACCTGTCTTTGCTATTCCCTCAAGAGCAAGTGCAGTAACTTTATAAGTTAAAGCATCAGCACCTTTCACAGAGAAGTTGACTTGAGTTAACGCATGAGCAAATTTAAGTGTAACAGCAGTACTTTTTTTAACCTCATCTGTCACTTTTGCTACAACAAAATCTTTCTGTTCAGATGCAAGTGCTTTTATTGTATAGTTAAGAGTTGGATATTTAGCATTTTCAGCTACACTATAATTCGTTGCGTTATCATCTACTGCATAAGCAAAAAACTGAACTTTACCTTCATAAGGCCAATAATATGTACCATCAATAGTCCATGTTCCTGAAGGACAAGTTACTTTCACCCCCTTCATAAAAGCATCACCAAGTTTAACACCTTCAACACCAATAGCATCTGCTGTATTATACGCATATACAATAAAACCACTATTTTGCAAATCTACATTTTCTGTCACAGCAGCTCTTGTAGTCTTACTCACCACTGTCCCAAAGTTAATCTCCGCTTTGTTACCAACAT
The DNA here is from genome assembly GCF_900142015.1 of Bacteroides stercorirosoris. Taxonomy (GTDB): domain Bacteria; phylum Bacteroidota; class Bacteroidia; order Bacteroidales; family Bacteroidaceae; genus Bacteroides; species Bacteroides stercorirosoris. Next base: position 308,512 of record NZ_FQZN01000001.1, read on the forward strand.
TCTCAATCTCTTCATTCTGCGTGCAACCTACGATTGCCAAAGCAGCAACGGCTGCCAATAAAATCTTCTTCATAATCATTTGTATTATAAGTTAATATATTATTCTTTATTTTCATTCTACGGGCAATTCCACATTCGTCTCATCGTCCCAGTCTCCCACATCACCTCCGATACCTCCGCCACCTCCGGGAGGGACTTCCACATCATCCACCTCAATCTCTTCATCAATTGGTATCTCTATATCTGTCTCCGGTTCCGGCTCTTCTTCCCCACCCGAAGGAGGAGGAGGTGGAGCCACAGCTTTTGTAATATCAACCTTAACCTCCTGAACCGTATTATCCACTTTTATCAGCAATAACTTCATCGTCACCTCTCCACCTGCGCGGGTACTTGTGAACGTCGATGCAGAGAAAGCCGAGAAACTGCCACGTAACACATCATCCCCCCTATTGGCCTCTACATAAATCGGTGCAACGCTGGACGTACAAGTGCCATCACTTATAAAATAAGAACCATTCATCCCATCCACATTGCAGACAATGCTTGCCACATTCTTCAATCCCTTCACCTTTATTTCAAAAGAGTAGTGCTTGACTACCAACTTCGGTTGAAACTCCATCAACAACACATCGTCACTCTTTTCTATTCTCATATCATTCATACTTACTACATACAAAGGGTCGGGTGCCCACACCATCTTCTCGCTTGTGTCAAGACCCGAACAGTATCCCGTATAAGCCTCAATCGTTTCATACGCTCCATCGCCACGAATCTGTACACACTCCGTATTATAATTGTAAATCACCATGTCATAATATCCCGGAGGCACTTTCACTTCGCCCCCTTCAACCGACAAGTAACTCTCTACCTTTCTTCCTTCTTCGCTCTTCGGATAGAAGATAACCCGCATACCTTCGGGCAGCTCATCTGCCACTCCTTTCCAATTGAACTTTATCTGTACCCCACTGACGGGATAATCGTCCAGCATATCTCTGAAACTGCATCCTGCAAAGAGTACCGATAGCCCGGACAGAAGTAAGAGCAATATATATATCACATTCCTCATAGCTTTCACCTCCTTCCCTTAATGAGCCACACCAAAGAGACTTTAGCTTTTGTAGGCCCAATAAAATGATAGCGTCCGCTACTTGTCCAAATCAAATCACCTTCATAAGTGGTGTACTTGCGATATTCCGTCTCCAGATAACCAATGCCCACGCTGAACTCAATAGCCAGGTGCCGGGCCAGTTGGCGACTATAACCATAAGTCAGACCGGAAGCTGCGTAGTGATCGCCCCGATACCCCTTATCTTCGTCAAACTGAAAATCGTACACTCCCCCTTCGGCATATACTCCCAGAAAATGTCCTGTCAGGCAGTCACGCTTTTTACGGTTTCCCAGCCAAAGGCGAGCCTCAACACCCCCCGAAAGAAGCTGATAACAAAAGCCACGCGCATTGTCCGACCACCAGGGACACTTATATTCAACATTCAAAGACCACCGCCGTCCTACCGGCAACTCTACTTCCAAATTTGGAGCCAGTGCCAAATCATACAGTAAATTGTTTTTTATAGCTAATACCGTCCTATTTTTAAATTCTCTCTTTTTCTTATTTTCTATTGCAACGGGAGTAGGCACTGGCTCCATTTTCAGTATCGGCAGACTATCTGCAGGTAACGACAATTCTATTATGAACAAATCATTTTCTATCTTTCTCACCTTATCTATCTTCGGAAAGATGTGTTCCGATAAATAAACCCAGGCTTTACCTTCATTCAACCGGCGCAGCAACTTCATCAACTTCCCGAAATCTCCGTAATGATATCTTATCAGCATCAAAACTTCTTCCCGGTCCGGAACCTGCGGGTCGTCCGTTATCCATTGATAAACTCTCCCCCACGTTTCGGGTTGCACCATCCGGTCTCGTACTTTGCAAGTATCAGCGTCCGCCGCGTATCTTTCAGCGCGCGCCTCTTCTTTTCCTAATATCAAAAAAGAGAGTATTAAGAGTATGTATGAAACGACGCGAACCCTCATATCTTTGCTTTGTATAGAGGCAAAAGTATATCATATAATTTTAAATAAATACAGATTCTATAACTCTTTTCAGTGTGTGAAAGGTTCTGTGAAACGAATGAAACAGATTTGCAACTTTGCGACAAACATTCCCTGATTGTAGCTGCATATACCTCCCTGAATGCAAGATTTACAGATAATAACGAAACCCTTGCAAGTGAATAATTATACTATTTATTTACTCCATTAAAGTATCAGGTATATACCCGAACCGTGTCAAGCCCGTACCAAGTCCGTACCTAAGCACATCGGCATACTATCAAAAAGACAACTCGTGTGCGAAAACAGTGAATATCCGTGAAAGAATTTTAAAAGAAACAGTAAACAGAAGCTGCGATTTGGAGGCAATACAGCAAACTGTTATATTTGCATTGTGATTTTTTTCATAGTATTAGATTTAAGGTTAACAAAGGTTGGAGTACAGCGGTACTCCTTTTTTTATGCCCTATCGTCAGATATACTGTTCTGACCCAAGTAAATGTCTACCCTCACTCACATTCGCCCGTTTCTTTTTCAGTATTCGGAAAGGCTCAAGAACTCGTCCAGCATAACTGCGGCAGAAAAAGCACATTCAGTATTCGGTTATTCCGGAAATTATTAATAATATTGTAACCTGTTACGTAAGCACAAGGCATACCTTTGAAGCCTAAATCAATAATATATGATTGCAAACGAAAATAGAAGTGAATTGCTACAATTACTGAAGGAGGGTTCTTTTTCTGCATTCGAGAAGCTATACAATCTGTATAGCGGTAAACTCTACAACTTTATGATGCGTCTTTCTTCCGGCAATCAGTATATGGCCGAAGAGGTAGTGCAACAGACATTTATCCGCCTGTGGGAAGTGCGTGAGAAGGTGAATCCTACCGAAAATTTCGTTTCCTACCTCTGCACCATAGCCCGTAATCTGTCGATGAATATGTACCAGCATCAGACTGTGGAATACATCTATGCCGAATACCTGCTGAAAAGTAATCCCGACCGGGACCATCAGACAGAGGAAAGCACAGACCTGCGTTTCTTGAACGATTATATTGATTCGCTGGCCGAAGAACTGCCCCCCTCGCGCAAGAAAATCTTTCTGCTCAGCAAACGTCAAGGCTATACCAATAAAGAAATAGCTGAAAAGATGGGTATTTCAGAGAGCACCGTTGCCACCCAATTGTCGCTGGCCGTGAAGTTCATGCGCGAACAATTCATTAAGCATTATGATAAGCTGATTCTCATCCTATGGGCCTTTTTTGTTAACGAAATGCAATAATAACGGCACAATTGGATAAGAGAATGAAAGTAACTGTATACACATATAGAAATAAGTAAGAGAAGATGGAAAAAGGATATTATAAGAACTTAGCCGAAAAATACTTCGCAGGAGACATCACAGAAGCGGAAATCAGCGAACTGGCAGGATGGATACGCAACAATGCCCAACTGACAGGATGGTGGGAGAAAGAATTTGAGAAGTCCGCCGCCGACATCAGCCCCGCCCTGCGCGATAAGATGTTTGCCAAGATTAAGACGGAAGTTCTTAAAGAGGCTCCCGGAACTTCCGAGGTCTCCGGGCTTTCCGACAAAGACGCGGCTGCCACACATACACCGCAACAACCTGCCGTGAAGCGTACACCGGGCAAAGCACTGGTTCCCGCCTGGGCAAGATGGGCAGCCATGATTTGTATTCCCATCTGCATCGCCTTCTTCACTTACAATATTCTGAGTATCTCCAATACCGATAAAGCCCGTTCACCCTTCATTGTGAAAGCCGACAAGGGCGATAAAGCCACTGTAGTTTTGCCCGACGGTACAGACGTCATCCTGAATTCCGCCTCCCAACTCAGCTATCTGAGCGACTTCGGAAGAAACGAACGCCGCGTGCAACTAGAAGGAGAAGGTTACTTCAAAGTGGCACATGATACCCGCCGCACCTTCATCGTGCAGGTGGACGAACTGGAAGTGAAAGTAATGGGTACGGTGTTCAACGTCTGCGCCTACAGTAACGACCAGGATGTGACTGTCGTCTTGCTGGAAGGAAAAGTCGGTGTCTATACGCCATCCACTTCTACCACCCTAAGCCCCGGAGAGAAGATAAACTACAACAAGTCCACCCGCAAACTGAGTACCGAGAAAGTCTATCCCGACGACTACGTAAGCTGGACAAAAGGCAGTCTCTACTTCCAGAACGAATCTTTGGAAAACATCATGAAAGCCCTTTCACGTGTGTATGACGTCACAATACGTATCGACTCACCCAAGATATCCGAAGAACGTTTTACCGGCACTATCCCCGGTGGAGGTATACAGAACGCTTTAAACATCATCATGCTGACCTCTCCGTTCCGTTATGAAATGGAAGATTCAGTTATTATATTAAAGGAGAAATAGCTGTTGGTTTGTTAATGTGAGTTAAAAGAAGGAAGCCGCTTGGACGGCGATATAAGGAAGCCTGTATACCTATCAAACCAACTTAATTTATTTGATATGAAAAACAGGAAACCAAAGAATCTAAGAACTATGCGGGCGCTTTGCCTCACCTTGTTCTTGAGTGTATCACTCAGCCTTTTCTCGCAGATCACCGTCACTGTGGAAAACACGCCATTGCGTGCCGCACTGAAAAAGATTGAGCAGGTAAGCAACTACAAGTTCTTCTACAATGAGAAGCTGGCAGGCCTCGACCAGCCCATTTCTTTCAAAGTAAGCAACGCCACCATTGAGCAGACTTTGCAAAAAGTGCTGGCGGGGAAGGAGCTTACTTACAGAATGGAGAAAGACAATGTAGTAGTGCTGTTGCAGAAGGAGGCTGTGAATCAGAAAACTAAGACGATCACTGGAACGATTGTCGATGAAAAGGGAGAAACGGTAATCGGAGCAAGTATTGCCGTGAAAGGAACTACTCTGGGCACCATCACCAATGTAGATGGCGAGTATACACTGGCCAATGTTCCGGAAGATGCAGAAATCACCATCTCTTTCATCGGTTACAAGACTTTGGAGTTCAAAGCAAGTGACAAAGCTTTATCCAAAGTAACCTTGAAGGAAGATAGTGAGATGTTGGATGAAGTGGTAGTCGTAGGGTACGGCTCTCAAAAGAAAGCAAATCTAACAGGTGCAGTCGTTACGATTTCTGCCGAAGACATCAACAACCGACCTGTAACTTCCGCCGCCGGAGCCTTGCAAGGCGCAGACCCTTCCGTGAATCTTACCTTCAACTCCGGTTCCTTGGACTCCGGTTATAGTGTAGATATTCGAGGTGTCGCCTCTATTAATGGTGGAAATCCTTTGGTCCTTGCAGATGGAATGGAAGTGAACTTAAGCCAAATAAACCCAAATGACATCGAGTCTGTTTCAGTGCTGAAAGATGCATCCGCAGCAGCTATCTATGGAGCCAAAGCTTCCTCGGGCGTCATCCTCATCACTACAAAGAACGGAAAGAACACGAACGGAAAAGCAACCATTTCATACAATGGTCGTTTAGGATGGCAACAAAACACCACTTCAACAGATTTCATATCAACAGGCTACGATCACGTAAATATCGTAAACAATTTCTACGAATCCTATCAAGGCAAGTTAATGGCAAACTATACCGAAGACGACTTGCAAATGCTCTACGACCGCAGGAACGACAAGACGGAAGATCCCAGTCGCCCTTGGACTGTGACAGGCGATGACGGCAAGTATTATTATTATGCCAACTTCGACTGGTACAACTACTTCTACAGAAAAACCCGTCCCGAGCAAGAACATAATGTCTCCTTCACGGGAGGCAATGAAAAAATGAATTATTTCATAAGCGGCCGATACTTATCGCAGGATGGCATCTTCAACATCTATGATGATAACTATAAGAACTACTCTTTCCGTGCCAAGCTCAACGTCAACCTGACTTCACGCCTACGCTACTCTGCAAACGTAAACTATAACTCAACAAGTTACAAATATGCAGGTTATTATGATGAACAACAAACAATTCACAGCCTGCAATCCAACATTTTATCGTCATTCATGCCGCGCAACCCCGACGGTTCTGTAGTGCAATACGTCAACCAATTGACTGCAAATTCTCCGTTAGGTGCCGGTCATGGGGGCTTCCTCACTGCCAACGAAGCACGCAACTCACGGGATAATAAATACTGGATACTCTCCAACCAGCTCGATTTTAAAGTAACCGAAGACCTCATTTTAACCGCCTCTTACGCATACAAGAACCGCAATCGATTGAATAAAAGGCGGAGTATGCCATTCGATTACTCCCGCCAAGAAGGAGTATTCTCAACGTTCACCTCCGGTACAATTACCGATTTCTACCAAGAGATACACCATGATATCGACGACCATAATGTGAATGCCTATGCCACTTATGAACATACTTGGAAAAACAAACATAACTTCAAAGCTGTAGCCGGCACTCAATTTGAAGATTATCGCACTACCGAACTATCCGTAAAGAAAGATGATTTATTGAGTAAAGACCTTAGCTCCATGAGTATCGCAACAGGAGAGTCCACCGTTACGCAGACTATTTCCGCATTCCGTACTTTAGGTTTCTTCGGTCGTGTCAATTATGATTTTGAAGGTAAATATCTTGCAGAAATCAGTGGCCGTTGGGATGGCACCTCCCGTTTTGCCTCCAAAGACCGTTGGGGATTCTTCCCTTCGGCATCCATAGGATGGCGCATGAGTCAGGAGAGCTTCTGGGAACCGTTGCGCTCCTTCTGGAACAACAGCAAATTCCGCTTCTCCGTGGGTAGTTTAGGCAACCAACAAGTCAGCAACTATGCCTACATAGACAAAATTTCAACAGATAACCTGATGCAATATACGTTCGACGGGACGAAACGAGCCAATTATGCCAGCATATCAGATCCCATATCCTCTTCGTTAACCTGGGAAACTGTGACGACCTATAACTGGGGGCTAGACTTCGGCTTCTTCAACAACCGCCTGAATGTAACCGCTGATGTATTTATGCGCGACACCAAAGATATGTTGACCACTTCCCTGACCCTGCCCTCTGTATATGGGGCAAAAACCCCGAAAGAGAATTGTGCTGACTTGCGTACAAAAGGCTGGGAATTGTATGTGGCATGGAATGACCAGTTCAATTTGGCTGGTAAACCCTTCAAGTATAATGTTTCGGCCACTATCGGCGATTATACTTCCAAGATAACCAGATACAATAATCCGGACAAGCTGATATCTGACTACTATGAAGGGATGACTTTAGGCGAAATCTGGGGATACAAAGTAGACGGCTTATTTGCGACAGATGAAGAAGCCGCCGCCTATCAGGCTGAATATAATGATAAAGCCGTCAATGGACGTGTATATAGCTCAAAAAAAGACAACTATTTAAGAGCCGGAGATGTACGGTTCAGAGACTTGGATGATGACAAGGTTATATCAGAAGGTTCCGGCACAGTTTCCGATCCGGGTGATAAAAGAATTATTGGTAACAGTTTGCCCCGTTATTCATATACATTCCGTTTGGGAGCCAACTGGTTAGGCTTCGATGTTTCAGCTTTCTTCCAGGGAGTTGGCAAACAGGACTGGTATCCCACCACCTATGCTTATAACTTCTGGGGACCTTACTCCTTTCCCTCACTGTCTTTCATCCACAAAGACTTCCTGCAAGATTGCTGGAGTGAAGAAAATCCCGGCGCATACTTCCCACGGCAGAGAGGATATGCCTCTTATAGTGGCGGTGCACTGGGAGTAACTAACGACCGTTACCTGCAAGATGTCTCCTATCTTCGCCTCAAAAACCTGACGATAGGTTACACCATTCCTATCAATAAGAAGATACTTAATTCGGTACGCGTATATGCCACCGGTGAAAACCTGTTCTACTGGTCGGCTCTGAAGAAACATAATAAAACGGTAGATCCGGAACTGACTAATACTTCTTCCACCTACAACGCAGGCTCAGGAGTGGGATATGGTTATTCCAAATCTTTCTCCGTAGGTATAGACGTTACATTTTAATCTTAAATAGAATTGAAGATGAAAACAATAAATAAACTATGCATTGCCCTCCTGGCAATAATGAATTTAACAGCTTGTGACGGTTTACTCAACATGACTCCGGAAGACACCCTGAGTCCGGGAACATTCTTCTCTTCCGCAACCGAACTGCAATTGTGGACAGACGGATTTTATACCCAACTGGAGAACGCAGACGATGTGGTGGCTACTAATGCAGACGACAATATCGACAACGAACTGGGCGCCGTGTTGCAAGGCCAACGTTCGGCAGCAGACGAAAACGGCTGGAACTGGGATAAACTACGCACTATCAATTACTATCTGCAAAACTCTTACAGGTGTAAGGACCTGGCTGCCAAAAACGAGTATGACGGCGTTGCATACTTCATGCGGGCCTATTTCTATTACGTAAAGGTGCGCCGCTACGGAGATGTACCCTGGTATAATCAGGTTTTGACATCAGTAGATCAGGAATTATTATTCAAGCCGCGTGATGACCGGGGGTTGGTGATGGACTCAGTAATGAGTGACCTGGATAAAGCCATCCGCTTATTGCCCGCCAAGAAAAGTACCGCAAGAGTAACCAAATGGACGGCATTGGCCCTGAAAACCAGAGTGGCACTGTACGAAGGTACTTACCGCAAATACCGTGGCATGAACGATGCCGACAAATACTTAAAGCAAGTGGCGGAAGCTGGCGAGACTTTCATTAAAGAAAGCGGATATAAACTGTATACAACAGGGGAAACGCCCTATCGTTCCCTGTTCAACAGCATAGATGCATGCACGGACGAAGTGATATTGGCGCGTCTGTACAGCCAAACGGCGAACGTAATGCACGGTGCTCCCTTTGCTATCAAGAACGGACGTCAGGGATTTACCAGACGCTTCATGAACCATTACCTGATGGCAGACGGAACACGCTATTCGGACAAGGCAGGCTGGCAAACAGACGACTTTGTAACGGAAACCGCAAACCGTGACCCTCGTATGCAACAAACCGTTCTGTGTCCGGGATACATTCAAACCGGTGCTTCCAAAGTTACGGCTAATGATCTGACTGCATTAACCGGTTACCAACCCATCAAATTTATAGGAGAATCCAAATACGACGGTGCCAACAAAGCATTCACAGACTGGCCTTTATTCCGTACAGCCGAAGTCTACCTGAATTATGCGGAAGCAAAAGCGGAATTAGGTACACTCACTCAAAACGATTTGGACATCTCTATCAATAAACTGCGCGCCCGTGCCAAGATGCCCGACCTGAACATGGATGAAGCAAACTCAGACATCGACCCTCTGATGGCAGAATATTATCCCAATGTAACTCAAAGTGCAAACACAGGCGTCATCCTTGAAATACGCCGGGAACGCACCATAGAGTTGACAATGGAAGGTTTCCGCCTATGGGACATCTTCCGCTGGAAAGAAGGGCAGCAACTGACGAAACCTTTCTACGGATGTTATTTCCCCTCCGAAGGTGAATACGACATGGATGCGAACGGAACCAATGACCTCTTGCTTTATTCTACAGATAAAGGTAACTTTAAAGGTACTGCAAAAAAACTGGGCAAAGATGTCATATTATCCAATGAAACTTCCGGCTACATCTATGCACTGGATAAAATAAAAATAACCTGGGATGAAACCAGAGACTACTTATGGCCGATACCGGCAAGTGAGCGCGTCGTAACCGGAGGTGTACTGACACAGAATCCGGGCTGGACAGACAGTACTAACTTTGATTAAAATTTCACGATGAATAGGTATATTATTTATATATTACTTCTTTTTGCTGCCCCGTCCTACGGGCAGCAAAACAGAATGAGCTTCCTTCTGAATAAACTGAATGACGGTGGCAAATCGGACTATGTGATGATTTTCGCTCACCGTGGCGACTGGCGCAATGCACCGGAAAACTCTCTCCAAGCTTACCAAAGCTGCATTGATGCAGGCTTTGACGGCATTGAAATCGATGTGCAAATGACGAAAGACAGCGTTATCGTAATGATGCATGATAAAACAATAGACCGGACTACCACCGGAAAAGGGAGAGTGTCCGATTACACTTTGGCTGAATTAAAGAAGTTGTATTTGCGAAGCCCCATCGGCGTTGTAACCCGTCAGCGTATTCCAACGCTGGATGAAGTGCTGGAACTTACTAAAGGGAAGATGCTGATTCAAGTCGACAAATGGCAACCGGTTAAAGAGAAAGTCGTAGAGGTAGCCAGACAACACGGATGCCTCAACCAAATCATTCTACGTGGCACCAAGAACAGTAAAGAAGTAGCGGATAACTATGGAAAATTATTGGAAGGACTCATTTACATTCCTGTATTAGTCTGCAAAGGTGAAGGAGATAATGAGAAGCTGGATGACTTTATGGAGCATATAAAGACACCTGTTATCAGTCTCTCCTTCAAACGGGACGACTTCCCCGCCATAGACCGTGCAAAGGAGATAAAAGACCGTGGTTTCCGTATCTGGTACAATTCCTTATGGGCAGAATTCAATGGAGGACATGATGACGAACTGGCAATGGACGACCCGGACAACAGCTACGGCTGGCTCTTGCGAAAAGGCGCAAACATCATTTTCAGCGACCACCCATTCTTATTGGATGCATATTTAAAGAAAATCGGTAGAAGATAATTAAAATCAAATAGACATGAAAAAGATATTTTTTATACTCGTTTCCCTATTGGCAACTCTCCAACTCTGCGCACAAGACAGAGTCAGCCAAATCCGTGAAAAACTATTGAACCGTGACCAAAGTTCTGTTATCGTAGCTTCACACCGCGGCGACTGGCGCAACTTCCCTGAGAATTCTCTGGCGGCAATAGACAATGCCATTAAAATGGGAGTGGATATTGTGGAACTGGATGTACAACGCACCAAAGACGGACAGTTGATACTAATGCACGACCCGACATTAGACCGCACTACTACGGGAAAAGGGAAAATTGCAGAGGTAACACTGGACTCCATCAGAAAACTAAAACTGAAAAATGGCTGTGCTATCCGCACAATTCACAATGTGCCGACTCTGGAAGAAGCATTAATGCATGCCAAAGGGAAAATAATGTTGAATCTTGATAAGGCGGACCGATACTTTGAACAGGTATATGCCCTGATGGAAAAGACAGGAACCACCAAACAGATTATCATGAAAGGCAATAAATCGGCAGAAGAAGTAAAGAAACAATTTGGCGATTATCTGAATGACGTGATTTATATGCCAATCGTCAACCTGGACAAGGTAAATGCGGAACAGCAAATAGAAACTTTCATCAAGGATATGAACCCCGTAGCCTTTGAGCTATTATATGTAAAAGATACCAATCCTCTCCCTGCCAAATTGAAATCATCCCTCGACGGACGGGCACTTATCTGGTATAATACGCTTTGGGATACAATGGCAGGCGGACACGACGATGACATGTCATTGGAGAATCCGGATGCAGGTTACGGATATCTGATTGACAAGCTGGGAGCAAGAATCATCCAGACCGACCGTCCCCAATATCTGCTCGACTATCTGAGAAACAGGAAATTACACGATTAATATCAGGGTAACAAAAGAAGATGTATTCCGGGCTTTTTAGCCTGGAATACCCTTCTGCATCCCTATAACATGACTATTTATGAATGGAAAACAGATTATTTCCGGATTAGCCGCAACAATAACAGGCATACTTCCTGCCGGGGCACAAACAGACAAAGAAGCTGTAAAACCTAACGTTATCTTTATCTTGGCTGATGATTTGGGATGGACGGATTTAGGTTGTTATGGCAGCTCATTCTATGAAACTCCCAATATTGACCGGTTGGCCCAAGAAGGGGTACGTTTCACAAATGCCTATGCCGCCTGCCCGGTCAGTTCACCCACGCGTGCAAGTTTCCAAACAGGAAAATATCCGGCAAGGCTTCATCTGACGGATTACATTCCAGGTGGATATGCCGTAGCTTCACGCAAAAAGATAATAGATACATCTTGCCCCATATTGCCCGTTGGATTTGTACAGAATATGCCATTAAGTGAATTAACCATTGCCGAAGCATTAAAAGCGGAGGACTATCAGACAGCCCATATCGGAAAATGGAATTGTTCTGTCGATTCTCTGACTTATCCGCAATACCAGGGTTATGATATAAATATAGCCGGATGTAATAAAGGTGGACCGGGTAAAGGCGGCTATTTTTCTCCTTATCACAATCCTTATTTAAGTGACGGACCGGAGGGAGAGTACCTGACCGACCGTTTAGGGGATGAGTGCATTCAGATTATCCGTCGGTTCAAAGACAAACCTTTCTTTATCAATCTACCTTTTTACCAAGTCCACACGCCCCTGTTAGCAAAACCTGAGAAAGTGAAACACTTTGAAGAAAAAGCCCAAAGAATGGGATTGGAGTCGCTAAGGGCATTTGAAGAGAAACCGGAATGGAAAGACAAACAACCTTTCCAGGATGCTACACACATTGAGAGAGTCATTCAGAGTAATGCGATATATGCTGCCATGATTGCCAGTATGGACGAAAACATAGGCAAGATTATCAATGAACTGAAACGCCTGGGGCTCTATGAAAACACCATTATCATATTTACTTCCGACAATGGCGGTCTCTCTACTTCCGAAGGTTCTCCTACATCCAATCGACCGTTGAGGGGTGGAAAAGGGTTCACGTATGAAGGAGGTATAAGAGAACCTCTTATCGTAAGGATGCCCGGTATGAGAAATGCAGGGATATTATGCGACAGCATCGTGATTTCTACGGATTACTATCCTACAATATTGGAAATGACGGGAAGCGAGTTGCATCCCGAACAGCATGTGGACGGCATCAGTCTACTTCCACTTTTGGAGAATAAGAAACGCACGGAACGGGATGCTGTGTACTGGCATTATCCTCATTACTCTAATCAGGGAGGACGACCTTCGGGTGCTATTCGCATGGGAAACTACAAATTACTTCAATTTTATGATACCGGAGAAGTCGAGTTGTACGATTTATCGATAGATTTATCTGAAAAGAAGAACCTGAAAGATGAGAAACCGGAAGTTACACAAGAATTATTAAAGAAGTTGAATGATTGGCGTAAAAGCGTAGATGCGGATATGCCTGTAAAGAATACTAAGATATATGATTAAAAGAATACTTGATTTCTATAAAATATCATTTCCGGCTGCGGAACCCCGCCATGATGAAGATGCCCGCCGGTTCAAGTCAATCCGCCTGGCCACTTTCCTCTCTGCAACCATGGGCTACGGCATTTATTATGTCTGCCGCCTCAGCATGAATATCGTCCGCAAACCCATTGTTGAAGAAGGGGTATTCACAGAGACGGAATTAGGTATCATCGGCTCATGTCTTTTCTTTGTCTATGCTGTAGGAAAACTGACCAATGGTTTTTTGGCCGACCGTAGCAACGTAAAACGTTTCATGTCTACCGGATTGCTTTGTTCGGCAGTGATAAACCTTGTGCTGGGTTTTACAAACTCTTTTTATGCTTTTGTCCTTCTCTGGGGACTGAATGGCTGGTTTCAGTCAATGGGGGCAGCCTCGGGAGTTGTTTCCTTGAGCCGTTGGTACAGTAGTAAAGAACGAGGAACTTATTATGGATTCTGGTCGGCTAGCCACAACATAGGCGAGGCATTGACATTCATATCCATCGCATTGGTAGTCAGTTGGGTGGGGTGGCGATATGGAATGATAGGAGCTGGAATTATTGGTTTATCAGGTTTTCTCATGATGTCCGTCTTTATGCGTGATACTCCTCAAAGTCAAGGCTTCTTATTGAATGAGGAAACAATACAGAATAGCGTTGACAAAAGGAAACAGTCAGAAGAATTCAGCCGGGCACAAAAAGCAGTTCTCCGTAATCCGGCTATCTGGATACTGGCACTTTCAAGTGCTTTCATGTATATCAGCCGCTATGCGGTAAATAGCTGGGGAGTATTTTATCTGCAAGCTCAAAAGGGATATGATACGTTGGATGCGAGCTTTATCATCTCTATCAGTTCCATTTGCGGCATCATAGGTACAGTCCTGTCCGGTATCATTTCCGATAAGCTGTTTTCCGGTAGCCGGAATATTCCCGCACTGTTTTTCGGACTGATGAATGTGGTAGCCTTATGCCTGTTTTTACTTGTGCCCGGTGTGCATTTCTGGCTGGATGCCTTGGCAATGGTATTATTTGGGTTAGGCATCGGAGTGCTGATTTGTTTCCTTGGCGGACTGATGGCCGTCGATATTGCCCCGCGCAATGCTTCGGGAGCCGCTCTCGGAGTGGTAGGCATTGCAAGTTACATCGGTGCAGGGTTGCAGGATATAATGAGTGGTGTACTGATAGAAGGGCAAAAGACCGTAGTGAACGGAACAGATGTGTATGATTTCACCTATATCAACTGGTTCTGGATTGGCGCGGCGCTGTTGTCAGTAGTGCTGGCGTTGCTGGTATGGAATGCAAAGTCGGCAGATACAGAATAAGAATATTCAGAAAAAACGCCACTCATTTGGTTAATCTCATTATTCTCTGTATTTTTGTTCCGTAACCGTCAGTTCCGTAATGCGCATTACGGAACTGACGGTTACGGAACTTATTTATAATCACATAAACCACTGATTATGAAATTCTACGATAGAGAACAAGAAACGGCTAAATTGCAGGAGATACAGCAAAAATCACTCCTGCAATCTCAAATGACTATCATTACAGGACGGAGACGTATCGGTAAAACCCAGCTACTACTGAATGTCACGGCGGAGCAACCCACGCTATATTTCTTTGTGGCACGCAAAGCAGAAGCCGACCTCATCGCCGACTTTCAAGCCATCATAGCCCGCAATCTGAACATCCCCGTCTTCGGACAAGTAACTTCTTTTGCAGAACTGTTCCGCTTTCTCATGGAATACTCCGCCACTCATCCCTTCAATCTCATTATTGATGAGTTTCAGGAATTCTTCAATATCAATCCAGCCATTTACAGCGAAATGCAACACTATTGGGATGTCAACAAAGACAAGAGCCGAATAAACCTGCTACTCAGCGGTTCTGTTTATTCATTGATGCAAAAGATATTCCAGAACAGCAAGGAACCGCTATTCGGCAGAGCCACAGCGTATATCCGGCTGAAACCTTTCCGCACAGACGTGCTGAAGCTAATTCTATCCGACCACCACGCCCGCTATACGAACGAGGATTTACTCGCTCTATACGCTTTTACCGGAGGCGTGGCAAAGTATGTACAACTCTTTATGGACAACGGCATTTTTACCAAAAAGAAGATGTTGGACTATATGATACAGGAAGACTCACTCTTCATTGCCGAAGGGAAAAATATGCTCGTTGAAGAATTCGGAAAAGATTACGCCGTCTATTTTTCTATTCTGGCCGCTATTGCAAGGGGAGAAAACACACGTGCCAAAATAGAAGCTGCCGTTCAGAAAGAACTCGGCGGTTACTTGTCCCGATTGGAAAAAGACTTTAGCCTTATTGAAAAGAGTATCCCGCTGCTGGCCAAGGTAGAGACCAAAAACGTACGCTATCGACTATGCGACAACTTCTTGTCATTCTGGTTCCGCTTCATCTTCAAGTATTACTATATGGTTGAGATCGGCTCCTACACTATGCTACGTGAGATTATAGAACGCGATTATGAAATATTCAGTGGTCTGGCATTAGAGAAATATTTCACGGCACGCTTCATGGAAGAGCAACGCAGCACCCGCATAGGCGGTTTCTGGGATCGGAAAGGAGAGAACGAAATAGACCTTATCACATTGAACGAGTTAGAGAAGTCCGCGCGCATCATTGAAGTGAAGCGCCAGAAACGAAAAATAGATATGGAACGTTTACGGACAAAAGGCAGTTTCTTCATTGAAAGTTCCGACTTAACGAATTATCAAGTAGAATATATGGGATTATCCATGGAAGACATGTAATCTGCCATACAAATAAACAGCCATTACGCAGTTTTAACATCATAAAGACAACCATTTAGCCTTTTAGGCTACATCCCTTTTATACAAAAGAGATGAAACAGAAGAAATCCTGCATATAGCGCAGCATCCATATGCAGGATTTCCGTATAATATACCTCCTTTATGCACTAATCCGGCAGAAAAAGCCAATATCTTGCCGACAGACTCTTAACTTCCTGCCGACAAGAAGTTAACTTCTTGCGAACAAAGAGTCAACTTCATCGTAGAGGAACACACTTTTTATCGTAGAAGAGCGCCACCTTCCTTATAAAGGAACAAACAGAGAAGGGTATTCCGATTTATTAGACTTGTAAAGAATCTGATATTCCACTGATTCTATTGCATTTACAGTTTTCCATTCCCATCTTTTCCAACATTCCGAAAGAGAGGCGGAAAGAACACATCCTGAAACTATTAAAAATACAAAGTGTCAGAATGATATTGATTTTTCAATTTATTCTCCTACATTTGCAAAACCCCGTTAGGAAAAAAGACATGAACCTATACGTAATACAATGAAAAAAAGCCTCTTTCTCCTCTTCCTGTTATCCGTTACCGGTTGCCTCAGAGGGTATTCCGCCTCCCTGCCTTTAGATACTATGCTCGTACAACTGGACACCCACCTGGCAAACAGTAAGCAATATATCGACCGGAAAGAGAAACAAATAGCCGAATGGCGACGGAAACTCGGGGAAGCCGTATCCGACGAGAAACGTTACGAAGCCTCCATCCACCTGTTCGACGAATACAAATCCTATAAATACGACTCAGCCTACACCTACGCCAACAGATCCCTGCACCTGGCAGAGAAACTGCACAACCGGGGATACGTAGCAGAAGCAAATGGAGGAATCGTATTCTGCCTGTTGTCCTCGGGACTGTTCAAAGAAGCCTTCGATGTGATAAGCAGAATTGATATTACAGACGTATCCCTCTCCAGCCGGATAGCCTACTACTCTCTGTACAGCCGGTTGTACTACGACATTGCCGACTACAACCACGAAGCCCCTTTCCAAAACGAATATATAGAAAAGGGAAGTCTCTATACCGATTCATTGCTAAGGCTGCTTCCCGAAAAATCACTGAAATGGTGGTACTCCGTAGGCCAAAAGCAAATGAAAGAGCGGCAATATGATGCCTCCATTTCCTCGTTCAGCACCCTATTGCAGAGGAAAGACCTCGATCCGCATACGGAAGCAATCGTTTCATCCAGCCTGGGCTGGATGTATTACGGCCGTAATGATAAGGAACTTGCCATGACCTACCTGATACGGGCCGCCATCGGAGACATCCGTTCCGCCACCAAAGAAACCACCGCCCTGCGTGTATTGGCCGGACTGCTTTATGAACGGGGCGACATCAACCGCGCCAACAATTATGTACGTCTGGCACTGGAGGACGCCAATTTCTACAACGCCCGCCATCGTAAGATTGAGGTAGGCTCCATCCTGCCCATCATCGAGCAAGACCGCTTCGACATCGTAAAGAAACAACGGAATGTACTGATAGGGTTCGTCTCCCTCGTATCCTTATTATTCATCCTGTTGCTGATTGCCACCCTCATCATCTACAAGCAGGTGAAGAAACTGCGTACCGCCCGCCACACCATCGAAGAGCGCAACCAACAGTTACAGCAGACCAACAACCAGTTGTCCGAGGCCAATAACATCAAAGATGAATACATCGGCTATTCCTTCTATCTGAATTCCGAATACATCGACAAGATGGAAACCCTCTACAAGATGATTAACCGGAAGATAGCCGCACGCCAATACGACGACCTGCGCACCTCCTTCAAAGAAGCCGACCTGAACAAAGAACGGGATAACATGTACGCCTCCTTCGACGAAACCTTTCTGAAATTATTCCCCGGTTTCATCGCCGCTTACAACAAACTATTCCCCGCCGAAGAGCATACACGCAGCGAAAACGAGAAATCGCTCACTTCCGAAATGCGCATCTTTGCCCTGATACGCCTGGGCATCTGCGAAACAGAACGTATCGCCAAATTCCTGAATTATTCCATCCACACCATCAACACCTACAAAACCCGCGTTAAAAACAAGTCGCTGGTGTCAAACGAACAGTTTGAAGCAAAGATTATGGAAATAGCCGCCGTTGCCCCTCAATAAACGTCGTGTCCGGCATATAGATCCAACGCATCCGATATATAGATCCAAGCCGCAGCATCTATATATCCAACACGCTGCATCTATATATCCAGCACATCCGATATATAGATGCTGCAAACAGGGCATAAATTAGAAGAAAACAGCCTGTTACAAGGCTATATTTCCTTTATACAAATCGGATATTCAGCAAAACACTAACCACTGATAATAAGCATATTAGCAGCATACCAACGCAAAAAAGCA
Source organism: Bacteroides stercorirosoris (assembly GCF_900142015.1). Classification (GTDB taxonomy): domain Bacteria; phylum Bacteroidota; class Bacteroidia; order Bacteroidales; family Bacteroidaceae; genus Bacteroides; species Bacteroides stercorirosoris. Next base: position 326,928 of record NZ_FQZN01000001.1, read on the forward strand.
TTATACAATACATAGATATTTTTTCTTTTCCCTCCAAACCCCGTAGCTTTGCAATGTCGGTCGGAAGAAAACCTTCCCGCGACCAATGCATTGTTTAAGAGTTAACCGATTTATTCATTAAAAAAACTACAACCTATGAAAGCATTGAAATCCTTGTATGCTTTACTACTACTGTCATTGATGACCGGTGTATTTTTCACCGCCTGCAATGATACCGACGACGGTTCTTATGTAGCTCCCATCACCTTAGGCGAGAAAATCCAGGGAAAGTGGACGCTCAAATCAATCCGGCAAGTGGACGAGACCAACGGGCAGGCACTCGACCTGACCGGGAAGTTCAACTTCACCTCGTTCACCATCGACCTGAAAGTGGATGCGGACAACGTCCCCACCTCTTTCAATATAGAAGGCAGCGCCCCCGCCCTTCTGCCCACTACAGGCACATGGAACATGGAAAAACCGTTTACCAACGCCGACGGAACAGCCAGCAAGATATTGCTCTATTCCGATGCTTCCCAGTCGAAGAAAGCGGGAGAACTCACCGTCACCGCCACACCGGGTGCCAACCGCGTGCTGGAGTTCAAGATGACGCGCAAAGTAAAAGGCCAGCCTTTCGTATCGTATGTGTATAACCTGGTACCCGTTACCGAATAATGGAGGAAAGAATCATGAAAAACATATTCACAGCATTACTGGGCATCGTTCTGATGCTTCTGCCCAACATCGCATTTGCAGGCAAATTCCCCGGTGTTCCCAAAGTATGGACAGTGCCTGCCGTCTATCAGTTTGATGAAGAAGTCACTTTCTTTTTCGATGTAACCGACATTGGCTTCCAGGAAGGGGTGGATCTCTACCTTTGGGCATGGGAACCTACCGAGCCTGATGCGGGAAACCGTGACAACTCTTCCGACTTTGCCAAACTGGAATATACCGGAAACGGCATCTACAAGAAGACCATGACCCCGACCCAATACTTCAACTGCGGACTGGAAAAGTTTGACAGCTTTGCCGGACTCTGGATGCAACTCAAGGTAAAGAACGACGGAGACTGCACCACGGAATTTTCCGCCCCCGACTCACGCCAGGTATTCAAGGATTTCGCCGAATCGGGCAAAGACATCCTGTTCTACCCCGACAAATTCCTGCTGAAAGATCCTCTCTCCATCCTGGTGAATGCCAACGAACTGGAAATAGGCGGAAAGAAAGGCGGATTATACGACCTGGACTTTACATCGCTCAACCTGCACAGTGGTCTGAACAACTGGGAAGTGATGCAAGGCATCAAAGTGTGGCTGCCCAACGTTATGGAAAAGACAGCCTTCAAAGACCTGGGCAACGGTCTGTACAAGTTCGATATGACTCCCTTCGAGTACTACAACAGCACCATAGCCGACGACGGTTCGATAGAAGCCCCGGCAGTGCCCGACGACTATGAACTGGAGAACATGACCTACATCATCGTCCCCATCGTAAACGGAGACTGGGGTCCCGGCAGTGGCGACCGCTTGCAGAAAGCCGGCAACGCCCCCATTTATCCCGACCCTGCATTCTCCTACTTCCCCCAGAAAATCTGTGCACTGGACATCGTGACACTGACACGCCAATGGAACGAAAAGAATGCCGGTACGCTGAAATACACCATCACCGCAGGCAGCAGAACCATCACGGGCGACATGGAAGGAAACCGCGACAAACGCGAAGCCTCCGTCAATCTGTTGAAGGAATTGGAAGGACTGACCAACCTAAGCAAAATCAGCCTGAAGATAGAGACTGCCAATGGAATCACGGTAGTCAACACCGACATTCCACTGATATCATTATCGGAAATCGAATAATCCTCTAATCTACCGAAGAATATGAAACGTAAAGCTATATATACCCTTTGTTCCCTTTTCATCCTATTCATGATGACGGGACTCTGCGAAACCGCAACGGCGCAGAACATCACAGCTACCGGAAAGGTAGTGGACAAGAACCAGGAACCGCTGATTGGCGCCACCGTACGGATAGTAGGGGCACAAGGCGGCACCATCACCGGAATGGACGGAGACTTCAGCCTCAGCTGCCCGTCGAACAGCACGCTCGAAATCTCCTTCGTAGGCTACATCAGCCAGAAAGTAAACGCAGGCACCCGCCTCAGCATCGTATTGCAGGAAGACGCCATCGCCCTGGAAGAAACCGTGATTGTCGGTGTGGGATACGGAACAATGCGCAAATCGGACCTGACCGGCGCCATCACTTCCGTCAACGCCAAAGACATGAAACAAGGTATCATCACCAGTGCCGAACAGTTGCTGCAAGGCAAAGTAGCTGGTTTGTCCGTTGTGCAAAGTTCCGGCGCTCCCGAAGCAGGCGCTTCCATCCGTTTACGTGGTGGTACGTCACTTTCAGCCAGCAACGGCCCCCTGGTGGTGGTGGATGGAATTCCCGGAGTGGACTTCAACTCCGTGCAACCTTCCGAAATTGTATCCATCGACGTACTGAAAGATGCCTCGGCGGCAGCTATCTACGGTTCGCGGGGTGCTAACGGCGTCATCATCGTAACAACCAACCGTGCTGCCAGCGATACGGAGCAGAAAAGTATACAGTACAACGGTTACGTAGCCATCGGCCAGGTAGCCAAACACATGGACTTGCTCAGTGCCGACCAGTGGAGAGCATACGTCCGCGAGAACAACGTGGGACAGGCCATCGACTACGGAGCCGATACCGACTGGCAGAAAGAACTGGAACGCACAGCCATCTCACACTCCCACAACGTAGCCATCAGCAATTCGCGCAAAGACAACGGTTACCGTGCCTCCATCACCTATCAGAACAACCAGGGCGTGATAGTCCGCAACAGCATGAACCGCCTTGCCGGTAGCCTCGCCGCTTACCAGACCGGATGGAACGGGCGCCTCCGCATCGAGGCAGGCATCAACGCCAACTTCGACAGCTGGCATCCCATCGACAACCGCATCTTCGAGCGTATGACCAACCTCAATCCCACCTTCCCGGTATATGACCAGAACGGCGACTTCGCCCAAATAGGCGGTACCAACACCGAGAATCCGGTGGAAATCAACGCCAACCGTGCCGACGACCGGAAACGCCACCGCTTCCTGGGCTACGGTAAAGTGGAACTCGACCTGGTGAAAGGACTGAAAGCCGTAGCAAACGGTTCATACGAATATCAGTCTACCGAAGGCGGTCTTTACAAACCCACCTACGCCATGATGGAAGGAAAGAGTGAAAAAGGCTGGGGACAACGCACCTATGCCAAATATACCAACAAACAGATAGAAACCTATCTGAACTACGACCTGGAACTGGCCCGGATTCACCGGATGAACTTCATGGCCGGTTATTCTTATCTGATTAACGTATACGATGGCTTCGGCTCCAGCCGCAGCGGCTTCGACACGGATGCTTTCCTGTACAACAACCTGGCTGCCGGCTCCGACTTCCGTGCCGGTGACGTGTACTCTTACAAAGGAGAAGCCAAACTCGCCTCTTTCTTCGGACGTATCAACTACAACCTCATGGGCAAATATATGCTGACTGCCACCCTGCGAAGAGACGGTTCCTCCCGCTTCGGGGCAAACCACAAATGGGGTACATTCCCCTCTGTCTCCCTGGCATGGCGCATCTCGGACGAAACCTTTATGGAAAGTACCACAAGTTGGCTGAACAACCTGAAACTGCGTGCCGGATATGGTGTAACGGGTAACCAGGCGGGTATCGGCGAATACAAATCACTGGCCGTGCTCAGTGCAGACGGTGCTTCTTATTATGACGCTGCCTCCGGTACGTGGAAGAAATCATACGTACAGGCACAAAACGTAAATCCCAATCTGAAATGGGAATCTACGGCACAGCTGAACATCGGCCTTGACTTCGGGATATTCAACCGCATCAATGGTACAATCGAGTTCTACCACAAGAAGACCAGCGATTTACTCTGGACATACCCCGTTCCGCAACCGCCTTATCAAGTGGGCACCATGCTGGCAAATGTGGGTGACCTAGTAAATAAAGGGATTGAAGTCAGTCTGAGCGCCAACATCCTTCGACAGAAAGACCTGACACTGGACGCTAACGTAACCTTTGCCTACAACGACCAGGAAATCACCAAACTGTCAAACGACGCCTATCAGGCAGTAGGACTCCAGGCCGGTTCACTGCACGGACTACGTGGTATGTCGGGCATGTACTCCCAGATTATCAAAGAGGGATATCCCTCCGGTGCTTTCTACGGCCCGAAGTGCAGTGGCATCGACTCCGACGGCAATTACATCATCAACCGTGATGAAGACGGTAAGCCGATCAACGAATACCTGGGCAGCGCGCAACCCAAGTTCAACCTGGGCTTCGGCATGAACCTCACCTATCGGGACTTCGACTTCAGCTTTGCCGGTTATGGCATGTTTGGGCAGAAGGTGCTGAACGCCACCCGCATGGCCATGTTCGACCCTACCCGTCTGCCTGCACAGAATGTACCCGATGACTTTCTGGAAAGTGGCATCAAGAGCGACCCGGTATTCTCAAGCTATTTCGTAGAGAACGGTTCTTTCTTCCGTCTGCAATCCGTAACCCTGGGTTACACGCTTCCGGGAGTCAAGAAAATCGGTCTGGAAAAGATACGCTTCTACCTGACAGGCGAGAATCTCTTCTGTATCACCGGCTACAGTGGCATCGATCCTGAAGTCAGCCTGCCGGACAACGTTCTGGAAGGTCCCGGCATCGACCGTTTCAACAGCTACCCGCGGCCACGGACTTTCTCACTGGGAGTGAATATATCGTTCTAAATGAAGAACGAAGGATGAAGAATTAATAATGAAAGATTTGAAGATTATGAATAAAAAACTAATATCAGCTTTACTCGGCGCATCGTTGATGCTCGGTGCATGTACCGACCTGAACGAGACCTTATATGATAAAGTTTCCATGGACGACTATGGACAGACTTCCAATGAAGTGCAGACCATCGTTGCAGGCGCTTACGCCACCCTGCGCGGTTATGGTGCCGACACCGACGAAGGCAACGGAGCCAACTGTTACCCCACTTGCGAATATGTATTCTTTCTGAGTGCCTGTGCCTCTGATGAAGCCTGCATCCCTACCCGCGGCACGGACTGGTATGACGGCGGACGTTACCAACAGGTGCAATATCACACCTGGGATGCACAGAACCAGATGATTCTGAGTGCCTGGCGTTATCCCTTCATCGGCATCTCCAAAATCAATGCCATCATCTATCAAGTGGACCAGTCGGAACTGACCGAAGCAGCCAAAGACAAGGTGAAAGCTGAGTTGCGCGGCTTGCGTGCTTACTATTATTATCAGTTGCTCGACCAGTTCGGTGCCGTACCCATCACAACGGACTTCACCGCATCGGGATTGCCTCAGAAATCCAGCCGCCAGGAAGTATTCAACTTCGTGGAAAAGGAACTGACCGATATTATGGAACTTCTCCCCTCAGGCGTGCAATATGCCCGCTTCACCCAGAATGTGGCAAACACTTTGCTTGCCCGCCTCTATCTGAATGCGGAAGTATATACCGGCACTCCGCGCTGGCAGGACTGTCTGGATGCCTGCGAGAAGGTAAGCGGTTATGCGTTGACTGCCAACTATTTCGACAGCTTCAAAATAGTAAATGAAACATCGTCCGAAATCATCTTCGCCATTCCTTATGACCACAAACAGGGAACGGTAGGCAATTATCTGGCATCCATGACTTACCACTACAACCAGAAGAAGGCATTCACTGCCGATGAGTCTTATCCCTGGTGCGGCAACGGCATCTGTGCACAACCGGGACTTTACTCCTCGTTCGATGAAACGGATGTGCGCCGGGGTTCGCTCCTGATCGGGCAGCAGAAAAGTGCCAAAGACGGCAGCGACGTATTAATGGATGATGGCGAACCGCTGAACTACACCGAAGAGATAGAGAATTATGAGAAAGCGAAACAGAACGAAGGTGCCCGTCTGGATAAATATGAATGGAGCTCAACGGACATCTGGGAACGTGACAACGACTGGGTATTGATGCGTTACGCCGAAGTACTGATGATGAAAGCGGAGGCTAACTTCCGCCTGGGCTTTACGGCAACCGCACTGCCTTTTGTCAATCAGCTCCGCGTCCGTGCCGGTTTAGCCGAACTGACCGCCTTGACAGAGAACGACCTGGATAAAGAATGGCAGCACGAATTTGTATTCGAAGGACTGCGCCGCACAACGAATATCCGCTTCGGAACTTTCTTCAAGCCCTGGTGGAATAAAGGGGAAACACCCAAATACAGAGGTGTATTTCCTATCCCGGCCGAGGAACTGGCAAAGAACCCGAATTTGGAACAGAATCCGGATTATAAGTAAATTAAGTTTCATAACTCAGAATACAATGAAGCGAATTACATCTATATGTTTCCTGCTTGCAGCCCTCCTCACCGGGGGGGCTTGCAGCAACGGGAATGATGATTCCGGCAACGGCGGCGGCAAGGAATTGCCCGGAGCGCTCGACCCGGTAACCGTCACCAAAACCAACCCGATGAAGGTATATGCCCACTACATGCCCTGGTTTGAGACTCCTGCAACCAACAATGACAAGTGGGGGCAGCACTGGACTATGGCTACCTGTAACCCCGACCGTCAGAACTCCAATGGCCGGCGTGAGATTGCCGCCCACTACTATCCGCAGATAGGCCCGTATGCATCCAGCGACGCAGTCGTACTGAATTATCACGCCCTCCTGATGAAGTATTCCGGCATAGACGGAGTAATGATCGACTGGTACGGCATCCAGGACAAACATGACTACGCCGCCAACAAGCGAAATACGGAAGAGCTGGTGAAAGCCGTCGAACGCGTCGGCCTCGACTTTGCCATCGTTTATGAAGATGCAACCCTGAGCGACCTGAGTGATGCCGGCAAAGTGACGCAAGCCCAAGCCGACCTAAAGTATCTGGAAAGCCAATTCTTCAAGAAGAGTAATTATATCCGGGTAAACAACCAACCGCTCCTGATGATTTTTGGCCCGCAGCAAGTGAACACTCCCAAAGACTGGACAACCATCTTCAGTGCCCTCGAAGCAAAGCCCGCCTTCGTGGTACTGAACGGATTTTCCGGCAAAGCGAACAACAGCCTGGAACAAAATGCCATCGGTGAGTTCCTTTGGGTAAATCCCGCTCCCAACTACTCCGATACCGGAAACTTCGGCTGCTACATCGGCGGAGCCATGCCCGGCTTTCACGACTATTACCGGGAAGGCGGCTGGGGCGACGGCTACACCACCTACGATGCAGAGAACGGCGTCCTCTTCAGCCGCCAGCTGGATGCCGCCCGAAAAGCGGGGTTGAAGTATCTCCAGATAAGCACCTGGAACGACTTCGGCGAAGGCACCACCATAGAGCCCACCCTGGAATACGGCAACCGTTATCTGACCGCCTTGCAGCAATTCACCGGCATCTCTTATCAGGAGAAAGCGTTACAGGAAATATACCGCTGGTACACACTGAAGCAGAAATACGCCAACGATAAGGATAAGGCTTCCAAATATCTGACACAGGCTTTCTACTACTTCATCTCCCTGCAACCGGACAAGGCCGGAGAACTAATGGACGAATTAGAATAATAACACTATCTTCCTTGTCAACTGAAACCTTGTCAACTAATAACTAAAAAAAGAATAGGTATGAATAAATATAGCATAAAAAGATTACTCGGCGTATGCCTGTCCTTCGCATTGCTGGCAGCCTGCACCAACGGAGAACGGACAGAAACGTTACAGTCGCCCGACGGACAGCTCAGCCTGACCACCGGGGTGAAGGACGGAAAGGCTTACTACTCGCTGGCGCGGGGCACCGAAGCACTTATCCATCCCTCAAACCTGGGATTCACTCTGAAAGACGGCCCCCTGAACGGAGACTTTCGTGTGAAGGATGTGAAACGGACATCCTCCGATGAAACCTGGATGCAGCCCTGGGGTGAAGAGATTGAAGTACGCAACCACTACAACGAGCTGACACTGAACCTGGAAGAACGCAGCGGACTCCGGCGCAACCTTTCCGTTGTCTTCCGCCTCTTCGATGACGGACTGGGTTTCCGTTATTTCTTCCCCGAACAGGAAAACCTGAAAGAGTTCGTCATCATGGACGAGGAGACGGAATACGCATTACCCTGGGATGCCCGTACATGGAGTATTCCGACAAACGGCACCAAGTATTACGAGGGTGTTTACACCGCCGCTCCCATCAGCCGGAAAGATACCGTCTCCACTCCCATCACCCTGGAAGTGAACGACAGTCTTTACATGACGCTGCATGAGGCGAATCTGACAGACTACGCCAGCCTGAATCTGACACCGAAGGGAGAAGGGGAGACTGCTGTAACCATTCGCGCAGCCCTCACGCCGTGGAGTACCGGTGAAAAGGTATTCGCCACCGCCCCTTTCGTCACCCCCTGGCGCACGGTTATCGTCGCACGTAAACCCGGTGACCTGATCCTCTCCCGCCTGATGCTGAACCTGAATGAACCGTGCCGGATAGAAGATACCTCCTGGATAGAACCGGGACGCTACATCGGCATCTGGTGGGGTATGCACATGGAGAAATATACCTGGGCACAAGGCCCCAAACACGGTGCCACCACTGCCAACACCATGCGCTACATCGACTTCGCCGCCCGTCATGGTTTCAGCGGAGTACTGGTAGAGGGCTGGAACTACGGCTGGGACGGTGACTGGACACGTGATGGCGACAAATTCAGCTTCACCCGTGCCTACCCCGACTACGACCTGAAAAAGCTGGCCGACTACGCCCGTCAGAAAGGTCTCCGCCTCATCGCCCACAACGAAACAGGCGGTGCCGCCGTCAACTACGAACAACAGCTGGACAGTGCCTATACCCTCTACCGCTCACTCGGCATCAATGCCGTAAAGACAGGATACGTCAACCCCATGCTCGACCACAAAGAGTTGCAACACAGCCAGTACGGTGTACGCCATTACCGCAAGGTTATCGAGACGGCCGCCCGCTACGGCATCATGGTCGATAACCACGAGCCCGCCATGCCCAGCGGTCTGCAACGCACCTACCCCAACCTGATGACCCAGGAAGGAGTACGCGGACAGGAGTATGATGCCTGGTCCGCCGATGGCGGCAACCAACCCGAACATACCTGCATCATCCCCTTCACCCGCGGACTTGCCGGGCCGATGGACTTCACACCGGGAACGTTCAACTTCACCAACCCCGTCTATCCGGGCACACGGGTACAGACCACGATTGCCAAACAACTGGCTCTAAACGTAGTTCTGTTCAGCCCGTTGCAAATGGCATCGGATATGATAGAGAATTATGAAGGAAGACCGGAGTTCTCATTCATCACCTCCTGCCCCACCACCTGGGCAAAGACGGTGGTGCCCGACGCAAAGATAGGCGAATATGTAGTCATAGCCCGCAAAGACCGCAACAGCGAAAACTGGTTCGTGGGTTGCATCACCAACCGGGAATCACGGGAGATAAAGTTAGCCCTGGATTTCCTTGATGCCGATGCGTCCTACAAGGCTACGCTCTACCGCGACAGCAAGGATGCGGACTACGAAAACAATCCTTATCCGGTAGTCATCAGTGAGCAGGAAGTAAATGCCGGCACAGTACTGAATCTCCCTCTTGCACGGGGCGGAGGAGCCGCCATACGGATAGAGAAGATATAATCAATCTTACCATAAAAGATGGCATAAGGAGTTTTACCGTAAAATAGGTATGATAATCAGTAATCTGTATACAGCGTGCTAACGTCAGACGCCGTAACTTTGTAACCGGAAGAAGGAAACCAAACGATCCTTCTTCCGGTTAAGTTTTTTAATACCTCAAAGCAATACGGATATGAAGAAGTTAATACTTATTTTTATGGCTGTGGCAATGATATTGCCCAACTATTACAACTCATTAAATGCACAGAACATGGAAAAGAAATCTCCTGAACAAACCAGTGCATTTCCCACAGGTGACAAACTGCCGGAAATGTTTTCACAGTATTTCATAGGGCAAGCCTATCTGGCCCGGCTGACGCAGAACAAGGACCTGAACTGTCCTATCTCTAACGTAACTTTCGAACCGGGTTGCCGCAACAACTGGCACAGCCACACGGGCGGACAAATTCTGGTAGCCGTAGGCGGCAAAGGTTATTATCAGGCACGTGGTGAAGCTGCCCGCCTGCTGTTGCCGGGCGATGTCGTGGAAATCCCCGCCAACGTGGAGCACTGGCACGGTGCGGCTCCCGATAGTTGGTTCTCCCACCTTGCCATCGAATGTAACCCGCAAACCAACGAGAACACCTGGCTCGAACCGGTGGATGACAAACAGTATGCCGAGGCAACCGGTTGTCAGAATGAGGTGGTACAGGAATGAGTTGGATTCAGTTGTACAAGCGAGAGGCTACACTCCTACAAGTGTCAGCCTCCGCAAGCGTCAATTGCCCGGATTACTTTCACTTTTTAGCCACCCTCTTCTCCCGCACCTCAAACGAATACTTTCCGGATTGGAGTTTCAGCAACAACTTTCCATTCTCTTCACCTGCATACTCCATTCCCTTGCATTTTTTAGTGATAATCCTTCCATTCTCCCTGACATATCTTGCCGACGAAGCAGGCAGATAAAGCAGAGCTGTGGTATTGCCGGGAACGGTAAACTCATAATGAACCGCTCCATGCTCCACTTTCCAGCTACTTTCAATGCGCCCGTACATGGAATCATAATGCCCTTTTGCAAACCTCATCTGCCCCGTCGGGTCTATCTCCGGTTTAAGCAGGAAGTGCTTGAAGGCTGGATTGTTTTCATCCCGTTGTATGCCCAGAGAGTGACCGCACATCCAGGCACCCACCGCACCAAAGGAGTAGTGATTGAAAGAATTCATCCGGTTGTTTCCTCCGAAGCCGTCAGTATGGGTATAAGAGTTCAGACGCTCCCAAATGGTAGTGGCTCCCTGGTCTACGGAGTAGAGCCATGAGGGATAGCTGGTCTGTTGCAACAGCTTATACGCCAGATCGGTGTACCCGTTATCAGACAGCGCCTTGCCTATCCATGCCGTGCCGATGAAACCGGTCATCAACGAGTAGGCAGGACATTGCTTCCCGCTATCGGTGGTATTCTCGCGGACAACGGTCTTCGCCAGGTTCGTCACCACCTTGCTCTTATTCTCCTTATCGATGATGTCAAAAGCCAGTGGCAATACGTAGGAAGTCTGTATATCTACAAATGTCCCTTTCTTCTCGGGTATGAAGGCTGAAAAGATAGTTTTCCCTGTTCCCGGTTGTATATAGGTCTTATTGAAGAAATCCTTCCTCGCTGCATGAAGTTCCTTGTACCACTCCGCCTCAACGGTCTTGCCCAAGGCAGCGGCCATTTTGCTCATCAACTCCAGATCATAGATGAAGTAGGCTTCCCAAACGAGCGACTTGTCATTCTTTTCGTCTTCCAGCCCCAGCCAGTCGCATAAGTCTCCCCACGCTCTGTTTTGCACTATCAGGTTCGTTTTCGTCTCGATTGTGTTTTCAATAATGTAGGAGATATAGCGCTTCATGGCATCATAGTGTTCGGCGAGTAGAGCCTTGTCTCCGTATTGCTGATAACATTCCCAGGGCACCGTTATCCCCGCACTTCCCCACAACAGGCCGCCAAAGCCGATGCCGAGAGGCGCTATGTCCGGGAAACGTCCGTCCGCGTGCTGCGAATCGCGTGCCGAACGCAGATACCTCCTCAGAAACTGCGGCACATCCGCCAGATAGGTTGCCGTGCGCGAGAATACCGAGATATCCCCCATCCACCCCAAACGCTCGTTGCGCTGCGGGCAGTCGGTAGGAATAGAAACGAAGTTGCCGTATGAAGACCAGGTGATATTCTTCCACAGCTTATTCACCTTCGCATTAGAAGTTTCGTAGTGGGAGGCCAACTGATGGATGGAACTGAGCACCACCCCTTTTACGGATTCCAGCGGCAAAGGCCGGTCGATACCCGTTATCTCCAGGAGACGATAACCGTGGTAAGTGAAGCGGGGATGAATGGTTTCCCGCCCGCCCCGGGCGATATAAATGTCCTGTGCCATAGCCGCACGGATATTCTCAAGCATAATCATGCCGGTATTTCCCGCATATTCGGGCAAAGCGGGATATTTCACTTCGGCAAAGCGAAGGTTGATCTTCGTTCCGGGCTTCATGCCCGAAAGAGTGATTTTGGGCACACCTACCATGTTCTGTCCCATATCATACACAAACACGCCGGGGCGGACTTCTTCAACCGAAACAGCCGTCAGCTCGTCAATCTCCTTCACCGTCTGCCCGAACTGGCCGAGGAGTGCAAAGCCGGAGTAGTCGTTCACGCCGGGAGATCCTTCCCGGCAGATATTGCTTTCCAGCGCTACTTCCTTAGCGGGTTTCCAGCCCGATGCGTTATAGGCGGCCGTACTCCAACCTTCCACCTTCGATTCTTTCCGGGCGTCGTACACTTCGCCCTGGAAGAAACTGCCATAAGCCACAGGCCCGTTGTTGAAGTACTGCCAGGTGGAAGGGTCAGTGACTATCACCTTTTCCTGGCCGTCCGCATAAGTAATGACCAGCTTTGCCAACAACGACTGGCGGTCTCCGAAGAAGTTCCAGTAACCGCCCATGAAAGTAGAGCCACCACTCCACCAACCTTCCGCCAGCAAAGCGCCGAGGGCGTTCGTGCCGGAATGCAGATAGTCCGTCACATCGAACGTCTGATATAGATGAGTCTTATTGTACTGGGTGATTCCGGGATTGAAATAGTCGTCTCCCACCCGCTTGCCATTCAGATAGATTTCATAAATGCCGCGTGCGGTGACGTACAGACGCGCTTTGGCAACTGCCGCACCGGAAGAGGTAAAGACAGTCCGAAGCATCGGGGCGGAGTTCCCTTTCGGGGTGAACGTTTCAAAAGCAGCGGAGGCATCGCCAACCACTCGGTAATCCTTGTCCTTCACCGTTGCTATCACATGCGCAGGACTTCTGAGATTGGCAATCTCCACTTTTGAGAAGGAAGCTGCTTGTCCGGCGGGAACGGCAAAGCCGAGGTCTCCCACTACCGGGAAGGCGATGAAGTCGCCGCCTTGTCCCAGAGGATTCAGATTGACAGAGCCGATTTCAGACTTTGCGTTGTCAGCTCCTGCCTTTGCCTGATTGCTCCCCGCCTGTGCATGGTTAATCTCTCCTTTCGCGCTATTGATATAGAATTTCGTAAAACCCAGTTCGGATGTAAGGCTTATCGTGTGCCGGGCATATTGATTGTCTTTATTAATCAAGTGTTGCGGAACAGGGAAACTCTTGAAAGGAGTATCCTGTTTGTCGTCCGGATGATAGCCCACCCTGTAAACGTTCAGCAGGGCTTCTTTGCCCTCAGTCAGTGGGGCGATATCCAGTTCTATCTTGATATAAGATTCATTCGGGCGGTTTTCCAGATGATACAGGTTCTTGTTCTTATCCATCAGGCGTTCGTCATTGGCACCGTAGATAAGAGCTGCACGGGTAGTTGCGGATGCCTCATCCAGTTGGAGGGAAAAGTTCAGCTTAAACACAGGAAGATAATGCGAATACAGCACCATGTCCTCATCTCCCCCGCCAATCCACTTGGCGCCGCTCCATCCCTGATAGGCGGAGTCGCTGCTCATCAGCCCGGTTTCAAACCAGGAACTTGCGGAGGTTTGCTCACCTTTCTGGTTCCAGACATTCACGCGCCAGGCATAACGGGTGGCAGGTTGCTGGGGTTCACCGCCGTATTCGACATTCAATGAAAGTTCACTTTTTATCCTGCCACTGTCCCACACCAGTTTCCCCTTCTCGGTGGCAACCAGAATCTGATAACCTGTCTGGAAGTACCCTCTTTCATGGTCCGCCACTTCCATCTGCCAGCTGAAACGGGGTTTCTCCACATCTATTCCCAACGGGGTTTCGGCATATTCCACTTTCAGCTTTCCGATGGAGACGGGGTTGGCGGCGGCATGCAGCAAAGTGAAGCCGGAAAAGCAGAAAAGAACAAGCAAGATAAAGGATTTGTAATTTCTCATATCAAACAGTGATTCATAGGTTTATTGGTTACAAAGATAGACTTTATCAGCAAAAATAAGGTTATCCCATTGATATAAATCAGTTGTAAAATGATTCATTGTGACACTTTGTATTTTCAGTCCTGCGAGAATCCATTCTTTAAGTACAGAGACACATGACGCCCGAAATACGCAAGTGAAATTCCATATCCCCTTATCAAGCAGTGCAATATAAAAATACATACAACTCTAATAATCCGAAACAACCGGCATTCTGCCGCTAAAGAACAAGCAATCTGCCCGAATAGTATATGCAATCTGTCCGATATAGACATGCAATCCGTCCGATATACATATGCAACCTGTCCGATATAGATGTGCAATCCGTCCGGAATAGATATGCAATCTGCAGGAAGTATATATCCAATGAATAAAGTCTGTATAAATAGGGGGAATAATGCAAATCTGCCGCATGTATATGCAATATAACGTGCGGCAGATTTCTATTTCAAGCTTTTCGCAAAGAGTATATGTAAGCGAATCGGTCATTTTGATGACTTTCTGTAAGAATAGCGTTTATATTCTTAAGTACTCAATCAAAATCAATTCGCTTTCACCCTCAGAATAGTATAAGAGAAAGGCGGGAACGTATAATCGAAGCTCTTTCCAAAGCCTTTGAACTCGCTTTCCTGCGGGTAAATCTTCTTGGGCTCTTCAAAAGAGTTCTCGTCCATATCGCTGGCGGCAGAGAGGGAGATGACTTTACCCGTTTTCTCCACCTGGCTCACACCGTCCAACTTCACTCTCAACGGATAGGCCTCAGCCTCAGCGTTCACCACTTTCACAATCAGCTCGCCCGTAGCCTCATCATAGCCCGACGAGAAGAATTGAAGCGGAGTCGTTTCGGGCGCATATGCCACTATCAGCTTGCCATCCATATAAAGCTCGCTCTTCTGCGGAGTAACCACAAGTTTCACGTCATACCACTTGTTGTTTTCAAGACTCTGGGACACTCTGTCGCCGACCACGCCCGTCGTCTGACCGTCTGAAACACCCTCCACAGCCGTAGACTGATTGTTCCATCCGGCAACGTTATAGACAAAGCCTTTCTTATCATCCTGCGACAAACCGAAATAAAGGAAGAAACCTTCGTGACCACCCACCTTGCGAACCTGACATTCCAACGTGTACCGGTTGCCGCTAAAGCCGTCCACAATATAGCGGGTAGGCGTTTCCAGGGAAGCCTGGCTCAACACACCGTTTTCCAGCATCCATGCTCCCTTTTTGTCCGCAACACTATTCAGATCCAGATTGACAGCCGTTCCGTCTTCCTCCGTCACCTTCACATCCTTGAATTCCACCTGTGTATTCCAGGAGCCGAATCCGAAACGTCCCGCCTCATATTCCAGCGGTTGAGGAGTGCCCATCGTGAGATTACTCTTCACATTGTACGTCGGACGGTTTTCAGCCGCCATCTGCTGCACATAGTACGAACTGCGTCCCAGCACCTGGTCCGTATCCAGCCAGATGAGGTTGACAGCCCAGGAACGGTCGTTGCGATTCTCCAGAAGCGGAGCATACGAGGCCATCTTCACCAGGTCGCCGTTGCGCTCCATACCGGAGATAAAGGCAGCTTCGGAAAGAGCCGCCCTCATGTTGCCACCGCCTACATCGGCGTTGCAGGCATATTCGCCCACATATGCATCGTATTTGCCACGCGGATGGCTGTCGAAAATCGTCGTGTTCTGGAAGAAGAACTCAGGGTTGACGTACCAGTGCGGGTCAATCATATCCGTCTTGGCAATCTTGCCCGTTCCGCCCAGACCGTGATTGGAGATGAGAATCAGTTCGGGATATTTCTCCTTAATCGCCTGATAGAAGATGTCGAAACGCTTGTCGTATTCGTCGCCCCAGTTCTCATTACCTATCTCCACATATTTCAGCGGGAAAGCCTGCGGATGTCCTTGTGCGGCACGTTTAGCCCCCCATTCGGTGGTGACGTCGCCAAGGGCATACTCTATGGCGTCCATACAGTCGTCCAGATAATAAGCTATCTTGCTTTCGGGCGAAGCGTCGCCCATACGGTACTGGCAACCCAGACCCACGTTGCAGACGAACATGGCATCGGCATTGATGTCTTCGCAGAACTGCAACATCTCATGATAACCGAAACCGTAGGAACAACGGTAGCCCCATGTGCTATACTCTCCCGAACGTGAAGCCGGGTCACCCAATGTTTTCTTCCACTCAAAGCGGTTCTCCAGCGAGATGCCTTCCACCACGCAGCCACCGGGCCAACGGACAAAGGCGGGATGCAGCCCGTTCAGCATTTCGGCCACGTCATTGCGCAGACCATTCGGACGGTCGCGGAAAGTCTTTTCGGGGAAGAGTGATACATAGTCCAGGCTGACCGTTCCCGTACCGTCGAATTCCAACGCCAGTTTGCCTTTTGCGGCGGTTGCCGAGGGACGCAACGTCTGACGAACATCGTTCCAAGAGCCACTGCCATCCACCTCAACAGGAGCCAAAGCCAGCACTTCGTCTGTATCGGACAGCAAGAGGGCGGTTATTTTACCTTTATAATCGGCCGAAGTACGAAGGATGGCACGCAGCAAATAGGAGTCGTCTTTCACCAGATTCATTCCCCAATATCCACCGTTTACCAGACGGACAGGAGTAGAAGCGTCCTTGATGGTCACTTTCAGACTGTTCGGGGCGGACTGGAATTTCGGATTCTCTTTCGTCAGTTTCATTTCGGCAGACGAGTTTTCCCCGGTTTGCAGGGTCCATCCGGGCACCGGTTCGGTAGTCCAGCGGAAACTACCGTGTCTCACCTCACCCGTCAGGTGGTTGCAGACTTCCTTCGGATGAAGTATGTCTCCTTCGGCATAGTAACCTTCGGGCATCTCAAGTTCTTCAAAACTACGGTTCTTCACCAGTTCGGCATACAAGCCGCCATCACCCGCATGATTGATTTCTTCGAAGAAGATGCCATACATGGACGGCGCAACTTCGGCGCCTTTCTCTTGTAAATTGATTACAAGTTCTTCTTCCGGCACAATGCCACCGCACGAACTCATCAACAGTGCGGCTGCCGCAAAGCATAAAAGATTTTGCTTCATAAAGTCATTTGTTTGGTATTAGATACAACTGTTTAATCACAAAGATAGGCGATGTCACGCAAAGGTATGGGGCAGAATCTTGCCAAAAAATGCCGTTTTTAAGTCAAAAGCAAGAATCAATAGAAAAAGGAGAGTGCAGCATTTCTGATACACTCTCCTTCTGTCAGATTTCCAAGTCAGTCAGTTATTCCAGACCGTAAGCGTAAACCTCGGTCAAAGAGCAATAACCGTCTCTGAAACTTTCCGTCATCTTGATCTTGACGTAACGGCCCTTCGTCGGAGTAACGCCGAACGTCTGGGCTTCAAGTATCTGCTGCATGTTGAAGCTGCCCACCTTTGTCCAGTTCTCCTTATCGGAGCTGATATAGAATTCGCCTGCTCTCGTATCTCTGTTGCTGTCATGTTGCCGCTGCATCAGGGCAAGCTGGGTGAAAGTATATTCTTTCTTGGTGTCGATAATCAGCTCGTAAGGGAGAGGAATCCTGTTACCGGTCTGCCAGGTAGAGTGCCAGAAAGTGCCCAGATTATCATCCAATACACATCCTGCCACACCGTTGCCGGCACCTTCGCCCGTCAGTTCCTCCGTATCGGCTTCGGCTGTCCAGCCCGTGCGGTCCAGCTTATTTCCCATGATGCGGATAGCCAGCGGATACACAGCTCTCGCCTCAGATATCTCAAACTGGGAAACTTCCGCAACCTTGACAGGCAACATATAGTCACCCGGCGTCAGTTGGCTGCCGTTCACCGATACTTCCAGTTCAAGAGTAGTGGTTCCGGAAGGCAATACCGCTGTTTCCGGCACGGTATAAGAGCCTTCGGGCAAAGTCTTATAATTCGTTCCGTTGTCCCGGTTATATTCCTGAACATAGTCGTTATCCACCACCAATTTGGCCGTCAGATCCCACAAGTTGTCCGTATCGAGGCCGAACTTCACCTTCTGCGTGATGGTGGAGACAGAACCGTATTGGTACTGCTGCACTACGAGCGTCGGATCGGTGAATCCTACGGCAGGCGTAATCACCGCTTTCAGTTGCAGAAACAATTCATTCTTTTCGGCATTGATGGAGTCCGTTTCGCTGGTGACCTTCAGAGGCAACACCCAGACAGCATCCGGATTACTCTCTATAGCCGCTTTCACAACTTGGGGTTTCAAGGAGATAGTGACCAGCTTATAGCGGTCGGCGGATGAGAAGTCGACACTGCTCGCAGCCAGCGAATAGGCATCGGCACCTATCAGTTGGTAGTTCACCGCTTCCGGTTCGCTATATTTCGCATCAAGCTCGGCCTGCGTCAGTACGAGGATGTTTGCGGCGGCTGTCAGACTGGGATCGCTTCCCGACTTGATAACCGAAAGTGTATACAAGTTGTCAGCATCCGTATCATACAGCGTCACTTCCTGCTTGCCGCTGTTGTTCACGTACAATATTTTATGGTACTCTTCAGGGACCAGTTGGTCTATATCATATTTTGATTCGCTGCAGGCGGCCAGCAATACCAAGCCTCCTGTCAACAAGATTGTTCTTATCTTCATAACGTGTTGTTTTTTTAGAGATTGATTAATATCCGGGTGCCTGTACTAATTGCGGGTTACTGTAAAGCTCGTCCATACCGCTGCGCGACCACACAGGGAGCAGATACAGCCTGTCGTCCCACTTGAACGGCTGGTTAATCAGCGTCGGCTTGTTGAATTCCTCGAAGCTCGGATTCACACGGTGTCCATCCAGACCATAGCGTGTACCTGCCTTCAGCATTTCAGGAGCAATCACCCAGCGGCGCAGGTCGTAGTAACGGTGTCCCTCTTCAAAGAGTTCGACGAAACGTTCGTTGCGCACCCAGTCCGTCAGGGTCATATCGCTTGTGATGTCACTCTCGGTCAAATCATCGAAACCTGCGCGACGGCGGATCTCATTCAGATTGCTGAGGGCTTCGCCTGTGTTGTCCAACGCAGCATAGCACTCTGCCAGATTCAAGTAAAGCTCAGCCATACGGAGGAACGGACGGCGGATGGCAGTATGCGTCCGTGTGCCGTCTGAACCATAGTAGATGTTAGGGTCGATAAACTTCTTTGTAAGATAGCCGGTTCCTACGCAGTTACGGGCATTGCCTGTATTGAAGCCGTTGGTATTGGTGTTCTTCAAATTCAGCCACAGCGGTCCGCCGTTGTTAATCTTCGGGCTGTACTGCCCACCATCGAACGCAATCCATGCATAGAAGCGGGCTTCGCGCTTGGCATTCAGCTTGATGATGTCGTTCTTCACATCCTCTCCGTCCAACCGGTCGGTAGCCAGTGCCGGGCTTTGAGTGCCTTCGTAGAAGCGGGTGTACCATTCATCTTCGGAAAAGAATTCGGGGTCTTTTGCCGGTAACTTACCGTTTTCGGTATAGAAATGCTGCACGGAGTACAACGTCGGGGCATCACCTGCCCATCCTCCTACAAAGATGCCATTGCTTCTCTTCACTACTTTGTTCGGCAAACGCCATTCGGTAGATTCACCACTGTTGTTTCCGTCAATCGCGATGCGTTGTCCCCAGATGAGTTCCTTATTGTTGTCGCCTTCATTAGCCGAAATCAAATATTGGAACATACGTACACGCTCCTTGAACAAACGATTCTCTTCTGTGTCTTCTTCACGTCCCGGAATAAAGGGAAGACTCAGGTTGTCACGGTCGGCCTTCCTATTGGCTGCATCGATATCGAAGAGTTCGTAACCGGCCTCCTTAGCAGCTGTCAGGGCTTCCTGGCAGGCAGTCAGGGCGCGTGTCCATTTGTCTCGGCTATAGGTGCTGCTTACCAGTTCGTTTCCGTAACCCGGAGTTTCATAGTTTTTGTTCTTCCAGTCCTGGCGGGGGAACGAACCGTTCCACAACGGAGAAGCGGCATACAACAGCACGCGAGCTTTCAGTCCCTTGGCCATGGTAGAGGTGGCCCGTCCCAGATAATTGGTGGGACGTGTTGCAGGAAGCACCCTGGCTGCATCATCCAGTTTTCCCACAATGTAGTCTACGCAATAGTCGAAATGCGAACGTCCGGGGATTTCATCATTCGTGATGCCCGGATCCACCTTTTCGGTAATAAGCGGGCAGGGACCGAAGGCTTGCAACACGCGGAAGTGATAGTAAGCCTCCAAGAAATAACATTCGGCTTTATACTCTGCCTTGTCTTCCGCCGTCACGCCAATGGGTTGCAAGTCGTCTATCAGGCTCAGGAAGTGGTGTACATAACCCAAACTATTATAACTGGGAGTCCAAATGTTCTGGTCATCACCACCCCAACTACTGTAGAATGTCGGAGAGATGGTTCCCCAAGCCATTTGTTGTTGGTAGTTGGAATATTCGTAAGGAGCGGCAGATTCATCCGCCGACAGTTCGAAAGAGTGATACTGGAACGGGGTTGAACGCGGAACATTGATATAACAGGAGTACAAGAAGCTCAACGTGGCTTCCTGGTCTTTCATTGTGTCTTTAAAATCAGCCTGTGCGGGCGGAATGACATCCAGATAATTGCATGATGCCAAGCAACAGGAAGCTATCAGTACCTGTGCTGTTCGGGTTATTTTAGATGTAAGTTTCATATCTCGAAATTGTATTAGATTGTTTTAGAATGTAAATTGAACACCCAGATTAAAGGTGCGTGAGAACGGATAAGCATTCCATGCCAGCTCCGGGTCCCACAACTTGAAAGGGCTGAATACCGCCAGATTGTCTCCGCTGAAGTAAATGCGGCAATAAGGTAAGCGGTAGCCGATTTCCAGTGTCTTGAAGCGGAGGAAGTTTCCGTTGCGCAACCAGAACGTGCTGGACTGAATGTTATTGTTGATGTCCGTCTTGCTGATACCCAGACGCGGATAGGCGGCATTGGGGTTCGGGTTGTCCACCGACCAATGGTCGTTCGCAATCCACTCCATCAGGTTTCTTTCCAGTGTTTCACCTTCTTCACCGTCTCCACCACCCGACAGGAACGGAGCCACACCACTGTTAATCATAATCTTGCGCTTAGCCGAACCATTGAAGAACACGCCGAAATCAAAGTTCTTGTAAACCAAGTTCAGACCAAAACCATACTGAATACGAGGCACATGATTGTAAGGCGAAATCATCACCTGGTCTTCTGAGGTAATCTTGCCGTCACCGTTGACGTCGCGATACTTAATATCACCCGGCATAATGTTAGCACCCAGCTGTGACTGGTCCGCAGAATTAGCGATTTCCTCTTCACTGGCGAAAAGGCCTTCGGCAATGTACCCTTTATGGGTATTCAGCGGCTTGCCGGTATTGGTCTGCCAAACATACGGATAGTCGGGTTCGTCCACATACTTCTGTTCGTTCTGGTTGTAAGTGAAGTTACCACGGAAATCTACCGTCAGGTCTTTCCCGAATTGCTTTGTCCAGTTCACACTCAACTCGACACCCTGATTCACCACCTCGCCAATGTTGCTCCAAGGAGTTGAACCCCAATAGCCCAACATGCCAGGCCAGGATGCACGCGCCATCAGAATACGGTCGCGTACGTCGTGGAAATAGTCGAATGTAATATTCACCTCGTTGAACAGCACCATATCGACGCCGATATCGAATTTCTTCACATGTTCCCATCCGGCATTCTGTACAGCCAATACCCAGAATGCAGGACCTTTCTTATTGGTTTCATTTGACGGAAGGCCGGTCCAGAAATCGGATGCACTGCCAATGCCGATATTATTCTGATAGAGAAAGTGCGGAGCACCACTGGCAAACGCATCACTACCTACAAGACCGTAGGAACCTCTGATCTTGAAATGATTGACATATTTGCTGACCGGCTCCCAGAACTTCTCCGAGCTAACCACCCAACCGGCAGATACAGCCGGGAAGAACTCAAAACGCTGACCGGAAGCCAGACGCTCGGAACCGTTGTAACCGAAGTTGAATTCAATCAGATATTTGTTGGCATAATCATAGGTCACACGTCCCGAATAACCCTGGTTACGGTTCGGCAACTGGTCTTTACGATATTCACGCATCATGTACATGGCCATAGCCGACAGGTTATGGTCGCCGAAACTGCGTCGCCAATCCAGGCGGGCATCAAAATAGAAAGTCTGGTCCGAATTACGACTTATATCAGACTGGCTAAGGAATTGGTCGCCGGTTTGCAACAGTTGCATTTCATAAGTACCGGTCTCAGGATCCCACGAACCGTCCTTCACCTTATACATATTGGATCTGATAGAACGGTTATAAGATGATTCCGACCAGTTTTTGAAGTTCACCAATGCTTTGAAGCTCAATCCTTCGGTAATCACCTTCAGATCCTGATTCAATGCGATGGAAGTATTCAGTGTATTGAAGTTGGTTTCCTTGAAAGAACTCATCATATACTCATAGGGATTTTTTCCAAGGACACCCGGTTTCATTTCCGCTCCACCGAAACGGATGAAACCGTCATCGCCGTCTTGCTGAGGGAAATAGGCGGGGAATGCCACCGGATTGGTACGCATCACCATATTATACAAGTCGGTGGTCTTATAGTTAGGACCTTGCATATTACCTATCTGAGCCATCATACGCATATCAATGGTAGTAGTATTGGTCAACTTATAAGAGATGTTGTTCTGGAAGTTATACTGCCAGTTGTTGATGTTAGGATTATAGTAATAATCCGGTGCATCAAGAAGTCCCGTATCATGGTTGGCCTGAAGGCTCATATAGTAAGTCACACGCGAGCCACCACCCGATACATTGACATTGGCGCGCTGATTGTAATTACCGTCCCTGTAAATCATATCGAACCAGTCCACATCAGGGTATACATAAGGATTGGTACCCAGTTCCGTATTCAGTATCTGCTCTTCACTGAATTTGGGAGACGTAATCGGAGTCAGACTTCTGGACTGCGCCGCTTCATTGTAAGTGCGCATATAAGTGGCACCGTCAGCAAACTTCACCACCTTCGTAGGTTTGAAGTAAGAAGCTTCCAAAGATACGTTGACAATAGCTTTCGTATTCTCCTGGCCTTTCTTAGTGGTCACCAACATTACGCCGTTTGCACCACGGTTACCGTAGATAGCAGTTGCCGAAGCATCTTTCAGCAAAGAAAAGCTTTCAATGGATTCTGCGGGAATACGGTTCAGGTCGGCAGACGAAATCTCAATACCGTCCAACAGAATCAACGGAGACGCAGAACTGCCGAATGTATTGATACCGCGGATATAAAACTCCGAAGTAGAACCCGGCTCACCGCTGTTCACCATAGATACCACACCGGCCAGTTTTCCGGCCAGCGAACCGGTGAGTGAAGAGGAAGGCGCTTTCAAGGTGGCTCCTTTCACTGTGGCGATGGCTCCGGTGACAGATACCTTTTTCTGTGTACCCTGTCCCACGATCACTACTTCGTCCAGCATCTCATTGTCCGATTCCATTTTCACGGTCATCACACCCAAGTCTCCTACCATCAGCGTCTGTGCTTTATAGCCAATGTAAGAGAACTCAAGTTCCGTCTTACTGGTTACGGCAATCTGGAACTGGCCATCGACGTTTGTAATGGTACCCCCTTCTTCGCCCTTCACCTTTACATTCACACCAATCAATGTCTCTCCGGTAGAGGCATCAACTACAGTTCCTGTCAGAGTGCGTTTCTTAGGTGTTGTACTTTGATTCGTTATTTGCACTGAAGAATTATCCGGTTCCGCCATGGCAGAAGATGGATAACTGCAAATAAAACCAGTGCAAAAGAGTAGTCCGGTAATGACCCTCCGATTGTTTTTCAATAATACTGATTTCATCATCTTATTAGATTAAAGTTTTAATAATTAAGTTAGCTTCTTTTATTCTCTTTTTCATTTTTTCATTTGTTCTATGCCATCTGTGTATAATAATATCTATGATAAAGAAATCACAGATACCTGCAAAGGCAGAATACAAACCTTGCTGGGCAGATTGTATATCGCTGAAGTTACTCGGCTTCTATCAGAATGAACGCATCTTCCAGTCCTTCAGCAGAGACTTTCACCTGTATTTCGCCCTTTTCCTCATTGGGTTGGACAATAGCGATAGCTCTTCCACGGAAAGTATCAGGTGTAAGCGAGCGGAAACTCTTCATATCATCATAAGCGGCATTACCACCGGCTATGACACGCCCTTTGCCTGAACATTCAATCTTGACGGGTAGGGAAGTGTCGGGAACTACAACTCCATCCTTGTCCACC
This sequence comes from Bacteroides stercorirosoris, assembly GCF_900142015.1. GTDB lineage: Bacteria > Bacteroidota > Bacteroidia > Bacteroidales > Bacteroidaceae > Bacteroides > Bacteroides stercorirosoris. The sequence goes on from NZ_FQZN01000001.1 coordinate 351,271, forward strand.
AACTCTATCTTCACATAAGAGAGGTCGTTCATGCAGGCTTTGATTTTATTCCGGTCTGCAGTCAGACGAATGGCGGCAGGCTCCCCTGCGGTCTTTAATATGAATTCTTCCTTGCCTTTTGAATTTATGGCTTTCAGAGTTCCCGGCTCATAAGCCACTTCGAAGGTGGCTGTATAATTCTCTTTGCCGGTTTCTTTCTCACCTATCAGTTTGTCATTCAGATAGAGCTTCACTTTCGGGGAACGGCTGTATACATTGACTAACATCGTTTGTCCTTCACGACCTTTCCAGTTCCAGCTCACAAGCTCATTGGGCCAGCCCCAACCGTTTACCACTTCCTGCTTGCCGGGAGCGACGGGAGCATGCACCGCCATGGTGATCGGACGCTCACGCCAAAGCACGTCACGATAGTAGGATTGTGGTTTCTTATCGCCACAAAGGTCAATATCTCCGCACCAACCATTATACCAGGGCCAACCCATGAATTGCGGATTATGTTCACCGGGAGCAAGTTCAAGGGCATGGGCAAGTCCGGCCTCACCGAGATAATCAATGGCAGTCCATACGAAATCACCTATTATATAAGGATGCTTCTCCACAAGATTCCAGTTCTGCGCTGCTTCTTTCGGATAGGATTCACTGCCGTAGATGACACGGTCGGGGTAGGCGACATGGTCACTTTCGTATTTGTGCCACACATAGTTGTAACCTGCCACATCCAGGTTCCGGAAGATCCGGTAAGAGTCTTTATCCCAAGTAAAGTGGCGTCTGTCCCAAAAGTCATTCGAGCCTATAGTGGTGAAACGGGAGGTATCGTATTGACGGATTGTGTTAACCAGTCTTTTGGAAATGAGGTCTCCCTCGGGTTCATCAGCACGTTGTTCCACTTCATTCCCGATGCTCCACATGATGATGGAAGGGTGATTACGGTCACGACGGACAGATGCAGCCAAGTCATAGTCACTCCATTCATCAAAGAATTGGTGATAGTCTTGTTCGCGCTTTGCCCTCTGCCATTGGTCGAAGGTTTCGTGAATCACCAGAATACCATGTTTGTCGCAGGCATCAAGGAAGTGTTCGGAAACCTGGTTGTGCGCACATCTCACGGCATTGTATCCGTTGGCTTTCAGCAACTCCACCTTCCGTTCTTCGGCGCGGTCGATAGCTGCGGCACCCAGCAGTCCGTTGTCATGGTGAATACAACCGCCTTTCAGTTTCATCGGTTTGCCATTCAACAGGAAGCCTTTATCAGCAGAGAAAGAGATGGTCCGGATGCCGAAAGGAACAGTAATCTTGTCGTATTCCTTCCCGTCCGAAGAGAGTGTTATCTCCGCTGTATACAATACGGGAGTATCTACCGACCATAATTGGGGTTTCTTAATGGAAAAAGAGATTGCCGCCGGCGTCTCCGCAGTGAGTTCCACATCCTGTGAAGTAGTGAACACCTCTTCACCGGCGGGTGAATATATTTTAATACCTATTTTGCCTGATTGGCTTTGCAGACCCTCGTTATGTACAATAGTAGAAAGTTTAACGACAGCTTCCCTCTTTTGAAGTTCGGAAGCATCAACAAACGTATCCCATGCGTCCAGATAGAGCTTTTCCGTTTTTATCAACCACACGTGGCGGAAGACTCCCGAACCGGCATACCAACGGCTGTTACGTCCGGCATTTACCACCTTCACGGCAATTATGTTCGGAGTGCCGGGAGCATTCAGATAAGGAGTGATGTCTACCCGATAAGAAGTATAGCCGTAAGCGTTGAAGTTGGCTTTCTTGCCGTTTATCCAAAGTTCGGATTGATTGTATGCTCCCTCAAAATAGAGAACAGTGCGTTTATCAGCATCGCCTGCGGAAAAGGTGAATGATTTGCGATACCATCCTTCGCCACCCATAGTCTGGCCGGTATCAACGTCACCTGGGCTCATACGCGAGAAGGGACCTACGGTAATGCCCTCTCTTTGCATAGGAAGCGGTTCCACGCTCCAGTCGTGCGGAAGATCGAGCACGCGCCAGTTATTATCGTTATATTCCGGTTGTTCGGCATTGGCAACAATACCCCGATGGAACTTCCAGTTTTTATCGAAAAGGATTTTACGGTCGGATGCATGAATCAAGACATCCGGCAGTAATGCGAATAGCATCACGCAACATAAAAGTAATCTGCTCGTAGTTCTCATAATATATGATTCCAAAGTTTATTTATCCACAGGCAAAGTAAGGCATATGGAATAAAACTGAGGTCCAAAATAAGACTACTGAGGGGATAAAAATCTTTCATGACACGATTGAATACCCTGATGAATGATTTTTATCCCCCCGACGTTCCAGACGCTACTGGTCACTCTTTTGCAAATACTCGCTCGGTGTGACTCCAAATTCTTCCTTAAAGCATTTAGTAAAGTATTTCGGGCTATTAAATCCCAAGGCGTACGCCACTTCCGATATATTCTGCTGACGGCTGAGCAACATCATACAGGCACGCTTCATCTTGACGTTCCGTATCAGATCCAGAGCCGACATTCCGGTCATCGTTTTTATCTTGCGATAAAGTGTAGACTTGGACATATTCATCTCCGTCGAGAGTTGTTCTATATCATAGTCCGACTCAGCGAGATGCTGCTCTATATTGTCAATGATAGATTGCAGGAACTTCTTGTCTGCCGAAGGATATGCCAGACTTTCCAGACTGACATTCTCTTCTTTACGGAAAGCTGCCTGACGCATCTTCGAAGCCTTGATAAGATTGTCCACCCGCGCGAAAAGTATCTTCATCTCAAACGGCTTGGCTATATAAGCGTCCGCACCCGCCTCATAACTGGCCACACGGTCGTCGATGCCATTACGGGCGGTGAGTATAATAACCGGGATATGATTGAAACGCAAATCGCCCTTTATACGGGTACAAAGTTCCCATCCGTTCACATCGGGCAGCATCACGTCGCAGATAATCATATCCACTTCATTGTTCTTCAGTTTATCCCAGGCTTGTGCCCCATCCACAGCGGTCAGCACGCTATATTTCTCCTTGAACATTTCTTTCATGACAGACAGTAACTCAGTATTGTCGTCAATCAACAGCAAGGTGGACTTTTCCGTATTGTCATCCGCCATGCCGGTTTCCGCATCCGGCTCATCAGCTAAGGCTATTTCCTGCATCTCCGCAGCGTCTTCCGCCAATTCATCGGGTGTGTAACTCTCTTTATCGACAGGCAGTTTCACGGTGAAGCAGGTACCCTGCCCCAATACACTCTCCACAGTAATGTCGCCATGATGCAAACCTACCAGGTCTTTCGTCAGTGAAAGGCCGATTCCATTCGAATCGATACCCCGATTCTTCCTGCTGCTGTAGAAACGGGTGAAAATATGTTCTATTTCTTTAGCCGGAATGCCTACCCCTTCATCCCGTACTTTCACCATCAGCGTTTTATGTTCCGCCTCTTCAATAATCTGCGCGTAAACAATGATCCGTTTGTCCTCCGGCGTATATTTGATGGCATTCGACAGAAGGTTATGCAATATCTTGTCCAGCTTATCGAAATCAACATATCCCTGCATTTCTTCTGTTTCTATATGAGCTTCCAGTTCAATATTCTTTTTCCGGGCAAGCGGCAGGAAGTTTATCCGGCAGATATTCTCGATAAACTCGCGGATATCCCCTTCCGATACATTCAGCCTCAGCTTACCCACATCCATCTTACGGAAGTCGAGCACTTGTTGTATCAGCCTCTTCAGCTTCTCCACATTTGCCTTCAGCATAACGGATTGCTGCCGCACCGTCGGTGCTTTCTGGTCCAGATAATCGGAGATACAGGATATGACGGTTAGCGGAGTCAGCAATTCATGTGACACATTGGTGAAGTAGACCAGCTTTGTCCGCGTCAGTTCTTCCTGCAACTTCATCTCACTCTTCAGTTTGATGCGACGCATATAGAGCCTGACTACCGTATAGAAACATAACGCCACAAGAAGCGTATAAAGAAAATAGGCAAACCAGGTTTCATAGAAAGCAGGCTCTTTCACAATTGTCAGCAACACTTTAGCCTCCGTCCACTTGCCCCGTTCATGTTCCAGCTTCACATAGAACTTATAGGTTCCCTTCGGCAAATGGTTATAAAAAGCGGAAGACTTGCCATAATCCAGATAAATCCAGTCCCGGTCTGCTCCTTCCATCCGGTAAGCCACACGGTATTTGGCATTCAGCGAATACAGAAGCGGAGAAAAAGAAAGTTCTATGTTACGGTCACCCGGATTCAGATGGATTCGGTGTATCGTATTCTTTTCCGAGGCATCATCAAAGAAGACACTCTTATCTTCTACCCTCACGTCAGTGACATGCAACTGCGGCCTGACTTTGCTTGCCGGAGGCATACCGCCGGAACGGATATGTACAAATCCGCGATGTCCGCCTACATAGAGCCCGCCTTGTCCGTCCGTACTGATGGCTTTATTTCTGAAGACATCTATCCCGATATTCTCGTCGGCGGTAGAATAAGTGAGGAAAGTCTGCGTCCTGAGATTATATTGAAGTACTTTCTTGTTGGTAACAATCCATACTTTCTCTTCGTCGGAAATCAGTCCCAACACAGTACAATCATCCAATGCGTTATCCAACGGTACGCTCGCAAACGTCTTTACCGTCTCGTCCGATCTGAAAATCCTTCCCCAGGAAGTGTACAGCCACATACAGCCTTTTCCATCGATACAAATGCCATTTACCGCTTCTTTATCCGAAAGTGCTGGAATACTGTCTTTCGATTCACATACAATCTGTCCGTCGACATACTTTAAGCGATTGATGAGCTTGCCACCGGAGATGCCCCACACTCCTCCTTTTGCATCTTTCACCAATGAAGTCATTCCGGGAAAGCCCTCACTCGAAACGACCAGTCCATCATTGTCCGGACGCTTCACCTGTACATTCCACCAGGTAGATATCCACAGGTTACCGTCTTTATCTTCTACCAGATCCGCTACTCCGCCTACGTTGATATCCTCCTCCACCTGCATTTTCATATCACGCTGTGTCACCCGCATCACATGCGGAGAATAGTTGGAGTTGACCCACACACCCGGTTTATGAAGTGACTCCTTTATGATATTGACTTCTCCCAACCCGCTGTCCGCAAAGCGGTCCCGCGATAAATCGTACAGGCACAGCCCGTATCTGTCCTGCCTGAACCACATAATGCTGTCCCGGCTCTGGCAGAGATTCAGGATGTTGGCATCCCAGCCCATCTGTTCCTTGAGTTGGGGCAAGAGATAATTGTCTACATTGGAGTTATCAAAGAAGATAGTATAGGCCATATCATAAGAAGGCAGCCACAGGTTACCCTCCCGGTCTTCGCAGATTCGGGTATACATCATGTGTGTATCTACCAGATCATGTATATCCACTTTTTCCAATATCCCTTTATCAGTATATCTGAACACATGAAGTCCGGCATAAGAGAGCATCCACAGATAGCCGAACGTATCATCCTGTTCTATACTGAAAACGACCATTTCGGAACCACTCTTGCCTATCTCGCGTCTCTTATAGTACCCTCCCCCTTTCAAAGCGTCCGGAAAGAACTGCCACAGCCCTTCTCCCCAGGTTCCTATCCAGTAGTTTCCACTTCTGTCCTGATGCATGACGTAGGCCGAATGTCCGTTTCCGAGCGGCGGATAGCGGAAGAAGGAATCACTTTCCGGTTCATAGCGGTATATACCGCACGAGCCCACCGCCCAAAGGCGTTTCGAATGGTCTGTATAGATAGAACTAATGGCATATCCTGTCCCGGGATCACCAAGCTCGTATTCTCTTATAATATGTGCAGTAGAGTCACACCGGTATACCTTGTTGCCGGAACTGACCCACATCTCTTCATGCTCACCGTTTGCTATGGCATCAATGCCTCTACCCCCGAATTCCTCTTCGGGAGCAGGTATAATGCGGCAGGTTTGTTTATCAAAGAGATTCAATCCCCTCCAAGTGCCAATCCATACATAAAGATTATTATCGCCTATAAAGGAGATATTATTATCCATCAGAAGATTCGGATTCTTATAGCCGGAACGAAAAGTGCGCAACTGGGTTTCATCATAGCGGGCCAAGCCATTCGTCGTACTAATCCAAAAGTAACCTTCCCGGTCCTGATGAAGATTAAAAATCTCATTGGAGGAAAGCTGGTTGAAGAATGGAAACGGCTTGGAGAACATGTGCTGTGCATTGGCAGACAGTACTCCCAAAAACAAAAATAGACAGGAAAGCAGATATCTCATAGCACCTTGACTGGTTATGGCTACAAAGATATGAAAAAAAACTCTTTCTGCCGGTAGTCTACATTAACAAATGATACATTCCCCCTACCATTGCCTTTACCACTCCTTTCATCTCCAACTCAAAAAGCAAGCTCGTCATCCGGTTCACAGGAATGTCAGCCTCTACCACCAGGGCATTGACATGCAAATCTCCCTGACGGGTGAGAATACGGACAATACTTTCTTCTTCCTCGGATAACTCCGGGAAAAGGTTACGCTGAATACCTTCCGGTTTGGCGGACTGTCTTTCGGCACTCCAGCCCATAGACTGCATGAAATCTTCGGCAGACTGGATGAGGGCTGCTTTGCTGTCGCGTATCAGCAAATTGCAACCTTTTGAAGAAGCATCGGTGATGCGTCCCGGAACGGCAAAGCAATCACGCTGGTAGCCTACAGCCAGGTCAGCGGTGATGAGGGAACCGCCTTTGTCGGCAGATTCAACAACAATGGTTGCGTCACTCATACCTGCCACAATGCGGTTGCGGCTTACAAAGTTATGTCGGTCGGGATTGGTTCCGGTAAGAAATTCGGTAAGCAACCCGCCATTTTCCAACATGTCGATGGCTGTTTTGCGGTGTACATAGGGATAAATACGATCCAGCCCGTGGGCAAGGACGGCTACGGTGGAAAGGTTATTGGCTAAAGCGGCACGATGGGCATGGATGTCGATGCCATAAGCCAGACCACTGACAACTAACACATCAGGGCAAAGGGCAGATAGGTCGCGCAGGAAATCAGCACAAAACTGTTTGCCGTATTCCGTAGCATTACGGGTGCCGACCACATCAATCACACGGAGACGGTTGAAATCGACATTACCTTTGAAAAAGAGCATCACCGGGGCATCTTCACATTCACGAAGGCGGGAAGGATAGGCTTCGTCTTTCAAGGTGAGACAAGTCAGGCGGTTCTTTTCCACGAAATCCATCTCGCGTTCGGCACGCAAAAAGGCGGCCGGATTATCAAGTGCCGCAACTACGGCAGGAGCTACACCGGGAAGAAGTTCGGGCAGCTCATGGCGCCGGCAAAAGACTTCGGCGGCACTACCCATGCCCTCTATCAAACGCTTTGCCCCGATATGTCCAATACCGGGGCAAAGTGTAAGGGCTATACTGCAAATTCGTTCGTCGTTATTCATGGTTGTACTTATTCAAGTCACCACAGATTACACAGATTAACACAGATGCTTCTTCTTGATCTGTATTAATCTGTGTAATCTGTGGTGAAAGTATTAGAGGTATGCCTCAAATATCTCATCAAAAAGCTGACTGTCACTTAGTCGTCCATTCACCAGACACACTGTTTCGACGGTTGCTTTTATGACCACTTTATCGTCACTCTTCCGAAAGATGTCCTGATAGAAAACATACTTGATGCCTTCCTTCTTCATATAGAGTTTGGAAACGAATTCATCGCCACTTTTCAAAGGAGTCTTAAACGCCATATTGATGCGCGCCACTACCGGGTCTACTCCCTGCTCGTGCAATCCGGCAAAACTGACACCGGTAGATAGCAGAAACTCATGACGGGTATGCTCCAGATAGTGCTGGTAATTTGCGTTATTCACAATGCCTTGCAGGTCGCACTCGTAATCGCGCACCTTCATCTCCAACTCATAGATATACTTTTCCATAATAAAACTTAAATGACACACTTATGACACACTTTCTTTGAAAATGATACACTTGTGACACACTCTATCTGAATTATTTTACAGGTATAGCTTTGCAATTATAAAGTGTGCCAGAAGTGTGTCATCCCCGCTTCTTTTCAATATCCAGTCCCTTAAACTTCTTCAATTCCTCCGTAGAAACCAGCTTGTACAACTTGTCGCTGGGGCGTATTTTATCCGCTTTCATCGAGAAATGCTGTCCTTTCTTCACCGTTTGCACCGGTTCCAGGTTGACGCGGGCTTCGTCGAGCGTCATAAACACCGCACCCGTAGTAGGTCCCGTAATCAAAATCTTGTCTCCCACATTCAGTTCGGCAGCTTCTACCAGGAACTCGGCAACACCGATATTGGAGAAATACCTGATGCCTTTGCCTACATAGATTTTCCGTTCCGTAGCTGCCGAGCCATAATTCTTCGTCCATTCGCCCAAGCGCTGTCCCAGATAATATCCATCCCAGAAACCACGGTTGAAGACCGTCTTCAGACGTTCATCCCAAGCAGCAATCTTTTCATCGGTAAACGTACCGTCCAGATAGGAGCGGATGGCATCTTTGTAGCACTCCACTACCGTACGTACGTACTCAGGTCCGCGGGCACGCCCTTCTATCTTGAACACACGCACACCTGCGTCCAGCATCTTGTTCATGAAGTGAATGGTTTTCAGGTCTTTGGGCGACATGATATACTGGTTGTCCACTTCCAGCTCCACATCCGTCTCCTTATCGCGCACGATGTAAGAGCGGCGACACACCTGCATACAAGCTCCCCGGTTGGCCGAGTGATTCATCTCATGCAATGAAAGATAGCACTTTCCGGACACCGCCATGCAGAGCGCACCGTGACAGAACATCTCGATACGGATAGGTTCACCACTGGGGCCGCAAATATTCTCTTCGCAGATATGGCGGTAAATCTCCGCTACCTGTTCCAGATTCAACTCGCGCGCCAGCACTACCACATCGGCAAATTGCGCGTAGAAGCGCAGGGCCTCCACGTTAGAGATATTCAGCTGGGTACTGAGATGCACTTCCTGGCCAATCTGCCGTGCATAACTCATCACAGCCACGTCTGCCGCAATCACGGCGGAGATGCCGGCAGCCTTTGCCGCATCCACGATGGTGCGCATCAACGCAAGGTCCTGGTCGTAAATAATGGTATTGACGGTAAGATAGCTTTTCATCCCGTGCTCATCACACGTCCGCGCAATTTCCCGTAAGTCTTCGACAGTGAAAGTATTCGCCGAACGGGCGCGCATATTCAGATTCTCGATACCGAAATAGATAGAGTCAGCTCCCGCCTGGATGGCCGCCGCGAGTGATTCGCGCGAGCCGACGGGGGCCATGATTTCAAAATCCTTTAAATCCATAAATCAATCATATAGTTTATAACTGTGCAGAAATGAAGCGAATGCTAACCATTACTTATTTCCCTGTGCCTGCAATTCCTGTTGCAGTTCCGTAGCAATTTCCATACCCAGCTTTTGCCCGATTTGCATACCCTCGGCCATCATGGCGGGAGTAGAAGCACCCAGTTTCTTTCCGACGGGTGACTCATAGAAAGCAACGATCTTCTTCAAATCATCCAATGTCAGATATTTCTGATAAACAGGAGCGTAAAGTTCCGCTAATTTATTTCCAAACTTTCCTTCCCACTTTTTCTGGAAACCATCCCAGAAAGAAGCCGAAGCCGAAGGTGACTGTTGTTTCAACATAGCAATCATCTGCGGCACCATAGCCTTTGCCGATGCCATAGAACCGGATAGTTCCAGCATTTTCTCCAATGTAGCCTTGTACTCGTCACTTGGCGCCTGTGCCGATACCGAAGGTGCGGCAGCAAACAGCATAGCCACACACATCACAACTAAAACCAAACCTTTTTTCATAATTCCATATCAGTTAAATAAATGAATGATACAAAGGTAGGCTTTTTTCCGTATTTTTGCAGCGAAATAACCATTTAGTTCAATTTGTCCATGAAGATAGGCCACATAGACCTGGGCGAACGCCCTATATTTTTAGCTCCGATGGAGGACGTCACCGACCCGGCATTCCGGCTGATGTGCAAGAAGTTCGGTGCCGACATGGTGTATACGGAATTCGTATCCGCCGACGCCCTGATACGCTCCGTCAGCAAGACCGAGCAGAAACTGAATATCAGCGACGAGGAACGTCCCGTAGCCATACAGATATACGGAAAAGATACGGAAACCATGGTGGAAGCCGCACGCATTGTGGAAGAAGCCCGTCCGGACATTCTCGACATCAACTTCGGCTGCCCCGTAAAGCGCGTGGCAGGCAAAGGTGCAGGCGCGGGTATGTTGCAGAATATACCCAAGATGCTGGAAATCACCCGTGCCGTGGTGGATGCCGTGAAGATTCCCGTCACCGTAAAGACCCGCCTGGGCTGGGACGCCAACAACAAAATCATCGTAGAACTTGCCGAACAACTGCAGGATTGCGGCATTGCCGCCCTCACCATCCACGGCCGCACCCGTGCGCAGATGTACACCGGCGAAGCGGACTGGACGCTTATCGGCGAAGTGAAAAAGAACCCGCGAATGCACATTCCCATCATCGGGAACGGAGACGTCACCACCCCCCAAAGGGCAAAAGAGTGCTTCGACCTTTACGGAGTGGATGCCATCATGATAGGCCGTGCCAGCTTCGGCCGCCCGTGGATATTCAAGGAAGTGAGACACTATCTTGAAACCGGCGAGGAACTTCCTCCGTTGAGCGCCGAATGGAGACTGAACGTGCTGCGCCAGGAAGTGGAAGACAGCGTCAACCTGCTGGATGAAAGAAGAGGAATACTGCATGTGCGCCGCCATCTGGCAGCAAGCCCACTATTTAAAGGAATACCTAATTTCCGGGAAACACGCATCGCCATGCTGCGTGCGGAGACGAAAGAGGAGTTGTTCCGCATATTCGGAACAATTGAAGAATACTTGTTTTAATCCAGCTTGCGACGCACAAACGGAAAAGACTTTCTACAATCAGAACAAAAAAATAGTTGTCCGAAAAGTTGCATTACAGAAAAAAACTCTACTTTTGCAAGGAATTAAACAATTGGAAAACATACAACAACATGAAAAGGAGCGCATTTGCTATTATCACATTCTTATTTATCGCTTTTGCCGCAAAGGGACAATCCATCGAGGAGATACAAACGAGCAAAGACTACATCTGGGGTACGGGCAACGCCTCCACCCTTAAGAAAGCCGATAATGAGGCACTCGCCGCACTTATCAGTCAGATTTCCACCAACGTATCCTCCAAGTTCGAGCAACTGACCGAGGGCGGAACAAACGGCGACCAGGCAACCGTCGACGAAACCTTCAAGTCCGTCATCAACACCTACTCGCGTGCAACGCTGAACAATACCCGCCGCATCGTGATTCAAAACGAACCGGAAGCCGTTGTCATGCGCTACATCAAAGTGGCTGAAATACAACGCATCTTCGACGGACGCAAGACAAAGATACTCGACTTCGCCCAAGAAGCCACCCGCGCCGAGAAGAAAGCGCAAGTAGCCGACGCCCTGCGCTACTATTACTGGGCGCTCGTCCTGCTGCAAAGCTATCCCGACGGCAACTTCCTCACCCTGAAAGACGAAGACGGCAAAGACCTGCTGCTTTCCACCTGGATACCCAAACAGATGAATGACATCTTCTCCAACCTGAAAGTAAGCATGGAGAGCACACATCTGGACGGCGACCTGAAAACCATCAACCTCCGGGTGCTCTATAAAGGACAGCCCGCCCGCAACTACGACTATACCTACTTCGACGGTCGCGACTGGTCCAACATCTTCTCCGCCAAAGACGGCACCGGCATCGTGGAACTGCCCGTACTTGCTAACGCCCGCAACCTGCAACTCCGCACAGAGTATATGTTTGAAGGCGAAGCCAATATCGACAACGAACTGGCAGAAGTGATGGGAACCGTCAACCCCATCTCCATGCGCAACTGCGCCTTGAAGCTGGAGGGCGAAGAGCCCAAACCCGGCGAAGAGAAAACCGAAGATGTGCAACTGGCAAATGCCGACAGTGCCGCCACAACGAACAGCGGCATGCGTTTCCTTTCAGCGATGGAATCGGCAGCCTACGAAGACGCCATGAAGAAAGTGGAAAGCGCCATCCGCACACGCAACTACGACGGCATACAATCCCTCTGCACCGAAAGCGGTTACGATATGTTCAACCGCCTTATCAAGTACGGACAAGCCAAAATCGTCAGCGAACCGCAGTTCAAGTTCCTGGAATGCAACGGTGAAGTGACTTGCCGCAGCCTGCCCATGAGCTTCAAGTTCAAGAGCAACCAGCGCACCTTTGTAGAAGATGTCGTCTTCACCCTGAACAAGGAAGGCAAGATAGACTGCCTCTCTTTCGGCCTCAACAAACCTGCCGTGGACGACATCATGAACCAAACTTCCTGGAACGACACCGTGCGCAACGTGCTCATCAACTTCCTGGAAAGCTACAAGACCGCTTACGCCTTGAAACGGTACGAATACATCAACAGCATCTTCTCGGATGACGCGCTGATTATCACCGGTTCGGTACTGAAACACACCGCCGCCAACGAGGGACAGCCCATGAGTAAACAAGCCGTGAAATATACCCGCCAGACAAAATCGGAATACATGAAGAAGTTGCAGCACATCTTCCGCAGTTCGGAGTTCATCAACCTGCGATTTGCTGACAACCAGGTTCGTAAGTCAGGCGTAGGCGGCGAAATATACGGCATCCAGATCAAGCAGGATTACTTCTCATCCAGCTACGGAGATACGGGATATCTGTTCCTGATGGTGGATTTAAACAACCCCAAAGAACCTGTAATCCATGTACGTACCTGGCAACCGGAAAAAGACCCGAACTTCGGGCTGATAGACTTAAGCCACTTCTAAACAGCCCCTTTAGACGGACACGTAGCACCTATATATCCAACGTGAAGGATATATAGATGCTGCGCGTCCGATATATATATCCTGCACGTCCCATCTATATATCCTGCACATCCCATCTATATACCCGCCGACAGACAAAGTATGCAGGTACGTTTTGCAAGTGCCCAACCTACTAAGCCACTACCTGCCTCTTCGTTTTTTTTATTTCACTATAAGGAAGCAATAAAATAGTTGGACAAGACAATCTTGTCACGGAAAACAGTGACAAATAAAAGAATTTACTAACATCTTTTAATTATTAGGATGAAAAAAGAATAACAGGACAAAAATTATATATATATTTGTAACGAAGAACGTTAAACAACATTTTACACACTTAATTTATGGGTCAACAATACGCATTTGGGCATGCGCATGTATTAAGACATGTATGTATGCTATTGTTCTTGTTGCCGTTTGTGATGGGTTGTGAAGAGGACAAAGAGCCTTCTGTCTATTCGCCGACACTGACTACTAACAGTGTTACGGGTTTAAGCCGTTTCGGAGCCACCTTCCAGGGCACGGTTACGAAACACCCCGATAGTACCGGGGATTTGGCAATAGGCTTTCTCTATTCTACCTCGACCAGCCTGAGCAACGCACAAGAAGTGAACGCTACCCCGGTAGACGGCAACAACTATACTGCCGCAGTCGTAGGACTGACACCCGGAGAAAAGTATTACTATTGCATCTTTGCCCGCAGCGGTAAATCCGTTGTCAAGGGAAAGACCAGCAGCTTCAACACCGAAGACGCCATTCCGCCTTCACTAAGCATTGCCGAAGCCACCGAGGTGACCGAAAGCGGCGCCACCCTCACAGCCACCATCCTGGATAATGGCGGCTACGAACCTACGGTACGTGGGTTTGCCTATGCCATGTATGTGGAGAATGCCGGCGATCCAACCCTCGACGACAACACCAAACTGGTGATTGGCGATAAGTTTGAAATAACGTTATCGGATCTGGCAGCCAACACTACCTACATCGTTCGTCCTTATGCCACCAATGATGCAGGGACAGGCTACGGTGAGTCGGTAAAGTTCACCACCAGCCAACAGAAAATCCCAATGGTCATTGCCAACGGCTCGGGCAGTCTTGCCAACAAGCCGGTGGAGGTCGTTGCATACGAAGCCGTCTGCATGGGCGCAGTCACGGAAGACCACGGTTTTACGGTTACTGAATATGGTTTCTGCTACAGCACCGAAAGCCGCCAGCCTACCATCGAAAGCAGCCAGCATATAAAGGCACAAGACGGTGCCAAAGGATTCTCCGCTACTCTGAAAGGGTTGACAGCCAGTACCAAATACTACATGCGGGCGTATGCCAAAAGCGAGAAAGGCGTAGGCTACAGTGCAACGGTAGAGTTCACCACCGACAAAGAACAGGTGGTATCACTTACACAGGCTACTGTCACAGACCGTACTTCTTCTTCAGTTACTATTACTGCACAGATGGCTTATGAGTCTTTCAGTACGATAAAAGAAAAAGGCATTTGCTACGGGCAAACAGCGAATCCATCAGTAGACGGAACCAAAATTTCGGACAGCAGTACGGAACATAAGGTAACCGCCACCATCACCGGTCTGAAAGAAGGAGATACCTACCATGCCCGCGCGTATGCCATCACCCGCGACGGTACTTTCTACAGTGGCGACATTGCGTTCACTACCGAAACCACGTATGCTCCTTCCGTCAGCAAGCCTTCGGTATACGATAAAACGGAAACAGGTGCTAAAGTACGCGCAAGCATCCGCACCAATGGCGGACTGGAAGTGACAGCAAAAGGTATCTGTTACAGCAGCACGAATGCCAAGCCGACACTGGAGGACCTGGTAGCCATATCTACGGAAGCTGATAACAGCATTCTTGTCAGCCTCAGCGATTTGCAGGGTGGTGTTACTTATTATGTCCGTTCGTATGCCACCAATGCCAAAGGCACGGGATACAGCGAAGAAGTGGAACAATTCACCACGACGAAGCACACCGAACCTACGCTGAACGGACTGAATGTCATGAATATCAAGGATGACAATGCAGAGGCAAGCGCTTCCATCGCCAATATCGGTGGAGAAGGAGAGACAATTGAAGAACGGGGCTTTGTGGTTTCCACTTCCGGCGATCCTACAATTGACGGCTATAATACTACCAAGTTCGTTTCATCAAGCACAGAAGACGCATTCAGTACTAAATTAACAGGGCTTAGATATAATACATTATATTATATACGTGCGTATGCCGTAAATAAAGTAGGCACGGGTTATAGTAAGACACTCTCTTTCGAGACCGGAAGCAGTGAAAGAGCCACATTGGGCGAACTGAAATGCACCAAGACGGAAGCACACAGCCTCAGTTTCTCTTTTGAAGTTACAAGTACCGGAGGTGCGGAACTGACATCACAAGGCTTTATGTGGAGAAAGTCGGGCGAAAGCGAATATACGAATGTATCAGGCAAACTAACCGGAAACACGGTAACAGGAACAATTACGGGATTGACGGAGAACACCGGATATTATGTATATGGGTATGTAGAGAATAAGAATGGAGAAACAAGCACCGGATATAATACCTTCAATACGGCTAAACTCCCTCCGGGCGAAGGCGATAATCCGACACCGGGAGATGATGACGGAACCAAGAAGCCGACAGTAGGCTATACAAACGTATCCGAAATATACGCAACAACAGCCTGGCTCAGTGCCAACATTGAAAGTGATGGCAAACTGACCATTACCGAGAAAGGCTTCCTTTGGATGGTAGATGACGGAACAGAACTCACAATCGAGAACGGGACAAAAATCATCGTCACTTCCGGAAGCACATCCATGCGCCACAAGTTGACCGGACTGACAGGTAAAACCCGTTATCGCGTGCGTGCCTATGCCATCAATGCCAAAGGTATCAGTTATGGCGGCTACAGTACTTTCACGACTGAAGATGCGGATAAACCAAATCCGGGAGAAGGTGACAACCCGACACCGGGACCAAATACCCGCAGCAATAAATAAACTTCCAATGAAAAATAATAATAAAAAATATACGACTATGAAGCTGAAACATTTCTATGTAAGTGTATGCATGGTGCTGGCAAATATTCTTAGCATTCACGCTACTGTAAAGAATATTACTCTAACTGAAGCCGGAACTCTTTCTGTTCAAATACCAGAAAGTGAACAAGAACAAGTTACAGAACTAACCATAACAGGTCCGCTAAACGGTGCTGATATCTTAACCATTCGTACAATGGCAGGTAATCTGAAAATACTTGATTTGAAAAATGCCAATATTATAGAAGACAAGAAGACCAGCTACTACGGAACAGGGTCTAATGCAAACTATACCCAAAACAATGTTATCGGCGACCGCATGTTTTATGGTATGGCAGCATTGACGAAGATAGTACTTCCCAAAAATGTATGGAGTATCGGTACTTGGACGGAAGATAATCCGTGGAATACGGACAAGACAAAAGTAAATGGCAACCCGAAAAGCGACTATGCCAGCAGTGATGATGATACAAGTTATCCCGGATGCTCTTCTTTTGCCCGTTGTGTGAACCTAAAAGAAATAGAGTTCCCTACTACTTTATTGTGGATTGGCCCCAAAGCATTTAGCTATTGTATTAAACTAACCACCATTATCATCCCTGAAGGAGTAGAGGGCATGGGGGCTTATACTTTCAATCACTGTCAGGAACTGACCAATGTATCAATTCCTGCAAGTTTGGGAATCGGCAATAAGTTAACATGGTATTATCTCTCTGCTGATGGTAGTAATTACAACAGTAACAGCAATTATTTAGGTTATAACTTTTATGACTGCACAAAATTATCCAATATAACCATTTCTGAAGGTATCAAACGTCTCGCACCTTTCATGTTCAATAAATGTACCGGTTTAACCACTATTACATTACCTGCCGGTATATTACGGCTAAATAGTGCTTTTTACAACTGTTCCGGACTAACCACATTGACGTTACCGGAAAGCTTAACTGAAACAGGAAGTTTCAGTGGATGTAGCGCACTCACTTCTATAGTGATACCTAACGGAGTCAGTGACTTTAATAATTTAAGTTTTAACAACTGTACTTCGCTTAAATCTATCACATTACCCAACCAAATAGCTATTATACCAAGAAGCTTTTTCCTAAATTGTACAGCTCTCACATCTGTCATTATTCCCAATACTGTAACGGAAATAGGAGAATCCGCATTTCAGAACTGCAAAAATTTAACCCAAGTAACTCTTTCCACAGAAACTGGAAGCATTGGCAATAATGCATTTATGGATTGTACATCTCTTAAATCCATTAGTTTACCTAATAAGCTAATCATTATTGGACAATATGCTTTTGCCAACACGCCTTTAAAGAGCGTACAGCTTCCGCGAAGTTTAGCAGAAATCAATGCTTATGCTTTCCAAAATTGTGTGGAAATGGAAAGTATCAATTTCCCTCCTAATGTCACGGATATCCGTTCTTATACATTCCAAAACTGTAAAAAGCTGAAAGACATTGTTCTTCCCAGCGGCCTCATGACTATACAGAATTATGCATTCGATGGATGTAGCTCTTTAGGAAAAGTTACAATCCCCGGTGGTGTACAAACAATCAACGAAGGAGCATTCCAAAACAGCGGTCTGACAGAAGTTATCCTAAGCGATGGCGTTGTCAGCCTTAGCAATAATTCTTTCAAAGGTTGTAATCTATTAAAAACCGTTACTTTCCCGCCAAGCATGAAAACCATTGGTGGCTTCAGCAATACCGGTGTTAAGAATATACTCTTTGCAGAAGGAGCTGCACCGGAAGCTATCAGCGAGGGCGCTTTTGCTAATTGCGACAGTCTATTAACTGTAACCCTGCCCAATACTATTAAGAAAATCGGTAAAAAAGCATTCTACAGCTGCGATACTTTGCAAAGCATCACCCTGCCCACTGCTATAGACTCTATCCTTACTTCTACATTCTACGGATGTAGATCATTAAAAAGTATTTCCATCCCTTCGGGTGTGAAAGGTATTCAAAGCGGCGCCTTTGCCCGTTGCACCAAATTAAAAACCGTAACATTGCCTTCTACCCTCTCCTATATTGGAGATAACAGTTTCCGTGAAACGGGTATTACATCTATCAATTTGCCCGAAGGACTGAAAGAACTACATTTTGGGACATTTGCTAATTGCGACAGTTTAGTAAGCATTAAACTGCCCAACTCCTTGACTCAAATAATTAATACAGTGCAAAACAGCTTTAATCTTGAAGGGCAGTATTATGACAGTGCAGCAAGAGGTGTGTTCTACAATTGTAACAAGTTAGAAAGCATTGACATGGGCAAAGCTGCTCTGACAGCACTCGGCTTCTGTACATTCTATGAATGTCAAAAACTACGTAATATAGATTTATCAAATTGTAAGTTTGAGGAAATTCCTGATTATGCTTTCTATGATTGCGATAGCTTACGCAACGTTAAGTTCCCTGCCACCTTAAAGACTATCAGCAATTATGCCTTTGCAGAGAATTATTCATTGGCTTCATTAACCCTGCCTGCGGGTTTCAATACAATTAAAGATAATGCTTTCTCCAATTGCAGAAAAATAAAAAGTATCGACCTTTCCGCCACTTCACTAACTACTATCAAAAACTGGTTTGCAGATACTGATAGTTTGTATACTGTCAAACTACCCGAGACAATAACTTCATTAGAAGACGAGGCTTTCAGAAACTGCCCCATCCGGGAAATCAATCTACCGGCAGCTCTGACTTCCATAGGTAGAAATGCTTTAAACAAAAGTCAGATCAACAATCTGACAATACCATCTAAAGTGACCAGCATTGGAGAATCCGCTTTCTATTATGGAACCTATAATCAGGTAGTGATACCAAGCAACGTAACTTCCATAGGCAATAGTGCATTTTATAACGCTAACATAAAAAGCTCTCTGGAAATAACTCCTGCTGAAAGTATACAACTCGGGAACTCTGCTTTCCGTTGTTATGGCAGTTATTATGAAAATGGAAGTAACATCTATTATCATTTATCCAACGTTTATTGGAATTCTTCCGCACAGTTCCCCAAAGATAAATTCGGCCAGATAGACAACCTCTATTTACCGGCAGACGGAACTGTAAGTAGTAAAGACAACATAGGATATATCTTCTTCAATGGCATGACGGATTCTATCGCCATTGCTTACTCAAACAACCGTTATTCTGTTAACAAGGCAATGAAAACGAAGAAAGTCACTTATACCAGAGACTTCAATCAGACAAGTGGCTACGGTGAAGCTGCCGGTTGGCAAACAATTGTGTTACCTTTTGATGTCAAAGAAATCACCTACTCCAGACGATATAGTCAGGAACAGGAAACCATTTCACTGGCACCCTTCGGAAGCGCAGCTTTAGAAACAGCCGGAACATTACCTTTCTGGCTCTACGAATTAGGAACAGATGGCAAGTATAAAGCTGCCACCGAAATTAAAGCGCATCAGGCTTATCTGATCTGTATGCCGAACAATGACAAATACCCCAGTGAAAACAACATCAACGGTGAAGTGAAATTTGCCGCATCCGATGCAACCAACGGTATTACCCTCGGAACAACTCAGGGAGTTTTGAAACGCAGCAAAGGTACTAAATTTGACCTGGTGCCGACCTATGAGGGAGTGCTGCAACACGATACGGTATATGTATTGAATGAAAATAGATGGTATTCCGGTAATGATAAAGAATACCCTGCCGGTAGTGTATTCGTTAAAAATTATAATGATGGCTGGAACACCTATGCCGTCTATCCTTTCCGTGCCTACCTCGTCACCAACGAAGGCAAAACCGCAGCAGCCAGCGCCCCCATGCTCTACAGCATCGGCGGCGGTGACGGCACCATCACCGGCATCGAAGACATTCCATTCGCCACCCCGGACAAAACCACGAAAGCCTACAGCCGTGACGGCGTGCTCTACATCAACACCGATGCCGACCGCACCATCCGCATCTACGACGTCACCGGACGTACCGTACGCATCATCGAAGCCCGCGAAGGCGTGAACGAAGTGCACGGACTGGACAGTGGCATCTACCTGTTGGAAGGTCAGAAAGTGGCTGTCGGACGATAAGCAAGATTAGTCAGAACCAGAATGATTAATCCAGAGAATCAGAAACGGAATAAAAACGTGAATAAACGAACAATAGAATGAAATCAAACAAACTGAAATGCTGGTTGGCAGCGGTTGTGGTAGCAGTGATCTGCTGCCCCGCCGCACTGGCGCAGCAAAGCAAAATAGCCGTCGCATCGTTCAGCCGCATGGAAACGGACATCACGGCACGCGTAACCGCCCCGAAGAAAGACCAGAACGGTGAAATCTGTGCCCTGATCCGCATCGTAACCAACGTAAAGGACCTGACGTTCGAACCGGACGCGCTCGGCATCACGGCACGCGAAAACAAAACCGGAGAAATCTGGCTGTACGTCCCCCGTGGCGCACGCCGTATCTCCATTCTGCACGACCAACTGGGCATCATGCGAAACTACTTCTATCCGGACATCATCGAAAAAGGTACCGTATACGAAATGGTGCTGAACACCGGCGACAGCGAGGACAAGCCCGTTGTGGAAAACAACATGCAGTTCTTCGTACTGCGCCCCGAGCCTGCCAACGCCAACGTATATGTGGACGATGAACAAGTGCCTATCGAAAACGGACTCTTCTCCGCAACCATGCCCAAGGGCGAACATACCTACCGCGTAGAAGCCCCCATGTATCAGCCGGATGCCGGAATCGTCACGCTGGGCAGCGAACAGGTAATAAAGAGCGTCACCCTGAAACCCAAGTTCGGCTACATGGAAATCTTCTCCCTGCCCGAACAGGATGCCGACGTGTATATCGACAGCGTTCTGGTAGGAAAGACCCCCTATCGCAGCGACCGCATGGCCATCAAGGAATATAAGGTACGCATTGAGAAGCAGACTTACTTCCCCATCGACACCCTGCTGAACGTGACCGCCGGAGAAACCGTGCGCCCCACCTTCCACATGGAGTCCACCATCAAGCCTAAAGTGCCGATGAACACCCTCATCATGCTTCAAGCCGGTTACAACCCCAACGGAACCACCTTTGGCGCCATGCTGGGCTTCGGCCGGAAAAACGGTTTCTATGTAGGTTTCCGCAGCGACTTCGGTTCGGCAAGCGGCGAACTGGAATGTAACGGGGACGGTATCGTAGAAGGTGTCGATGCCACGACTCCGCCTTTCTATAAAGAAGGTGTGAAAAACAAATCGCGCATGTCCATCACAGGCGGTTATTTCCGCCAGCTGGGCAAGAAGTTCTACCTCTATGCCGGCGCCGGTTACGGTACACGCACGCTGACTTACGAACTGGCCGCCCCCATGACCATAGGCGAGAAAGAATATGCCGAAGGCACACAGGTGAAAGATATGGATAACTCCGCCACAGGCGTAGCCGGTGAATTGGGCGGCATCCTGCGTTTCGGCAAGTTCTGCATCTCGGCAGGTTTCCACACCGTGAACTTCAAGTATCATGAAGTGACCGGCGGTCTGGGATTTGTATTCTAACCTACTAAACAAGCGAATCACAATGAAAATAAATCAGATAAAGAACGTGGTTCTCCCCTTGCTTCTTCTATTCTGCCTGATAGGTTGCAGCGAGGACAAAGAACCGCAAACATACCCGCCAACGCTGGTGACCAACAGTGCCGCAGACATGACCCGCTTCGAGGCGCTCCTGTCCGGCAGTGTTGTAGAGCACGCCAACAGCATTGCCAAGGTGGAGGTCTTCTTCCTTTTCGCCAAGGGAAATTCGCTGACGGACGCGGAAGAATTTGCAGCCACACCGGACAACACCACGGAGGGCAGATATACCTGCCTCATCGACGGATTAAGTCCGGGAAACGAATATTGTTATAGCATCTGCGCCCGCAGCGGAGGCAGTGTAGCCAAAGGAGAAGTCATCCAGTTTGAAACTCTCTCAAGCACCTCTCCCGTAGTGGCAACCACCGTTGCCACCAACGTCAACGAGAACGGAGCCTTGCTGAGCAGCGACATCACCGACAACGGTGGACAGAATGTTACGCAGCGAGGATTTGCTTACAAGGTTTATCAGGAAGGCATGCCCGAACCTACTACTTACGACAAGACCCGGACAGTCAGCATGGAAGCCGAAAACTTCAGTGCCCAACTTTCCGAGTTGCAGCCTCTGACCAAATATATCGTCAGAGCCTATGCCATCAACAAAGCAGGAACCGGCTACGGCGAAGCGGTAACCTTCACCACCGAAGAGCTGAAGATTCCTCAACTGACCTGTACGATGGGAGACGTCACGGCCTTTGCCGCCACTCCTTCTGCGGCTATCAGTACAAACGGAGGATTCAAGGTGACGGAATACGGTTTCTGCTGGAGCACCGAAAGCCAGGTGCCTACCACCGAAAACCTGAAAACCGTGACCGGCAAAGATGAAACGCCCAACTTCAGTGAAACCATTGAAGACCTGAACCCTGAGACTACTTACTACTTGCGTGCGTATGCCATCAATGAAAAAGGAACAGGGTATAGCAATATCCTCACGTTCACGACTGAAAAGAAGCAAGTCGCCACGCTCACGACTCCCGTAGCAAGCAACATCGAGGTTACTTCCGCCACATTAAGCAGCTCCATAGAGGTTCCTGCAGGCGTAGAAGTGACGGAGAAAGGTATCTGCTACAGCATCTTCTCCACCAAACCCGCAACAGACGGGCCGCACGTCACTGATAAGAACCAGGGAAATACGATTCATGTAAACCTGCAGGATTTGAATGAAGGTGCATCATACTATGCCACTGCTTATGCCGTGACGCGTGACGGTACATTCTACAGCGAAGCCACTCTGTTCACGCTGGGACGTACCTACGAACCCACTGTCACCATCTCCGAAATAACCGGAATAGGTGAGACAGAAGCGACCGTAAATGCCGGTATCACTACCGATGGCGGACGTGAGGTAACGGAGAAAGGTATCTGTTGGAGCAGCACTTCTTCTACCCCTACGTTGGAAGCCGACAGCTGGATGAAATCGGAAAGTAGTGGAAACAACTTCAGCCTGAAACTGACTTCTCTGGAGAAAGGTCAAAAGTACTATGTACGTGCCTACGCCAAGAACGTGAACGGAACAGGTTACAGTCCTGCCTTTGAGTTCACCACGGCGCTGACCAAAGCCCCCGAAGTGGTAAATATGGAGATGACTGCCATCCACGATGACCACTCTACCGCGCAAGCCGTAATTTCCGACAAAGGCGGACTTGAAATCACAGAAAGAGGATTTGTATACTCCACCACTGTTGTCAGCCCCACCATAGGTGCGGCAGGAGTCGTCAAGGTTGCATCCGGTTCTAAGGATGATACGTTCACAGCAGAACTGAAAGGGTTAGCATACCGGACCCGTTACTATATCTGTGCCTATGCCACCAATGCCAAAGGTACCTCTTACAGCTCGCCCACCAACTTCGTCACCTCTTACTCTTCTGCGCCAAGTACTTTCGTCCAGATAGAGGAAAGCACCATAGGCAGCACTACCGCCACCATGAGCGGCAAGATTACCAATGACGGTGGCGACGGAAGCGAGGCAATCGGAATCGATGAGGTAGGTTTCTGCTGGAGCGAAAACAATTCCGAACCGACCATAGAAGAGGATAATCACACCAAGGTGACGCTGAATGCCGATAAGACATTCACCCTCAATGCTACCGGTCTGAAGGCATACACTTACTACTATGTACGTGCTTATGCCAAAAACAAGAATGGTGTAGGATATAGTTATTACACAACTTTCCGCACGCTGCGTACCACACCGGGAGGAGACGATAACGTTCCACCGGGAACTGCTACAAAAAGCGTCAAGTAAGCCTTTGCAACAGGCATATAGACTATTGCTATAAATTATTCAGCCCTTGCTTTATGAGAATAAGGCAAGGGCTGATTTTTTAAAGATAACTCATGAAATAAATGAAGTTTATGTGTGGCTGACAAACCGCTTAGGATGTTCCGCTCTGTTCCACCGCATTGAAACAAAAGATTCTTGCCTAAGGAACTGATGTTTCTTGCCTAAGGAACATCAGTTCCAATACGGTGGAACAAAAGTGTCACTTCTATGAAACAAGATTGGAACTGTAATGTACCGGACAGGGGCTACTTGAACATCGGCTGTGCAAACCATCTCTTGAACATCCACGTCACCACCACATACAAACCGAAAGCTGAAACAAAGCCTACAATCGCATCGATAAGGTAATGCGCCTGGATATACACCGTGGCACCGCAAAGCAACAAATAGAAAGGCAGCAGGAAAGCAAACAACCAACGGCTGCCGCGCCATGCCATAATCATCAATATAGTGGAAATGCCCACATGCGAACTGGGAAAAGCCGCCGTAGGACGCTCGCCGATCTGCTGAGAACCCTCTACCAGATTATAGAAGAATCCGTGATCGTATCCCGGTCCGGGCAGTAATTCCTGATTATGATTGAAGTAATCTCCAATGGCAGGGAACACTCCCTGCGCCACATTATCATCTCCGATAGCCGGGAAATAGAACTGCGGACCTGCCACCGGAACAAAGATATAAATCAGATAGTAAATAAAGAAAGAAGTGACCAGCACGAACGATAACTTCTCGAAGAATTCGAAACGGTAGATGAAGTACCAGACCACCACGATCAATATCATCGGATAATAGAAGAAGTAGCCCATATTGAACGGCTCGCTCACCCACATATGCGGGAAACGGAGGCAGAACCACACCGCCGGCTGACCGCCAAACATCCACTGCTCCACCGAGGCGAAGACGTGGTCGAGATTCGGGAATATCCGGTTAAACTCAAATGTATCGGGATACCAGTAAGAAAGCAGGGACATCTGGATAGCAATACGCACAAAGGCGGAGAACTTACAGGGTGCCAGCCGGTAGAGATACATCAACAGGAAAGTCATGCCGGCAATCATCGCACGGTCAATCAACATCTGTGCAGGATGATCCATTTCCTGGAAAAGGAACAAAATCAAGATAGAAGTCAACAAATTGTATATAAGTGTTATCTTCTCTACTGCAAACAACCCTTTCCGGGTTTCTACTTTTTTAAATAAATCTAAAGCCATCCCTCGTTCTTATACCACGCAATGGTTTCCTTCACACCCCTTTCCAAATCGTACTGGGGCGCAAATCCCAACTCTCGGATAGTCGGGCCGATATCACATTGCCAATTGCGTTGTTTCATTATGTTATACTTATCCGAATTGAGAGTGCTGGGCTTCTTGCTGCGCATCGCCCAGAATTCAGCGAGCAAAGATACAACTTTCAATACAATTAATGGGCATACTACCCGAATTACAAACGGATTACCCAATTCTTTCCTTATCAGATCAGAAAAAGCACGGCTCCGGTAAACCTGTCCGTCCGCCAGGAAATAGGAACGGCGGCATACTTGTTTCTCGATTCCGAGGAACACAGCCTGCACAATATCTTTCACATAGACAAACGTCAGATCCTGCCGGCGGAAGCCTACGGCAAAGTCCGTATGCTGCTTGATGGACTTCGCCATCAGATAATAATCCTTCTCGCGCGGACCGTAAACTCCCGTAGGACGATAAATGACGTAAGGGAAAGCGGGTATGCTCTGCAAGTAGAGTTCAGCCTTGAGTTTGCTCAGCCCGTAAGCGGTATTGGGCAGAGGTGAATCTTTTTCCGTAATAGGCTGGTAAGTCTTCTCCTGCACAGGGCCGAAGACACTCAGCGTACTGATGTAAATAAACTGTTTCGGTATCATGTTCAGTTCGCGGAGGGTATCGACGAAGTACTTCGTCTGCAGATAATTCACCCGGTCGAACTCCCGTTTGTCCGTACACTTGGTGACACCGGCACAATGGATGATGTAATCGAACTTATTGTAGGTTCCCTTATGCCCTGAGAGTTGTGCCCGCAGTTCGTTGGGATGCGCAAAGTCCAGTTCGAGAATGTGTATCTTACGGTTGCGCAGGTATTCACGGCTGCTGCTCGAACGGATACCCGCCCACACACCGAACTTCTGCTTCAACGCTTCTTCCACGATGAAACTTCCGATAAATCCACTGGCTCCTGTAATCAATATACTTTCCATCTATTTCTTGGGTTCTACATGAATATTAATCAGCGTTCCTTCGCCAAGCATTTCTTTTAGTTTATTTTCAATGGCCGTAGCCGTAGTATGAGCTTCTTCCAGCGTAATCCTTCCATCCATGCGCACATGCACCTCGATGGCGCAATAACTTCCGATGCGCCGCGTGCGGAGGTGGTGCGGCTCACTGACTCCGGGGAAAGAGAGCAACGCTTGTTCAATATCTTTCTCCACTTCATCCGGCAGGGACTTTTCGAGCAGCTCGTCAATGCAAGGAACCAGCAATTGGATGGCTACCTTCATTATAAAGAGGCTGACAATGACAGCGGCTATCGGATCGAGTACCCGCCAGTGCTCTCCCAGCAAGATGGCGCCTCCGATACCTACAGCGGTCCCTATAGACGAAAGGGCGTCGCTCCGATGATGCCAGGCATTGGCTACTACCGCCTG
Organism: Bacteroides stercorirosoris; assembly: GCF_900142015.1. Classification (GTDB taxonomy): domain Bacteria; phylum Bacteroidota; class Bacteroidia; order Bacteroidales; family Bacteroidaceae; genus Bacteroides; species Bacteroides stercorirosoris. The sequence goes on from NZ_FQZN01000001.1 coordinate 377,769, forward strand.
TGAATTCAGGTTCTTTCCCTTTATAACCGTGTAACGATACAGTATTTCCTTGCACAAAATAGAAACAAGGGCGGCAATCAAAGCTATCATCCCCGGCGCTTCCAGCTGTTCTCCTTTGATAAATGCGTAAATAGAAGAGACGCCGTTCCACAAAATACCGAAACCGACGAATAATAGCAGTATTCCGATAATAGCCGTAGCCAATGTTTCGTATTTCCCATGTCCATAGTCATGCCCCTTGTCCTGAGGCTTATTGGAAATGCGCACAAACACGATGACAATGACATCCGTCACAAAATCAGATAATGAATGAACTGCATCAGCCAGCATAGCCGCACTATGCCCCAGGACACCTGCCACAAACTTCAGTACAACTAACACAAAATTAACGATGCTGCCGGCAACCGTCACTTTGTATATCCCCTTCTCACGGGAAGAAGCAGTTTTCACATCCATTTAATACTTACTTATTTATTAAGAAAAACCTGCCGCAAATATACTAAAATAAAAGCTATATTGCATTTCTCAATTATTATTTGTTTATTTGCACATCGATTTATTTACTATTCAATACTTTTACGTGTGAAAGATAAAACCGGCATTGATATTCTTTTCAAAGAATATTATCCTCAACTATATTATTATGCTTATCATCTGATAAACGATATAGAGGCTAGTAAAGACATCGTAAGCGATGCTTTCGAGTTTCTGTGGAATAACTATGACAAAGTGAACAAAGCAACGGTCAAGTCCTATTTATATACATACGTGCGCAACAAAAGTATTGATTATCTCCGACATCAAAATGTGCATCAGCAGTTCGTACAATTATATACTGACCTTACCCAAGACTATGTAGAAACCGATTATCAAGAATGGGACGAGAAAATGTTGGCCATTCAGAAAGCAATGCAAAAACTCACTCCACATACCAAACATATTTTAGAAGAATGCTATGTGGAAAAAAAGAAATATCAGGAAGTGGCCGAAGAATTGAATATCAGTGTAAGTGCAGTCAGAAAGCATATCGTGAAAGCACTGCAAGTGATACGTAAAGAATGTTTAATAAATCATAAAGAGGGTGTCTGATTGTAAGGCAAAAACGATATAAAATAATATACCAAAAACCAATGACACTATGAGTAAAGAAATTGATAACATAAAGTTGGAAGCCTCTATTGAGAAGGCAATTGATGCTATGGAGCCTTCTACAGATATCACAGACGAACAATTACAGGAGATGCTTCTGGACGAGGAAAGTAGACAGGCAGCCCAAGATATTCTAGATACCCAGTTTTTTCTGCATACCGGAAAAAAAGGCATGCAACTGAATGTAGAAGCCGAACTTGCCCGCTTCAAAAAAAGACATCAAAAACAAAATATACATACTTTTTGGAAAACAAGTATCAGTATTGCCGCTTCCATTACCCTTTGCATCGGGATTTATCACTACATCAGTCATCAGCAGGAGACAACAAACACAGCGCCCGTTATTGTATTCACTGCCGACAACTCACCCCAACAAGTGATTTTAGATAAAGGAGATGGAGAAAGAATCGTACTGGCAGAACATCAGGCCAATACTCCTCAAAAAGTACAATCCGCCTCTAAAGAACTTAGTTATCCTACCAAAACGAAGGATGTAATATTGCACACACATACCCTCACAGTGCCCAGAGGGGAAACCTTTAAAATTACCTTATGTGACGGTACCGAAGTATGGTTAAATGCCAACACCCATTTCGTTTATCCTACCACCTTCGTAGGAAAAGAACGCACAGTAACCCTAAACGGAGAAGCGTACTTTAAAGTGGCTAAAGATGCAGAGCACCCGTTCATCGTCAAAACGCCTCATGTACAAACCCGGGTATTGGGAACAGAGTTCAATATACGAAGCTACTCACCCGAAGACACCCACATTGTTCTGATTAGCGGAAAAGTGGAAGTAAGCAATACAAAAAATAATGCCTATACACGTCTGGCTCCCGGAGAAGACGCCCATCTGCAACCTGACGGAAATTTCATTATGAATGAAGTGGACTTAGATTCATATATCTATTGGAAAGACGGATTCTTCTATTTCGATGATGTCACTCTAAAAGATATTATGGAAAATATCGGGCGATGGTACAACGTAAACATCGAATTCAGAAATCCGGATGCAATGAAATATAAAATGCATTTCGTTTCTGACCGTACTAAGCAGTTGGAGCATACTTTAAAGTTACTTAATCAAATGAAAAAGGTAACGGCTACTATAAGAAACAATACAATAGTTATAGACTAAAAATACATATCATAAAAACACTCAATAAGGCAATAACCAAACAAAATAATACCTTTTTCTAAAAAAAATCAGCAAAAGGGGTGTCCTTTTTTTATTCTCATACGAACTAATTATATAACGAAAGAGAATTTGTGTTATAAAATTAGAATATATGAGAAGAAAATGGTATTTATTTATCACTTGTATTGCATGTATTTGCCTCTTGTCCCCCCAAGCAAATGCACAAACAACTACAACTAAAACAGAGATTACAATTGAGTTCAATAATGAACGTCTGCCTTCTTTATTGAAACGTTTGGAAAAGGTGTCGGGATATAAAATCCTGTTCACGTATGATGATGTCAAAAAGTATACCGTATCCGGTTCTGTCAAGAATAAAGGTATTAAAGAGGTACTGGAGATTATCTTAAACGACAAGCCTTTGGAGTATCATATCGAAGACCAATTTATCACCATCACTTCCAAGCACTCCAAACAACCTAAAATTTTTGATGTCACAGGAACCGTTATTTCACAAGACGACGGATTACCATTGATCGGTGCAACCATTCTGATTAAAGGAAGCAAAACGGGAGTCCTGACAGACATTGACGGACGATTCCATATAGAGAAAGTAGCCAGCAATTCGGTTCTGCAATTCTCTTATATCGGTATGGTGCCCCAAGAAGTAAAGGCTTCCCCTAAAATGAACATCACACTGGTATCTGACGTACAGACACTGTCGGAAGTAGTAGTTACCGGTATGCAAAAGATGGATAAACGCTTATTTACGGGTGCCGCCACAAAGCTCTCAGCTGAAAACATCAAGCTGGATGGTATACCCGAAATCAGCCGTGCATTGGAAGGACGCGCTGCCGGCGTATCCGTCCAGAACGTATCAGGAACTTTCGGTACCGCCCCTAAAATCCGTGTACGCGGAGCGACTTCCATATACGGTAGTTCCAAACCGTTATGGGTAGTGGATGGAGTCATTATGGAAGATGTAACCGAAGTAGATGCAGATAATTTGTCTTCGGGAGATGCCGTCACACTCATCAGCTCTGCCATTGCCGGATTGAATGCAGATGATATTGAAAGTTTCCAGATATTAAAAGATGGTTCCGCTACCTCTATTTATGGAGCCCGGGCTATGGCCGGGGTAATCGTTGTCACTACCAAAAAAGGAAAAGCCGGAAGCAGCAAAATCACCTATACCGGAGAATACACAATGAGATTAAAGCCCAACTACAGGCATTTCAACATTTTGAATTCGCAAGAGCAGATGGGAGTTTATAAAGAGTTGGATAATGCGGGATATTTGAATCTTGCCGATATGTACCGGGCTTCAAACAGCGGTATATATGGAAAAATGTATCATCTGATCAACGATTACGATGCAAAGACCGATTCATATGGACTGATGAATACAGAAGAGGCGCGTAACCAGTATCTGCAGGAGGCAGAATTCAGAAATACAAACTGGTTCGACCTGCTGTTTAATAACAGTATCTCACAAAACCATGCCATCAGTTTCTCTACCGGTACTGAAAAAGCATCTTACTACACTTCATTAAGCATCATGAATGACCCGGGATGGACTAATAAGAGCGAAGTAAAGCGTTATACCGCTAATGTAAACGCATTATACCATATCAGTAAATCCTTATCACTCAATTTAATCAGCAATGCTTCCTACCGTAAGCAGAAAGCTCCGGGAACATTAAGTTCTTCTGTCGACCCTGTCAGCGGCGAGGTGAAACGTGACTTTGACATTAACCCGTACAGTTACGCCCTGAACACCTCACGCACACTGGACCCTGATGCTTACTATGTGCGCAACTATGCACCTTTCAACATCCTGCATGAGCTGGATAACAATTATATCGACTTAAACGTAACCGATCTTAAATTCCAGGGAGAACTGAAATGGAAACCTATCAATAAAATCGAGTTATCCGCTTTAGGTGCCTACAAAACTTCCATGACCACACAGTCACACACCATCAAAGATTATTCGAATCAGGCATGGGCTTTCCGCGCTATGGACGACGCTACGATGCGTCAGGCCAATCCATGGCTGTATACTGATCCGGAAAATGCCAACACACTGCCTGTATCTGTGCTGCCAGTGGGAGGATTTTACAGAGAGACAAAATACTCAATGGACAGTTATGATTTCCGTGGAACAGCCAGCTACAATGACGTATACAACGAAAATCACATCTTCAATTTCTTCGGTGGTATGGAAGTCAACGCTGTGAATCGTCAAAGGACCTGGTTCAACGGAGTCGGCATGCAATATGAAATGGGGATGCTTCCGGCCTACGAATATCAGTACTTCAAACAAGGCAGTGAAGAAAACGCCCAATACTATACCGTAGAAAGAACCCGTCAACGCGAAGTGTCATTCTTTGGCACGGCAACCTATTCTTACCAAGGCAAATATACCCTGAACGGTACATTACGGTACGAAGGTTCCAACAAACTGGGTAAAAGCAGATCGGCGCGCTGGCTTCCCACCTGGAACTTGTCAGCCGCCTGGAATGCCCATGAAGAGAAGTTCTGGCAGCCTCTGCTCAACTACGTTTCAAACATGACTCTGAAGGCCTCCTACTCTCTGACTGCCGACCGTGGACCGAGTTCGGCCAGTAACTCCCGGGCTATCATTCAGAGTTACAACGCTTGGCGTCCGTTCACTTCCATCAAAGAGTCCGGTCTGAGAGTTGTGAATATAGAGAACCAGGAACTTACTTACGAGAAAAAGCATGAGTTGAACATCGGAGCTGAGATAGGCTTTCTGAATAACCGCATTAATCTGGCTGTAGACTGGTACAAACGTAACAATTACGACCTGATAGGTATCATCAATACTAAAGGAACCGGCGGACAGCTCACCAAACTGGCCAATGTAGCCAGCATGAAATCACATGGTATTGAATTCACCTTGTCTACACAGAACATCAAGAAGAAGGATTTCAGCTGGAATACGGATTTCATCTTCTCAAATACCAAAAATGAAGTAACCGATCTCCAGTCCAATTCTTCGGTAATCGAGATGATCAGTGGAAGCGGATTTGCATTGGAAGGCTATCCTGTCCGTTCTCTGTTCTCCATGGATTTCCGCGGATTGAATGAGAGTGGCTATCCTACCTTCATTAACGAAGATGGGAACTTGACAGTCAGCAACATAAACTTCCAGGAACGAATCAAGAAAGGCCATCTTATTTATGAAGGTCCAACCGACCCGACCATCACCGGAAGTTTCGGAAACAGTTTCAAGTATAAGAACTTCTTGCTGAACCTCTTCATCACATATTCCTTCGGCAATGTAATCAGACTGGATCCGGTATTCCACAACCAGTACAGTGACCTCGATGCTATGCCCAGAGAATTCATAAACCGCTGGACCAAAGGCGGAGACGAGAAGTATACCGATATTCCGGTAATTGCCGATAAACGCGCCAATCAGCAGGATCCCTATCTGAGCTATGCTTATAATGCCTATAACTATTCTACAGCCCGCATAGCCAAAGGAGACTTTATCCGGATGAAAGAAATTTCCCTAACCTACAATTTCCCTAAAAAACTGATAGTTAAAGCAGGAGTCAGTGACTTGTCCCTAAAACTTCAAGCTACGAATGCATTTCTCATCTATTCGGACAAGAAGTTGAACGGACAAGATCCTGAGTTCTTCAATACCGGTGGTGTGGCATCTCCTGTTCCCCAACAGTTCACTTTGACATTAAGATTAGGTATTTAATTTAAAAAAAACGACTCGATATGAATAATATAAGAACATATATATTACTGGCCGGTTCATTATTCGCATTGGCTTCTTGTAACGACTTTCTGGACACTGTACCAGATGACAGAACAGAAATAGATTCCGAACAGAAAATCACCAATATACTGGTATCTGCCTATCCGGAAGTATCAACCATTCTCATCTCCGAACTTGCTTCCGACAATGCCAAGGATAACGGGGCACTGTATGACATCTACGGACAGATACAACGGGACGCTTATTTATGGAATGACATGACTTCCGAGGACACTGACGCCCCCAAATATATATGGGATGCGCATTATAATGCCATCTGTTCGGCCAATCAAGCCCTACAGGCCATCGAACTGATGGGAAACCCGGAAAGTCTGAATCCGCAGAAAGGTGAAGCGCTACTATGCCGCGCATACGCTCACTTCCAGCTTGCCAACCTATTCTGTATGCCTTATAACCCGCAGACTGCAGATCGGGAACTCGGTATACCTTACACCACGGCACCCGAAACAGAAGTGATGCCCGACGGAATAGAACGGGGTACCCTGAGCCAGGTGTACGAAAACATCAACAAAGATATTGAAGAAGGGTTACCCTTGATTAATGATGAAGTATACTCTGTTCCTAAATACCACTTCAACAAACGCGCTTCCTACGCCTTTGCAGCCCGTTTCAACCTTTATTACCTGAAATTTGACAAAGCAATAGAATATGCCAGCACTGTACTTGGCGACAACCCGGCAAATGATGTCCGCAACTGGAAAAGCTTCAGCGAACTTGCAACGGATTTCGAACTCAGATGCAACAGCTACGTCGCACATACCGAACCATGCAACCTGATGTTGGTCACTGCACAGACTTCCTGGCCTTATGTACACGGTCCTTACGGAATAGGGCTGCGCTATGGCAATGCCTATAACATCCTGCTCAATGAAATCTTACCGGGTCCGTGGGGTGCATACAACCAACTCTTCATGTCAAACGGCATTTGGGGATTTGAACAGAAATATTCTTTCCCAAAGATGAACGGTTACTTTGAATACACCGATAAGACAGCCGGCATCGGCTTTCTGCATCTGGTGAATGTGGCTTTCTCCATTGACGAATTATTATTATGCCGCGCAGAAGCTTATTTGTTAAAACAAGCTCCCGAGGCAGATAAAGCGGTGGCAGACATCAATGTACTGATGAACTCCATGACAGGCATGACTTTCACAAAAGAACAACTGATTAATTATTACGCGGCAAGAAAGTATATGCCCCTGCACCTGAAGTCGGAAGACGATAGAACCATCAAGAAAAAAATCAACCCACAAGGATTTACAATCCCCGACAGTGACACCGAGAATCTGATTCAGTGCCTTCTGCACATGCGCCGTGTCATCACTGTCCACGAAGGCCTTCGCTGGAATGACATAAAACGATACGGAATTGAATTTTCCCACAACAGAGATGGACAAGCAGACGACGTATTGCTGGTGGACGACCTGCGTCGCGCCATTCAAATACCGCAAGAGGTTATTGCTGCCGGTCTGGAAGCCAACCCGAGAAACAACTAAAATAAGGAGGAAACATGAAAAAATATATCTATACTTTATTGTTTGCCGCTTCCATTGTATTGGGAGCATGCAGCGAAGACAAATTGGACAGTCACAGCATTTTCAATACTGAATCTCCCGAACGGGATGCATTCGATACCTGGCTATTGCTCAACTATATCGTCCCGTACAACATTCAGTTCAACTATAAATATATAGACAAAGAATCAGACAATACGTACAATCTGATTCCTGCCGAATACAACAAATGTGTGGCCATGGCCAAACTGACCAAGTATCTCTGGATAGATTCCTATAACGAATTACTCGGAGAGACATTCATCAAGACCTATTGTCCGCGAATGATTCAGCTGATCGGTTCAAAAGCATACAACAGTCAAGGTTCAGTCGTATTGGGAACAGCAGAAGGTGGTTTGAAAATCACTTTGTACAATGTAAACGAACTGGATGTCAACAATCCGAACATTGATTTTCTAAACACCTGGTTCTTTAAAACCATGCATCATGAGTTTGCACATATATTGCATCAGACAAAGAATTATTCCACAGACTTCAACCTGATTTCAACCGATTACCAGGGACCAAGCTGGTTAAATCTGGAGAGTGACGAGGTTGCCAACACGATGGGATTCGTAACCCGTTACGCAAGTTTCTCACCCGATGAAGATTTCGTGGAAATCATTTCCAATTATATAACCCACGATGCCGGTTACTGGCAGAATGTGCTGAATAACGGCGGAGCCCTCGGCAGAATAAAACTGGAGAAAAAGTTTGATATCGTGAGAAAATACCTGAAAGACAGTTGGAGCATTGACATCGACAAATTGCGCGACATCGTACAACGCCGCTCCGGCTCATTGTCTGAAGTTGATTTAGAAAACCTTTAATAATGAATTAAGTATGAAACTGACACATTATATATTATCAATTCTCGCCACCGGATTGTTCTTTTCATGTACACCCAAGATAGATCCGATTTTTGACGATACTTCCGCCAACCGCATTGCGGAAGAAATAGAAACAGTACAAGAAATTCTGCTCAGTTCACCCAACGGCTGGCTAATGGAGTATTACCCCTCTTCTACGCAAAGTTACGGAGGATTCAACGTATTGCTCAACTTCCAGCCCGGTTATCGGGTAACCGTAGCCAGCGAGACCGCAGGTGCAGACAAAACAGCGGTCAGCACCTATACCCTGAAGCAAAGTGCAGGATGCGTACTTTCCTTTGACACTTACAACGAAATACTCCACTTTTTCTCCGACCCCTCCAACAGTCAAGGGATGGGAGACGGTTACGGACTGGAAGGAGACTTTGAATTCACCATACTGCAAGCCGACGAACAAATCATCCGGCTGAAAGGGAAAAAGAGTGGTTCGTACATGACGATGACCCCCATGTCCGCCGCCTTGAAATGGAGCGACTATCTGAAAGATATCAAGCTGAAAGACAAAGAGTTTTCCGAATATTACCGGTTACTCTACCAGGATGAGGAACAGGCTTTCGAAACACGCCTGATAGGGCACACACTTTGTATCTACCGGAAGAAAGGGGAAGAAACCATCACCGATTATCAACCGTTCATCATCACCCTGACAGGATGCAAATTCTACCAGCCCGTACAATTGGGCAATAATGTCATCGAAGGCCTGATCTTAAATCCGGATTTAGGAGAGGATGGTACATTCATCCCCTCCAATGATGCTACGGGTATATTCATCCCTACCTATCCTTCTATCAACGAAATGCTGCTCAGTACTAACTGGTTCTTTACTTACAGCGGATTCAGTCCTTACGGCCAGGCCTTGTGGGATATATCCCGCGAAGCACTCGAAGCCAATAATGACGATATGACTTATTGTTATTTAGGCAACGAGAGGAATATTTTGGGCAATTACTATGCCTTCCAGTTCATCTGTGCCCAGGGACGTGGCTATCTGGCTTTCGATTACGAACTGATCGGAGAAGACAAGATTTCTCTGAAGTTCTCCGAAGAGGGTTCAACCGTCGGAAAGACCTATTATACAGATTTCAAATTCAATGCGCTGATCACACCATTCGGCAATGACATCCAACGTACCTTTACATTGACGTCTGACGACAAGAAATCACCCAACTGGATAAAATTCACCGACGTCGATCATCCGGAAAACTATTTCACAGCATACAGAGCCGTGCAATATTACCCAATGGCTAATTAACTACGATACAAATAACTAATAGTATTAATCAAAATTTCACAAAGTATGAAAGCTTATCATTTGCTCAACACATGCCTGGCTTTGATTGCCGGTTGCATAATGTTCGCTTCTTGTAGTGATGACGACGAGCCGCTAAAAGGCAACATCACACTCAGTACCCAAAACATAACTCTTCCCGAAGGGGCGACTGTAACCTCAAATGGAGTTACCGTAGACGGCAAGGGAGGTTCTTTCTCTATTCCGTTGACCTGTGGCATGGAAGATTACGATCTTGACATTACTTATACGGTTACAGTTCCTGCCAAAGATGCTGCATGGTGTAAAGCTACTATTACCGATAATAAGCTGAACATTGAAGTCAGTGTTTCCAAAGAGGCGCAAGGCCGCTCCACCACTGTAACGCTGACAGCAGTAGCTGCCGGTGCCGAAATCGCTCCACTGGAACTGACAATCAACCAGGGTGCCAAGATTACTCCAAAAGGAGAAGTGATTTTGAAAACAGATCAGATGACTGCACCTGCCAATGCCAAACTGGAAGGAGGCACACTCGACATTTCTTATATCGGCGGTGAGGTGACAATACCGGTAGGTACTACTCTGGAGGATCAGACAATTGATGTAGAATATGCATTAACCGTTCCTGAAGGCGCCAAATGGTTCACCGCCGATTTAACCGGAGGAACACTGAACATCCGGATATCTCCTACTGCTGCCAAATCGGATAATACCGCAGAAATCACCGTTGCAGCAACAGGCAAAACGGAAGAAACAGAAATCTCCTCCCTGCGCCTGAGTGTAAAGCAAGCCAAGCTCAACAGCAGTATGGACATGGTAGTAGTGGAAGGAGGAACCTTTAAGTTCGGAGAAGGAAAAGACTATACCCAAAGCTATACACATGACGTCACCGTGAGCAGTTTCTATATCGCTACGACCGAAATTACGCAAAAGCTGTATGAAGAAATTATGGGTGAAAATCCTTCAGATAAGAAGTTCAGAGGAGACAATTATCCCGTAAACAAAGTAGACTGGTCCAAAGCCTGCGAATTCTGCAATAAACTGAGTGAAAAAGAAGGGCTGACTCCCGCTTACAAGCAAGAAGGTACCATCAGAATAGAAGATATCTGGTTCGGAGGAGTCACAGAAATTCCAAACTACATCTATGACCCGGCTACTGTGTCCAACGGTTACAGAATTCCGACTTCAGCCGAATGGGAATTCGCCGCTAAGGGAGGTAATGAAGGATGCAAGAATCTAACAGTCTTTTCCGGCAGTGACAACTATAGTGAAGTAGGTTGGTGGCAAGATAATTCAACTGTCGCCGGTAGTGCCGCACTGCACGAAGTTGCCAAGCTAAAAGCCAACCAATTAGGAATTTATGATATGAGTGGAAATGTCGGTGAATGGTGCTACGACTACGGTGTACCTTACGGTTATGAATATCCCCTGGATCCGGAAACGGATCCGATTGGCCCTGCCGAGAATCTCAATGATACAAAAATCTACAGGGGTGGCTATTACTCCACATACGACACCAAAGGAAAAGTATATTACACTGATAAGATGGATCCTACAGCAACATATGACACCATCGGTTTCCGCGTAGTAAGAACCATTAAATAACAACTAAAATACACATCTTATGAATTTGAACAAATTTTATTACTTTATTGTCGCGCTATTGTGCAGCATTTCCTTTACCGCCTGTTCCGATGATGACGACAAACAAGCTGTCCCTCAGATAAAGTTAGCAGCCTCGATGTCTTCTTTCGGTGAAGGAATCATATCATTCGATGAAGAAAACGGCATTCTGTCAGTATCTAAAGAAGGTACCCTCACAAGCAACATCACACTCGGCGATGCCGCCGGAGCAGACATGGATGGCATTGCCCTGAAAGCCACCGTTCCGGCTGCCGACAAAATGTGGTGTCTGGCCAATTGCAGCAAAAACCGTCTCTCTTTATCCGTAGCCAAAAACAATGCAGAAAATGCACGCCAGACCACGGTAGAAATATCCGCCCTTTTCGGCGACCAGGTGTTGGATACTTATATGCTCATCATCACCCAGAAAGGTGTAGAGAAAGAGGAAGAACCTGCTGCGGCAGATATCACAGCCTTTATCATTCCAGGACAAGTATCTTCTAAAATAGATTATCCTGTCATTACGGTTACGATGCCGGCCGGTACGGATGTCACCGCACTGAAACCCGTTGTTGTGCCTTCGGAAGGAGCCACTGTGACTCCTGCCAGCGGTACAGTTCAAGATTTCACCGACGCGGTACAGTATACAGTAGTTTCTTCTGACCAAAAGAATGTCAAGACATATATGGCTATCGTCACACTGCAATCCGGTGGTGTCAATCCGCCCAGTGGAGGAGGCGATGAGGAGAATCCCAACTACACTACTTTTGAAATGGTAACCGTAGGAGCCGGTTCATTTATCATCGGCCGCGACTTAAGCGGCACGTACGTAGACAAGGAGAATGCACATAAAGTCAATATCTCAGCATTTGAGATAGGACGTTATGAGGTGACACAACGCGAGTTTAAGGATGTCATGGGCTATAACCCGTCAGTCAACAAGAAAAGCGACCTGTTGCCCGTGCATACCGTGACACTGTATGAAGCCATGCTCTACTGCAATAAGCTGAGCGAACGTAAAGGTTACAAACCGGTGTATACATTCAAGAATGAATTATGGGATGCTACCAATACGGAACTATATGAGGCCGACGTAACCCGCGATAAAACAGCCAACGGCTATCGCCTGCCTACCAGCGCTGAATGGGAATATGCAGCCAAAGGCGGTCCCGACAACGAAAACCAACCATACTACTATGCAGGCAGCAACGACCTCGATGAGGTAGGTTGGTATAGAGAAAACTCAATAGTGGGAGAAGAACCTGTACTCCATGTGGTAGGACTGAAGAAACCCAACTCATTGGGAATCTATGATATGTCAGGCAACGTTGAAGAATACACCGGAGAATGGCTCCTTCAGTTAGGTTATATCAGTGATGCTGAGGAAACTGACCCATGGGGCCCTGAGAAGCCCAGAGATGAGGACCGCCTGGTTTTCTCACGCGGAGGTTGTTTCTCAACTTACGATACGAACTGCTCTAATAGCAATGCACGTCTCTTGGGCGCTCACATCAAGACAGATATGGGTTACCCCGGCGGTGACATATGGTTCGGCAACATTGGTTTCCGTGTCGTACGTTCTTTAAAATGAAAAGATTCTTTGCTCAGTTATTAACTAAATTCTCTCTCTAACACACAAAAGAGGCTACGTCTTTTATGAAGTGCACCCAAAGCCCGGTAAAAAGCTTTGAGGTGCACTTTGCTTTTAATATCTACAACAGAACATTCTTACTTATCTCTATAATGAATCCATCAGAATTTAAATGATTTTCAACCAATCTAACCGATTATTTGTTTACTTTGCAAAATACATTCATAAAGAAAGAAAACTTATGGCTAAGAACAAAGAAAAGAAAGCCGGCAAGCGAATGAAAAAGAAAGAGCTTGTGAGCGCACTGATGGATTTTTTCCATTCGAAACCCGACGAAGTACTGTCCCTGAAATACATATTTGAACAACTCCACCTTACTACGCATCCCCTGAAGATGCTTTGTAAGGACATTCTGAGCGACCTGCTGCTGGACGACTACATCACCGAAGTGGACAAAAGCAAGTACAAGCTGAACAACCACGGCGTAGAGATGGTAGGCACTTTCCAACGCAAGAGCAACGGAAAGAACTCTTTCATCCCCGAAGGTGGAGGCGACCCGATATTCGTTGCCGAGCGTAACTCGGCACACGCCATGAACAACGATAAAGTACGCATCTCCTTCTATGCCAAACGCCGCGGGCGCGAGGCCGAAGGCGAAGTCATCGAGGTGCTGGAACGCGCCAACGACACCTTTGTAGGCACGCTGGAAGTTGCCAGTTCCTACGCCTTCCTGGTGACGGAAAACCGTACGCTTGCCAACGATATCTTCATCCCCAAAGAAAAGCTGAAAGGTGGGAAAACGGGCGACAAAGCCATCGTGAAAGTAGTGGAATGGCCCGACAAAGCCAAGAATCCCATCGGACAAGTAATCGACATCCTGGGCCGGGCGGGCGACAACACCACCGAGATGCACGCCATCCTTGCCGAGTTCGGACTGCCTTACGTCTACCCCTCTTCCGTAGAGAAAGCGGCGGACAAAATCCCTGCTGAAATATCCGATGAAGAGATAGCCAAACGCGAGGACTTCCGCAACGTGACCACTTTCACCATCGACCCCAAGGATGCCAAGGACTTTGACGACGCCCTCTCCATCCGCCGGCTGAAAGAAGGTCTGTGGGAAGTGGGAGTACACATCGCGGATGTCACCCACTACGTCACCGAAGGAAGCATCATCGACAAGGAAGCCGAGAAGCGCGCCACATCCGTCTATCTGGTGGACCGCACCATTCCGATGCTGCCCGAACGCCTCTGCAACTTCATCTGCTCCCTGCGTCCCGATGAAGAGAAACTGGCGTACTCCGTCATCTTCGACATCAATGAGAAGGGAGACGTGAAAGATGCGCGTGTCGTCCACACGGTCATCAAGTCCGACCGCCGCTTCACCTACGAGGAAGCACAGCAGATTATCGAGACCAAAGAGGGTGACTTCAAAGAAGAAGTACTCATGCTGGACACCATCGCCAAAGCATTAAGGCAGAAACGTTTCGTAGCCGGAGCGATCAACTTCGACCGCTATGAAGTGAAATTTGAGATAGACGAAAAGGGCAAGCCCATCAGCGTGTACTTCAAAATGTCCAAAGATGCCAACAAGCTGGTAGAAGAGTTCATGCTCCTTGCCAACCGCACCGTGGCCGAAAAAATCGGCCGTGTACCGAAAAGCAAGAAGCCCAAAGTATTCCCGTACCGTATTCACGACCTGCCCGACCCGGAGAAACTGGACAACCTTGCGCAATTCATCGCCCGCTTCGGCTACAAACTGCGCACCAGCGGAACCAAGACGGACGTCTCCAAATCCATCAACCACCTGCTGGATGACATTCAGGGCAAGAAAGAAGAAAACCTCATCGAAACCGTATCCATCCGTGCCATGCAGAAAGCGCGTTACTCCACGCACAACATCGGGCACTACGGACTTGCGTTCGATTACTACACCCACTTCACCTCGCCCATCCGCCGTTTCCCGGACATGATGGTGCACCGCCTGCTGACCAAATATCTGGATGGCGGACGCAGTGTTTCCGAGAAGAAGTACGAGGACCTTTGCGACCATTCCAGCAACATGGAACAGATTGCAGCCAATGCCGAACGTGCCAGTATCAAGTACAAGCAGGTAGAGTTTATGACAGAACGCCTGGGACAGGTATTCGACGGTGTAATCTCCGGTGTCACGGAGTGGGGCCTGTACGTGGAGCTGAACGAGAACAAGTGCGAAGGTATGATACCTATCCGCGACCTCGACGATGATTACTACGAGTTCGACGAAAAGAACTACTGCCTGCGCGGACGCCGCAAGCACCGCACGTACAGTTTGGGAGATGCCATTACGATTAAAGTGGCACGCGCCAATCTGGAGAAGAAGCAGCTGGACTTTGCGCTGATGTAGTTTAAAATGAAGATTAGAACGCAAATTACATGAATTATTTATTTTCACATCTCTGATAATCAATGCTTATCTGATTTGTAATTCATGTAATTTGCGTTCTTTTATTTTGCTTTGACTTTACCTTTGCATCATCACATTCTCTACTATCAGGCTGGAAAACGCTGGTCAATCGCAGCTTGTAGCTCGTCACTCATTCACTTCATCGCCCTGTAGGCCGTGGGCGACATCCCCGTATGGTGCTTGAAATACCTGCCCAGATACGACTGGTCGGGGAAATTGAACTGGTTGGCTATTTCCTGTATGGAAAGTGCTGTGGAGTGAAGCGTCACTTTGAGTTCAAGTATCACATAATCATCTATCCACTCTTTGGCCGTGCAGCCCACCGTCTGCTGAATCGTCTTACTCAGATGCCGGGTAGTGACACAGAGTTTATCCGCATAGTAATCCACCGAGCGCTCCTCCCTGAACGACTCTATGACCAATGCTATAAACCTGTCCTTCAACCGCCAGCGCAGATGGTTCGACTTCGTCTGCCGGTAAAGCCGTTCCGACCGGTTACAAATCTCATAGAAAAGCATCCGGCAACAATAGATAACCAGTTCGCGCTGATACACATTTCCGTCATCCGCAGACTTCTGTTGCAGAAGCCACAGGTAATGATTGCGTATCCCATCCCATTCTTCTCCCTGAAACGAGCTATAATTATGTTCGCGCAAGAAAGACACTTTGTCCGAAGGCAGCGAATAGAAAATCTCATGCCGGAACTGACTGGAAAAAGCGAAGACCGCCAATTCCAATTCGTCCGCAGCACCGGCATAAAACACAATCTGCCCGGGGAAAACAAGAATCACGCTCCCGGCAGTCAGTGCATACTTCTGCTGGTTGATATAGAGTTGCACTTCACCTTGCAGGCAGAACAGAAACTCTCCGTTTTCCATCCGGCAGGGATAGGAAGGCAGGTCCGCTTTCCGACGAGTATACAACAGGTATTCTCCTTGCATAAAGTTCCGTTTTTGAAGCACAAATATACTCTTTAGGAAATTGCAACACAAAAAAATCCCACTTTTTGAACAATCTGCTTCGAATATTGAACCGTGAGAAGGCAGATGGAAGCCGTAACTTTGCAGCGACTAAGGTAAATGATAATTTACCAGCGTAGCGCTGGAGCAAGGTTCTCCTTCGGCGTGCAAGTAATCTTTCAGACACGGATGACACGGATGACGCGGATTCTTTTTTCCTTCGGTGTGATATGCCGGTATGTATAGCGCAGCTTTAAAAATCCGCGTCATCCGTGTCATCCGCGTCTAAAAGATTAAAGTCCGCGTTCGTCCGCCTTATCCGCGTAGTCCGCGTACCCATTCCCTCGCCGATAAATTATCATTTATCGACTCGTCATTATGTGAACTAATTGTGAACATTTAGGTAAAAAGATTTATAATATGGCAAAAAGAGAACTTACAGCCCGTTATCTGTTTTTCATCGCGGGCTTATTTGTGAATGCATTCGGCATTAGTTTGATTATAAAAGCGAACCTGGGATCATCGCCCATATCAAGCCTCCCCTATACATTGAGTTTAAAATTCCCCGTCACCCTGGGACAATTCACCCTCCTGCTGAACGCCCTGCTGATAGCCGGACAAGTATGCCTGCTGAAAAAAGACTTCAAGAAAGAACAATTCCTGCAAATTCCCGTAGCCCTGCTTTTCAGCTTCTTCATCGACTGCTCCATGGCGTTGCTGGCGGGTTACACTCCCGCAGGATACGCCGCACAGATACTCTCATTGGTGGCAGGCTGCGCCATACTCGGTTTAGGAGTGAGCATGGAAGTAATAGCTAACGTAGTGATGCTATCCGGCGAAGCTTTTGTGAAAGCCATCACCCTGCGCACCGGAAAAGAATTCGGAATCACCAAAATCGGTTTCGACACAACGCTGGCACTCCTCGCCTGTGCCGCATCCCTGTTGCTGGCAGGAACCATAGAGGGAGTGCGTGAAGGCACGATAATCGCCGCACTGATTGTAGGGCTTTTCGCCCGCTTCTTCAACCGCCGTCTGGGCTTTATCAATAAAATGATTACCTTTGCACCGGATAAAACACCCATTCAGCCTTATGAAGACAATCGCAATCACCGAACCGGCGGAAATTGAAGCAATCATCCGCAAATGCCCTTACTGCATGGTGGGCATCACCGACCAGGAGGGTAACCCCTACGTAGTTCCCATGAACTTCGCCTACCGGGATGGAGTAATCTATCTGCACTCCGGACCGGAGGGCAGCAAAGTGGAAATGGTGGAACGCTATCCGCAAGTCTGCATCACCTTCTGCGAAGGGCACGAACTGGTGTATATGCACCGGCAGGTGGCATGCAGCTACAGCATGAAGTCGCGCAGCGTGATGTGCCGGGGCAAGGTCCGTTTCATCGAAGACATGGATGAAAAACGAAACATACTCGACATAGTCATGCAACAATACGTCGAGTATGAATTCAAATACAGCGAACCTGCCGTACGCAACGTGAAGGTATGGGAAGTCAAAGTCGAAAAGATGACTTGCAGGTCCTTCGGCTTGCGCCCGAGCGAAGTATAGCCTCCCGCCCCTCTTTCTACTGCTACATCATCATGTTCTTTCTGATGGAGAATTTGACAATCGCCATCGCCTGTATGCATGCGAGGGGCACGTCCATCGGCTCATGGTGCGGATTGTAACTCACCAGTCTGATACAGCCTTCCGCATCAGAACGGTTCACGTACTTCACCGACAGGTATTCGTCGCCGTCGATGTTGAACGAAACCAGGTACATCTCCCCGTAAATCACGCTACTGAAGTTGCTGATTTCCTTAAAGCCCACGATATCCCCCGATTTCAGAATGGGGTACATACTGTCTCCACTGATATAGACCGCGCCGTCGCAGACAGGTATGTCGGGTATCTGTATCTTTCCTACCACATACTGGGGCTTGTTGGCAAGTAATGTTTTCAGGTTGGCGGCAGCGTTTATGTTGTATAGCGACACGCTGCGGTCGGCCATCGAATCAGCCGTTTTGGGATTATGAATCATCTCTACTTCGCCCGAAACGATTCCGCCATGACAGTATTTCGATTGATGCATGGGCTGGCCTTTTCCCACCAACAGCCAGTTGTAATCCACCTCTTTCAGTTTTTCAAGCAGCAGCGGAAAGTCGATGCTGTTCCGTGCAATCCAGTTGCTCAACGTGGAGCGCGACACACCCAGGTGGGTCGCCAGCTCGGCATCCGTCTTGAAATTCAGTACTCGCTTGGCGCGTTTCACGATGTCGGCTACATTGAATAATAAATCCTGTTCTTTTTCCATTGTCTTTTATATTGTAAATAATTAAGTATCTATATCCCGCTCATTGATATGCAGTTATACACTTTATGAGAATTAATATCTAAAACTATTTGTTTTTTATACGAAAATCTATCTATATTTGCTCCGACAAAAGTAATCTCTTTGTTTTAGAATAACAAATAAATTGCATGAAATTATGAAAAACAAATGTTTCACCCTCCGAATAAGGGAACCCACAAGAACGGATATATAGATGCAACGTGCAGGATATATAGCTCCTGCGTGTTGAATATATAGATGCAGCACATCCGGTATATAGATGCAGCACGACAGATATATAGATGCAAGAAACAAAATCCGATTATTCAATATACACATATTTATATCATTATGAAACAAACACTTAACCCTCCTATCCGTACCTGCCACTCCTGTTTGCGGGAACTCCCGGCAGAGGCTTTTTATGTCAACCGGAAGACACAGGTTCCGGACTACTGCTGCAAGGAGTGCCGCAGCGCAGCCAGTAAGAAACGCTACATGGATTCACACTCTGTGAATGACACACATATGTATCCCGTGATAACTGATATTCAAGACCGTATACTCCGTATGGAGCTGATCCTCCATGCCCGCCAAGTGGTGAACGAAAGCATGGCAAGAAAACGCAGAAGGCTGCGGGAAACGGTCTGTGAGGAATCATAACTGTATAGAAATGAATTATTTCACCACAGATTACACAGATTAGCACAGAATTAATTTATTAATAATCAGAGATATCTTCCCTAATCTGTGCAAATCTGTGTAATCTGTGGTGCATCAAAACCCTACATAACCAGACACCATGTCCAGAATAAAAAAACGGGGGCTTGACTATTTCCCCCTTGACATAGATTTTATGCAGAACCGCCTGGTGCGCCGCATCATGAAGCGCGAAGGCGATGGCGTCCTTGCCACATTGGTAAGCGCATTTTCCTGCATCTACGGCGGCGAAGGCTACTACGTCCTCACCGACGCATTCTTTTACGAAGACATCTCCGCCAACCTCTACCAGCAGACAGCGGCAGACGTGAAACGCATCCTCACGCTTGCCGCCGAATACGGCATATTCGATGCCACGCTCTTCAGGGAGTGCGGCGTGCTGACCAGTGCCGAAATACAGAAACAATACCTTTTCAGCACCAAACGCCGCAAAACCTCCGCGATAGACAGCCGCTTCAATCTCATCACCGACGAACAAGAGGATGGCGACACCGAAGAGCAGGAGGAGACCGCCGGACCGTTTCCCGAAACTCCCGGCCAATTTCCCGAAAGTGCAGCGAATACGTCCCAAAATGTAACATTTATCCACGAAAATGTAACATCCGGTACACATAGCATAGCACAGAATAGCATAGCACAGCAAAGCATAGAATATCCCCTCCTCAATAGTTCCCCCACGGTGGGAACTCAGGACGCGGACCGGGAGTCCGCGGAGGGAGACGGAGAGGAGGAGTTTTTCCCTTCTTCTGCCGCTACTACGGACACTTTTTCACCGCCAACTCCTTCTTCACCGTCAGCAGCCTCTTCCCGCCAACCCCGCAAAGAGTGGACCGCCGAGGACGTCCGTCGTATGCAACCACCCCAGGACGGAATGAACCGCAACCTTGACGGGCTGCTCTTCAATCTCCGCCAATTCGGGATCTCTCCCCAGGAACAACGCGCCATCATCCTCAAAAGCAATTTCGGCATCATCGGCCACCCCATGTGGAAAGGCTTCTCGACGATACGCGAAAGCTGTGGGAAGATACGTCAGCCGGGGAAGTTCCTGTTGAGTTTATGCAACAAGGGGTGAGTTTACAAACAGTAAATCAAGCAGATGCATTTTATGAGAAAAACGGCATTTTTCATTCTGCCATTCATAATATAAGGCTTATATTTGCAGTGTGATTAAGTTTAAGACACAAAACAAAATCATTCTATTAACTAAACTAAACGACATTATTAAATTATGGCAGTATTATATAAAACAGTCCAATCCATATTGGAAAATAAGGATGGCATAAAAGTATTTTATCCTCGTGTGGTCCTGAAAGGAAATGTTTCCACCGACCAGATTGCCCTGGAAATAGCAGAATACTCTTCTCTGAGCAAGGGTGATACGAAAAACGTTATCGACAACCTGGTGCGTGTGCTGACCACCCACCTGCAATCTTCCGAAAGTGTGACCCTGGACGGCTTCGGCACATTCCGTATGGCCATGAAATCCAACGGCAGAGGTGTGGCAACCGCCGACAAGGTATCGGCTGCACAGGCCACAATGACCGTGCGGTTCCTGCCCTGCTACAAGAAGAACCTCGACCGCACGACTTCAACCCGTTCCATGGTGACCGGTGTGAAATGTATTCCTTACGAAACAAGCCAGACGGGAGGTTCAGGAAGCGGCAGCGGCTCCGATAGCGGTAGCGGTTCCGGCGGCGGCGGTGTGGATGAGAATCCGTTAGGATAGGGAATTGAACACAGAGGCGCGGAGACGCAGAGGGTTTCCCGGGCATCAGATTTAAATAAACACTGTGTGCCTCCGCCACTCTGTCTTCAATCGGAAAAAGGAATCAGAAACTAAACGAAGACTGGCTAAACTATTCATTTTAAAAAATTCATTCAATCCATGAGAAGTATCAATTTGATTGTGGTGCATTGCAGCGCCACCCGGGCAGACCGTGCCCTCACGACAGAAGAACTGGAAATTATCCATCGCCGTCGCGGATTCCGCGGCATCGGCTATCACTATTACATTCGTCGGGACGGCACTGTCGTCAATACCCGCCCGCCGGAACTCATCGGTGCGCACGTGAAAGGACACATATTTCATTAGATATTTTAGATAACTTGTTACGTTTTTAATTAACTTTGCATCATAAAAATCAAAAAGCATTGATAATGAAAGCAATACTATTAGTCAGAGTATCTACAAAGACACAAGACTTTGACGAACAAGAAAGAGCAATATATGAGATGGCGATTAAAGACGGTTATTCACCAGATGATATTATACCTATCTGTGAAAAGGAATCCGGTATCAAGCTATCAGAAGAAGAACGTGCAGGACTTAACAGAATGAAAGAACTGATAGAAACAGACAATGCCATTAACTGTGTCTATTGCTGGGAAGTGTCCCGTATTGCCAGAAGAAAGAAGATTAACTTTAGTGTGCTGGACTATCTAATCAACCATAAGGTGCAGTTGGTAATAAAGGAACCGTCCATACGTTTATTTAAAGATAACGGTGATATTGACGAGGGTGCAGAAATGATATTCACATTGTTCAGTCAGATGGCGGAAAGTGAGATGAGAACCAAGTTAGCTAGATGGAAACGCACCAAGGATGCCAAAAGGAAAGAATCATACTATACCGGAGGCTGGTTATTGTATGGCTATAAAGTGGACGAAAAGACAAGGAAGATTGTGCCGGATGAAAGTGCTGCCGTAGTAGAACAAATATTTAATATGTATCTAACTGGGAAATACAGTTATGGAAGCTTAGCTAAAGAATTGATACACACTGGCATCTTTAATTATAAATTATCTACAGCCAGAAGTATGGTATCACTCATACTTAATAATACAGCCTATGCCGGTCTGCCGTCCAGTAGCAACGGTTACAACAAGCTGCGAACAGAGGGCAATGTTTATCCCGCCATTGTAACTTTAGAAATGATTGAACGTTGTAAAAAAATAGCGGAGGGCAATGTTTACAAGGCAAAGAAGCAATACAATAACTATTATTTTGGCAAAGGCTTGTTAAGATGTCCTTATTGTGGGGGTACTATGGTAGCCAAGAAGAATAATAATACCTATCACTGCCAAAACTGTGACAAAGGATTCTGGATTCAAATAAATTTAGTTGATAGTATATTGTGGTATACTGGTAGTATGATTTATTTAGGAAGGATGACCTCCAATAATGATGAAGTCAGAAAGCAATACCAACAGCAATTGGAGAACTATGACAATAAAATAACCACTTCTGAAAATAGAATAACCGCCATACAAAACAAGATAGATGTAATAGAGCATAGAGCTTATGTGGACGGAACACTTTCTATTAATAAGGCTGATTCGTTCATTAAAGAATTGAACGATAAGATAAGTGAAGAAAACAAGGCTCTCAATAAATGGAAGAATGAGCAATCAGCAGTCAAACAAATGCTGATAGACATTGAATCAAAGGTTACTGGTGTAACACTCGAAACAATCAATAATATAAAGGATGATGAAACCAGATTCAAAATCATACATGAAGTGCTGGATTATGCTTTTATTGACAAACTGGGTGCATACCAATATAATATTTCCATTTATCCTACACTTTCAGAGAAACCGTTACAGTTCCTTTTAGATACAAAAAAGAATAAGGCTTATACTGACCTTAGAAAGGTTAAAGGCATTAACAGATTGCAAGAAATCAACTGTTATGAACAACGCTTTAAGCCAATAAGAGATAAACAGAAGAACAGAGAATATAATGTGAAGTATTGCCAAGAACATAAGGAAGAAAATGCCAGAAGACAAAGGGAATACAGAGCCAGACTAAAGGCACTCAAAGAAGATAAGAAATAAAGTCTTCTGCAATTCGCAGACTTTTCTTTTATTTTGCAGTATAACTAATAATGAATGTATCATGCCAGAAGAAAACCAGATAGCGGAACTTCCAGATTTGAAAGTAAATTGGACTGAAAGCTACAAATGTCTAAATGAACCACTATTAGAATACGTGTGGGAAGTAGCCAATCACTTCCTGCCAGATTATGCGGAAACAGATACGGGAATGATACCCGTAGAATCTTCCGCACCTGCCATATTCGCCAACAGATATGCGGAAAGAAACTTATCCGTTGAAGAAAGATACAAGAGGAGCAAAGAAATGAAAACATTCAAAGGAACTTTGGAAGAATACAAGAAACGGGAATACAGAAAGCTGGATGATTCTTTCAAAGAGAAGTTCCTGACTAATGAAGATTTACAGAATACCATTGAAGCGTATAAGTTGGACGTTAGCAAGTTTTGGTATCTACTTCTGTTCGTATATGACTTTATAGAGGATATTGGCACAAACGCACCTGCATTGAACAAGTCCGTATTAGAAGACTTTAGCCATTTTCATGCTACCCTATTGGAAGCTACCAGTATCACCTTAAAGAAGAACAACAAGAAAAGCTATGTTGTTGAAAGGGAGGACACAATCAGAATCATTCAAGCAGCCTTGCAGCATTTTGTCAATACATATAGCGATATTATACATAGTGAACAAGATAGAGAAACTATGATTAAACAATTAAAGGACATAGGTTTGGAGGGCTTTATCAGAAATGACTTATCGTCAAAAATCAGCTTTGCGGACAAGTCCAGTCTTGACATATCTTATAAGAAGTGGAAATTCACAGATATGTTCCTGTTCTTTATTGAAAGAAGAAAGGCTACCACCATACCCAATAAAAAGGTAAAGGTATCTAAAGACAAGATGATACTTGTTTCAAGGCTAATCTATACCGTAGGCTATGATGGCAAGAGATATAATGAAGAATACGATTCGGAGGGCAACAAGAACAGAATGTTATCCAATCTCCTTAGGAGATACAAGAACGAGAAATTCCCGTCTGTTATAGCTAATAACTACATGGTAGTTTCATAAACGATATACATAAAAACATAGCAGAAATGCGTACTGAAAGGCTTATTCTTTTCGGTACGCATTTTTTTTGCGTACTGGAATGGGCACGTTTTCTACACACATGGGCATTCGGTAGATTCCTTTGCCACCCCTAAATTCCTGCCTAATTTTGCATCATCAAAATAACAAAACGGCGTGCCAGAAGCCAATATAAATCCGTAAGGCAACGGTAATATATTATGAGAAAAGAAATTTTAACATTGAGTGAATTGAATGAAAAAGGAGTAAAAGTAGCAAGATTGGCTGGTAACAGAGATTTGAATGAAAAGGCAGTCAAGGCTAAAATGAAATCAATGAGGGAATACGGTCAGTTAGTACCTGCAATCATTGTGGACGCTTCCACTGCAATTAAAGACGGTTTAAAAGTGATTGATTTTACCACTGGTGAAGAAATCAAGGACGGAAATGATTATGTTGTTCTGTTGGATGCAAACCACCGTTATAGTGCCCATTTAAGACTTCTGGAGGAAAATGCAAAGGTTGAACCGGATAAACAGTACAAAGGAGAGTTCTATTTCGTGTATTCTTTGAATCCGTCTGTTGGCATTGAAAAAGCATTGGCAGAAATCAACATTGCCACTACCCCATGGAAAGGTGCGGATTATGTAAAGGGAGTGAAAATGATGGTTGAAGAAGAATTGCCGACATTGGACTTTGTGTCTGATTTGACTTGTGTGGGCTACTCTCTGGATGCGGCTTCCAAGTGGGCTACATTTGGCAGTAAGATAAACAAGACAGTTCTCGTCAGGGCTATCAACGGCAATATTGATGAAGTACTTAGAAAATCAAACAACATCAACAGAGGAAGAACGCTTGTTGAAGCAGCCAAAAAATCATTCAGTACGGAGTTCTTGAAGAGCCGTACACTCATTGACTGGATTATTGGCAAGTATGAAGATACGGATGATAGCGAAAAAAGTACATTCACTAAAAATATGAGCCACTTTCTAGCTAATGTTCAACGTGAAAATGCGGAAAACATAGAAAAGGCTAAAGGCACAAGAGGTGGAAAAACAAAGGAAACCATCATTTATGAAGAACTGAGCAGACTTTGGAAAAATTACATGGAAGAGAACTATTAATTAATCAATCCTCTGGATAGGGATTTTATGCAGGATATACTTAATAATAACTTTAAATATTTTGAATTATGAGTACAAGAGGTTGTATCATTGAATTAAAGAAAGACGTGTGCAAAATTGGTTATTTACATTATGGTGCAGGTTTCGCTTCTGAATTTATCCAGAAGTATTGTATTGACTCCAAATATCTGGAAAGAATCTTTGAGATGGATAGAGAATGGGAGAAACGAGAAGAATACGAAGGCATTTATTATCAAGAAATAACGGACGCAGAAACTATAGAAAGACTGCATAAGTATGATACGGATGCAATAGATATGGATGCGGAAGTATTCATTTTTATGGAACATAGACCAGCTACAAGCCACTATATAGAATTGTACGATGTGACAATTAGAAGAAGCTGGTCTGTAGAAGATGAAGAGTGGAATGAAAATCTGTCACAAGAAGATAGAGATAAAGAAATGGAATTTGTCCGAACTTGTGTCGGACTGGATTAAACTTGCTTATTTCAAAAACAGGTTTACAAAGGCAGCCGGGCAACTGACTGCCTTTTTTTATTGCCGTTTTTTACCTACTAACCAAGTTATATAGCACCTACTTCGATACGTTAATTAATCGCTAATATACAGTTATTTAACTATCTATTCCGAATATCGCCTATCCGTCAATAGCCATAAATATAAACTATTGACAAAAGAAGTGCATAAAGTCACTATTCTTGTCTGCCAGCTTATTCAGAGAAAGGAATAACGGCAATATGGCGATATAGACAAGCTATCTATAGAAAGTGTTCCTTTGATTAGGTACACCGTCCAGAAATGAGTATAATCGTATAGAGATAAAAAGATAAAGAGTTACCACGAGCAGGGGTATATCCAGAACTGCCTAGAATAATTCAAGCACTATAGATTTTACAGTATATAATGAAACTAACCTAAAACAATTCAATTATGGAGTATTACACGTTTGAACAATTAAAGGAAATGGCTTTTAGTGATGGAATTACTGGTAATAAGGTAGCTATCGGTATATGGGCTAAAATGAACGGCTTTCTAAAGAAAAAGAAGCAGATAAACAAGCGTAGAATTACATTCTACTTTAAACTGGATAATTGGCAGTCTCGTAATTTATGACTACCGGAGCCTCTCTATAAAGCCGTATCAAGAACTGCATATAATACTTGTTCCGGCATACATAGCCAGCCAGATAACACAAGGAAGTAAATTACAGATGTTTTTTAAAGATAGTCTTAGTAAAGTGGTACTAAGGAAAAATGAACCGTAGTCTATGGGAAATTTGACACCAAGTATAGGGGAAAAATGATACTCTATACATTACTACAATACTAACATTACAACTTAGATAATTCAGTGCTTCGCACTTCATTATCAGATTTTGAGCTTTCGTAGATAAGTAACTAATAACAAAAACGTAACATTATGATGATATACAACAACAGACTGTTCAATACCAGAAAGGAATTGAAGCGGTATCTAGGTGGGACACGTAAATACAACAAGGCTCTGAAAAACGGAGAGATTTATAACATATACCAAGAAGAATCAAATAACCAACCGTTTGCGCACAATGGAACAACAATATACGACACTGACAAAAGACATTAATAATATAGATAATAAGGACGCCATAGTATATGCCTATATAAAATCAAGGATGAATTATAAAACTTCCATTGCGGATAATGTTACGGAAAAGGAGATTTCCGAAAAACTAGGCATATCATTAAGCACTGTAAAAAGAAGCGTTGCAAGGCTAAAGAAGAATAAGAATCTTGTTGATAAAGTAATAAGTAACAATGTGATAGCAGAGGGAAGCTACAAGACGTACAACAAATATCATGTGGCAAAATGTAATGAGAACTTCTTCTATATTTATAACAGTTTCTTTAATGATGATATGAACATAGCAAAAGCCAGTGAGAGAATCAACGTAAAGAACTTCTTGCTTAAAATAAAGGCAATATGTAAAAAGGAAACGAACAAGTATATAAGTGAAAGTCCGTATCTGGATGGGCTTAACAAAACGGAACTATCTAAGAAACTGGGCATTGATGCAAAGACATTAAATAAATATCTGGAAATGGCAGTCAATGCAGGACAGATAAAATATATAACTAATGGTTTACTGATACTGAACAAGTCCATTATTCCAGATTTTAAAGAGGCTGATTCAGATACAAGAATCTATCATATTATCTATGACTGGTGCATTGATAACGGTGTTGTTCCACCAGATAGAAACGATGAAATAACAGTAATGGAAGATGGCAGTGTCAGAAGAAGAAACAGATTGCTTGCTGAACTAGCTTGTAAACTGGTTTATATGAAAGATGAAGAAATTAGGAGTTTGCTAACTAATAGAATAACTTCCGAAGAAATAACTTTGGAGTATATAGCTAAAGTGCTGAATATAAATAACAAGAAGAAAGAAGATATACAGTATTCCGTCATGCTTGACTAAACTAGCTAATCACCTATATTCAGTTTAGCTAAAAGTCAAGAGAGCAAATATATAAGGTACTTCATATAAGAATCCCCCTCCCCATTCAATCAGTAACCTTAAATATATAAGAGTGTCTGCCTTTACGGACTACGTGCCCCTTAGTCCCCCTCTGTATATTGATATAAAAAAGAATTATTAATCATTTAAACTTTTATCAATATGAATAATTTAGTTATCATGCCAACGGAGAAAAGAACTTTGAATTTAGGTGAGTTTGCAGAAGAAGCTACTATAATTGTGGAAGAAACTGCAAAGCCAAATATTACTTTCTTGGAAGCCAATACAGATTCTATTACACTGGAAGAACTTGCAAACAAATGCGTTGTGCCTACTTGGGCTAACTTGGAATCAACCATTTCACACCAAGACTTTGTTTCTTGTGTGCATGAAGCTGCAAACTCATTCTATGCAGGTGAAAAGGTGAGCTTTCCCGAAATACGAGTTTCACATATAGTACGTGGCAGAATACCGTCCGCACTTGGTAAGAAAGCAAGTGAACTGTTGGAATGTGAAAAGACACAATTCTATCAAAGACTTGCGTTTGCTTTTACTGTTCCAACCATTTTTGAAACGATAAGAGGGCAAAAACTTGAACTGTGCATAGGTGGGGTAAGAAATTACAGTGACTTGAATCTGTACCGTTCTTCCAAAGGCTTAGAAAAGTTTTCCGTCTTTATTGGCTGGAGAATGAAAATTTGTTCCAATCAGATTCTTACCGGTGAGGGTGTGAGGTTCAACATGGAAGTAACCAATATCAGTGAACTTTACAGAAATGTACTGGAATTGCTTAACAGCTTCAATGCTGCCAAAGAAATACATTTGATGCAGACATTATCAGATACTTATCTATCTGAAACACAGTTTGCACAAGTGGTAGGCAGAATGAGAATGTACCAGGCACTTTCACCTGCAAGACAGAAAGCAATACCAAGACTTCTAATCACTGACAGCCAAATAAACAGTGTGTGTCGTGATTATTACACCAATGAAGTTTTTGGAATGAAAGACAATGCCATATCTCTTTTTGATTTTCATAATTTACTCACACAATCAAACAAGAACAGCTACATAGACAGCTATCTACAACGTGGGGTAAATGCTACAGAGGTAAGTGTTGGACTGAACAATGTATTACAAGGACTGGATAATAAATATTCTTGGTTCTTGGGCTAAACTAACTGAAAGGGCATCTATTTATTAGGTGTCCTTTCTTTTTTAATAACTTAAAAATACTACAGAATGAATGATAATGAAAAACTAGTACTATGGGGCATACTAGTAGTACTGTTACTAATAATAATTGGTGTTATCAATCCCTTTTTTCTGATACTGATTTTATCTATCTTTATTTATATACAATCATAGAATATTCACTAATATGCAAAGTGAATGTTTTGCTAGAAATCAACACATTAACTAATTGGCTAGTATGTTGGTAGTGGTAAAATATTCACTTTTATTTATTTACATATAAAACAGAACATTATGAGTTTAAAATATTCAAGCACTACAGCAGATTATCTGGTTTGGTCTGATGCAATGAATTTAATAAGGAAATTGGCTAAAGATGGAAATTACAAAATTTCACTTCTTATTGCTTTGGGGTGTTTCACTGGTCTAAGAATATCTGACATTCTAGCTTTGAGATGGAAACAGATACTATATACCAGTGAATTTACAGTAATAGAGAAAAAGACAAATAAGGTGAGAACTATTAGGATAAATGCCCAACTTGGGCAGCACATTAAAGAATGCTATGAACAGATAAAGCCTATAGGAATTAACGCACCTATTTTAGTGAGCCAAAAAGGAACTGTTTTCACTATCCAAAGAATCAATGTGATACTAAAAGAGATAAAGAAGAAATACCACTTAAAAGTGAAAAACTTTAGTTGTCATTCACTTAGAAAGACTTTTGGCAGACAAGTTTATAACATGAATAGTGACAATTCAGAACTAGCCTTAGTTAAACTTATGGAACTGTTTAATCATTCCAGCGTAACCATAACTAAAAGATACTTAGGTTTAAGGCAGGAAGAAATTCTACAAACTTATGACTGTTTGAGTTTCTAATCTTTAGCTAGGTAGAATTATTCAGAAATTTGCTTTTATATGCCGACTTCTGAATTTTCTACCTACTTGAAGTTATAAGGAAGAACAGCTTACCAGGTGATTTAATAAACAATAGTTCTTGCTAATCAAACGTAATTTAGTAACTTTGTGCCAATTCCAGACACCTAATGAGTTAGGGACTGGAAGGACATATTAGTTAATAAAGAGCGTTATTGATATTATCCCTTATTGGAATCTGGACAATTTCAAAAGTCAAGGATAATAAGCAAGGACGCTCACGTCAATGTTATATACCTATCTATAAAGATGGTCTATATATCGTTTGGCGTGGGCTATTGTTTATTACTTGACTTGGGCAGTCCAGAGCCTCAATAAGATAATACTCAATAGTTCCCACGCCTCTTTTATTTTGTAACAGTCAATAGGGAACATTGGCTATAATACTATGGTAAAAACAGACAGTCTATCTATCAATTAATAAGTATGCAGCTTCTTGTTGTGTTCCTCATGCTTATTCTGAACTTATTTATTAATGCTATCTATTGGGAACATAGAGGCACAAATAAACTTAGATTAAAAATGAAAACTTTTAGATTAATTGGAATGGCTTTATTAGCCGTAGTAATGTGCGTGAACTTTACTTCTTGCAGTAGTGATGATGATGAAGAAGAAATATCCGCTTCATTGGAAGGAACTTGGTATTATGACTATGGTGAAGGATGGGAATTATACAACGGTAATAAAGAACCTTGGAGTACAGACCCAGACCCTTATAATCCCAATGACCGCGATGCAAGTACAAAAATGGAAATAAAGAAAGTGGGAGAAAACCAATATTCTATTTCTACCTATTACTATGATAATGGTGCTTGGCAGTATAGCGAATCGGAAACAATCACACTAAATGGGAAGAGTTTTAAATATGATGGTGAAAACTGTACAATCCTAACTTTAACATCTAAAACTTTGATTTATGAAGTAGTAGAACCAAACGGAAAATATTACGATAAATATACTTATATTAAGATGTAACATTATCTATTCTGTTACAAGCAAAAAGCCAACCTACCCATTATAAACAAATGGATAAGTTGGCTTTTTCAGTTCTGAACAAATCATTAACGCTTTCTCCTTTTGAACTTCATGGATGGGGTAAGTCCATACGCACTTTCAGGAAAATATGTGCGGAGAAATTTGTCACTTGCTAATCTATAAGTGGTAATAGTGTGCGTTTCCATGTAATCGGGTATAAGGCATACCCTTGCATCTTTTCTTATCTAATTTTTCATAGCTATAAAATTTTGAGTTTCACATATACAACTGTATTCTGGATTATGGAAAATTCAAAGCAAACAAAAACAATATTTTGATATACAGCATTTTAAGTCTACAATTAGCTTTTTAGTTTATTATATCATAACACGATATCTAAAATATACAAAATAATACAACGCTCATTCCATCGGCCTCTGTTATGAGGGCGGTCTGGACTGCGACGGAAAGCCTGCAGATACCCGCACTCCAGAGCAAAGAAGCGCGCTGCGGCTGCTCGTGTGCCAGTTGCTGAAGCGCTTCCGCAACAGTTACGTCTGCGGACACCGCGATCTCAGCCCGGACCTGAACGGGAACGGGGTGGTGGAACCGGAGGAATGGGTAAAGGAGTGCCCGTGCTTCGAGGTAAGCAACGATTTATAAATGACTAAATATTGAACATTATGAAAATAAGTAAAAATACTTGGAAGACCATCCTGAAAGTAATTGTTACCATAACTACGGCTATCGCCGGAATACTTGGGGTGAAAGCTGCAGGGTTATAAAAACTTTTTAGAAGGAGGCATCCGGACAGTTTGCCTCCTCCCCTATAGAGTTTGAAATAGAAATCATAGATATTATAAACAATAAAGACTAATGAATAATGAAAAAACTACAATGCTTTTGTAATATAAAAAGAGTGTTACAACGCTCTATTGCAATGATATGTATGGCTTGTGTAATTCCGACAAGCCTGCAAGCACAGATCACACAAAAGTCTGATGACTATTCGTTGAACCGTAATCCCAATAACTATTCTATTGCTACTCCCAATGCAGCTACTTTCAATAAATACATGGATAGCCCGGTAGATCTCTATTCGGGAACTGCACAAGTTAATATTCCGGTGTATACGTTGAAAGACGGTTCTGTGGAACTTCCTATCAGCTTGTCATATGCCACATCGGGAATTAAAGTGAATGAGGAAGCAGGCTGGGTAGGATTGGGATGGATGCTGGATGTCGGTGGATGCATCACCCGCAAGGTTATCGGAGAAATAGATCGTTACAATCCGGAACCTTACTATAAAAATGTAATGGCAGCCTATGAGCAAACCGGAAAACTGAGTAATACGACTCATATCAAAGGCCCGTGGAGTTCTGATATGCGTCTGGCTATGGACTGGTTCTTGACAGAGCCTTCTATGCGTAAAGCCCATTACGAGGGTAGATTCAATCCTGATGTATTCTGTTACTCATGTCCCGATGGAAAGGGGCGTTTTGTTATAGACAGCCGGAATGACAGCATTTATCTGTTGGACCGTCGAGAGGATGTGAAGATAGAAATAATGACAGAGCGGTCGTTTTCTAATGGCCAAGTTGTAAATGCCTTAGGCAGTAGACTGGTAGGATTCAAGTTAACTTTCCCTAATGGAGTAGCGCATAACTTCACGCTTATGAGTGTGATGAGTACCAACTTTCCTGTTTATATGGGAGTTCAGTCCGAGTTTTATGCCCTTTCGCAGACAGTTTATCCTAACGGGCAGAAGGTGGATTACAGCTATGACACTACGGCGGTTAACTGGGGATTCAGCTATGGGGAAAATCTAAAATCAGTCATTCTTTCTTCAAGCGTAAGGGTGGACAACAATCAGGCGTGTGGTGACAATCGCGTGGCACGAAGCCACAGTTCCCGAAATTTTATAGATTGTACGGGACGGGAGGTAAACTTGACCCAAATAAAGACCGACAACTATGAGGTGCATTTCGTATCCAGCTTGCGCGATGATTTGCCCGAAGTGAAGAAACTGGATAGGATTTACGTGAAATCACTGGCAGCTGTTCAACCGGCGGATACCTGTTGTTGGGATTATCGCTTCTCTTACGATTATTTTATCAGTGAAGATTCCGGTAATTGTTGGAGCAAGTATGCATCCCACCTTTCCGTTTACCGACAAAAGGAGCATATGCTGAAACGGCTCAAGTTGAATACCGTATTTGCTACGGTAGGCGGGCAGGAAACAGAAAAATACCGTTTCTTTTATAATGCAAAAACATTGCCTCGGAAGGATTCTTATGCAGTGGACTATTGGGGGTATTATAACGGTCAGCTGAACAATACCTCATTTATTCCGGATATCTATTATCTGATGTGGCACGATCCAATTCAATATCAAAAGATACAAGATTTGCCACGAGACAATTCGGAACCTCTATCCAAAGCCATGCGTGCTTACGATTTTGAAAATAGTAAGGCTTCTATTCTGACCGGTGTGCAATATCCTACCGGTGGCTATTCGGAGATTGTGTATGAACCTCATCACTTTGTGGACTATTTTGTGCCTACTTTATTGCAGACGCGGACAGATCTACCTATGGAAAGCCTGACGATTTATGATAATAATTCCTTCGACGACCATGGCAGTGATTTGTATTCTACCCCCAAAAATCATTTCTACTCTTTCAAGGAAGACAAAGTGGTGACAGTGACTCTTAGTCTTTTTAGGGGTAAAAACACTTGGAAATCAGTAGCCGCGCACCGCGCATATCTTTATTACATAGAAAATGATAAGCCTGTGCAGAAAGATCTTTCGTTGAAGAAAGAATGTGAAGCGTTACACATCAAGGAGGAGATAAATCATCAGTCACTTCCTTCTACCACCGTGTCGAAAAGCTATAAGCTGACCGTGAAGAAAGGTACGGGCTATTTTGTGGTGGACTTGCCTGACGAGTTGGGCGACCAGACCATAGGGAGTGGGACAGATGCCAGGATTTCCATGCTCATCAAGTATGACAATAAGGTAGAGGGAAAACGTGAATCGGAGGGAGCCGGAGTCCGTATCAAGGAAGTGAATTTCTACGATTCACCATCTAAAGGCACCTGCTTGCAGCAGATATCTTATGAATATGTCAATCCGGAAACCAACACTTGTAGTGGATTACTACTGAATAAACTCCAGTTCGTTAATTATTATCCGGGAACTTATGATAAACTTGGTCAGTATTTTACTACGGCGTGCAATTTTCAGAAAGTAGAATCTATTGCTTGCCGGTCGGATAAATTGGAATTGTCGGGTAGCAACTTTTTTTCTTCACCCTATCAGGCGTCGGCCAATGTCGGTTATACTTATGTCAAGGAGACAAAACACAAAGACGGGCAAGAAGGCTATACTTGGTACAAGTATCATAACGAAGAACCACGGATGGAAGAACATTCTATTCCGGTTTATAGTCCATTGAACGGTAGTTTGCTTGAAACGGCGGTTTACAATGCTGCCAAGGCACTTGTACAAAAGACGCAATTCGCTTATGAAGCTCCTGTTTATCGTTATTATTTCGGAATGAACTTTTACGACCGGATAAATCTCTTCCCGGAACTGTTCTATCAGTCGGGATGGCAATGTATGGCTATGAGCGATAATAGTGATGGGGCATCGTATTATTTAAGGTGTAACAACTTTCTTTTCTATGCACAGATGGCGTTCTGGCAAGCAGGTTTCGAGAACACCTATGTGGGCAGTATCAATCGCCTCGCTATGGTAGTCCATCCCTTGAATTTTCACAATATCCGGTTGAAGGAGAAGAGAATGTGGAAGGACGGAGTAGAGATCTGCGAAACTTACAACTACAATTTGCAGACACAGCAATTGAAGGAAAAACAGATAGGACTTTCGGATGGCAGTACACTGAAAATAACTTATACTTATCCTAACGATTGTCCTTGGGGAATCTACACAACAATGACTCGAAAACATTGTATTTCTCCTATAGTCGAAGAGAAAAAGTTCAAGAATGGTCGGCTGATGGAAAGTATTTTAACGGAATATCTGCAAGTATCTGAAGGATTGTATCTTCCGTCGGTGCAGCATTACTCGGAAATAACAACCCCACTTGTCGCTTCTACCATGACTTTTTCGTCAGCGGGGCGTAATAAAACAGTCTATCCGGCAGATAACATCATGTATCATCATTACGATAAATACGGGCATATACTCAACTTATCTGTTAATAACCGGGAAAGTACTTATTTATGGAGCTATAAAGGGCAATATCCTGTGGCAGAGATAGACAATGTTTCTTATGATACCGTGAAAGCGGCTCTTGGCTCTGTTACTCCCGAGAATTTGTCGAGTATGCCGATTCCTAATATGGATTTGTTACGCAGCCTGCGTACTAAGCTTCCGGCTGCTCATGTCCGGATATACGAATACAAGTCTCCGGCCGGAGTTTCCCGGGCGATGCTTCCCAACGGTAATACTGTTGGCTATGAATATGATTCCCTTAACCGTCTGGTGAAAATGAAAGACTATAATGGAAAGACGACCGGAGAATATAACTACCATTACAAGCCGTGAACACTACATCTTTTTGATTTGAAAGAACTTGAAAAAAAGTATGATTATGAAACGATTCAGTATATTTTTATTGTTATTAATAGCTGCCTGCGTCATGAATGCGCAGGTCAGCACAGAGAACTACATCCGCACGCGCAAGATGCTGAATGATACGGGGAGTTCTTATTTGGATGATATTGCTTATTATGACGGACTTGGCCGACCTTTCCAAACAGTGCAGAAAGCTGTGAAAAATGGTAGTCCTGTAAATAAAAACCTCGCTACTTTGCAAGAGTATGACGCTACAGGGCGTGAGGGGAACAGCTGGTTACCAATCCCCACCGGCTCTTCCGTATATCTGGCTCCTGCCACTTTTAAGAACAGTGCCCCGGGGAAGTATAGTAATGACAGTCGCCCTTACAGCCAGCCCTTTTATGAAGCCTCGCCTTTGAACCGCATACTACAACAGTACGGTCCCGGAACTGCATGGTACAATGCCGGTCGACCGGTAAAGACGGAGTATTTGACAAATACTGCCACTTTGCCGCTGAATTGCCGTTATTATACCGTAAATGATTCTTATACATTGAGCGGTGGCAGTAGTAGCTATGCTGCCGGACAACTTTCAGTAGTAAAGACTATGGATGAGGATATGAATGTGAGCTATAGTTTCACCGATAAGCTGGGACATCTGGTATTGACCCGGCAGATACAAGGTAGCGAACCGCATGACACCTATTATGTATATGATGAAAAGGGAAATCTGTGTTTTGTGTTACAACCTATGTATCAGAGTTCAGCGAATCTTGATTTGTATGCTTTTCAGTACAAATACGATGGTCGCAACCGCTGCGTCTATAAAAAGCTACCGGGTGCCAAACACATCACATACACCTACAACGACGACGACCAATTGATTTATTCGCAGGACGGCAGACAGCGTTCCCAGAAGAAACTGACATTTTATGAATACGACCTATTGAGACGCTTGATCCGTCAGGGAGAATGTACAGATGACCGTTCTTCTACTTCCGATCATCCAGGGCCTAATGGTGAAATCCCGACTTCCGCTTCAATGGTATATATACAGAATTACTACGACGATTACAGCTTTGCAGGAGGAAGCGGCTTCCCAACAGCCTCTTTCACCAAAGATACTTCAGGGCATGGTAAGGGATTCCTGACAGGAAGCAGTATTACAGTATTTGGAACCGATATGAAGATTTATGTTGCACATTACTACGATATAAAGGGACGTGAGACGAAAACCGTACAAAGTAACCTGCTGGGTGGATATGACGTGACAGTTACCACTTATACATTTACTGACAAACCTGCTACTGTGACACACACGCATACAGCAAACGGAAAGAGTACATGGACAGAAGTATGTACTTATACCTATGACCATGCGAACAGAATAAGTAAGGTGCAACATACGTTTGGGGGAACTACAATTACTTTGTATGATGCTCTGTATGATGATCTTGGCCGTTTAAAGACCAAGTCCTTGCACGGTTCTACCACGAATAAGCTGACTTATACTTATAATTTGCGCAGTTGGCTGACGGAAATCACTGGTACTCGCTTTACACAGAATATGTATTACAATACGGGTGTCAGCACAGCGAAGTATAACGGTAGTATCAGTAGCATGACGTGGAAGGCGGGTAATGAAAGCACTGTGAGAGGTTACAAGTTCACTTATGATGGTTTAGACAGGTTGCAAAATGCCATCTACGGTGAGAGTGCGAATATTAACGCCAATACCAATCGCTTTTCGGAGAAAGTGACAGCTTACGATAAGAATGGAAATATCCTTGCCTTGCAACGCTATGGACAGACTTCTGCCAGTGTTTACGGTTTGATTGATAATTTAGCCATCACTCTGAACGGTAACCAGTTGAAAGCGATAAATGATGCGGTTACAACTATGGCCTACAATAACAGCTTCGAGTTTAAGAATGGTGCAAACGCCACTACAGAATATATGTATGATGCCAACGGCAATTTAACGAAAGATTTAAATAAGAATATAACTGATATTCAGTATAATTTTTTAAATTTGCCGGAGACAGTCACGTTCTCTGATGGGAGTACTATTTCTTATCTATATAGTGCGGATGGAGTGAAGCTTCGCACGATTCATAAGATTGGCAGCACTACCACGACTACGTACTATTGCAACAATGTGGTCTATGAAAATGGTGTTCAGAAGCTGTTGCTGACGGAAGAAGGGTATCTTTCTTTGAACGATAGCAAATACCACTATTATCTGAAAGATCATCAAGGGAATAATCGGGTAGTTATCAACCATAATGGCAATGTGGAGGAGACGAATCATTACTATCCATTTGGTGGTGTGTTTGCTTCATCTCAGAATGTTCAGCCTTATAAATATAATGGCAAGGAACTGGATACAAAGAAGGGGCTGAACTGGTATGACTATGGGGCGAGACATTATGATGCAACACTGGGAAGGTTTACGACGACGGATAGATTTGCAGAGAAATATTATTCAATCTCACCATATCAGTATGGAGCGAATAATCCGATTGGAAATATTGATATCAATGGAGATAGTATTGTTGTTTTAAATCATGGTGAAGGGATGCATATGGCAATGCTAATCCAAAATAATGATAATAAATGGCAATATTTCTCTGTAAATGGAGATAATGTTTATATATCAGGAAAGTTCTTTGGTGGACGGAAGTCTGATGATATTGCTGTCGGTGAATTTAATAGCCCACAAGATTTCTTTGAAAGTTCTTATAATTCAGCAGGAAATGGAAACGAGGATGCTAATTCTATTAATGGTTATGGATTCTCCGAGGGGTATATCATTCCAACAACTGCAAAACAAGACAATATGATGCGTACTACTTTTGAAAATATTAGTCAAAATGAAGAATATGACCTTTTAGGAAATAATTGCAGTACCACAGTACAGCGTTCGATGGAGGCTGTTGGGATTAAAACATATGATATGAATATGAGAAGCTATAAAGTGCCTGCTAGTCATAGTATCGGAGAGTCATCTTTTGTTGTTACTCACGCTGATGCACGTCCTATTATTCCTCGGTCTTCCTTTAAATCAATAATAAAGCATAATCCACAAGGGAATATGATATATAGAATAAAAAAAAGATAACTATATGAGAAGAATAAAATGGTCTCCTATATTAATTCTATTTCCTTTCATAATAACATTACATACTTTATGGAGAGCGTATGTTTGTGTCTGGACTGCATTTAGTTTTTATATTATAATAGGATTTATTGCGGCAATGCTTATTGTACTTTTATTAGATCGTTTTTTTGTAATGTGTGTAACGATTAAAACGCTCTGGTTAACCGAGATTTTGGTTATATTATTTGCTTTGTTGATGTTTTTAAATAAATGTACATAAATTGTTGCTTTTTGATATAGTTGGTTCTTGTTCAATCAAATATCCTATCTGTTCGTTTCGATTATTAGGGTTTTAATTCGCCTAAATTACAATTGAGGATGTGTCACTTCAATCGAAGATAAAAGAAATGCCTATCAAAACATCTGATGATATTCTGAAACATATGGGATTAAAATAAATATTGTGAATATGAAGAAAAGGGAGATTTTATTGTTTAGCCTATTATGGTTATTCTCAGGATGTATGTCTAGGCCTTCTGATATAGATATATATCAGAAAGCTATAGGCTATATAATGCCTCTTGTAGACAGTGGGTGTATTACTAAAGAATATGTTCATATATATGAACATTCTGAAAATGATTCCAATAGTGTGTATTCATTTTTTGAGGGAGATGATCCATTTGCAAATTTTGCAGAATTCCCATCTAAAATAATTAAAGTAAGGGGCAGATATTTCTGTTTTATAGAATTGGATGAACCGGAATTGTCCTTAGAGCAAATAAACCGAATTACTAATCGCGACAATGATGTTGTCCTGAATTGTCTGGATGTAAATGGCGATATTTGGTTTATGGGGGTCTCAAAATATGCAAACGATGGAGCTGTGGTAAAAAGAACACCTGATGTAGATTATATAATTGACTATGCGGAGTTGTGGCCCTATTTTTCGGGCGGACATCCTGTCGAGAGAAATTTTTATATGTGTTTGTACAATCATAATGTGGTTTTGTCAGATCCTAAATATTTAGAATCTGATAGCTTGAAGTTTCATATTAAAAAGGTATGTGGATATATATATGTGGCAAATAAAACTGACTCTACAGTTTTCTTATCTCCTAATGTTTTTGATAAGACTTTTATAGTTGCAAATGGAACTGATACTCTTCTTTTTTCTCTGCATGACTCACTACCTGTTAAAATTGCTGCTAATGGATTAAGGGCATTGCATTATGAAAGTAAAGAAAATAGTTCTTTTTTTCAAAGGTTGCCGTGTGAAAATGCGTGGATGGCTTTGTATAGGTTGTTAAGTGACTCTACTTATTGCCTATTGAAGATAAATAATGAAGCAAAAGCGATCCGTTTATTACACCATGATAATCATGCCAATCTTCTTATAAATGATTCGGGTAAGACTTTGAAGACTATTTGGAATGAAGGAGTATTCGACAAGGATAAGCGGAATTCTAGGTTTTTCAGTCTGGAATAATTAGGCTTGGACATTTTATCATGAATAATTGGAAAGTAGAAGAAGTTAATCTATTCATAGTTAACTCTCTTTTGACCTTCCAATTATTATAATTATATATAATGTGAAAACCCTTGAACGTCATGGACGGATAGGCGCTAATACTTATGGAGTAGTGGATCAGTGAGCGATGAAGCTGAACGACAACCGGTTGAGTCGTGTTGACGATAGTTCTACGGCTACTTCTGTGGGTGATGGAACTGTTTTCAGAAACGGTGCCGGTACTGAGGGTGACTTTGCTTATGATGTCAATGGAAATTTAACGAAAGATTTGAGCAAGGATATAGTGGGTATTCAATATAATGTGCTAAATTTACCTAGTCTCGTAATATTCAGGGATAATAGCGCTTTTACCTATATCTATGCAGCTGACAGCAAGAAACTCCGCACACTCCACCACATAAAAGATATTGGCACCACCCAAACGTACTATTGCAACAATGTGGTCTATGAAAATGGTGTTCAGAAGCTGTTGCTGACGGAAGAAGGATATCTTTCTTTGAACGATAGCAAATACCACTATTATCTGAAAGATCATCAGAGAAATATCAGGGTGGTTGTTGACCAGAGTGGAAATACGGAAGAAGTGAACAATTACTATCCCTTCGGAGGTATATTTGAGAATACGGGTAATGTGCAGACTTACAAGTATAATGGCAAGGAACTGGATACGGAGAAGGGACTGAACTGGTATGATTATGGGGCGAGACAGTATGATGCGGTGCTGGGAAGGTTTACGACGATGGATAGATTTGCAGAGAAATATTATTCGATGTCGCTATATCAGTATGGAGCGAATAACCCAATAAAGAACATAGATGTGAATGGAGATAGTATTGTCGTTTTAAATCACGGAGAAGGCGTACATATGGCTATGTTAATTCAGAATGATGTAAATAAATGGCAGTATTTTTCGGTTAACGGAGATAATGTTTATTTTTCTGGACAGTTTATCGGAGGACGTACATTTGATGATATTGAAGTTGGTGAGTTTAACAGCCCGCAAGATTTTTTAGAAAGCTCTTATAATTCATCTGGAGATAAAACTGACGTATCTATAAATGGATACGGATTCTCAGAAGGGTATATTATTCCAACAACGGAGGAACAAGATATTATCATTCGTAGTACTTTTACAGAAATTAGTCAAAAAGAAGAATACAATCTTTTATGGAACAATTGTAGTACTACCGTACAACGCTCAATGGAAGCGGCCGGAATTAAAACGTATGATAAAAATAAAAGAAGTTATAGAATACCAGCTAATCACAGCTTGGGAGAGTCTTCTTTTACAGTAGTTCATGGTAGTGCTCGTCCTGCTATTCCTAAAGTTTCCTTTAAATAAATTATAAAAAACAATCCGCAAGGAAAGCTTATACATAGAATTAAAAGCCGATAGTTATATGAAAAAGATAAAATGGTCTCCAATACTGATTTTATTCCCTTTTTTGATAGTACTACATACGTTATGGAGAGCGTATATATGTGTGTGGACTGCTTTTAGCTTTCCTCTTATAGTTGGTTTTATGATAATGATGCTTATTGTAGTATTATTAGATCGCTTTTTTGTCATGTGTGTAACTATTAAGATTGCCTGGATAATTGAAACTGTGATATTAGTGGCTACAATATTACTATTTTTTAGTAAATGCGTGGGACAAGCATAAAATAATATTGCAGAATATGAAGAGAAAAGAGATTATACTATTTGGTTTGTTATGGCTACTTATAGGGTGTATGCATAAAACCAATGATATCGATATGTATCAGAGGGCTATAGGATATGTAATGCCTCTTGTGGATAGTGGGTGTATTGTTGATAAATACATTCATATATATGAACATTGGGAGAATGATTCCAGTACTCTATATTCCTTTTTCGGGGGATATTCTCCGATCTCGGATCTTGCCGAATTTCCATCTAAAATAATCAAGGCCAACAATAGGTATTTTTGTTTCATAGAGTTGGATGAGCCAGAGTTATCCATAGAGCAAATAAATCAAATAACTAATTGTGACAGTGCTGCTGTCATGAGTCGTACTGATGTAAGTGCCGATATATGGTTTATGGGAGTTTCAAAATACAAAAATAGCGGAGCTGTTGTGAAAAGGTCTCCGTATGCAAATTATATATTTGAGTATACAGAGCTATGGCCTTATTTATCAGGAGGTCAACCGGAGAAAACCGACTTTTATATGTGCTCGGTCGATCATGATATGATCTTGTCGGGCTCTAGCTATTTGGAGTCGGATAGCCTAAAATTTTATATAAAGAAAATATGTGGACAAATATATGTGGAAAATAAGACTGATTCCACAATTGTCTTATCTTCTGATGTCCTCAATAGAACTTTTATAATTGCAAATGGATCTGATACTCTTAGTTTATCTCTGCGTGACTCACTGCCTATTGAGATTCCCGCTAATGGTTTTGAGGTCTTTTCTTATGAAAGTAGCGAGAACAGTTCTTTTTATCAAAAATTGCCGTGTAAAAACACATGGATGTCTTTGTATAAAATACTGAGTGATTCAACTTTTAGTTTTCTGAAAATAAATGGCAAAGCAAAAACGATTCGCTTATTACATGAAGATTCTCCAACTCATTATATAAGAAATGATTCAGGCGAGATTTTGAAGAAGTTTCGGAATAAAGGAGTGTTTGATAAGGAAAAACGAAATTCTAGATTTATTGGTACACTCTTATATAGCTGAATATTTGATTGGTAGGTGAATTCTTGTTTCATTTTTTGCTGGAATATTTATTGGGGTGTCTCATCTCT
The DNA here is from genome assembly GCF_900142015.1 of Bacteroides stercorirosoris. GTDB lineage: Bacteria > Bacteroidota > Bacteroidia > Bacteroidales > Bacteroidaceae > Bacteroides > Bacteroides stercorirosoris. The sequence continues at coordinate 420,906 of NZ_FQZN01000001.1, forward strand.
TTGGATTTCCAATCCTTTAATTTGAGTTTTCCCTGTCTCCTATTCTGAAATATGGGTAGAGACAGGGATCATTTATTCACCCCATTACAATTGTATTACAACGGATATTCATCAAACGCATACAGCAACGTCGAAAGATAACGTTCGCCCGTATCCGGCAATAATGCCACTATTGTTTTCCCGGCATTTTCAGGAAGAAGCGCCAAGCGGGTAGCCGCACTGACTGCCGCACCGGAAGATATGCCAACCAGCAAACCTTCCCGCTGTGCCAGTTCACGTCCCGCACGGATGGCATCATCATTCGTCACCTGCAATATCTCATCCACTACCACCGGATTGTAATTTTTAGGAACAAAACCGGCACCGATACCCTGTATCTTATGCGCTCCCGGAGCACCTCCTGAGAGCACCGGAGAGTCAGTCGGCTCCACAGCCACAACCTTCACACCCGGATTGTGCTTCTTCAAAGCAGCGCCTACACCGCTCACCGTTCCGCCCGTACCTACACCGGCAACAAAAATATCGACCACTCCATCCGTATCGCGCCAGATTTCCTCTCCTGTGGTACGCTCGTGCATGGCAGGGTTGGCAGGGTTATCAAACTGCTGAAGAATCACCGCACCGGGCGTGGCAGCTTTCAACTCCTCGGCACGGGCAATCGCACCTTTCATGCCATTGGCACCCGGCGTAAGCACCAACTCGGCACCAAGAGCTTTCAGCAGATTGCGGCGTTCGATGCTCATAGTGTCAGGCATCGTAAGAACCAACTTATACCCTTTGGCGGCGGCAACGAAAGCAAGCCCTATTCCGGTGTTGCCACTGGTAGGTTCTATAATCGTGGCTCCGGGTTTCAGTAAGCCGGATGCTTCGGCATCTTCAATCATGGCCAGCGCCACACGGTCCTTCACGCTTCCGGCAGGATTGAATGACTCCAGTTTCACTACCAGACGGGCTTTCAGTCCCTTCGATTTATTGTAATTACTCAGCTCCAGCAAAGGAGTGTTGCCCACGAGATCGGTGAGCTGTTTAGCTATCTTTTTCATCACTTATTTGGTTTTAAATTATACTCTTCTTTCTAAATGACAAAGATAATGGGTTAACGGTTCACAGGAAATACCATATTTGTGGGATTTTCGTACTATAAATGAGGGATTTTCGCTGAGAATAGTTACCTTTGCCCCACCTTATTATAAAAAGGATATCCCAATGAGTCCATTGAACTTTACTCACATTTTGACACAGGCAGTCGATGAACTATCGGAAAGTTCGTCTTACAAAGGACTGTTCCATCAGCACACGGACGGCACTCCATTGCCTTCGGCCCGGGCACTGCAAGACATTGTAGAGCTATCACGTGCTATTCTCTTCCCCGGATATTTCGGCAATTCCACAGTCAACAGCCGCACCGTCAAGTACCACATCGGCGTAAACATCGAACGCTTGTTCGACCTGCTGACCGGGCAAGTACTCGCCGGCCTTTGCTTCACGGGAGACGGTGAATGCACTTGCTGCACCGAACTCCAACGCGAAGAAGCCGCGCTCATTGCCGCCAAGTTCATCAGCCATCTGCCGGAAATGCGCCGCACACTGGCCACGGATGTGATGGCCGCCTACAACGGTGACCCTGCGGCACATAGTTTCGGAGAAGTAATCAGCTGCTATCCCGCCATACGCGCCATCAGCAACTACCGCATCGCGCATGAGTTGCTGAAACTCGGTGTGCCCCTTATCCCGCGCATCATCACCGAGATGGCCCATAGCGAAACGGGAATCGACATCCATCCGGGCGCAGCCATCGGCAGCCACTTCACCATAGACCACGGTACGGGCGTAGTGATTGGCGAGACGTGCATCATCGGCAACAACGTGAAGTTGTACCAGGGCGTCACGCTGGGTGCCAAGAGCTTCCCGCTGGACGAGGACGGCAAGCCCATCAAGGGAATCCCCCGCCACCCGATACTGGAAGACAACGTCATCGTTTATTCCAACGCCACCATCCTGGGACGCATCACCATTGGGCAGGGTGCCACGGTAGGCGGCAATATCTGGGTAACGGAAGATGTACCGGCAGGTGCAAGAATCGTACAGACCAAAGCCAAGAAATGACCGGCTTTAACAGATAGTTTCCGGAATATACAGATGCGACGTATCGGATATATAGATGCAACACGCCGGATATATAGATGCAACACACTGGATATATAGATGCAGCACGCTGGATATATAGATACAAGACGTTGGATATATAGATGCGATACTCTGCCGGATAATAGAGAAAATCAATATAAAACAGAATAGTCAAACAGTAATAAATAAATGAACGAACAATTTCAAATGATTGCCAAAACCTTCCAAGGACTGGAAGAAGTACTGGCACAAGAACTGACTGCATTAGGGGCAAACGACATAGAAATAGGCCGACGCATGGTGTCTTTCAGTGGAGACAAGGAAATGATGTATAAGGCAAACTTCTGCCTGCGCACAGCTATCCGCATTCTGAAACCTATCAAGAACTTCACCGCCAAGAATGCCGATGAAGTTTACGAACAAATCAAAGCCATCCATTGGGAAGATATTCTGGATGTGGAGAAGACGTTTGCCGTGGACGCCGTTGTGTTCAGCGAAGAGTTCCGTCACTCCAAATTCGTCTCTTATAAGGTAAAGGATGCCATCGTGGATTATTTCCGCGAGAACTTCAACAAGCGCCCGTCCGTGCGCATCAACCGTCCGGATGTGTTGCTGAATATACACATTGCACAGACCACATGCACGCTTTCACTCGACTCATCGGGTGAGTCGCTGCACCGCCGCGGCTACCGGCAGGAAGCGGTAGAAGCCCCGCTGAACGAGGTGCTGGCTGCCGGAATGATATTGATGACGGACTGGAAAGGGGAATGTGACCTGATTGACCCTATGTGCGGTTCGGGAACGATACCCATCGAAGCGGCGCTGATTGCGCGTAACATTGCTCCGGGAGTGTTCCGCAAGGAGTTTGCGTTTGAGAAGTGGAACGACTTCGACCAGGAACTGTTTGATATGATTTACAATGACGACAGTCAGGAACGCGAGTTTACGCATAAGATATATGGTTACGACAACAATCCGCAGGCCAATGAGATAGCCACGCATAATGTCAAGGCGGCGGGCGTATCGAAAGATATCGTATTGAAGTTGCAGCCTTTCCAGCAATTCGAACAGCCGGCGGAGAAGTCCATGATTATCACAAATCCGCCCTACGGAGAACGTATCTCCACGAATAATCTGTTGGGACTATACCAGATGATAGGCGAACGCCTGAAACATGCTTTCATCGGAAACACGGCATGGGTGCTTTCTTACCGTGAAGAGTGCTTCGACCAGATAGGGCTGAAACCAACCCAGAAGGTGCCTTTGTTCAATGGTGCACTGGAATGTGAGTTCCGTAAATACGAGATTTTCGACGGGAAATATAAGGAGTTCAAGAGACAGGAAAGTGAGGGCGAAGGCGAAAACGAAGAATCTGGTTTCAAGACAAGAGAACCGAGAGAATTCAAGCCGAGAGAAAGCCGGGAAAACCGGGACTTCAGACCGAGAGAACCGCGTAAACCGGGTGAGTTCAAGTCCAGAGATGACAGACCGAGAGAGTTCAGGCCGAGAGACGGTAAACCCCGGGAGTTCGGTTCGAGAGAGGATAAGCCCAGAGGCGAGTTTAAGCCGAGGGAGTTCCGCAAGGATGGAGACAGGGAACGGAAACCGTTCGACAGGGAACGCCGTCCGGAAGGAAGCGGGGAGTTTAAGCCGAAAAGGGAATTCAAGCCGAGAAAAAGGGAAGAAGGGGAGTAAGTCGCTGCCCCCCAACTTGGGGTTCCAAATTGGAACCTCAAGTAATGATTAAAAAATAAGTTGGGATATATTCCTTGAGAGTATCTGTCATCCTGAGCATAGCCGAAGCAAGAGAATGAGTGCTGCGGTGCAAGTGAAAAGTTCCCCTTTGGGCAGAATAGAAATAAAAGGATTCAGAAAAGAGAATGAATGATAAAGACAATGAACATGAAGATAATCAGTAAATGGATGGGAATAGCACTACTGGCGTTCCCCACCCTCTTTGCAACAAATAGTATGGCACAAGATTTAAAGAAACCGACGCTGGAAGATCTGCTTCCCGGCGGAGAAACCTATCGCTTTGCTGAAACCCTCCATGGAATACAATGGTGGGGAGACACATGCATCAAGCCCGAAATAGACTCCTTATTTACAATAAATCCCAAAACCGGGAAAGAGACCTTACTCGTAACACGCGAGAAAATCAATCAGGCTCTGGCACAGGAAAAGCTGGGCAAACTGAGCCACCTTTATCAGGTAAGACTGCCCTGGGCCGACAAAACGCAGATACTCGTCAGCCTGCCCGGAAGCTACGCCGTCTACGACTGGAAAGCGGACAAGATTATCAGCAAACGTGAATTCCCAAAAGAAAGCGCCAACCAAGATTATCATACCACAAGCGGCAACGTGGCCTATACCCTCAAGAACAACCTCTTCGTGAATGGCACTGCCGTAACCGACGAACCCGACGGCATCGTATGCGGGCAAAGCGTACACCGCAACGAGTTCGGCATCAGCAAAGGAACTTACTGGAGTCCGCAAGGCGACCTGCTCGCCTTCTACCGCATGGACGAAAGCATGGTGACGCAATACCCGCTGGTAGACATCACCGCACGGGTAGGCGAAGTGAACAATGTCCGCTATCCGATGGCAGGCATGACGAGCCACAAGGTGACCATAGGCATCTACAACCCCAAAACGCAGAAGAGCATCTATCTGAATGCAGGCGACCCTACCGACCGTTATTTCACTAACATCAGTTGGGCCCCGGATGCCCGAAGCCTCTACCTCATCGAGCTGAACCGCGACCAGAACCATGCCAAACTCTGCCAATACAATGCCGAGACAGGCGAGTTGATGGCCACCCTCATCGAGGAAACACACCCCAAATACGTTGAGCCCCAGCATCCCATCGTATTCTTGCCGTGGGACAGCAGCAAGTTCATCTACCAAAGCCAGCGCAACGGCTTCAACCACCTATACCTCTACGGCACAGACGGCAAACTGCTCAAGCAGCTGACCGAAGGGAAATGGTTAGTAAGCGACATCCTGGGATTCAACACCCAACGGAAAGAAGTCATCTTCAATGCCATCGACGCTTTGAGAAGTGCCAACTTCGCCGTTAACGTAACCAGCGGAAAGCGCAGTCTGCCCTTCAACATCAACACCACTACCGAGGGTGTGCACACAGGATTGCCCAGTGCATCCGGCACGTACATCATCGACCGCTATTCGTCGCCCACCGTGCCTCGTAATATCGACATCATCAACACCAAAACTTTCAAAAGCATCAACCTGCTGAGGGCTAAGAACCCCTTCGAAGGCTTCACCATGCCCAGCATCGAAGTAGGCACTATCAAGGCAGCCGACGGCGTGACCGACCTTTACTACCGCCTCGTAAAACCCGCAGACTTCGACCCGGCCAAGAAATATCCCGCCATCATCTACGTCTACGGAGGGCCTCACGCCCAAATGGTTACCGGCGGATGGCAGAACGGTGCCCGCGGATGGGACATCTACATGGCCGGCAAAGGCTACATCATGTTCACCCTCGACAACCGCGGCAGCGAAAACCGTGGACTGGAATTTGAGAACGTCACCTTCCGCAACCTCGGCATCGAAGAGGGAAAAGACCAGGTGAAGGGCGCCGAATTCCTGAAAAGCCTGCCCTACGTAGATGGCAACCGCATCGGCGTGCACGGCTGGAGCTTCGGCGGACACATGACTACGGCACTGATGCTCCGCTACCCGGACGTGTTCAAGGTAGGTGTCGCAGGCGGTCCGGTCATCGACTGGAGCTATTATGAAATCATGTACGGAGAACGATATATGGACACCCCGCAAAGCAATCCGGAAGGTTACAAGAACTGCAACCTGAAGAACCTTGCCGGCAACCTGAAAGGACACCTTCTGCTGATCCACGACGACCATGACGACACCTGTGTGCCGCAACACACTCTCTCGTTCATAAAGGCCTGCGTGGATGCCCGCACGTATCCCGACCTGTTCATCTATCCCGGCCACAAACATAACGTCATGGGACGTGACCGTGTGCATCTGCATGAGAAGATAACACGGTATTTTGAAGATAATTTACAAACAAAACAGAAATAGTAATTAAAATAAATAGATATAAGATGAAAGTATTATTATTAGGAAGCGGCGGCCGCGAGCACGCCCTGGCATGGAAAATTGCCCAAAGCCCGAAAGTAGAGAAACTTTTTATCGCCCCCGGTAATGCCGGCACCAGTGCGGTAGGCGAGAACGTGGCCATCAAGGCAACCGACTTCCCCACCCTGAAAACTTTTGCCCTGGAACAGAACATAGACATGATCGTGGTAGGCCCCGAAGACCCGCTCGTAGAAGGCATCTACGACAGCTTCACCGAAGACGCCACCACCCAACATATCGCCATCATCGGCCCCACCGCCAAAGGTGCCCAACTGGAAGGCAGCAAGGAGTTTGCCAAAGGCTTTATGGAACGCCACAGCATCCCCACCGCCCGCTACAAGAGCATCACTGCCGATAACCTCGAAGAAGGCCTCGCCTTCCTCGAAAGCCTCGAAGCCCCCTACGTGCTGAAAGCCGACGGCCTCTGCGCCGGAAAAGGCGTGCTCATCCTCCCCACCCTCGAAGAAGCCAAGCGGGAACTGAAGGAAATGCTCGGCGGCATGTTCGGCCAAGCCAGCGCCACGGTGGTTATCGAAGAATTCCTCAGCGGCATCGAGTGCTCCGTATTCGTGCTGACGGACAGCAAGCACTACAAAGTCCTCCCCGTAGCCAAAGACTACAAGCGCATCGGTGAAGGCGACCGCGGTCTGAACACCGGCGGTATGGGAAGCGTCACCCCCGTTCCTTTTGCCGACGAAGAGTTCATGGAGAAAGTACGCACCCGCATCATCGAACCCACCATCAACGGACTGCAAGAAGAAAGAATCCTCTACAAAGGTTTCATCTTCCTCGGACTGATCCGAGTGAAAGGCGAACCGATGGTGATAGAATACAACGTCCGCATGGGCGACCCGGAAACAGAAAGCGTCATGCTGCGCATCCAGAGCGACTTCGCCGAACTGCTGGAAGGTGTGCGCGACGTGAACCTCGACACCAAGACTTTGGTAATGGACCCGCGTACAGCCGCTTGTGTCATGCTCGTCAGCGGCGGTTATCCCGAAGCCTACGAAAAAGGCAAGGTAATGACCGGATTTGAGGCTGCCGCAGCCACAGACAGCATCCTCTTCCATGCCGGAACCGCCCTGAAAGACGGAGAAGTGGTGACCGCCGGAGGCCGCGTGATTGCCGTATGTTCATACGGTGAAACCAAGGAAGAGGCCCTTGCCAAAAGTTATAAAGTAGCGGATATGATCAGCTTCGACAAGAAGTACTTCCGCCGCGACATCGGATTCGATTTATAAAAGCAAGTGTCTGTCATCCTTCGACTACGCTCAGGATGACAGACACTCCGAACCATAAAATTATTATATTGCTTTGATACGAAGTAAACGATTACAGAACCGGATTACCGCGGGACGCTTCACGCTTCCCGTAGCCATCCTTTTATCCCTGTTCTGCTGGGTACTGACCTCTGTTTTATTACCCGAAATTCCGGTAATGAAGAGCGGTTATCCTTTGTGGGAGAGCATCGACAATGGCTACATTCCGGCATGGGCAAACGCGCCGTTGAGCTTCCTCCTCTATGGCATCATCGGTTACTTCCTGATAGAACTGAATAACGCCTTTGCCATCATCCGCATGCGTGCATCCGTGCAGACAGCCATCTATTTTCTGCTGATATCCGTCTGCCCCGCCCTGCACCAACTATATGCCGGAGATATTGCTTCTGTGGCATTCCTGATATCCCTGTTTTTCCTGTTCAAAGGCTACCAGCATCCACGCCCGGCGAGCATCCTGTTCTATTCATTCCTGTTCATCGGAGCGGGCAGCCTGTTCTTCCCGCAACTGACATTGTTCATTCCGCTTTTCTGGATAGGCGCACACAGTTTCCAGGCACTCACCCCGAAGAGCTTTTTCGGAAGCCTTGTAGGTTGGAGCCTGCCCTACTGGTTCTTGCTGGGACATGCCTATTTTTACGATGAAATAGAGCTTTTTTATCAGCCTTTCATCGAACTGGGCACCTTCCAACCCGTCACCCTGCAAGATTTCCCATTGTGGGAGATTGCTACGCTGGGCTATCTGTTTGTAATGTTTACAGTAAGTTCCGTACACTGCCTGGTGGCAGGCTACGAAGACAAGATACGTACCCGCAGTTACCTGCATTTCCTCATCTTCCTGAGCTTTTGCATCTTCGGGTATATCCTGTTGCAACCGGCACAGACGGTTCATCTGCTGCCCCTGCTGCTGATAGGCGTCAGCATCCTGACGGGACATTTCGTGGTACTGACGAACAGTCGGGCTTCTAATGTGTTTTTCATTTGCGCCCTTGTGGGGCTTGTACTTTTATTCGGATTTAACGTATGGACGCTTTTATAGATTCACTCATTCAACTCATGATAGACTGGGGCTATCTTGGTCTTTTCATCTCCGCAGTACTGGCGGGCAGCATCGTTCCGTTCAGCTCGGAACTGGTGATGATAGCGCTCGTAAAAGTGGGACTCAGTCCGACGATGTGTGTACTCTTCGCCACGCTGGGCAACACAATCGGCGGTATGACGTGCTATTATATGGGACGTCTGGGCAATGTAGTCTGGATAGAGAAATATTTCAAAGTAAAGAAAGAGAAGATAGATAAAATGCAACAATTCCTGCAAGGGAAAGGGGCGCTGATGGGCTTCTTCGCATTCCTGCCTTTTGTGGGTGAGGCATTGGCCATTGCACTGGGTTTCATGCGGAGCAACGTATGGCTGACCACTTCGTCCATGTTTGCCGGAAAACTAATACGCTACGCTGTGATGCTGCTGGCACTGGAAGGAGCGATATCAGTGTTTGCCTGAGAAAAAAACAAAAAAGAAATGAAACGGATTATCGAACATACGGAAGACGGAAGCGCAACGCTGTTTGTGCCGGAACTGAATGAACATTATCATTCGGTGAAAGGAGCACGCACGGAGTCGCAGCACATCTTTATAGATATGGGCCTGAAAGCTTCGGCCGCACCGCAACCGCATGTTCTTGAAATAGGTTTCGGCACGGGGCTGAATGCCCTTCTCACACTGGAAGCCGCCGGACAGGAGAAACGCCCTGTACACTACACCGGCATCGAACTTTACCCCCTCGCCTGGGAAGAAGTCAATGCACTGGGATATAGCGACAACCCGTCATTCGAGAGACTGCACACTGCATCGTGGGAAGAAGATGTGGAAATATCTCCATATTTCACTCTGCGAAAGATAAAAGGAGATGCGAATACGGTGATTAATTCTTCATTTTCACCCTCCGTCGTTTATTTCGATGCTTTCGCCCCCGAAAAGCAACCCGAAATGTGGAACGAACAATTATTCCGCTCTCTTTACGTTACTATGAATACAGGGGGGATATTGACGACGTATTGCGCCAAAGGCGTCATCCGCCGCCTGCTGCAAGCCGTCGGTTTTCGTGTGGAACGCCTTCCGGGACCTCCGGGCGGAAAACGGGAGATACTGAGGGCTACAAAAGTAATTGGAAATCAAGAACTAAAACAATCAATCATACAACCATAAATATAATATAATAATGAAACGAACATTCCTGTACATACTCACCGCTTTGCTTGCAGTCGGCTGCAAGAACAGTAGTGTCCAAAGTCATAAGAACAATGATGACAAGCCCGTTATCACCGTCACCATCGAACCGTTGCGTTACTTCACCGAAGCCATTGCGGGCGATAACTTCAGCATCATCAGTATGGTACCCAAAGGCAGTAGCCCGGAGACGTACGACCCCACCCCGCAGCAACTTGTAGACCTTGCCAAGAGCAAAGCCTACTTCCGCATCGGCTACATCGGTTTTGAACAGACCTGGATGGATAAGCTGACGGACAACGCCCCGCACCTGCAATTCTTCGATACCTCCCGTGGCATCGACCTGATTTATGACTCCTCACACGCCCACCATCATCATGGTAACGACGAGGGCCATACACACGATTCCATCCAGCACGACGAGCACCAGCAGGCCATCGGTGTAGAGCCCCACCTCTGGAGTTCGGCCTACAATGCCCAAATCATTGCCGGCAACATTCTGAATGCCCTGTGCAGCATCGACAAAGCCAACGAGGAAGTTTACGTTGAACGCTACAAGAATCTCTGCAACCAGATAGAGCATACCGACAGCCTCATCTGCCACATGCTCTCCGTCCCCAATGCCGACCGGGCTTTCATGATTTATCATCCGGCACTGTCCTACTTTGCCCGCGACTACGGTTTGCATCAGATTTCTATTGAAGAAGACGGCAAAGAACCTTCTCCCTCCCATCTCAAGAATCTGATAGATACATGTAAGAAAGAGAAAGTCCGCGTCATCTTTGTGCAGCCGGAGTTCGACCGCCGCAATGCGGAAATCATCGCCAAGCAGACAGGCACCAAGGTAGTGCCCATCAATCCGCTTTCTTATGACTGGGAGGAGGAAATGCTGAACATTGCCCGGGAATTGGTTATTGAGAAGTAAAAAGGAAAGAAACGGCGTACAGGATATATAGATGGGACGTGCAGGACATATAGATCGGACGCGCAGGATATATAGATGGGACATGCAGGATATATAGATCGGACGCGCAGGATATATAGTTCCTTCGTCCACAGTATCAATGAACAGTAAAAACAAGGAAGCAATGAGCACGCCCCTTATTGAAATAAAGAATCTCAGTGCCGGCTACGACAGCCGTACCGTGTTGCGTGATGTGAACCTAACCGTTTACGACCGTGACTTTCTGGGCATTATCGGTCCCAATGGCGGTGGAAAAACAACTCTTATCAAATGTATCCTCGGCTTGCTGAAACCCACAGCCGGAGAAATCTTGTATAGAGTTACGACAGCCCCGAACAACAACCCTGCCCCCCTCGTCGACAGCGCAGCCAACCCTCAATTCTCAACTCTCAACTCTCAATTCTCCATGGGTTATCTGCCTCAGTACAATAGTATCGACCGCAAGTTCCCCATTACTGTGGAAGAAGTTATTCTTTCAGGCCTCAGTTCGCAGAAATCACTGATTTCCCGTTTCACCGCATCACACCGTGAGAAAGCCCGCCAGGTCATCGCCCGCATGGGACTGGAAGGGCTGGAAGACCGCGCCATCGGTGCACTGAGTGGCGGACAACTGCAACGCGCCTTGTTGGGACGCGCCATCATCTCCGACCCCGAGCTGGTAGTCCTCGACGAACCCAGCACCTACATCGACAAGCGCTTCGAAGCCCGCCTTTACGAACTTCTGGCAGAGATTAACCACGACTGCGCCATCATCCTCGTCAGCCACGACATAGGCACCGTGTTGCAACAAGTGAAGTCCATAGCCTGCGTAAACGAGACATTGGATTATCATCCCGACACGGGCGTAAGTGAAGAATGGCTGGAACGTAACTTCAACTGTCCGATAGAATTATTGGGACACGGAGCACTGCCGCATCGCATACTGGCGGAACATAAACATGGCGAGGGATGTGGGTGCTGCCACTGCGAACACTAAAAAATCAATGTATATCTTTTAACCTATCCTAATAAATACCCTTCGCCGCCATAGTTTTAGCGGTTAAATCACTATATTTGCGCCCGTATACGCTAAAATACAGAGTTATAACTTAAAAAACATAACGAATTATTTCCGAATGAAACAGTACAGAACCGTAAACAACCTCGTGGGTTGGATTACTTTCATCATTGCAGCCACGGTCTACTGCATGACCATAGAACCGACTGCAAGTTTTTGGGACTGCCCGGAGTTCATCACTACCGGCTATAAATTGGAAGTAGGACACCCGCCCGGAGCACCTTTCTTCATGTTGGTGGCAAACCTGTTCTCACAATTTGCCTCAGACCCCAGCACAGTAGCCAAGATGGTGAACTACATGAGTGCACTGATGAGCGGCGCTTGTATTCTGTTCCTCTTCTGGAGCATCACGCACCTGGTGCGCAAACTCGTCATTACCGACGAAAACAATATCACCCGCGGACAACTGATTACCGTTATGGGCAGCGGTCTGGTAGGTGCATTGGCTTATACATTCAGTGATACATTCTGGTTCAGTGCCGTAGAAGGTGAAGTTTACGCTTTCTCTTCCCTGTTCACCGCCGTTGTATTCTGGCTGATACTGAAATGGGAAGATGTGGCGGACGAACCGCACAGCGACCGTTGGCTCATCCTCATCGCTTACCTCACGGGACTCAGTATCGGTGTCCACCTGCTGAACTTGCTTTGTCTGCCCGCCATCGTGCTGGTTTACTATTATAAAAAGGTGCCCAATGCAAATGCAAAAGGTTCATTGCTGGCATTGCTGGCTTCCGGTATTCTGGTGGCTGTCGTACTCTACGGCATGGTTCCGGGTATCGTGAAAGTAGGCGGATGGTTCGAACTTCTCTTCGTGAACACACTGGGAATGGCTTTCAACAGCGGTGTGATGGTTTATATCATCGTACTGGCAACCTCCATCATCTGGGGAATATATGAAAGCTATACGGAAAAGAGCAAGATGCGTATGGCCATCTCTTTCGTGCTGACTATCGCCCTGTTGGGTATCCCCTTCTACGGCCACGGAGCGAGTGCTGTAACAATTGGTATCACAGTCATCGTCCTCCTGCTGGTTTACCTCAGCCCGAGAATGCAGGAAACCATGAAAGAGAAACACCGCGTGTCGGCACGCACACTGAACACTGCATTGTTGTGTACCATGATGATCGTGATCGGATATTCCTCTTATGCCATCATCGTCATCCGCTCCACCGCCAACACGCCGATGGACCAGAACTCCCCTGAAGACATCTTCACCCTGGGCGAATATCTGGGACGTGAGCAATACGGAACCCGCCCGCTCTTCTACGGACAGGCATTCTCTTCCAAAGTTGCCCTCGACGTGAAAAACGGCTACTGCGAACCGCGTATCTCCTACAACGGAACCAAGTATATCCGTAAGGAAAAAGCCACTCCCGACGAAAAGGACAGCTACATCGAAATCCCCGGACGTATCGAATACGAATACGCTCAGAATATGCTCTTCCCGCGTATGTACAGCTCTCAGCATACCAATGAGTATCATGCCTGGGTAGACATCAAAGGCACTGACATCCCTTACGATCAGTGCGGGACAATGGTCATGGTGAACATGCCTACGCAATGGGAAAACATCAAGTTCTTCTTCTCTTATCAGCTCAACTGGATGTACTGGCGCTACTTCATGTGGAACTTTGCCGGACGCCAGAACGACCTGCAAGGCAGCGGAGAGATAGAACACGGCAACTGGATCACAGGCATTCCGTTCATCGACAACTGGCTGGTGGGCGACCAGAGCCTGTTGCCGCAGGAACTGCAAAATAACAAGGGACACAACGTCTTCTACTGTCTGCCTCTGTTGCTCGGTATCATCGGTCTGTTGTGGCAGGCATATCGCGGACAGAAAGGCATCCAGCAGTTCTGGGTAGTGTTCTTCCTGTTCTTCATGACGGGTATCGCCATCGTGCTCTACCTGAACCAAACGCCGACACAGCCGCGCGAACGTGACTATGCGTATGCGGGTTCGTTCTATGCTTTCGCCATCTGGATAGGTATGGGTGTGGCAGGCATCATCCGCCTGTTGCAGCACTATGCCAAGATGAAGGAACTTCCGGCTGCAACCCTCGTATCCGCCCTCTGCCTCCTCGTCCCCATACAAATGGCAAGCCAGACTTGGGACGACCACGACCGCAGCGGCCGTTATCTGGCGCGTGACTTCGGGCAGAATTATCTGATGTCCCTGCAAGAGACGGGTAATCCTGTCATCTTCACCAATGGTGACAACGATACATTCCCCTTGTGGTACAACCAGGAGACGGAAGGTTTCCGTACCGATGCCCGTACTTGTAACCTCAGTTACCTGCAAACGGACTGGTACATCGACCAGATGAAACGTCCCGCCTACGACTCTCCGTCACTGCCCATCACCTGGGACCGCATGGAGTATGTGGAGGGAACAAACGAGTACATCCCCATACAAGCCGACTACAAGAAGAGCATCGACGCCCTCTATGCCGAAGCCGAAAAGCAGGCACTGAACGGTAATCCGGAGGCTTTGGTCAATGTGAAGAAAGAGTTCGGAGAAAACCCGTACGAATTGCAGAACATCCTGAAATACTGGGTGCGCAGCAAGAATGAAGACCTCAAGGTAATCCCGACGGACAGCATCGTACTGAAAGTAGATAAGGAAGCCGTACGACGCAGCGGTATGATGATACCGGGCGACAGCATCCCCGACTATATGCACATCTCACTGAAAGGCAAACGCGCCCTCTACAAGAGTGAACTGATGATGCTCGAAATGCTGGCGGAAGCCAACTGGGAACGCCCCATTTACATGGCTGTCAGCGTAGGTACGGAAAATCACCTCAACATGGGCAACCACTTCGTCCAGGAAGGCCTGACCTACCGCTTCACTCCATTCGATACCGAGAAGACCGGCGTCAAACTGGACAGCGAAAAGATGTACGACAACCTGATGAACAAGTTCAAGTTCGGCGGCATCGACAAGCCGGGCATCTACATTGATGAAAATGCCATGCGCATGTGCTACTCTCACCGCCGCATCTTCTCGCAACTCGTCAGCCAGCTGATACGCGAAGGCAAGAATGACAAGGCAAAGAAAGCGCTGGAGTATGCAGAGAAGATGATTCCTGCCTACAACGTGCCTTACGACTGGCAGAACGGCGCCGTACAAATGGCGGAAGCCTACTATCAGCTGGGCGAAACGGAGAAGGCGGACAACATCATGAAAGCACTTGCCGACAAGGCTGTGGAATACCTCACCTGGTATCTGAGCCTGGATGACAAATGCTTCGCCATGTCCAGCCGTGAAATCATCGACTATCATCTGCCTATCCTCAGCGCAGAAGTGAAGCTTATGCAGAAGTATAATTCCAAACAGGCTTCGGTATACGATGACAAGCTGAACGAATTGTATCAAATGTGCGTCGACCGCATGAAATAACCCATATCAAGAAACCGATGATTAATGCAGCCATGCACTAATCATCGGTTTATTTTTAATCAGACACAATGTTTATAGAACAGCCTCCCGAGTTTGTCCGAAAACTATATCCCGGTGCAATCTGGCGAATGGATCCGAATGAAAAAGCCGTCTATCTGACTTTTGACGATGGTCCTATCCCCGAAGTCACCCCATGGGTACTTGATTTATTGGACAAACACAACATCAAAGCCACCTTCTTTATGGTGGGAGACAATATACGCAAGCATCCTGATGTATATCAAATGGTAGTGGATGGCGGCCACCGCATCGGCAACCATACGTTCAACCATATCCGAGGGTTCGAATACCTGTCCGCTAATTACCTTGCCAACACGGACAAGGCAAATGAAGTGATGAAAACAGACCTCTTCCGTCCGCCGCACGGACATATGCGCTGGGGACAGTATTTCACCCTGAAACGGCACTATAAGATAGTAATGTGGGATTTGGTGACACGTGATTACAGCAAGAAGCTGCGCGGACCGCAGGTGCTTGCCAATGTGATGCGGTATGCACGGAACGGGTCCATCATCACTTTCCATGATTCGCTGAAGTCCTGGAACAACGGTAACCTGCAATATGCATTGCCGCGGGCACTGGATTTCCTGAAGGAAGAAGGATACGAGTTTAAGTTGCTATAAGGACTTATACAAATGACAAAAGCCAGAGGTTTATATGATTCATCACATAATCCTCTGGCTTTTCTTTTACTTATACTACTTTATAATATATATTCAACGCTTTATATAATGCGGACAGTTAGCAGGATTAAAGCTATTACATTCAACTTCCTTTCCCTCATATTCACTCTCCTTCAAGCACACACGCCTGCCTGCTCCTCTAATCTCACAATGGTAGCAGTCATCACGAGTCACTTTCCTACTTCCCCCTTTACTACTACTTCCTCCCAGGAAATAGAACATGATGTAAAGTACAAGCAGAAGCAATAAAAACATTATAATCCACATTGCCAGCTGCAAAGCAAGAGATGTAAGCAAGAGACAAAAGAAACCATACCCAATCTTTGCTCCAATACTCAACGTCTTCCCTTTGAAGTTGGGTAAAATCTTCATTACCATAGCAGCCAAAATAGCCACAGCACCAATGCCTGCCACCCAGTTCTGGGCAGTCTTCCCGGTAGTGAGCATCTGTACAAGAAACAATACAACGCCCACACCTATAGCCACCTTCAGTGCCATAATGAATCCTTGGCCCGCCAACGGCTGGTAACCTTCTTTTCCAAAGATCTTGGCATCGAGCTTATCAATCCAGGAACTTACTTTATCTAATATCTTCATATCGTTTTTTACTTAATGCTGTCAAACAACCACTTTCCATTCTCATTCACTACTCTGACACGCATCCGATACTCTTTTTCACCAACATGAATCTTAAAAGATGCGTCTTTCATCGAACCGTCAGCAGCATAGTCCGAAACTTTTAAAAATTCCACGCTTGCACCTTTAAACCGTTTCTTCTGATAATCTACAGTCTCTTGCGTCCAGTCTTTCAATAGCCCGTGTTGGTATTCAGTCGCATACTCCTGCACATCAGGTAAAGTTCCTTTCACATAATTATTTATAGCCAAAGTTGCCACTCCTTCCGGAGTATTCTCTACCGAAGCGGAACAAGCCACAAATGCAGCACACACCATTACCAAACATCCCAATAAACCGAATAAAAAATCTTTCTGTTTCATACTATTTTCTTTTTAATGAATTTAGTTTTCAAAATAAGCAATCGTGCGGGAATCGTAAGTCACCTGTTCGCCTTGCACTCTTTTTCTGTCGATCCAGTTGCCCTGTTCATCATAAGTATATTCCATTGTTACAGGTGTACCGTCAGCATAACGCTTTTCCTGATTTTGTGCTTGGGGCTCAGGATAGGTACATACGGAAGAGATTACCTCAACAGGATTTTGATGATCATCGGGAGTGTACTTGAAAACACGTTCCTGTTTCAAATAATGTTTCTTTCCGTCATGCGTATAAGAGGATTGTACCTGCTCCAGCATAAAATCATTCTTGTCATACTTGTACTCTTTCTTTTCCTTCTCTTTCCCGGTGTCCGGTTTTTTGTTTCCGGGAATTTCAGGAGCATACTGGCACTCTTCCGTAATGTTTCCACGGCCATCGTATTTATAACCGAAGCGTAAAATCCGGCTGACTTTACCCATAAAGTAATCCGTTTGTTCCAGAATATTGCCTGCGGCATCACATTTGTATTCCGTAGCATTTTTCTCGTCATCATTCATATAGCTTTTTGTCAGCAGTCCCTTTTCATTATAAATAAAATGGTTGGTACTGTAAAGCTTGCTCACACGTTTTCCGTTGTCATAAGCATTGTTGTATTTTTCCAATGCCGTCATATTGCCATTTCCGTCATACACCTCTTTCGTTTCCAGAGAACCGTCCATGTTGCTGTAACGACTGACAGATAGCAGCTTGCCATCTTCACCATAAGTGTATTCAACCAACAGTTTTTCTTCCGTATCCATATCCATCCCCTCTTCCACATGCGATTCGCTAAGCAGATAGCCCGCCTCGTTGAAGACATACAGAGTCCCTTCTCCCAAACCGGAGATAGCCTTGAGAGATTTCACTTTTCCCACAAGCCCCATTTCCTCACGATCACATTTCTTTTCCTTCTTCACCACTCCACCACCGCATGCCGACAGCAATACGATGCCACAAAAAGCAATTAAACCTATCTTTTTCATATCATTTTAATAATTAAGTTCATTATGCATCACAGGTATATTCGTCAACTGAAGTTGATCTTTCTCCAAAGTGGTGTTTATCCCCCGGCAGAAGACAATCACCTTCGTGAGTAAATCTATCGGTTCTTCCACAGGAATAGACACCAGGCACTTCACGGGAGTATCTCTGGGTAGGAAACATTGCGCCACATCTCCCTGCTGACCACCGAATTTAAAGGTTATGCCGCGTTTATAGACATTCCCTTCGGGGTCGAAAGCCATGCTTTCTCCATCATCAGCTTCCAGCTGCAAAGCAAACTCCAACTGGCTTTGATTTATTATCAGCAAACTGATCTTTACAAAATCTCCCGACTGTTCACAGTCCCGGAGTTCTACTTTCACTTCCGGATCAGGAGAAGTGACTTTGGTTGCAGACACATCTCTCCTACCGTCACTACTGCCGGCGGGAGAAAGGAGTTCACGCTCAACGGCCTTGCCCAGTTTCTTCAGGAATGACTGGGCATACATGGTATGCGTTGAGCAAACAAGTAACATACAAACTATCAAAATTTTATTCTTCATACTAATGTATATTTAGGAGATTAATAACGTAAAAGTTTAATCATAAGTATTGACTGCAAAAGCAGTTACTGATTCCGGAGTATTTTCTACCAAACCTGAACAAGCTGAAAATAAGCAACATCCCATCATGAGAAGCCCTAACAAACCTAACACAAAGTTTTTATGTACCATAGCATCTAATATTTTGACCTCCAAGTCCCCAAAGGTCTGTTAATAAATTCACAAAAAGAATACATAGAATTGCATGAGCTTTATCATTGAATGACAAGAATAAGGCACAATGTACTCTTGTAAGTACTCATATCCGGTAAATAAAGAGATGTGTTACTAAACAGATAATGAATGTAACACATCTTGTTTGCAGCAGAACAATCAGTCCGTTACAGCTCGGACGGAAAATCCAATCGCCCGTGCCAGAAATTTAGTACCTTCAGCCGTATCACTAAAAAATAAGCAATAGGCATTACCTGTAGAGAAGCTATAGACTCTACTTGACCAATACCTTCCTTCTGTTCCATAATTATTTATTAAATTATAACTTCGGTTTCCGGCAGCAGGAAGAAATATAGTATTCCCATTCGGTCCTGTCACCAAGAGACCGTTCACTCCATTCTGGTTCGTCCAAAACAGTGTACATTGCGATAGAAGTTCATTGATTTGTTCCAAAGTGGGCAAACGCCAGTTTCCTCCCCACTTTACATGGGCTATATCATATTGGGTACCACTTATATCTTCGGGAGTATTCACTATATCAGGCTCATAATAATCACTCCACATACCTGTATATCCCCAGCAATAGTACCCTCCATTATCTTCCGGTTTACTTGCACCTATATTCATATCCGCCCATTTCACGCTTAAGCCTAAATCAACAGCTTCACCTACCGGAAATTCATCTTTCGTGATAAACTCAAGCTTGTCACCATAGACTGTCCCCCCCTTACTGTTTATCGCATAGGCACGAACATAATATTGAGAATTGGGTACTAAATCACTAAGATCGGCTTCTATTCCATTTCCTCCTGCTACGGATACAATCTTACTGTCATCCGTTGTAGGAGTTTTCAGATAACTATAACAGAAACCCTTTTCGACAATAGCAAGTCCCTCATTCGACGTTATGCTGGAAGATACAGATGCCCCTGTACCGGAAATACCGCTTATAGAAGTTTCGCCAACAGTTACGAAATCAGAAACCGGACGCACTGAAAATCCGCTAGTGCAATCATCATCTCCCATACGCCCATCTGTCATACAGTAAGCTTCATAAGTATAGCCATGGGAAGACGAAGAACCTGTTCCAGTCCAATAATAAGAATATATTCCCTGAAACACTATTTTTGTCCCTTCACGCGACCCGCCATTAGGCAAGAAAATAGAATTCCCGTTAGGTCCTGTAAATTCTAACCCAGAGATACCATTACGCGTAGCGGTAGTCTTGATACACTTATTTAGCAGTTCTTCCATTTCCGCTTTCGTAGGCATTCGCCAGCTATCACCCCACTTGGCCTGTGCAATGTCATATTCCGTACCGCTAATTTCGCCTCCGGCACTAACGCCCGGACCATTTCCAGTAGCCGTCCCCGTTGGATCTCCCCAACCATACAAACCTCCATATTCCTCAACAGAAGAAGCACCTACATTCCAGCTGGCCCACTTCACACTCAGTCCGAGATCAATCGGTTCACCCGCTTTTTCCGAAGGAGTGACAAAGCTTGTCACCTTCCCATAATGGTAACCACGGGCATTTTTCACATATCCACGGACGTAACATTTCAAATTAGAGGATAATCCTTCTATGGCAGCCGCAATAAGACTTCCTTCTGCAACAGAAGTTACGTGTTTATCGGCATAAGTTGGGTCAGGGTTCGTTGCACTATAGCAGATTCCTTTCTCCAATATCTCTCTTCCGGCATCAGAAAGTATCTCAGCGGAAGCTGTGGCAGACGTCTGGGTAATATCCGATACAAAAGTATTACCGATTGTAACTCCTTTTTGGGTGGTAAACTCACTCACCGCTCCATAATAAGTACCTTTTTCATTGACAACATACGCGCAAATGTAATATTTCGTATTAGCCGTCAAACCGGCCAGATTTGCTGCAATATCATTTCCCTGCTTAGAAGAAACCTTCTTTGTATCGGCCACAGTGGGAACCGCATTGGCAGAACTATAACAAAAGCCCTTCTCTGTAATAGCGAGGTGGTCACTTGTTGTCAGAATTTCAGCAGATGCTGACGCATCGGTATCTGTTATGTCACTAACGATAGTTTCTCCTATATCAACGGCAGTGGTGAACTCCGCTACCTCTCCATAACCGGTTCCTTTACTGTTTGTAGCATAAGAGCGGATGTAATAGGTGGTGCCTGACTCTAAGTTCGTCAACACGACACTGTATGCCGCCGTAGTTCCGGGCACCACAATCTTGCTGTTCTCTATGATAGGCTCTTCAACCGTTTTACTCAGACAGAAACCTTTCTCCGTGACTTCGCTACCATTCTCAGAGATTACGACTGAAGCAGCTTTGGCTGTAGTAGGTTTCACTTCCGTCACTGTGGTCACATCCAAGTCCGGGAAATTAAGTGGTGTTTCATAAGTAAACGTCTCGCTGTACCCTGTTCCCAATGCATTGGTTGCATAAGCGCGAATGTAGTAAGTGGTCACCGGCTTTAATTCATCAATAAGAAGGGAGAATGTCTCATCATCCCCTTCCACCACTTTCTTTATATGCGCTGTGGTAGGTTCTTCATTTTCCGTACTCCAGCAGAAGCCTTTCTCCTGAATGGGCATTTCTCCGTTACTGACAACCGAAGATTCTACCGTAACACTAAGAGGAGTGGAATTTACTTCGGTTATGGCAGCCAATATCGGAATCGTTGCAGCCTTTGTCTGCACAGTCATTGTTTCGCCATATCCCACTCCTATGCTGTTGACTGCATAAGCCCGTACCAGATAAGTTTTCAACGGCTCCAAGCCTTTTATCTTAGAAGTGAAGACCAGTTGCTCCAAAGGCACATTGGCCATATTATCAGCTATCGTAGGTTCTTTTTCATCATCGCTTTCGGAAAGTTTCCAGCAAAAGCCCCGTACGGTAATCTCACTGCCGCCTTCATCTTTTAGGGTTGTAGAGAGCGTAATACTCTGTTCGTCTACCGCCTCAAGAACCAGACTGTTAAATAACGGAGCACTGTTCGCTATCGTAGTGAAAGTCTTGACTTCTCCCTTAGCGATGCTACGACCGCTGCTGGCATACGTGCAATAATAATAAGTAGTGCCCGGAGTCAGGTTCTGCAAAGAAACCGTAAAGGACGCAGCCTCTTCCGCTGCAATCTTTACTTCCTCATACTCGGCCATACTCTGTATGGTAGAATACAGAATACCACACTCTTTTACAAGAATGCCCTCTGACTTTTGTACGCTTCCGGACAACGTAGCCCCCACACGATAAATTTCCGACGCCTCACCCGTGCTCAACTTCGGGGCAAAATTTGTCGGTTCAGTATCTTTCTCACAACCCGCCGCCAACAACAGCAGTATACCTCCTATAATATATTTTAGTTTATTCATCTCTGAACGTTTTGATTAGCAATTATGAATCAGAAAAAGAAGCCGAGGCCGGCGCTGAGCTCATGATATTTGAAGCCGACCGTCTGAAAGCCTACGGAAACAGCGAACTTCCCCAGTCTGCCGATGGCTCCAACCTCGGCGGCAATGCCCGAAGCCGAATGGTCCGTGTTCTTCACCAGTTCGTCTTCCACCGTTTCCCAAGCCAGTGTACGGTTGCCGTAGCCCGCACCCACATAAGCGTAAAGCGGTTTGGCAAGGCGACGCATATATCCAGCCGTAACGGACATACGGGCCTTTTTCGTCACACCCTCTTTATAATAAGGTATACCCGTTCCGCCGCTGGTCAGCTCGCCTGTATCATCACATTCCAGCTCGGTGGAAGCCGAACCGAAGTCACTGCGGAAACGAATATAAGCTCCATTCGTTCCGACAAAGCCGACCATACCGCCAAAAGAGGTTTGTGAAGGATGATAACCCGCTTCCAACATCACAAGCGTACGGCGGGGCTCTTTAGGTTTGATGGTAGAAACCATACGGAAAGTATGAGTGGTGGTGGCTCCGGCCGATACGCTCAACAGGGTATCCATCTGGAAGAAAAAGTCTTTCTCCACCCTGATATGATAGGAACGCAACGGCAGGCGGTCACTCTTATAAGGAGTCTGCCCCACAAGTGCGCTATCAATATAAACTTTAGCATCCTGTTCGGGCAGAGAGAAGACTTCCAGATAGCCGAAACGGGGTTTCAGGGTCACACTCATTATCTTCTGCTCACTTCCCAAATCTATCACTCCGGCATCGGAAGCATACATGGGCGCCTCCACCCGGTAAGTATGAGTCCCTTTCTTCATGGTTGCAGTGAACAGTCCGTTTTCCGTCGGAACTTTCTCATCATCAATATAGATGTCTGCCGTTGCAGGTTCGGGACGCATGACAAGAAGCTGCGTATTGGTATCTACAGCAACTTGCCGCGAACCGTCATCCACCTGAATCTTCATTTCATAGACCGTTCCTTTGTCGATGATATCCGGATAAAAGTAGTTACGGAGCACTCCGAACTTATCGTGCATAATGGAGATGCGCCTCGCACCACGAGGAACGTAGAGCCATATTTCTCCCGTCTTGTTTTCGCGCGCCGCAATGCCCAGTGCGTCGGGTTCGAACATAAGGTCCTTAATTGTGGTAACGATACGGATAAGCGCGCATACTTCTCCGTTCTGATCTTTACGGGGGGCTGTGACACGAGCCGTAATATCTGTCTCCATACGGTTGAACGAAGTCACTTGAATTTTATCCTGCGCCTTTATCCCCACTCCTATACAAAGGAGGATTCCGATTAGGATTGCTTTCATGATTCTCATAATATTCTTTTAATTTAATACAGTTCACCTATTCATCATCTTTCTCAGCTTCTCATGTTCTACGGTCACCAGTTCCCGATCCAGCTTGATGTGGTGGCATCCGCCCCGCTTGCCCGTGATATCATAAAACTTCATCCGCGAAGGCCCCGCCACCTTGAGCAGCCTGTTGCGGATAATGGAACAAGCCTCGTAAATGCTATTACTCATCGGGTCTACCAGATTACCGAGTATCTGCTTGATCTTGTCCGCTTCAATATTCTTCTTCATCACAATCTGATAGATATTATACAACTCCTGCAAGTAAGCACGCATCCCCTTAAAATTCACTCCTTCGGGATGAATCAGGAAAAGCAGGAACACGGTCTTGGGCAGGCAAGGCATCTTCACTTCCTGGTCCGAATAATCAAGAAGAAAAATGCGCGTTTCTTTATCAATGTGAACACGGCTTACCACCCCATCGGTAAAGTAATTTAAACAAGACTTCCCCTGTAAAATAGAATGCAACAATTTTATGATCTCATCATCACCCGAGAAATCATTATTCTTAATAAGATCTATCAAGAAACGCCTTGCCGTGTGATAGGATATATGTGCTTTATCGTTCATTATTTCCATCTATTATTACAGTTCCAAAATTAAGTTAATTACCTTTACAGCTTCATTTGCAACAAGGTTGTTTACAAAAAAAATATTACCTTGTTTTACTCCATAAACAGCTTATATAGCTTGTACACCCACTAAAAGCACCTTTTTATAATAAAGGACAAAAACAAGGTAAAAGGACATTTCCTACCTTCTATACCCGAAATGAGGAAAAGGTAACAGGGAAAATGGAAAAAAGTAATGCAGAAGCGCTCGTCCCAATAAAGAGGCTGTAGTGTACTGAATAAGTTGACACTTCTTAATCCACTAAAAAAGATGGAAAAAGGAAAAAAGAAGTACAACTTGTACAGCGATTCAGATCGAAT
>NZ_FQZN01000031.1 GCF_900142015.1 Bacteroides stercorirosoris
GTCAGTCCTGTATTGATATCAAAATACACCTGTGCCTCAGATTGATTCTTTGTATCATGAGCTTTACCGGCCAGATGAATGATGGCATCAAACTGAGGTAATTGCTGCATGGGAAAAGAAGTTGTTTCAATATCCTTCCAAGAAAAGGTCTTCACCACTCCCTCCTTTTCCGGAGCAACAATATCAAGCCCATAAAGAACATGATGATTATTTAAGGCAACAACAAAATTGGAACCCACAAAACCGTGGATTCCCGTAATTAGAATATTCATGAAAATAATCTATAAAATATACTGATTGGAAATATAACTATTTATAAGGAGATAAACAGGAGAAGACTCGGTCATTCTACTGATAATAACTCTAAATTACATCATTACAAAGTTTTTATATACAACTTTTCTATTTCTTTCCAAATAATATGTTGTTCATAATTTTCCTCCACTAATTTTCTACCGTTTTTCCCGTACTGTAAGCGCAAATCTTTATTGCCATAAAGTGTTTCTATTGCAGTAGCAAAACATCCAGCATCATGTGGTACAAAAATACCAGTCTCCTCCTCTATTATGGAATCAATACATCCTGTAGCCTTGGTAGTAATGACAGGTATTCCCATAGAAGAAGCTTCTAATACAGAAGTAGGGAAGCCTTCTCTATAAGACGGAAGTACAAAAACATCCATCAAAGCATAATAATTTTCGATGATGGAATTTTGAACATATCCGGTAGTAATGATAGCCGGATTTTTCCGTATATCCTCCACGATCGTTTCTGGTAAAGCATCTCTTTCTTCCAACATCCCCACTAACAACAACCTCATATCACTAAATTTCTGTCGCAATAAGGCAAAAGCTTGTACCAATTCTATGATACCCTTATCTCTAACTAATCTCCCAATAAAACCTATTACAAAACATTTCTCCGGTAAACCCAGTTTATCTTTCAAATCTTGCACTGCCTCATTCTGGACATTCTGCCGATCAAACCGACTTATATCTATACCGTTACATGTTCCCTTAGACAACAACACCTGCTTAGAAGCCGGATTTAATTTATCCTCTATGCTCCGCTTACAGACAGACGGGCTTACGCAAACTATCTTTGTTGCCAATTTTGCAGCCAGTCTATCCATTGACATCAAAAGAAAACGTTTGACCCCTTTCGATGTCTCATATACCAAACCGTGACGGAAATAGATACGAATAGGAACTTGCATGATATAGGCAGAAACCATGGCCAATAATGCCCCTTTAGGAGTATGACCGGTAACAATATCAATATGATTTTGATTGATATATTTCATAATTGATACTATAGCCCTTATATCTTTCCCTACTGATATTTTCCGTAAGATATCAACTTCTTTATATTTGAATTGATATTTTTGAGCAAACCCTAATAATTCATCAGAAGGACTGCAAATAACATACTCATTATAACCATTCTGATGAAAATAAAGAAATTGCTTACCTATAAAATAAGGAAGAACAAACGAAATATTTACAACATGCAGTAGATTATTCATCAAATATCAGATATAAATGAAGTTTTCAAACCATATACTTTTTTCAAATGATCAAAATGACAACAGATTTCCTCTAATTGAGAAAGATTTTCACTCATGTTTATACCAAAATTATGAGGATGCCACCACAAATGATAAATATGTCCTTTTTTTGCAGCATCAGTCATAGAGTTTTTGATACGCCTCATTTTCAATTTCTCCAGAAAAAAAAATTTAGAAGAATAAGGGCGTAAGAATCGGCTTCCTGGTACATCTATCAAATCCTTACCTACAGTATTCTCTATAGAGTAAGTATTACTTCCTGATATATTTAAATATGTATCTAAAAAGCGTAACGCACCCATAGGTGAATATCGAAAAACAGTTTTAGTTGGTTTATAGAGAGCAGTATTAATCATACCTCTAAAATGAGTGAATCCATACTTGTGACAAACTTTCAGGTAATCATCATTCACTTGATTACGAGGAAAAATAATAGAAACAAGATTAACACCTTGTTTTTTTGCATTTGTTATTGCCATTCTTACATCATTTTCAAAATCATCAATCGTCTGTCCTTCTTCTAAACAGTAGTAATGCGAATAAGTATGACTTGCAACCTCTACATTAGCCTTCTTTTGCAACATTTCTATTTCTTGATGGGCCAAAAATAGGCGCTCATCCAATTCTCTATTCATATAAGGCAATAATGAACCAAATGAAGCGTAAAGATGGTTCGAATAAGCTGGTATAAGTATATTATTAGTATTATATAACTCCTGCTGAGAAACATGATTCATTGCACCCACATAACCCACTGTACATTTCATATTATATTTTTCTAACAAACAAACAATCTTGTACAAAGCATCCTTTGCAGAAAATAAATTTTGCTTATAATGTTCTATCTGAGACAAGTCCCATCCAGCTAATCCCCATACCAATTCAAAGTCAAGGGATATTAAAAAATGTCCGTTCATTACTATAATTCTTTTATCACTTTGGCAGGAGCACCCACAGCAACAGCCCATGCCGGAACATTGTGAGTAACAACAGAACGAGCACCAATAATTGCCCCCTCACCTATTTCTACACCAGGCATAATAATGCTTCCCATACCTATTTGACAACCACGTCTTAACGTAATAGGCTTATGTATATAGGGTAAATCATAAGAAACATCACCTTTTTTATAGCCAGCCATATCCCTCCGATGACATAATAAGATACAACAATTAGTGATAATCACCTTATCTTCAATTGTTATAAGTTCCGTGTTGCCATAATCTAAAGACACAGAATGACCTATCAAAACGTCTTTTCCTACTTTACATCCCATCCAGCGCCAAAAAGTAGCTCTCAATACTTTTAAATTCAATGGTTCCAACAAAAATGAAGAATAGCAATATTTATAAAGTAGAAGTTTTCTAATCGTCGAAAAAGTATGGCAAATTACCGCTAAAAGCGATATTTTCCCATAACGTTCCTCATCTGCAATAACATGTATTCGTTTTAAAATCTTAAAAGTTAAAGTACTCATATCATACAATATATCATGGTTCATTAATCAAAGCTTTCCATACTTCCAAATTTTTTTCATAAGAAAAATTTAACCTCCAATATTGAAAAGCATTTTCACTATATGATTTCCAACTCAAAATATTAGACAATTTTATAATTGCAGTAATCCACTCACTTTCTGTTCGAGGTAAAAATCCACATTCAAGCGAAATAATTGAATGATTGTAACCCACATCTGAACCAATACATGGCAATCCAATAGAAAGATACTGAATCAATTTAAAACCTCCTTTACCACGAGTAAATTCACTATCTAATAATGGCATTATTCCAATATGAGCTTTTAACATACCCTCGATAGCCCCCTGTCTACTCCAGCAAATATTTTCTATAATTAAATTATCACAATCACATTCAAGTCTTTCATTACAAATAACCTTTAATACTAATTTCCTCTTATCCAAGTCATACAACAAACGAGCAGTCTTATCCAAAACAGGTATAATAGGCTTTAAAAAGCGCATATTCCTTTTTGTTGCCACCCAAATCATAATAACCTGCTCTTGTAAAAGGGAAAGCCTCTTTAGATTTACTTTATCAGTAAACAATCTATACATATCCCCATCAGTAGTAGGGAGAATAATCACTTTATCCTGATAAGATACTGGTAATAGAGATTTCAAATAATCATGAGTAACTAATACACATGAAGCAAGCTCAGCAAAAGCATCAAATGTTCTTTTGGATACCTCCTTATTTGCAACTATATGATCATCAAAATCCCAAACCAATTTTGTATCACGATAAATAATCCCTCTTAGTAAAAGGCGGAAGCTGTATGGCATATATCTTCCTATAAAACTACGATGTAATACCAATACATCAGGAACAACAAGAAAATCAAAAAATAATCCCCAAAGTCTTCGAAAATAAATATAGAGATATGCTAATATCTTTATATAGATAGGCTTATCAGAAACAGGCATCCACTTTCGATACAATTTCTCTCCCATTTGCATCCTATACTTACAATGAAAATTTTTCTCGTCTAATTTATCTAGGTATTGATATATACGATAATAATCAGTAGAATTTCTATCACCCTTTACATATATGGAAACTTTTTTCATTTTGATATATAAAAAATCTATAAAACATCAATATATATGACAAGCATTACACTAGTGCTTTTTTACACATAAGATTATCTGTCTACGAAAGAGGCAATCAACAAAAAACAGAATAACTCAACTATTTTTAGGGCTCACTTTATTATAGAATGGCATTATCACCATAGCAACTATTACAAAATCATATTTGTCAAAGAAAAAAATTGTATCAACAAATCCTCTTATTAATAAAACAAGAAATAACAACGAAATAAAAATATCAAATTTCCAAAACAAACGACACAGGGTCTTACTAAAACAATATAATATCGGCAAAATTAGAAGACCTATATAATAATGTAATCTCAAAAATGAATTATGAGGGTTAAAAGAGTAAGATTTAAACAATAAATTCTGACTATAATCATAACCAATCAAAAATGTTTTAAGATTTAAATGAGAAAAATATGTATTAATCAACTCTTCTCTTTCTGAAGATTCTAAGCCTTCAGCAGCAAATCTTGTCTTAGCAAATAAATTATCATATAAAATAAGTATATCATCAACAAATACTAAAACAAAAGTCAACAATAAAAGCAATATAACGAATAAGAGATATTTACTATTAGCTATTCTATAAATAAGATAAGCGAACAAAAGCAATAACGAACATAATATCCCAGCTCTTCCAACAGCACTTACACTTACTAAAAGCAAACAGATAGAAGGGACTAACGAATATGATTTATTTTGTTTACATTCTAACAAATATATAACAACAACATATACAATTAAATTAATAGATACAAGATTGCGGCTACTATCATTCATATATGCATCTAATGGATAACCTAATATCAATAATAAAAAATAAAATGAAGACAATAAATAAAATCCCAATTTCACATATTTAATTGAAAATGGCTGAGTCAATAAAGTATATGCCAAAACAAATGAAGAGATGATATAAAACACACTAAAAGACACTCTCGCATTTAATAATTGAATAAAGAAAAAAAGGAAAAAAATGCAGATAAAGAAACAAACTTTACCTGCTAATTTATGTGCAATTTCCTTATTCAGGACTATAAATGTAAATGGCAATAAAAAGAGTATAGCTGTAAGTAGAGATTTCACAATATGAGGAACATAGCAAATAGAGACTGCAAGAAATAAGTATAAAACTAAAAAAAAAGAATTACACGTTACTTTCCTAATTTTCATATTTGAATTACTGTATTAAATACTTATTTCGTCAAGAGTGTTAACAAATTTAATATTTGGTAAAAATTGAGAGATACAATCATTAAATACTTTAACCTCCCGATACCTGTTTAGTAAAATATTTTTATCTTTATATAATTCCCACAAATTAAAAACAGGTATATTAAATATTCCAGCCGAAGTATATCCTGCTGTGGAAAAACCAGAAATAACACATGTAGGGCGTAAATATACAACTTGTTCTCCAGACAAATAGTTAGGAACAATATGACAACCATATTTATTTGCTAGTTCCAAAAAATCCAATGATTTCTCACAAGGATGTAATTTAACACATACATTCAAATTAAACGAAGTTAACTTAAACAATAATTGATCATAAAACTCATTATCTTGAACAACGTAATCCTTAAAAAATAAAATCGAGTTAGGAACATATTGACACCCTTCGGAAGATAACAAACCTGATAATTCTGAAATATTCTTGTAATGCTTATTTAATGCATTTGACAACCCTACATTCAATCCCAATTTACATTTATTATCATAGAACAGCACTTGATATTTAATATTTATATCAACGAATACTATCATTAGTTTCTTCAAAAATTGTTTCATGCCCTCCTTTAGCGTTTTACGTTTCAGAGGAAACGTATAAGTTCCCAAGCCCTCATCAATAATAACATAATCTACTGTCAAATTGCCTAGTGGAACTTTCGAAAAAGTCCTAATATTGACAGCCATAGGATTAAAGATAATTATCCTTTTCCTGCTTTTTTTCAAGAAAATGCGCTTAAAAATCGATAAACCATAATCAGAAGCATCTGTAGTAAGTTTATAAACGGTACAATCCTTAATTCTTAAATCAGAGAAATAGTAATCAGGGAACCTATTTACCCCTGTTGGCATTAAAATAATTACACCTTTACTAACATTGTATAAATCCATACAAGAAATCAGATTATCAAAATGCCAAGAGGAATAGATGAATGCTATAAATTGAAAATTACATAATTCCAAAAACTCTTCACTCAAAAAATCTAATGAATACTTTTCTATAATTTGTACCATAATCACATAAAAAAAATATGAATACCTATGTAAGGATATACCTTATTTTATTATAAATCACTTATCAATTGCTTCTAAGGCAACATTATTATTTAATATTTTTTGGGAATATAAATACACGGTTAAAGCAATTAAAGCGTTTACGAATAACGCTATATAAGCAGCATAAACCGCTCCATATTTAGTGAATATTACAGATAGCACAGCATGTATAATAGCTAAAGGAAAAGTGATATACATGAGCTGCTTCGTTTTCTTATAATAAAACAAAATATTAACATAAACTAAATACAAACATTGAAACATAGAAGCTATACATAATGGAAATAAATAAATCCGCGAATCTATATATTGAGGAAAAACAACTGGCAATAAAAAAAGAGCAGCAACATATATCACAATAGTGATAACAAGGTAACACATAGATAAATATACACAATTTCTTTTTATACAAAAGATCTTAGTTTTTTCTTGTGAGGATAACATCTTATAGATATACACAGAATAAGAAGCATTAAAAGCCATTCCTATTATTTGAATAATATTCGAGATATTTACCGCAAAACTAAATAATCCAACAACTGACTGTAACATAAAAGCATTAATCACATAACGATCAAGACCTTGCCTAAGCCAAAAAGATGTGCCATGAGGTAATAATGGGATGCCAAATTTATATGATTCTTTAAAATCTTTTTTTAATGGTAGAATATTGATCAAATAACCTTTTTTTTTCAATACAAATATTGATATTGAAAAGAACACAATACATGTCAACAACTGAGCGTACACCCTTCCATGCCAATCCAAATGATTAACACCTACAAATATCAATGTAAATACTAAATTTGATAAAACATACGAAATAGACAAAATACCATATTTACCTACTTTTTCTTCCAACCTCCATATATCTAATAATAAAGATATCACAACATGTAATAAGCAATATAAAATAGCAAGAAAAAGAAATAAAAAAGATAATCCCATCAACCTTTCACAAGCACCCCTAAAAACAATAAACGTAAATAACAAGAAAAAGAAAATAAAAATTGACGTAATTAAAACAACATTTACCAATCTTCTAATTTTATCTTTTTCCGAGACAAAAAAGTTAACTCCTATAAATCCATTAGTACCTAAACAAATAAAAATAGTCAAGAATGAGATCAATGTAGTAAAAAGGCTCAATGATCCATAAGAATTTGGATTTATATATTTAGCCATTAACATCATTACAATGAAATTTATTCCTGTATTAAGCATGGAATACATGGCGAATAAAACCCCATTCCTCGCATTCCTATTTCTAAATAAAGCAGATAACATAACACAACAATATGTAAAATACTCAATTAAGAGCACACCCTATAACAAGGAAATATCACAGTACTCAATCCGAATTTCATCAAAAATTATTCCAAATTCAACATTAGCTTGCAAACGTTTAAAACATGACATATATCCATATAGATGCTTACATCTTTTAAAAGTCAACATCCCAAAATTCTTTAGTACTATCCTCTTTCATATTATTCAAAATACTTTTTGTAAACAGATAATATTGTTCAGCAGTATCTACTTTATAGTAAGGAGAGTCATTTTCTTTTAATGGAGTACTAACCACCTGATTTATAGCTTTAACAATAGCTTCTATCTTACAAGGAACATCTATCACGCTCTTTCCTCTTACTCGCCCTTTTTGCCGATCACCAATATTGATTGTATAAGTACCCAAACTAGGTGCCTCAATGATACCAGAACTAGAGTTACCTAATAAAGCATAAGAATTCTTCACCAAATAATGATAAGCATCAGGATGCAAATTATCCACATAAGCAGTATTATCATGACTCTTACAATATGCCTTTATTGCATCACGTATGTCATCTGATTTAGTATCTGCATTTGTTCCTATGAAATAGAAATGATACTTTTGAATGAACTGACTAATTGCCGCAAGAAGTATATTTACTTGTTCGAGTGTAGATGTAGAGGTCATTGTTTCCGGATGGAAAAGAACAGTAAATCCCCTTGGAGCAACTTTAATATCATCCATCACATTTGATTCATTTATCTTCAAGCAATTTTCAGCACCTAGCGCCCCAAGGTATGCTACATTATCCGGATTCTCACCTAACTGTATCACTCGCTTACGATACTCTTCGGTACTCGTAATATGATAATGACTCATTTTTGTAATAGAATGACGTATAAATTCATCATAATTACCTAATGTTATTTCGCCTCCATGCAAGTGTAATATTTTCATCTGATGCATAGCGGCTGCAAGTGCTACCGATAACATTTCATATCTATCTCCAAGAATTATGACAATATCATACTTATGATTTTCAAAATAATATCCAAAAGCAGAAAGTGCTTCTGACATAGCTTCTGTCGTTTCGGAAACCCGATTCACCCCTAAGGTTAAAGGAATCTCCACATCAATAGCAAATCCGTCAGCATGAATTATTTCCAGCTCATTTCCATATTTTAAATCTAGAAGAGCTCCTGTCAATAACAATGAAAAACGAATATCTTCATCTCTATCAAGCAAAGAAATATAACTACGTACTATACCATAATCAGCTCGTGAGCCTGTAGCAAATGCAACTTTATAATTTCCCATTTTCTCGTTCCATTAGTAAGATTTTAGCCAACTCATAATCTATTTTATCGTCTATATCAACAGATTCCACTTTATTCATAATATAGGCTATTGCATTGGAACCAAAAAAATGTTTTCTTTTAAGATAGGCATGCGGTTTAGCAATAAATATTGCTCCATTGGGCGAATATTCTTTATAACCTTGACGCCGATAACGAGAGAAATCTGTATCAAAGTATTTTAAACTCATATCTTCATCAATAGGCTTTACCAATACACTTGCAAAATGGCTCTCTGTCATCGATACAAGAAAATCATACCTATCCATGTTATCTTCAAATAACTCAATAGCTTCCGTTATATGTTTGGAGGTCCGCATTGGAGAAGTCGGCTGAAGCAAAACAAAATAATCGATCGATATATTACATCTTTCCATAAAATCAGCTATGACATCATAAGTAGTTGCTTTGTCATTAGACAGTGCCTCTCCCCTCATCATTACTTCTGCTCCGCACTGTTTTGATATATTTGCATAGTGTACAGAATCTGTAGATACAACAACTTTCTCAAAAACTTCTGTTTGGAGTGCAGCTTCTATCGAGTAAGTCAAAAGCGGCTTACCATTAATAGGAATAATATTTTTGTCTTTTAAGCCTTTTGAACCGGAACGTGCAGGAATAATTGCTATTTTCTTCATTGTTTCAAACTTTGTTCTACTATTTTTAAAAGGGTTTCATATCCTTCTTGAGAAAAATGAAGACCATCAATTGTATATCTCATTTTCAAATCTCCAAACTCATCGGAAAATTCTTTAGTATCAATAAGCGAAACCCTTCTTGAAAAAACTTGATCTATTTTATTATTTAAGCCATCTATCCGTTTATTAGGTCTTTCTAAACGGCCATTAGTGTTAACAATCTTGATAAAGTAGATTTTTGCTTTAGGATTTTTCCACTCAATGAAATCGAATATATGCGAAATGCTTTCTATAATAAATTCATCCGAATAAGGACATACAATATCATTGATACCATGCATTACGATAAATATATCTGAATTGCAATTCAGCAAGTCAGGTTTCAAAATATACTTTTCATATTCAACGGAAGATATTCCTCTAATCCCACAATTCCGTATGTTATATCCACCTATTTTATCGCATCCCCATAAATCAATTTGTGAATGACCAACCAAGCAGATTGTATCACTATCATCACATTGCAAAAAGATATTTTCTTTTTCTTTTATTCGCTCAAGTATAGATTTAGTGAGTAACCTCCGACCAATCTTTTTCTTTTTTAAGACTAAAGCTAACTCAAATTTATCTATTGAATCAATAGTAAGCGCTTCTTCATCAGACAGTACATAATATGAAGTCTGCGCATAAGGGGAAGTTCCTATTAGTACAAACGCATTCGAAACAAACGGAAATTTATTTCGAACAAACACACCAAGGCCAATATCAAACGAATTTATATATTGTTGATTTACAGAAAGAAGTACTCCATCTTGAAAATCACAGATAGCATTTATAATTGATTTTTCAGTAAGAAAAATGGCCGTTCCTGAAACCCAAATTGTATTGGTAGTCAAAAACGGTCTTTCACTTACAACCTTTACAGGATATTTTTTTGCAAGCTTTGCTATTTTTGAAGATTTTGTTAAAAGATATATTTCAGAAAAGAGGGTTATAGCACATACTACATCACAAACATATTCAAAACATAATTTACCCCAAAGACCAAGGGTATAGAAATCATAGGATTGTTGATTGTCTGACTGGCAATTTATTATAGCTATAAATTCTTTATCATACTGATTAATTGGCATATACAAATCATTCAATTTCAATCAACTCATCTCCACCAAAATCTCGCACAGCAACAGTACCAACCACATTGTACCACTCCATTGGGCTAATTCCATTTCCCGGCCGTTTACATGTAAGATTATCTTCTGTTAGAATTTCACCTTTTTTGATTGGCTTACGTGCAACGATTGATTTACGAGCAATATTAATATTCCGACGTTCAGATTCTGTCACTTTTTTACCACCTTCACCGGCAATTATTTCAATACGGCGTACATTATGACAAAGTTCCTTAAGCTCCTCAGGAGTTGCAGAAGCCTTATGATCAGGACCGGGAAGATTTTTATCAAGAGTAAAGTGCTTTTCAATCATAACAATGTCTTTCATGCAAGCACCAATAGCCGCCACGTAACCGACAGAGTGGTCAGAAAAGCCTATTTTTATATGAGGAAATTCTTTATGCAATGTATCTATCGCACTAAGATTCACATCTTCATCCGGTGTAGGATATTCTGTATTACAATGTAATATTACAAGATTTTTAGGATCTTCGTATTTACAAATGATATTGACCGCTTTGTGTACTTCTTCCATAGTACACATACCGGTAGAAAGAATAATTTTTTTATCAGCAGCCTTAATCTTCGCTATACGCTCAAGAAATGGCAAATTAGTAACCTCACCTGAAGGTATTTTCCAAACAGCCTGTCCACTTCGTTGTAAAAAGTCAATCGAATCCATATCAAAAGGAGTGGAAAAGACGTCAAGTCCCAGACTTATGGCATAATTACGAAGTACGATAAAATCATTATAGGACAATTCAAGCCTACGGGTCATCTCCAACTGATTTTCATTATTGCCAGTGGTTACTTTTTGATATTCCGCTTTAGGAGCAAATTTTGATATAAGTTCAACAGCTTTGAATGTTTGGAATTTTACAGCATCAACCCCACAGAATTTTGCCTCTTCCACCATCTTCTTTGCCATTTGAGGAGCACCACAATGATTACAACCTATTTCTGCTATTATATATACATGTTCCATATCTTTCTTACGAATTATATTTATGACTTTTCGACTCGATAACTTTTGCCGGGACACCAACAACAGTAGAATGAGGAGAAACATCTTTTACAACAACTGCACCGGAACCCACAAGAGCCCATTCTCCAATAGTTATCTGACCATTGACAACTGTACCAGAACCAATAAAACTACCATCCATACATATCACATCACCATTGAGCGTTGCATTTGTTGATACATTTACATGACTCTGAATATGGCAACCGTGCTCAACAAGTGCACGTGTGTTTATCACACAATTATCACCTACTGCGCTTCCATGGTTTAGAATAGCTAACTTCCCAATAAAGCAACCTTCACCTATGGTAGCATGATGCGAAACTAAAGCTGTTTTATCAATTACATTAATCAAAGAAAGTCCCATTCCCTTTAGTTTATCAAACCATATTTTTCGTTTCGCATTATTACCTATTGCTACAAAATATACATACGTTTCTGGAATTTCCAGACATTCAATAGAATTTCCCAAAACTGGAAACCCCAAATGCTCAACACCTTTCGTTTTAATATCATCAATGTATCCCACCATGCGAAAATTCATGTGATCCACTGAATCTAAAACAGATTTAGCAAAACCACCTGCTCCTATAATTACAAGATTTTTCATTTTTGAATACAATTACTTATAATCACGCCTCATATCTCTCAATTATTTAAAAATTCTCTGATTGACCTTATCAATTGAGGCAACCTATTCAAAAAAGAAACACATATAATTTCAAATTGACTGATCAATATCAAATTCATATACTATTTTGTTTAACCTCGGATGTCGTTTGTCTTTTTCACTCAATAATATTTTATCCATCGGTATCCTCCAATTAATTTCCAAGTCTGGATCATCCCAAGTAATCGCCCCTTCATATTGAGGGGCATAAAAGTTATCGCATTTATATTGAAAGATAACTTCCTCGCTCAATACACTAAAACCATGAGCAAAACCACGAGGAATAAATAATTGACGATGATTTTCCTCTGTTAGTTCTACTGCCACATGATGTCCAAAAGTAGAAGAACCTTTACGAATATCTACAGCAACATCAAGTACAGCGCCTTTCACAACACGCACTAATTTACTTTGGGCAAAAGGCGGTTTCTGAAAATGTAACCCACGGATTACTCCATAGCAAGATTTACTTTCATTATCTTGCACAAACTGTGTATGACATACTTTTTCTTCAAATTCCTTTCGATTAAAAGACTCAAAAAAGTAACCACGGGTATCTTTAAAAACACGAGGTTCAATAATGACTACGCCCTCTATTGAAGTTTCAATTATATTCATTTTATTCCACTGTTACTTCTTCCCACGGATACTGATTCTCCTCAAACCTCTTCAACTCCTCCACAATCTCCGCCTGTTCCAAAGTCAGCTCATTCTTGTTCCAGATATTGATAATCGTATGCGCCTCACGAGCCAAACTCTCATCATAAAACTCACTATAACAATACGTCAGGAGACGAACCTTTAGCAATGAAGGAGAAAGTTTGGGAAGCACTTCCCAGCTACGATCCAAAACATTCTGGATATATTGCTGCTTACAACCATTATCATAAATCGTTGCAGCGAAAGCTACTAACAAGCCAAGGCAGAGTTCAGCCTCCTCCTCAGCTGTAGTTCCGTGAGAGTTGCAAAGTTCGATAGCTCGTTCGTAAACGTCACGGTTCAAACGCGTAAATTGGTCCGCATAAATGGGACTTCCATCAAGCCCGTAGGTTAGAAGATGATGGGCTGAAGAAAATAATGATGAAGAATTAAAATCCATATTATTAATTGTTATATTTCAAAAAGAGAAGAGCTATTTCACTTATGAAAGAAAAATCAGGCTGATTTGTAAAAGAGAAGAGCCGTTTCAAAAGAGAAGACCTTTCGACAAGCTCAGGATGACGGACTCTAACGACAATTAACGGGATATCAATAATTAATACAAATCAATAACTAATATCAATGACTATCAGCAATTAATACTGATTACCAATCAGCGACTATTATCAATCAATAACTATTACAAATCAATAACCATTACCAGCCAATGACTTTTATCAATCAACGGCTATCGGCTCCACAAGAGTAGGTGGAATAAAAGTAGTAGCAACAGCCATGACACCTTCGATATTAACCACCACACGGCGATCATGACGAATACGGACAAACTCACCGATCACACCTTTGAAAACACCATCGGTGATACGAACTTTCTGACCTTTCACCAGGTTCAGCTCGGCTGATTCTATATAAAGAATGGCTTCATCGTGACTGCCTGCCACGAGAATAAAACTGCGCATCTGTGCATCAGGAATAACAACCGGACGACAATACTCACGGTTCATTATGAAACGTATAGGCATCGTGCCCTCAAGCTCATCCTTCAAAACGTCTATGCGCTTGCGCGTAGAATGAACGAAAACAAGATTATGGATGGCAGGAACTAACCTGCGCACACGCTTACCACCTTTCATCACCATTCCATAACACATTGGAATAAAGCTTTCTATGCCCTCCTTATCAAGAATAGACTTCAAAGTCAATTCACGACTATAGGAAACACGGACAGCAAACCAATGGGGAGTTTGAGAGTTGGAAGTTGAAAGTTGAGAGTCAGTACTTTCAGTCATCATATTTTCGCAAAGTCACTTTGCGTCAGGATATTTTCCAGGGACACCGGAGTAGTGAAATACCTACCGGTCAAGTTATGTAATGCGATTATTTTCAATAACTTATTCTGCATTCATCTTATC
Organism: Bacteroides stercorirosoris; assembly: GCF_900142015.1. Lineage (GTDB taxonomy): Bacteria > Bacteroidota > Bacteroidia > Bacteroidales > Bacteroidaceae > Bacteroides > Bacteroides stercorirosoris. The sequence goes on from NZ_FQZN01000031.1 coordinate 14,676, forward strand.
TCAGAACTTCCTACCATCACGGAAAAAGAAGCAGTGAAACAATTATGTGAAGCTCTTAGAGGCAAAAGCTATAAACGAAGGAATTAAGGAAGATAAATCGTCTTTTAATCGTTCGTTTAATGGACGCCAAGATTTGTAAAAAAAACGCCTCTTCCCGTAGCGTTCATTCGAATAGATATTAATATTATTTTTTAGGATTTAAAAACCTGTACATTAGATATTTACATAAACAAAAAAGAACTTAGAAAAATATTTTTATCGAACATTTTGGTCATTCCAAAAATACCCTTTACCTTTGCACCATTAAACGAACGTTTTTTAAACACCTCCCATTTCCCATCCCCAACAAACTATATATCAAATAATTACATACCCAAAAACAGTCTATCAAGCCAACCTCATCAAAAGCTATAAACGAGTGATTAAGGAAGATAAGGTTCATCCGACAAATACGTAGTTAACGATAAAAGATAAGCTGGTATGCTATTCCTTCGATTACCCCTAACCATTTTTTAATGACTCAACTTTTGCAAGCTCAACTTTCACAATTGACGAGGCAACAAGTCCTTTATCTCACATCTAATTCTCCTATATTTACAACTATAGTCATGCCAAAACAGCTATTTGCATCCCTCAACCCCTATCGACAAGTACCTGTAGGGGCACTTCCAAAAGGGCTACACCATTTGCCCCGGATGGCTACACCCTTTAGTATGTAGGGCTACACCCTTTGTGGCAAAAGGTGTAGCCCTACACAAGCAATGCTTATCATATAGAATAACCAATAATTTTTTTCCAACAGTTATTAATCTATCAACAGTAGAAAAAAAACACTGTAAAGCCACACTGACTATTAGCCGTTTACAAGAAGTTAGGAGTTTGCCGACAGATAGTTAACTTCTTGTCGGCAAACTCCTAACTTCTTGTAAACAGAGTCTTAATACCTTGTAAGCAGAACAAGATTAGTAATACAACAAGACCTCTAAAATCTATTCAAATTCAACAACAAATAACAAAAGAGATATCCAATGCCGAAAAACACGTTCGAAATACTCAAGATTCAGAGCGCTAAAAAAGCGATTAAAGGTATCGCAGTTAGAGAATAGCTTGAAGACTGAGCTTCGGCTATTAAAAAGACCTTTCAAGATTGTTTTTAATTAATAAAAAGACTTTCAATAATTTATTCTTTATAATTCTTTTGTACCTTTGACGCTCATTACTCAAAAACAACTCAACATGATACAATTATTCCATCGAATGATTTCCTCCGCCCTCGGCATTTCCGAGAAGCAAATCGGCCATACGCTCGACCTGCTGGCGGACGGAGCTACTATCCCTTTCATCAGCCGCTACCGTAAAGAAGCCACCGGCGGACTAGATGAAGTGCAAATTGAAGCCATCAAGACACAATACGAGAAGCTGAACGAAACAGCCAAGCGAAAAGAAACCATCATCAACACCATCAACGAACAGGGAAAGATGACCCCCGAACTGCAAAAACGCATTGATGAGATGTGGGACAGCACCGTGCTCGAAGATATCTACCTACCCTATAAGCCCAAACGCCGGACACGTGCCGAAGTAGCCCGGCAGAAAGGGCTGGAACCGCTGGCAACACTGCTGATGCTGCAACGCGAACCCAACCCCGAAAAGCGCGCGGAAGCATACGTGAAAGGAGAAGTGAAAGATGCGGAAGATGCACTGAAAGGCGCCCGCGACATCATTGCCGAACAGGTCAGCGAAGACGAACAGGCACGCAACACCGTGCGTTTCGCTTTCTCCCGGCAAGCCGTCATCACCGCCAAAGTGATGAAAGGCAAAGAGAGTGAAGCCGATAAATACCGGGATTATTTTGAATTCAGCAAACCACTGAATAAATGTACCTCACACCAGCTGCTCGCCATCCGCCGTGCCGAAGCCGAAGGACTATTGAAAGTCAGCATAAGCCCCGACGATGAAGAATGCGTGGAACGGCTGGAACGCCGGTTTGTCCGCAGCAACAATGCTTGTGGCGAACAGGTGGCGGAAGCCGTGCAAGATGCCTACAAACGCTTGCTGAAGTCTTCCATCGAAACCGAATTTGCAGCGCAAAGCAAAGAGCGGGCCGACGAGGAAGCCATCCGCGTATTCGTCCAGAACCTGCGCCAGTTGCTGCTGGCATCTCCCTTAGGGCAGAAACGGGTGATGGGCATCGATCCCGGATTCCGCACAGGTTGCAAGGTAGTGTGCCTGGATGCACAAGGAAATCTGCTCCACAACGAAAATATCTATCCGCACGCTCCGGTATACAAGACAGCGGACGCCATAGCAAAAATTCAGAAAATGGTGGAAGCCTACCAGATAGACGCCATCGCGGTGGGAAACGGAACGGCAAGCCGCGAGACGGAAGAGTTTCTGAAACACCAGACTTTCAGAAAAGAAATTCAGGTATTCGTGGTGAGCGAACAGGGAGCCTCCATCTACTCCGCATCCAAGATAGCCCGTGATGAGTTTCCCGAGTACGACGTCACCGTGCGTGGGGCGGTATCCATTGCCCGCCGGCTGATGGACCCGTTGGCGGAACTGGTGAAGATTGATCCGAAATCCATCGGCGTAGGTCAATACCAGCACGATGTGGATCAGACGAAACTGAAGAAGTCACTGGATCTGACCGTAGAGAGTTGCGTGAACCTGGTCGGCGTGAACCTGAATACGGCAAGCAACCACCTGCTGACCTACATTTCGGGACTGGGTCCGCAACTGGCACAGAATATCGTGAACTACCGTGCCGAAAACGGTGCGTTCACTTCACGCAAGCAACTGATGAAAGTGCCGCGCATGGGAGCCAAAGCTTTTGAGCAATGTGCCGGCTTCCTCCGCATCCCGCAGGCGGAAAATCCCCTGGATAACTCCGCCGTCCACCCCGAAAGCTACTGCATCGTCGAGCAAATGGCAAAAGACCTGGGATGCAGTGTGGCAGAGCTTATCGCCAACAAAGAACTCCGCCTGAAAATCCGGCCGGAGAAGTACATCACTCCCACCGTGGGAATGCCGACGCTGAAAGATATCTTGCAGGAACTGGACAAACCGGGACGTGACCCGCGAGGCCCGATAAAGATTTTCGAGTTCGACAAGAATGTGCGCACCATCAACGACTTGCACGAGGGCATGGAACTGCCCGGCATCGTAGGCAACATCACCAATTTCGGTGCTTTCGTGGATATAGGTATCAAAGAAAACGGGCTGGTGCACCTCTCCCAACTGGCAGACCGGTTCGTTTCAGACCCAAACGAAATTGTTTCTATCCACCAGCACGTCCGTGTCAAAGTACTGAGTGTGGACATAGCCCGGAAGCGGATTGCTTTGAAGCTGATTTCAGAGTAAGCACAATAGCAATACTTATCAATGCGGTGCACAGGATGGAACCTTCGAACCCGAATGCACCGCCATTGATGAGGTTTTCTTCGGGCAGATTCAGGTTCAACAAGGTATTGCCATATTGTTCACCGCTTACTTCCAACCCAAGAATCGGTCCCTGAAACCAATTCCAGAAAAGATGAAGAGCGATAGGAAACCATAAATTACGCGTATAGATGTAGGTAGACCCCATCAGTACTCCGGCCAGTAATATATTCAGAAAAGCCATAAGAGAAAAGTCAGGATTCAGAAAGTGCATCAACGAGAATAAGGCAGACGAAAGGAACAAAGCCACGAAACGATTGACACCCGCACTCAGCAGACGTCCCAAGACGAAGCCCCGAAAAGCGACTTCTTCGCTGACGGCAACCATCAGCATCAGCACCCAGGACATAAGCAAATCATTCAGGTTGAAGTGCACGGACACAATTTTGACTTCACCAAGCCCATATAATATTCCAAACCCGACGGCATAGATGATCAGGGCTACCCATAGTCCCCAAAGAATATCTTTAGCCCGCCCTTTCAGAGACAACCCCAACTCGGCGAACGGACGATGATCCCACCCTTTCAATAAAATAAAAGCCGCCAGCAGGGCACCTCCCGCCAGGCAAGTCCGCGCCAGAACATCATACAAGATTCCACTCTCTTTCAGAGCTGGAAAAATATACAGAAATATCCCCAATATTTCGGTCAACGTAAACATCAAAAGTATATAGACAACAATCTTCGCTATCATAGCCATGCAAGCAACCACCTTCGGCACTTTCAATTCCCCCTCTTCATTCCCATCCATTGATTTCATATCCTTCGCTTTTAATATGTTAATACCCCGGCAAAAATACCTATAAAATTAAAAATAGGAAGCAAATTCCTGTAAAATCCGTATATTTGTCAAAACATATCCGTAACAACCATGAAAATAAGAAAAATACTCGCTACTATAATGCTTGTCACATGCACCTGCACAGTAGTCGCCCAAAATCCAGATACAACGGCAGGCAAGAAAACGTATTTCGTCTCCAAACCCGGAACCTTAGTGTCCATGCTCACCGAAGACGAAGCCAACAGCATCACCCACCTTACACTGACCGGAAAACTCAATGCCATCGACTTCAAGCACTTGCGGGATGAATTCAAGAACTTGCAGGTACTGGACATCTCCAATGCCTCCATCAGCACGTATGCCGGCAAAAGCGGCACTTACCCCGACCGGTTCTATATCTATCCACCCAACTGCGTGCCTGCTTATGCATTCTGCCAGCAGACGAATGACAGCACTTTCACCGGGAAAACCACTCTCCGGAAAGTCATTCTTTCGGAAAAGATCAAGAATATAGAAGATGCAGCGTTCAAGGGTTGTGCCAATCTGAAGATATGCCAGCTGAGAAAGAAAACAGCCCCTAATCTGCTGACAGAGGCTTTGGCGGACAGTATTACAGCCATTTTCGTACCGTTGGGCAGCAGCGATTCTTATCGCGCCAAAAAGCACTGGGATACCTTTGCTGTGATAGAAGGTGAGCCGATGGAAGCCTTTGTGCAGGTAGGTTTAATGGGAAGCCTCGCCAGCGAATTGGTAGAAGCTGGCCTGCAACCCAAAGACGTGAATTTCCTCACTGTGGAAGGGAAACTGGACGCAGCGGATTTCACACTGATACGTGACTATATGCCCAATCTTGTAGCCGTTAACCTGAGCAAATGCAATGCCGTAGCCATTCCCGAATATACGTTTACACAGAAGAAGTACTTGCTTCGCATCCAGCTTCCCCAAGGTCTGAAAAGCATCGGACAACGGGCATTCAGCGGTTGCGGACGGTTGTGCGGCACACTGGAATTGCCTGCCGGGGTGACCGCCATTGAGTATGGCGCATTCATGGGATGTGACAACCTGCGCTATGTGGTGGCCACAGGGAATAAAATTACGACGCTGGGGGATAACCTGTTCGGAGAGGACGGGAGGAATAAGTTGATCTATAAACGAGATTGACATCTATCATATAATCACCTAAAAAACATCGCCTTGCAACAACTGAATATTGCAAGGCGATGTGTCTTTATTGTAAGAACGATATTTAATTTCCGTACATCTTCGCTCTCAGTTCCTTGATATGATCCGAAGTGATATATTCATCATATTCCATCATCTTATCAATGATACCATTCGGCGTCAGTTCAATAATACGATTGGCTACGGTCTGAATAAACTCGTGGTCATGGGAAGAGAACAGGATGTTTCCTCTATAACTCTTGAGGTTATTGTTGAACGCCTGGATGGATTCCAAGTCCAAGTGATTGGTCGGAGTATCCAATATCAGACAGTTGGCATTGCGCAACTGCATACGGGCAATCATACAACGCATCTTCTCACCTCCCGACAGCACACTCGCCTTTTTCAGAACCTCTTCACCGGAGAACAACATACGGCCGAGGAAACTCTTCATGTAAACTTCATTCCCTTCACCGAACTGGCTCAGCCAATCCACCAGGTTCAGGTCGGTATTGAAATATCGGGTGTTGTCCAGCGGCAGGTAAGCAGTAGTGATAGTGACACCCCAGTTGAAAGTTCCTGCATCCGGTTTCATTTCTTCATTGATAATCTCGAACAATGAAGTCATGGCACGCGGATCACGTGAAAGGAATACTACCTTATCCCCTTTTTCCACATTGAAATTGACGCCACGGAAAAGTACCGTACCGTCTTCCAGAGTCTTGGTCAGGCCGGAAACTTCCAGAATCTGATTGCCCGGTTCGCGTTCGGGAGTAAAGATGATGCCCGGATATTTGCGTGAAGAAGGTTTGATTTCCTCTACATTCAGCTTCTCCAACATTTTCTTACGGCTAGTAGTCTGCTTGCTCTTTGCCACATTGGCACTGAAACGGCGGATAAACTCTTCCAACTCTTTTTTCTTCTCTTCGGCCTTTGCCTTCTGGTTCTGCTGCTGACGCAAAGCCAACTGGCTTGACTCATACCAGAAACTATAGTTACCGGCAAAGAGATTGATCTTGCCATAGTCGATATCAACCGTATGCGTACAAACAGAGTCAAGGAAGTGACGGTCGTGGCTCACCACCAGCACCGTATGCTCAAAGTTTGCCAGATAGTCTTCCAACCACATCACGGTTTCCATATCCAGGTCATTGGTAGGCTCATCCAGCAACAGGTTATCCGGATTACCGAAAAGCGCCTGCGCCAACATGACACGTACTTTCTCCTTACCGCTGAGGTCGCCCATCAACAGATAATGCTTATCTTCTTTAATGCCCAGTCCGCTCAACAAAGCGGCAGCGTCACTTTCGGCATTCCAGCCGTCCAGTTCTGCAAATCTTTCTTCCAGCTCGGAAACCTTCAGACCGTCTTCATCCGTGAAATCTTCTTTGGCATAAAGCACTTCGCGCTGCTTCATGATATCCCACAGAACCGTATGCCCCATCATTACGGTATCCATAACCGTGAAAGCATCCCACTTAAAGTGGTCCTGGCTCAATACGGAAAGACGCTCGCCCGGACCTAACATGATAGAACCGGTGGTAGGATCCAGTTCGCCGGATATGGCACGCAGGAAAGTTGATTTCCCGGCACCGTTGGCACCAATAATACCATAACAGTTACCACTTGTAAACTTCAGGTTTACATCATTAAATAATACTCTTTTTCCAAACTGTACGGAAACGTTCGAGACTGTAATCATTGATTTATGAGAAGATTTATGATTTTTAATTTATGATTTATCCATGCTATCCGATAAAATCGGGCACAAAGGTAGTCATAAATCTCCAATTTCCCATCATAAATCAGAAATCATAAATCATAAATCCATAAGTGCGCTGTCAATCTGACATAAAAGTATTACCTTTGCGGCGTTTTCGGCAAAAGCCGCCTGTTTGGCAAAGTTTTTGTTGATACAGCGGTATATTAACTTAAACCCTTGACAGCAATGAAGACAAATCCTTTTTTCAAGAATAACAAGAATAATAAGAATAGAAATATGAACCCGAAAGAAAAAGAAAACATCAACGAAGAAGAGTTAAAATCCGAAGCTACTCAAGAAGAAGCTGCGGAGAATGAAGAAGTTCGCGAAGAAGAAACGCAGGAGGAAGCTACTCTGACAGAGGAAGAAAAGCTTGCCAAGGAACTGGAAGAGGCCAACAAAACGATAGAAGACCAGAAAGACAAGTATCTGCGTCTCTCGGCCGAGTTTGACAACTACCGCAAACGTACGATGAAGGAGAAAGCCGAGCTGATCCTGAACGGCGGTGAAAAAACAATCGGCAGCATTCTGCCTGTGGTAGACGACTTCGAACGCGCCCTGAAAAATATGGAAACTGCCACTGACGTAGCAGCCGTGAAGGAAGGGGTGGAACTGATTTATAACAAGTTCATGTCTGTACTAGCACAGGATGGCGTGAAAGTGATCGAGACCAAAGACAAACCGCTCGACACGGACTATCACGAAGCCATCGCCGTGGTTCCGGCACCCGATAAAGCCTTGAAAGGCAAAATTCTGGATTGCGTACAGACGGGCTACATGCTAAACGACAAAGTAATCCGCCATGCCAAAGTGGTGGTAGGAGAATAACATAATATATATGGAAAAAAGAGATTACTACGAAGTACTGGAAGTCGAAAAGACAGCATCGGTAGAGGAAATAAAGAAAGCTTATCGAAAAAAAGCCATCCAATATCACCCGGACAAAAACCCGGGTGACAAAGTGGCTGAAGAGAAATTCAAGGAAGCGGCAGAAGCATACGACGTACTAAGCAATCCGGACAAGCGTGCCCGTTATGACCAGTTCGGCCATGCCGGAATGAGTGGTGCCGCCGGCAACGGAGGTCCGTTCGGCGGTTTCAGCGGCGGTATGTCCATGGACGATATTTTCTCCATGTTCGGAGATATCTTCGGCGGACGTGGCGGCGGCTTCGGAGGAGGATTCAGCGGTTTCGGAGGAGGCTTTGGCGGAGGAGGCTCGCAACAACAGCGCGCACGCTTCCGCGGCTCGGACCTGCGCGTAAAGGTGAAGCTGAACCTGAAAGAGATTTCTACCGGTGTAGAGAAAAAATTCAAACTGAAAAAATACGTTCCCTGTAATCATTGTCACGGAACAGGCGCTGAGGGTGACGGCGGCGCGGAAACTTGTACGACCTGTAAAGGAAGCGGTACGGTGATCCGCAACCAACAGACCATTCTCGGCACGATGCAGACACGTACCACCTGTCCCACTTGCGGCGGTGAAGGCAAAATCATCAAGAATAAGTGTAAGGAGTGTGCCGGAGAAGGTATCGTTTACGGTGAAGAAGTGGTAAGCGTGAATATCCCTAAAGGCGTAATGGAGGGCATGCAGCTTTCTATGAGTGGTAAGGGAAATGCCGGAAAGCACAATGGTGTGCCGGGCGACCTGCTGATTCTTGTTGAAGAAGAACAGGACAAGGATCTGATACGCGACGAGAACGACTTGATTTACAACCTGCTTCTCAGCTTCCCGACAGCCGCCCTGGGCGGTGCGGTAGAGATACCGACCATCGACGGAAAGGTGAAAGTGAAGATTGAATCGGGAACACAACCGGGTAAAGTGCTCCGCCTGCGCGGAAAAGGCTTGCCGAGTGTGAACGGATACGGTACGGGTGACTTGTTGGTAAACGTCAGCGTATACGTGCCGGAAACCCTGAATAAAGACGAGAAGAAAGCACTCGAAGAAATGGAAACGTCAGACAACTTCAAACCGAATACTTCTATTAAAGAGAAGATATTCAAAAAATTCAAGAGCTTGTTTGATTGAAAAGATTTCGAATTCTAAAAAGCATAGTATAAACAGTGTCAGTTAAAGTTTGTATTCATACTTTAACTGATACGTTTTTTTTATAAATCAAGGAACATTTGGTTTATTAAACAAAAAACGTCAAAACGAACCTCAATCATCTATTCGTACAGATAGTTTTATTATCTTTGCGACCCCTTATTCTATGAGTAGAATAGGTAACCTGATGATAATTGATTAATAGCTGATGAAACTTAAAACAATTCTACTGACTACAGTCGCCACAGGCGCTTTCATGTGCGAGCCCGTCGTGTTGCACGCTGTAAATTCTACGCCCGATTCCATGGGATGGTTCCGAAAGAAAAAGAAAAGCGAACCTAATGACAGTGTTAAATCCAAAAACGAGTACGAAAAACTGACCGGAGACGGTAGCATCATGCACCGAGGTATGTTCAACGTGTACCAGAAAAAGAATGATTATTACTTTGAGGTACCCGCGAACCTGCTGGGCAGAGACATGCTGGTAGTGAACAAACTGCAACGTGTTCCGTCCGAGCTGAATGAGGCCGGAGTGAACCGTGGCACGAACTACGAAAACCAGATGGTGCGTTTTGAGCTGGACAAGGCAACGAACAAGTTGCTGATTCGCCAAAGCCGCCCTCTCCCACTCGCTCCCGCCGGAGATGCCATCAGTCAGTCCGTGCGCGACAATTACATCTCACCGTTGATAGCCGGTTTCAAGATCGAGGCATTCAATAATGACTCCACCAGCATGGTTATCAAAGTGAATGACATCTATGACGGTACGGAGACAAGCATCAACAACGTCTTCACCAATATCAACCTGGGGACTTCCGCCATCAAGAACCTCTCGCGCATTCTCTCAGTCAAGGCATTCGAGAACAACGTGGTGGCCACGTCCGAACTGACCACGAAAGTGACCGAAGGAACCACCACGGTTTATGTGACGGTGGAAGTAAGCTCCTCGCTGATGCTGCTGCCAGAAACGCCCATGACGGGGCGTCTCGATAATGCCCGTGTAGGTTACTTCACCAATCCGCTGCTGAGTTACAGCGACGGACAGCAACGGGTAAGCAAACAGCAATTCATCACCCGTTGGCGTCTGGAACCGAAACCGGAAGACCGCGAACGCTATCTGCGGGGCGAACTAGTGGAACCGGCAAAGCCGATTGTATTCTATATAGAGAACTCCACTCCTTACCGCTGGCGCAAATACATCAAGCAGGGTATCGAAGACTGGCAGGTGGCTTTTGAGCATGCCGGCTTCAAAAATGCGATTATCGCCAAAGACGTCACCGACAGCATGGCGATAGACATGGACGACGTGAATTACTCCGTCCTGACTTATGCTGCCTCAACCAAAGCCAACGCCATGGGACCGTCCATCCTTGACCCGCGCTCCGGAGAAATTCTGGAAGCGGACATCATGTGGTGGCACAATGTGCTGAATATGCTGCAGGAATGGATCACCGTACAGACAGGAACCGTACGCCCGGAAGCCCGGGGAATCAAGCTGTCCGACGAACTGATGGGCGATGCCATGCGGTTTGTGGCTTGTCATGAGGTGGGACACTCATTAGGCCTGCGCCACAACATGATGGGTTCGTGGGCATTCCCCACCGACTCGCTCCGTTCCAAGTCGTTTACCGACCGGATGAACTCTACTTCTTCATCTATCATGGACTATGCCCGCTTCAACTACGTGGCACAGCCGGGTGACGATGTCACCGCACTTTCTCCGCATATCGGACCTTACGACATCTTTGCCATTGAGTACGGCTACCGCTGGTATGGCAAGGAGACTCCGGAAGAAGAGAAGGATTTGCTTTATGACTTCCTGAACCGACATACGGACCGGCTCTACAAATACAGCGAGGCACAGGACGTGCGTGACGCTGTAGACCCTCGCGCACAGAATGAAGATTTGGGAGACGATGCCGTGCGCTCTTCACAGTATGGTATTGCCAACCTGAAACGTATCGTTCCCGAAATCATCAAATGGACGACGACCGGAGAAAAAGGACAGACGTATGAAGAAGCCTCACGACTGTACTACGCCGTTATCAACCAGTGGAACAATTATCTGTATCATGTGCTTGCCAATATAGGCGGCATCTATATAGAAAATACAGTGGTAGGCGACGGACAGAAGACGTATACTTTTGTAGAGAAAGAAAAACAACAGGCTGCGCTGAAATTCCTGCTGGATGAAGTGCTGACTTATCCGAAATGGTTGTTCGACACGGAAGTGGGAGAATATACTTACCTGCTCCGTAATACTCCGCTGGGTGTGGTAGAGAATGCACCGACGCAAGTGCTGAAAAACGCACAGTCTTATATTCTTTGGGATCTCCTGGGCAACAACCGTCTGGTGCGTATGCTCGAAAACGAAGCGGTGAACGGCAAGAAGGCTTTCACGACCGTAGAGCTGATGGACGGCTTGCATCGCAGCATCTTCGCAAGTACTGAACGTGGTGCGTTGCCCGATGTCATGACGCGCGCCTTACAGAAGAACTTTGTGGACGCGCTGATTACGGCTGCCGCCGAAAGTGAAGGTGTGAAGATTAATAAGAAGTTAATGGACAATCATTTTCTGCTGGATAACCAGTTGCCACTGTGTAGCTGCGACGAGCATGCCCACCGTTCATTGGATGCCGACCGCATGGGTGCACGCCGCGAACTGAACTTCTACGGTTCGCAACTGAACCGTATCTCGGATGCCATTTCTGTGAAACGAGGCGAGTTGCTTCGCATCAAAGATTTGCTTCAGAGCCGCCTGGGAACATCGGACGTTGCAACCAAATATCATTATAAAGACATGATTCTCCGTATCAACACGGCATTAGGACTTTAAATTTTGCACCATAGCGCAAAATTTAGCGACAGACGACCTGATTATCAGTGCTATCTGTCATGCTGAGCACAGTCGAAGCATCTCTTACCAGCCTATAGTAAGAAAGAGTAGATCCTTCGGCAAGCTCAGGATGACAGATACTCTTTCAATAACAGGCGGTTAGGATACCTAAGCTGTTAGCAGTTTTCAATATAAGTATTAATTTTATTATTTTAACAGATGAAAAAACGCTTATCTGTCACATTCCTATTACTGATAGGAACCCTTAGTTACGCCCTTGCCGCAAATCGGCAGATAGGGGGTGTAGTAATTTCTTCTGAGGATAAATTGCCTCTCATAGGTGCTTCTGTCTATGTGACGGCTGAGGATCTGAAGAAAAACGGGAACAATCAATCGACTATTGGTGTCATTACGGATATCGACGGTAAATTCTCTATTTCAATTCCGGATGGCATTACCCGGTTTTATTGTAGCTACGTTGGCTATGATGTAGTGGAAATAAAACTCATTCCGGGCAAAAAACAATATGATATCACTCTTCAACCTTCTGCTCATATGCTTGATGCGGTAGTTGTAACGGGATACCAGACTGTGGAACGCCGTAAACTGACGGCTGCCGTGTCAAAAATCGATATCTCGGACCAGATGGTAGGTGCAGCCAAGAGCATAGACCAGGCATTGACCGGACAAATTGCCGGACTTTCCGTAAGCAATATATCCGGTGCCCCGGGCGCTCCTGCTAAAATCCGTATCCGCGGTACCTCTTCGCTGAACGGTACCCAAGACCCTTTGTGGGTATTGGACGGTATTCCATTGGAAGGAACGAACATCCCCAGTATGGAAGTACTGAAAGATATCGATAACGTAGGACAAACCGCCATTGCCGGTCTGAATCCTGCCGATATCGATAATATCACCGTTTTGAAAGATGCTGCCGCAACTGCCATCTATGGTGCCCGCGCAGCTAACGGTGTGATTGTGATTACCACAAAGAAAGGTAAAGTCGGAAAACCGGTTATTAACTTCTCTTCGAAGCTGACATATTCTCCAAAGTTGAATATAGACCGCTTGAATCTATTGAATTCAGAAGAGAAAGTAGGTCTGGAACTTGACTTACTGGAATCCGGCTATCCTTACAGAGAAACCAAAGGTGAGGTATATCGCATTATCTCCGGATTGGGAGAACTACAGAACTTCAAAGACGGAGGTTGGAACGCTTTGTCCTCCAATGCTCAAGGTGCAATCAATAGACTAAAGGCAACTAACACAGACTGGAGTGATATCCTCTTCCGTGATGCATTTACACAGGAGTATAACTTGTCTCTTTCCGGTGGTAGCGAAAAGGCAACTTATTACACTTCTTTCGGATATATGAAGGAAAACGGTAATATTCCCAATGTCTCTGCCGAACGTTTGAATTTAGTGATGAAGACCAGCTATAAGGTGAACAGCATATTGAAAGTCGGTGCTTCCATGTTTGCCAACCGCCGTAAGAACTCTACTTATTTGCCGGATGACCGGGGACTGACGAACCCGATCTATTATTCACGTCTGGCAAATCCTTATTTCACTCCTTATGACGCCAATGGCAACTATAATTACGATGTGGATGTAGAAGATGATACGGATATGGATTTTGGTCTTAACCTCTTCGAAGAACGGAAAAATACGAGTAACGAAACTAGCATTAACGGCCTTTCATCCATCTTCGACGCTGAACTGCGATTTGACGACCGTTTTAAGATTACCACTCAACTCGGTTTGCAACTGGATAAAACTTCTATCGAAAAAATCGCTGAAGAAGAAAGTTATGTGATGCGTACAGAGAAGAAGAATCATCGTAATAATGGCGTAACTTACCTGCCGGAAGGAGGATTCCATAAGGCTAACGAAAACTCACTGTCCCAGCTCACCTGGAAAGCGATGGGAGAATATCGCGATACCTACAATGACATCCATGAATTTGAAGTAATGGTGGGAACAGAAATCCGCAAGACATGGGAGGAAAAGCTGTATAGCGCCGGTTATGGATTTGACCGGAAGACACTGACTACAAAGCCAATTATCTTCCCGGAAGAAAGCCAGGCTTTCAAGTTACACGAGAAAGCTCATGTGGAGAATGCATACGTATCCGCTTTCTCAACCCTGTCTTATTCTTTGCTAAACCGCTATACATTGGGCGGAAGTATCCGTTTTGACGGTTCCGACCTGTTCGGTGTAGACAAGAAATACCGTTATCTGCCATTATATTCAGTCAGTGGTTTGTGGCGTATCTCTCAAGAACCTTTTATGGCAAATGCCAAATGGATAGACAATCTGGTAGTCCGTGCATCCTACGGTTTGCAGGGAAACATTGACAAAAACACCTCTCCTTTCCTGCTGGGTAACTACAGAATTGAAAATATCCTGCCGGGAGGGTCGGAAGATATGATTGACGTTTCCGGTGCACCAAACAAGAAACTGCGTTGGGAGAAAACCCACTCAGTAAACGCCGGATTCGACTTTGCAGTATTGAATCAGGCTATCAATCTGAGCGTAGACTATTACTATCGTAAGGGCGTAGACTTAATTGGAACCCAAATGCTCCCACTGGAAACAGGTTTTGAAATGTTGACCGTCAACTGGGCCAGTATGCAGAACCAGGGTGTTGAGGTTGCCCTTAGCACACGCAATATCCACACCAAGAATTTCATGTGGACCACCAACTTCAACTTCGCATACAACAACAATAAAATACTGAAAGAAGCACTGCGCGAAGATGCCTTGGAACCGGGACGCGAAGGATATCCTGTAGGAGCCTTGTTTGCCCTGAAAACAGCCGGATTGGATGAAGAAGGTTATCCGATGTTTGAGGGTAAAGACGGAAAAGCCGTATCGGCTATGGAATTCTTCAAATTGCAGGAATGGGGATTCGGAGCAACTGACCTGACAGCCCGCGAACGCCGTGAACTTTACACTTATGTAGGTACAGCCGACTGCCCTTATACCGGTGGTTTCAATAATACCTTCACATACAAGGCATTTGAACTGGGTGTCAACTTCAGTTTCGACTTCGGTGGAAAGGTGCGCAGCCAACCCACCTACTCTATCGTTGACTTTGATAAAGGACGTAATACGAACCGCGATATCCTGAACCGATGGACTCCGGAAAACACGGAAACAATCTTTCCTGTTCTGCTGAGCCAGAATGAACGTCTGGACGAATACATGTGGTATTCAAACCAGAATGAAATATACCGTAACCTGGATATCTGGATCAGAGACCTAAACTACGTGCGACTGCAAAACATCCGTTTAGGGTATACATTGCCCGCTAATTTTAGCCGCAAATTGGGTATGACTTCCGCTACAATTGCCATCGAAGGACGTAACTTATTAGTATTCGGTTCAAGTTACAAGAATTATCTTGATCCGGAAACGATGTCCAACGCGTATGCAACCCCGGCTCCGAAGTCTGTTACCCTAAGCCTGAACCTGAATTTTTAATTTTATAGAGAGTTAAAACAATGAGAAAGATATATATAATGTTATTGATGAGCAGCGTAGTATTACTGACTGCTTGTGATATGCTTGACATTCAACCTACGGGAAAGGTGATCCCCCAGACTTTAGCTGAGTACAGAGCGCTGATTGCCACAGCTTATAAGACCGTTCCCGATGCCAGAGGACTCGCCTGTTTTCGTTCGGATGAACTGTATGTGAAAGACGATAGTTGGGAACAGGATCGTTACGGAAAAATCGAGTGTTGGGATGACTTCAGCGCACCGGGACAAACCACTGCTTTTGAGTGGAAGAACTTCTATAGCATCATGTTCACTGTCAACTATACCATAGAAGAGCGGGAATCCATCAACGAAGGGAGCGAAGAGGACATCGACCAATTGATTGGTGAATGTTATCTGCTCCGTGCTTACATGCATTTTCTGTTGGTAAATCTTTACGGTCAGCCCTATACCCGTCCGGGAGCATTAGAGACGACAGCCGTGCCGCTTAAGCTGAATAGCGATATCAATGAAATCCTGAAGAAGAATACTGTTGCACAAATTTATGAAGCGGTTATTGCAGATATCAACGAGGCTGAAAAACTGATTAATAAAGAATCTTGGGAACAGAAATTTTCTTATCGTTTCACAACCTTATCTGTAAAAGCCCTCCGTGCCCGTGTATATTTATATATGGGACAATGGGACAATGCATATCAGGCAGCCGAAGCGATACTTGCTGAAAAGAATACATTGGAAGATTTCAATGCAGAAACTTATACCCTGCCCAACAACTATCAGTCTGTAGAAAATATTACTGCCTTAGAACGCGGTATGTCTTCTAACTACACACAGGCTGCTGTTCTATCAGAAGCTTTAGCTTCTTTATACAAAGAAGGCGATTTACGTCTGGACGCTTATTTTAAAGCTGCCGACAAGAATGGTTATCGCTTCAGCCAAAAGAGCGGAAAAGATGATTTCCGTTGTTCTTTCCGGGTGGGAGAAATGTACCTGAATTCGGCAGAAGCAGCCGCACAATCGGATAAATTGCCCCAAGCACGCACCCGATTGCTGGAGTTAATGCAGAAGCGCTATACGCCGGAAGCATATACAGTAAAAGCAACTGCCGTGAACGCAATGACCCAAGAAGCCCTGATACAGGAGATTCTGGATGAACGTGCGCGTGAATTAGCTTTTGAAGGACATCGCTGGTTCGACTTACGCCGTACCACCCGCCCTCATATTGAAAAAGTGCTCAAGGGAGGAACCTATGTATTGGAACAGGATGATTCGCGTTATACAATTCAAATTCCAAGAGAAGCGATAGCTGCTAATCCGGAGTTGTCAAACTGATAAAAAATTGGCGGAATATTTATTCCATCAATTACCATCACACCATTATTTCTATTTAAACAGCTAATAATAAACAATTTTAGTAGTGTAAGTGAATGAGAGTAATCTCTTCACTTACACTACTAAAAAGTTAACATCATCTACTTGCCGCTCATAGTTTATAAAATACTAATATTTTATCCCCTAATGATGGTATGGCAGTAAATCAGGCATAATCATCTACTGAAAAAGAAGCCGGACAACTATTATCCGGAACTACCCTATATTATAAGAAACAACTCTTCGCTTTCATCCAATCGTCCTGCACAAACATAAGGTTATCTTGCATTTTAGTATTCAATAATACTTCTTCTTAGTTAATTAAGAAATTTACCGCACTATTTTAAGGTATAATTCAACAGACCGCCATTAATCAAGTAATTCTAATTAAAATCTAATGATTTAATTAACCTATATAGGTATAGAAAAAGGAAAAGATGAGTTATATTCCCAGAATAGAACCCTATTTATTATAACATACTCGATAATAGAGTGTATTTATTCAAATATAGCAAATAAAATATCGACATTTAATAAAAATATTAATTATATAGTTGCTAATTTAATAAATATACATATATTTGTGCCATAGAATAAAATAATACTAAGAAAACCCAAAAAGAAAAATATGAAAAAGAACAATCGAAGAGATTTTCTGAAGAAGTCAATTTTAGCAAGTACCTCCTTGCTTTTAGCTCCATCTCTACTGAATGCTTCTTCCGGCAAGTCAGAAGAAAACCTTGCATGGCCGAACGTCTCACAAGATAAGTTGATTACTCCCGGAAATAACGGCTTGAAGATTACCGGAACTTTCTTAGATGAAATCTCACATGACATCCCCCACCAGAACTGGGGATGGAAAGAATGGGAGAAGGATTTCCAGCATATGAAACGTATCGGCATCGATACGGTTATCATGATTCGTTCCGGCTACCGAAAGTTCATCACTTATCCTTCTGAATACCTGTTGAAGAAAGGATGCTATATGCCATCCGTCGACCTACTGGAGATGTTTCTCACTCTAGCGGGCAAATATGGCATGAAGTTCTATTTCGGTCTCTACGATTCCGGCCGTTATTGGGATACCGGCGATTTGAGCTGGGAGATTGAGGATAACAAGTACGTCATCGACGAAGTATGGCGTCGGTATGGCGAACGTTATCCGAGCTTCGGTGGATGGTATATCAGCGGTGAGATTAGCAGAGCCACAAAAGGCGCCATTGACGCTTTTCATGCTATGGGCAAACAGTGCAAGGACGTTTCCAACGGATTGCCCACTTTTATCTCCCCTTGGATTGACGGGAAAAAGGCAGTCATGGCAAGCGGAGACAAGCTGACCAAGGCTGATGCAGTATCCGTAGAAGAACATGAAAAGGAATGGAACGAAATCTTCGATGGTATTCATGATGTGGTAGACGCCTGCGCCTTTCAGGACGGGCACATCGACTATGATGAACTGGATGCTTTCTTCTCGGTGAACAAAAAGTTGGCCGACAAATACGGTATGCAGTGTTGGACCAATGCGGAGAGTTTCGACCGTGATATGCCGATAAAATTCCTGCCTATCAAGTTCGACAAACTTCGCATGAAACTGGAAGCCGCCAAACGCGCCGGATATGACAAAGCCATTACGTTTGAGTTTTCTCACTTCATGAGCCCCCAGTCAGCCTATCTGCAAGCTGGCCATTTGTACGACAGATACAGGGAATATTTCGACATTCAATGATTTAATCGACCTAAAATTATAAGTTATGAACTTTAAACAGTTAGCTGAACAGTACAAAGAAGAATTGCTGGACAGTGTTCTTCCATTTTGGTTAGAGCACTCACAAGACCTTGAGTATGGCGGTTACTATACTTGTCTGAAACGTGATGGAGAAGTGTTCGACACAGACAAATTCATTTGGCTGCAAGGACGCGAAGTCTGGATGTTCTCCATGCTCTACAACCAAGTAGAGAAACGCAAAGAATGGTTAGACTGCGCCGTGCAAGGAGGTGAGTTTCTGAAGAAGTACGGACACGACGGGAATTATAACTGGTACTTTTCTCTGGACCGCCAGGGAAATCCTTTAGTGGAGCCTTACAACATTTTCTCCTACACGTTTGCCACGATGGCCTTCGGACAGCTGAGCATTGCTACCGGAAATCAGGAATATGCCGATATCGCCAAGAAAACTTTCGACCTGGTATTGTCAAAGGTGAATAACCCCAAAGGAAAATGGAACAAACTTCATCCCGGTACGCGCAACCTCAAGGGATTTGCACTGCCGATGATTCTCTGCAATCTGGCCGTTGAAATCGAATCTCTGTTAGATAAAGAGTATTTGAAGAAGACTATGGATATCTGTATCCATGAAGTGATGGAGGTATTTCTCCGCCCGGAATTGGGAGGCATCATTGTGGAGAATGTGAACGATGATAATAGTCTGGTAGACTGCTTCGAAGGTAGGCAGGTGACACCCGGTCATGCCATTGAGGCCATGTGGTTTATCATGGATCTGGGCAAGCGGATCAACCGTCCCGAACTGATAGAGCAAGCCAAGGACACCGCCCTGAAGATGCTGGAATACGGATGGGACCATGAATTCGGCGGCATCTACTACTTCATGGACCGCAACGGTAATCCTCCCCAGCAATTAGAGTGGGATCAGAAACTCTGGTGGGTGCATATCGAAACATTAATATCTATGATAAAAGGCTATCAGCTGACGGGCGACAAGAAATGCCTGGAGTGGTTTGAGAAGGTTCACGACTATACATGGACGCATTTCAAAGATACTGAAAATCCTGAATGGTACGGCTACCTGAACCGCCGCGGCGAAGTATTGCTTTCGCTGAAAGGGGGCAAATGGAAAGGCTGTTTCCACGTGCCCAGAGGCTTATACCAATGCTGGAAAGTATTGGAACAACTACAATGAAAAACTTTGTTTACCAACTTTAATTACAAACTAAAAACTAAGAGTATGAAAAAAGAGAGTTATGCAACAAAAAACACTCTACGAATGAAAGTCTTTGCACTTGCATTCTTTACACTGTTGCTATGCTCCATGAACAGTTATGCGCAAAGCATAACCGTCACCGGAGTTGTTTCGGACGCTACAGGCGAGTCCTTACCGGGCGTTAGTGTAGCCGTAAAAGGTACAACCAATGGCACTATTACAGACCTTGACGGAAAATATTCGCTGGATGTAAAAAAGAATGCCACACTCGTGTTTTCTTACATCGGTATGAAGACACAGGAGCTGAACGTTGCCGGTCGGAAAACAGTAAACGTAGTTCTGAAAGATGATACAGAACTTTTGGACGAGGTTATAGTGGTAGGTTATGGTACGCAGAAAAAATCATCACTGACCAGTGCTGTTTCGGCAATAAAGGGTGATGAACTCTTAAAAGCACCTTCCACCAATGTTTCTCAGTTATTAGGTGGCCGCCTGCCGGGCATTTCTTCTTTGCAGGAATCGGGTGAGCCGGGGTTGGACCAGGCATCATTGAAAATTCGCGGTTCGGTGTATAGTGTGGCCTACATTGTAGACGGTTTCCCGGTCAGCAATATCAACGACCTGGACCCGAATGACATTGAAAGCGTGTCTGTACTGAAAGACGGAGCCTCAGCCGCCGTATATGGTTTGCAAGGTGCAGGCGGTGTTATCATCATTACCACTAAGAAGGGTACGGTCGGAAAAACACAGGTGACTTACGACGCTTCTTTCGGTGTATCGATGAATGCCAACTTTCCGCAGTTCATGAACGGTCCGCAATATGCTTATTACTACAACATGGCGCAAATGATGGACCAACTTGCCAGTGGCGCTATTTCGGACCGCAACGAATATGTACCTTACTTCACTCAAGATAACATAAAAGCCATGCAAAATGGTGACCCCACAGACGGTTGGGATAATGTGGACTATATCGACAAGGTATTCGGCAACGGTTTCAATCAGAAGCATAGTGTAACGGTACAAGGCGGCAACGAGAAGATGCGTTACTTTACTTCCATAGGTTATTTGAATCAGGAAGGTAACATCGATAATTTCAATTATCGCCGCTACAACTTACGCACAAATATCGAAAGCGACTTCGCCAAAAACTTCCACTTCAAGTTAGGAGTATCGGGAGTGGTAGGTCGGCGTCACACACCCGGATTTGCTTCCGGCGGCGGTGATAATGGCTATTCGGAAGTAGGATTCTTGTCCATCGCCCGCCAAACCATCCAAATGCATCCTTATTTGCCGGAGAAGTACAACGATTTATATAGTGCCGCCATTCAAAAGAATACAGGCCTGCCCAACAGTCCGCTCGCTGCCATTTACGAGTCCGGCTATAAGAATACCCGCAGTTTCGACGCTACAACCAACTTCGAATTGAGTTATGACGTACCCTGGGTGAAAGGTTTGAAACTGAAAGCGGATGGTTCCTATACCTATTCAACTTCACACAATAAGAACCTGAATACGCTTTACTCAACAATGGGTTACAGTAGCGGCAGTTGGAAGAAGTATGCCGATCCCCGCGGTACATCAAACGGTACTGAACTGGGTGAAGGACAGACTACCTATGAGCAATTGGTAGGTCAAGGGAGCATCAATTATGCCAACAAATTCGGTTTGCACAACATCGAAGCAATGGCTTTGGTCGAAGCTCGCGATAATAAGAGCAATGCACTCTCCGCTTACGGCAAAGATTTGCCTTTCGAATCATTGCCCGAATTGGACTATGCACAACCCTCTCAAAGTCCGATTGCCGGCAAGAGTGGCGCTTCGCGCAGCGCAGGCTATGTATTCCGTTTAAAATATGATTATGACAGCAAGTATATGGCTGAATTTACCGGCCGTTACGACGGTTCTTACAAGTTTTTCGGCATGAGCGGAAAACGTTGGGGCTTCTTCCCATCCGCATCTCTGGGCTGGAGAATGTCAAAGGAAAAATTCATGGAAAACCTGAGTTTCATTGACGATTTGAAGATTCGTGGTTCCGTAGGATTATTGGGCAACGACGGTGTATCGGAATATATGTTTCTCAGTACCTACTCGCAATGGGGCAATAAAGTCATTTATCCCAGCGCCAATGGCAACACTATAGGTACGGGTATTTATACTTCGGCCGTAGCCAATCCTTATTTGCATTGGGAAAAGACGCTGTCGTGGAACGCAGGTTTCGACGCCACTTTGTGGAAGGGATTATTGGGCATTGAGTTGGATGCTTTCTACAATTACACGTATGACGTACTTGGCACACAAGGAGGCGGCAAGCCTTCTTCTATGGGTGGATATTATTCCACTTGGGCCAACAATAATTCACTCGACAGCAAAGGTGTAGATATTCTGATATCCCACCGCAACAGATTCCAGGTAGCCGGCAAGGCGTTCAACTATTCAGTCAGTGCCAACATGACCTACTCCAAGACGCGTTGGCTGGTTTATCAGGATGACCCCAACACAATGGAGTGGCAGAAAGTAGTAGGAACTACTTATGGTACTATTTCGGGGTGGTTGGCCGACGGTCTGTTCCGTTCAGAAGAAGAAATTGACAACTCTGCCTGGTATGGCACCCGGCCGTGCGTAGGCGACATCAAATATGTGGACTTAAATGGTGACGGCAAGATTGACAGCCAAGACCGTGGCGCTTTCGGCCGCTCCAATCGTCCGGAACTTACATACGGATTGAACCTGAGCTGCTCGTGGAATGGCTTCGACTTCAATGCACAGTTCACGGGAGGCGCATTGTTCGATGTATCACTGACCGGTACCTATTACAACGGCTACGACGACAACACCATCTGGACACAGACTTTCAAGGAAAACGCCAACTCACCGCTCTTCCTCGTACAGAACGCTTATAGCATCGACAATCCGAACGGCACATTCCCACGCATCACTTTGGGAGCTACCGGACATGGCGGAGACAATGGAATGAGTTCTTCTTTTTGGTGGAAAGACGGTAAGTACATCCGGCTGAAATCTGCCCAGATTGGCTACACCCTTCCCAAAAGTTGGATGCACAAGATTAATATCGAAAACTTGAGAATCTTTGTTGAAGGCTCCAATCTGTTTACTATTGACGGACTTCCCGAAGGTATCGACCCGGAATCTCCGGGCGTGAATAATGGTTACTATCCACAGCAGCGCACAATCATGGGCGGACTTACATTAACATTCTAAAAAACGATTATTATGAAGAAAATTATAGCAGGATTATTCCTTATGGGAGCAAGTCTCGGCTTTACCTCCTGTAACGACTTTCTGGACATGACTCCAACGAACAGCGTGTCGGATAAAGGCGTATGGACTTCTGTGACAACAGCTGAATATGCCGTGAACTATATATATAGTTATGTATATGACGTAGCGGTGGCTCAATGTGTCGCAGGCATGACAGAGTCATTGACCGACCAGATGAAATACGGTTCGTACAATTACAACTCACTTTGCTTCATTCCCAGTGAAATAGCTTACGGCGGAAGCACACTGACCGCCAATTATGTAGACGTATATCTGGGTTACTGGGGCAGCTGGTACACGGCTATCCGCCGCACCAACGAAGGCATATACTCATTGCATAAATACGGAACATTGAGTCAGGAAGACGCTACCCGCCTGGAAGCGGAAATGCGTTTTGTGCGCGGTTATCTCTATTTCGATTTGATGAAGCGCTACAAAGAAGTGATTATTTATGATGAAGACATAACCGCCATCACTGAAAACAAAGCACTCAGCACCGAAGAGGAAGGCTGGAACTTTATTGAAGCCGACCTGAAGTATGCAGCCTCCAACTTACCCAAAAAGGAGAACGCCAACGGACGTGCCAATTGCGGTATGGCCTATGCTTTCCTAACTCGAGCCATGCTTTATGCCGAACGTTGGGATGTAGTGAAAAGTGCCGCTGAGGAGGTTGAAAAGCTGGGCTATGCGCTGGAAGGCAATTATGCCGATGCCTGCATGAAAGACATCAAAGACGGCAACAAAGAAGCTATTTTGCAGTATGCATTCGATATAGCCGCAGACGTCACTCATTCATTTGATTATTATTATACTCCAGGTGGTGACTACACCATGAACGGACAGTCGGGCGGTGGTTATGGAACGCCTACTCAGGAAATGGTTGAGGCCTACGAATATGCAGATGGCAGCGGATTTCCCGACTGGTCGGCATGGCATGCGGAAGGGGTTACCCAGACGCCTCCTTATGAAGATTTGGAACCTCGTTTCCAAGCAACCATCCTTTATAACGGCGCCGCATGGAAAGGGCGTACCATCGAACCCTATATAGGCGGCAACGATGGCTTCTGTATATGGAATAAGGAACAAGAACATAAAGGACGCACCACTACCGGCTATTACCTGCGCAAGTTAGTAGACGAAACTCACGATGTAATTGCGGTGACGGACAGCAAACAACCCAACACGATTATCCGGTATGGAGAAGTGCTGTTGAACAAGGCGGAAGCGTGCTATCGCCTGAACGACGCCGCAGGAGCCAATGCCGCCATCAAGGCCATTCGCGACCGTGTCCATCTGCCTTATTCCAATAAAAGCGGTGACAAACTGTGGGCGGCTATCCGTCAGGAACGCAAGGTGGAACTTGCCTATGAAGGCTTGTGGTATTGGGATTTACGCCGCTGGAAAGATGCAGCCAAGCAATATCCCGAAGGATTGAACGGCTATCAGGTGCACGGCTTGAAAATAGAGAAACAGGCCAACGGAGATTTCACCTACACGTATGTTTCGGTAGATGACAAGGACCGTACATTCCCCGAAAAGATGTATCGCTTCCCACTACCCAGCAATGAATTGAGCAGTAATGCACTGGTGACTCAATATCCCGAATGGAAATAACACTTTAAAAGAGTATCGATTATGAAAAAGATATATTCAATATTATTAGGAGCGGTAGCAGTACTATCTGCATGCCATGAGCCCGAATATGTGTCTCCCACAGCTGAGCGACAAGGGCTGACCAGCCTGACGGCAATCTTCACTTCCGGACCATTCATCAATCAGCCAATGGCAAAGCTGTCGGTAACGGACGAAGCAACAGACCGTTATGTCATTCAAGTACCCTGGTTTTATCCCACAACCTCAGATGATGAAACCACACCTTATATGAACAAGGTGCGTATGCAGGCTGAACTACAGGAGAATTGTTTCATCGAACCGGCTTTGACAATTCTCGACTTGACCCAAGAAAATTATTTCACTTACACCAATGCGCAAGGCGCAAAGCGGAAAATCTGCATCACGGGAGAAAGAGTGAAATCCAATGCGTGTGAATTACTGGCTTTTTCACTGCAAGAACCTGCCATTGCCGGCATCGTTGACAAAGCGAACAAAAAGATTTCCTTGATTTCCGCCGATGATTTGTCCGCATGCCTTGGAGAAGCAGAGATATCGGCTCACGCCACCATCTCACCCGATCCGAGTATCACTCCACTGAATTACAACGAGCCGATTGAATTTACGGTAACGGCTCACAACGGTGTGGACAAGGCTGTCTATACAGTCAAGAAGGAAGTGCCCGCCAAGATTCCTTCCGGATTCAACAAGGAGAGTGTGGAACAGTTGTTCAATTTCGATCCTGTGGCTACACTGGGGATGCCGAACTATACTACTTCCATAGCTCCGTCCATGGCTGCCATTAACAGTCATCTGATTGTTTGCTTGGGAGACGGATCAGCACCGGTTTACCTGAATCGCATTACAGGAGTGAAGATGGGTAACATCAATCTGGGCAGCGCTACCGCAGGAAGCATCACCAGTGATGAAGCCAACCACATGCTCATTGTGAATCATGCAGAACCGGGCACTGCGGTCAACATCTATAAGACCTCCTCGGTAACTGAAGCTCCGGTATTGTTCCATTCGTTCACGAATGATGCAGGATTGCCTATGGGCACCAAGATGAAAGTGATCGGTAATATTGATGAAGACGCTATCATCACAATCTCCAATGAGGGAATAGACGGCGTTACGGCAAGTAGTAAGTTTACAAGCATATTGGTCAGAAGTGGAGCTGTCGCTTCAGTACAAGTGATGGATATTTCGGCCACAGGTATAGCTTGGGGAAGTGCCCCGGTCAATGTAGCCACAGTGGTAGCCGCTTCCACCGATCCGACGGATGGCTGTTTCGAATCGAAGTATGACCCCAGCGATTTCTGCTGGATTAAGGCAGACGGAACCATCGGCGCCCAGTTGCCTTCCGACTTGACAGGCTGGGGACTGAACCCGAACTGTCTGGATTCCAAGCGGTTCAACAACGTGAATTATGTAGCCCTATTTGTTGTCAGCCACTTCCCGCATTGGGGTATGGGACCGCAACTCTATTTGTACAATGTAAATGACAAGACGCAATTGACCGGTAGCGATGTAGCTTCCGCCCCTTGCCTGGTATTGGCCAACCAAAACATTGGATGGTACCAGCAAGCTGATGCCGGCGTTGCATCAGGCGATGTTCTGATTGCTCCTACAGCAGACGGCTTTAAATTCTACTTGTACTATTATGACCATAACAGTGGCGTGATTGGCGCTTATGCTGCCGACTGTATCGCCCAATAATCATTCATAATAAGTGGGTGTGTCGAAAGTACCACGCTGACTTTTGATACACCCCCTTTTCAAAAAAAGGAATCATGAATAAGAACACATTATTAATATCCGTCTTCTCTTTTTGCCTCTTCTGCGGATGTGGCGATGACAATGACGGAATCCCGGAGTGGCCGTGGACAGACCCGACAGAAGAACCTACTCCTCCACCGGAAGAACCGGTTGAAGCGAATCCCACTATTGTTGCAGCCGGATGGACCAATGTAAACGCCGCCTTTGGCAGTCTCCCGGAATATATCAATGTTTATAAGTCTCCGGAGCAGTTACAAGGGAAAAAGGCGGTTGCCTACATCGCCGTTGCCGATATGGCAAAGGGTGGAAAGTTTGAGGTTTTGGGCGACATCGCTTATTGCGATGATAAAAGTATCGCCAACTACGGTGCAGAAACGGTGAATACTCCGGATCAGTTCTATACTACAAGTAAAGCGCCTATCATTATCAATGGCGGACTATTCTTCTATGCCGCAAAATCAGACGATTCGGCTTTCTACGTTTCCCAAAATCTGGTAGCGCGTAGTGGTGAAATTCTGGCTGTCAATCAAACCTATTGGGTAGAAGACTGGAGCAGCGACCCATTGGTGATGTGGTATCCCACCATCGGCACTTTCTGTCAAACAGAAGACGGAACTTGCAAAACGACATGGACCTACTCCACAGGCACAAAACATTATTGCTATTCGGTTCCGGCAGACAATGCCTTGAACAAGGAACCGTTGGAAGTTCCCTCAGCCACCTTCCCCGGAGTTGCTGAAGAATTTAAGGCAGTGAATGCGATAGGCGGTGCAGGAGTATTGTTGAGCAACGGTGAAATCAAAAACACCTGGGCACAAGAACTGTTGGACGTAGCGGCCGATAGCAACCAACCACGCACAGCCATTGCCTACTCAACCGATAAGAAACTGATGTTTTTTGTTTGCGAAGGCCGTGAAAGGACCGAAGGTGTAGCAGGGCTGACGACCGATGAAGTTGCCAATGTACTAAAGTCCTTGGGCTGCACGGAAGCCTTAAATCTTGATGGAGGCGGTTCCAGCTGTATGCTCGTGAACGGAAAAGAAACGATTAAGCCAAGTGGTGGAGAACAACGCGCTGTGCTCACCGGCGTTCGGATGTACTAAGTTACTTCAGTTTCACCAATTAAAAAGGTAGCTTACATAAGGACATAAAAGGAGATACCCCAAATGGTAACTCCATTTACATGCCGAGGTAAAGCTCGTTACATACCGAGGTAAAGTCCGTTACATGCCGAAGTAAAGGTCGTTACAATAGGAGGTAAAGGTCGTTACACCCAGCGGTAAACGCTTTTACATCATGGAGTAAAAGTCTGGTAAATGCATAGCATTGATAATCAGAACACTAATAACAAATTAGAATCAACAGTAATGAAAAGTTTTTTTAGAAATATCACATTCGTTTGTTGCCTGTTGGGGATGACAGCCTGCGGTGATGACAATGATAAAATTCACGAATGGCCATGGGGCAATGAAGAAGAGCCGGCACCCGATCCGGAGGTCACGGTCAAGCCCCGCTATGTATGGATAGACGCCGCCGGAAACTTTGAGCAATACGCCAACAGCCAGGACAACATCAAAGCTGATTTGGCAAAGGTGAAGGAAGCCGGATTTACAGATGTGATAGTCGATGTACGTCCTACGACGGGAGATGTGCTTTTTAAGTCAACAGCGGCAGATGCCCTGACTAAAATCGATGTATGGAGCAGCACCGGATATATTTGGGCTGAACGCACTGCCACATGGGACTATCTGCAAACTTTCATTGACGAAGGCCACAAACTGGGCTTGAAAGTAAATGCTTCCATCAATACCTTTGTAGGTGGTTATCTTTGCCCCTATGGTCTGGGTTCTATCGGTATGCTTTACAAAGACAGTTCGAAGAAGAAGTGGGCCACAGTGCTCAACACCGCAAACGGGTTGGTCAACTCGATGGATCTGCAGAACGACGAAAAAGATTATGGCGCCAAGTTTCTGAACCCTGCCAACAATCAGGTACAGGAATTTATACTCCAGATATTATCAGACCTGGCTAAATATGATTTGGACGGCATCGTCCTCGACCGTTGCCGCTATGATGATTACCAACTGATGAGCGACTTCTCTGATGAGAGCCGCACCCAATTCGAAGTGTTTGTCGGAGAAAGTGTGGCGAATTACCCTGCCGATATCTTGCCTGCCGGTGCCAAAGAAGGTACTTATACCACAAAATGGTACAAGCGATGGCTGGCTTTCCGTGCAAAAACCATACATGATTTCATGGTGAAGGCACGCAATAAGGTGAAATCCGTAAATAAGGACATCCGCTTTGGCGCCTATGTCGGTGCATGGTATTCCAGCTATTACTGTTCCGGCGTGAATTGGGCAAGTCCCAAATACGACCCTTCGATCAATAATCCCGGTTGGGCTTCTACCGATTACAAGGATTATGGCTATGCCGATCATTTGGACTTCATCTTTCTTGGCGCCTATGCCGCTGCCGACAAGATATATGGTTCGGGAGAGTGGACCATGGAAGGATTCTGCAAACAGGGACGCAACCTGCTGCAAGGCGATGTTCCCTTTGCGGGAGGTCCCGACATAGGCAATAGTTCCGGCTGGACGGATGGCGGCCAGTCAGCAAAGATTCCCAATGCCATTGATGCCTGCATCAACAACAGTGACGGCTTCTTTGTATTCGACATCTGCCATATCCGGATGTACAACTATTGGCAGGCATTCAAGACAGGCATTGACGCCTACCTGAAGTCCGTAGAAAAGAAATAATCCCTTATGATTTTTATTAACTTACCCCCTCGGAAAAGCTATCTTGAAGCGAATCAATAACTGACGGATAGCTTTTCTTTATAAAGACCAAATAAGAATGAAAAAGTTTTTTTTGCTGCAATTATTGTTGTTGTCAGGCCTCTGTCTGAAAGCCCAGACAATTCCTATAAAAGACTTGCAAGGAAGAGTGACTTGTGGAAACAAAGGCGTGCAAGGAGTCATCGTGACGGATGGCACGGACTGCGTGCAGACCGATGCCCAAGGCATTTATCACCTTGAGGCGAAACGTAATGTACGGTTCGTGTATCTCACTACGCCGGCAGGCTACCTCGTCCCCTGCCAAGAAAAGACCATTCCACTGTTCTTCCAACAAGTAGACCCTACCCAACCGAAAAAAGAATATAACTTTGAATTAGTGAAGAATCCGGAAAATGACATCAGTCATCTCTTCACTGTACAAGCTGACGCACAAGTCACTTCCGAGAAAGACGTAAAGGAATATGGAAAATATCTGAAAGACATGAATTCCTATCTTGCCGCTTACCGTGGCAAACGGGACCTATTCAGCATCGACTGCGGTGACATTGTGGGCGACTCTCCCCAATTGTTCCCATCTTATATCCAGACTGTGAGTTCACTGGACCTCCCCGTTTTCCGTGCCATCGGCAACCATGACATGACCTATGGCGGACGTACGTTCGAATACTCCTACCATACGTTCGAACAATATTTTGGTCCCGTTTACTATTCTTTCAATAAAGGCAAGGCGCATTACATTGTGCTGAATAACTGCTTTTACGTGAACCGTGATTATCAATATATAGGCTACATCGATGAACGCACTTTCACTTGGTTAGAGCAAGACTTGGCATTTGTGCCGAAAGGTAGTCCCGTCTTTGTGGTGGTCCACATCCCTACTAGCCTCACCCCCAAGCTGAAATGGAATACCTTGCTGCAAGATGAAACCAGCAATGCTTCCGGACTGTATGACTTACTGAAAGGCTATAACGCCCACATCATTTCCGGACATACTCACTTCAACTTGAACATCTGCTTCAACGACAGCCTGATGGAGCATAATACGGCAGCCGTTTGCGGCATTTGGTGGAAAGCGGACATCTGCATGGACGGCACTCCTTCCGGTTACGGCGTTTATGAAGTAAACGGTACGGACGTAAAGTGGTTCTATAAAAGTGCAGGCCATTCCGCGGACTATCAGTTCCGTGTTTACCCCGCAGGCTCTGACGAGGAATACCCATCGGACATTATTGCCAATGTATGGAATTGGGATGACTTGTGGAAAGTGGAATGGTATGAAAATGGCAAACGTATGGGCGAAATGACTCATTACACAGGATATGATCCGGAAGCAAAAGCCATCTGTGCAGACAAAAAACGGGTGGAGTACGACTGGATCAGTCCCATCCAAACGGAACACATCTTCCGCGCCACCCCGAAAAATGCAAAGGCACATATCGAAGTCAGAGTGACCGACCGCTTCGGACGTATATATAAACAATCCTTAAAACAAGAATAACCATGAGAAAAGTAATGAAACAACTGATACTTGCCGCCCTCTGTCTGACAAGCGGCCTGCTCGCATCTTGCGGACAGAAACAACCGACCCATAAGGCCGTAAACGCCAAACCCGCCTTGATGTGGTTTGATGCGGAAGCCAATTTTGCCCGTTTTAGCCACAAAGACTCTATCGACTTTTACCTGAAGAAAATCAAGTCACTTGGATTCACACATGCCGTGGTGGATGTGCGCCCCATCACCGGCGAAGTGCTGTTCGCAAGCCAATACGCTCCCCGCATGGAAGAGTGGAAAGGTGCCCGACGCGGAGATTTCGATTATCTGGGTTACTTCATAGAGCAAGGACACAAACTCGGACTGGAAATCCACGCTTCACTCAACATTTTCTGTGCGGGACACAACTACTTCGACCGTGGCATGGTGTACAGCGGACATCCGGAATGGGCCTCCGTGGTCTATAATCCCGAACGCGGGCTAATCCCCATTACCGAAGAGAAAGATAAATATGGCGCCATGATCAATCCGTTGAATGAAGAATATCGTGAACACATCCTGAACGTACTGAAGGAACTGGTAGGCAAATATCCCGCACTGGACGGGCTGATGCTGGACCGCGTGCGTTACGATGGCATCAGTGCTGACTTCTCCGACCTATCCCGTCGAGAGTTCGAAAAGTATATCCATGCAAAGGTGGAGCGTTTCCCCGAAGACATTTTAAGTTGGAGAAAGGAAGCCGGCAAGCGTCCCGTACCCGAATATGGCAAGTGGGCAAAGAAATGGTTTGAGTGGCGCACCAAGAACATCACCGATTTCATGGCATTGATGCGCAAGGAGGTGAAGGCTGTGAACCCGAAAATATCTTTCGGTACGTACACAGGCGCATGGTATCCGTCGTACTTTGAAGTAGGCGTGAACTTTGCCAGCCGCGAATATGACCCCAGCCGGGATTTTGACTGGGCCACACCGGAGTACATGAACTATGGATATGCCGAACTGATTGACTTATATGCCACCGGTAATTATTATACCGACATCACCATCGAAGAATATAAGAAGAACTACAACGTCATCTGGAATGAGACGGACAGCCAGGCACAACAAGGCACTTGGTATTGCGTGGAAGGTTCATGTCAGCACTTACGCCGGATATTGAAGGAAAATCAGTTCATGGGCGGTATCCTGGTAGACCAGTTCTATGACCATCCGGAAAAGCTGACCGCTACCATTGCCGAGAATCTGAAAGATGCGGACGGACTGATGGTATTCGACATCGTTCACATTATCACCAAGAACTTATGGAAAGAGGTAGAAGCCGGCATGAAACAAGGAGGCAACCTGCCACAAGAGGATCAATAGGTTATCAATATAAAATCAGTTAGTAGAATGAACAGTTTCAACAATCAGCCCAAATCATCAATGCGTAGAGCCTCATCGCTCGACGCATTGCGTGGTTATGCCATTCTGACGATGGTACTTTCCGCTACTATCGTCTATGGCATATTACCCGCATGGATGTATCACATGCAGGAGCCTCCTCCCGCTCATGTCTTCCAGCCAGAACTGTCCGGACTCACTTGGGTGGACTTAGTGTTTCCCTTTTTTCTTTTCGCCATGGGAGCGGCATTCCCTTTCTCCATACGCAAACGCTTTGAAAAGGGAGAAAGCCGTTGGAAGCTGGTTTATGAAGCCCTGAAACGAGGGGTACAATTGACTTTCTTCGCCATTTTCATCCAGCATTTTTATCCTTATA
Organism: Bacteroides stercorirosoris; assembly: GCF_900142015.1. GTDB lineage: Bacteria > Bacteroidota > Bacteroidia > Bacteroidales > Bacteroidaceae > Bacteroides > Bacteroides stercorirosoris. The sequence goes on from NZ_FQZN01000031.1 coordinate 47,234, forward strand.
TGCTGAGCAATCCACAGGATGAGTCGGCATGGCTGTTAGCCATAGCTTGCTTTGCGATACTTTTTCCCATGTTTATGCGAATCCCGCTGCCGCTGCCGGGATGGGCTCATACCACCATCAAACTGGCAGCCTATGGGATAGCGGTGGGGATGATGGCATTCACCGATTATGCAGCCGAAGAACATTTCAGCCTCTTCACCAGCAATATCATTATCTTATTGTTGGCTAACATGGCTATATTCGGCTCTATCATTTATTTGTTTACGATGCGCAACTGGCTGGCGCGGATTGCACTACTTGCAGCGTTGGCAGGCATAGTGCTCAGTGCGCAAACCGAGGGTTCGTGGGTACAGACACTTTACACATACTCGCCACTGCCGTGGATGTATCGTTTTGAATATCTGCGTTATCTCTTCATTGTATTACCAGGAAGCATGGCCGGTGATCTTTTGTTGAAATGGATGAACCATTCTGCTAAGAGTTCTGATATAGATAAAGAAGTAGAAACTCCCCGCCGGGTGGCTTACGGAGTGCTGGCTATTTCGGTCTCCATTATATTCATTTGTCTAATAGGGCTTTATAACCGTTGGTCGTTCTTGACATTCGCTTTGTCGGCACTGTTGTTGATAATCGGCTGGTGGCTAGTGCGTAAGCGGCAAGGCAGCGGTGTGCTGTGGCGCGAACTGTTTCTGTTGGGAGCGGCATTACTGCTTGTCGGTCTCTGTTTTGAGCCCTTCCAGGGGGGCATCAAAAAGGATGGTCCTACATTCGGTTATCTCTTTGTCACAGCCGGACTGGGGTGCATGGCACTCATAGCCTTTCATGTGATATGCGACTATTTGCATTGTCGGCGAGGTACTTCCTTCCTCGTGATGTCCGGTCAAAATCCCATGATTGCATACGTAGCATGCGACTTGCTCATCTATCCCCTATTCAATCTGCTCGGAATCACAAAATGGTTCGGTGTATTCCACCTCAATTCATGGATGGGCTTTCTGCAAGGCATATTACTGACTGCGCTTGCTCTGTTGGTGACTATGTTCTTTACAAAAATCAAGTGCTTCTGGAGGACTTGATTTCTACAAGGAAAGTTATCTTTGTGCATTTGTAATTAGTTGCATACCTACAAAATAGAATGTATTAAAGTAAAAAAAACAGTAGAATCATGAAGAAACATTATTTAATATGGCTCGTATCCATAGCGATTTTATGCTGTACGCCGGAAGCGAAAAGTGCAGAAAAAGCTATAAAAGCCAATGACACAGCTGTAAGGTATACAGGACGCACCCAAATACAACCTGATGGTTCGGTCACTTTTGATTGGGTTGGGACTTACCTGGAAACCCGGTTTACAGGCGGTGCGCTTTCCTTAAAGATAACAGAGACGGGAACGAGTTATTACAATGTCTTTGTAGATGGCACACTGCACCGGGTGGTAAAGGTTTGCGGCACTGATACACTGATAAACTTTGTTTCGGGCGTAAACCGGAAGATGCACAGCCTCCGCATACAGAAGCGTACGGAAGGAGAGTTTGGCAATACAACCATCCATCAATTCTTGTTGGCCTCTTCGGGGGATTTGCAGGAAGAGCCTAAAGTGCGTACACGCCACATTGAGTTCATCGGTAACTCTTTGACGTGTGGATATGGTGCCGAAGGTAAGAACCGTGACGAGCCGTTCAGACTGGAAACAGAGAACTGCAACCTCTCCTTCTCCACCATCACAGCCCGTTACTTTGATGCAGATTACAGCCTGCTGGCTCATTCGGGAAAAGGCGCTGTACGCAACTATGGAGACTCGGTACGCGTATCAGCCGTCACCATGAAAAACAAAATGCTTCAGACTTTCGACGAAGGCTCTACCCAACAATGGAACTTCACCGATTATCATCCCGACTTGGTTGTCATCAATTTGGGAACCAATGACTTTTCTCTTGAACCCCAGCCTTATAAAAGTGAATTTATTGAGTCGTATACACAGATGCTGAAACAGTTGCGCCAACACTACGGCAATATACCGATTCTTTGCATCTATTGTTGTACCGTCCCTGCACCGGTCTATTCTTTCTATGAAGCCGCCGTGGATGCAATGAACGATCCGAACATATTTCTATTGAAGATGAAAAATGACTTGCTTAATGACACTACCGATTTGGGTGCAGTCTGGCATCCTAATTACAACGGTCATCGCAAGATGGCAATGAATATCATTCCTTATATTTCGACCATCATGGGATGGGAGCTTTCGAGAAAAACTATTGAATGAAAACTCCTCTATTTAAATACTACATTATGAAAAACTTATTGATTCCCATCATCGCATGTATATTGACAGCATGCAGCAACGAGCAACAAGTTTCTTATTCAGTGATCCCTTTGCCGCAAGAAATCAGTCTGAACCAAAACCAGCCGTTCCGACTGAATGACAAAGTTGTTGTGGTCTATCCTGAAAATAATTCTTTATTAGAACGCAATGCGAGATTCTTGTCCGAATACGTCAGTCATTCCACCGGCTATACATTAAAACTGAAAACTCTGTCTCACCAAGAAAAGGATATAGAGAATACCATCATCCTGGCATTAAATCCGGAAATAGACAACAAAGAAGGATATATTATTTCAGTTACTCCCAAGAATATCCGAATAGAAGGGCAAACAGAAAACGGTGTATTTTACGGCATCCAGACCTTACGGAAGTCCATTCCTGCAATAACCCGTGAAGGCGTAATCCTAATGCCTGCCGGTACGGTGAAAGACGAACCGCACTTTGGATATCGTGCCATGCACTTCGACGTAGCCCGCCACTTCTTCCCCATCGAATTTGTCAAGAAATACATCGATTTATTGGCGTTACACAACATGAATACTCTCCATTGGCATTTGACTGACGACCAAGGCTGGCGCATCGAGATCAAAAAGTATCCCAAACTGACGGAAGTAGGTTCCATGCGCAATCGCACCGTTGCGGGCTATGCCGGAAGTGGGAAATACGACCAGACGAGTCATGGCGGTTATTACACACAGGAGCAACTGAAAGATATAGTAGAATATGCCAAAGAACGTTACATCAACATAATCCCGGAAGTGGACCTTCCAGGACACATGTTGGCAGCCTTAGCTGCCTATCCGGAACTCGGATGTACAGGCGGACCTTACGAAGTATGTCCTGACTGGGGTGTTTTTGAAGATGTATTGTGTGTTGGCAATGAGCAAACAATGCTATTCTTGGAAGACGTGATGACGGAATTGATAAATATCTTCCCTTCCCAGTATATCCATATCGGTGGAGATGAAACGCCTCGTACACGTTGGGAGAAATGCCCTAAATGTCAGGCACGCATCAAAGCCGAAGGTCTGAAAGCTGATAAGGAACATAGTGCAGAAGACCGCTTGCAGAGTTATTGCATGAAGCGCATTGAGAACTTTCTGAACGCTAAAGGCAGGCAGATTATCGGATGGGATGAGATTCTGGAAGGCGACATAGCTCAGAATGCTACGGTCATGTCCTGGCGAGGCTCAGCCGGAGGCATCAAAGCTGCACAAATGGGACACAATGTCATCATGGCTCCCAATACTCACTGCTACTTTGACTTTTATCAGACTGATGATACAAAGGAGGAACCACTGTCCATCGGGGGCTACCTACCGGTAGAAAAAGTCTATAGCCTGAATCCTACCGAATCGCTCACTGAAGAGCAAGCCGAACACATATTGGGTGTACAAGCCAATCTCTGGACTGAATATATCCTGACCACCGATCAGGTGGAATATATGATACTGCCCCGTATGGCCGCTCTATCAGAAGTGCAGTGGACACAACCGGAAAAGAAGGACTACAGAAGTTTCACGACGCGCGTCATCAACCTACTTGCTATGTATCAGAGAGATGGACTGAATTACGCAAAACACCTTTTTGACATCAAAGCGGATTTCAAGGCAGACACGGCAAAGAAAGCTATGATTATCACCCTGTCGACTATAGATAATGCACCCATCTACTACACTCTGGACGGAAACGAACCTACCACAGCATCACAAAAGTATGCAGGTCCTATTCCCATCCATTCTTCTATAGATTTCCGCGCGATAGCTATCCGTCAAGGAAGCGAAGGGAAAATGGTAACAAAGCAAATCTCTTTTAGCAAAGCTACATTGGCTCCCATTGTGCTAACGACTACGCAACCGGCTCCTAATTATACATTCGGAGGAGCAACCACCTTGGTAGATGGTATAGCAGGCAATGAAAACTTTTCCACTGGTGCCTGGTTGGGCTTCCTGGGAAAAGACGTGACAGCTATCATCGACTTAGGACAGCCGATGGATATTAAGCAATTAGATGTGAATGCCATGACTTATATGGATGCCTGGATTATGGGAATTATCCGATTGGATATTTCCGTATCTGATGACAGCAAGGAATTTGTAGAAGTGGCAAGCAAAGAATTCATATCAGAAACAGACATCAAAAAAAGAAATATCGAGAAATACTCTGTTACCTTTAAGCCGGTGAGTGCCCGTTATGTGAAGATGGTTGCCCAAGGTAGTGCAGCCTTGCCCAAAGGGCACGTTGGCGAAGGGAAAATGCCATATCTGTTTATGGACGAAATCCAGATTGAATAAAAAAAGTATACTATGACGAGGAATTATCATAACTTTATGGTTTTCTTTCTTCTCCTATTTTGTTCGGGAGAAAGTGCGGCACACAACGGTTCGCCGGTGAAACCTATCACAGGAACATGGATAAATCTGGCTTATCAGGATGTGCGCAACCAATATACCAATCCCCCATACATTGACAACACCGACCCGTACTTATGGGAGGCAAAAGTGGAAGAACTGGCGCAGATGGGTATGGAGTATCTGGTATTCATGGCTGTGGCCAATGAGGAAAAGTCTTTTTATCCATCCAAACTAATGCAATGGGCTTTTCCTGCGAACCGAAAAAGCCCGGTAGATGCCATTATGGATGCAGCCGCCAAGCGGAATATGAAGGTATTTATGAGTACAGGTTGGGCTAAAGACCAGGACGATAATCTGCGTGATCCCGCAATCAAACAACGGCAATTGGAGATGATAAAGGAACTTGCCGGTTTATACGGCAAACATCCGGCTCTGTATGGATGGTATCTGCCGGTAGAAGACTGTCTGTGTCCGTTATTGTCGGATCATGCAGTGACAGCCGTCAATGCTCTGACAGAGCAAATCCATACTTTGACTCCCGGTAAGAAGATATTGATTTCCCCCTACGGTATCTTCAACTCCGATTTTGCCAATCCTGAATATGAGAAGCAGTTAGCTAAATTGAAGGTCGATATTATTGCTTATCAAGATGAAGTGGGCTGTGTACGCGAGAGATTTCCTTTAGTCCGTTTAAAAGAGAATTGGAAGAAATTACGCACCATACACGATGCACTGCATATTGCAATGTGGGCAAATTGTGAAACTTTTACTTGGGAAAAGGCTGCAAACGACCGTACTTCAGCCTTGATTCCTGCAGCATACTCCCGCCTGCTTTCCCAGCAGGCAGCCGCATCAGTAGCCGGAGTAGAACAAATCATTTCTTTCATGTTCTGTGGTATCATCGAAAGTCCAGAATCTCCCTATCAATTAGGACAACCGATGTGGTCTAACTATACTTATAGAGATTATATGGCATGGAAAAAGGGAAACCGATACTGGAAACTGTTAGAGGCTTCCTTCCTGAACAGATTGGCTAATACTACAAACTTTGCGAAAGTTTCAGGCGCAGGAGCATCATCTCCATTACTATTAGACGGCGCAGTGGGTGAAGAAAATATGGCAGATGCCCATTGGACAGTATTTAAGAAAGGATTTCATGAACTAATTATTGATTTACAGAAAGAAACGGCCGTACATGATATTCTATTGCGTATGCTGAACTATCGCTCCGCTGATATTGGACTTCCGACAAAAATTCATTTATCAACATCACAAGACGGGAACACCTATCATCTATTGTCTACAAAAGAGATTTCCCCCTTTCCTAATAGTAATCATGACGCTTGGATTGAGGGAGTTTTTTGGGAAAAGTTGAATATTAAAAAGCGTTTTCTGAAAATCACCTTCGATGCAAGTAGCCAAGTTTATATAGACGAGATATTTATTAATCCATCAGTTGTTCAATAACTTTTCTCTTCGTATCTAAAAATAGTAAACAATGCGTGTAGTGCTCCACACGCATTGTTTACTATTTTTACGATTTCATCCAATAACGCTCAATTTCTTCTAAGGACTTTCCGGTAGTCTCAGGAACTAGTTTCCAAACAATTAACATATATGGTACACACATTACTGCAAATAAAATAAATGTTCCTGCAGGTGTAAGATTCTGGAGCATCCAAGGAGTTAACTGTCCAATCAGATAAGTGCCAATCCATAATGAGAATCCTGCTATAGACATAGCCAATCCACGTACACGAGTCGGGTACATTTCGGAAAGCAAAACAAATACAACAGCACATATTGACACAGCACAACAGAAAACATAGAAAAGGAAAAATATCAATAGGAAGATACTGGAAATTCCCCAAAATTCACCACAGATAAAGTAAAAAGCAATCAGTATCAAGGAAACAACCATGCCGGATACACCGTAATAGACTAACTTCTTACGGCCTACCTTGTCAATAATCGCAAGAGCCAGAACAGTAGTCAGCATATTCACCAGTCCCACCAGCACCTGATAGAACAAAGAATCGCCTCCAGACAAACCAGCATTCTCAAAAATAGAAGGACCATAATACAACACGGCATTAACTCCCATAAACTGCCCCAACATGGCAATACATACGCCTATAATAATAGCTTTCCTGATACCGGGTTGCAGCAAGAGTCTCCATTCTGATTTAGACTCGGAAGATATCACTGACTTAGTTTCAGCCAATTGGAACAAAGACTCCTCTGGGGAAACATAGATTCTTTCAAGAATATCAGTAGCCTTTTTTTCTCTTCCCTTCAATATCAGCCAGCGAGGACTCTCCGGTATGAAAAAAATTATAATGAAAAACAAAATTGCAGGCAATGTCTCCATACCCAACATTCCTCTCCATACCTCCGTCACAAATACTAAATTCCACCATCCAGCGGCAACTCCGGAATGGCTTGAAGAGTAATCTAAGAGCTGGTAATTAACAAGATAAGCGCCTAAAAAACCTATTGTAACCGCTAACTGATATAAGGAAACCAAACGTCCACGGTACTGCGCCACAGCTACTTCTGAAATATAAAGCGGAGAAATGATAGAAACGACTCCTATACCCACGCCACCTATAATACGATAAACGACCAGCTGGTTAAAATCCACACACAAGGCACAGCCAATAGCAGATGTGGAAAACAAAATAGCTGAAAGAATCATAGTAGATTTCCGTCCAAACTTATCACTCAAAATACCGGCAAAAAGTACTCCGATGATAGAGCCGATCAAAGCACATCCTACATACCATCCTTGCTGTAGAGCATCCAACCGAAACAGTTCCGTTACCTGAGAAATGGTACCGGAAATAACAGCTGTGTCATATCCGAACAGAAAACCACCCAAAGCCGCTACTACTGAAAGGAAAAACAAATAACCTAAATTAATTGTAGACTTCATTCTATTCTATATTAATAAACATACTATTTTTATGAGACACGGCAAATATAGATATATTTATTAAATAAACAATATATAATAATTATTTTTATTTTCAAAATAACAAATTCCTTATCACTTAATTAAATATGGATATATTATACGCTAATATAAAGGGAAAAATGAAAGATATACAAAGAGATAGAAAAACAGCAAAGGGAATTAACAACACTCAAAAAAATAACTTAGTACATAACTATCGGTTTATCTCTCCGTTTAGTAGCGAACTATCATTAATTTTTTTCTCCTATTGGGAAAAAATATTTCTCTAATAGGAAAAATAAAAAGCCATATATACTAAGTTATTTTTTAAGCGTTACTTGACGAGAATAGCACAATAATTTTTCAATCAATCTAAAATAAAATACGATATCCCATTTTTTATATAAAGGTTGATATTAATAAATTTATTAAGTATATTTGCAAGAAATAATGAAATAAGCAAAGATACATGTATCAGCAATTCCTAAAAGAAATAGAAATGGGGTCTAAAAATGCCCTCATTAAAAAGAGAATTATTACCTATTATATATATAATGGTAGTTCTACAATCCCCGATCTATCAAAAGAGTTGGATTTAAGTATCCCCACAGTTACAAAACTAATTAGTGAAATGTTTGATGAAGGTTATATCAATGATTACGGGAAGTTGGAGACAAGCGGAGGACGCCATCCACATTTATATGGGTTAAATCCTCAATCCGGTTACTTTATTGGAGTAGATATAAAAAAATTCTCCATCAATATCGGATTAATCAACTTCAAAGGAGATATGGTGGAGCTCAAAATGGATATCCCATATAATTTCGAAAACTCCTTAGAAGGAATGAACGAACTTTGCAACCTAATTCTCGGTTTCATTAAGAAGCTTGCAATCGATACAGAAAAGATATTGAATATCAATGTCAATGTATCAGGCCGGGTAAATCCTGAATCCGGATATAGTTTCAGCCAATTCAATTTTGAGGAACGGCCGCTCGCAGATGTATTAAGCGAAAGGCTTGGCTATCCTGTAACTATCGATAATGACACCCGCGCCATGACTTATGGAGAGTATATGCAGGGATGTGTAAAAGGAGAAAAAGATATTATTTTTGTAAATGTCAGTTGGGGATTAGGTATCGGAATTATTATCGACGGGAAAATCTATACGGGAAAATCAGGCTTCTCAGGAGAATTCGGACATGTAAATGCTTTCGAGAATGAGATTATTTGCCATTGCGGTAAAAAAGGCTGTCTGGAAACAGAAGCGTCGGGTTCTGCACTACACCGCACGTTATTAGAACGTATCAAAACGGGAGAAAACTCCATCCTTTCCAGTCGGGCGACAATGGCAACTCCCCTTACCTTAGATGAGATTATAGCAGCCGTCAACAAAGAAGACCTGCTCTGTATTGAAATCGTAGAAGAAATAGGGCAGAAACTGGGCAAACAAATTGCAGGACTCATAAACATCTTTAATCCCGAATTGGTCATCATTGGAGGAACGCTTTCTCTAACCGGAGATTATATTACCCAACCCATAAAAACAGCAGTACGAAAATATTCGCTGAATCTTGTTAACAAGGACTCGGCAATTACCACCTCTAAATTAAAAGATAAAGCTGGTATTGTAGGCGCATGTATGTTGGCAAGAAGCCGAATGTTTGAAGGTACTAATTAGACCTCCAACATTCGTTTCATATATACAGCCGCACCTTCCAAGTCTGAAGGTGCAGGCGCCCACAGCGCAATATCTTCAGGCGGAAGTGGCCGGTAAGGACCGGATTTTATTTCAAAAATAACAGTCCCCGGCTCCAAAGCAATAATACTGTGCCAAGTACCGGAAGGAATTTCCAATCCGTAAATTCCAGCAGAGGGATTCAGGCTAACCTTCTCCGTTACATTACCCAAATCATCATAAAAGAATGCCAACAGGCTTCCACGTAACACGACATAAGTTTCTTCCTTATCCGTATGACGATGAGGCGGAAGATAAGTCCCCGGCTCCAATGCATTAAGCAGGCGATGGATAGGTGCATCCAATGATTCATGAAAATTATAATTCATGCGTAGGCGAGGATTTCCCTGCGCCTCACGAGTCACGCTATCCAGCAGTTCTTCTGAAATCAACTTCATCACTATTTCAACAATTGAGCAAATTTACCAGGAAGATTTGCCTTATCCGATACTATAGAAAGTTCTTTACCGTCAGCATTCACTAAGAAAGCCGCTTTTTGAGAAGCTACAACAGAAGCCATTTCTTTCAAATCTCCTTCTACAAAAACACAACCGGAGAAAAAAGGAACAATGATTTCCTTTGTTTTCCCATTCCAGTTTACATAAATTGTCTGCATAGGACAATAGGTCTTATATCCGGCAACAGCCAAATGCCGCATCAATTTACGTTCTAATCTTGGTGCTGTGTACAAAACATACCAGCTACGCGAATTTTCATCCATCATCATATCGTTGTTTGCTTTTTCCATCCTTTTAATAAATCTTTCACGAACAAAATCCAACCTACACTACCCACACCAGCCAGGAAAACAAAGCCAATAAGAATCATCGGCTTGCTTGGCTTAGACGGACGCAAAGGAACCGTTGCAGGTTGCACGACAGTATAGACCGGAGTAATCTCCTGCACCTTAGCCTTTGCCATCTGCAATTGCTGGGCAACTTGGGTATATACATTATATGCCAAATTCATCTCATTCTGCAAACGCTCTTGTTCGGCGCGGTAACTTAACAAAATAATATTTTGATTGGCATCTACAAAAGATGCATATTTTCCTTGAGCTTCCGTATAATTATTTTTAGCCTCAATATATAACTTCTCTGTAAAAGCTAAATCATGACGAGCCTTGTTTGTACGGTATTCAGTGATATAGTTCTGTAAACGGCACATGACTGTGTCGGTCAGTGATGCGGAAATTAAAGGATCTTGCATGGTCACCGTCAAAGTGGTAACCCCGGTCTTCTTATCAACAGAAACTGCAATACGCTTACTCAATGCTTCTGCAATGTTGGCTTCATCTTTAGTCAGCCTAAAAAGATCCAGTACTCCGCTACCTTCTGCTTCATCATCTTTAAACAAAGAGATAGTCCAGCCCAAAACTTTAAAAGGGGCTGAAACAATAGCACTCCACCAAGGGGCACGCTGATGTTCGTCCAAGTAGGCATATAAAGTGGTATCTATCTTTTCTTTATCATCTTTGACTTTCACATCAAACAATTCGGTAAGGAACGGAGTAGAACTCACAATATCCGGATAAAGATCGGGATACAGGGCATCTTCACCAACAGAAGATCCCATGTTAATTCCAGCCATAGCAGCCAATGCTCCCATACTACCTCCGGTAGATTTCCCGGTACTCTCCGGTGCCAACGTCACGCTGGTAGAATATTCCCTGGGGATACTAAATGCAACAATCAGTCCGACCAATACAGCATATCCACACGCTTTAAAAACCAATTTACGCTCTGCCCAAACTTTCTTGGCAAGTTCAATCAAATCAATTTCCTGCTCCTCCGGTTGCTGAGGAAGTGTATTCAGTTTGTTTTCTTCACTCATAATCAAATTACTTAAAAGCGTTAGCTAAAGTTGCCACCATTGCCGCAATAGTAGCAGTTGTACTACTGATACCCAGAATTTCAGCCATTGCCATATGTTTCTTTTCAGCCTTGCTGGGAACAATAATCTCACAGCCAGGTTCTATAGCACTGGAATTTCTCGCTTTCAAACGAGACACTGTACCATTCATATAAACCACATAAACCTTCTTTTTCTTAGCCATGTTACCATAGCCACCCGCTTGATTTATGTAGAACTTCAGATTCTTTCCTCGCTGATACACCACAGTGTTAGGATACATAACCGAACCACTGATTTTTACAGTATTGATATATTCAGGAATATACAAAACATCACCTTCACGCAAAACTAAGTCAAAATCAGACTTTGGATTAGCCAAAGCTTTCTCCAAATCAATACCTACTGCATAGGTTTCTGACTGATTTAATTTTTGTATTGAAATGGAGTCTTTACCTTCACCATTCCGAGCCATACGTATCGCATCATTCTGACGACGTCTTTCTTCATCTGACAACTTACGAATTAATCGCGCTCCTTTCACATAAGCATCCGGAGTTACACCACCAGCTTTGCTTACCAAATCAGACAATCGTTCATTTTTCTTCAGTAAGGAATAACTACCGGAGAAGAGCACTTCACCTGCAACAGTTACATTCTGCTGTCTACGGTAAGCCGGACTTCTACGAATATAAACAGCATCAAACGGTTCCAAATAGAAATTCTCTGAATTTCCTCCAACCACTAAACCGTCTTTTATATCAAAAGTATATGTTTTCCCTAAAACACTACTAAATGAAGTACTCTTTGGATCTTTAATACGACGGGTAATTTCAACTCTTGTAGTCGCAGCTTCTTCCAGCAAACCACCAGCCTGAACAAGCAAGTCTTCAATAGTCATATTCTTAGAGAAAAGGAAAGTACCAGGATTAGCGACCTCGCCATAAATGGCAACAGTTTCTTCCTCTTTCAAATCGTTGATACTCGGTACATACAGAATATCATTTTTCTGCAAAGGAATGTCAGCAACCGTACCTTTCAACAATCCACCCAAATCAATAGCAATGATTTCATGAGACAAGTCTTCATGCTCACGGTCAATCATTACTCTATTAAGGAAAGCGTCTCCACGTAATCCCTCAGCTTTCTTTATTAATTGCTTTACGGTGTTCACTGTACCATCCAGCTGATATAATCCGGCACGATAAACAGCACCTCTCACTTCTACACGATTTTCAAAACGATCAAGTACAGCATCTATCGTAATCATATCTCCGTCATCCAAACGGAAAACAGAGTAATCCATTTCATCTACATTGTAAACCTGATGTTCACGTCCGCTCTTACGCACAAGACGAATAGCTTTTTTATAGGCATCACCAGTAAATCCACCTGCATATTCCAATATAGTAGAAACAGTTTCCGTAGGTTTCATTTCATAGAACATCGGTCTCTTTACTTTACCGACAATCTCAACCAAAGACTGGTAAGGATCTACAATAATAACGTCGCCTTCCTGAAGACGTATATCATCTTTCATCTTGCCTTTCATTATATAATCGTAAACATCCAGGTCTGCAAAAGTTTTACCATTACGCACAACCTTAATACTACGTAAGCTACCAATACGGTTCACACCACCGGCACGATACAAAGCATGAAATACAGTGGAAAATGCAGATAAAGTATAAGTTCCCGGTACAGAAACTTCACCCATGATATTGATCTGTATCGTACGGATATCACCCAATGTTAATTTTATCTGAGAGTTGGGATCTGTTCCTGAAATTCCTGAATAAATTTTAGAGAATTCTCTCTGCAAGAAAGAGTTTGCTTCTTTTACAGTCATACCACTCAGATGGACTGGTCCCAAACCACGAACCAAAATAGTTCCTTCTGGAGAAATTGTCTGACGAATTGTATTTTCAGAAGCGCCCCAGATATCAATAATAACTTCATCACCAGGGCCTAAATGATAATTAACCGGAGTAGCAAGATTGGCACTCGGTTCAAAAGACAGATTCCGGTTAGTAAACAGACTATGACCATAAATATTGCTTCCGGGAGCCTCCGGAGTAGCTTGGGCATCACGTTTTAAATCGATAATTTCTTTCTGTTCTTCCAATTCAGCTTCTTCATAGGAAGTACCTCTGACGGCCTTACCATCTGTCATTAAAGAGGTGCGTTCTCGAAGTTGTGAGGGTTTGTTTTCGACTCCATCCGCTGCTGTACTATGCTCTGCATATTTTTTTTGTATACGGGCAACCTGTTCTTTAGTTACCCCCCTACGCAACAACTCAGTAGTCATCTGTTTTTGTGATTTACCAGACCTCTGTGCCTCTTTCACATATTGAACTACCTGATCATCCGACATTTGCTGAGCCATAACACCCCCCGCCAAGATGAAAATTGAAAAGAATAGTGCTAATAATCTACGCATAAGATATTTGATTAATCTTTAAAATTCCTACATTAAATATAAATCGGGCACAAAGGTAACACATTATTTCATAACACCCATTTATTTTACATCGAAATTTCGGAAAAAGAATTAAAAACGCAATCTATTCGTTCAGACCATCATACAAGAATCAACAGAATTTGAGATTATTTTTTTCATTTTGTTAATTATTGCCTCAGAATTCTGCATGCAATTATTTTCCGTTAATGCATTAATCTGCTCACAAACGGCATTGTAATCTATAAAACGCTCCCTACTTTTCTTTATTTTTTCATAACATGTAGGCAGAATATCTTCTGCCGCATCATCTTCAAATACATAGACTCCGCCATTTTCTCCCAAATTTCCTATTTCCAATATCAACTGACAAGCTTCCGGCATAGTCATCAGACTGCGAGGTGCATCAGGATATACATCACCAAAGCGTATGACCATTAATTTAGTAAAACAATTTTCCGGTATTACTTTATGAGATATCCCCTGCACATACATTTCTGCTAAACACTTACTATAGCCCATAGCATAGGTAGGAGACAATGCATAATTCGTAGAAATCATCATACATTTACAAGCCTTATACTTCACGGACAAATCTGCAATATTCTTCGTTCCCAAAACATTCACCTGAATAGCTTCATTAGGATAATCTTCAAGCATAGAGATATCTTTATAGGCTGCGGCATGAAACACTAACTGCGGCATATACTGCTCAAAAATAGCCTCCATACGACTATGGTTCGCAACGTCCGCCACCAATACCCGCACTTCTATATTTTTCCAATGATCGGACAATTCCAATTGAACATCATACAAAGGGGATTCCGCCTGGTCAACCAATATCAGCTGATATGGATTTAATGCCGCCAACTGACGAACTATTTCCCGACCTACCGTCCCTGCAGCTCCGGTTATCAATATCCGATGCCCCTCAACATAAGCCGCCACCCTACGGATATCAATATGAATCGGCTCACGACGAAGCCAGTCTTCAATATGAAGATCCTTTATAATTCCATCACTCAAACAATCACTCAAAGGAGGTACGGTCATCACATTGACACCTTCCGCCAACATCCGTCCCATCACACCGGACAACTCCAAATTCGCCATCACTTCCGGTGACACAATAATCGTACACACATTTTTCTTTCTCAAATGTTCAAATAACGTATTATCATTGGCATACACTCTGCATCCCATTGTATGTTTACCTATCATCCACGGTTCATCGGAAATAAAACCACATACACGGTAATGATTGTTCCTGCTTACCCGCATGGACTTAGCAATATTCACTCCGGTCCCCCGAAAACCATAGATAAACACATTCACGCAATGCCTATTATCAAAAGACAAAGTCTCATGCAGCATTTTCACCAAAATGCGCAAGCCTACCATGAACGTAAAATTAAGAATATATGCAATGAAAATAATCCCATTGGGCAGCGTTTCTCCCAGTCCCAAAGCCGACCAGCAAAAGTTGCCAATCCCCAGCATCCCATAGCTTATTGTAAGAGATATAAACACCCTGTAAATATCCACAAACGAGGAAAAGCGAATAACTCCAACATAAGTGTGGAAGACAGAAAAGAAACACAGATTACAAAATAAAGAGAAAAAAATCATCCACACATACAATGACATTTTATATACTATAGCTGATACTCCCAGTTGGAGAATACATGCTAAAAGCATAGAAATCATCACCAAACAAATATCAATAGCCAAAATTGTCCATTTGGATGCAATGCGGGATGAGAAATTTTTATAATAAATCTTTAGATTCATAATTATTGTCAGATTTTAGATTGACAAAAGCATTTGCAAAGATGTATTTTTTATATCGATAAAACAATTATTTCAAAAGAAAAAATGACAGAATAAATAGAAGAAGCAAGATCAGGAAATATTTTTTCAAAAAAAGTTTCTTTTCTTTTCGTAGTTTCAAAGAAAACTGTAAATTTGCACCCCGTAAACGAAAAGTTACTGCCGCTATAGCTCAGTTGGTAGAGCAACGCATTCGTAACGCGTAGGTCGCCAGTTCAAGTCTGGCTAGCGGCTCATTAAAGACTGATATTTAAGCAACTGAATATCAGTCTTTTTTCATCTCTTCAAATAGCCTAAAGCTATTAAAAAAAACGGGTCAGTCCGAAAACCCTGTGGGTATGTTAAATTTACGCTGTCAGTTTGCATAATCTAAAAATAAAGAATGGTATATCTCCGACTCCCCTAAACTGTGTTCTGAACGCTTTAATTTTTGCATTGAATGATTCTGCAAATGCATTCGTTTCCCTGTTAACGAAATAGTTTAGTATTGTTTCATAATAGTGGGTCAGTCCGAAAACCCTGTGGGTATGTTAAATTTACGCTGTCAGTTTGCATAATCTAAAAATAAAGAATGGTATATCTCCGACTCCCCTAAACTGTGTTCTGAACGCTTTAATTTTTGCATTGAATGATTCTGCAAATGCATTCGTTTCCCTGTTAACGAAATAGTTTAGTATTGTTTCATAATAGT
>NZ_FQZN01000082.1 GCF_900142015.1 Bacteroides stercorirosoris
TGAAGTGCCCCCCGAAAGTTGGACGTTAAATTATAACTTTATAAATTCTCTTCATAATGAGCTCGGTATTGTACCGGGCTCATTCCATTTAGCTTCATTTTAATTCTTTTCTTATTATACCAATCAATATATTGCTCAAGTTCCTCTTTGAACTCCTGCATGGATTTAAACTCCCTGGAGTATAAGAGTTCGGACTTCATAATCCCAAAGAAGTTTTCCATGACAGAGTTATCCAAACAATTCCCCTTTCTGGACATACTTTGTATTATCCCGTGTTGGGCCAATGCATTCTGATAGTCTTTATGTTGATACTGCCATCCTTGATCAGAGTGCAACAGGATTTTATTCCCTGCCGGTGCTTTGTCTGTAATAGCAAAAACATCCTTCAACATTTTGTTTATTTGTTCTAAATCTGCTCTATCAGATACATTATAACTAAGTATTTCTCCATTAAACATATCTATTATAGGCGACAAAAAACTTTTTTGTTGACCAATTGATATTTGTGACACATCTGTGGCAAGTTTACTATAAGGGCAATCTGTCTTAAAATCCCTATTGAGGATATTTGGTGCAATTTTGCCGACAGTTCCTTTATAGGAGCGATACCGCTTTTTGCGTATCAGACACTTGATTCCCAAATCCTGCATCAGTTTCTCTACCGTCTTGTGATTTATAACATATCCATCATTACGTAATTGCAAGGTGATGCGGCGATAACCATAGCGTCCTTTGCTTTCCTGAAAGATTTCCTTTATACGTTTCTTTTCCTCTTTATATTTTGAGGTATTGCCAAGTCGTTTAAGGTGGTAATAAAACGTAGAACGAGCCATTCCTTTAATCTCTAACAATAGGTCGAGACCATATTCCGGCCTTAATGAATGGATGACTAGAGACCAGAATCTTTCGTTTTGGCCCTTTTTTCTTCCATTAAGACCTTTGCTTTTTTTAGCAAGGCGTTCTCTGCCCGCAGGCGTAAGTTTTCAGCCTGGAGCTTTTCTAATTCCGTTTGAGGTTCTTTCTTTTTTGGTCGTCCCATATTCTTGATTGGTCGCCCTCGCTGCTTATGACGGTACAATTCTTCATATCCTCCAGATTTGTATTGCTGTATCCAACGGCAAATACTGGAATGACTGACGTCATACTTCACGCAAAGCTGCCACAAAGGTAAGCAATCCTCCTCATACTCCTTGATTATTTGCAACTTCAATTCCAAACTTATAACGGTTTTCTTGTAATTTTCTAAACCGTCAATGCCATATTTCTTATATCTTCCAAAAAGAATATATAAATAATAATCGCTGACATGAAAACGAGTCATCAACTCAACCATGCTGGCTCCGTCTTCATGAAGACGGAGGATTTCTTGCTTTTCTGCTAATGTGTGATGTCTTGACATAAATAAACCCCGAAAGTTTTTTGTCCAACTTTCGGGGGTCACTTCA
>NZ_FQZN01000081.1 GCF_900142015.1 Bacteroides stercorirosoris
TATTTAACCAATTTATTACTATATTTGAAAACAGGATTCAAGTATAAAACCCGAATCCTGAAGTTTTCTATTTACACAAAATTGTGGACAGTGCCTAAATCCGCCTCTACATAATGGTAAAGCTGACTTTTCGTCCAAGTCCTTGAAAGATTTTAAATAGGGTAGAGAGTTGAATATCCGCACGTCCATTTTCAATGCGTGAGATATAACTTTTCTTTGTTCCGATTTTGTTGGCAAGCTGTTCTTGTGTCATGCCTACTTTGAGGCGTTCAGCCTTCAGTCTTTCACCAATGATGAAGGCTTCACAACTGCTTTCAAACTCATCACGCTCAACTGTTCCCGGTGCGCCGAAGTCTTCGGCAATTAAATCTTCAATTGGGGTGCATCCTCTTGCTTTTAAATCTTCATTTCTCATTGCTTGTTTCTCCTTTCGTTTTTTTACTGGAAAAGTATTCATTCATAATTCGTTTGGCACGTTCAATTTCTCCGGGAGGCGTTTTTTGTGTTTTCTTTTGAAAACCATTAAACAATATCACCAGACTTCCTTCATCCATACAGCAGAAAATGCGATAAATGTTTCCTCCCTCTTCTATACGGATTTCGAACAGACCTTGTGTACCATTGATTGCTTTCAGGTATTTTTCAGGCACTTGTTCTAATATCATTATATAGGTAAGTATCTGGTAGGTTTTACGTAATGCTTCCCGTGATAGAGTTTTTCTAAACTCTTTGAAGTAGTTAGCATATACGACTACCTTACGGATAAATTTATTATTTTCTTTCATGCGATAGATGTTTGATGTTACAAAGGTAACTAATAGGTGAACAATTATGCAATAATTCCGAGATTTTATTTATTAAATGTGTAAACCAACATACCAAAGAATACTAACGGGCAGAGGTGCTCCGTTCCAATCGAGTTCTGTTTAATCTCTGTTCAATCTGTTCAATCGGATTTGCAATCCGATTGATTGAGTATTAGGATTTGTAATCCGCTGATATCCGATAATTCCGGGGTATATAGTTGATGCGGAAGCGGAAAGCGGATTGAAAATCCTGATACTCGGGGGACGGAGGAGTAAAATCCGCTAATCTTGAATTAGGCTCTTTGGGAAAGGGAAAGGATTGGAGAAGGGAGGAGGCGGATTAATCGCCGGATTCGTCATCGGCTATTGTTGCCAAATCAAAGTAGAGCAGACGGGTATCGGCATCGGCGTCTTCGTCATTTAAGGGGATGAAGCCGTTCTTCAGATAAAAGGGGACGGCACCGGCATAAGCGTCCACTGTGAGGAAACGGCAACCGGTCTTGTTGTCGATGACAAAATAACTCTTGATGAAATTCAGGAGAAATGTGGCACTGTCCACAATTTTGTGTAAATAGAAAACTTCAGGATTCGGGTTTTATACTTGAATCCTGTTTTCAAATATAGTAATAAATTGGTTAAATA
>NZ_FQZN01000015.1 GCF_900142015.1 Bacteroides stercorirosoris
CCGTTTTTTGGGGGGAATGCTTAAAGATACAAAAAAGGCAACTAACTCGCAATGAATTAGTTGCCTTAAATTTTATTATTTTAGGAATATCCCTAAATAAAATGTTCTGTCATTCTGAACGCAGTGAAGAATCTGCTTTCCAATATAAAAGGAAAAGAGATTCTTCACTGCGTTCGGAATGACAGAACAATATTTTTTAGAAATTAATCATGCTCAGAACCTTGTCCGTAGCTCCGGCATTACTGGTGACGTAATATCCGGCATTGGTTCCGGTTTCCCGCAGGAAGGCTTCATCCGCCAACATCCGGTCGAGCAATTCTTTCAATTCCTCATAATTCTTGATGGAGAAAGCACCTTTAGCCTCTATCAACTGCGTGGCTTCCATAAACTTCTGATATTTAGGTCCGAATATAACCGGAATACCATAAACCGCTGCTTCCAGCGTGTTATGGATGCCTACTCCAAAACCACCGCCAATGTAGGCAATCTCGCCATAACGATAGATAGAAGACAGCAAGCCGAAGCAATCAATAATCAGACAATCAGCCTTCTGCACATTTTTCTCATCCGCACGGGTATAACGCACATACGACCGTTTCAACTTCCGGATAATCTCTACCAGATGATTTTCGTCTATCACGTGCGGCGCGATTATCAGTTTCACTTCCGGATGATTATTGAAGTATTCAATAAATAAATCTTCATCCGGTTGCCAGGAACTGCCGGCAACGAAAGTCATCGTATTGTTCTTAAAGAGTTTTACCAAAGGGAGGTCTTTCGCTTCTTCACGTATCTGCAACACACGGTCAAAACGCGTATCACCCACCACCGTCACACGGTTGATGCCTATTTTACCCAGATAGCGTTTGGAACGCTCATTTTGCACAAACAAATGGTCGAAACTGCGCAGCACATGACGATAGGTGCCGCCATACCATTTGAAGAAGATTTGTCCGCGACGGAATATAGACGACACACTGTACACCGGAATACGACGTTTGTGTAATTCATTCAGATAATTCTTCCAGAATTCATATTTGATGAAGAATGCCATGCAAGGATTAGCTATATCCAGGAACTTCTTCACATTCCGGGGCTTATCGAACGGCAGGTAGCACACCACGTCCGCTCCACGATAATTCTTACGGACCTCATATCCCGAAGGAGAGAAGAACGTCAGCAATATGCCGTAATCAGGATATTTGGCACGTATCTTCTCTATCAAAGGACGTCCCTGTTCAAATTCGCCCAAAGAAGCGGCATGAAACCAGATATAACGAACATCTTTTTCCAATTGCTGTCTGAGAAGTTCATATACCACCCAATGCCCCTTCATCATTTTACGGGGTTTACGGCTGAACGGAGCCGCCAGATGCACCAGAAGGTCGTAGATGCCTATCGCAAGGTCGTAAAGCATACTTATTGAATTAAAAATTTAAAAATTAAAAACTAAAAAGGAGTAAACCATGCCCAAGCAGTATTTTTTAATTTTTAATTTTCAATTAAGAAAGTACCTCGATTGCACGCTTCATGCGCGCCAGTGTCTCTTCTTTGCCTAACACCCAGGAGATGTCGAACATATGCGGGCCTTTCCCTTCGCCTACCAGTGTCAGACGGAAAGCATTCATTATGTTTCCGGTATGGTATCCTTTTTCGGCAATCCAGTCCATTACAATCTTTTCCTGGTTTTCAATGCCGAAGTCTTCGATACCTGCCAAGACCTCCATCAATTCGGTCATACACTGAGCCGAATCTTCTTTCCAGCGTTTCTTCACGGTCTTTTCATCATATTCGGTCGGAGCAACGAAGAAGAAGCTGCTGGCTTCCCAAAGTTCGCGTACGAAACTTACACGGTTCTTCATCATACCCACTACCGTCACTACTTTCTCAAACGGAGCTTCCACACCATGTTCTTTCAGAACGGGAACAAAAAGTTCCGCTATTTCCTCATCCGGTTTCAGCAGGATATATTCATGATTGAACCAGATACCTTTCTTAAAATCAAATTTAGCACCGGACTTGCTGCAATGGCTCAGATCGAACAGCTTTATCAGTTCTTCCATCGACATGAGTTCCTGGTCGTTGCCCGGATTCCAGCCCAGCAGAGCCAGGAAATTAATAACCGCTTCGGGCAGATAGCCGGATTCGCGATATCCGGAAGACACTTCACCGGTTTTAGGGTCATGCCATTCCAGGGGGAAAACGGGGAAACCGAGACGGTCGCCGTCACGCTTGCTCAACTTGCCGTTTCCTTCCGGCTTCAGCAACAAAGGCAGGTGGGCAAAAGCCGGCATCGTATCTTCCCAGCCGAAAGCACGGTACAGTAATACGTGCAACGGTGCAGAAGGCAACCATTCTTCACCGCGAATCACATGGGAAACTTCCATCAAATGGTCGTCCACAATATTTGCCAGGTGATAAGTAGGCAGTTCATCAGCCGATTTATAAAGTACCTTATCGTCAAGAATGGAAGAATTAATGATTACCTCACCACGGATAAGGTCGTTGACATGTACGTCTTCGTTAGGTTCTATCTTGAAACGAACCACATATTGCTTGCCTTCGGCAATCAGCGCATCCACTTCTTCCTTTGACAGTGTCAGTGAATTGCGCATCTGCATACGGGTAGAGGCATCATACTGGAAATTGGCAATCTCAGCACGCTTGGCGTCCAGCTCTTCCGGAGTATCAAAAGCAATATAAGCTTTACCGGCATCGAGCAATACCTTCACATACTTCTTGTATATTTCGCGACGCTCGGACTGACGGTACGGGCCATGGTCTCCTCCGAAACTCACTCCTTCATCGAAGGGAATGCCCAACCATTTGAACGACTCCAATATATATTCTTCCGCACCCGGCACAAAGCGGTTACTATCAGTATCTTCAATACGGAAAATCATATCGCCTCCATGTTGGCGTGCAAAAAGATAATTGTATAATGCTGTACGCACACCACCAATGTGCAAAGCCCCTGTAGGACTTGGGGCAAAACGAACTCTGACTCTTCTTTCTGTCATATTTTGCATCACTTATGAGATAATTAGATGGCAAAATTAAACCTTTTTTTCCACACTAATGTTTTTTTTTGTACTTTTCGCAAAAAATTCAACCGATATGAATAAATACAAGACCAAAAAGAGCTTTTCTTACAGAGATTTGCTATACAAAGCACTCATTTTTATCGGCACAGTAGCTGTTATTGTATACTTCCTGCCACGTGACGGCAAGTTCAATTATCAGTTCGATGTAGACAAGCCGTGGAAGTACGGACAGCTCATGGCTACTTTCGAATTTCCTATTTATAAGGATGATGCCGTCGTAAAACGGGAACAGGATAGTATTCTTGCCACTTTTCAGCCTTACTATCAATTAGATAAAAACATTGAGAAGACAGTGCTGAGTAAATTGAAAGCTGATTACCAGAGCCATCTGCGTGATGTCGTCCCTTCTTCGGACTATATGCGTTATCTGGAAAAAAGGTTGTCGGAAATCTATAAGGCGGGAATCGTTTCTACTGAGGAACTCAACAGATTACAGAAAGACAGCACCACCGCCATCATGGTGATTGATGACAAGCTTGCCAACCAACGAATCACAGAGCAACTGTTTTCCGTGAAAGATGCCTATTCCTATCTGCTCACGGCAGATACGGCTCATTATTCGCCTTATATCCTGCGGCAATGCTCCCTCAACGAATATCTATACCCGAATCTGACTTATGACGAGCAACGGACAGAAACGGCAAAGAAGGAAACTCTCGACAATTATGCCTGGGCAAACGGTATCGTAGTGAGCGGGCAGAAAATCATCGACCGGGGAGAGATTGTCACGCAGGAAACTTATAATATCCTTGAAAGCCTACGCAAAGAGTCTATCCAGCGCAGCGAATCAATCGGGCAGAAACGCCTGATACTGACGGGACAGATATTATTTGTCAGTGTGTTCATACTATGCTTCATGCTCTATCTCGATTTGTTCCGCAAGGATTATTATGAGCGTAAAGGCAGTCTGTCTCTACTTTTCACAATTATCATGTTCTATTGCGTGGTGACGGCTCTGATGGTGGCAAACAATATCTATAATGTCTACATCATCCCCTACGCCATGCTGCCTATCATCATCCGCGTATTCCTCGATTCGCGTACGGCATTCCTTACGCATGTGGTCACGATACTTATATGCTCCATCTGCCTGCGCTTTCCGCATGAGTTCATATTGCTGCAACTGTCGGCCGGACTGGTTGCCATTTTCAGTCTGCGTGAGTTGTCACAACGTTCACAGTTATTCCGGACAGCGGTACTGGTGATACTTACTTATGCTGCCGTTTATTTCTCTTTTGAACTGATAACGGAAAATGACCTGTCGAAACTGAATGGCAGTATGTATACCTACTTTACAGTCAATGGCGTACTTCTGCTGTTTGCCTATCCGCTTCTGTTCCTGCTGGAAAAGACTTTTGGCTTTACTTCCAACGTCACGCTGGTAGAGCTTTCCAATATCAACAGTCCGCTATTGCGCCGCTTGTCCGAAACTGTTCCGGGCACTTTCCAGCACTCCATGCAAGTAGCCAACCTTGCCGCAGAAGCTGCCAACCGTATCGGAGCTAAGAGTCAGTTGGTGCGTACCGGAGCTCTGTATCATGACATCGGAAAGATGGAAAATCCCGTATTCTTCACCGAGAACCAGTCGGGTGGCGTCAATCCTCACAAGAACCTCAGTTATGAGCAAAGTGCACAGGTCATCATCAGCCATGTGACGGACGGACTGAAGCTGGCGGAAAAGAATAATCTGCCTAAAGTGATAAAAGACTTTATCAGTACCCATCATGGCAGGGGAAAAACGAAATACTTCTATATCTCCTGGAAAAATGAGCATCCGGATGAGGAACCGAATGAAGAACTGTTCACTTACCCCGGCCCTAATCCGTTTACCCGCGAAACTGCTATCCTGATGATGGCGGACGCCGTGGAAGCTGCCTCCCGCAGCCTGCCCGAATATACGGAAGAGAGCATCAACAACCTGGTGGAGAAGATTATAGACTCGCAGGTGGAAGAAGGTTACTTCAAGGAATGTCCTATCACATTCAAGGATATCGCTATCGTCAAATCGGTTTTCAAAGAGAAGCTGAAGACGATTTACCATACCCGTATCAGTTATCCCGAACTTAAAAAATAAAGATTATGAGAACAGCCGCCCAAGACCAGAAACGTGCTGAAAGCTTACTGCAACACAGAGGCATCCGGCCACATGACATTCAGAGTTTCAGTTTCATGAAGCGCTTCCACGAAGCGCCACGTAAAAACAATCTGAAAGTGAAAGACAAATATGGCGCGGGCATATTGACACTGCACCTGAAACAGGGAATTAAAAGGGCTTTCTATGTCCACCCCTTCCAGCATCCGTCATCTATTATCCGCTATCTGATGGCACGGGAAATACCTTTTGATAATTCCGTGCCCAGAGAACGGACGGCTGCAGAAATCCCGACGACAACCTATCAGCGGCCATCCCTCTATATGTTCTATTTCTTTGCGCTTTTCATTACGTTCATGATATTGGGGTATCAGGCCGTTACAATTGATACATGGTGGGGCTACCTTCTCGGAGTCGTTTCATTCGGATTAGGCATTTACTTCATACATATGCTGATGACACGTTTCTGCTATCTGAAAGTGGATAATGAGAGCCTCAGCATATACAGTGTAGGGCGTGAAATCAAGTATCCTTATGAGAAAATACTCAAAGTAAACTTTGACTTTGCACGCGAACAGGCATTCACCCATGTGATGGAGATACTGGACAAGGATTACCACTATCGCCTTTACTACATAGGCAGGGTGTCCCGGCGGACATTAAGCGATATCGCCGAAGTACTGCAAAGCGCAGGGGTTGACGCCACATGCAGTCTGAATGAAAACAAACGTTTCTATCAAGATACATACGTAAACCATTAACCATACAACAATGGAATTATCAGAGACAGAACACAACAAAGCGGCACACTTCTTTCAAAAAAAGAACATACAACCGGAAGAAATCAAAAGTTTTCGTTTTATGGGGAATCACTACTGCAAGGGAGAATATTCTCCTGAAACAAAGATAGGTGCATCCATTCTTACATTGCAATTGGAGAAAGAAGAAAAAGTATTCCGCCTTAAGAAAGACCAGACAGCTATTCTCCGTTTTTTGCTCAGCAAAGGAATAACTTTCAGCAACTATACCCCGCAGAAAAGAAACGAAGGCCGGATAACGGAAAAGACTTATAGAAGTATTGCAAACATTGCATTTTGGTTTTGTGCCACTGCAATGGTAACACTTCTGGCCACTGCCGCTCTCAATGCAGTTTTCGATGGCAATACGATTTATCAATACAAATGGATGAAAGAAACAATGTTTTTCATATTAATTCCCTCATGCTTGTTCTGCGTCATTTTATGTTGGAATGCGCTCCTTTTCCAATGCAACTATGTGCAGGTCACATCAGAAGCACTAATTTTAAAAGGAATTGTATTCGAAACGATCTTGCCTTACAAACATATGCGTAAAGTCAATTTCAGCCAGGATTTCTCCAAACAGCCTTCCCCTATTTTAGAGTTGATGGATAAAGACTACCGTTATCGGAAGTATGCCTTGCGGGG
This sequence comes from Bacteroides stercorirosoris, assembly GCF_900142015.1. GTDB lineage: Bacteria > Bacteroidota > Bacteroidia > Bacteroidales > Bacteroidaceae > Bacteroides > Bacteroides stercorirosoris. The sequence goes on from NZ_FQZN01000015.1 coordinate 6,642, forward strand.
AACAGCTTTCAAAGCGATTGATGAAATCACGAAAACATTGCGAGCGGCGGGTATCGATGCGACGAACAGTAATAGATAGAGCAACTCCTCACCGCAAACGTTCCAGCAGCCCCGCACAAGCATCTTCAAGCAGATCGAGCACATACTCAAAACCTTCGGCTCCACCGTAATACGGATCGGGCACGTGGTCGGCATGCGTAAAGCGGGTGCAATAGTCCGTCATGCGGTGTATCTTCTTCAATGCTTCAAGAGAAGGAGCTCGTTCCTTCAAATCCTCAATATTACGGTCGTCCATCCCGATGATTAAATCGAAGTTATAGAAATCTTCCGTCCGCACAGGACGTGAACGGTGTATCAGGTCATATCCCCTGCGAATAGCGTGCGCACGCATCCGGCTATCCGGCAGTTCTCCCTGATGATAGGACAGGATGCCGGCAGAATCTATCACGAACTCATTTTCCAGTCCGGCTTCTTCCAGCAAATGTTTCATCACACCTTCCGCCGAAGAAGAACGGCAGATATTTCCGAGGCATACAAACAGTATCTTACGTGGTTTCATAAGTATATTCTTTTTATTTTTATCAATTCTACATCGGGTCTACATCATAATAGACTATCAGAGATTTAAAACGGTCTTCAGCCACCATCTCCTTCTGCACCTGAACCAGCAATTCACGGGCACGGGCCATAGGCGCATTATACTCTATCTTCACGATAATCTTACGTATAAACAACGTCTGTATACGGGCAACAGGCGGTTTATCCGGCCCCAGCACACGATTGCCGAAAACAGCACGCAATTTGCCTGCCATGGTATACGCCATCAAGTCAAGCAATTGCTCGTTGCGATTCTTCAGATAGACGTAGACCAGGCGGTAATAAGGAGGGTAATGAAACATCTGTCGTTCAGCAAGTTGTCCGGCCACCATTTGCTCAAAATCATTACGAATGACTTGGGAGATAATGGGATGATCGATGCTTTTAGTCTGCAAAATAACCCGTCCACGTTTATTCTTCCTTCCGGCGCGTCCCGACACTTGCGCCATCAACTGGAAAGCGCGTTCGTAGGAACGGAAATCGGGATAATTCAACATCGTATCTGCATTCAGAATGCCTACCACGCTGACATGGTCGAAATCCAGCCCTTTGGAAACCATCTGCGTACCAATCAGTATATCTGTCTTTCCCTGCTCAAAATCTGCAATGATGCGTTCATAGGCCGATCGGGTACGGGTGGTATCCAAGTCCATACGGGCAACAGTAGCTTCAGGAAACAAAATCTTGATGTCATCTTCTATTTTCTCCGTTCCGAATCCACGATTGCGCAGGTCTGTCCCCTCGCATGCAGGACACTTACGGGGCAATTGATAAGTATAGCCGCAATAATGGCAAGTCAGTTGGTTCAATCCTTTATGGAATGTCAGGCTGACATCACAGTTCTTGCATTTCGGCACCCATCCACATGTGTGGCACTCAATCATCGGAGCAAAACCACGACGGTTCTGAAACAGGATGACCTGTTCTTTCTGGTCCAACGCTTCATGGATATATTGAAGCAACAATGGAGAGAAAGGTCCGTTCATGCGCTTCTTGCGATGCAGTTCATATATATCTACCGGGATAATCTCCGGCAACTGTATTTCTTTATACCGTTCTTTCAGTTCCACCAGCCCGTACTTGCCGGAAGTTGCATTATTCCAGGTTTCAATGGAAGGAGTGGCGGTACCCAGCAATGTCTTGGCACCATACATCGCTGCCAGAATGATTGCCGCGTTCCGGGCATGATAGCGGGGAGCGGGATCTTGCTGCTTATAGGTATTCTCATGTTCCTCGTCCACAATCACCAGTCCAAGATTGCGGAAAGGAAGGAAAATGGAAGAACGGACTCCCAGAATGATATCATATCCTTTTTCCGACAGTTGCTTCTGCCAGATTTCCACCCGTTCGGCATCGGGGAATTTAGAGTGGTAAATGCCCAGACGATCGCCGAATACGCGTTGCAGGCGTTCTGTAATCTGGGTGGTAAGGGCTATCTCCGGCAACAGATACAATACTTGTTTTCCTTGCCGGATGGTCTCTTCTATCAGATGGATATAGATTTCTGTTTTTCCGCTGGCAGTCACTCCATGCAGCAGACAGACATTCTTCGACTGGAAACTCTGCACAATCTCATCATGCGCCAGTTGCTGATGTTCATTCAAGGGATTCACAGGAAGGGTTTCCCGAACGACAGCACTCAGCCGTCCCACTTCCTGCTGGTAAACTTCAAAAACGTGCTTGTCCACCAAGCCATTGAATACAGCCGGTGAGGCGTCGGCCCGCAACAGAAGTTCTTTCTTCGTGACTTCTTTAGGAAAGCTTTTCAGCCCGTCTCCCCCCAGGATGCCGGACAGTTCGATGTACTTCATCAACAAATCCAACTGCTTCGGGGCACGTGCCAATTCATCAAAGAGTTCTTGCAATCTTTTCTCGTTCCGCACCGCATCCACCAGCCTTACGCGGGTTTCAGTCTTCGGTTTATAAGTCCGGCGAAGCTCTTCTTTCACAAAGATGGCCTCTTTATCGAGTAGTGATTTGATGACGGAGAGTATATTCTTGATGCCACTGTCCTTTTCCAGTTTCGTCACACATTGCTCCGGTTCGGCAGACAGCAAGTCCAGAATCTTCTGTTCCCGTTCGGGCAGACGAACTTCCGATTCAAAATCAGGATTATACTCCACCATTGTCTCGCTCTCCAGCTTCAGGCCGGAAGGCAGGGCGGCTTTATAAACATCCCCCTGTGTACAGAGATAATAATCCGCCAGCCATTCCCAGAACTTGAACTGCTCCGGCAGTAATATCGGACGGGCATCCAGCAAGATCGAGACTTCCTTTACCTCATATTCTTCCGGCTCAAAATAATGCACGTTGCGCACAATCGCCGTATAGTATTTCTTCCGCCCGAACGGTACTACCACCCGGCAACCTATTTGCACTTCATCCGCCCATTCTTCGGGCAAAGAATAGGTGAAACAGCGGGGTAAAGGCAATGGCAATATGACATCTGCAAACTTTTTCATCACGGCGGCAAAGATACAAAGAAGTATTCAATCCGGAACGAAAAGGAATGAAGCTTGTGGGCTGTAACCGCTTTTTTCTTCTTCCAACTGCTAATCCTTTTCTTAGGCATTCTTACACTTCTTTCTTCCTAAACTTAATAGTTTTGTATGTGAATAACTATTCTTTCCATCATGGGGTTCTTTTCTTTCCACCATGGATAAACTTTCTTTCCACCATGGTGGAAAGAAAAGAACCCCACGATGGAAAGAATAAATGTCTGCTACGTTTTTCATTAGCCGTCGCAGGAAAAACGGATAAAAGTGGCGGTGCGGCAACTTAGCAACATCTTTTCCGTGAGACTCTGTGTTATTCTGTGGTGAATCACATTCGTAACTGATTCATAACCTAATAAATAATGAACTAATTCAATCTATGAATTGTATATTTAGTATATAGAGAATAAAGTTATGACGCAGATTAAAATCAAACGGGTATATGAAGATCCCAAGACAGTGGACGGCTGTCGTGTGCTGGTAGACCGTCTGTGGCCCCGTGGCATGAAAAAGGAACGTCTGAAATATGATGTTTGGGAAAAAGACATCACCCCTTCCCCCGAACTCAGGAAGTGGTTTCATGAAGACCCGGTAGAACATTGGGAAGGTTTCTCTGCTATGTACCAGAAAGAGTTGGAAACATCTGAAGCTGCACGAAACTTCCTCACCAAAATCAAACCCTATAAAACGGTTACTTTGCTATATGCCTCCAAAGAACCTATCCGCAACCATGCCCGCATCCTGCAACAGTTTCTGGAAACACATCTTGGGGAATCGTGAATATTCACTATCTTTAAAGAAGATAAGCTGCATCTCAGCATAACTTTTTCATGCAAGCATGAAAGTTCTGCATTCGATTTGCATTATCTTTGCAACTGCTGTTCCTCGAAAAAGCGGACAGCATAACCATTTTTCAGAAAGGACAACCATGATAGAGTTGCGAACAGTCAACCTTACCCGTTATATCACCCCTTTACGCGAAGGCGGCTCACTACCTGCGCTGGCAGAAGCTGACGACGAATTCAAGTACGTCGTGAAGTTTCGCGGTGCCGGTCATGGCACAAAGGCACTGATTTCCGAGTTGATTGGCGGAGAAGTTGCACGTGTGCTGGGATTCAGAGTGCCGGAACTGGTTTTTCTGAACCTTGACGAAGCTTTCGGTCGTACCGAAGGAGATGAAGAAATACAGGATTTGTTGCAAGGCAGCCGTGGTCTGAACCTCGGACTGCATTTCTTGTCGGGAGCCCTGACCTTCGACCCCGTGGCAACCCAAGTAGACCCCGACCTGGCTTCCCGCATCGTCTGGCTGGATGCCTACCTCACGAATATAGACCGCACTTTCCGCAACACCAATATGCTGATGTGGCACAAGGAACTCTGGCTGATAGACCAGGGTGCTTCACTCTACTTCCATCACTCGTGGGAGAACTGGGAGAAGCATGCGGTAAGCCCCTTTGCCTATATCAAGAATCATGTATTGCTGCCCGAAGCGTCCCGGCTCGAAGAAGCCGATGCCGCCCTGCGCGTCCTGCTGACTGAGGAAAAGATACAGGAAATCGTCTCACTCATTCCCGACGATTGGTTGCACTGGAACGACACCCATGAGACACCCGAAGAAATCAGAGACATCTACCTCCGCTTTCTGACCGAAAGGCGGGCCCATTCCGAAATATTTGTAAAAGAAGCGCAGAATGCAAGGAAAGCACTTATATGAATACGCAGTTATCCGCCTGGTTCCCAAAGTAGAACGTGAAGAGTTCTTCAATGTAGGCGTAATCCTTTTCTCGAAAAAGGCAAACTTCATCAAATCCGTTTGCCGGGTGAACGAGGAGAAGTTGAAGCTATATGTGTCCGAAGTAGACCGGGAACTGGTGTTTGCACACTTGGATGTGTTCAACAAGATATGCTCAGGTGCCCGGGACGGCGGTCCCATTGCCCAGCTCGATGTTCCGGAACGTTTCCGGTGGCTGACAGCCGTGCGGAGTTCCTGCATTCAAACGTCCCGCCCACATGCCGGTTTCTCCGACGATCTGGACAGGACGTTAGAAAGATTATTCAAAGAATTGGTTTTATGACGGAGTAGCGTATTTCACTTTCAACTCCTCTACTCCCATTCCGGTGAAATAATCTTCAATAAAATTCCAGCGTTTCGTATCATCCATTCCGTCCGTTCCGAAGAAGAAGGAGAACAAATCTATCTGTTCTTGGAATATCTTTTCATTATTTTCAAGAATCAGATTATAGTATTCATCAGAAGACGCAATCCGCTCCAACGTTTCGGGCTCATCAAAAGTAACCGATACACAAGGCGTACCTCCACCTTCTACACTGAACGAAAGACAATCGAGCATAGAGAGCAGATTGAGCAACATATTCAGGTCAGAGAACGGTGTAGTATAGAACAGCAAACGATCTCCTTTTTCACCTACAATGCGCTGGCCAAACAGCTTCTGATAGCGGGACAACAACAAATCGAAACCTTTTGTCACCGTGAAAGAAAGTTCGTTAGAATCTTTCTTCTTCACGCTGCTGATGTAACTCACACTACGTCCTTCTTCCGTACGCGATTCTAACAATGAACCGATGAAACGTTTTGCCGACGGTACATCCATGTCATGTTCGGCAAACACCGCCCGTAATTCTTCTTCATCAAAGCGCCCTTTGGTTTTCCGGAGTTTGTCAACCAGCAATGTCTTCAAACTATTGAACAAGGCATCCATCCGCTGACGAATCACCGCCGCATCTTCTTTCAGCAATACTTCATGTTTGCCCACAGATACCGCACGCGAGCCTTCCCACAGTGTGCCGCCATTCAGTTTCTGCTTAAATTCCCTATATCCCAACTCTGCAAAACGTTCCTCCCAGAGTTTTTCCAGGCGTGCCGTGTATACATCTTCCGTACCGGGCACTTTCGTAAGATAAGCACTGAATTCATGAATAAAGGCGTCACCTGTCTTGTCTTGTATATATCCCTCTGTAAGCAGATTCTGCGGACTTACTTCCAGCAATTTCTTGCCATAACGATGACTCAAATCATCCTCCAGCCACAGCAAAGCGGTCTTAATCAGCTGTCCCAGTTCCGCCTCATATTCCAGCTTATTCTTCATTCGCGGCAGCTTCACCACAAACTCAAAGTCAGACAAAGACACCAGCATTTCCCGCTTTCCGCCTTTCATCCGGTACACCTCCATCAACTTTTTCAGTATCAGCGACAATTGCTCCTGTGCGATATTGCCTGCCATGTGGAGGCGTTTCATATAATAAAAATCCCGTTCGTGATAGTCCGTTGCCGAAACACCATGAATATCCATGTCGCGGGCTGCACGTCCGATTTCCTGTATATAATCGACAAACGTGCTGGATGGTGCCACATGATATACCCGGTCGATGTCACTGATATCCACACCCATACCGAAGGCTTTTGTAGCTACAATCATCCGCTTTTCGCCTTCTTTGAATTCCTGCACAATCGCCGCCTTCTGCTCTTTATCCTTCTTACCATAATAAGAAGCCACCAAATGCCAGTCGGTCGATTTCACCCACGTCTTCAGGCGCATATCGATGCCGCCTGCAAAGGGATAATAAAGAATCGTTTTATGTCCGTCGAGGAAGTCCTCCACCCTTTCGGCCACTACACGCTGCTTGGCTTTATCATACGTTTCCCCTTCCTCTATCTCCATTTGGCGAATGTCGAAACCAATATTCCTGCGCTTCACCGTACCTGCATAAAGCACACAAGGTTCCATTTGTAGCGAACGGATCGTTTCGAACACCATATCGTTGCCGCCTTTCGGATTCCAGACCGCCGTAGCCGTCAGTGCAAAAAGCGGAAACGCATAGCCGAGGCTCTTCTTCAACCCCTGCAGATAACGACCGAGGAACCAGTAATCCACACGGAATTCCTTACCCCAGGTAGTCACCGTATGGGCCTCGTCCACTACAACCAAACCGATACGACGTTCGCCCGCAAAATGCTTGATGTCATACGAAAGCAACAACTCCGGTGAAAGATAGAATAAATCCACTTCACCTTCACGCACTTGCCGGTACACTTCATTCTTTTGTTCGGGCGACAAGTCGGAAGAAGCATAAGCCACGCGCATATATCCCAGATCCTGCAAACTTTCCACCTGGTCTACAATCAGTGCTTTCAAGGGAGATACTACAATGGTAAGCAATCCGTATTCATTGCCCAAATAGATGGCGGGCAACTGGAACAACAAGGATTTTCCTGCTCCAGTGGGTGCCGTCAGCAAAATGTTGTCAACCTCTGTTTCCCCATTGCGCGCCTTCTCTGCTTCGGCAATGACACTTTCTATCAATTGCCCCTGCGAAATGTGAAGCGTGTCCTTCCCCTTGAACAAATCGTCGTACACTTCCAAGTCACGAAATTGTTCATACCCGTAAGTCTCTTTCAAAAGCGCATGTACCGCTTCCCGACAATCTCCGGGCAAATGCCGTTCTTTCAATTCCGGCAAGCGGCCTGCCGTTTCTTCTCGTGTTTCAGTCATAATGGAACAAATATAAAAAAAGAGGCAGCCCTTTAACCCGTTGTAAACAGGTCTACGGACTACCTCTTTCTATGTGTTAACTACTTTGCAACCAGTGCAAAGCTTAAAAAAAGCGTATCAATACTCCTCTTCGTTAAAGAAGAAATCCTCTTTACTTGGATAATCAGGCCAAATATCTTCGATGCTCTCATAAATATCGCCTTCATCTTCCATTTCCTGCAAATTTTCAATCACTTCAAGCGGAGCGCCCGAACGGATGGCATAATCAATCAATTCGTCCTTGGTTGCCGGCCAGGGAGCATCTTCCAATTTAGATGCTAATTCCAATGTCCAATACATAATCCTAAGTATTAAAATTGTGAATATTAAGTCCTACTTTCTATTTTTCGGCAAAAGTATAATAAAATCTCTCACTTACAACTATTATCCCAAAATATTTCATCTTTTTTCTCATCCTGGTTGATTTTCCGTGACAAGACAAACAAATAATCGGACAAACGGTTCACGTAGGCGAGTAATTCAGGAGCAACCTCACATTGTTCCGCCAAAGCCAGGATGCGACGTTCAGCCCTGCGGCAAACCGTACGGCAAACGTGACAAACAGAGGCACCGCGACTGCCACCGGGCAATATAAAAGCATGCAACGGGGGGAGAAGGTTATCCAAACGGTCTATTTCCTTCTCAATGCGTTCTATCTCTTCGGGGTGAATGATGCTGGCACACTTCAAATCCGTCTTTTCAAGATCAGTAGCCAGATTGGAGCCGACTGCAAAAAGACGGTCCTGGATGTGGCGGACAAGTGTTTTGTCCTCTTCATCGGACAGATAAGTGATGAGCACGCCTAAGTTAGCATTCAACTCATCCACTGTGCCATACGCTTCAAGACGAACGTGGGTTTTAGACACACGAGTGCCACCTACCAATGAGGTAGTACCTTTATCTCCGGTTTTGGTATATATCTTCATAACGATTAATGTTTATCACTATTGAAACGCCTAAAGATAATCAAAAGTTGACAATATAGTCCTGTTTTATCTTAGTTTTATCAAAGAAGAGGATGCCGATATCATAAAGGTCGAACGTAATGCCCACTTTCTCATCCTGCATCATACGTTTCCAGAGCTTTTTCATTTGTGGAGTATATCTTATTCCCTCTACAACAAAAACAGATTTCTTCGCAGTACGTATGGCGCAGATACGAAACACTTCCTCTACAAATTCCGGATGGCGGTAATCATGCAGATAAAGGAAGTCTACGGGTACTCCGGCTTCCAGAAACAGTTCGGAAAGTTCGGATGCGGAAGTATAGTCCGCCCCTTCTTTTCCAGCTTTCAGATAAAGGGAAGAAGCAGCCAGTCTACCGGCATCTACAATAGTATCGGGCTGGGTATAGTTGACCAAGCGGAACAAAAGACGTTTCACTTTTTTCGATTCATACATCCAGTTTTTGTCTTTCTGTGAAGCCAGTTTTTTTTGTTCCACAGCCAGATCCTTATACCTATAATAAGGAGTACTCTCATAAATAACTTGCGTAATCAGGTTGAAGGCAAAAGGTGAATGTACCCCGTAACCGCAACGGTGACGAAAGCGGCTCAACCAGATGAAAGGGCGTTTCAAGGTTAGTGTGATACGGTTCATAATCGATAAACTCTTTAATTGGGTGCAAAGATAAATAAAACCTTTCCTTTAATCACCTTCGCCTCAGAGGAATAGTTTTCTTTTACCGTCAGCTGCACATTCTCCCCGTCAAAACGGAGAGCAAGATTGAGAGCTGTAATCCAGTTGACGTAATGAGCTTTCAGCTCCAATGTGGAAGGAGACGGCCAAGCATAACTTCCCGCCACATAAAAGGGGCCTTCTATTCCGTTAAAACGTCCCTTGGCTTCAATAGAATAAGGTGGATAGCTTTCGATAGAAGCCTTTTTCCACTGTTTATAGCCAAACAGGAGGTCATACTTTGTTCCGTTAGTTTCCGTCACCGTCATTATCACTTCCTTCTGCTTAAAATGAAGTTCCAGAGACTGCCAGCCGAACTTATTCGGTTCAAGCATAATGCTTTTATCCGCATATTTTCCGACAAGGGACGAATTAGCCTTTCCCTGTACTACCGGCAACTGGTAAGAAGATTGTTTTTTCTGCAAGCGCTTATAGTCTTTCCCTGCTATCAGTGGCTGGTCATTTGTCACGGCAGGCAGCAGGCGGTTCCATACCAAGCGACGTTGCGTGGCTCCATCTATCAGGGTACATTCGGTGATGACCACTACCATGTCCTTATCGGGTATGATAAGCACATATTGCCCCAAAGCTCCGTCCATACGGATGGCACCCGGATATTCGCAAAGCCACATCTGATAGCCATAACCAAAACTACCCGTATCCGATTGTTTCGCCATCATTTGGTCTACCCACCAGGCGGGAAGCAGTTGTTTACCCTTCCATACACCACGATTCAACAGCAACTGACCAAACTTTGCCAACGATTCACTCTGTACATACACTCCCCAGCCCCCGGTATTGATGCCCTCAGGACTGACTTCCCAAGATATATCGGTGATATGCATCGGCTCAAAGAGTTTCATCCGAAGATAGTCCAACACCTTCATTCCGGTCACTTTCTGCACAATGGCGGAAAGAATGTAGGAACTCATGGAGTCATAATCGAAATGCTCGCCAGGGACTTTTACCTGTTTTCCCAAATAACCTTTTATCCAGTCGGTACGGACATTACGCATATTCCAGTCCGGAGTAACACCGGAAGTCATGTTCAGTAAGTTACGGACGGTCATATCAGCAAGGTTTGCTGAAATGCTATCCGGAAGTTGGTCAGAGAAAAAAGAAGCAACACGGTCTGTCAGCCGCAGGCGGTTCTCGGAGATGGCAAGACCGACAGCGGCACTGACAAAGGTTTTAGAACAGGAAAATACGGTATGGCGATATTCCGGTGCGAAAGGCGCGGGATAGACTTCGGCAATGACTTTACCATGACGCAGCACCATTACACTGTGTATATCAGTTTTAGGCAGTCCCATCAGAGAGTCCATCAAAGCAATAACCGCTCCGGAAGGCACCCCTTCGGCTTCCGGCGTGGAACGTTCCAACTCACGGATTTGTGCACTGACCGTTGCGGATGCCAACAAGGAGAGCGCAAGAAAAAATAAAGCAAGCTTGTTCTTCATAACTATGTTGCATTAGACACTTATACGTTAACAACGTGCAAATGTAAAAGATTCAAATGCAACGGACAAATCCTCTGAAGATTATTTCTGTCCGGCAATGAAATCACTAGTCAAGCACCGGACGCACAGAAAAGCCATAGGCTTTATTAGTACCTGCTCTAACAACAAAAGCATCATGTGTTGGATTATCCATTCCGTAATCTCTTTGATCCAAATAGATAATCGTATTCTGAGCAGTCGCATTAACAGAACTCATAGAAGAGGTTGCAATAAATGTAAGTTGCGCATGTGCCGCCCATGTTCTATCCTTAAAATAGGGATCATTGTTTTTTTCTCCCATATCTCTAAGGCCACATCCCGGAAAGAAGATAAATTTTCCGGTAGCCGCACTTCTTAATTTCCAACCTTTTATATATTTGCCCTCTAAGACACATTGTATCACAAAATTCTTCCCCCCTTCGTCATAGGCACTTATCTTATATTCATTATGGTTTTGGCCACCAGCATCTTTACCATTTAGAACTTCACCTGAAGGAGCTCCGAATCCTGTAAACGCATTTACCGGCGGAATATGATAGCCTGCAGGAGAGGGATCGTATACAGATTTAGCTCCTTCAAAATGCCAATACTGCTGACCACCTCCACTCAGTTGAGAATCCCATAAATTAATAATCTGTGCCAATTTATAGTCAGCATTTTCTCCATTATGCCAATGAGATCTATCATCGTTATAATCACCTTTTTTAATATTCATATAATGTAAATGCGGATTCTTGATAGCCTCTCCTATAGGCACCCGTGAGACACCTCGCCCAAACTCCCTAATACCCGGATAATACTTTTTGTTTGCCATAGTCATTTGTCCTATAACCGGTCTTTGGTTTTCATCGGGGCTAGGCAACAATTTTTCATTATTTATCGTTTCCGCATTATAAACTCCCGGAAGCATCGGGTCTTTCCGTCCCCACTGGAAATAAGTATTATCCCCAGCCAATGATTCTACAATCCCAGGCTGTGGAAAATGAAAGATAACAATTCTCTCCTTATGCTCGATATCGACTACATTCTCCAATATAAATCTAAAACGCACCTGTATAGTTCTTGAAGAATCTCCCTTGTGGGAATCACAATAACCAAGGTTACAAGGAGCTAAATAAAACTCTTGTTTATCCTCATGACCGGACTGCACTTTATAATCCTCCTTATTATAACCGGCATACCAAGGGTAATGAGTGGCCCATATATGCCAACTCCATAAAATCGTAGCATCGTCCCCTTCTCCATCAAGTACGGCAATCACTGCATTACCTTGGGTCAGCGTTTCTTTGGCTACATGGAATTTTACCATATTGGTAGTTTCATCATAAGACACATCTGTCACAAGACCGGGGGCATCTTGCCATACAAGCGCTGCTCTTTTAACCCCCTTCACATGTATATCATCAATAGGCAGGTCATCATGTTTTACAAATTTCTTCAATACATATTGTGCCTCTTCATTTGAAGTATAAGCATCTAGATTAGACACTCCACCCTTTCCATCACCTAGGTTTCCACTCTTACGGGCATTCCCATAAATAGCCGGGAAAGAATAATACCCCGGTTGGTTCACAATATAGCAATTGGCAGTTTCGCCACCTTGCGTCAAGTCATAAGGTGCATCTTTCGTGCTTGTAGCCACTCCCGAAGCAGGTGTAAAATTTAAAGGGAAGAATTCTTTCTGCATTTTGTAATAAGCCGGCTGCTGGGGCAGAAACATAACACCGGAAACGCGTTTGTCAACATCCTCATCGGATGCGCGGACAGTCTCTGCCACAGGATTCCATATATTAACAGCGGCATCGGGAACATGAGCCATCGAAACAGTAGAGTTCCAGGTCTTGCCATTATCCGTCGAACATTCTATGACGTAAGGCAAAGCTACCTTATCTTCCGTTTTGCCCTCCTGCGCCACTTTGGCGTACGCAATAAAATCAACATTCGGCAGATATCCGCTAATGCAAAGAGAGTCTTTCCATTCGCTTTCTTCATCTATCTCTTCTCCATCTACTGAGAATGGAGCGACTTTCTGTCCGTTAATCCTGAGTTCTACCACCGGAGTAATTGCTATCCCGTTAGTGGAAACGGAATAGGTCACCTTTTTCCCGATTTCCCACTTAGTTTTCCCCTCCGGGCTAAGATTGGCTGTCAGTGTATGTTCCCTACCGGTCATTTCGTTTACAAATTCGATGGTCAGCTTAGCCTCCTTAGGAAGCGTTTGAGGAATCATCATCAAAGTAAACTCTCCGTCTACAATGGAAACGGGATTATCGGGGTCTACGTAATTATTTTCTTTTTCCTGTGTATCTTCTGTGCCGCCGGTATCTTCCGTGTTCGACACCGCAACCTCTCTTGCTATAGTGAAGTCCCCTGGTCTCTCCCCGTCAGTGGTCCAACTGCCAAGATTATCCGCATTGGTAGCGAATTGATAAGTTCCTTTCCCGTACACGTCGGAAAAAGTCACTTCTTTGATAATGCCTTTAAGCATCTCCTTACCGGTCTTTACAGTTACGGCTGTCAAGGCATGCCGGAATTGCAACTGAACGGCGCCATTGTTTCCCTTTCCCTGATCATGAACATCGGATACCGCTACCATTAAATCAGGCTGGTTCTTAGCAACTGTGGATACGGTGTAAGTAAGGGTGGGAATGCCTGAGGCTGTAGGTGCGGAATGGCTGAGGTTTCCTCCCGCTACACCGTTTTCCGTTTCATCACCACTGCCTGGCTCATTATCCGGTTTGAAATCCTCGGAATAGGGTGAATAAGCAAAAAACTTTATATTTCCGGAGCCAAGCCAGTCGAGTTTGGATTGGGGTATCCATTCTGTACCGGTCGGGCTCTTTTTAACTCTCAAGTTATGGGCAAAATTAGTAGTCAGCTGTTTTTCTTCTTCAGAATTATCGGGCCATCCACCTGCATAGCATATTGCCGAAAGGCCGAAACTCTGCTCTATGAACTTATCCCCGGACGTCACCGGGGCGCCACGGGTTACTGCATCGGAAGCCGCTACCTCAACAGCGGCTTCCGAAACTTCCGTAACCAAATATAATTGTTGCAAACCTCCGGATTGCGACATCTTCTTTATGCTTATGTCCGTGTCGGCGGCACGTGTGGAACCATTGGTCCAACCATCCGGCACATTTACCGCAAATGACAACGGACCGGATACACCTTGACCGTACTTGTCGAATGTGTCGTCCACACACGATGAAAAGCAACAGGACAAAACGAATGTCAACATGCCGGCGGCAAAACCGGACATCGGACGGGGCATAGAAGAACGTCGCATAATCATAGGGATATTTTAATGAAATAGTGGTTACTGCACTGAAGGATCATCTACGGTTGCATCATCCCATCCATCAACAACTACACTAAAATGAATAGGCTCGTCAAGCACTGGATCACCCGGATGCTTTTCTTTAGGAATATCTTTTATAATATTATCACCGGCTGGAAGACCATCGGGCAGCTTCGTCGGGGGATAAACACCCGCACCACTGTTATGACCACAGAATTCAAGATTGTAGACATATTTTTTACCTGCTTCCCAATTAAACGCCACAGGAACACAAGTATAGCCATAGGCTTCTGGTTTATAAGTCTCCGTAATTGGGAAAAGTTGATGAATATGCTGTTTTTTCTCCGGATCCTCCTTAACTAATGGATCTTGCGTCCCCCCCTCATGTGTGACACCAGGATGCCAAGCTTCAACTCGACAAAGTAATAATATATACCCTCCAGACTTGTCTTCTTCTCCTTCTTTTTTTGCAAACTCGTAAGCTTCTACATTCTGTGGCACTAACATAAGATTCCGATTTTTTAAAGCTCCTGTTAACAGTTTATTAGCATCTACCGATTCCGTGCTCTCCTTAGCCCTAAGATAATCATCGGCACTTAGACCCCAGTTAGCACCATAGAAGCTATTTTGGGGAGTTGCAGGGGTCCAATCCAAATCATTTGTCCGCTCAGGATTACGAGATAAATCACCCTTTCCAGATACATTTACTATCCAAGCCCCCTTTATAAAAACTCTCTTAGAACTAGAATTCGGACAATGCGCTGTAATCTCAATCTGCGATAGAGCGTGATGGAAATTCAACACAACAGCCTTTCCTCCAGCGTTTGTTTTTTGCACGTCATTATATGCCACAACTAAATCTTTCTGCTTCGTTATATCACTATCAGGTACAAAATTTTCAAACTTCTGACCTTCAAAATTTATAGTGACTGTTGTTTTATCACCTAAGTCAGTCGGAGCATAGGCCCAAAATTGAATATGGCTTGCGTTTGTGGGCCAAATATGGCTTGCGTCTGTATAAAACATGCCGTCTTTATCCCTTTTTGCAATCTCTCCATCTATAAAAAAGCCGTCATAGGTATCTGCCTCAGCATATACCTTAAACTCTTGTAAGTTTTCGGTAGTTGTCCCCACCGCCCGCGTCATCCGTGTAGTAAACGAAATTTTTTCACCCTGATAAACCTCCTTCAATTCATCTGTTGTACAAGAGGCTAATGCCATGGAGAGCATTGCCATTGTGCCTAATAGCTTTACATTCCTTTTCATAACCATTTTTCTTGTTAAGTTTATTAAATTTTCATTATATCTTTTCAATTCATATTGATGTCATTGTTCACCACATCATCCCACCCGTCGACGGAGGGGGTCATTCCTCCCGTAGCCGGAGGAAGTTTTATGCCATCGTCAATCACGATATGGATTTCCTTGGGTTCGTCCACGCCACCATTACCATCATGTATCTTGTCAGTCACGTCAAAGTCATAATACGTCTGCCGTGAAGTATATATAAAAAATGTATGCTTTCCCACACTGACGGGACAATGCCCGAACGTCGGGAAGCGCGCCACAAGCTTTTTCTCATCATAGCGGCGTTCCAACTCGAACGGCATGGTCACCGAGACACCCGCGGATACGCCTTCTTTCAGCCGCCATCCCTCGCACATACCGGACAAGGCACCACTCACATCGAGCATTGGATCCATATTCTCCACATTGCACACCTCTATCGTATACCACGTGGTCACCTCGGCCGGTTTCAGCGTAACAGACTGCCCTTCTACCCCCCGCTGCACATTGAGATACGTATATTGCCCGCCCCACACCACTTCGGGGATGCCGCGCACCGGCTCGCCTGCCGTAGCCTCAGGGGGTAGTGCCGACAACTCGCCTCTTCCCATCGGGTCGAGGATGGACTGGGGTTTGGTATAGAGCCAGAAAGAGTCGTACGTATTGCCGTCCTCTCCCACAAACTCCATTTCTCCGTTGTGGAACAACAACATATATTCATCCGCCTCCATACGTACCTTTCCGCCTGCAGCCCGAGGCAACTCCCGGCTGGTGTAGTAGCTTCCATCCATCCGGAAGAAGTGCACCACCATAGTACGCGGATCGGCATCGGGCGCCTCCGACCAGTCGAAACGGATATCGAGGTCGACCATATGGGCATGGTCAAAGCAAAGTTCTTTATGGTCGCACGCCGGAAGCAGCCACACGAGCAGAAACACCACACAACATTTTTCAATAAACCGGCTCATCGCGCACCTCCTTTCCGCTCGTAGCGTCCGCCAATAAACCAAACGAGAGAAATTTCCGCCTTGGTAGGCCCGAACCATTTTCGCCCGTGGGTAGAATCCCACACATAGCAGTCGTCCTGCGGGTTGTATTTCATGTAGTCGCCCTGCAGATAGCCTACACCTAAAGTAAAGTCGATATTGAAGTGTTTGCCTACAGGTAATGAGTATCCGTAAGAAAGCCCCGCCGCCCATGTCCAGTGGTCGCCTTGGTAGCCCATGCCTCCCCACTCCACATCGTAAGTCAGCATTTGCCCATACACTCCCACATGGTGGCCGCACATCCATGTCCTGCTTCGGTGTTTCGGAGAAAACCATCTGCGCAGCTCCACATCACCGCCATACGTCCTTAAGTAACGATGCTTCGCCCCGTTACTCCACCATGCATACATCCAATTGACACCCACTGACCATACTGTTCCCAGCGGAACTTCCAACCCGATATTGGGCACAGTGACGACATCATACAACAAGTTGGTCTTGAGCAATAATCCCCGCCTGCGCTCTTTCCGCACCTGTTCTTTTCCTGTTTCCCGTAACTCCGTCTCCACTCCACTATCGGCAAACGCCTCTCCAGATATTCCCGCGCGGGCGTCATGCACTGCTCCATTCTCCGGTTCAAGCATCAACGTATCGGCTGTCACCAAGTCCGTTTCTTGTTTCTCCATCTTGAAAACATTGCCATCCGCTACTCCTTCCTTTGCCTCAACCAAAGGCTTGTGAAGCAATTCTTTCTCATAAATTATCTGAAAACGGGTATTTCTCAAGACCGGGAAAAAATGTTCCGACATATATCTCCATGCACGACCACCCCGCAACATACACAGACGGTTCTTGCGTCCGTCCACAATACGTCCTTCCTCAAATATCCAGATAGGTGTATTTGCAATGATTTCAACAGCCTCATCACGCCAAGGTTGATCGGAAGCCGCAATCATTTCACTCAACAGTTCCCACCCCACATCGGAAGGACCGACATGAACCACAGAATCAGCCAAAGAAACTTTTTCAAGAATATAAGCACGCACATTCCGGGCGCGTTTTTCCGACAGAGTATGATTCCAAGATGTATATCCCTCAGGCGAGGCACACCCTTTCACCGTTACAGATCTCACAATGGAAAGCGAATCACCGACAGCACCATTCAACAGCGTAACCAAGCTGTCCAACTGTGCCCGATTGTCACAATAAGAGGAATCGACAGAAGAATACCCCTGCCGAAAATTTATATGAATATGTAATGTATCTTGATATACCGTTAGATTTTGCGCAGATAAATTAAACCAAAAAAATAACATTAAATGGCACGCAATTACTATGCTTTTCATAAATACATGACACTAATAAAATCCCTCTTTATTTCTTTTCATTTAATTTTGTTACTGCAAAATTATATATTACTGCAAAAACCATAAAATATTTAACCAAAAATAACAAATAAAGTTACAACACCTCTATTACATATACCTACTTAATACACATGAGGTATACCACTTTAATCAAATGACAATACACAAGAGTCCCCCGTAGCCAATTGCAAAGAAATTGTCTTACTTGTATAAGTATTTCCCTGCCCGTTCAGTGTTGTTTTTGCCTGTTTGACGCCTGCCGGCATCTTTATGTGAAAATTTCCCGATGCAGTTGCCGTAAGTATAGCTTTCACCGCCTTTCCGTCTTTCCACTCTAAATCTACCGATATACCACCACGGGCTCTCATCCCACGGAAGTTTCCAGTATGCCAACTCTTCGGCAAGGCAGGCAACAGATGAATAAACCCTTCATGGCTCTGCATCAGCATTTCACCAATACCGGCCGCGCCACCATAATTACCATCAATCTGGAAAGGAGGATGCGAACAAAACAGATTCGGGAACGTACCACTACCATGACGCTTAGTCTGTGGATCGACAGCCGGATGAAGAAGACTTTTGAAAAGCGTCCAGGCACGATCGCCATCACCCAAGCGCGCCCAGAAGTTTATCTTCCAGGCACGGCTCCAACCTGTGCCACCATCCCCGCGACGGTTCAGCGTAGCACGACAAGCATTGGCAAGTTCGGGCGTAGCGTCAGGAGAAATCAAATTACCCGGGTGCAAACCATAAAGATGGGAAACATGACGATGATGTACATCCTGTTCCTTATAATCTTCCAGCCACTCTTGTAGATAGCCGCCCTTACTGATTTGCATTGGTGGAAACTTCTCCAGAGCCTCCCGCAATTTCGCAGCATAATCATCATCACACTCCAATATAGAGGCGGCTTCAATCACGTTCGTATAGAGTTCAGTCAACAATTGAACATCCATCGTCGGCCCCATGCAAACACTGACAGGTGTCGGGTCGTCTCCTACAAAGAAAGCGTTCTCAGGAGAAGACGTAGGAGCCGTCACCAGCCAACCATGCTTAGGTTCACGCACCATTGTAGAATGGAAAAACTCAGAAGCACCCTTCAGTATGGGATATATCTTTTTCAGATATTCTATATCCTGGGTATATTGATAATGCTCCCAAAGATGTGCACACAGCCAGGCGCCACCGGTATTAGTCGCGCCCCAGGAAGGGTGTTCGCCCGGAGCCGTATAGTTCCAGACATTCGTCATCATGTGGAGCACCCAGCCTTGGGCATGACTGCCATAAAAGGTGCGGGCAGTCTCCTTTCCTGAAGGAATAAGGCGTTCAACAAGACCCGTCAAAGGCTGATAAAGTTCCGAAAGGCCGGCCTGTTCAAGAGGCCAGTGATTCATCTGAATATTGATATTGGTGTGATAGTCGCCATTCCAGGGAGTTTGCACCCCATTCGCCCACAATCCCTGCAAATTCGGTGGCAGGCTGCCGGGACGGGTACTACTGATAAGCAAATAACGGCCATAGTTATAATACAGCGCAGCCAAGGCAGGAGATTCCCGTTCTGTGAAACGAACGATACGCTCATTGGTCGGCAACGCATCATCTTCCGTAGCAGGAAGAGTTAAAGAAACGCGGTCATAAAGTTCGCGATGGGAGGAGTTATTAAGTTGAGGATCGAGAATGGAAAGTTGAGAGCTGGGAGGCGTGGCGGCATCCAGCAGGCTGTCACAAACTTCTTTATAGCGACTTCCGGGGAAATCTGTGCCGACAGCGGCATAGGAAGTAGTAGCGGAAATTATCAGCCAGGCTTCCGTCCCCTGCGTCAACATTATGCCGTCTTCGGCAGAAATAAACTGCTTCCCCCCTTTGGAAACCACCCTCATGGCAACCCGATATTTCATTCCGTCCTGACCGGGTTTGCCACTATCCAAGGCACCTTCCAGCAAAAGTGTACCCGCTTCCTTCCCCCTGCCGGGAACCAAAGACACCGTCCCTTGCTGCGGACGGGAAAGAGAAGCTGTGAAAAAGAGAGAACGGCGGCGACTGGCTGTCAGGTGTATAATCATGACATCCTTATCACGGGAAGTGTAATATTCACGCTGATAATCAATGCCCCCTTTCGTAAAAGCAGTATAGGCCACAGCATCACGCAAATCGAGCCAACGACGATAATTGGTGACCGGAACCACCTCATCGGAAGCAAATTTCTTTTTGACAGGAATACTGAAATTCAAAGTAAGGTCGGCCAACATCTGATAATTGCCATAAGTACCACCCGATTCGGGTTTCTTAGGAACAAAACTGTTGTACATCAATTCTTGTGCCTCTTTATTCTTACCTTCAAACAAAAGTTGTTGAATGGCAGGCAAACTACGGGATGCATCGGGATTACCATAATCGGCCTCCATACCGCTCCAAAGTGAAATTTCATTCAGTACAATATGTTCCTTGTCAATACCTCCGTCGGGCATCATACCCAAACGCCCGTTACCCAAAGGCAGGGTTTCTTCCCAAATGGTAGCCGGAGCGGTGTAATAAAGCTGATGGTTGTGGTTATCTGCCAACGTATCGGCCACTGCGATTAGTGAAGAAGCAGAAGTAAGGAAAAACAAGATTAGTGTTTTCATACGCAAAATATAAATATGCCTCGCCTTATCGGAGAAGCGTTATTACTAACATTCTCATCCATATCAATGTCACGGGCAAAGATACTATAAAATAGGACAGGAAGAAACTTTTTGCCATTCTCTTCCTGTCCAAGCTTATTTAGTTGTTATCCCAAAGGATTCTCATCCACGCCACCACCTTCACCGGAGCCACTTCCGTCCGGTTTCGGATTAACGACTGCGTCTTTGACCACAGTACCCTTACCCAATTCCAGCCTTTCTACACTAACCTTACTCAGCATTTCCTTAAAGTAGACTCCTGAACTGAAGATTATTTTACGACGATACACCGTATTGGCATCCACATCCTTCACTCCCGCCTGGCTTTTCGCATTCAGTCCGGGACGGAAACAACCGAAATCCCCCAACTGCACGGAATATCCTTTATCCAAATCCATATTCAAGGTGTCGATCAGCCCATCAATCACCATCTTCACCACGCCACGTGGAGCCATACTCACCTTCTGCACTTCTTCGCAGAGTGTCTTAAATTCTACCATTCCCAATACTTTCGTTTGAGCCACAAACTTTTCGGTTTTGGTTTTGTCAAAACCAAATACTACTTTCTTTACTTCATACTTAATTGCCATAATCTTTTCTGTTTTAAATGATTTAATAATAATAGGTATAATACATTTCTCTTATCTCATCCGGAAGCAAGCAGCATTTCACCGTGAGGCCTCAACAGTCAGACGTTCTGGTTTCTCAGATTCGATGTTGCAAAGTTAGGGTGAGATGCATCGGAAAGCAAGGAAATGGCATCTACCGATAATTTAAGTAAATCACTATCAAACAACACATTACAATATCGTCATCTCTACAGGGGATAGAATGAAGGAAAAACAAGAGAAGACGGAAAAGAAGAAGATTTGGCAATAGGCTCTACAAGAGAAAGAACTAAAGAGCTGATAATGAATGGATGCTTTGGGGAGCATCTCTACAAGCAGACTTTTTCTTGATTACGCGAGCCTTATTGAACCTTGCAGTCATTACTACAAACTTATAGAATCGCCCACGCACTATTTATTTCATATCTTTTTAATAACGCGTGCAGGATTTCCGGCTACTATAGTACTTGACTCAACATCACGGGTAACCACACTTCCCGCACCTACCACGCTATTTTCTCCAATAGTCACACCCGGAAGAATAGTAGCGCCTGCTCCTATCCATGCCCTACGACAGATATGCACTGGTTTACAAGTAATAACCATTCTGTTTTCAAGATCATGATTATTTGATATAAGTTGTACATTAGCGGCTATCTGTACTTCATCATCAATGGTAATGCCACCGGCAGACATCATCAGACAGCCGTTCATGATAATAACGTTTCTCCCTATTTTTACATTATGGGCACGTACCACTGTTAGCGGGGTATTAATCCGGCTCCCCGTCCCCATATCAGGAAAAAGCCGATGAAGCAGTTCATCATATTCTTCTGTCATCGGCATAGTGTGGTTCAACCGGAAAAGCAGTTGTGCCTGCTCCTTTGCCAAGAGCAAATCCGCTTCGCTTTGGTGGGCACAGTCTATTCTTATTTCTTTCATTGTTCTGTTTTTATTTTTTTGCAAAGATAGCCTGTCGTTTTCAATGTCGTAATAGATAAATTACGGATTTAACAACCAAATTTCCGGTTTTATGATTTAATCGACTAATAATTTATTTATTCCTCATATACACCACATTCCTCCCCGTGCCACACCTTATCAGCAATCCATCCTCAATAAACAGGTTCAAGTCCGTAACCGCCTGCTTCACGCTGCGTCCTGTCAAGCGGGCATACTGTGCACGGTTGATGCAGGGCTGTTCTTGTTGCAAATACTCATCAAGCAAGCGGAAACGCTGCTCTACGGACAGAAGCGGCGTAGAAGATTCGGGCTTGGATGACGACTGCGGATGACGTTCCAATCGCATTTTTTTATCTAATTCTTTATAGAATTCCTTCCCTAAACGGAAGTTCAAGCCGCGAAGCGTCACCGAAGCGGCACGCAGTTCTTTTTTTTCCATTGCTTCGCGACGGCAATTCAGTGAAGGGGTGAAATAGCCAAGTTCGCCCAGTTCCACCGTCCAACCATCGGCAAGGCAGTCACGCAACTCGTCCATAAAGGCGGCCATCGCACCTTCCAACAGGCTGCGGCTGATGCCGGTGAAAAGGTGGACACGGTTTATAAATTCTTTCCGTTCAATGGTTCCTTTAGGTATGAAACGGGCGTAAAGGGGTTGCTGCTCACCGGTTTGGCGAATGTCAGGCTTCTCAAAAAGATCATAATATGCACTCATCTATCTATTTTTTATGGGGTACTCCACATCAGAAAACATGAAGTGCCGGGGTTAAGTGGTCGCGCCGCCATTTCTATCTCTTTTTCCTACGACGGCTAAGGGAAATCGCAGTAAACATTTATTCTTTCCATCATGGAGAAAGTTTCTTTCCACCACAGGGATTCTTTCTTTCCTCCATGGTGGAAAGAAAGAATCCCTGTGGTGGAAAGAAATAGTATTCGTATACAAATGTACTAAGCTTCCGTAACAAAAGCAATAGAAATGCCTAAGAAAAAGATTAATCGACCGCAAAGAGATTTCTCATGCCAGAAACATCCAAACAAACTACCCGGCAAGCTTGTTGATGTCGCAGGAACTGAGTATCTTTGTCCTGCAAGTAACGTCAGAAAAAAGAAGAAGGAATCATGATGAAATACCCCATTGGAATACAGAGTTTCGAGAAGATCCGCATCAACGACTTCGTTTATGTGGATAAAACGGCCTTGGTATATGACCTGGTAAACACAAGCGCGGTATGTTTCCTCAGCCGCCCCCGCCGTTTCGGGAAAAGCCTTCTGGTCAGTACGCTCGAAAACTATTTTCTGGGGAAGAAAGAGCTTTTCCGAGGACTTGCCATAGAGAAATTGGAGAAGAACTGGTATGTGCACCCGGTGTTCAAGATGGATTTCAACGGAGTAGTTTATAAAGAGAAAGGACAACTCACAGAAACAATCCTGTTCTATATAGGTGAATGGGAAAAAATCTACGGTAAAACACCTGTCAATGCCCCCATAGGCAAACGTTTTGAATCACTACTGAAGCAGGCTTTCGAGCAGACCGGCCGACGTGCCGTAGTGCTGATAGACGAATATGACAAGCCCATACTCGACGTGCTCGACACTCCGCTGGAAGACGTCAACCGGGATACGCTGAAAGCTTTCTACTCCACCTTCAAGAGTGCGGACGACTTCTTGCAATTCGTGCTGCTCACGGGGGTGACGAAGTTTTCGCAAGTCAGTGTGTTCAGTGGATTCAACCAGCCGAGGGATATCAGCATGAATCCCGATTTTAACACTTTGTGCGGCATCACTCAGGAAGAATTGGAACATCACTTTGCCGAACCGATTGCTGCATTGGCCCAAAAATACAAGTGCAGCCTGCAAGAAATGGAGAAACGCCTTAAACTACAATATGACGGTTATCATTTCAGCGACAGACTGACAGGGATATATAACCCCTTCAGCCTGCTCAATGCTTTTATCAACAACCGGATTGATGATTATTGGTACAAAACCGGTACGCCCACCTACCTCCAGGTGTTGCTACAGCACAACCATGAACAGCTCAACGAACTGACCGGAAGGTATTACGCTCCCGAAATGTTTGTGGACTATAAAGCGGATGTGGAGAAACCCCTGCCGATGATTTACCAGAGCGGATATCTCACCATCAAGGATTATGACCCGGAAAGCGGCGAATTCCTGCTGGACTTCCCCAATAACGAAGTACGCAAGGGCTTCCTCACGATGATTGCTTCCGGCTATCTGAAAACTAAAGAAATGGAGGTTTCCAACTGGATATCAGATGCCATCAAACTGCTGAAACAAGGCGAGACGCGAGCTTTCCGCGACTCACTCACCGCCTTCCTGTCGAGCATTTCCTATGACTCCCACGGATCTGTGAAATCTGAAGAAGCCGCCGAAAAGCATTTTCAATACACATTCTATCTCATCCTGCGCTTGCTGGGCGAGAACAACTGCCGCCTGCTGAACGAGCAGACACAGGCCAAAGGCCGTGTGGACTGCATTCTCGAATTCAAGAACTACATTTATATCTTCGAGTTTAAGCTGGATGGTTCCGCATCCGAGGCTCTGAAGCAAATTGAAGAGCGGCAGTATGCCCGGCCGTATCTCACGGACAGCCGGACAATCATACGCATCGGTGTAAACTTCTCATCAGAAACAATGACTGTAGAAGAATGGGAAGAAATGCGATAAACACCCCGCATTTCTTCCCATTCTCCAACAGTCACACTATCTTATTTACTTCAATTCAAACGGTACCACCCCGCGGACATCTGCAGAAGAAGCACCGATATAAGCCTTGAACTTACCCGGTTCGGCCGTCCATTCACCCACCGTCTCATCATAGAACTTCAAGTCCTCCGGAGTTATTGTGAAGGAGACTTCTTTTTCTTCACCCGGTGTCAAAGCTATCTTTCGGAAAGCCTTCAACTCTTTCAGCGGACGCAGGACACTACATTTCTCATCACCGATATAAAGCTGTACGACCTCTTTTCCGGCAACGTTTCCTGTATTCTTCACGGGGATGGTTACAGTCAGTGTGCCATCAGCGGCAATTGTTTTGGCGGACGCTACCGGTTTGCCATAAGCAAATGTCGTATAGCTCAGGCCATAGCCGAAAGGAAACAGGGCAGGTGTTTTCTTGGTATCGTGCCAGCGGTAGCCTACCAGGATGTCTTCCTTATAAACCTGCTTGATACTATCTCCCGGATAACTCAGTTCATCAAAGGCATGGGCGCCGCAATCTGTCAGTTTCACCGGGAAAGAGAAAGGTAGTTTTCCACTGGGATTGACCGCGCCACTCAAAACATCGGCAAGGGAATTGCCACCCATAGAGCCCAGATACCAGCCTTGCACAATAGCCGGAACTTTGTTCAGCCACGGCATCTCCACAGCATTACCACTCAGCAACACCAACACCAGATTCTTATTAACACTCAGCAAAGATTCTATCAATTCATTCTGCCCGAACGGCAAGCCATACGTCAGGCGGTCGCCGGCTTCACAGTCCTGGAAGTGATTTTTGTTTAATCCGCCGAATAAGATAACCAGGTCAGCATCTTTAGCCAGTTCCGTTGCAGCGGTACGTAAAGAGTCTGTTATGGCCTGCGGGATTTCTTCGGCACGACCATACATAGGGCGTCCGGCGGCATAACCTTGGGTATAAGTCACCTTGTCACCATACAGGGAGCGCATACCATCCAACGGAGAAACCATATCCTTCACTTTCAGTTCGGAGGAGCCACCGCCCTCGTTCAACAAGCGGACGGCATTATCACCAACTACCAGGATGCGCTGGTATTTTGCTGCATCAAGCGGTAGTAGCGGGGCTGCGGTTTTCTGCCGGGAAGTTCCCTTGGAGGCAGTTGCCGGAGCATTCTTCAGAAGCACAATACCTTCGTTGCCAATCTCACGGGCTGCCCGGTAATGCTCTTCAGAAGTCAATGAGCCGTATGGTTTCTGACGATTCATCGCTGTACGGAATATCAGGCGGAGGATACGGGAAGCTTTATCATCTACCGTACTCATGGGAACTTTACCCTCCTTCAACATCCGGAGATAAGGGCTTGCCAGATAATAATCGTCATAAGTAAATACACTTTCAGAAGTCAGACCGTTGGTATAAGAGCCCATTTCAATATCGAGGCCGTTCATGGCAGCTTCGTAAGTGTCGTGGGCACCGCCCCAGTCAGTTACAACTACGCCATCAAAGCCCCAGTCATCTTTCAATATCTTATTCAACATCAAGTCGTTGTGACAGGCATGCTGACCACGTATCTTATTGTAAGCTCCCATCACCGTCCAGGCACCGCCTTGTTGTACGGCAGCTTTAAAAGCGGGCAGATAGATTTCGTGCAGGGCACGGTCACTGAGTTCCACATCAATATGGCCGCGCCATAACTCCTGGTTGTTCAGCGCGTAATGTTTCACACTGACGGCTACACCGTTTTTCTGTACTTCCTGAATATAAGGCACACACATCACTCCCGCCAGATAAGGGTCTTCACCCATATACTCAAAGTTCCGGCCATTCAACGGAGTACGATAGATATTAACACCGGGACCGAGAAGCACATCTTTTTCGCGATAACGCGCTTCTTCACCGATGGCTTTGCCGTAGATGGCGGACATTTCCGGATTCCAGGTGGCCGCAAGGCAGGTCAGGGCGGGAAATGCAGTGATGCTGTCGTTTGTCCATTTGGCATAGCCCCAGTCATTCCAGTTGATTTCGGCACGGACGCCGTGGGGGCCATCACTCATCCAAAGTTCGGGAATGCCGAGCCGGGGGACGCCGGGGCTGCTGAATTTACTCTGGGCATGGCAAAGGGCTACTTTCTCTTCCAGCGTCATGCGGCTGAGAGCATCTTTCACGCGTGCTTCAATAGGTTTGGTATCATCTAAATACACAGGAGTCTGCGCAGTCAGAGTTCCTACTGAGCAGGCAAACAAAAGGGTTGCAAAGAGTTGTTTCTTCATAATTATTACATTTAATAAGATAAGTAGTTAGTAGTTGGTAGTAAGTAGTTACTATTTACTACTTGCAGCCATCACCGCCGATTTTAATCCATCTGCCGTAGCCGTCAGCTTAATCCCGCCTGACTGACTGTTGTTCTGAATCACCACCAGGCACTTCCCGTAGAAAGCCTTGCGACGGTCGGCCTTGAAGGGTTTCATAGAAATGGGACTGCCATTATCCACACCGGCAATGAAGCCCGCACCTTGCACATCAAACATGACCTGATTATCCGCATTCGGACAAAGATTACCATCCTTATCCAATATTTCTACCGATATGAAAATGAGGTCTTTCCCATCCGACTTTATTTCACTCCGGTCAGCCGTCAGCCGTATCTGCGCAGGTTCACCCGCAGTGCGGATTTCCCGTTCAAGCACCGTCTTTCCATTCCGGCGTGAAACGGCACGTACCACACCCGGTTCATACTTCACGCGCCACATCACATGAAAATCATCTTTTCCTTTTGTACGGATGCCTTGTGACTTACCGTTCACAAAAAGTTCCACTTCATCGGCATTATTATAGTAAGCCCACATATCGATGTCCTGACCCGGCGTCCAGTTCCAATGCGGGAAGAGATGCAATACTTCCTTTCCGGGATTCCATTCCGACTGATAGAGGTAATACACATCTTTCGGGAAACCGGCCAGGTCTACAATTCCAAAATAAGAACTGCGTGCCGGCCATCCGTAGGGAGTGGGTTCTCCGATATAATCAAATCCCGTCCAGACGTATTGTCCGCTGATAAAAGCGTTGTTCTTCACATGGCGCATGGTTCCTTCATGGCTATTCCCCCAGGGAACATGGCAATTATCGTATGAAGAACAAGAGAACGAAGCATCATAATAAGGCTTATCCCAACGTTCGGGACAAAGCACCGTTTCATCACTCGGCATACGGTAATAACCGCGCGTCATCAGTGCCGACACACTCTCCGTCACAATAAACGGCTTACCGGGAAAGTTTTCGGGTACACCTGCAAACCAATCGTCATGATAATTAAAGCCGATGATGTCCAACGCTTCCGAACGGAATAAATGATTATTCGGATTCGGCTCATTACAGCCTGCCGTCACGGGACGGGTGGAATCCAGTTTCTTCACCATATCCACCAACTTTTTCGTCAGCAAAGAATTGACACTCATCTCACCTTCCTTTGCCAGCATACTTTTGTCATGTCCGAAATTCAGTATCAGGTTTGCCTCTTCAAGGGTCAGCGTATCTGCCTTCGCGTCCGACCATTGTTCGAGCACTTCATTGCCGATGCTCCAGATAAAGATGGAGGGATGGTTGCGGTCGCGGAGTATCAGGTCGGTCAGATCGCGTTCGTGCCAGTCGTTGAAGTAACGGGAATAGTCATGGGCTGTTTTCCTTTTCCGCCACATATCGAATGTCTCGTCCATCACGATGAAGCCCATGCGGTCGCAAAGGTCGAGCAATTCCGGTGCGGGCGGGTTATGGGAACAACGGATGCCGTTGCATCCCATTTCTTTCAGTATCTCCAACTGGCGTTCGATGGCACGGAGGTTGACGGCTGCGCCCAGGCATCCCAAGTCGTGGTGCATACAGACACCGTTTATCTTCACTTGTTCTCCGTTCAGGATGAATCCTTTCTGTGCATCGAAACGAAAAGTACGGATGCCGACAGGGGTATCATAGACATCAAGTACTTCACCGGTCTTTTTCTCTTTGACAATGCTTCTTACTTTATATATATAAGGGTTATCAAGACTCCAAAGGTTCGGATTATCCAAGACCATCTCCTGCTCCACCCGATTCGGAACGGCAGACATCATCTGAACCTCCGAAACAGTCTCTCCCACCACATTTCCGTCAGCATCAATCAACCGGGATTGCAGAATGATATCTGCCAGAGGAACAATTTCCGAATCGAACACAACATACGTGCCGTCGGCTTGCCTCACTGAATCCGTCATTTGCGCCTCAACGTCGTATTGCAATTGGGTACGTATCACTAACCGGGCATTGTTCTTGGATACTTCATCAGCCACAACGTATGTGCCCCATTGCGATACGTGCACCGGATTAAGTTTTGCGAGCCACACGTTGCGGTAGATGCCGCAGCCCGAATACCAACGGGAATTGGGTTGCTCGGCATTGTCCACACGGACGGCAATGACGTTCTTTTCCCCCCACTTGATATGGGGAGTCAGGTCGTAACTGAATGAAACATATCCGTAGGGGCGAACACCCAGGGAATGGCCGTTGATGAAAACTTCGGAGTTCATGTATACGCCGTCAAAGTCAATCCTGAGGCGTTTGCCTTCGTCCGCTTTATCGGCTATGAAGGTTTTGCGATACCAGCCGATGCCGCCGGGCAACGCACCGCCACCCGTACCGGAGGGATTGTCCTTACTGAATTCTCCTTCGATGGCCCAGTCATGCGGCAGATTCAATGTCCGCCAAGCCGTGTCATCGTAGTCGGGACGGGAGGCCAATGAATCATCACCTAAACGAAAGGTCCAGTCGGCGGTAAAGTCCTGCCGACGGTCGTTCGTCATCTTCTCAGCGGAGGTGCAGCTTCCTACCGTCAGAAAAAGAAGAAAACAGGATATTTGTATTAGTAATAATCGTTTCATGATCTTTATTCTATAAATGATAATTTAGCGGGCGGATGCCCGCTAAAAATTGACAATTGACAATTGACAATTAACAATTAGGCTGCGCTATATTGTGCTTAAACAATCGTTCCGAATGGTAATTGTCAATTGTTAATTGTCAATTGTCAATTTTTAGCGGCAAAGCCGCTAAATTATCATTTAACTGTTTACAGCTTCACCTTCTGTCCCTTCCCGTCATACTTCACCACCGTACCTTTAGCCTTCATATCAAAAGGTTGCGGTTTATCCTTACCCACCTTCACGATATTGAATGTACGTTCTTTCAGCATACCGGGGAATTCACCGGCACGGTCACCGATGGTCACACTCCCTTCGGCATCGTTGTAAGTAAACGGAATAGTGGCATATTGCCCCTTTTCATAATTGTAATTCACACCTTCATCCTCATACAACGTGAACGCACCGTCCCGGCCGGCATACACATACAGCGTAATTTCCTCCGCCGGTTTCTCATCACTATACTGCATGTCCGGACCGTATGGAACAATCGCCCCCTCACATACATAAAGCGGCATACGCTCGTATGGAGCATCCACATTCAGCCGCTGTCCGCCAGCCACATACTTACCGGTATAGAAATCATACCAGCCACAACCTGCCGGGAAATACACCTCACGGTTACGCGCTCCGTATTCATACACCGGAGCCGCCATCAGTGCCGGACCGAACATAAACTGGTCACTTATATTATTCACCTTCGTATCTTCCGAAAAATCCATCACCAGCGGACGCATGATTGTATAATCATCAAAATACGTCATACCCGCCAACGAGTAGATATAAGGCATCATCGTATAACGCAGCTTCGTATAATACACGATGGAATTATAAGCCGGATGGCCTTCCGGAGCAATATTCCACACCTCGCGGAACGGATACTGACCATGCGCACGGAACAACGGACAGAATGCACCAAACTGATACCAACGCGTATTCAACTCACGCCATTCCTTATAATCCGCATTTTCCCGGCCGGTCTTATTAAATTCCTTCTGCCCATCCTCATAACGCCTTTCCACACAGAAACCACCGATGTCCATCGTCCAGTAAGGAATGCCGCTGACGGCAAAATTCAGTCCGGCAGAAATCTGCGCTTTCATATCTTCCCAGCGCGTAGCTATATCACCGCTCCATGTGGCCGTAGAGTAACGTTGCAATCCGGCAAAGCCCGAACGGGTCAACAGGAATACGCGTTTATCATTATCCACGGCACGCTGCCCGTCATAGATAGCCTCAGCATTCATCAGCGCATACGCATTGAAATACTGGTCGGAAGGACCGAGGGCAGTCGGGCCGCACAGTGCTTTCCGATAGGCCAGATCGGTGCAGTCGCGCACATTCGGCTCGCTGGCATCCATCCACCAGGCATCAATCCCGAGCGGATAAAGACGATCTTCCATCTGTTTCCAGAAAAGCTTGCGCGCACCTTCGGCGTACGCATCATAGAATGAGCCGACATAACCCGGACCAATCCAGTCGCGGATACTATCCTTTACCGCCTGCTGGTACATCCAACCTTTCTCGTCAAACTCTTTATAATGTTCCGTAGTCCGATAGAACTTCGGCCAGACAGAAATCATCATCTTGGCATTCAACGCATGAATGGAATCGACCATACCTTTCGGATCGGGAAAACGCGCCTTGTCAAACTCGTGGCTACCCCAAGCATTTTCAGGCCAATAGCTCCAGTCCAACACAATATTATCAATGGGAATCTGACGGCGGCGGAACTCTTTCAAGGCATCCAGTATCTCGTTCTGAGTCTTATAGCGTTCGCGGCTTTGCCAGTAGCCCATCGCCCACTTCGGCATAATCTGCGATTTTCCTGTCAGGTCACGATAACCGCCGATCACTTCGTCCATATTATCACCGTAAACGAAGTAATAATCTATCTCGTTCTGCATTTCCCCCCACCAGGATTGCTTGTTCTGTTCTTCGGCAGGCACAGGAGACAATGCACGCAGGCCGCAATAAGAAACATATCCGTCGGGAATCCATTCAATCTTCAAAGGAACACGCTTACCGGCTTTCAGGTCAACTGCAAACTTATAGCTGTTCGGGTTCCAGGCCGTACGCCAACGTTCGGAAACCACCAGTTCATTATCAATATACACTTTCGTATAACCTGCATAATAAAGGATGAAACGGAACTCCCCGCTTTCCATCGGCTCTATCTCACCCTCGTAAGTCACTTGCGAACCCATGAAAGGGAATCCCTCAGGCAGATTCACCACTTTGGATAAATCCTCGGACTTCAGATGTTCAAAATAGATGGAGTCTTCCCTGCGCACCAGCGTCTGCGAACTTGCCGTTGCAGCGGGCACATAGGTTCCGGTCAAAGCCCCTTCCTTGCCTTCTTTATCATAGAGTTTGAACACAGAACTCAATTGCGAATAATCGCGCGGGTCGCCAAAACGACACAGCGAATAGCTATCCCACAAAATCCCATAATTCTTATTGGAAACAATGAAAGGCACAGAGACTTTCGTGTTATACTGGAAGAGTTCCTCGTTCTTTCCTTTATAGTTGAATTCATCAGCCTGATGCTGCCCCAGTCCGTAGAATGCCTCATCATCGGGCGACCGGAATACCTGACGCACCGTATAAGCCTTCGTACCCTGCACTTCAATGGGTTCAAAAGTTCTTCCGTCCGCATCTTCCGCCAGTATCAGATTTCCCACAGCATCCGTGAAACGCACCTCTCCCGTAGCTTTGGACACAACGGCACACACCTGTGAAGTCTTTACCGAAACGGCCTCCTCACTCTCCTCCACACTAAAATCCGTTTTGTTTTTCCGGGGAACGGTAATCAGACTCTCTGTCTTCGAAAAGTTCTTTTCAGGAGTCGCCGACACGCGGATCAGCTTCTCTCCCATCACTTCGACCCGCACTTTGCGCACGTCTGTCGGTTGTTCTTGCTCGACATTTACAATAATGCCACTACTCGTCTTTTCATACCCGCGACCGGAACATGCCATCAGCATCCATCCGGCGAGCAAATAAACTGAAGTGTTTTTCAATTTCATATTATTGTTTTTAAAGTTGTTTTCTCCGGTTGTAAAAGTAGAAAATCAAAGGCAAAACAAGCCCTTCCGATGTTGAATGGAAAGGGCTTATTTGATTTATGGAACTATCAGATGTTTCAGTAATGGGTACTTTTTGTTATTTGCCCTCCTTTTCCTGGTATACAGAGGGTAAAACGCCAAATTCGTCCTTGAAATATTTGCTGAAATACTTGGGATTGTTGAACCCCACCTGATAGGCAACTTCCGATACATTCTGCTGACTTTCACGCAAAAGTTGGGCGGCACGTTTCAAGCGGATGATGCGGATAAATTCAATCGGAGTCTTACCGGTGATCTGCAACAGCTTCTTGTACAGGTGCACCCGGCTCATTCCCAACTCGTGGCTCAGCTCTTCCACTGATAAGTCGGAACGGGAGATATTCGCTTCCACATATTTAATCGCGTTTTCAATAAGTTTCTCATCCATCGATGTAATGACGATCTCACTCGGTTCAGGGTCTATACGGGTACGGAGCTTGTTCTTGCTGCTCAAATCTATCAGTTTGCGCATCCGCAATATCAGCACTTCCATATTGAAAGGTTTCGTCACATAATCGTCCGCACCGATGGTCAGGCCTTCCACCTTGTTTTCCACCGACTGCTTGGCCGTGAGCAGTACGAACGGGATATTACTTGTGCGCTTATCCGCTTTCACCCAGCGACACAGTTCATTACCATCCATTTCGGGCATCATCACGTCACTGACGATGATATCCGGCATCAGCTCCGGTATGACTTGCCAGGCTTCTTTTCCGTTTACAGCAGATTCCACGCGGAAATACAGGCTTAATGTATAGCGCATAAAAGAAACAAAGTCCTCATTATCATCTACAATCAGTGCCAATGGTTTCTTTCTCCCTTCTTCATCCGGCAGCTCAGTTTCCGGTTTTTCTTCTGATTCCAACGCCAAAACGGCCGCATCCTCTTCCGCCGCTTCTTCGGAGAGCGGAGTAGCCACATTGACAACGGAATGTTTCACAGGGATATCTACCACAAACACACTACCCGTACCTACATTATCAAACACACGAACCACACCGCCATGCAGCGTAACGTAATCGCGCACCAGGCTCAGCCCGATGCCGCTACCCGTGGTAGAACTTCCGTTTCCCTTGCGTTCCGACTGATAGAAGCGTTCGAATATCCGCTCCTTGTCCGCATCACTGATACCTACGCCTGTATCGGACACTTTGATTTCCAACGTCTCGGCAGCCCCTTTCAGCAACTCCAGCGAAACGTCCACACGTCCGCCATCGGGAGTGAACTTGAATGCATTGGAAAGCAGGTTCATCACCACCTTACCTATCTTGTCTTCATCAAACGACATATTCAGCGATTCTATCGCCGAGAAGAAAGTGAGATGCACATTCTTCTTTTCAGAGAGCATCAGGAACGAATTGCAGATATTATGCACATACGATACAATCTCTCCTTCGGAAAGGCTGAGATGCAGGCCTGCCACTTCATTCTTACGGAAGTCCAGCAACTGATTCACCAGATTCAGCAAGCGTGAGGCATTGCGGTGCATCAACTTCAATTGGCCCAGTTTCCTGTCATCCTTCGTCTCTTTTATCATACTCTCCAGCGGTGAAATAATCAGTGTCAACGGAGTACGCAACTCATGGCTCACATTGGTGAAGAAACGGAACTTCATCTGATTCACCTCCTCATTCCTTTCCGCTTCATGCTCCATTTGCTGTATCTTGAATTTATTGCGCTCACGACGCAACACTGCATTACGGGCAAGTATCAGTACCCCAATCAGCAACAGAGCATAAACGGCATACGCCCACGAAGTCATCCAGAAAGGCGGCCGGATAATAATCTTCAGGCTCGCTTCCTCCGTCCCTGCATACCCGTCACTATTGATGGCTTTTACTTTCAGCATATAAGTACCGGGCGCCAGGTTCGTGTAAGTGACGCGGTGCATATCTGCCATGCCCGACAACCAGTCTTCGTTAAAACCTTCCAGCTTATACAAATACTGGGTCTTATCGGGCAAAATGTAATTGTCCGATGCAAACAGAACGGTGAAGACATTCTGTTTATAGTCGAGCTCTATCTCCCTGACTTTATTCAATGACTCGCGCAGCAGGACACGCCCTCCGTATTCCTTCCCGATTTCAATCTCTTCATTGAACAGCTGGAAGCCGGTAAACATCACTCTCGGCAGCGTTAGGTTATATTTGATATCATTGGGACTGAAAGTATTGAGTCCGTACATCCCCCCCATCGCAATCTCTCCCGAAGTGAGCCGTTTGATAGAACGCTGATTGAACTCCGCACCTTGCAGGCCATCCTTATCATCATATATATAATAGTGGAAAGCATAATCTCCGGTTTTCGTATCAATGGAAGGAATAATATTCAGCACTCCGTTCGCCGTGGTCATCCACATATTTTTATTCTCGTCCTCTGCAATACCGGCAATATATTCTTTTGCTTCGTCCTGTCCGGAAGAGACTATCTGCAAATGGTCGTTCTTCGGATTATACAGATTCAGTCCATTGCGTGTCCCTATCCATATCAGTCCGCGGCTGTCTTCATAAACCTGGTTGATGCTTTGATTGGAGAAACGCTGGTTTCCCGACAGGTTGCCTACCATATTGGTTATCTTCCGAGTGTTCAAATCCATAATGGCAACACCCGTAGAAGAGGTGCCGATAACAAGCCGGTTGTTGCGAGTGATGCAAATAGAAGAAATATGATTGGAGATGAGGTCGGAATTAGCCATGGTATAAGTGACAAACTTCCCCGTCTTCGGGTTCAGGCATTGCAGGCCTCCACCCAATGTACCAATCCATATATTTCCATCCTTGTCCTCCGCCAATGCCCAGACATTATTATTAGCCAGTGAGTTCTCATCTCCAGGGCGGTTGCGGTAATTCACGAAACGCTTGCCGTCAAAGCAATCCAGACCTTCCCAAAAAGTGCCTATCCACAGTTTACCGTCGGTTGCCTGCAACAGAGTGACAATTACATTGGAAGCTATGGAATTTCCCGCCCGTGAGTGGGTATATATTTTCTTTTCGTCCGTCAGCGAATTCCAGTGCATCAACCCGGCATCGTTGCTGCCCAGCCATAGGCAACCGTTTCCGCACTCTTCCAGGCAGTTGATGTCGCCCAAGCGATTGATGGAAAACTTGAAGATGCCCTCGTTATAATAGGCCACACCTTTCTTATAAGTACCTATCCACATCACTCCGCCTTCGTCCTCATAAAGCACATTAATGGTATTATTGGGCAATCCGCGTTCATCGTCCACATTGTAAGTGAGCGAAACGGTTTCGCCGGTCGTCTTGTTCCAGATGTCAATGCCGTCCTGGTCTTTCCCGAACCAGATACGCCCCCGCCTGTCCTGGGCAATGGCCACCACATGAGCCTGCCCCCTGTCGCTGAAGTTCCACTGCGACCGCCACTTCTTTGCAGGCAGATTGTATGCCCACACGCCGGGAGCGCCGTATATCCATAAATCATCATCCTTGTCCACATACAAGAAGAAGATTTCTGTGCGGGTGCCCATCTCTTTCATGATATCCGTCAACTCCCATTTCACCTTCACTTCTTCACGGTCAATGCAAAGCACGTGTCCGTTATCATATACCACTATAACGCCGTCTTTACACTCGACAATATCCATGACGATACCTTCCGGCATCCCCTTCCCGCCGAAAGACAGAACTTCCGCCTTCTTTTCTCCGGGGCGGTAACGATAGCATCCCTTCCCATCCACTGCAAACCACATATTCTTCCGGCTGTCGACAAACACAAATCGCGGCGTCCCGTCTATCCCGATGTCCCACATATAGGAACGCACATCGCGCACAAAATCTTCCGTGTCCCAGTTATAAATCACATACCCGCTTTCGCCGGTACGTATCCACAGGCGTCCTTCTCCGTCCTCCGTAATCTTTTCGATGTAACTGTTCGGCAAGGATGCCGGGTCATTGTCCGAACTGTAAAAGACCTTGAAACGGTAACCGTCGTAGCGCGCCAGGCCGGATGCAGTTCCAAACCACATAAAGCCTCTCGAATCCTTGTAAATCGAATTGATTTGGTTGCTGGGCATTCCGTCCCTGACTTCCAGATGTTTGAACATAATGTTGTGTGCAACGGTAGAGGAGCACACCATAACGACCAGTACGATAAGTAAAATCAGTTTCTTCATGCCATTAGGTATAAGGGAAGTAGTTAATGTATTGCAAATGAAACAAAAAGTAACTGTAATAGCAAGGCTTTCCCACTGTTTTTTTATCATTTGATACCCCATCATTTGTTTCAACAACAGAAAATAGGGAAGCCACTTCCCTCACAGAAGCCGCTTCCCAGAACCAATCAAAAAAAAACCTGTATTAAAAACCTATCTCTCAGCTAAGAGAACCTACATTTATGAAAAACCTATCTTTCCCAATTAGTTTGCAATCCCCTCTATCAGAGCATCCAGTGCTTGCTGGTCGTAAACCTTACAGGTATTGCGGTTAAAGAGAGCCATCGTATTATCTCCATTATATCCATTGTCCCAGTAGAAAGGAACAAGACCATACTTTCCGGCATTGGCAACCACCGTTTTCAGATAGTAAGCGCGCGAAGCCAAATGCTTGGTCAGCTCATCTCCGGTTAGGGAAGAACGCCTGTTGGCACCAAACTCACCCAGAATCACTGGAATGCCCTGGCTTACATATTTCGTCTGCATCTTTTTGAAAAGAGCTTCCATTTCCGCTTCCGCACTTGCATAACCGGCGGGCTGGTAATTTCTGTCAGATCCGTCCACATGATATTCGGTTCCCCAGAAGTAGGCCATCTTTCCCCAACTCTCATCCGCCGTCATTCCGCAGAAGTGCCACGGGGTGTAGTAGTGTATCTCTACCATCAAACGGTTAGATACATTGTCCACTGGCAGCTGACCATAATCCGAAGTATTCGTGATATCTGTATTGGGTCCCTGCACAATCAGGTTGCGGACTGCATTGTTTCCACCCGTAGCACGCACGGCATCTATGAAGGTCTGTTCGTATGACTTCAATACTTCCATTTCAGCGGCATTGGCAGCATTGGGCTCGTTACATCCGGCAAATAACAGATGTTCGTCATAGTCCTTGAACTTTGTGGCAATCTGCGTCCACAAAGCCTTCTGCACCTTGTTCACATTGTCCTGTACGGCTACTTTACAATTCTTTTCCAGCCAGCCTCCGTCATAGTGGATATTCAGGATGACATACATATTCTCGGCATAACAATAATCCACCACTTCCTGCACACGGTTCAGCCAGGAAGCTTTTATTGTATAGTCCGTCTCATTCTCCATATATCCATACCAGGCACAAGGAATGCGCACAGCATTGAAACCGGCAGCTTTTACGGCACTGATCATTTTCTGTGTAGTTGCGGGATTTCCCCATTTGGTTTCTCCCGGATCCATGTCACTCAGCGAGTTCGTTCCCCACACAAAACCGTTTGTGTAAGTCACATTGCATGCTTCCAAAGAATTACCCAGATTCCAACCGAGTTTTATCTTCGCAGCCAAAGTCATGGCATCACTTTCCATGCCGACATCAGGCAGTTCACCGGCAAGCTGCTTTACTGTGACGGTTTCCGTAAAATCTCCCAGAGTAAAGGTGATGGTCCCTTCGCGAGCCTCACCATAATGGGCGGCAATGCTAAAGGTTTTAGTCACCGCAGACATTGCACGGGTATTAGTCTCACGTATCCAGCTATCATGAATAGTGACCGTGACATCACCATTCGCTTTCAGATTCACCGTAAAGATTCCACCTTCAGCAGCAACCGCTTCGGGAGAACAGGATTCTACAATCAGTCCGTTGGCTGCCACCTGCACAACGTTGAACGTTTCCGTCAAACCACCGCCGTTCACGGTAATAATGGCAGTGCGTTCCACCGCATCAGGATTTTCTTCCACCGTCACCGTATATTTAAGGACTGTAGCCGAAGCGGAAGCAGCTGGAGTTATAGTACACCAATCCTGATTGCTGGTGACTTCCAGCGACACATTCGACTTGATAGAAAGTGTGCTCGTTCCTCCTGTTTTGGAGAAATTCATTCCATTCGTCAGAATGTTTTCAGAAATTACGATTTCCGGCGCAGCCGGCTCATCATTACTGTCAGAACAAGCTGTCAAGACAGGAAAAAGGGACAGTACGGATAGTACCAGGCAAATCCCCAGTTGTTTAATAGTATTTTTCATCTTATTCTTTTTTATCATTAGCCTTAATTTTATTGCGGAGCATTGTTATAGACAGACTGCAATGTGTAGGAAGCATCTTCCGTGAAAACAGCCTTCTTCATTACTCCTACTATTTCCTCCGCATTATTCAGATAATCACCCGTAGCATGATTGAACAGACCGGACTCTTCCTTTCCTGCCCCTGTTCCACCGTTGTCCCAGTAGACCGGCGCCATACCATACTCTTTCGCCGCTTTGCACACATATTCCAGATAATACTTGCGGAAGGATTCTTCACGGGCAGTCGCACGATGCACACAACCCATCTCTCCAATATATACCGGGATGCCTTTATCCACGTAAGCCGCCTTCAGTTTTCCGAATATATTCTTCACATTGTCTTCATCTCCTCCGCTGACTTTCTTGCCCACAGCCCCGGTATGTCCCCATTCAGAATAGGTCGCATTCAATGTATACTCGTAAGGGTCGTAGAAATGCACAGCTACCATCAGACGATTCTGCACCTTATCCGTGGGCAGTTTGAAAGAGCTTATCGTAAGCTCCGGATTGGTGCAGTAGCCCGGCACACCGAGAAAACGGTCGGCATTCTCACCACCAACGGCACGCACCGCATCCACAAACACCTGGTTCCACTCGT
Source organism: Bacteroides stercorirosoris (assembly GCF_900142015.1). Lineage (GTDB taxonomy): Bacteria > Bacteroidota > Bacteroidia > Bacteroidales > Bacteroidaceae > Bacteroides > Bacteroides stercorirosoris. Next base: position 46,192 of record NZ_FQZN01000015.1, read on the forward strand.
TCAGCACCGCATATTGCTTTCCACCGTCCGTGCGGTTCTCTCCCCAGCCCCAGCCGCCGTCATGTATTTCGTTCATCGACTCAAATGCCAGGAAGTTTCCTTTATCTTTAAACCGTTCTGCAATTTGCGTCCATATAGCTTCCAACTCGGCCTTGACGGCAGTATTCTTGCTTTCACTCTTGGCAGCCTCCTTTATATTCAGCCAATAACTGCTGTCCGCCCCATCATGATGAATATTGACAATGGCATTCAAGCCTGCCTTCTCCGCATAACCTACTACCTCGGCAACACGGTCCAACCATGCTTTCTCAATTTCATAGCCGGGAGCGGCCCCGATATGTCCCATCCAGGTGACCGGAATACGTACCGTAGTGATTCCTGCGGCAGCCAGTTTGTCAAACAAAGCTTGCGTTGTCTTCCGGTTGCCCCAGATTGTTTCATTAGCTATGCCATTACTATATGCATCCAGTTGATTTCCCAGATTCCAACCCAAACCCAGGCTTTTGGCTACAGCCCAGGGGGTCTCTCCTGCAATTTCATTCGAACCGGGTTCAGCGGGCTCACCGGGTTCATCAGGTTCATCAACCTCACCGGCCAACTGCACGATGTTGAACTTCTGTTCCGCCAAGTTACCACCCTTCACGCTAATAGTAGCCGTGCGCTCATCCGTACCGGTATTGGGTTCTACATCTATCGTATATTTAAGGACTGTGCTCGAAGTGGAAGAAACCGGGGTCACCGTGCACCAAGTCTGACTGCTGGTAACTTCCAGCGGCACATTCGACTTGATAGAAAGTGTATTTGTTCCTCCGGTTCCGGAGAAGTTCAGTCCGTTCGTCAGAATATTTTCGGGGATCACGATTTCCGGCATAACAGTTTCATCGTCATTGCTGGAACAAGCCACCGCAAAAGCGGAAAGCGCAATCGTGAAAAGAAAGACAAGATAAGTTTTAATTTTATTCATGACCGTAATGTTTTTCGTTCTTAAATGTCAGGTTAAGGATAGAAATCCGTGTTGGCAAAGATAGGGCAAAACGGACATACAGTTGATTCAGGATGTTATATGGAACGGTATAATTTGTTATCACCCCGGGATAAAAGGTTTCCAATAGCCGACATATCGTCCGGAGACTTTGCCGGAACCGTGTAAAGCCCTATCTTTGAGAATAAATGTTACTCATATCTGACTTATAAAAACACTTTTAACATGAAGAAATTCCTTTTATTCTTATGTGTGACGATGGGCATGAGCTGTTTCTCACACGCTCAACAAGGTTATCAGAATCCCGTCATTCCCGGTTTCCATCCCGATCCCAGCGTTTGCCGGGTAGGTGAAGACTACTATCTGGTGAACAGCAGTTTCTGTTATTTTCCGGGTGTTCCGCTGTTTCATAGTAAAGACTTGATTCATTGGGAACAGATAGGCAACTGCCTGAGCCGCCCGTCGCAGGTGAAACTGACCAATGCAGGAACGTGGGGCGGCATCTACGCCCCTACCATCCGCCACCACGAAGGTGTATTCTATATGATAACCACCAACGTCTCGGACAAAGGAAACTTCCTGGTGCACGCCACCGACCCTCGCGGAGAATGGTCCGACCCCGTATGGATAAAACAAGGGGGCATCGACCCATCCCTCTATTTTGAAGACGGGAAATGTTACCTGGTGAGCAATCCGGACGTAGGCATCTATCTATGTGAAATCAACCCCATGACCGGAGAACAGCTTACAGCATCCAGACGCATCTGGAACGGCACGGGAGGACGCCACCCGGAAGGACCGCATATTTATAAGAAAGACGGCTGGTATTACCTGCTGATTTCCGAAGGCGGAACGGAATACGGGCATAAAGTGACCATCGCCCGCAGCCGCGACATCGACGGTCCGTATGAAAGCAATCCGGCCAATCCTATCCTGACGCACATAAACAAGAACGCGCAGAACAGTCCGATACAAGGCACGGGACATGCTGACTTCGTAGAGGCTGCCGACGGTTCGTGGTGGGTGGTATGCCTCGCATTCCGTCCGCAGACAGGAAGTCACCATTTGCTGGGACGTGAAACGTTCCTTGCCCCCGTTCGTTGGGATAAGGATGCCTGGCCTGTGGTGAATGGAGACGGAACGATGGCGATTCAGATGGATGTGCCCACTCTGCCGCAATATCCTGTTTCTCCCAAACCTGTACGAACGACATTCGCAAACGGAAAGTTGGGGCCGGAATGGATCTATCTGCGCAATCCGAAAACAGAGAATTACAGTTGCAGTCCGCAAGGTATGCTCCGGCTGAAGATGACTCCGGTCAGTCTGAACAGTATGGACAGTCCGACGTTTGTAGGCCGCAGACAGCAGCATATTGATTTCACGGCAAGTACTTCGGTAGAATTACAGAAAACCCGTCCGCAGGATGAAGCGGGGTTGACGGTATTCATGGAGAATCATTCGCATTACGATTTGTCTGTCAGGCAGGATGCCGACAAGAAGCAATCGGTAATCCTGCGTTACCGGTTAGGGGAACTGACTCATGTAGAAAAAGAAATCAGCATCCCCGAAGGTAAAGTGCAACTTCGGGTGAAAGGTAACAACGATACTTATTCATTTGAGTACGCCACGGACGGAACGAATTTCCGGGAACTGGGCAAGATGAATGCCCGATATATCAGTACGGAAACAGCAGGCGGATTTACAGGGATCATCTTAGGAATGTATGCCGTGTCCGGTTCTGCTTCATCAAAGGGGTATGCGGAGTTCGGGTATTTTGAGTATCAAGGAGAATAAGAGCAGAAGAGTCCATAGGAAAATGTGACAGAAACCCTGCTTTGTCCATCGAAGAATGTGATGAAGCAGGGCTTTTGTCCATAGGAAAACGTGATTCCCCTTACATAAGCTTCTTTCTATAAGTACAAATGCATCCGGTTAGCTAAAACCGTTTCTTCTTGTTCAGTCCAAACTTTAATCGCATTTTCAGTGCAAATTGGTGATCGCATTTCCCTCTGGCACCTCCTTTCCACATCCAACGGGCAGAGTATTCTGCACCGAATCCTAATTGGGAAATGATACAATAAATCAGACTCCACCGACCTTGCGGCACATCAAGGTTCAGAAGCCGTTCCGGCTGGTTCTGAGCCATACCGTTTTCTAAGGAAAGTAGGGAACAAAAAATAATACCCGCAAGAAAACGGATTTCGCACTTAAGCAAGTTGTGTATCATTCTGTATTTCATGGTAATTCACTTTAAATGAATAAAATCATTAGCAATGATATGAAAGATTACTTTACCATTATACATTATCTATTTTTTCTTCCAGTCTTTCAGTTTCCACCCAACGCCCTATTCATGGGACTTTCGGCTGAAGCTTCTTCCTGAAACTACCTTTTTTCAGGGTTCAGCGGGGGAACTTTCAGCCGGAAGTCCCATGAATAGGGCGTTTGCAAACAAGCTGAAAAACTGAAACTAAGGAAACAACCATTTATGGTTTAAGGAAATTAGATGGTGAACGCTCACCACTCAAATAATAAAATTCCGGGAGCCTCCCCCTTCACTATCCAAAATAACATTACTTATTCCGGATGATAACATTGCTTGTTATCATCCAGAACATTACTTGTTACGAGGCATAACTATATATGTTATCAAGTGAAAACTGTAGAATCGAGGAAAGACTAAAAGTAACGGATAACATATCTGCCGGGAAGGATATATATACCGTGCATGCAGGACATATATACCGTACACGCAGGACATTAAGCTCCTACACGCAGGAAGTTAATATCCAACATGCAGGATATATATATCGTTCGTGCAGGAAGTAGGTAAAACTGAAAGCAAGCAATCGTTTGCAACTATTGCGAATTTCACATAGCATTGTTTACTAACGGCATACAAGTTTTTATTTGCTTGATTTGCTCTTCCTGCATATAAATGATACATTTGCATCATTTATAAAACAACAAACATAGCTACCGGTTCTCCTGAGCATCATACTGCTGCTTAGCCTGCTGTCCTACTATCGTTTTGAAAAGCCGATGAACAAACTGATAAAAAGAATACTAAACAATAAATCGAATGGAACAACCTTTATCGAAAACGCCTCGCATTGAGGTAGTAGATGCCTTGAGAGGCTTTGCCGTAATGGCTATCATCCTGGTGCACAACCTGGAGCACTTCATCTTTCCCGTCTATCCCACTGATTCTCCCGCTTGGCTGAATGTTCTGGACCAAGGCGTGCTGAATACTGTCTTCTCCCTGTTTGCCGGAAAGGCCTATGCCATTTTCGCCTTGCTTTTCGGATTTACCTTCTACATTCAATGCAACAATCAGAAGAAACAAGGAAAGGACTTCGGTTACCGCTTTCTGTGGCGCCTCGTACTGCTTGCAGGTTTCGCCACGCTGAATGCCGCTTTCTTTCCTGCCGGTGACGTACTGTTGCTGTTTGTAGTGGTAGGGGTAGTTCTGTTTCTATTCCGTAACTTGAGCGACAAGATGATATTGGTGTTAGCCATTCTCTTTCTGCTGCAACCGATAGAATGGTATCATTATATAATGAGCCTGATCAATCCGGCACACCAGCTACCCGATTTAGGAGTGGGAGCCATGTATGCGGAAGTGGCAGAGTACACCAAAACAGGAACTTTAGGCCAATTCTTCTGGGGAAATGTTACATTAGGCCAGAAAGCCAGCTTCTTGTGGGCGGTAGGAGCCGGTCGTTTTTTGCAGACAGCGGGGCTTTTCCTGTTAGGGTTCTACATAGGCAGAAAGCAACTGTTTGTCACCAATGAGAAGAATATCCGTTTTTGGATAACGGCGCTTATCATCGGAGCCGTAGCTTTCGCTCCGCTATATCAGTTGAAGGAATTAATCATGAAGAGCGACGCTTTGGTTCAGCAAACGGTGGGAACGGCATTTGATATGTGGCAAAAACTGGCGTTTACCTTTGTGCTGATAGCTTCGTTCATCCTGTTATATCAGAAGAAAGGTTTCAGCAAAGGCGTTTCCAGTCTCCGGTATTATGGAAAGATGAGTTTGACCAACTATATCACGCAGTCCATTTTGGGAGCCATTGTCTACTTCCCGTTCGGGCTTTATCTGGCACCTTACTGCGGCTATACGCTGAGTCTGCTGATTGGCTTGGTCCTGTTCCTGCTGCAAGTGAAATTCAGCAAATGGTGGCTGAGCAAGCACAAGCAAGGACCGCTGGAACACATCTGGCATAAGTGGACTTGGATAGGCTCGTCACGCGCCAATAAATAAGCTATGGAAATAAAAGAAAGAATTACCCAAACGCTCGCTTTTATAGCCGACGAACTAAAAGAAGTTGCACCTTATTCCTGTATAATCGGAGCCTCAGCCATGATATTGCATGGCTACGAGATTGGCAATACTGCGGACATTGATATACTCACAACTTCAGAAGGTTCTGATAAATTGCAACTCTCCCTTAAGGAATATATGGAAACTGCACCGCTTACAAAAGAAAATGAGTTGTTTCGTTCTAACTTTGCACGCTTTCAGCTTCCGCTGATGGATGTAGAGGTTATGGGAGAATTGCAGGTATGTAAAGATAAGGAATGGCGACCGGTCTTTATTGAAGAGTACACAACCCTTCACATAGAAAATGTCGCTATAAGAATACCTACATTGAAAGAACAAATAAGGGTATTATCCCTTTTCGGCAGAGAAAAAGATTATCGGAGAATTAATCAACTCAGAAACTTGGGAGGGAAATACTAAAAATAAAAATGAGGAAGACGCTTCGTCTTCCTCATTTTTATTTTTAACACATACGCGTCCTTAATTTCGCGAATGCATCATATTCCACTCCCGACTACCACTGCGGAACAGCAAAAAGATTGTGGAACGTAAACTTCACTTCCATAGAACTGCTGAAACCGAGTTCCTTAATTACATCTCCGTCAGGCGTACCGAAAGCGCAGCCGCCCGTCTTCGTCGCTCCGTAACAATTCCAAAGCTCCAGACGATACTTGGGACTTTCATTGGCATCAAGCACTTTCGTCGCATCGAATGTTACTTCTGTACCGTCGAGGTAGAGATTATCCAACGTGGCATGCGCACCGGGGAAGAAGCCGTAAAGGTCCGCCACTTCAATGAAGGTCATGATGGAGCCTGCGGCATAATCGGTAGCTTCGTACTTGATATCGAATTGGGGAGCATCAAGGATGTATTGGAAGTTTTCATACTTCACCTCGAACGTAGCCCCTTGATTGAAACCCCAATCGCTTGTCCATGAAGGATTGACGGTAACCAGATTAGGTGTATACACGCCTGCGCCGTTACTGCTGATAGAAACAATAGTAAAGGTCACCTCGAACGTCGACTCGAATGCCAAAGCCGTCTCTTCGGTGGTTTCGCCACCACCTTCTTGGAACGGCGTATCTTTCAGGCCATTCCAGCCGTCGTTGTGACCGCACCCCCAAATGTTTGCCAGCTCTACACGGTAGTTGCCGCCACCTTCGATATTGCCGTAGAAGAACTTGCCGGCATCGAACTTCACTTCCTTGCCGTCGGCCTTGATGGCGTCTATGCGCACCAGAGCATTGGGATAAGCAGTAGCGTATCCTTCAATATCAAGCACATAAACCTGGCCAAAAGTACGGGGTGCTTCGGCATTGAACGTTATCGTATAGGTACCCACTCCGGCATCACCGGCAGGAATTGTGGTCACAGCCGAGTTCCATCCATCGGGAGCATCGCCGCCGCCATAGCAAGTCAGTTTGGCAGTGAACCCATACTTATTCAGTTGCGGGATGTAGTTGACGCTGAGCTGTGCCGCACCCTGTGTGGGGTCGGTGCGCACCACGGCAAGCTGCATGGCCGATTCCGTCAGAGAGAGTATCTTGATGTTCGTCTTCTTGTCGTTCACAAAATCGGGAACAAAATTAGCCGGAGCTAAAATGTCCACATCGAGCGTGAGGGTTTTGTCCTCCTCGTTGATGGTGAACGTGCCTTCACTTTCAACGAATGTGCCTTCGGCAGTGACTTGCGAAACAACCACCTTATTCGTTCCGTCTTCTTCCTTCGAGAAGGTCATGGTTCCGCGGCAATTGTCGGCACTTCCGCCTACAGCCCAGCTGTTTCCGGCAAAGTCGGCAGCCCAGCACCAGGAATCACCAAGCACCGGTTCACCGTTGGAAACAGTCCGCCAGCTATCATCCATGCCATAAAAATAAGTAGGACCGGGGAAGATAAGATAGGAGCCATCACTCTTCAAGTCGATTTCCCAAGTCTGATAGAGCAAATCTTTAACGAACGGGACATTCTTGGCAGCAGAAACCGGACGGATGGCAAGAGCTTGATAAACAGGAGTGGTAGTACGCGTGTCGGCTGCACTGTTGAAGTGATAACTCATAGCAAACTGACCGTCAGAAGCATTGATGGAGCCGGAAAGATAATAACCTTCCATCCCGGCACCGGTAACAGTGCCTTGCGTACGTGAACCTGCGGCAGGCATAAAAATAGAATTTCCATTGGGGCCGGTGAACTTATATCCGGCCACACCTTCCACCTCAACCCATTCTTTGGTGCAGAGTGCAAAGAGTTCTTCAAACTCGGCAATGGTAGGCATTGTAACTTTTCCACCAAATGCTTTGTTGGCTATGTCATTAACAGTTTTGTAGATATCGGCAGAAGCATAGTGTGCAGGGTCGATACTGGTATTAAAGCCCGTCATATCACCGAAACCGAACAGGCCGCCGATTTCCGTTTCCGAGGTAGCGCCTACATTGTATTTCGCCCATTTGGTAGAAAGGCCAAGGTCTACAAGATCATTGTCGAGGTCGAACACGTGAGCCGTAGTAGTGAATGACTTCTCTTCACCATACACTACGCCTGCACCGAGGTCCAGGTAAGCTACATAATAATAGGTGGTGTTGGGTAGCAAGCCTTCCACATTCACCGTATAGCTTCCTTTGGCATCGGTGGCGATGCGCACGCCGGCACGTACATTCTCGGTACCTGCTATACCCGACACCATGATGCCGCTTTCGGCATCTGTGGGAAAGTCGGCAAGTGAACCGGCCAAAGTTGCCTTGTTGGCACCTACTTGGGTTGCATCGCCTGTTGTGGCACGGGCATTGGTCAGCACAAGGCTTTTCACTACGCCCTTATAGGTAACTTTGCCTTGCAGGGTGACGTATGCCTGATAGTAAATGGTCTGGTTCACGCTGCCGGTGACGGTGGCTGCAAATTCGTCACCACCTGTAGCAACTATCCTTTCGGTAAGGTCATCGACAGCAGCACCGTAGTTGAAACCAGTGACGTATGCGCTGGCAGATTGGTTTTCGAGTCCCGATACGGTACCGTGCAGTGTGGCAGATGTGGCAGTCACATCTGCCGAACCCGTCACTACGGACGAGTCGGTGAGAAGAGGGGTAGCGTTAATCGCATAGTCATCATCACTGCATCCCGTCACCAAAACACCTATGACGAGAGCCATTATTCCAAATAATATTTTGCTTTTCATATTTCTATACTATTATTTATTGAATGGTGCAAGATACAATCTCAAATCCAACGACGCTCCAATCGGGATTTCCGTCTTCTGCCATGACATCAGCGGTGCCGTAATCGGTGTACTGTATGGAGAGGTCGAGACAGGTAGGAAGGAACGTTACAGTAGCTCCGGTAGTATTAGTCAGAGTAACGGTCGTTTCGCCGGCAGTATTCACAGTTACCGCATCATCAAGGTCGAAGCATCCGGGTTCCCAGGTTTGCTTGATATTGTTATCAATCAATGCACATTTGGGAGCAGCTGTCCAAGTGATTCCGCCATTTATTTTAAAGGTCACGCTGATAGTCTGGTTCTTCTTCAATTTCACAGAGGCTACGTCCTTAAAGATACCGGTACCCGTATCACCGTAGTGATGGAAACCGATACGGATACATCCATTCTCCAACCAAGTGTGTTCGGCAATTGTAGAGTTGTCAATACCTACGACCGTGGGGCCTTCCGGGCCACCCGTACTAATCTTCTTATAAAGCAGATTGGCAACAAGATAAGAATTCACCACGCCATTCTCGTCTCTCGATTCGGGAATACCGACAGCCAATGTTTCACCAGCCTCAACACTGAGCACCGTAAACTCACTGCCTGTAACAGCAACCGTGCGCTGATCGCTTGAAGCAGTAAGGATAGTGATTTCCTTGTCGAAAGTCATCACACCTTCTGCAATGGTCACCTTGCCGCTGACTTCACCGCATTCATAATTGTACGAACCATCGGAGGCTTTACTCAGGATAAGCTCAAAGTCTTCCGTCTCATCACCGGCAGCAGGTGCCCATGAGTCATTGTAGACACCTCCTGTCACGCTTTCCCACTTCTGTGAGCTGGGGGAGCCGTTCCACCACAACCAGTCGTAAGGTATTTCAGTATCAAGATTGAATGTCATCTGATTGCCTACATAAGTCACACCGTTGATTTCGGTAGTGAAGAGGTCGGTAGTTAGGTTATCGAATGTAGGAAGCACAGGGGCAGCCTTCTCTATCAGTCCACTATCTTCTTTAGGAATACATTCGCCTTTGGTTGCAATCACCTCTTCGGACACGAAGTTCCATACAATGTACCAGTTACCTTCGGAATTGGTACGCTTGGTTGCCACTTGCAGTATATACGGAGTAAGTTCTATAATCTGAATATCCTGCGTGTAGTTGGAACATACTTCATCGAAAGCCACGTTATGCATGGAATAGCAATCGGTGAAGGTGATGGTAGGCTTGGTCTTTTCAGTGAGATTCATGTTGAACTTTCCTTTCATATTGGTACCAGTGCTTGAGCCTTTTACTCCAGCCTCACCGCGATACATAGTAGCCACACAACCATTGGCGGCATCCATGCTGAAGGTCATATACGAATCCATATAGGCATCGGTTTCGGGAATGAGCCAGCTTTGGAAGCCCGGATCCCAGTTGGGTTTCCAATTTCCGGTGCCGAAGACGATATCTTTATAGACTCCGTTATCCACATCATCCTGGGTATATCCGGCGCCGTCACCGTCAGGATCGTATGGAGACAGATACATCACAGGCCCTGAACACTGTCCGATACCATAATTACCATCGCAAGGATACCATTTTTTACTAACCCCCTCAGCCAATGTCTCAGCATCAGGAATAGCATCGCCCGACTTGAAATCCTCATACGCCAGCAAGAACCACTTCTCATCGCTCAACAGCGAGAAGTCGTTTTGTGCCAGATTAAAAGCATAAGGTTCGCCATATACGACACCACCGGGTGTCTCTACACCGAAAGTCACCTCATACTCACCTGCAAAAGGCAAGCTGACGGCAAGTTCGCTCTCTTGAGAGCGTCCCTGCGGAGTAACCCACAACGGAGTGCAACCGGTAATATTCGACTTGAGGCGTACTTCATTTCCCTTAATAGTCACAGTGTAGGCAATGCCTTCCGCCAAGTCATCGGATACATAGGTTTTCTTGCCCATATCATATTCATCGGGTGAACAGGCCGACAACATCAACACCAAGCCTGCAATGAGCGTATATATATAATAATTCAATTTCATATCTTATTATTTTTAATGTTTTTCCTTGATAAACCTAAGCCTTCGTGGATTTACCAACCGGCATTCTGAGTAAGCACATTACCCGAAAGGGTGATTTGTGTATTCGGAATCTGCATCAGCCCTTTCTTCGAGGTGAAATTGCTTTCGGAGAATGAAGTGGTTTCTTCATTTCCACCGTTCATCACCTTGGCGCCATTTTGTGCGGCAGCGATGACACGTGCAGCGTATGCACCCTCTTTCTCATAACGCATCAAGTCCCAATAGTGCACGCCCTCGAAAGCCAATTCTATGGCGCGTTCCTTACGGATGTTTTCAATGCTGTAAGCCAGTGTCTCACCGGGATATACACGCTGGTGAACCTGATTTAATCCATCGGCATTACCATTGAGTTCGGAATGCATCAGCAGTACATCGGCATAACGCATGATGGTGTAATCCTGATAGTAAGTAATGTTCTGGTGCTGCTCACCCAACTTGAATCCGACTTCCTGACGCGTACCATCGGCAAAGCACATCGGCGCATACTTGCGGGTATAATAACCCGTGTATTCATACGAATCGGTGATATCGGCATTGAAACCGGCTTCGCTGCAACTCCATACGCAAGCATTGAAGCGGGGATCATTCTTATATTGCTCCACGAAAGCGGGAGTCACCGGGCAAGCCCCCCAGCCACTGGCAATACATACACTTGTGGCACTCCTGTTGCGAGGTCCCAGATAAACAGAGAAAGCATTACCATCACCATTGCCATTGTAGTCATGAGTAGTATTCATCTTCAGATTGAGCACAATTTCTGCCGAGAGTTTACCTTGTCCGGCTTGCCAGGCGGAACCATCGTACCACTTGCCGGCGTAGGTTGTATTCCAGGCGTATGTATCGCCACTTGAAGCGTCGGTAGTGCAAGAAGGCATCCAGAAGTCGGCATAATTTTTTTCCAGTTCATATCCTCCATGCTGCACCACATCGTTGATGGCAGCCACCGCCTCAGCCTTGGTGCATGAGGGATGTTCGGCACCGTAGTAACCGGTATAATAAAGATAGGCACGAGCCATCAACGCCTCTGCGGCATATTTGGTGATGCGGCCATCATTGGTATTCCGATTATCCAAAAGATATGCATCAGCAGGAATATGCTCAATAGCATACTTGAAGTCTTCAAAGATGACTTTATAGACATCGCTTGCCGGAGAACGGGGAACGTTCTCTTCGGAGGGAACAGTAAGCAAAGGAACATCTCCAAACATACGGACAAGGTCGAAGTACAAGATGCCGCGAAGAGCATGCGCTTCACCCATCACGCGTCCTTGCGCTTTGGTGTCGCCTGCCCAGTCGATGTTTTCCTCCTGAACGATGAGCTGGTTGCAACGGAATATGGCTTTATAATAGTTCTGCCAGTCCACATTGAAGATATCGTTGTATGAAGGGGCGATGCCCAGATTGAACTGGTCAACCACATTATTGTTCTTAGCATCGGAAAGACCGAGACCGGCAAAAGCCTGTTCGGAAGCGAATTCCGCCAAAAGATACATACCTACCCCTGCATCGGAAATAGTACGTTGCCATCCATCGTAACAGCCCACTAAAGCCATTTCGGCAGACTCCAGGTTGCTGTAAGCCGTTTCAGTATTCAAGTCCTTTTTTGATGAAGTGTCAAAGAAGTCTTCACACGAGGTGAAAGCTAAAGCTGACACAACGAGCGCACTCGTCAATAATATATGTTTTGTATTCATACTACTTTTCTTTTTCATGATTTAAAACGCAAGATTAATGCCCACGATGAAGGTACGGGGGTGCGGATAGTAACCCATATCTACGCCCGACACCCATGTATCGTTATTGTTGCCGTCCGTACCGTTAAATGAACCGATTTCGGGGTCCATGCCATCGTACTTGGTCAGTGTGAAGAGGTTTTGAGCCTGCACATAGAGGCGCAGTTTCGACAAACCCTTCCAGGAGATAAGACGCTTGAAGTCGTAGCCCAACGTGATGTTCTGCAAACGGATGTAATCACCGTCCTGCAAATAGAGGTCGGAGAACTGCCAGTTGCCCACATCACCGTAGGTCACGCGGGGAATCCGGTTGCTGGTACCTTCGCCCGTCCAGCGGTTCAGTATCTGGCGGCTATAGTTGGACTGTGAGGAGTTAGGGTCGCGATAGGACTGGGCAATCTGGAAACCGGCGGCACCGGTGGCGTTCAGGCTAAGGTCGAAACCTTTATAACCCAAGTTAAGATTGAGGCCGAATGTGTATTTGGGAAGTCCGTTGCCTAAGTCCACCTTATCGTTGGCGTCAATGGCTCCATCGTGATTCACATCTACATACTTCACGTCGCCTGGTTGCACATTACTTTGATATACACCGTTTCCGGCAGCAATCCAGTCGTTAATCTCCTGCTTGTTCTGGAAGACACCGGCTGTCTTGAACCCCCAGAAGTAACCGATGGCATGGCCGTTCTCGGCACGGTAGAACTCTTCCGCATTACTGTAGATTTGATTGGTAGCACCATGAATGATACCGTCTTCGGTAGGGATGCTTCCCACTTCGTTGTGGTTGTATGCCATGTTGGCACCTACGCTATAAGTGAAGTTCTTTCCGATCTGGTCGTTCCAGGAAAGCCCCAGTTCGATACCTTTGTTTTTCACGTCACCACCGTTGATGATAGGCCCATCGGTACCTGCCGTAGCCAATACGGGAGCCTGCACCAGCCAGTCCTTAGTGTTCTTGATGTACCCGTCGGCAGTGAATGCGAGGCGGCCATTCAGGAAACGGGTATCAATACCCACGTTATATTGTTCGGAGGTCTCCCACTTCACTTTCTCGTTGGCCAGACGGCTGGTATAAGAACCCGTAACCCAGGCATCCTGGCCTCCACCGGAACCGAAGTTATAATTGGTGTTCGTGGTAGACACGGGAGCAAGGTATTGGTAGCAGTTGATATTAGCATTACCCACCTGTCCCCAACTGACACGTATTTTTAAGAAATCAAGCCAGGACTTCGCCGACTCCATGAATTTCTCTTCGGAGATGGTCCAACCGGCAGATACTGAAGGAAAATATCCCCAGCGGTTACCTTTGGCAAACTTCGACGAGCCATCGGCACGCATGGTGGCGTTCACCATATAACGTTCTTTCCATGTCCAACCCAAACGGGCGAAGAATGACATACCACGGGTAGAATCATAAGGAGAGCCTTTCACTGTCTTGTTCTCCGTACCGTTCGTATTCACCAGATAAGCATGGTCCCAATCATCGAATCCGGGAATAAGGCCGGTGTTGGAGCCTTCGGTATTGCTGCCATCATAGGTGGACAGTTCGCTACCTATCAAGGCATTTATATGATGCTCGGCGGCAAGGTCGAAATCGTAGGAAAGAGTATTGGTCCACACCATCGACAGGCCGTTGCCATGACTCTGGCTCACTTTGCTCACGGTGTTTGCCGTCTGCGGAGTGAACTGGTACTTCGGTGTATAAGAGCGATACTCGGAAGCACCGTAACTGATGCCGTACACCGTCTTGAACCTCAAGTTCTTGATAGGTTCAATCTGCACGTACACGTTGGCATCGAGCGAACCGTTCTTGCTGTTGTTGTAGCGGTTCATCATCATGTTACCGTAAGGGTTGCCGTCGTTTACGTTCCAATCGGAGTTCACCGTAGAATTGTAGTTGCCGTCGGCATCATAAACGGGAATGATGGGAGATGCGGAGAATGCACTGCGGAGGTTGTTGTTCCAGATGTTCCCGGTATTCATGCCACGCGAATCTTTATAGACAAAACTCACGTGCTCGCCTATGGTCACCAGTCCGTTCCACATCTTGTGTTCGGAGTTCACGCGGAAGTTATACCTTTTATAATAAGAAACGTCCGAACCGCCTATCAAGCCATCCTGACCGGTGTAACCACCCGAAATGGCATAAGTAGAAGTTTTGGAGCCGCCTGTGAACGAGAGGTTGTGACTGGTGGTCAACCCGCCGTCTTCAATGGCCTGGTCAATCCAGTCGGTATCATATATATTACCATTGGCATCACGTATAGAGCTAAGCGAAGCCCAATCTACCGGCGACATACCTGAGTTGAGACGGGCTTCATCCATAATGTTCATATACTCCGACGCATTGAGCATGCTGTACTTGCGTCCTATCGTCTGCCAACCGGCATAACCGTCGTAGCTGATTCTGCAAGTACCTTCCTTACCACTTTTAGTAGTAACCAACACTACACCATTGGCAGCCTGTGCACCATAGATAGCAGCCGAAGCGGCATCTTTCAATACATCAATACTTTCAATATCAGCGGGATTCAAAGTAGAGATGTCGCCCCCCACACCATCGATAAGATAGAGAGGCTGCGAATTACCCACCGTACCCAGACCACGGATGGTTACACTCATGCTGGCGCCCGGCTGTCCCGAAGTAGAGACGATGTTCACACCGGGTGTTTGTCCCTGCAAGGCAGAGAGAGGGTTGGTTGTATTCAGTTTGGCAATGTTTTCACCTTTCACCTGAACCGTAGCACCGGTCACCAGTTTCTTTTTCTGAACGCCGTAGCCCACTACGACTACTTCATCCAGCATTTCGGTATCTTCTCTCAATGCTACATTGATAACCGAAGCATCGCCTACCTTGAACTCCTGGGATTTGTAGCCGATATAAGAAAATACCAGCGTTTGTCCGGGCTGGGCAGTTACAGAATACTTACCGTCCATATCGGTAATACCACCGGTGGAAGTCTCTTTCACCTGAACGCTGACACCGATCAACGGCTCATTGTCCGTAGCAGATGTCACAACTCCCGAAATGGTTTTGCTTTGAGAAGGGTTAGCCTGAAGGCTACTGATTGCAGGTACCAGAAGTAGCAGTACCAACGCAACACGGCATAAATGCAGATTTATGCACTTTTCAAAGAATGTCTTTCTCATCGTACATTGTTTAATGGTTAATATCAAAGATTTTATTGCGTACTTTTTTAAGTTTGCAAAAGAAACCATGACAAATGTATGGAATGAAACCGAAAGACCTCCGGAGGAATGTTACGAAGAGGAGACAGATTGGTTAATCATCCTCCCCGAAATGTTATAAAAAAAGGTATAATTTGTTTTTATCCCCCTCACAGATATGCCATGAGGGGGATAATGACTTATTGATTTACTACAAAATTACGTATCTGACACCCGGTTTTATCCCCTTTTGCCACACGCAAGCGCAATGTATGACGACCGGAAGCCAGTTCTGTTTCCAGCATATACACCCACGGAATATATAGTTTCTGACTCCAATCCGTAAATGTATCCAGCTTCTTGAAAGGAGCACCGTCTACACTATATTCCAACACGCAGGCTTGCGGGCCGGCTGCACAGAAGATACCCACCGCACGGCCTTCGAAAGAGAAAGAAAGACTGGCTCCGGCACGGTCAGCCACCAACATGGGAACATGCACAAAGCCTTTACGGGTATTCCCTTTCACTGTAGGCGTCCAATCATCCACTACTTTCCAACCATTCAGTTGCTTGGCCAAACGAATATCGGCAAACATGCCCTTATCATAGGAATAAGCATCTATCGGTTGCTCCGGCACCTCATGCGGCTGAACCGTTTTCTGTGCCACATCCCCACTCCATTCAAGGTCGAAGAGACGATTGATAGCGGCAGCGTAATATTTATGCCCGTCCCAAGCAGGATGCGTACCACCGAACTGCTTCCAGTCGAACTCGCCGTCACGCATGCGGTGTGCCACTTCCTCCGCCAGATTGATGGAAGAAACATTGTAATGATTAGCCACACTTTCATGATTCATAATCACCTGAGGCTGTATTCCCTTGTCCAACAAAGGGATGAAAGGATCGTAAATAAAATGAAGCATGACAATGTCCATTTCGGGGCTGGAAGTACGTGCATGGCGGATAATACCTTCCATGCCACGTGTTTGCTGAATATAGTTGAAGTAATTGGTATTGTCATTCACTGCCGCCTCAACAAACAGCAAATCGGGTACACCTTTTTGCAGAACATCATTTTGGAACCGGAAAGAATGAGGTGTAGTTCCGGTGGAAGATATTCCGGCATCAATAAAAGTAAATTCCGTATCAGGGAAACGTTGTTTCAAATCTTCCTGTATCATATTCCGCCAACCACGCATTTCGGTAATGGAACCACCGAGAAAAGCAACGCAACCTTTTTTCTCTTTCGCAAACTTCAGATAAGAGTTAGCAAGGCTACCACGTTGATGGAGCACTTGCTTCTTCTGATAATCCGGCTGATTACGGACAATGAAGTCAACTACCGCTTCCGGATTTTCCAGACTATGGGGATGATGGTCACAACCGGGTTTCAGAATAATTTCTACAGGTCCGCCCAAAGTACGGTAGCGTTCAGCTACAATCTTCATATTCTCTTCATTGGGGACTGTGCGATCACTATCACCACAAACACTGATAACAGGAATACCTGCATCGGCTAAAGGTTCCAGATTATCAATCGGATTACCTTTGAAGTTATTCATCTGCCCATCAGTTAATCCCCACTCAGCAAGTAATCCGCTCCATAATTCCCTGTGCCTGCCGGGCCAGCTGAACACATCACACACCGGGGCATCCACATAAATACAAGCCACTTTATCCGGGTTCTTCGCCCCCCAGTTGAAAGCAAACATACCGCCACGGCTGAAACCTTCCAGCGTTACTTTAGGAGACAAACGATAGTATCTGCGCATAATGTCGTAAAAGTCCGTACCCAGACGTTGAGCACGAGGACTACCGTAAAGATGTGTCAAATCGTAATAAGCAACGTGGAAACCTTTTTCCAGCAAGGCTTTATCCACTGAGGGGAAAGCTCCAAAGAAAGCTGGACGCCATATCCAGGGACGGCCTTCAGCCACCTTACGGGGAACAACCACCGTAGCCTGGCGGGCATTGCAGATAAAATCGTAACGGTCGAATCCTTCCCATTGCGACTTCTTGCCGGGGAAGGGTTGGTCTGTTACAATGGCAGGTGCTTCGGTGCCGGTCAGCGTACGGTAAAGTTCACCTGCTATCAGGGCAGCACCTTGTTCATTGGGATGAATGCCATCGGTATAATAATCGGGATGCGGTTTCAGAACCGTATAAAGGTCGACCATCGGCAGGTGGCGTTTCTTTGCGACACTGCGTATCACGGGAATAATACCGTTTGTAATAACGCTGTCATTGATGCCAAAATTTGATTTAGCTGCGGGAACAGGCAGACAAAGATAGACTTTTGGGTTTGAAGGCAGTTCCTGAAGAATATCCAGCATCTCTGTCAAATCTTTCTTGAAATCTTTTCCATAACGCCAGTTCCAGGGTTTGCTGTCATTGGTTCCTAACTTTATGGTGACAATATCCGGTTCAAACTTCAGGAGATCGCGAAACTTCTGTTCGTGCATGTAAGGACGATCTCCTTTATTCAGCAGAACGCGGCCACTGACTCCGAAATTGCGGACATCGTACCCTTCGCCCAGAAGTTGGGAAAGCAAGCCCGGATAACTGTTCTGGAACTGATTTTTAATTCCTGAGCCATAAGTGATACTGTTTCCGACACAGGCAATCTTTACAGGTTTCTTTTCTTGTGCCACTGCCCACAGACTGAACAGGCACAAAAAAAGTAAAAGAGTGTTCTTTCTTCTCATGGTATTCTGATTTAAATTAATGCTTTATAGTGCTTTTTACCGGCACAAAGATACATTTTTTTGAAATACAGAACCAATTTGTTCATGAAAAGATGGAACGGTGCGCATTCATCTTCTCATAAGGCAATGTAAACCAGAAAGTAGAACCTTTACCCAACTCCGATTCCACCCCAATCTCTCCTTTTAGCTCCTTAACTATATTCTGCGAGATTGCCAATCCCAGCCCTGTCCCTTGTTTAAATGAATCGAGTTTCACAAAACGGTTGAAGATAGCTTCTATATTCTCAGGTGGTATACCGGCCCCCGTATCGGCCACGAAGAAACGTATATAACCATCTTTCGGCAAATCATATCCCATAGAAATACTTCCGGCTGTTGTGAACTTCATAGCATTGCTGATAAAGTTGTTTATAACCTGGGTAATTCTGCGCTGGTCAGTATACAATAATAGTTCAGGCAATGGAGTGACAGTAATCAGATCAACATTCTTATCGGTCAGCCTGATTCTGATAGCCTGCTCTATTTCAGACAACATCTTGTTAATGTCTATATTGGCATAGACATACTCCAGCGTACCTGCTTCAATCTTTGACAAATCAAGAATGTCATTTATAAGTTGTAATAAAAGCTCGTTGTTTTGCTCGATGATGCTAAGATACTCCTCTCTTTCCTCTTCCGAAACATCCGTAGCCAATATACTTGAGAAACCGACAATGGCATTAAGCGGAGTACGGATCTCATGACTCATATTAGCCAGGAAAGCGGATTTAATACGGTTCGATTCTTCCGCCTCCTCTTTAGCCAGACGCAATTTGCGTTCCATGATTTTCAAGTCGGTAATTTCCCATGCTGTATAAACAATCCATTTCCGACCATCGGAAAAGGTGATAAGGTTATTATTCTGAAAAGTGAAGCACTCTTCATTCTTGTTAGTGAAGAAGCGCCTTGTACCCGACTGGGCATTATTCGTTCTCACCAGCTCTTCATCTTCCTTCCTTATCAGTTTTGCGGCTTCGGGCATCACTTCAAAATCTGTTTTTCCGATCGCTTCCTTAGCCGGATATTCAAATAGTTCTTCCGCCTTCTTATTCCAGAAAGTATAACGCATATCGTTGTCCACGTCTTTCACCTTGGCAGCAATGGGAAGGTTATCAAGAATATTCTCCAACAGATGCAGATGCTTTTCACGCTCCCTTTCACTCAGAGTTTTTATGCGCCTGTTCATAAAGAAGAATAAAATGAAGACGGCTGCACCTCCCAGTACAATTACAACATAAGTCATATTTCTCTGAATGAAGCTGGGCGGAACAGCATGAAAAATAGCATCTTGTGGAATATTTTTCAAAGAGCCTCCTTTATCAAGCAATGTCTGATAATTGAGATGCGTATCGGGTGCACCGGCAATAATTGTCTTCGCCTGATAGGTACCGTCATCCTTTAGCGCACTCTTTATCTCGCTGACAACCGTATTTTCTATTTCAGGACTACTGATATAATGTCCGCCTACGAATAGCGAACGACTCTCTGTGTACTGGTCGGACAAAGTAAAAACCGGATTTTCAGCAGCATCGGAAATATAAGAGTGCATCCTTTCGTCGGGATAGTACCGTTCGGACAAGCTTTGACTGGATATATTCACCCACGAACAGTAAATAATACCGGTTTCTTTGCCATATGTACTAATCTCATGAAGCATTTCTTCCGAGTTAGTGTAAGGATAGGTAATAAAGCTTAATTCCAGTTCCGGGAAGTGTTGTTGATGAAGCTCTTCAAATTCTCTACGAATCAGTGAACAGACAAACCTGTCATCCGACAATAAAACAATCTTTTTCATTTCGGGAGTAATTTGCTTCATCAGGTGTACGGTCTCCCGAATATAAACAGGTATGTTTACCGCAGTGATATTATAGCGTTCCTGCATCTCAGGCGTAGTTATAATCTGATCGGCGGTGATGTCCTTGCCACCATAATACTTATTTATATCTTCCGGCAGATGTGAGACCGAATGACAAATAATGGTAGGCACACCTTTCCAAATAGTATCAAAAAGCGGTTGACACACGTACCATCCCGGAGCACCTATAACAACCACAGCTTTAGGGGGGATCGGATATTTATTCTTCAGATATTCAGTCTTCTGTTCCACCTCTTCCTGATTATGAAGATGCCAAACGGTAAGGGCTTCCGAATATACCTTGAATGAATCTTCCTGATTGAATGTTTTTTCTACAGCCTCAAGCAAGTCATAGGCCCATTTCTCACGGAAAGTAGAGGAACTAATAAAAATTATATAATCCTGATTTTTTGTATCTGCCATCACTCTGGGAGCAAACGAAAGACAAGCGAGAATAGTTATCGCAAGTATTCGGAATGTCAAAGGAGGATACAGAAGGATATTCTGATTTGGCATAGAGATAAAGATTTAAATATAAAACAGCAAAAGCCTCTCAACTAATTGCTGCAAAGTTAGAAAAAAATAAATGCATAAGAAGTTTCAGGTAACAAATTTGCTTTTTACGTTCATCTTTTTGCAATTTATATCCCCTAAAGTACTTATCTCAAGGCAATATCCCTTTGGAATTTCAATAACCCGATATGGCTACTTCTTACGGACAACTCTCTCTTCCTCCCATTCAAGCTCTCCATACTTTTGTTGGTAAGTTATAAGTGAATAGCTATTGAAAAGTTACATCACCCGATTGTAACATATCCCGTTCTTTCTTCGTCAAATTCTTAACCACGATATCATAGGATTTTCTTACCAGTTCCTTTATTTTAGCATCTGATACATCCTGATTGAAATAAACACTAATCCAGTATTTCTTATTCATGTGCCAGCCCGGTTTTATGCCAGCATACCCGCTTTGCAGTTCACTCGACTCTTCCGGATTGCATTTGATGCAACAAAAATCAAAAACCTCAATATTTACAAAACAGAACCATTTATCCAAGACATAAAAACACAGAACATCACGACTGTATCTATCAGCCACATTGGGAAATGGCATTTTCTCATGAACCCCTTCAAATGAAAGGCAGTACTCTCTAAAATCTTCAATATTCATATCTCTTAAGCATTAAAATATAAAATTGAACTGAAAATGTGGGGAAATTTTAGATAAAAGAAAAAGCTAAGTGTTGATTACTCAATACTTAGCTTTCTTCTTTGTACCCAGACCCGGGGTCGAACCGGGATGGAAGTGAATCCACTGGTGTTTGAGACCAGCGCGTCTACCGATTCCGCCATCTGGGCATGCTTGATTTCTCAATTGCGGTGCAAAGATACGGCTTTTTTCTAAACCTGCAATACTTTTCCTAAAAAAAGGAGAAAAAACTCATAAAACTCTCTACAAACATTCCTAGTTTCCAAAATATAGTGTACTTTAGCAGAAACTTTTAAAACAAACGATATGACAACAAATAAGGATAATTTCTGTGTTATCATGGGTGGCGGCATTGGCAGCCGTTTTTGGCCATTCAGCCGGAAAACACTCCCAAAACAGTTTCTGGACTTCTTCGGTACAGGCAGATCACTGCTTCAACAGACCTTCGACCGTTTCAATAAAGTTATTCCCACAGAAAACATACTTATCGTTACAAACGACTTGTATGCCGACCTCGTAAAAGAACAGCTTCCCGAACTGAACCCCGAACAGATACTCCTGGAACCTACACGCAGAAATACTGCTCCATGCATCGCATGGGCGGCTTATCATATCCGCGCACTAAACCCAAACGCAAACATCGTTGTAGCCCCGTCCGACCATTTGATTCTGAAAGAAGATGAATTCCTCGACGCTATTGAGAAAGGCCTGACATTTGTATCCCAATCGGAAAAGCTGCTCACTCTTGGCATCAAACCTAATCGTCCCGAAACAGGTTACGGCTACATACAGATAGCCGAACAAGCCGGAGACAACTTCTATAAAGTGAAAACCTTTACCGAAAAGCCGGAACTGGAATTAGCAAAAGTATTCGTAGAAAGCGGAGAATTTTATTGGAACTCCGGTCTCTTCATGTGGAACGTAAACTCTGTCATCAAAGCTGTAGAAGCATTGCTCCCCGAACTGGCATCTAAACTGGCTCCAGGCAAGGACGTATACGGCACAGCCTCCGAAAAAGCATTCATTGATGAAAACTTTCCTGCTTGTCCCAATGTATCCGTCGACTTCGGCATCATGGAAAAAGCAGATAACGTATATGTTTCTTTAGGAGACTTCGGATGGTCCGATTTAGGAACATGGGGCTCTTTGTACGACCTGTCTCCAAAGGACGAAACAGGAAACGTCACATTAAAATGCCAGTCTTTGCTATATAACAGCAAAGATAATATCGTGGTGCTTCCACAAAACAAACTTGCCGTCATCGATGGATTGGAAGGTTACCTCATTGCCGAATCGGACAATGTACTGCTGATTTGTAAAAAGGATGAAGAACATTCCATCCGCAAATACGTAAACGACGCACAGATTAAATTGGGTGAAGACTACATTTAATTGAAATTTGAGAACTGGAAGTCCGAACTTTCAGACAACGATATAAGGAAACGGGGACTGAATTTTCACTTCAGTCCCCGTTCTTATTATTTAAAAGGAAGGAATATTCTTTCAGAGCGCCGCCCGAATCGCTTCGGAAACTGCCTTGAATTCTTCATCAGAAAGTTTAAGTTTAGGATTAGAAAACAACATATCTGATTCCTTCTGTATAGGAATAAGATGAATGTGCGCATGAGGCACTTCCAGACCGATCACTGCTTCGCCCACTTTCTTGCAAGGGAAAGCTTTCTCAATGGCACGGGCCACCTTCTTGGCAAAAACGTGCATTGCCGCCAGATCTTCGTCATTTAAGTCAAAGATATAATCCACTTCCTGCTTGGGAACGACCAACGTGTGACCTTTCACCAACGGATTGATGTCCAGAAATGCAAAAAACTTATCGTCCTCCGCTACCTTGTAGCTCGGTATTTCACCAGCGATAATTCTACTGAATATTGTTGCCATAGCTTTTACAATATATAAAATAAGGCAAGCCCGCATGCAGACCTGCCTTTACATTAAAATGATATGTTCACTACTTCGAGGTTAATCATGCCCTGGGGCACTTTAATTTCAGCCACATCACCTACCTTCTTGCCAAGTAGACCTTGTGCAATCGGAGTGTTAACCGAAATCTTACCTTCTTTCAGGTTGGCTTCGCTTTCCGAAACAATGGTATAAGTCATCTTCATTCCATTCTTTACATTCTTCAGTTCCACCTTATTCAATATCTGCACGGAGTCTGTTTTCAACTTGGACTCATCAATAATCTTGGCATCTCCGATAACCATCTTCAATTTATTGATTTTCATCTCAAGCATACCCTGAGCTTCTTTGGCGGCATCATACTCTGCATTCTCCGACAAGTCACCTTTATCACGTGCCTCGGCTATCGCAGCCGAAATCTTAGGACGCTCTACCGTCTCCAATTCTTTCAGTTCAGCCAACAATTTCTTGTAGCCTTCTTCTGACATATAAGCCATACTTTTTTCCTCCTTTTTAGTTTCTAAATGGTATTATATAACAAAAAGAATTCCAACATGGTCAGCATGCTGGAACCCTCTTTCGATTTTTCTTTTGCAAAGATAGCCTTTTAATTAATGCGTGTCAAGCAAAAATTGCTGCTATGTAACATATTTAAATAAAAACTTCTAATTTATAACAAGTTACAACAGTGCTTTCACTGCGGCATCCAGGTCTTTTATAGTCTCTCCACGAGCACTCAACTCGCTATTCCGGTTAATCAGGAACAGTGAAGGAACCGATTTAACGTTGTACATAGCGGCTATATTTGAGTAAATTCCATTTGCATCGCGCACACAGGTCCAGGGCAGATTATCAGCTGTCGTTTTCCAGAAATGTTCGTCCGCATCCAGCGAAATCTGATAAATCACCAGTCCTTGGTCCTTATATTTAGTATACAGGTCGTTCAACAGAAAATTATGAGGAGCGGAAACGGCACTCTGATAGATGGTGAAGTCCAGCAACACCACTTTACCTTTCAGTTCGCTCAATTTATGGGTATTACCTTTCATATCACGAAGGCTGATATCGATGATACCGGTTTCCGAAATGGCTTCTTCCGGCAATTCCAGCACTTTCTGCTGAGGTGTACGGGTATTCTTCATTCCTTTAATCACGATATTATAGAGATTCTTGGAACGGTCGGCATGCGGATAAAAGTTGTTCAGGCTGGTTGCTACCGCTGCAAAACACTTGATATCATCCTTGTTGTTCAGAGGATCGAAAATAAGATAATTGTTCAGCTTCTGGAACAGGGCAAAATAAGCCGCAGCCGTGTTTGGAGCGGCGAAGATATATTTTGTTTTCACCTCATCCTTATAGTCCTTCATCAAGACAGACAGTTCTTCGTCGAAAACATCGGCACCTATCTGGTGAGCCTGCATTTTCTTAATCAGCTCATTTACCTTACTTTGTAGCTGCACTTGCTTCAATGTCAGCTCTTTAATCTTAATGCTGTTTGCCGAACCTTCCACCGTATAAGCGGTTGCAAAATCAGCATACGGGGCTTTCACCCCGACAGTTTCCGTAGAATCTACTGAGAAATTGATAACCTTGTCGTCCACACGCAGGCGGTAAAATTCCGGAGACTCCGGGCGTGTCTGTTTAAAACTGAAAGAACCGTCACCCTTCAATTTAACAGAATCCAAAGGTACGATACCTTCCAAAGCGGCAGCTTCCAGATACAGCATCTTGCCGTCGGCACCGGATACTTCGCCTTCAACCTTGAATTTCGGTTCAGAATTACATGCACTCAAAGCAATTACTACAAGTGCCACAAAAAAAACTTTTTTCATGTTCTGTTATTATGTTATTTATTATTTGTCGTCCGCATCCGTACCCCACCCGAGCCATACCTGCTCCACTGTTTCTCCACTATTTCTCCACTTACGGGTACCTCCGAGTGGAGGAACAGTGGAGCAGGTGTGGAGCAGATGTGGACCAGACATGCAGGAGATACGATGCAAATATACGTCTTTTCAAGTTTAGTCAAAGCATTTTCACCGCTTCTTCCACCCGGAAACTAAAAAAAAACAGTCAATTAGGAACTTTTCATCTCATTCCCACTTGATTACATGAATTAATATGTATCTTTGCACGAATTTTGAAAGAAAAAATAGATAAAACATTTTTTATGATTAACCCAATTGTTAAGACGATCGAGCTTCCTGATGGCAGAACCATCACACTCGAAACGGGAAAGCTGGCAAAACAGGCAGACGGTTCTGTAATGCTTCGTATGGGCAACACC
Organism: Bacteroides stercorirosoris; assembly: GCF_900142015.1. Lineage (GTDB taxonomy): Bacteria > Bacteroidota > Bacteroidia > Bacteroidales > Bacteroidaceae > Bacteroides > Bacteroides stercorirosoris. Next base: position 71,676 of record NZ_FQZN01000015.1, read on the forward strand.
ATGCTTTTAGCTACTGTTTGTGCCGCTAAGGACGCAGTTCCCGGAACAGATTTCATGCCGTTACAGGTAGAGTACAAAGAGAAATTCTCCGCATTCGGACGTTTCCCCGGCGGTTTCACCAAACGTGAAGGACGCGCTTCAGATTACGAAATCCTCACCTGCCGCCTCGTAGACCGTGCTCTCCGCCCTTTATTCCCCGATAATTACCACGCAGAGGTATACGTAAACATTATCCTCTATTCTGCTGATGGCATTGATATACCGGACGCACTTGCAGGACTCGCCGCTTCTGCTGCTCTCGCAGTTTCAGATATCCCTTTCAACGGACCGATTTCCGAAGTACGCGTAGCGCGTATCGACGGACAATTCGTTATCAACCCTACTTTCGACCAACTGGAAAAAGCTGACATGGACCTCATGGTCGGTGCCACTTACGAAAACATCATGATGGTGGAAGGTGAAATGAATGAAGTATCCGAACTTGACTTGTTGAACGCCATGAAGGCCGCTCACGAAGCAATCAAGGTACAGTGTAAAGCTCAGATGGAGCTGGCAGAAGAAGTTGGTTCTACTGTAAAACGCGAATATTGTCATGAAGTAAACGACGAAGAACTGCGTAAGGCCGTTCGCGAAGCTTGCTATGACAAGGCTTACGCCATCGCTGCTTCCGGCAACAACAACAAGCACCAACGTATGGATGCTTTCGATGCTATCCGCGAAGAGTTTAAGGCACAGTTCAGCGAAGAAGAACTGGCAGAAAAAGCAGCTTTGATCGACCGTTACTACCACGATGTGGAAAAAGAGGCTATGCGCCGCAGCATCCTGGACGAAGGCAAGCGCCTTGACGGACGTAAGACTAACGAGATCCGCCCCATCTGGAGCGAAGTCAGCTACCTGCCCGGACCTCACGGCTCGGCTATCTTCACCCGTGGTGAGACTCAATCCCTGTCTACCGTAACTTTGGGTACCAAGCTGGACGAAAAAATCATTGACGACGTACTGGAACATGGCAAAGAACGTTTCCTGCTTCACTATAACTTCCCCCCGTTCTCTACCGGAGAAGCTAAAGCACAACGCGGCGTAGGCCGTCGCGAAATCGGCCACGGTCATCTGGCATGGCGTGCACTGAAAGGACAGATTCCCGCTGACTATCCGTACGTAGTGCGCGTAGTATCCGATATCCTCGAATCTAACGGTTCTTCTTCAATGGCTACCGTATGTGCCGGAACACTGGCATTGATGGATGCAGGTGTGAAGATCAAGAAACCGGTATCGGGCATCGCAATGGGATTGATCAAGAATGCAGGCGAAGAAAAATATGCAGTATTGTCCGACATCCTCGGTGACGAAGACCACTTGGGCGATATGGACTTTAAGGTAACAGGAACTAAGGACGGTATCACCGCCACCCAGATGGACATCAAGGTAGACGGATTGTCATACGAAATCCTGGAACGCGCTTTGAACCAGGCGAAAGAAGGACGTCTGCACATCCTCGGTAAGATTATGGAAACCATCCAGGAGCCTCGCGAAGAGCTGAAACCTCATGCTCCGCGCATTGAGATGATGACTATTCCTAAAGAATTCATTGGTGCCATAATCGGCCCTGGTGGAAAAATCATCCAAGGTATGCAAGAAGAAACCGGTGCAACCATTACTATTGAAGAAGTGGACAACATCGGAAGAATCGAAATTTCCGGAACCAACAAGAAGAGCATTGACGATGCTATGCGCCTCATCAAAGGCATCGTTGCCGTACCGGAAGTTGGCGAAGTATACAAAGGCAAAGTACGTTCAATAATGCCTTATGGTGCTTTCGTTGAATTCTTGCCGGGCAAAGACGGTTTGTTGCACATTTCAGAAATCGACTGGAAACGCTTGGAAACCGTAGAAGAAGCCGGCATCAAGGAAGGTGACGAAATCGAAGTGAAACTGCTCGATGTAGACCCGAAGACCGGTAAATTCAAACTTTCACGCAAGGTATTGTTGCCAAGACCAGAAAGACAAGAAAGGCCAGAAAGACAAGAAAGACCGGAAAAGAAATAAGATTTTCCTTATTCCTTATTATATTAAGCCCGACGGAAACCCGCCGGGCTTTCTTTTTGTAAAAAAGATAAGACTAAATCCGAAAAACTCTTTCATAATTTTGCGTATTCCGAAAAGATTATATTACTTTACCCTACAAACCTTAAAGAAGAGAGAAAATACTTAAGAATGCTTGCCTCCGAGAATCTACATACTATGGATTTATTTTCTCGTTTCTTTCGTGAGAATCAAGAAAAATTCCTCGCATTTGCCTATTCCTATATCAGAAGTTGGGCGGAAGCGGAGGATATTCTTATGGAATCCATGATCTCTCTTTGGGAATGCCGCGACCGCTGGGAAGAAGATAAAGGTCTGCACGCCCTGCTCCTTACCATTATCAAAAACAAAGCCCTCAACTATCTGGAACGCGAACAAACCCGTTTGCGCATCGAAGAAGATTTGAATTCGCACCGACAACGCGAACTGGACTTACGTATCGCAACCTTAAAGGATTGCGAACCCGACAAAATTTTCAGCACCGAGATACAACACATCGTAAATAAGGCATTGGAGAAGATGCCATCGCAAAGTCGGGAAATATTCATGCTCAGCCGATACAAGAACCTACCCAATAAAAAGATTGCCGAACAACTCAATATTTCACTGAAAACAGTAGAATTCCACATCACCAAAGCATTGCGCATCCTGCGCGTTGAACTGAAAGATTATATCGCTTCTATCCTCCTTTAAAGAAAAAACAAAAAAAGTTTCATTTTCCGTTAGGGTAGTTTCGGGTTCACCTGTATTAATTATAGAAGGGGAGGAAAACCTCTCCCATTCAACTAACAATTTGAGTACGTATGAACCAAGAACTATTATATAAGTATTTTAAAGGAACCGCCACCATTGAAGAAGAAAAGCGCATCCTCGATTGGGTGGAAGCCTCGGAAGAAAATCGGGAAGCTTTCTTAAAAGAACGTATGATGTTCGATGTCGCCCTATTCTCCAACCGACAGGATGCAAAGAAAAAGACAGCACGCCTGACTCCGATACTCAAGTGGGGAATGCGTGCAGCTGCGGTTATCATTGTAGGCGTATGCGGTTACTTCATGGCAAACGATTATCTATATAATAAATTAGCCCAGCCGCAAACCGTCACCGTCCCCGCCGGACAACGTGCGCAAATCACCCTTGCCGACGGCACCCGCGTATGGCTGAATGCACAATCCACATTGACGTATACCTCTAACTTCGGACGCGATGAAAGAAATGTGGAACTGGACGGAGAAGCTTACTTTGAAGTTGCAAAAAACAAAGATATTCCGTTCTACGTACGCACTGAGATGAACAATGTGAGAGTAGTCGGCACCTGCTTCAACGTTTGCGCCTACAGAGGAAGCAAAGAATTTGAAACCACCCTCGTAGAAGGCATCGTAGACATCTACCCTGCCAATAACGACAAAGCCATCACCCGCTTGCAGAAAGATGAATTCTTCGGAAACTATGACGGAAAGTGCAAGAAAACCATACTTCCCTCCTACGAATACCTGCGTTGGAAAGAAGGACTATATTGCTTTGACGATGTACCTTTCAGTGGCATCCTCGACAAACTTGAGAAATACTATAATGTGAAGATTACAGTAGCGGATCCTGAGTTGCTGAATTATGACAGTTGCACCGGGAAGTTCCGCGAACAAGATGGGATAGAGCATATTCTCCGTACGATTTCGAAAGACCATCCTTTTGAATTCAGCATCAACGAAGATAAAGACTCCATCGTCATTTATAAGAAGTAATTTGATATCAAAGATAAAACCTTAAAATTTAGTACTAACCTCTTAAACTGAAAAGCATTATGAAATAGAAGAAACAGTCACTCAATCCCCCCCACAAAAAAGATCGGAAAGTACCCCCATACTTTCCGATCCGAAACAGTCAAAAATCGACCTTAATCAATTTATTAACTTAACACATTACAAAGATATGAGAAAAATTTCTTTGAATGGGCTTTTTTGCCCAAAAAGTTTAGTATTTAAGCAAATATTACGAACTATGAAGATCACACTATTCCTTCTCTTGTTTGTAACGTTCCAAGCGTACAGTAGTAGTAGTTACTCTCAGAATGCCAAAATCAGCATCCCCCGCTCTGAGTTACGAGTAGGCGAAATCCTCGATAAAATCGAGGCTCAGACCGAGTATCTGTTTGTTTACAATAAGAAAAGCGTGGACGTGCGCCGCACCGTAAATGTAGATGCAGACAACCAGCCTGTGTCCGAAGTTTTGGACAAAATCTTCAATGGCACGGACATCAGATATGTAATGGAAGGCAAGAACATCGTGCTGACCAAACAATATGAAACTGCAACCGAAGTCATCGCCGCCGTACAACAGGAAAACAAACCTGTGAAAGGTGTTGTGACCGACATGCAAGGTGAACCGATTATCGGTGCCAATGTGGTAGAGAAAGGTACGACAAACGGTGTTATCACCAATATTGATGGTGAATTTACACTGAATGCACCTGCCGACGCCACACTGATTATCAGCTATATCGGATACCAGCCGGTAAGCGTTGCCCTGAATGGTCAAGAAACAATCAACGTGCAGATGCAGGAAGAAGCGCTGTCACTGGAAACGGTGGTGGTAACCGCTATGGGTATCAAGAAAAAAGCCGCTTCACTGACTTACTCTACCCAGCAAGTGGGTGGCGACGAACTGACACGCGCCAAAGACCCGAACATGATTACCGCATTAGCAGGTAAATCAGCCGGTGTACAAATCAATAAGAGTGCGTCCGGTCTTGGTGGTTCTGCCAAAGTATCTATTCGTGGCACACGTTCCGCTTACGAAAGTGGTAATAACCAACCCCTATATGTTATTGACGGTGTTCCTATGCTGAACACAAGTACCGAATCCACTTCCACTGTTATGGGTGGAGAAAATGACGGTGTGAACCGTGATGCTGGTGATGGTATCTCCAACCTGAACCCAGAGGACATTGAAAGCATGAGCATCCTGAAAGGTGCTTCCGCCGCCGCTCTTTACGGATCACAAGCCGCCAACGGTGTTATCCTGATAACTACCAAGAAAGGTAAAGCAGGTATGCAAAGAATAACCTTCTCATCCAACCTGACCGTTGACCACGCCATCAGCCTGCCTGAATTCCAGAATTCATACGGCGCAAGCGGCACTGACAGTTGGGGAGAAAAGAAATCGCTGACCAATTACGACAACGTAGGTAATTTCTTAGGTAACGGCGTGACTGCCATCAACTCCATATCTTTGCAAAGTGGCAACGAAAAAATGCAGACCTACTTCTCTTATGCCAACACCACAGCCAAAGGTATCATTGATTCCAACAAATTGCAAAAGCACAATCTTACGTTCCGCGAAACAGCCAGTTTCTTCAACGACCGTTTGAAACTGGATGGAAGCGCCACGCTGATGACGCAGAAGATTAAAAACAGTACTGCATCTGGTGGTTTATACCTGAATCCATTGGTTGACTTATACAGCTTCCCACGTGGTATGGACATGTCTGAATATGCTTCCAAGTATGAAGTAGGCGATCCTACACGTAACAATATGCCAGTTCAAAACTGGTATACCGAAGTTTCGGAATGGTCACAAAACCCATACTGGATTAAGAATCGCGTTACCAATACCAACAGACGCTACCGCGCAATGGCATCATTAAGTGCCAACCTAAAAATTAACGATTGGTTCAGTCTGCAAGCCCGTGGCAATGCTGATTATGTAAGCGATAAATTCGATCAGAAAATGTATGCTTCCACAGCCCCCAACATTACAGGTAGTTACAATGGAAAGAGTAACGGACGTTATGTATGGTCAGAGAACGAACAGTTCCAGATTTACGCCGACGTAATGGCTATGTTCAACAAGACATGGAACAAATGGTCATTGAATGCAGCTATTGGTACCAGCATCAACCAGAATAAGGTGAACTCACTGATGCTCGACTCTAAGATTGCATCGCTCTATAAACCTAACTTATTTACCGTTGCCAACATTGTAATGGGTTCCAATGCTTCAGTAAACCAAACTATCGACCAAAAGCGCACCATCCAATCCGTATTCGGAACGGCACAGCTAGGCTTCAACGAAGCCCTCTATCTGGACATCACAGCCCGTAATGACTGGTCGTCCACGCTAGCTCACACAGAAAGTATGAACTCTGGTTTTTTCTATCCATCCATTGGTCTATCTTGGATTATCAATAACTCACTGAAAATGCCGGAATGGATTTCATTCGGAAAAATACGCGGTTCATGGGCACAAGTGGGTAACGACTTACCTATCGGCATAACAAACCTCGTAGACATCATTCAGGCCGGTGGTGTATTGCAAGCTGCCGATACTTACAACAAAGGTGACCTGAAACCGGAAATCAGTAGTTCCATTGAATTTGGTATGGAATGGAGATTTTTCCACAACCGCTTTGGCATTGACTTTACCTGGTATCAGACAGATACTAAGAACCAACTGCTAAGAATGCCTACTGCCGCTGGTGACAAGTATGCATTTCGTTACATCAATGCAGGTAAAATCCGCAATAAAGGTATTGAACTTACAGTAGACGCAACCCCGGTAATGAATGACAATTTCCGCTGGAAAACCGCTGTTAACTTCTCAACAAACAGTAACAAGGTAGTTTCCTTGCACCCGGATTATACTTCATTTACTTACGGTAGTACAGGACTTTCTATGGGTTACCTGATGCGTATCAAAGAAGGCGGTTCGTTGGGTGATATCTACGGAAATGCATTCCAACGCGAAAATGGTAAGATCAAACTCAATAAAGACGGAAGCCCTGTTGTAAAAACCGGTAACAACGACCTGCTGGGTAATGCAAATCCCGACTTCCTGTTGGGTTGGAGCAACACTTTCTCTTATAAAGGATTCAGTTTGTACTTCTTGATTGATGCCCGCGTAGGTGGTGATGTAATGTCACTTACACAAGCTATACTCGATCAAAATGGTGTAACCAAAACAACAGCCGAAGCCCGTGATAGAGACTATGTGGAATATGAAGGAACCCGCTTTGAAGGTGCCGAACAAGTCAAGGGATTCTTTAAATCTGTTGGTGGTCGCAACGGTATCTCCGAATACTATATGTACGATGCCACTAACATCCGTCTTCGCGAACTATCTATCGGTTACTCCTTCCCGCAATCATTGCTGGAAAAAACAAAAGCGTTTAAAGGTATAGATGTATCGCTGGTGGCACGTAATCTGTTCTTCATTTACAAAGATGCTCCATTTGATCCGGATGCTACACTGTCTGTTGGTAATGGACTACAAGGTGTAGATGTATTTGGTATGCCTTCTACCAGAAATATTGGTTTTAACATTAAATTTACATTCTAACTTAAAACTATTACGATTATGAAATACAATAAATTCCTAACTATACTTTTGGCAAGCGGATTGCTGGGCATTGCTGTCGCATGTACCGACAATTTTGAATCGGATAACAGAAACAAAACAGGCTTTGACTCTGAGCTGCAAGAATATGATTTCCAGAAATATCTGTTGAAATTTGAAATCATTCAGACTGGTATCTATTACAATTACGACTGGGGCGAAGGTAAGAACTGGACTTTCCAGATTGCTCAAAATCTGGGACAAGATATGTTCTCTGGTTATTTCCATGACTTCAATCAAGCCTTCAATGACAAAAATAGTGTTTATGCACTCAATGATGGATGGACTTCTACACACTGGTCGTACAACTACTCATACATAATGCCCGAAGTGCAGAAGTGCGAACAGATCAATGTAGATCAACCTGCGTTACTAGCGGTAACCCAGATTCTAAAAGTGGAACTGATGCACCGCGTGGCAGACTGCTACGGCCCACTGGTTTATTCTAAATTCGGACAGGAAGGTGACAATGTAGATGACCTGAAGACAGCCTATACCCAGTTCTTCGCCGATTTGGAGAATGGAATCACTGCATTGCAAAAGTTCATCAAAGAAAATCCCGGCGTTGAACCTTACAAGGATGCCGACCTGCTGACTCCTAACAAAACACTGGCGGAATGGGTAAAATTTGGTAACTCACTGCGGTTACGGCTGGCTATGCGCGTTGCCAACGTTGACAAAACCCTTGCTACCGAACAAGCTCGGAAGTCATTCACCCTGGGTGAGTTTCTAGAAGAACCGGGTGAAGTAATTGCTGTATCAACAGCCGGTGGATATACGAACCCATTGGGTGAGATCAACAAATCATGGGGTGAAGTATTCATGGGTGCCACCATGGAATCCGTACTAACCGGATACGACGACCCGCGCACTGCCAAATATTACGACAAGGCAAGTGGTCAAGTGATTACATGGAAAGATGACAGCGGTGAACATACACTCCCGCAACTTTTCGACTATGCTAACACTTATAAAGGTGTACCGCAAGGAACTGGCTTACTTTCTGCCGATCAACGCTACAGAGAATGCTCAAAAAGTACAATTAGTCAAAGCACAAACGCTATTCTGATGACTGCTGCCGAAGTGTGGTTCCTCCGTGCAGAAGCTGCCTTGCGAGGCATCTCCACTGAAAGTCCTAAGGAATGCTACGAAACAGGGGTAAGAACCTCCTTTAATCAATGGGGTGCAGGTGGAGTCGATGCTTACCTGCAAAGTAGTGCCATACCTGCCAACTATAAGGACCCGTTCGATAGTAAATTCGATATGACTGCGCTTATCACTACCACTCCTAACTGGGCTGACGCCAATGGTACGGAAGAACAGTTCGAGAAAATTATGACACAGAAATGGCTGGCTATGTATCCCGAAGGTAACGAAGCATGGACAGAACAGCGTCGCACAGGTTATCCAAAACTGTTTAAAGTGAAAGTGAACAATAGCGGTGGCGCAATTGATACGGACATAATGATTCGCCGCCTTCCTTATCCTTCAACTCTGGCAACATCCAACCCTACTCAATATAGTTCATTGACAAGAGCACTGGGTGGTGCAGATAATGGTGGTACCCGTCTCTGGTGGGATGCAGGAAAGAACAATTTCTAAAAACAGAAGAATGGAGTTGACTAAAAAACAGAAAAGCCTAAAAGAAGCGAAATTTTAGTCATCTCCATTTTAGTCAAACACAAATAATTATAAAATTAGAATTTATGAAAATAAGAATCACATTAAACAGTCTGTTTATAGTGTGCTGTCTCACTCTTTCATTACTTATGAATGCTTGTAATAATGACTTAGAAACTTTGGATTCTACAGAGCAGCCAATCACTTCAACTCAAGATAATAAACATCCTCTGTTAGTGTTGAGGTCACGGATGTTTATGGCGACATATATCGTATTAGTAAAGACTATTTAACTCAAACTACTACTGAAGAATTATTAACGCATCCATAAATTAAACCAAGGTATAGAATTTTGATTAGTGGTGTTTTCTCCGTATTAGTTACGAGGGAAAGAAGATTGGAAGGAGTAAAGTCATTTGGGGGGCTTTACTCCTTTTCTATCAGCGCATTGCATTTACCGATCATTTACCGCAGGATGTAAAAGCATTTACCGCAGGATGTAACGACCTTTACCACTTATTGTAACGACCTTTACCTCGGTGTGTAAACGGAGTTACCATTTGAGGTAAACAGAATCACCATAGGAGGTAAACAGAATCTTCATGAAATGAAACAATCGTCGGGCTTATATCCTCCAATTATCACTTATAAACCTGTATCGGCAACTCCCCGCGCAAAGCTCCCAAAACATTCACTGCAAGTGCTTCCAACTCATCTTCACCGGGATATACATGCACCGGAGCGAGGAAAGAAACCCGTTCCTTCAAACGGGAAGTAACATACTCTGAGTGGGCAATGCCTCCCGTCAACAGAATTGCATCCACTTTGCCGTAAAGCACAACGGCAGCAGCACCCACACTCTTGGCAACCTGATAAATCATCGCGTTCAGCACCAGTTCCGCTTTTTGGTCTCCCGCTTCTATAGACTTGATGATGGCAGGAATATCAGTAGTGCCCAGATGTGCCGCCAAACCGGCATGACCGGAAATGCGCTTCTTCAATTCATCTTTTCTGAAACGATGGGAATAACAAAGATCAATCAGCGGTCCTGCCGGCAGTGTTCCTGCCCGCTCGGGAGAGAAAGGACCTTCTCCGTCAAGAGCATTGTTCACGTCGATAGCACGTCCGTGATTATGAGTACCGACAGAAATTCCGCCTCCCAAATGGCAGATAATCAGATTCAAATCCTCGTAACGGACCGGATGGCCGGGAGAAGCGGCCGTAAGCTCGGCAGCATAACGCCGGGCAATGGCACGTTGGTTCAAGGCATGCCAAATAGTGATACGCGGCATCAAGGGTGAACCTGTGATACGGGCTATCTCATCCAATTCATCCACCACACCGGGGTCGGCAATGAAGGCTCGGCAACCGGGCAGCAGTGCAGCCAGTTCGGCAGCGATAAGACACCCCAAATTGCACGCATGGCTGCGCATGGCATGGGCGATATCATCCAACATGGCGTCATTCACCTCATATACCCCACCCGGAATGGGCTTCAACAATCCTCCACGTCCCACAATGGCATCAAACTCAAAAGGAATTCCATTCTCTTTCAAAGCTTCTATCACCAGATTCTTGCGAAATTCAAACTGGTCGATGACACGTGGAAAATGCGAAAGTTCCTCCACCGAATGACGGATATTACGCACCAGGAGCGGAGTTGTGTCTTCGTATACCGCAATCTTCGTTGAAGTGGAACCGGGATTGATAGCGAGGATTTTCATAGTCAGAGGATTTTTATATTTAATTTTATTCTTTACATGTCAGACATGCCATAGCAATGCTGTAATACTTAGACAGGCCGGAATCGCTGCGCGAAGGCAACACCACCGGACAAACAGGCCCTTGCAACAGGCCAGCCATATCGGCATAGGCAAACAGGGATACAGCCTTGTAGAAAGCATTGCCCGACTCTATATTTGGGAATATCAGCACGTCCGCCTCTCCATTGATAGGAGATGCAATGCCCTTAATATCACCACTTGTTTTCTCGCAGGAAGTCTTTACATCCAGCGGGCCGTCGATGATTACATCGCCAAACTCCCCGGCTTCCGCCAGTTCCACAATATTGACATAGTCTAACGAGTGGGGGAACTTGGCACTAACCTTCTCCGTGCAGTGGATAAGTGAGATACGGGGTTGTTCGATACCGAAATGGCGACAGGTATGTATCGCATACCAAATCATCTCTATACGCTGTTGCAAGGTCGGCCGCGGAATAACGGCGGCATCCGAGAAGAACAACAGTTTATCATACGTAGGAATCTGCATCACAGCCAGGTGAGTCAGGATTTTACCCTTAGGCAACAAACCTTTTTCCTTATCGAGAATCGCATGCAGAAGGTTATCAGTATTGATAATCCCTTTCATCAGAATATCCGCTCCGCCCTCACGCACAATGCGGACTGCCTCACGGGCCGCCTCATCAGAATCTTCGATATGCACAGTTCTGACGTATTGCGGATATTTCTTTAATGTAGGATATTTTTCCAAAACAGCAGAGTCACCAATCATCAGGAATTCGGCAATTCCTTCTTCCAGGGAGCGGGCAATGGCATATTCCGTATTGGGGTCATTAGCGCAAACAACCGCAATACGTTTCCTTTTGTTCAAGGATTTCAAATGCGAGGTCAGTTGATCGAAGCTTCGAATAGGTTCCATAACGTTAGATTTTTAGCAAATATCTGAAAAAATGTCGAGAAATACAGCATGACAGACAAGGAAAATTCGAGCATTCTATATCATTTTGATAACTACACCACAGATTAACACAGATTTTTATCCTTTCATCAGAAAACGTAATAATCTGTGTTAATCTGTGTAATCTGTGGTGTAAACTAAATTTTAGTTTGAGTTTTTTGTGTACTTTTGTCCCCATACACAGAATATAGAGTCTATGAGCAGCCTTATTTTTCCACCATACGTACAAAAAGGTGATCGCGTCATCATCCTTTCTCCTTCCAGTAAAATAGACAAGTCTTTTCTGAAAGGAGCCAAGAAGCGTTTGAAGTCCTGGGGACTGGACGCTGTGATGGCAAAACATGCCGGAAGTTCAAACGGAACATACGCAGGCAGCATCAAACAGCGCGTAGAAGATTTGCAGAATGCTTTGGACGATGAGAAAGCAAAAGTTATTTTGTGTAGCCGCGGCGGATACGGAGCTGTACATCTGTTAGGCAAACTGGATTTTACACGTTTCCGCGAACATCCCAAGTGGCTGATTGGTTTCAGTGACATCACCGCGCTGCACAATGTGCTCCAGCAGAATGGCTTTGCCTCCCTTCATGCCCCGATGGCCCGCCATCTGACGGTAGAAAGCGAGGAGGATTTCTGTACACTGGCACTAAAGGATATTTTGTTCGGCCATTTCAAGCCGGAGACAGCAGAGTCAGTGGAAACTTCGGAAAGTGGTTTCAACTACATCTGCCCCGGGCATAAGCTGAACCACAAAGGAACCGGCAATGGTATTTTGCGGGGCGGCAACCTGTCCGTGTTCTATGGATTGCGGGGCACGCCATATGATATTCCTGCCGAAGGAACCATTCTCTTCATAGAAGATGTGGGTGAGCGTCCGCACGCGGTAGAACGCATGATTTATAATCTGAAACTGGGCGGTGTACTGGAAAAACTCTCCGGCCTCATCATCGGACAATTCACAGAGTATGAAGAAAACAAATCTTTAGGCAAAGATTTATACGGCGCTATTGCCGACCTGGTGAAAGAATACGATTATCCGGTCTGTTTTAATTTCCCGGTAGGGCATGTCACCATGAATCTGCCCATGATAAACGGAGCAGCGGTAACGTTGGAGACCGGAAGAAAAGAAGTGAAACTAAGTTTTAATTTAGATAAAGAATGAAACGGAATTATACTCTCATCCCCTTATGCCTGGCGTTGCTCGCATTCATAGCATGCAGCAACAACACCAAGAAGGCAAGCGATGGTACGGAGACGACCACAAAAAGTGTTGTCAATGTTCCTCAGTTCAATGCGGACAGTGCTTATCAGTATGTGAAAGCACAAGTGGACTTCGGCCCACGCGTTCCCAATACGAAAGCACATGTAGAATGTGGAAATTACCTGGCAGATAAATTGACGGAATTCGGTGCTAAAGTCACCAGCCAGTATGTAGACCTTCCGGCTTACAACGGTACGCTGCTGAAAGCACGCAATATTATCGGTTCCTACAAGCCGGATACGAAAAAGCGTATCGTCCTTTTTTCGCATTGGGACAGCCGTCCGTGGGCGGATGCCGACCCGGATCCTAAAAAGCATTATACTCCGATTCTGGGTGCCAATGACGGTGCCAGCGGTGTAGGCGTAATGTTGGAAATAGCACGCCATCTGCAGAAGCAATTACCGGAAATGGGTATCGATCTTATCTTCGTTGATGCTGAAGATTACGGCACACACCAAGCTTACAACGGCCCGCATAAAGAAGAATACTGGGGACTTGGCTCACAGTATTGGGCACGCAATCCTCATGTGCAGGGATATAATGCACGTTTTGGCATACTGCTGGACATGGTAGGGGGCAAGAATGCAGAATTCCGTTATGAAGGTTTGTCTCATGAAGTAGCTCCCAATGTCAATGAGAAAATCTGGAAAACAGCCAATGCTTTAGGTTTCGGGCGGCACTTTGTACAGAAAAAAGGCGGGTTCGTGACCGATGACCATACGTTTATCAACAGATATGCAAAAATTCCAACCATTGATATTGTTCCTTATTATCCGGAAGGCGATTTCTTTGAGCACTGGCATACCGTGAAAGATGATATGGATGCCATTGATAAGGCTACCCTGCAAGCAGTGGGGCAGACGGTGATGCAAGTCATTTACAGTGAGAAATAATTCATAAATCAAAAATCATAAATCAATAAGTATGAGTATCAACGAGGCACAAGACGAAGTGATTGCGGAATTCAGTGACTTTGACGACTGGATGGATCGCTATCAACTCCTCATCGACTTAGGAAACGAGCAGGAAACGCTCGATGAAAAATATAAAACGGAACAGAACCTGATTGAAGGTTGCCAAAGCCGCGTATGGCTGCAAGCTGACGAAGAGAATGGAAAAATCATCTTCAAAGCTGAAAGCGACGCTTTGATTGTTAAAGGTATCATTTCGTTGCTGATGAAAGTCCTTTCCGGACATACACCGGACGAAATTCTGAATGCCGATCTTTATTTCATTGATAAGATAGGATTGAAAGAACATCTTTCGCCTACCCGTAGCAATGGTTTGCTGTCTATGGTGAAACAGATGCGGATGTATGCGCTGGCTTTCAAGGCGAAAAATCAAGAATAAAAAAGTGGTAGGGTGATAAGTTTATCACTCTACCATTTCCTCTTATTCATCTCCCTCCTGATATTCCAGAATATCTCCCGGCTGGCAATCCAGAATCTTACAAATAGCCTCCAGCGTAGAGAAACGGATGGCTTTTGCCTTTCCCGTTTTCAGAATAGATAAATTAGCGGGTGTAATATCCACCTTTTCGGCCAGCTCTCCTAAAGATATCTTTCGCCGAGCCATCATTATATCAAGGTTTACTATAATCATATAAATCACTTTTATCAAGGTTAGGATTAAATAGTCAGGTCTTGTTCTTCTTTCATTTTCACACCTACGGCAAATATCTCGGTAAACAATGCCAGTATCAGGAACGAGAACCAGGAGAATGTTAACCCATAAGATGTCAACTCGTAACCACTAAACTGAATCTGGGAAACAGCATCCCTATGCAGAAGATACTCGTAAGTCTCCATACAAATGCCGAGGAGTATTATCGAATAGACAAAAAGACGCATACGATTTACATTTTCACGTGTGAATACCTTCCCACGGCTTACTGAAATAACTACCCTAACCATACAATAAAACCCGTAAAGAGCAAAAAATACAAAAGGAATAGCCAACGCAAGAATCAATTTATTAACAAATGACGGTTGTATTTCCGTCTCCATCGAAGCCATCCAGCAAGGTACATTCTGCTGTATGGCACTATTAAACAGGGAGTCAACTGCTACGGTTTTCTCAGCCTTAATCGAAATATCTACAGTTGAAAAATTAAGTTCTCTACTATTACCTGCACTGTTCCAGCCACGTCTGAAATCAGCTGTTCCGCTTGACATTATCACTTCAGCAATAAACACTACTATCACCAATAAAGCTAATATTCTAATCTTTTTCATAACTCACCTTTTACTTAAATCGTCAAATCCTGTTCTTCTTTCATTCTCAATCCGATAGCAAATACTTCCGCCACAATCAAGGCAGAAAGTCCCAATACCAATGAAGTGATATGCACCATATCTGCCATACTCAATGAATAGCCCGTTACAGAAAATACTTTTCCCACATTATAGAAACTCAGAAACGCAGTAAAAAAAGTGCATGCAAAACTAATAATAAGCAATACCCCTAAGCGCCTGAGCCGCCGTACATTCTTCCAATTGAATATATCGGATTTATTGATCGATACAATAAGACGGATAAAGAGCACCACAGCCCAGACAATGGCGACATAGTCTGCAATAAGAATCAAAAGAGAAATGATTCTCGATAAGACACTCGGTTGGGTATTCACACTGACAATCATTTGCCCGTAAGCAGCAGGTACATATTCACCGGATTTCTCATTATAAACGGAATCAATCAGAATTGCACCACCCAAATCTTTAGGCACTAACTGCACAACTTGCAAATTAGTCATCTCTTCCTTTTCTTTCACGTCAATCTTGGAATCAAAGCCTTTCTCAATACCGGTTTTAATTCCCATGCCTACATAATAGGTGGTTTCCAAAACCGAATAGCCCAGCACAAACAATACGATCACGCAAAGAATATTCAATCTCCTTTTCATACTTTAGTAGTTGTATTAGATAATTTATAAGTGTTCATCATTCTCCAGGAAAGCATAAACAATAGTACGGAAACTACCAGACTAATCATGTATGTCGGCTCTCCTATTAAATCGGATGTATAATCCACATCCGGAAACTTCAGACTAAGATAAACAGAAAGGCTGTTGTTCATGATGTGAATCAGGATACAAGGTACCAGACTGCGTGTCTTATAATAAATCCATGCAAGAACAAATCCAACCAATGTAGCTCCTACAATCTGTGCCGGGTTCATGTGGAAGATACCAAACAACAGGCCGGATATCAGAATAGCCACCAGCGGATTATATTTCTTCAACAAGACTTTAGTAACCGCTCCCCGAAACAATAATTCTTCCAAAATGGGGCCCAGTATGCTTACACAAATAATTCCCAACCAACCGGATTGCAAAACATTAAAAGTATCATTCAACCAGTCCGGAAGAAACGTGAGATGGGACATCAGAAAATCTACCATAAAAATGACGGAAATCCCCATGATGGCACTCCAGAATAAATAAGATGCAGATACAGGCGAGTACAACTGCTTGTCGCCCGTCAGATATCCTTTCCACCACAAGTAAATCAGCATAAAAACAAATCCTGCCAACAAAGTGGGAGCTAAAGCAAACTCATTCGCCTTTTCCACAGTGCCGTATTCTACATACGCATAGATCATAGTAAATGGAGTCACTGCCAATGCTCCGAGAATTTGCATCGCCAAGTAAATTAGAACCAGTTTTATTGCCGTTTTCATCGTTGTCTATCGCTTAAAAGTCTGCAAAGATACTATTTTCTCTTTCAAATTATCAAGCTGCAGCGCCTATACCACAAAGAACAGCCATCAACATGGAGAGGGAAATCACTAACAAAGAGATACTCATAAATGCCTTTTTCATAATCGTCAACCTTTATACGTTTTGTTATTCAATAATAATTTATCGTTTTTCGATATGCAAATAAAGGGGGATTTTTTGAAACAAACAAGTAAAACAGAAAATATTTATCGAAAAACAATAAAATAAGTATGTTTTTCGATAATAATGCAGAATATATAAAGAGAGAAAGACAAAAAAGCATATAAAAGAAGTAATGTGCACCCAAGATTGAATGCAACACATATACGGGGAGAAGATGCTTCGACTACGCTCAGCATGACAGATAGCACTGATAATCAGCACATATTACACCAGAGTAGTTACCCCGGTATATATAAAGTGTTTTTTGAAGTATTAAAGATAGCGGGAAGCATCCTCAGCATCCTTATAAAGTTGGGCAATCAAGCCATCTATAGAATCGAATTTAAGTTCGGGACGGAGATAACGGACAAAGGAAAGGCAAATATACTGCTCGTAAATATCCGAATGGAAATTAAAGATATTCACTTCAATACTGCGATCGGTGCCGTTAGCCATTGTAGGACGATAGCCGATACTAAGCATACCCCCATAAACACGACCTGCCACAGTAACACGCACAGCATATACTCCATCGGAAGGGACCAGTTTATCCGGGTCGTCCACCCGAAGATTAGCTGTAGGGAAGCCGATTTTACGGCCGACACGATACCCACTTACTACCATACCATTCAAGAAATAGTCATATCCCAGACAAGCGGCTGCCTCCGAAACACAACCTTCCAACAGTAACTGACGAATGCCGGAGGAGCTTACCGCAGTCTCCTTATCTATATATGCACGGGCAAGGATAACTTCTATTCCCAGCTCTTGCCCATAGCCCACATAATCATCAAAGCCCTCACTCCGATTATGCCCGAAGCGATGATCATAGCCTACCACAAGAGCACGTATATTATAATGGTCACGAAGAAAAAGCATGAACTCCCGTGCCGACAATACAGCAATCTCAGAAGTGAAATCAAGCATCATGCAATAGTCCAGGCCGGTATCAGCAAGCAAAGAAACCTTTTCTTCACACGTAGTCAACAGTTCGGGGCGATACTCCGGCTGCACAACTTTGCGCGGATGCACCGGAAAGGTCACTACCCCCGAAGCCAGACCGCGCACAGAAGCTGCTTCGCGCACCTGTTCTATCAGGTAGCGATGCCCAAGATGAACCCCATCAAAAAAGCCTATGGTAGCGACACAGGCACGGGGAAGCACTTCCGGTATGTTACGAAGCAACTGCATTTTAACTCTCAACTTTTAACTTTCAACTAAACAAATGACTCCA
This sequence comes from Bacteroides stercorirosoris, assembly GCF_900142015.1. Classification (GTDB taxonomy): domain Bacteria; phylum Bacteroidota; class Bacteroidia; order Bacteroidales; family Bacteroidaceae; genus Bacteroides; species Bacteroides stercorirosoris. The sequence continues at coordinate 89,841 of NZ_FQZN01000015.1, forward strand.
ATCTTCGCACGCTTTCGGCGTATAAGTAGAGATGCCCAGTGTTTCCGCCACACGGCAATTCTCGGCGGAATCATCTATAAAGAAAGTTTCTTTCGGGTCAATACCGGTCTCATCCAGTAATCTCTGGAAAATAGCTACATCAGGCTTTGCCATCTTCATTTCATAAGAAAGGAAGATTCTCTCAAAATAATCTTCCACCCGAAAAGCTTTATAGTGGAAAGCGTGTTTACATGACCATTTCCAGTGAATATCGTTAGTATTACTCAACAAATAGACCACGTATTTCTCACGCAGTTTCAGCAGTAAATCCAGCTTATAGGTAGGGATGCCTCCTAAAAAACTATTCCATGCAGCATCTATGCGGGCATCGGTCACTACCTTCCCTATTTGTTCACGAATCGCATTCCGGAACTCTGCACTGGTAATCAATCCTTTTTCATGTTGCAAGAAGAAACCTTGCTGGTGGCAGACATCAAGCATAGCCTCTACATTGGGCAAACCTAACTTTGCGAAATTCTCAATACAACGCTGGCGGTCCAAATCAATCAATACGCCGCCAAAATCAATAATAAGGTTTTTAATTCCTTTTTCTTTCATTTCATTTCTGTGTTAAACGCTGGATGAAACGTATCGCCTCACCTATCCACAAAACGAGTGAGGTAGAAGCAATAATAATCACCCAAGTGACTAAATCAAGCGGTGTGGTACGGAATACAGCACCACCGAACTGTACAATAAGGAACTGGCCTATCAAGATGGCAAGCACTATCAGCTCCATACCATACGATTTGGAAATCCCTTTAAATGCAGAATCCGTAGTACCAAACACACGGGCATTGAAAAGGTTCCAGAACTGCAACATCACAAAGAATGTAAAGAAGATGGTCAGACGCTCCGGAGTCATACCGCCCTCGGCATGATTAAACCAGTATAGCATCCCCATCAATATAACAAGGAAAGCGCTTCCTACACCAAGGATATAGGAACGCATAGGCTTGGAGATAATAAAATCATTGCTACTGCGCGGTTTCTCTTTCATCACACTTTCGCTGGGCGGAATGGAAGCCAACGCCAGAGCCGCAAAAGTATCCATGATAAGATTCACCCACAACATCTGTGTTACGGTGAGCGGTAACTCCGTACCAATCAGCGAACCAAGCAATACAATAAGCAGAGCAACGAAGTTGATAGTCAGCTGGAAAACGATGAAGCGCTGGATATTCTTATACAGCGAACGCCCCCACATCACGGCAGTACCGATACTATTGAACGAGTCATCCAGCAAGGTTATGTCGCTGGCTTCCTTGGCAACGGAAGTTCCCGTACCCATAGACAAGCCTACCTGTGCATGATTCAATGCGGGAGCATCATTGGTGCCGTCGCCTGTTACTGCCACAACCGCTCCTTTTTGCTGCAACAATTGCACCAGGCGTTGTTTATCCGTGGGACGTGCACGAGACATGATCTTCAAATCCATCACGCGGTCAAGCGCTTCCTCGTCCGTCAGTTCTGCAAAGGCGACGCCTGTAATCCGGTTGCGCTCCGTATCTTCCGGTTTCCACAGACCAATCTGACGTGCAATTTCCGTAGCCGTGCCCGGAGTGTCTCCCGTCACAATCTTGATTCCGATACCGGCAGACTGGCATTTGGCAACCGCCGCAGGTACATCCGGACGGATAGGGTCACTGATAGCAACCACGCCGAGGAATGACAAATCTTTTACTAATTGACAATTGACAATTGACAATTGACAATTACCGTCCGGGGTGTTGCCTGCACAACACGGTTCTTCGTTCTCATCGATTATCTTGAATGCGAAACCAAGGGTGCGCATTGCCATATTCTGATATCCCAGCAGTTGTTTTTCAACTGTAGAACGGTATTCTACCGCATCTACCCGTTTGCCATCCAGAACGACATCCTTGCATTTGCCCAAAACGATTTCGGGAGCACCCTTCACATACAATACTTTCTTGCCTATCAAAGGAGACTTCACCAACGTAGCCATAAACTTCCGTTCGGTAGAGAAAGTCAACTGGTCGACAACCGGAGCATTCTCACGCAACTCCAGATAATCACGGTTCTGACTATTCAACCATAAAAGCAAAGCCACTTCCGTAGGATTTCCTACACCTTTAGGCTTCTCACCTTCCGCCATTTCTTCCAGAAAAGCTGTGGAATTGGTACTGATTCCCTCTACTACCAACTGACTGATATCATCGTCGCCAACTTCCCCGCCGTTTTTCAGACTATAAAAACTCGGCTCGTAAACCTGCATCAGGTTTTGAGTCAACGTACCGGTCTTATCCGTGCAAATCACGGTAATGGCACCCATCGTTTCACAAGCGTGCATCTTACGCACCAGGTTATTGGTGGAAAGCATACGGCGCATATTCAATGCAAGACTCAGTGTCACACTCATCGGCAATCCTTCGGGCACTGCAACCACAATCAAGGTCACTGCCATCATGAAGTATTGCAAAGTAGCTTTCAAAGCCGGAAGCCAGTCTGCAAAAGTATGGAAAGATGAAAAATCATAGTGCAACAGCACATCTTTGATAAAGAAGATGGCAAATGCCAGTCCGGCCACGGAGAAACCGATTTTACCGATCAGATTGGCAAGTTTGGTAAGCTGTATATTCAGCGGGGTAGGTTCTGTGCTCTGCTCCGTACTCTGACGTGCGACTTTACCGATTTCCGTATCATCGCCCACACAAAGCACACGCATAGTGCCGTGACCGTCTACTACCGTCGTACCACGCATCACCTTATTGGAAGCATAGGTAGCCTCTTCATCAAAATCCGCCTCCACCGTGGTCTTACTTACCACAGGTTCACCGGTCAGATTCGACTCGTTAATTTGCAGGGATATAGCCTCCAGCAGTTCGCCGTCAGCAGGGATTTCTTCTCCGGTCTCCAGCACGATGATATCACCTACTACCACATCTTTCCGGGGAATCTCCTGTACACGGCCGTTACGGATTACCTTCACCAAGGTTTCCTCATTCACCGCATTCAGCAAGTCGAACTTCTTACTGGCATCATATTCGAAATAGAACCCGATACCCGTAGCCAACAAAATAGCGGCAATGATACCTATAGTCTCGGCATACTCATTCTCTATGACAGAGATTATCAGAGAGAATATCGCTGCAACCAGCAGTACCCTGACAACAGGGTCTTCGAACTTTTCGAGATATAGTTTCCACAGGGAGGGACGCTTGGGAGGCGTTAACAGATTGACTCCGTACTTTTCGCGACTCTGCCTTACTTCGTCGTCAGTAAGTCCGCCATGATAAAAATCATCCTTCATTGCATTCATGCAAATAGTTAGCTTTGATTAAGAGCCGCAAAAATACAATATTAATTTGGGATAGCGAATGTTATTAAATCTTTTTATAGGTTAGTCTTACCCTCGATTTCCGTTCCCTGTTTTCTAATTGCCTCCCCGTTGAGCGGTAGGGTAAACCAGAATGTAGATCCTTTGCCATATTCCGACTCTACGCCAATCTTGCCACCCAGTTTGCGGACTATCATCTCGCAAATAGAAAGTCCCAGTCCGGTTCCTTTCTTGTGCTGTTCCACTCTTACAAAGCGTTCAAATATATGGTCTACCTTATCTGCCGGAATACCGCTTCCGGTATCTTTCACATAGAAGTAAAGGCCGTCAGCACAAGGCTTATATCCCAACGTAATACTACCTTCATCTGTAAATTTCACAGCATTCGTCATAAAATTGGCTATCACCTGCATCAGGCGGTTTCTGTCGGTATATAAAATGTTGTTCTCCGGCGGTGTCTCCTTGAAAATCTGAATAAGACTCTCCTTCTCTCCCAGTCTCATACGGGACAGCTGTTCCATATCAAACATCAGCTGATTGACATCCACTTCCGAGAAAGTAAACTCCAAAGTACCGGCCTCTATCTTTGAAAGGTCGAGAATATCGGCTATCAGTTGCTGCAACATTTCATTATTGGAATGAACAATGTCCAGGTATTGCGTCTTTTCCTCTTCCGAACCGGCAGAAGCCAGCAACTCGGAAAAGCCGACAATGGCATTCAGCGGAGTACGTATCTCATGACTCATATTGGCGAGGAAAGCTGACTTGGAACGATCTGCATTCTCAGCTTTTTCACGGGCTTTCATCAATTCTCCCTCTGCATTCTTCAGGCGGGTGATGTCATGCACAGTGATTACCATGCCCTCTTTATCATCTATCGTCATATACTCACCGGAAACATAGGTTTCACATTCGGCAACGTTTCCCCTTCTGTCACGTATATTCAGCACAGCTTCCAAATCGGTAAAACTGCTTTTCCGCTGGAAAGTCTCTTCTATTTTATTCCGGATAGGACACTCTTTGCAAAGCTCGTGCGTACCGCAACCGCCAACGGCGGACAGGGCATTATTACAACGCAACAAGTCGCCTACACGAGCCAACCGGTCTTCCGGCCTATGTGCTTTGGTGATGTCGTAATAGTTAGTCCGCGTAACAATAAAATTACGGTCGATCAGAAGAATGAACGCATGTACATTTTGCATTATAGAACGGAAAAGTTCTTCCGAACTGCGCAAGGCCTTCTTCGCATTCCCTGCTTTGAGCAATAATCGCCTGCTTCTACCGAGTTCAAGCACATAAAGCACCAGCACTCCTACCAGTACCAGCATACCGATTAAAATTAGTATCGTCATAAAGAGTTCATTTACAATAAAAATGGAACAAATATATCTCTTTCAGATTAAAACAGGAAACAAAAGAGGAGGAAATATTGTTATTTAGGGATAAAACCTAAAATAGTAATCTTATGGACAAGTACATTTGCACCGTTTGCGACTACGTTTACGACCCGGAAATGGGTGACCCCGAAAACGGCATTGAGCCGGGAACATCATTTGAAGACCTTCCTGATGATTGGGTATGCCCCTTATGCGGAGTCGGAAAAGAAGAATTTGAGAAAGCGTCCTAAGACGCTTTCTTTTCTTTTATATCACTGCTTGCTTCCACTACATTCACCACATAATCGCCCAGTTTCTCACATTCGGCAATGATGTCCATATAGTAAACGCCCATCTGGTAGTCATATTCCTTGTTGTTGACATCCAGAATATTCTGGTTCTTCAGCTGGTTGCGGTAATTATTCATTTCATTCTCAATATTGAACGATTTATTCACATCGATACTCTGATGTTCAGAGCGTTCCACCACAACAATCATCTGAGCCAAAGCATCGTCCGTCAGCTTCATCATGAAGTGGATATGGTCATATTGCTTTTCCGTGAAGTCCTGATTGGTCTGGCGCTTGCGGTTAATGGTACGCGCGAGGTTGTAACAGCTATCGCCGATACTCTCAATTTCCGTCACTTCGCGAAGCATGGCACGTATCTGAAGCTTACTCTCCGAACTTAAACGTCCTTCTGACACTTGATTCAGGTAATTGGCAATCTCCAGTTCCATATTATCGCTGATATTCTCATACTTCTCAATACGGCTGAATAATTTATTGAAATCATCGTCCTTATCCGTATGCAGCAAATCCTGCACCATATTAAACATGCGGTGAGTACGTTCCGAAAACAGGTGTATCTCCTTATGCGCCTGCAAAATGGAAAGTTCCGCCGTAGAAAGCATACCACCGGAAATGAAACGCAGGCGATATTCTTCGTCGACCTCTTTCTGCGGAATAATAGCACAAACGGTACGTTCTATAAGCTTCACGAACCAAATAAGAATCAGCACGTTGCAGATATTAAAACAAGTATGGAATGCCGACAGTTTAAATGATACCGCCACAGCAGGATCTTTCGTTCCCATTACATTTTCTACAAACCAGGATACGCCACTCGTAAAGGGAGAGAACAGGCAAAGCACCCAGATAACGCCGAAAACATTGAACACCAGGTGAGCCAATGCAGCCCTCCTTGCCTGCGTGTTACCGGTCAGTGCAGCAAGATTGGCGGTAATGGTAGTACCGATATTCTCACCCAGCACCAGTGCCGCCCCCAATTCAAAACTGATCCATCCATTGGCACACATGATAAGCGTGATAGCCATTGTTGCCGCCGATGCCTGCACAACCATAGTCAGAATGGTACCGATAAATACAAACAGAAGAATGGAGAGATATCCCATATCCGTATAACTCTGTACAAATGCCAGCATCTCCGGATTCGCCTTCAAGTCCGGCGCATTGGATTGCAGCATGGAGAGTCCCATAAAAAGGAAAGAGAAACCGAATATAAATTCACCGATAGACTTACGATGACTTTTTTGAGAGAAGAGAAGAGGAATACCGAAAGCGAGGAGAGGAAGTGCGAAAGCGGCGATATCAACTTTAAATCCTAACGCCGAAATAATCCATGCCGTAACTGTAGTACCGATATTGGCTCCCATAATAACCCCGATGGATTGGGATAGGGTCAGCAGGCCGGCGTTCACAAAACTCACCACCATGACTGTGGTTGCAGAAGAAGATTGAATCAGTGCCGTAATCAGCACACCCGTCAGCACTCCGGTCACCCGGTTGGTAGTCATTGCCGTTAGAATTTTCCGGAGCCTGTCACCAGCGAACTTTTGAAGTCCTTCACTCATAATTTTCATTCCGTACAGGAATAATGCCAGTGAACCAAGCAGCTTTAAAAAATCATAAAAAGAATATTCCATCTTTAATTAATTAGAAGGTTTTATGCTACATCTGTTATTATATCTATATTTAACGTGTAATCACCCTAAAATGAAGACGTCATGAAACACATGTTACAAATTTGTTGCAAAAATAACAATATTTCTAAAGAATTCCCTATCGGAAGTTCACTTTTGGATATTTATTACGGTTTTAATCTTAATTTTCCCTATCAAGTGGTCAGTGCAAAGGTTAATAATCGTTCTGAAGGGTTAAATTTCCGAGTCTATAATAATAAGGATGTAGAATTCCTCGATATACGCGATTCTTCCGGTCTGCGCACATATGTACGCAGCCTTTGTTTTGTATTATACAAGGCTGTCAGCGAATTGTTTCCGGACGGAAAGCTGTTCGTTGAGCATCCCGTTTCCAAAGGCTATTTCTGCAACCTGCGCATCGGGCGCACCATAACATTGGAGGACGTATCTGCCATCAAAAAGCGGATGCAGGGAATCATTGACGAGAACATCATATACCGTCGCACAGAGTGCCACACCTCCGAAGCTGTGCGCATTTTCAACGAACGGGGAATGACGGACAAGGTGAAACTGCTGGAAACTTCCGGCTCCATCTATACCTATTATTATTCACTGGGCGATACCATCGACTATTATTATGGCAACCTGTTGCCCAGCACCGGCTTCATCTGGCTGTTCGACATCGTGAAATATTACGATGGCCTGCTGCTGCGCATTCCCAACAAAGCAAATCCCAGTGTACTGGAGGAAGTTGTGAAGCAAGAAAAGATGCTTGATGTCTTCAAGGAACACCTGCGCTGGAATTATATCATGGGATTAAGCAATGTGGGAGACTTCAACCTCGCCTGTGAAGAAGGACATGCCACCGATTTAATCAATGTGGCCGAAGCTCTTCAGGAAAAGAAAATAGCCCAGATTGCCGATGACATCTACAACCGCGGCGAAAACGGCAACCGGGTGAAACTGGTTCTCATCTCCGGGCCCTCTTCTTCGGGTAAGACCACTTTCAGCAAGCGCCTCTCCGTACAGTTGATGACGAACGGATTACGCCCCTATCCCATTGCGCTGGACAACTATTTCGTGAACCGTGAAGATACCCCGAAAGACGCTAACGGCGATTATGATTACGAATCACTCTATGCGCTCGACCTTAAGAAGTTTGAAGAAGACCTGCAAGCTTTGTTGAGAGGCGAAGAGATAGACCTGCCCAGCTTCAACTTCAGCACCGGACGACGGGAATACAAAGGTGACAAACTGAAAATTGACGAGCATACCATTCTTATATTAGAGGGTATTCACGCACTGAACCCGGAACTTACTCCGCAAATCCCCGCAGCGAACAAATATAAAATCTATGTGTCCGCCCTGACCACCATTTCCCTGGACGACCATAACTGGATTCCTACAACGGACAACCGATTGCTGCGCCGCATCATCCGCGACTTCAACTATCGTGGCTACTCGGCACGCGAAACCATCTCCCGCTGGCCCAGCGTGCGCGCCGGAGAAGACAAATGGATTTTCCCCTATCAGGAGAACGCCGATGTGATGTTCAACTCCGCACTGCTATTTGAATTTGCCGTGTTGCGTTGCCATGCCGAGCCTATATTGACCAGCGTGCCACGCAATTGTCCGGAATATGCCGAAGCATACCGGTTGCTGAAATTCATTAAATACTTTACTCCGATACAGGACAAGGAAATCCCGCCGACTTCACTTCTGCGCGAGTTCCTGGGAGGAAGCAGTTTCAAATACTAATCCCGCATATCCCGCCGTATGCGGGGCCGGGATATAAATTCACCCGCCACTATCACCATAAAAATGGGACAGGTGAAGATTTTTAGGCACTTTTCTTGTACAACCTACAGAAGAATGTCTTAACTTTGTAAGCAAATAAAATGAATCACAAAATGAGAAAGATAATTACCGTACTCTTCTTAGCAGCTTTCTGCATCTGCAGCCAAGCCTATTCGCAAACCCGTGCCGATGAGCAAATGAAACAAGCGCAAGAAAACCTTGCCAAAAAGGAATATATCAAGGCACGTTACTTATTTTTACAAGCTTACAATGCTTTCTCCTCTCAGGGAAAATATGATAAAGCTGTAGAATGCGGCGTCAATGCCAGTGCACTTTATCACAGAGAGAACTACTACAAGGAAGCCTTCGAACTGCTGCGCGGCGCAGAATTGCTGGTGACTGACGGTGAACAAAAAAGCGGTAAAACCATGCCCGCCCTGCGTTTCCGCATCAACAAGGAACGCTTGCAGATGTACATCAACCTGAAGAATCCTGCCCGTGCCAAAGAGCAACTGGCCAAACTGGAAGAAACCGCCAAAGCAGCCCGCAATGATTCATTAAGCAACGACTTACTATACACCCAGGCCAATTATTATTATACTTTCGGCATGAACTCGCAAGGAGATGCCTACATCAACCGCCTGATAGGACAGTATAAGGAACAGAAAAACTACGCCAAAGTAGACGAATCTTATAAAACCCTTATCGACATTGCCCGCAAGGCTAACAATGCCGGACTGGTGGCACGTACTTACGACAAATATATCCTTTGGACTGACTCTGTGAAAGCCCTCACCGCTCAGGATGAACTGAACGTACTGAAACAGAAATATGAAGAAAGCCTGGCAACCATCCAGGATAAGGATGACTCCCTGAGTGCCAAACAATATATCATCATCGGACTATGCGTATTGGCAGCCATTCTTGCCGCTGCACTTGTATTGGCAGGTATCGTATTATTGCGTTTTGTCCTCCTCACCCGGAAACAGAAGAAAGCCATCCAGATAGCTAATGAACACAATGAGCTCAAAACCCAGTTTATACAGAATATCTCCGGACAAATGGAGCCGACGCTGAATACCCTGGACGCAACCCAACCGGGTGTACGTGCATTGAAAGGCTTTGCCGAACACATTCAGGAACTCTCCGAACTGGAAAGCACCCTTTCCGAAACTTATGAAATGCGCGAAATCAACATCAATACTTTCTGCGAAAGCGTAATGGATAAAATAAAAGCAGACTTGAAGCCGGATATAACCACTACCGTCAACGCTCCGAAACTTAGTGTCAAGACTAACCCGGAACAGCTTGAGCGTATTTTGCTTCATCTGCTGAACAATGCGGCTGAGTTCACTCCGGAAGGTGGGAAAATATGGTTGGACTTCAAGAAACGCGGTGCGCATACACATCAGTTCATCGTTAGTGATACCGGAAGCGGTATTCCGGCAGAGGAACAGGAAAATCTGTTCAAGCCTTTCACCGAAGTGAAAGACCTTACACAAGGCGATGGTTTAGGATTGCCTATTTGTTCGCTGATTGCTACCAAGATGAATGGTAGCCTGACTCTGGATAGCAGCTATACCAAAGGCTGTCGCTTCGTACTGGAACTGCATACCTAATCCGAACTCCACATTTTTAATATACTCAATGTGTCAAAAGTGTTGTCGTGCGGGCGAATGATTATTCGCCCGCACACACGTTGTAACGGTACTTGTAGGGGTGAGTAATCATTCGCCCGGAATGCAAAGTGATTTTTGGCACTATCTCATTAAATCTCCAGACCTGCATTACATTGCTTTTATCGCAAGAAAGGGGTACTTTTGCAAGCTGCAACCTCAAAAGATAAAACAATGAAAACCACCGTATTAGCTACAATATTATTCACATTTTGCTTATTGGTGGCCTGTACACGTTCCGAACCAAGTTATAAACTCGTACAAGCCGACTCCCTCATGCAGAAATCCCCCGACAGTGCTTTACGCTTTTTAAGAGAAATCTATCCGGAAGAATTAAGGACGGCGGAAGACAAGGCATATTATGCATTGCTGATAACCCAGGCACAGGATAAGAATTTCATAACTCAGACAGACGACTCCCTGATATGCATAGCAGTGCAATATTACGATTCTACAGAATGTATCCCTAAACAAGCAAAAGCATATTATTACTGGGGATGCATCAAAAGGAATAAAAATAATCATCCGGAAGCTCTAAAAAAATTCTTTATCGCTATAACCCATGCAAAAAAGCTTTCCGATGGCAAGTTAGCCGGACACATTTATAATAATGTAGCCAATATATACACATTACAGAAATTAGACGAACAAGCCGATTCAATCTACCAGATTACGGAGAAGTTGGCTATTCAAGAGAAGGATTCCGGACTTTGGATAGACGCTGTATCACAACGAAGCATGATTGACATACGGAAAGGCAAGGAATATTATCACAGGGCGGAAGAAAAACTGCTCCATGCCTTCGAGATATCACAACACACCGCTCAAAGAAACATGATAGCCAAAGCAGCTTATTCATTAAGTCTGCTGTATGGGCGTATGAATATGGGAAGAGAAGCGGTTATATTTGCCAAATTGAACATTGACAACCAAGACAACACAAAGGTGCTATACAGAGGATATTTGCTTTTAGGAGACGCTTACTACAAAACAGCTCAATATGATTCCGCTTTAATTTACCTTAATAAAGCCTTATATAGCAAAGACCACTTTACCAAGGCAGGCGCTTATATGCGTTTGGCCGATATTGCCCAAAAGCAGGGAAAATTAGAAAAAGCGCTTGAAATGGAAAGAAAATACTCCTCTCACATGGATAGTGCGCAGCAAAAGCAGCAAAGTAGCGAAATCATCGCAACGGAGAAAAACATGCTGATACAGAGCAAGCAGTCGGAATACAAAGCAAACTTAAACCAGTTTTATTATTATACGATTACAGGAGCGGTGATTTTTCTAACCTTATTCCTTGTTATATGGAGAAGATATAGGAAAGAAATTCTCCACTTCAAGCAAAAAGAAATAGAACAAGACAAAAAGATAGGAGAACTACTCCAACAAAAAGACGAGCAAATTGCTTCCCTGCAAAAGGAGATAGCACTGCACAACTATAGCCAGACTGAAAAGCAAAACTTAAAAGAAGAACTGCATATTCTGAAAACGGAGCGGCAAGCGCTGCTTAATGAATCCTACGAACATTCTGAAGTATATGTGAAAATGAAGCGCATCATTCAGGCATATAAAAAAACTGATAAATCGAGCGAGCACTTCAGTGAAGAAGACTGGAAACAATTGATTGCCGAAACCGATATGCGTTGGAATAATATAACCCTCCGCCTGGCCACAAGATATCCCTTGTCTCAGAATGAGATACACCTTTGTTGCTTATATCTGACAGACATACCGACCAGCCACTTCAGGTATATAATGGAATGTAGCAGAGACGCCATCTATAAAAAGACAAAAAAAATATTGGAGCAAAAGATAGAATGTTCTGATAAATCGACCACTCTCCGTGATATATTGGAGAATTTTCTATAAGAATAAGAAAAATCATCCGATAATAAGGCCTTTCCCTACATTTCTACACTTTTTATACACTTTTATTGGAGAATTTCTCTCTAAATTTGCCACCGTCATAACAAATTAAAAGTATATCTTATGAAAAAGTTATTATTTGTATTTTTCGTGTTAGCTGTGGTTTTGGGCAGCAATTCATTGTATGCCCAGCATGTATCAATGGTTAGTAATGATGACGAGAGAGAGATTCCTCTGTTTCCGGCAGGTTCAGAAGAGGGTGGTCCTGTAGCCCGGAGTATCATCATTCAGCCCGCCAATGCTTACGTCGGTAACGATGCAGTCAGTGTAGTGTTCAAGGAAGAGATGTCCTCCGTTAACATTTCAATTAAGGATGCCTCAACAGGGGCAACTGTTTATTCCGAAACTTATTTCAATCCTACGCTTGTCACCATAGATTTAAGCGCAAAAGCTCCGGGACAGTATTACCTGGAAATTGTATCGGAAGAAGTCCAGTTAAGCGGCTACTTCACCCTTTAAAACGAACCTAACCTAAACTTTAACTTTTAATTCAAGACTATGCTGGGAGTTGATAATGCCACCAGTGAGGTAGTCCATCACTTTTTACGGTCGCTGACCGTAAAAGTGAGCAGGACTACTTTATGCCGCTTGCTCGACAATCCGTTGGGCAACACAATGCAAGGTATCAGCAATGCCTTAAATGCACTTCATGTAAAGAACGTAGTTTACCAGCTTCAACCGAGGCATCTGGAAAAGCTGCACGCCCCGTTTATCACACAACTGGAAACAAGCCATTCCACATTCTGCCTCGTCGAAAAGATAGAACAGGACCGGCTTATTATCAGCACTGCCGAAGTGAGCCATATGCCGATAAGCAGGAAACTGTTTACCTATCAATGGACGGGGACCGTCCTGTTTGGTGAGACTACTCCGAAAACCGTCTGTGAATCTCATTGCCTGCTCAGAAACATGAATTATATATGCCGGCAACACAGAATACTGATTGCCGGAATCATATCCGTCCTCCTGGTTTTTTCTTCAATCTGGAGCAAGAACTATCCTGCAGGACTGCCGCTCTACCTTTCCGCACTGACTTGCGGTATCCTCATCTCTACCGTAATCCTATATAAAGAAATGGTAGACAAACATTTCCTGCACCGTTTCTGCCACATAGGCAAAGTAATAGACTGCAATAAAGTGCTCAAATCAAAAGGTGCGCACATAGCCGGAATAGGCATTGGAGAACTATCGTGGATGTATTTCACAACCATGTTTTTCTTCACGGCTGTCTGCCCCGAAGAGTTTCATTTTCTGGCTGCGCTGTTTGGTTTCATAGCCATTGCATTTACGCTTTACTCCATCATATACCAGATATTCATCATTCGTAAAGCCTGTTTGTTTTGCATCCTCACCATTTTCTCGGTCTGGCTGACTGCCGCATCGCTTTATGTCATAAGGAATAACTTTGAATGGAAGTTTTCAATCCGTATTCTCTTCTCTATGATTGCAATCAGCACCATCTGCCTGATTTTCTGGATACAGGCCAAGACGCTCGTCTCTTCTGATAAAGAGAAAAGCTTCCTGCAGGCCAAGCTGTCCGGCTTACTCAATCCGATCACTTTTCAGAAGCTGCTGGCGCTAAAGCCCAAAGTAAGGAGGATGATTCATCCGGATATAGCGCTGCATAATTCTGCCGGGAATGCGAAGGACAGACTGATGGTGGTGGTTAATCCCAACTGCAAGGCATGTGCCAAAGTGCACCGGCACATCCGGGAAATATCAAGAGACATATCCATATCTTTGGTCATATACACCAACGACCGTCTGGGGATACATATAGCGCAGACAATCCTGTCCGTCTATCTTTCAGAGGGATGGGACAGAGCTACTTACCTGCTGGAAGCATGGTTCGAGATGCAGGAAATACCGGATGTGGAAAGATATAATATCAATGATACCGCACAGTTGCTTTGGAGGCAACAACAGGAGTATTGCCTCCAAAATAACGTCAGTCATACTCCGGCTGTCATAGTCAATGGGCATTACATACCAAGTGTTTATCAGCTGGCAGAGCTGAAGTATGTATTGGCATAGGAACGACTGTAATGACTCTCTAAATTGCCACTTTCCTGCCACCGTATTGGCTCGGTTGTGCCATGCCTATGGCAAAGTCGTGCCAATGCGATGGCAAAGTTGTGCCAATGCGATGGCAAAGCCGTGCCAATGCGATGGCAAAAGTTGGCCAATGCGGTGGCAAGATATCGGCACAGTAATTGCGATAATCCCATGATTCAGATGGCAGATATCCGCTTCTAAAGAAAGATAGTCATAGCAACCATATCTTCCCCGAAAAAAGATTATCTTTGCATACAAACTACTTCCTGAAGATTATGAGAAAACGAGTGTTTCATATTTGGTTAACAATGCTTCTTTCATTAGCCTCATGCACACAGCACCATAGCCCTAATGTACTATTAATGCAGGCGGACTCCCTGATGGAAGCATATCCTGACAGTGCATTGCGTATTCTGGAAAATGTAGAACCGCAACAATTGAAAACACCGGCAAACCAAGCTTACTATGCCTTACTGCTGACACAGGCGAGGGATAAAAATTATATTGTACAGACGGATGATTCGCTGATACGGATTGCTGTGCAATATTACGACTCTATAGGGGATATACCAATGCAGGCTAAAGCTCATTACCATTGGGGGGGTGTGCTAAGAGATCAGAATAACTATTTTCATGCACTACACCTATACACAAATGCCGCCAATTATGCCAAGCGCAGCGAAAGGTCAAAACTATTATCATTGATATATAACAATATCGGCAACATTTACTATCAAGAAAACCATTATAGCAAGGCCGATTCCATGTATCAATTGCTACAACAGCAAGCAACCTTGCAAAAAGATACAATCAATCTGGTTGAAGCTTTATCCAAACGAGGAAGTATAAATATAGAAAAGAGGAAAGCCTATTACCAGCAAGCTGAATCATTACTATTACAAGCCTCAGAACTTACAAAATACTTTCCCAACAATATGCTGAAAGCCAATATTGCATCTTCCTTGAGTGCTTTGTACAGCAGAATGCAGAAAGGTAAAGAGGCTATAAAATACGCCAAAGAAAATTTCACCCACTTAACTGACACTACATTATATGCCAAAGGATATCTTCTATTAGGAGACGCCTACTATAAAGCACAACTATATGATTCTGCCCGGTTGTATTTCAATAAAGCCTTGCATACCCAAGAATACACCACCAAAGCCAGTGCTTATATGCGCCTTGCTGATATTGCAAAAAAGTCAAATAAATTAAAAGAATCACTTGAGCTGGAGAGACTTTACTCTGCCTATCAAGATAGTGCACACAATCAAAATCTCTATATATTGTCGACAAACACATTGTATTCTCCTACTCCACCCCAATATAAATCTGATTTCTCCGTAAAACGATGGATATTATATATCAGTATAGGCATACTTATAGTAGGGAGCTATCTATTTATAAAACAATATAAATGCAAGAAAGTTTCATCAGAAAAAGATAGTATAAGAACAATAGAAATAGAAATAGAAATAGATATAGAAAAAGTAAAAGGTCAATTACAGGAAACTGCTTTTTATAAGAAAGCACAAAGCATATTGAATCATCAAAATGATATTAATGCAAAGGCAACAGAAAAACCGGAATTAACAAACGATGACCAAAAGTCATTAATAAAGGAGATTAATTGTTTGATTCCCGAATATACTTCACACCTGAAAAAGAACTTTCCATTACTGACCGATAAAGACATTTTCTTTTGTTGCATTCACTTGTCAGGCTTTTCCATACAGGAACTTGGAGTCATTTTGAGCAGAACCCCTAATAGCATATATAAAAGACGGAGTAGCATTCTTGAAAAGAAAATGCAACTTGACAAAAATGATAATTTCATCAAAGCTATCACTTCTATCTGAAAAGAGACCTCACATTGCACAGAAACTACATCTGAGAAAGCAAAACTACACAAAAACTACACACCTTTAGAGTTGTTTTTATGAATACCAATCTCTTAATTTGCACACATAACATAATCAAAAAAAATAATTTTATGAAAACACTTTTGATCATATTAATCACTGCATTTATTAGTGTTTGCTCCATTCAAGCACAGGAAAAAGGAAGTATGGTGGAATATAACAATACAGAAAGAGAAATTCCACTAAAGAATTTACAACCGAACAAACCTATAAGTAGAAGTCTTATCCCACAAGTTGCGCATGCTTACTTATATGACAAGGTAGTATCCGTATCACTTGAAGAAGTGACGCAAACAGTTACTATCAAAATTACTAAAGAAGCTACAGGTGAAACTGTTTATTCACAAGAGTATATGAATCCGGCTGCACTCTCTGTAAACCTGACTATGCAAGATTCAGGAATATACTATATAAAAATTGTTTCAGATACTATTTCTTTAGAAGGGGAATTTATTCTTTAAAATAGTACTAACAGAACAACTATTACAGAATTTAACAATAGCATTAATACGATATTTGTGCACTAAATATAAGCGGAGTCGAAAAGCTTTAATAGAGTAGAATTTACTAAAATCTAAGAATTATGAACTTTAATGATTTGAAAAACAATGCTCTTACCAAGAACCAGATGAGAGCAATTAAAGGTGGTGGTCTTAACGGCAACGGAACTTGCGGTGCAATATCGCCCACAGGCACAAGAATCTGCAATGTATCAAAATCAACAGCATTAGCTGCATTCGCCGGCGGAGGGAATGGAGCCCGTTGGTGCTGCGACAGTTGTGGAAGCACCAAGTATTGCGGTTAACTCGTAATATCAGTCCATTCATTATACATTTGGAATAATTCATTTGATTCAGTAATTGATCAGATGAATCACTTACTTAACAGATGTTAGGAATAAACTGAAAACGAAAATTTAAGAAAAAGATCAGAAAAAGGAGGGTGTGTTGTACACACGTATTATGCACTCTCTTTTTACTTATTGAAATAGACTCCAAATTCTTTAAGTCAAAAAACAACACTAATGAAGTTTAGTAGAATAGTCCTACCGATATTCCTCTGTATACACATTTCTTGCCAAAGAAATGAGTACAAAGAGACTGATATTAATAAAGAAATAGTCTTATGCTTTAACCATTATAACCCCAAACCATACAAAACTCCTGGATTAGGTTTCTTCCACATAGACATGCCCAAAATCTCCTATATAAACGACCTGGGAAATTTCGTAAGTCATACTCCTAAAATTGATTTCGATACTCTAGTCCTCAGTTGCCCAAAAGAATATAAAGAAATTGCATTAAGTTATTTGAATTTCGAATACATCTATTACTCTATTAAGCAAGGAGATACCATCATTATTTCTATGGACTCTTTAGATTATCCTCTCTTAAAAAGTAAACATTATCCAAAATATAACCATATATATAATATAAACCATAAGTTGCGTAAAGGACGTACACATTCTGGGCTAGAAGCAAAAACATGTTTAGGAAGCGATTGGGTTTGGATTGCCCAAAATATAGATTTCGCCCAAGCACAAAACATAGAAGGTTGGATAAAAGATTATTGCCCACTAGATTCTCTGCATAATATGTTTAATGATTATAGAAAAGCATATATAGATACAGTCAACTTTCTCAAACAACAACGATTCATCACAAATGAAATATACAATCGCTGCAACTACTTGTTGCAATTGAAAGTACACGAATCGCAACGGATGCTAAATAAAGATTCTACATACTACCATAAGATGGAACAAGAAATCTTGGACGAATATACCTGTTATCCATCTTATTATGAATTTCTGGATTATTACTTATGGTTCTTCAATTATCACGTTAAGGGAATAATAGAATCGCAGAGCTCATACTACGACTGGCGACAGACTTTTGATGAATTATCCGCAAAACCCTTTCAACCTAAATCCATGCAAATTTTGCTTCAGCGATGTATTAATGAAATAGGAGAAAACTTTTCTGCTGAAGATTTAAACACCTATCTCAATAAATATGTCAAAATCACAGGGGACTCTATCCTTTACAGCAAGTTCGTTGAACAATATAATCTATCAGCAGATGCCAACCAACTTTTGCTGAAAGACATCCAAGGCAATATAATCAATTTCCAGCAGCTATTAAAGAAACACAAAGGGAAAGTTATCTATATAGACTTTTGGGCAAGCTGGTGCGTACCTTGCCGAAAAGAAATGGAGCCTGCGAGCGAATTAAGGAAACAATACGAGGGAAAAGATGCCGTATTCGTATATCTGGCATACAATGATACGGAAAACAGTTGGGAAAAAGCAGTCCAGGAAGAAAAACTATCAACAATAGCAACCAACTATTTTATCCTGAATTCTAAAAACTGTAAAATGCTGGAGGATATAAATCTAAGACTAATTCCTCGCTATATCATAATTGATAAAAACGGAAAGTTGGTAGAAATGAATGCCCCCAGACCAAGTGACAAACGAATAAAAGCAACCTTGAATAAATATTTGTAATATGAATGCACATCGTAAGATTATAAAAGACAATGCAAGGAGTTTATTGAAAATTATTGCAAAACAATATAACTGTAACTATTCTAGCGCGCTATTCCAAATATTAAAAGAGCACCCGAATGCACCTAGTTTCCTTTCCCTGCAATACATTCTACAACAAATGGGAAAAGAGAGCTTTGCTATGCATGTAACTTATGAAGAATTACAAAATCTGCCACGCCCATTCATTGCACATATTACTACGAATGTTGATTTATTCCTTTTTATCACGAATATAACTCCTGACAATGTTCAGATGATAGATGTAGAAGGAAATATCGAAACTATAGACAGGACAGATTTCGATCATATGTGGGATGGCAATATTCTTTTAATAGATGAGAAACAAGGCTACATTAAAATTTCATTTAAGGAAAAATTCAACACCTTTATTAATCAAATAAGGTTCCCTTTTTTAATTCTCTGCATTATTTTGTCGTTCATCTATACACTCATTTCAAAACAAGAACAAAGCATTCTATTTTATCTATATCTAATAGGTATTTTAGGAGGAATATCCG
Organism: Bacteroides stercorirosoris; assembly: GCF_900142015.1. GTDB lineage: Bacteria > Bacteroidota > Bacteroidia > Bacteroidales > Bacteroidaceae > Bacteroides > Bacteroides stercorirosoris. Next base: position 108,950 of record NZ_FQZN01000015.1, read on the forward strand.
CATCCACACTTCTCTTCATAGAACAAATAGACAAAAACAATATTCATATAAAAAAATTATGTTCTGCATCAGGAAATAAAAGCAAAATAGATTGTTCATCTATCTTAGATTTCAAAGATGCATACTTTCTCGGTCTTATATCTTGGAGCGATGTAGGATTTGTGTATTTTGCATTTCTTCTGATAGTAACACTACTTTTTCCATTTAGTATTTCTCAAATAGTCATCAATCTATTCTCGATCCTTTGCATCGGATATGTATGCTATTCTCTCTACTATCAAAAATACATTGCAAAAAAATGGTGTACCCTTTGTCTATCCGTACAAATAGTTTTTATTTACCTATTTGCATTAAGTATATGTACACTAAACATTAAAAATATATATAAAGTAATTCAGCCTAATAATCTGCTTGGATTAATGATAACAGCCTTAACCATACTTTCAATATATATGATAATAAAGCAACTTATTAGTACCCATACAAAACATCTTTCCTTACAAAGAAAATTCAATGAACTTATTTATGATGACAACATCTCTCAGTATCTTTTTTCAAAAGAAGTACAAATTACAAGCCTAAATAAAGTTCAAAAGTTAAGTATTGGAGTCCCCAATGCAAAAACGCAACTCACACTAATTTTCAGTCCTATCTGCACCTCATGCATAAAGGAATTACAAATACTACTTCCTATTCTGCATAGGAAAAAGGATATTCAATTAGAATTAGTATTCTTATTGGACCGAGAAAAGCATCCAGAATCTCAAACTATCACAAAACTATTAATACAAGAGTATAATAATGATTCAGACAAATTTTCAATACTATTAGAGGATTATGTTACTAAGTACCCTATAAGTAAGAACAAATTGCTAAAAGAGGCAAAAATAACACAAGGAGAATTTGAGATTGAAAAATTAATTGTCGCACAAGAAAAATGGTGTTTAAATCATAAAATATATACTACTCCAACAATTTTTATTAATGGGTACAAGCTACCCAACTACTTCAGTATTAAAGACATTGACTACCTATATTAAGATTCAACAATGAAGCACTTCCCTCACTACATCCAGCATGACGCCATGGACTGCGGCCCCACCTGCCTCCGCATGGTAGCCGCCTTCTATGGCAAACGCTATTCGCTGGAAGGGTTAAGGGAAAAGTCATTCATCACCCGTGAAGGGGTATCCATGCTTGGTATCAGCGAAGCGGCAGAAAAGATTGGTTTTCGCAGTATTTGCGTACAAGTGGGTTATGAAAAGCTACAGGAAGCCCCTTTACCCTGCATCATACATTGGAACCAGCAGCACTTTGTCGTAGTATATAAGCTCAACGACAAGCATGTTTGGGTGGCCGATCCCGGTGCAGGAAAGCTAAAATACACCAAAGAAGAATTTTGTAATTGCTGGCTGAGTTCCCGAAAGAACGAAGAAGACACAGGTGTGGCGTTGTTGCTGGAGCCCACACCCGAATTTTATACAATAGAGGACGAGGGAGACGAAGTGAATCGCAGAGGTTTTAGCTTCCTCTACTCCTATCTCCGCCCGTACCGGGGGTTGGTGGGGCAACTACTTTTAGGTCTGCTACTGGGCAGCATGATACAGCTCATGTTACCCTTCCTTACACAATCGGTAGTAGACTTCGGCATCAACAACCAGAATCTCGGTTTTATTTATCTGGTGCTGATTGCCCAATTGATGCTGTCTTTCAGCAGCAGTGCCGTAGATTTCATACGGGGCTGGATATTGCTACATCTGGGCACACGCATCAACATCGCCCTCATATCGGACTTCCTTATCAAACTGATGAAGATGCCTATCAGCTACTTCGACAGTAAAATGACAGGAGACATCCTGCAACGCATCAACGACCACAAGCGCATACAGGATTTCCTGACGGGAAGTAGCCTCAGCGTTATCTTTTCCGTATTCAATATTATCATCTTCGGCATTGTACTGTTGGTGTACAGTGGCATGATATTCCTTATCTTCATGGGCGGAAGTGCCCTGTACGTTGCATACGTCTGGCTATTCATGAAGAAGCGCGCCGAACTGGATCACAAGCGTTTTGCCCAGCAGAGTGCCAATCAAAGCACGGTAGTACAACTGGTAAACGGTATGCAAGAAATAAAACTCAGTGCCTGCGAACAACAGAAGCGCTGGGAATGGGAGCGAATACAAGCGAAGCTATTCAAAGTAAACATCAAAAGCCTTGCCCTGCGACAGTATCAGGATTCGGGAGCAGTGCTGATTAATCAAAGCAAGAACCTACTGATAACCGCACTTGTGGCAAGTCTGGTGGTGAAAGGAGAAATGACACTGGGTATGATGCTCTCCGTGCAATACATCATCGGACAACTGAACAGTCCGGTAAACGAACTCATCGCCTTTGCCCGCGATATGCAGGATGCACGCCTCAGCATGAACCGCCTCAGCGAAGTGCGCGACAAGCCGGATGAAGAAGACCCCACACGCGAATTACTGCGGGAAATACCGGAAGGAAAAGAAATAAGACTCCAAAACCTTAACTTCAAATATGATCCGCTAAGCGAATACCCGACGTTGGACAATGTAAGTCTGGTGATTCCACCGGGCAAGCAAACAGCCATCGTGGGTATGAGCGGAAGCGGAAAGACAACACTCGTTAAACTACTGTTAGGATTCTACCCGCCCGCAAGCGGCGATATCTTCATCGGGGATACTCCACTGGGAAGTTATAGTATTCGCGAATGGCGCAAGCGGTGCGGTGTAGTAATGCAGGATGGTTTTATATTCTCCGACAGCATAGCCGGAAATATCGCTCCCGGTGTGGAACGCATCGACAAGAAGAAATTGCGCCATGCCGCCGAAGTGGCAAACATACACGATTTCATAGAAGAACTGCCTTTAGGGTACAACACCAAGATAGGACAAGAAGGACACGGATTAAGTCAGGGACAGAAGCAACGTATACTCATTGCCCGCGCCGTGTATAAAGACCCGGAATTCATCTTCTTTGACGAAGCAACCAACGCACTGGATGCCAACAACGAACGCATCATCATGAACAACCTGCAAACCTTCTTCAAAGGAAGGACATCTGTCGTTGTAGCCCATCGTCTGAGCACTGTGAGGAATGCAGAGCAAATCATCGTAATAGAACAGGGAAAAATAGCAGAAACCGGAACGCATGAAGCGCTGATTGCTCTGGAAGGAAGATATTATCAATTGGTGAAAAATCAATTGGAGCTTTGAGAAGTTGAGAGTTAAAAGTCGAGAGTTGAGAGTTATGAAGAAGCAAGAAGAGAAAGACATAGAATTAAGGTGTGAGGAGGTGCAGGAGATACTGACACGGCCGCCGCACGCACTAATCAGATGGGGAATAACAGTTTTCTTCGGAGTATTGGCACTACTTTTCATCGGTGGTTGTTTCTTCAAATACCCGGATATCATAAGCACTGAAATCACTATCACAACCGAACATCCACCTGTATGGATCGTATCAAAAGGAAGCGGAAAGGTGCAGGAAGTATATTGCAAAGACCGGGATACCGTGCAAGCTGGAGACATCATAGCTGTACTGGAAAACCCGGCCGTCACTACCGACGTCCTTAATATAAAAGAGAGACTCGCCACTTTTATTCTGACGGACAGTTGCATTTGTCAAGCCATCTTTCCTGAGAAACCGCAACTCGGAACCATACAGAATACGTATGCTTCATTCATCAAAAGTCTGACGGATTACCGTAATTTCCTTTCAATTGACCTCTACACGCAAAAAGAACAGGCAGCCTGTAAGGAACTGCGAGAATATCAAAAGTATATCCTGCACCTGAACAAACAAGCCGAACTGGATAAAGAACAGGTGCAAATAGCATCCGCCACCCACGGACGTGAAAAGATATTGTTCGACAAAGGACTGATATCGAAAGCAGATTACGAAGAGGCACAACAGACCTATCTGAATCGCAGGCAAGGACAGGAACAATTAATGACATCCCTCTCATCTGCCAGAATACAGGAAGCACAACTACAACAGAATATTGTTGAAATCCGCATGGAACGCAGCCGGGAGGCCAATACTCTAAATGCTTCTCTAAAAGCAGCTCTCAATGATTTGAAAGTAAGCATCAGCGATTGGGAATTGGAGTGTCTTTTCATCAGCCCTGCCGGAGGTATACTATCCTACAACAATATATGGCAAAAGAACCAGAATGTCAATGCAGGAGACAAGGTATTCTCTATCGTGACGTCCGCACCGGGAGATATTATCGGGAAAATAAAACTACCGGTCAGCGGTTCGGGTAAGGTTACCACCGGTCAGAGAGTAAATATTAGCGTCACAGGATATCCGTACATGGAATTCGGTTTCCTCACCGGAGAAGTGTTGTCTGTTTCGCTATTGGCGAATGAAGAAAACGTGTACACAGTCACCGTCAGTCTGCCACAAAACTTATGCACTTCCTATGGCAGGCAACTGGACTTCAATGGAGAACTTTCGGGCACGGCAGAGGTCATGACAGACGAACGGAGCGTAACTGCACGTTTGTTCAGTCCGCTCCGTTATCTGTGGGAGAAATATCTCTGAAATACTCCTTATTTCAACCAAGTCGCCCGTTTCCACAAGTACTCCAACGGCCCGTGAGCATGTCGCTTCATCCACCAGCAGCAGAAAGCAAACTGGACGAAGAAGAGAAGCACACCTACCAGGAAGCTGGCAGTAATGCCCAACTGAGAGTGCATGGCAAGCCCCCAATTATAGAAAATCAGCGAGCCGATGATGCTTTGGGTGATATAGTTGGTGAGACTCATCTTACCATAAGGAGTAATCTTCATCAGCAACCCGTGCAGGTTCGTCCGGTAGAAAGCAAAGATGACGCCGGACACCAGTATCAGCATAAATGAGAACTTGGAAAGTGAAGTGATGATAAGGGAGAGAGGGGCAAGAATGGATTTATTAGTAATGAAATCCGGAAGCATATTGCCCAATCCGTACAAAGGAAAGAAAGCGATAAGGGCACCACAAAGCACCTTATTCCATACTTTCAGGTTTTCTTTCAGGAAAAGTCCCCGGCGTCCTATCAACAGACCGAGCAGGAAGAGAGCAGCAGTCTGGAATACACGTCCGTGGTCCCATGCCCAGGCAAGGCTGGCAATCTGCCCCTCCCACAAATTCACACGCACAGTTTCGAGGAATGTACCGTGGCTTTGGACTTGGAAGGCAGCTCCCCAGTAACTACCCGTAGGAATGGAAGGCGTCACAAAAGAGGAATCCATGCAAGCGCGTATCACGTAATAAAGTGGCAACGGCTGTATCAGCAACACACAAGCCAGAACGAATAACCATTTATCCTTCAACCGGCAGGTAAGCGGCAAAATAAAACCTACCAAAGAGTAGAGCACCAATACTTCGGCCGTAAAGAATGCAGCATTTATATTACCAAAAATGAATAGCAGCACTAACCGCCAGCAGAAACGCAGACGGAAATCCTTGCCACGCATACGCTGGTTATTGTCCTGAATGAAGAAACTGAAACCGAACAGCAAAGCAAAAACAGCATAAGCTTTCCCTCCGAACATAAAGAAAAGTCCGTCCCATATCGCCTTGTCTGAAAAGTTAAGCCAGGCACTCTGGGTGGATGTATCAGGAAATGAATAGAAATTGAAATGCTCGATAGAATGTAATACAATGATGCCCATAACAGCCAGTCCGCGTAGCACGTCGGCCACATCAATACGCGTGTGTTCTCCTAATTTTTGTACCATATTATTATAAGTTCATTAGCAATCAGCCCATTTTAATGTTAAAATCGCAAATATAGAATTTATAATCCACTTTTGCCCCCAAATTCCCAATTTCTTCCAGAATTGCCCGCCATCTTTGCAACACAATCAGTAATAATCTGACAGAACAATGACATTAATAACTCTAAAAGACAAATAGCTATGAAATTGAAAATGTATTTCGCCCTGTTGACCATGGGCATGATTGGCTTGCAAAGTTGCAGTAACGACGATGACGACGACCTCCCAAGTTCCAAAGTTCCCGAAGCTGTACGCAATGCGTTCGACAGCAGCTTCTCTAACACAGCTAATCTGAGCTGGGAAACCAAAACCGTTTCGAAAGGACAATACTACAAAGCGGAGTTTAACAACAAGAGTGACAACGGGTATAAAACAGAAGCCTGGTACACCGCAGACGGTACCTGGTACATGACAGAAACGGAAATGCCGTACAATGCCATTCCGCAAGCCGTGAAAACTTCTTTCGAGAGCAGTGAATATGCTTCCTGGAAAAGAGACAATGAAGTGGACCGCATTGAGCGTAATGCTGTGAAAGAAATCATCTATATCATTGAAGTGGAATCTCCACAGGATGTAGATATGGACTTGCATTATTCGGCAGATGGCATCCTTGTCAAAGCCGTAAATGATGATGGTGACGGCGATAATGAATCGCTACTGCCGGACACACCATCGGAAATGGTGACTACCGCAACAGAATTTATACAGAAGAACTATCCCAATGCCCGCATCATCGAAATCGAAACGGAGCACGGAGTGATTGAAATTGATATTATACATGACAACCGCAGCAAAGAAGTATTGCTCGGCACAACGTATGAATGGATTTCAACATCATGGGATGTTTATACACTCCCGGCAAAGGTGACAGAAGCCATCAATGCTTCACAATACAACGGTCACGTAGTGGACGATGCCGAATATTTTGAAACGCCTGCCGGAAATTATTATCTGGTGGAACTGGAACAAGGAAAGAATGAGGTGAAAATTAAAATCACGGAAGAGGGAGAAATTGTCTGAAGACAAATACTATATCACAAGTAAATGATAATTTAGCGGGCGGATGCCCGCTAAATTATCATTTACAAAACTATTTCTTAATAATTCTATTTTATCTCAAAGCCTCCACCTCTTCCGGCGTCAACGGAATCTTCTTACCTAAGCGGCGGGCACCGGTTTCAGTGATAAGATAATCCTCCTCGTTGCGGATGCCGCCAAAGTCGCGATATTCTTCCACTTTGTCGTAGTTGATGAAATCCATGAATTTCTTTTCCCCTTTCCACATATCAATCAGTTCGGGAATGAAATAAATACCCGGCTCAACGGTATGTACAAAGCCCGGTTCCAGAGGAATGGCAAGACGTTGCGACTTGCGTCCGAACTGCGTACTCTTAGGCTGACCGTCATATCCTACCCAGACTTCGCCCAGGTTCTCCATATCGTGAACATCCAGTCCCATCATGTGTCCCAAACCGTGAGGATAGAACAACGCATGAGCACCTTCGCGAACCGCATCGTCCGCATTCCCCTTCATCAGTCCCAGTCCTTTCAGACCTTCCACCATGACACGGGCGGACAAGTCATAAACCTCCATATAAGGAATACCCGGACGGAGCGCCTTCACAGATTCCAGATGCATGGCATTCTGAATCTCATAGACAGCACGCTGCTTCGAAGTAAACGTCTTATCGGCAGGCACAGTAGATGACATATCACCACAATACCCCGACGGAAGTTCAGCTCCGGCATCAATCAGAAACAAATCGCCCGGTTTAATCTTATTGCCATGATAATGATTATGCAAAGTCTGGCCGTTAATCGTCGCAATCGTCGGGAAAGAGAGTTCGCAGTTATTCATCTCCGCCACACGGTTCATCTCTGCCACTACCTCATATTCGTACATGCCCGGACGAATCACTTCCATAGCTTTGATGTGCATGTCGGCAGTAACGTCGCACGCCTTTTCTATCTCTACTATTTCTTCGGCAGATTTATAGTTACGTTGAGCCACCACCGCACGGATAAACGGCGCTGAGCCCTCCTGGCGTGCAGGCGGAATGCCCAGCCAGTCCATCAGTTTCAACTTATGTTCAGGACGATAAGGAGGCAGATAGTGTACCGTCTGCCCTTTTTGTACAGCCTTGTGCAAGTAGCTGACAATCTCGGCCGAGGGTTGTGTTTCTCTGATGCCTACCCGTTCACTTTTCTCTTTCAGGGTAGGTTGCGTGCCCATCCACACGATATGGTCGATAGTCAATTCATCTCCGAAGATGATTTCTTTATCTTCGTCCACATCAATTATGGCGGAAAGTCCGGCAAAGGACAAACCAAAATAGTAAAGGAAAGTGGAATCCTGACGATAGCGGAAAGCGTTATCCTCGTAATTTAATCCCTGTTCATCATTTCCCAGGAACAACAATACTCCGGAGCCGATATTTTTTTTCAGCAGGGCTCTGCGCTGCACATAAGTTTCTTTATCAAACATGATGTCGCTATTTTTTTAGTTGATATTCGCAAAGATAATGCAAACCGAAAGCAGTACAAAATAAGCTTGCCTATTTTTAATGCCGAGGTGCAGCTTATCTTCGCTTTTAGCAAAGATTATGCAAATTGAGTGCAATTACTTTCATGCTTGCACGAAAAGTTATGCCGAGAACATTTCGCGTTCCCGAACTATTCACTATTTTTGCAAAAAGTGCGAAGATAAGCTGCACCCCGGCATAAAAAATGAACGAGTTCATTTTATTCTGTCTCGGTTTGCATTATCTTTGTGGCGAGTAAAAGAAAAGAATTTAGTATGGCACAAGGTTCCAGACAAGTACAAACTCAGGCGCAACAGCAGGTACAGACACTATCGCCTCAACAAATTCTGGTAGTCAAGCTACTGGAGTTACCTGCCGTAGAGCTGGAAGACCGTATACATGCGGAACTTCTGGAAAATCCCGCCCTGGAAGAAGGGAAAGAGGATACGGCAAGCGATGACTTTTCTGACAGTCCGGACGCAGATAACTCTGCCGAAGACAACGGAGCCAATGAGTACGACTCATTGAGCGACTATCTGAGTGAAGACGACATCCCCGACTATAAATTGCAGGAAAACAACCGCAGCAAAGGTGAACAAGCAGAAGAGATTCCTTTCTCTGATGCCACATCTTTCTATGAAACCCTGAAAGAACAATTAGGCGAGCGCAACCTGACCGACCATCAGCGCGAACTGGCGGAATATCTGATCGGCTCACTGGATGACGACGGTTTGCTGCGTAAATCACTGGACAGCATCTGCGACGAACTTGCCATCTACGCCGGTATCGAATGTACGCCCGAAGAACTGGATGAAGCACTGAAAATCATTCAGGACTTTGACCCTGCCGGACTGGGTGCCCGCAACCTGCAAGAATGCCTGCTCATCCAGATTCACCGTAAGATAGAGCAGCAACACTTCACCCCCAACCCTCTACTTTATATAGAAGAAGCCATCATCTCCGAATGCTACGAGGAATTCACCCGCAAGCATTGGGACAAGATACAGCAGAAACTCGGTCTGGAAGAAGACGCTTTCGAACAGGCCATCAAGGAAATCTGCAAACTGAATCCGCGTCCGGGTGCATCCCTGGGCGAAGCTATCGGCCGTAACATGCAGCAGATTGTCCCCGACTTCATCGTAGACACCTACGACGACGGCACCATCAGCCTGGCATTGAACAACCGCAATGTGCCGGAATTGCGCATGAGCCGCGACTTCACCGAAATGGTGGAAGAGCACACCAAGAACAAGGCGAACCAGTCAAAAGAATCCAAAGAAGCCATGATGTTCCTGAAACAGAAAATGGATGCGGCACAAGGCTTCATTGACGCCGTAAAGCAACGCCAAAATACGCTGATGACCACCATGCAAGCCATCATCGACCTGCAACGTCCTTTCTTTCTCGAAGGAGACGAATCGTTGCTCCGCCCCATGATATTGAAAGATGTTGCAGAACGCACCGGACTGGACATCTCTACCATCTCCCGCGTCAGCAACAGCAAGTATGTGCAGACCAACTACGGCATCTATTCGCTGAAATTCTTTTTTAGCGACGGCTACGTCACCGAAGACGGCGAAGAAATGTCTGTACGCGAAATCCGGAAGATTCTGAAGGAATGCATTGACAACGAAGATAAAAAGAAACCCTATACGGATGATGAGCTGACGGAAATACTGAAAGAGAAAGGTTATCCGATAGCCCGCCGCACCGTGGCCAAATACAGGCAACAGTTGAATATACCTGTGGCAAGGCTGAGGAGATAATGAAAGAATCAAAAAGTGAAAGAATGAAAGCCGTACGGCTCCCTTTCATTCTTTAATTATTAATTATTAATTTGAGAATTCAATTCATGGAAGAACAACATATCGTAGCAGACAGAACCTTAATAAGGACAGCCCGGGTGATTTCGGCCGTATTCACGCCGTTCTCCATCCCTTTCCTGGCATTCCTGATTTTATTCCTGTTCTCGTATCTGCGCATCATGCCTATCCAGTATAAGCTGATTGTGCTGGGAGTAGTGTACTGCTTCACCATCCTCATGCCGACACTCACCATCTTCCTGTTCCGCAAGATCAACGGTTTCAGCCCCGAAGACCTGGGCGAACGCAAGCGGCGTTTCATGCCGTTCCTGCTCACCATCACCTCATACGTATTCTGCCTGGTGATGATGCACCGGCTCAACATCCCCTGGTACATGACGGGGATTATCCTTGCCGCCCTCATCATGATGGTTATCTGCATCATCGTCAACCTGAAATGGAAGTTGAGCGAGCACATGGCAGGCGTGGGAGCCATCGTTGGCGGACTGGTTTCTTTTAGTGCCCTGTTCGGCTACAACCCCATCTGGTGGTTGTGCCTGTTCATCCTCATTGCAGGCGTTTTGGGCACGGCACGCATCATTTTGCAACATCATACGTTAGGAGAAGTGCTGGTAGGTTTTGTCGTCGGATTGATTTGTTCCTTATTGGTGCTTCATCCGCTAAGCAACATCCTGTTCCGCATCTTCCTCTTTTGAGAGAAGTGAAAATCTGAAATATAAAGTAACTCTAATTATCAATTGTCAATTATAACAGTATTAACCTTTAAAATAATATGATCATGAATTTTCCGGAAAATGTAAAGTACACCAAAGAACACGAGTGGATACGCCTTGAAGGCGATGTAGCTTATGTAGGAATCACCGATTATGCTCAAGAACAGCTGGGCGACATCGTATTCGTAGATATCCAGGCCGAAGGCGAAACGCTGGCTGCCGATGAGGTATTCGGAACCATCGAAGTAGTGAAAACCATTTCAGACCTCTTCCTGCCCGTAGGCGGAGAGATTCTGGAACAGAACGAAGCCCTTGCCGACCAACCGGAACTGGTAAACAAAGACCCCTACGGCGAAGGCTGGCTCATCAAGATGAAACCGGATGCTGACGCTGACTTCGATTCCCTGCTGGATGCTGCCGCCTATAAAGCGTTGATTAACGATTAACTATTAGTGATTAGTGATTAGTCGGCTGCGCAATATCAGCTTACTAATCACTAATCACTAACCACTAATAACTAAATAATTATGTCTCCATTAGTAAGCATCATCATGGGCAGTACCTCCGACCTTCCCGTTATGGAAAAGGCGGCTCAACTGCTGAATGATTTACATGTACCGTTCGAAATGAACGCTCTCTCTGCCCACCGCACGCCGGAAGCAGTAGAAGATTTTGCCAAGAATGCCCGCGGACGCGGTGTGAAAGTGATTATCGCAGCAGCCGGCATGGCCGCCGCACTGCCCGGAGTCATCGCAGCCAACACGACACTGCCTGTTATCGGAGTTCCCGTTAAAGGTTCTGTGCTGGATGGTGTAGATGCACTCTATTCTATCATCCAGATGCCTCCCGGAATCCCCGTAGCCACAGTTGCCATCAATGGCGCCATGAACGCCGCCATTCTTGCCATACAGATGCTGGCTTTGAGCGACGAAAACCTTGCCGCAACCTTCGCAGCCTACAAAGAAGGACTGAAAAAGAAAATCGTAAAGGCGAACGAGGAACTGAAAGAAGTGAAGTACGAATACAAGACCAATTGACAATTGACAATTGACAATTGACAATTAGCTATGCAGATTAGAGCATGGGAGATTGCCGGTTATCAATTGAGAGAATTGTCAATTGTCAATTATCAATTGTCAATTGAAAGAATGGATTTATTCAACTATTCCCGTCGGGAAACATCAGAAGTAAACATTGGAGCCACCCCTATGGGCGGCTCCAATCCTATACGCATACAGAGTATGACGAACACCTCCACACAGGACACGGAAGCCTGCGTGGCACAAGCTAAACGAATTGTAGATGCAGGAGGCGAATACGTGCGGCTTACGGCCCAAGGCATCAAGGAAGCGGAGAATCTGATGAACATCAACGCCGCACTGCGCCAGGACGGATACATGGTTCCACTGGTGGCCGACATTCATTTCAACCCGAAGGTGGCTGACGTAGCGGCACAGTACGTGGAGAAGGTACGCATCAATCCGGGCAACTACGTGGATGCCGCCCGCACTTTCAAGCATCTGGAATATACAGACGAGGAGTACGCACAGGAGTTGCAGAAGATACGCGACCGCTTCGTCCCCTTCCTCAATATCTGCAAAGAGAACTACACAGCCATCCGCATCGGCGTGAACCACGGCTCACTGTCCGACCGCATTATGTCCCGCTATGGCGATACGCCGGAAGGTATGGTAGAGTCGTGCATGGAATTCCTGCGCATCTGTGTGGAAGAGAACTTCACGGACGTCGTGATTTCCATCAAAGCCTCCAACACGGTGGTGATGGTAAAGACCGTGCGTCTGCTGGCTGCTGTGATGGAGAAAGAGGGAATGCAATTCCCCCTGCACCTTGGCGTGACGGAAGCCGGAGACGGTGAAGACGGACGCATCAAGTCCGCCCTGGGCATCGGTGCCTTGCTGGCAGACGGTCTGGGCGACACCATTCGTGTGTCTTTGAGCGAAGCGCCCGAAGCCGAAATTCCTGTTGCCCGCAAGTTAGTAGATTACATCGTGCAACGCCACGACCATCCGTATATCCCCGGAGCGGATGTACCGGAGTTCAATTATCTCTCCCCCACCCGCCGCGAGACGAAGCCTGTACACAATATTGGCGGGGAGAATCTGCCCGTAGTCATTGCCGCACGTATGGACGGTAATATGGAGTTCAATCCGCAGTTCATGCCGGATTATGTTTATACAGGACGTTCCGTTCCCGAACAGCTCCCCGAAGGTATGCAGTGCATCATCGACGCTGATATATGGATGGGGCAGCCCAATGCCTGGCCTGCCTTCAAAGGTGATCAGATGCCTTTCCTGAGCAGCTGCAACGCTTCACTGAAATTCTTGTTCATCACATACATGGGGCTGAACGACGAGGCGATTGCCTGCCTGAAGTACCATCCTGAGGTGGTGCTCGTTTCGCAAAGCAACCATCCCAACCGCTTGGGAGAGCAACGCGCCCTGGCACTCCAAATGATGAAAGAAGGATTGCAGAACCCTATTGTCTTCTTCGAGCATTATGCCGAGGAGGAAGCCGAGAACCTGCAAATCAAAGCTGCCGCCGATATGGGAGCTCTGATCTTCGACGGGTTGTGCGACGGGATTCTGCTGTACAATCAAGGCAGCCTCCATCCTACCCTGATAGATACCACCGCTTTCGGCATCCTGCAGGCCGGACGCGTGCGTACCAGCAAGACAGAGTTCATCTCCTGTCCCGGCTGCGGACGGACACTGTTCGATTTGCAAAGCACCATTACCCGTGTGAAAGCGGCAACCTCGCATCTGAAAGGCTTGAAAATAGGCATCATGGGATGCATCGTGAACGGTCCGGGCGAAATGGCGGACGCCGATTACGGCTACGTAGGTGCCGGACGCGGGAAAGTCAGCCTGTATAAGAAGAAAGAATGTATCGAGAAGAATATTCCCGAGGAAGAAGCGGTGGAGAAACTGATTGAGCTGATTAAGGCAAACGGAGATTATACAGAGAATAATCTGTAATCTTTAAGATAAGAAACGACATATAAAGTACCACTATTTTCTCTTAAGTATGAGAAAATAGTGGTATTCATTTATCTCGCAGAGCCGCAGAAAGTGAAAGGAAACTCCCCCAAAGGCACGTGTCCATAAGATAAGAGAGTTTCATCTTCTTCATTTCTTCTTCTGACTGAATATCCACTTCATAAATCCGGGATAATTAAATGCAGGATTCCAACTGCCATGATTGCAACCGGGGAATTCGATGTATTCCACATCAGCGCCGGCTGCCTTTAAGGCTTTATACGCCGCACGCGAACCTTCCGGAGTAACCACATTGTCGGCATCACCGTGGAAGATACGGAACTTTACCTGTTTAGCGGCTTTCAGCCGGGCAGGATTCACTGTTCCGCAGATAGGAACTGCGACTGCAAATATTTCAGGATAACGGATAGCCATATCAAACGTACCCATGCCGCCCATGGAGAGCCCTATTATATAAACGCGGTTCTTATCCACTTGCGGCATTGCCAGATAGATATCCAGTAAATCTTTCACCGTCTGAAATACAGGAGTGAGGGGATTATCCAATGGCATCTCGCCCGGCATGAATGATGCAGGACGTTCCATATACGCCCAATAGCCGCTCACAGGACATTGCGGTACAAGCACGAACGCAGGATACTTTTCTCTGTTCACCGGGTTGAGAAACATCTGTCCTCCATGCATCAACTGTCTTTCATTATCGCTGCCACGTTCTCCGGCGCCATGCAGGAAAAGCACCAAAGGGTATTTCTCTCCAGTTTTCATCGTTTCGGGACGAAGCAAGCGATAGGGTAACGTATCACCGCGGGAAGAAATAAAGGTTTCTTTCTGATAAGTCTCCTGCGCCGAAAGGGACAACAAAGAGAACAGCACACAAATTACACTAATTATTCGTTTCATCTAAATCACTATTTTACATGTTTTACTTCTGAGCGTAAAGATACACCATTTTCATTGAATGCCTCCACACAGAAATAATAATCCTGATCGGTAGTGAGAGATTTCATCAACAGGTCATTCTTACCATACACCATCCAGGAACTGTAAAGTTTATCAGGAGCAATGCCCCACAACACGTTGTAGCCCTGCGCACCTTTCACGGGTTCCCAACTGATGGCGATGTCACGACGGTCGGCATCGCGGTCAAGAAGCAGTTTTTTCGGCTGTTGTGGTACCTTGCCTGTGCCCAGTCCGAATACGCGGAGCTCGGAAATTGCCAGGTTCGGAGTAGGTACATCTATATTCTTGTAACGGATATAGCGTGCCGGTTCGGGTAGGGAGAGTTCTACATAATCATTCGGAGTATCCTTGTAACTCTCTTTGCGGTTGACTAACACTTTCCAGTCCTGTCCATCCAGCGAGCCTTCAATGACATAACGATGGCGGAGGTCTTCGTAACGGCCGTACATGTCACTCTGATAGTCATGATAGTTAATCTGAATGGCACATACATCGGCAGGCTTCTCCAAATCGATCATTACCCATTGGCGCTCATCGTTGGCTTCGGCCAACCAGAAGGTCTTAGTGAGTTCATCCGTCAGTGCAGAGGGTTGGAACTCCCCTTTTGCGGTGGAGGCTGTAGCCGGTTTACCATAGGAAAGCAGCATCCAGCCCCTGAATTCACCGGCTTTACCCGGAACAGCGGGAGCATAGCGAGGATAATCTCCGAAACGGGTGTCGCAATACATAATGCCATCTTTATCGAATCCGGCAGGGAACATACAAAGGCGTCGTTCCCAGTTTACATTGATGGAGAGAGACATAGAAGCAAAATGCCAGTACTGCCCGCCGGGACCAAGGACGGTGCTTCCATGTCCGGCACCATTCATATATCCGCCCGGTTTATAGGAAACGGGATTGTGCTTCTGATAGGTATAAGGTCCCATCGGGTGGTCTGCCACATAGACACCGTCGGCATAGACATTAAACTCTGTGCCCGGTGCACCGTATTGCATATAGTATTTCCCGTTGTGCTTCGTCAGCCAGGGACCTTCGATATATCCGCCCAGCACAGTGTCCGTATGGTTCTCACCGAAACACTCCCAGCCATGCTTGGGCATATCCAGGTTAAAGAGTTCTTTCGTCTCGCCCTTCTTCGTGAAGCGGTGGTTCTTATCCAGTTCCATGCCACGGATGGGATAGACATTGGATGAACCCCAGAACATATAAGCTTTGCCATCGTCGTCGATGAATAAGTCAGGGTCTTGCAGATTGTGCAGGATGGCGGGCGTTGCTTCCCAATTGCCCGAAGCCGGATTGTCTGTGTAAAGAATACTCATGGATCCAGAAGGATCACCGGCTACATAGAGCACGGAATCCTTATAGTTGTGTGCCGCCGGAGCATTACACCCTTGCGGATACCAGTTCTTTCCGGGGCGCACAAACTCCCAGTTCAGCAAGTCGCGCGAACGCCAGTAGCCATGCGAACGGGTAACGAACATATAATATTCTCCCCGGAACTCCACCACTGCAGGGTCGGCGCCCGAACGGTAGGAAATATCCCGGTCGGAATTATAAATCATATACGTGTAATCGATGTTCAAAGGATTACAGTAGGTATCCTGACGCATATCCTGCGCCGGAAGGGTAGTCCATGCAATCAGGCAGGCTACGGTCAGTAATAGGTATTTCATATTCTTCATTTCTGATTTCTTATCGGGTTCGTTCATTTGCACAGTTCGCCGGGAACATCATATTGCTTCTGTAAACGTTCAAGTTCAGCTATAAGTTCGGCAGTAATCTTTTCCATACCCTTTTTCCCGTACAGGTTATGCATTTCGGTCGGGTCGGTCTTTAAATCATACAGTTCCCACTTGTCATCCACGTAGAAGTGCATCAGTTTATAACGCTCCATCTTAACGCCATAGTGGGCACGGACGCTATGGAAACCAGGAAATTCATAATAATGATAATAGAGCGATTTACGCCAGTCACGCGGCGTTTTCCCCTTCTCCACCAACGGACGGAAAGACACGCCCTGCATATCCTGGGGAACTTCAATGCCACACATATCCAGAAAAGTAGGTGCAAAATCAATGTTCTGCGTCAGCCCGGTCACCTGGGTTTCCGGTTTGATATGCCCCGGCCAGCGCATCACCATCGGCATGCCGAAGGACTCTTCGTACATGAAGCGTTTGTCGAACCATCCATGCTCGCCCAGATAGAAGCCCTGGTCGGTGGTGTAGACAACTATTGTGTTCTTGTCCAGTCCGGTACGTTTCAGGTAGTCCAGAATCTCTCCTACACTTTCGTCCACGCTTGCCACAACACCCATATAGTCTTGCAGATAGCGCTGGTATTTCCACTCTGCCACTTCTTCGAAAGAACGTTGCTTAGAGTAGAACTCATTATTACGGTCGCGGTACGCATCAAGGAAGCGGCGGCGCTCGTCCGGCTCCATAGTTCCCAGGAAAGCGTGCGGCCAAGGATCGAACAGTAGACTGTCACTGTCCATGCCAGCAACCATTTTCAGATCGTGACCCTCATACATGTCACGATATATATTCATCTTCTGCATCTGTGCGGCATAACGCCCCTCGTAAGCATCGAAATAGTTATCGGGAAGCGGGAAGGTGGTGTGCTCGTACAAATGATAATGTCTCTCGGCAGGCACCCAGTTGCGGTGTACCGCTTTATGATGCATCATCAGGAAGAATGGCTTACTCTTATCTTTCCGCCCGTCAAGCCACTCTTCCGTGTAACGGGTAATCAAGTCCGTCACATATCCCAAATGGCGGGTGGTATCTTTCTCCGTAATGAAATGCGGATTACAATATTCTCCCTGATCGTTGAGGATCATCCAATGATCAAACCCGGTCGGACGGGAAATAAGGTGCCATTTGCCGATGATGGCGGTTTCGTAGCCATTTGCCTGCAATATCTTTGGCAGGGTTTGTTGCGCGCCGTCGAAACCTTTCGCCCAGTTCTTCATAAAACCGTTCTTGTGGCTATGTTTACCTGTAAGGATGGCGGCACGGCTCGGACCGGAAATGGAATTGCAGCAATAGTTATTCTGGAAAACCGCTCCTTCGTGTCCGATGCGGTCTATATTCGGAGTCGGAGCGACCTTACCGATGGGATGCCCGTAGATGCTCATTGCCTGACGGGCATGGTCGTCGCTCATGATAAAAATGATGTTAGGGCGTTCATTCTGAGCATCCTGTTCCTGTCCCTGCATTGTTGCCGAAGGGACAAAAGGGAGCAGGACAAGCCCCAAAGAGAGTTTGTCTTTCATAGGTTCCTATATCAAATGAATAATTAATGGAGTGTCAGACTGGCAATGATGGGGGTATGGTCCGACAAATATCCGTCATCCGGTTTATCATCTATCACCCGGAACTTACCAGCTGTCACCTGCCCGTTGACAAATATAAAATCAATCAACTGGCGGTTCTCAACCGGGATGCGGCCAAAGTTGTGGAAGCTCCATGCCGGACCGTAGACCGTGGAAGCAACGGAATAGGCATTCTTCATTCCACCATCAGAGAGGATAGTGATCGGTTCCGAGTCTACCGTTCCGTTGAAGTCGCCTGTCAGGATTACAGGCAGTCCCTCTGCAAGTTCGTGCATCTTCGCAAGCAGCAATTTGGCGCTCTCACGACGCGCCACTTTCCCTACGTGGTCGAAGTGAGTGTTGAAAGCTGCCAGTTTCTTGCCACTGGCCTTATCTTTCAAGATGGCCCAAGTCACGATGCGCTCGCAAGCGGCATCCCAACCTTTCACTCCAATCGTATCGGGAGTTTCGCTCAGGCCAAAGTTTCCGTTCTTTATCAGCTCAAAACGGTCCGTCTTGTAGAAAAGAGAGCAATATTCCCCTGCTTCCTTTCCGTCTGCACGCCCCACGCCCAGAGCGGTGTATTGGGGAAGACGGTTCTTTAAATCGTCCAACTGGTTCTTCAACACTTCCTGCATACCCACCAC
Source organism: Bacteroides stercorirosoris (assembly GCF_900142015.1). GTDB lineage: Bacteria > Bacteroidota > Bacteroidia > Bacteroidales > Bacteroidaceae > Bacteroides > Bacteroides stercorirosoris. Next base: position 127,731 of record NZ_FQZN01000015.1, read on the forward strand.
ATCCGGAGCGTAGTAGGCAATCATTTTTGCCGCATTATCCTTGCGGTACTTCCAGTTGTTCAGACTATCTGCCGCATGGTCCAGACGGATATTGTACGACATGACATCAACCTTAGCTTCCGGCTGCCTGCCGCATGAAGCGACAAGCAGGACGAAAGCAACTAATACACTATTAAAAAACATCTTTTTCATGGTATCTTGTATTTATTTTAAGTAAGGGGACGTAAACCCTAATTTCTTCAGTCCGCTTTGTACGTCCGGATGACTCATAAAAAGCTTCCAGATCAAACCCGTGCGGTAGTTTTCAATCATCACCACAATAGGTCCCTGGTCAATGGCCAGATACGAAGGTGCAAACCAGTTCTCCGTTAGGTTGAAAGCATCTTTAAAACCGTATTCCCCCCAAAGTTTACCGCCCAACTCTTCATAGAAGTAGCGCATGGCCTGAAGCGAATATTCCGGCGCGTAAGGGATGGAAGACAAGGCGGCTGTGGGAGTAATCACTCCACGGTCGTTGCCGGGGCAATGGGCTGAATAGCCTTTATCCCCGTCACTGGCTGTCAGTCCCCAGCATTGTGCACCATATCCTTTGTATCCCTTCGGGTTATCGATGCAATAGGCACGGTTTATCAAAGTATGAGCTTTCATCTGCTCCTCGTAATCTGCATAACGGTCTTTCAATCCGCGCGGGTCGAGCCCCATATAGGAATAATGGGTAAAGAACAGCGGACCACCAAAATCAGTTCCCAAAGGCAATGTTATATCATAAAACTGCTTGCCGTTCCTAAAAACGATGGAGTTGGCCCATCCTTTATGATACACCGACTCCGCAATGGGATAGGTGGGCGAAGCAGCAGCAAGGATATAAGTGATGTGACACTCATTATGTCCCTTAATCTGATGGTTCATTGCCCAACCGTTATTAGGCGACCAGTGCCAGTAAAGCACATCTTCGCCATTGGTGAACCAGTTCCATTCTGCCTGACGCCACAGTCCGTTGATAATTCCCCGGATGTTTCTTTCCACCGGGGTATCTTTGTCAAAGTACTGGTGTGCAGCCAGCAATCCTTCGAACATAAAGGCAGATTCCACCAGGTCGGCTCCGTCATCTTTCCGGCTGAAAGGGACTGCCTTTCCAGTCTGCCCGTCCATCCAGTGTGCCCAAATACCGTGATAACTGTCCGTACCTTTATCACTCAGAAAGCGGACAATCTTCAACATACGTTCCGCTGCCTGCTCGCGAGTGACGAAACCACGCTCCGCACCGACAATAATGGCCATCACTCCGAAACCTGAACCGCCGATAGTCACAATATCATCGCTACCATTACTACGTTCACGCGCCAACCCCGAAACCGGATGCCCATAATCCCAGAAGTAACAGAAAGTTTGCTTCTGCACCAGAGTCATCAGTTCTTCATCGGACAATGACTTCTCTTTCTTGCCCCCCGAAGCTGCCGGAAGCAAGCTGAATGGATAGAGCAAAAGTATCAAATATATCAATATTCTCATAATAATCAATCTATTAGTTTAATGCCGGGCTCTCAAAACCCAATTTCTTCAATCCTTGCTGAATGTCCGGTATAGCCATGAACAAATTCCAGAGCATTCCTGTCCTGTGGTTCTCTATCATGCAGATAATCGGTCCCTGGTCGATGGCGATACATTGGTTATCATACCAGTTGGCTGTCAGGTTAAAAGCATCTACAAAGCCATAGTCCCTCCAGAGCTTGTCACCCATCTTATAATAAAAGAAGTGCAAAGCGGACAAAGACTCTTCCGGTGTATAGGGGAAAGCCGAAAGGGCAGCCGTAGGGGCAATCACACCTTTATCGTTAGAGGGTGAATGAGCGGAATATCCACTGTCGCCATCGCTGGCCGTCAATCCCCAGCAGGAAGTTCCATAACCGGCATAGCCTTTGGGATTCTCTTTGCAATAGTTGTAGTTTATCAAGGTGTGGTTCCGGTTCTGCTCCCAGTAGTCTGCATATGAGTCTTTCAGCCCTTTCGGGTTAATGCCGAGGAAGGAGTATTGGGACAAGAACAACGGTCCGCCCTTCTCGGCTCCTAACGGGAGTTTATACCCGTAATAGGTATTGCCATTCCTGAAGCCGCCATTCCTTGCCCATCCTGCCTCATAAACAGTCTTGTCGATGGGGTACGTAGGCGAAGAAGCAGCGAGTACATACGTAATCAGACACTCATTCCACCCTCTGATGGGCAGGTTCTTCTCAAATCCGTAGTTAGGACTCCAATGCCAATAGAGCACTGATTCCCCGTTCTTCTGGAACCAGGTCCATTCGATGGCTTCCCACAGGCGGGTGATGTCGGAACGCAACTTGCTCTCGGCTTCCGAAGCTTCTTTGAAGTAAGCACGAGCTGCCAGTAGTCCCTGAAAGAGCAGGGAGGTTTCCACCAGGTCGGCACCGTCATCTTTATCACCGAAAGGCTGGGTCTTGCCCGTAGAGCCGTTAATCCAATGCGAATAGGCACCGTGATAACTCGTGCACTCTTCATCCAGGAAAGTAACAATCTTCTGCACTCTGCCGAGGGCTTCCTGACGGGTAACAAAGCCTCTTTCGGCTGCCACCAGCATAGCCATCACCCCGAATCCGGTGCCTCCGGTGGTTACCACATCGGCAGAAGTGGTACGCTCGCGCGCCATTCCCGAATGTTCGTGCCCGAAATTCCAGAAATACTTGAAAGTTTGCTTCTGCACCAAGGTCAGCAATTCTTCATCGGGAATACGATCGAATTTATCCGAATCGTCCATTCCGGTTTTAATTTCATAAACCTTGCCGTTGGAGAGTAATACTCCGGAGGTGGATTTCACCCCCGGATTGATTACCAGTTTGTATGAGGAAAAGCTCTTAAAGCCACCTGTTGGTGTCAAAGAGAGTTTATCGGCATCCGATAAACTGAAGTTACATGCCACTGTCTGGTCGTTCTGTTTCAGGGCAATGTTGGCGCGGGCCGATGCCTCATCCACCGCATCCGTAAAGGTAAGCACGATACCGGCATCGGGAGCCACATTGTCGAAAGAACTCTGATCCTGCTTGTCACCGATAGAGATGCTTTTCAGTTCAAACGCACCGGGTGTTTCCGGGGCATCATCTTTGCTGCAAGCCGCCAGCAACAGGCATAGCATGAAATAAATGACTCTCATATTCGCTACGTTCTTCATGTTTGTTATTCTTTACCGGAATAAAGTTGTTTTATCTCGGATGCGGATATAGCTCTGTCGTAAAAACGGAACTGATCTAATTGCCCTGGGAAATTGGATGCCCAACTCTGTGCACCCGCACCTTCCGTCAGGCTGGGCTTCGTGCTGAACTGGAATGCTCCGATAGCAAACGTACCCCAATCTTTGAATTTAAGCTTTCCATATCCGGGAAGCTCCTTTGTAAGAGCGCTTTCACCGTTCCGGTAAACCGTCATTGTCGAGTTATCCCCGTCGTAAACGAATGCCATATGCACCCATTCAGTACCAAAGACATTGTCAACCTTAGCCTCCACCCATCTCTCGTCATTGTCCTTCACCGATGTACAGTTATAGAGGTGCATCTTGAAGAAAGCCTGGGTTTCGCTGCCCGTATTTTCCAGGTAGATATCGAAATTACCCCAGAAAGTTTTGGTGTTGGGGATACTGAAAATACCGTAAGCTGACGTGTTTCTCGTTGTTTTCATCCAGAAAGCAACCGCACAGCTTCCCAGTTCGGGTATGGTATCGTTCAGGTAAGAAGGGACACGTGCCAGCAGGTAAGAATCTTTCGTTCCCTGATAAGCCTGTCCGTTGACTCCGTCAGTATAGGTGATTTCTCCACCGGCGCTCATCAAAAAGGTATAGTTGCCTTTATCGCGCATATCATTCTCAAAGGGCAGGAACAATTTCATTGGTGAATACTCCTTCCCGGCGGAACTGTCCGGATAGTCGAAAGCCGGATGATCCATATCCTGGAAGCAAGATTGCAGTGTGAATGCCGACAAACCGAAGGCCAGCAATAAGTTTATATATCTTTTCATGGTCGTTACTATATGGATTAATAATTAGGATTCTGAACTAATACACCGTTTGATTTGTCAATCTCGTCCTGAGGCAGAGGCAACAGTGCGTGCTTATCCTGATAACCGGTCTTTCCGGCAGCATGCAGCACTTCTTTGGCAATTCCCCAGCGCACGAGGTCATAGAAGCGGTCGAACTCCATACCCAGTTCAACCCGGCGTTCGTGGCGGATAGCTTCACGCAATTCGTTCTGGTCATCGGTAGTCACCTCCGGCAAAATATTGCCGTTCGTGCCGCGGGCACGGCTGCGCACCATCTCAAGGTATCTCTTCGCATTAGTCTTGTCGCCCGTTTCGCAAGCTGCTTCCGCAGCCATCAATACTACATCAGAGTAACGGATCAGACGGATGTTCACCCAATATCCGCCCTTTGTGTACTGCGTGCGCAAAGCTGGATCTGTATATACTTTCTTGTTGAAATACTTGGCTACCACGTCGGCATTGGCAATCGGCTTTTCACCATAAGGTTTGTTGGCAGGGATCGTCGATGGGTCTTCTCCTGTTCTGATGAAATACAGCAAAGTTTCATCTTTCCGAGGGTCACCTTCTTCAAATGCATCGGCCAATAATTGAGTGGCAGTATGTTGGCCCCAACCTAAATTCCATTCACCGGCTCCACGACATCCCTGCACCTGGGCATACTGGCTACCGATATCATTGGAACCCGGGAGAGCCGTAGTAGAAGTACATTGCAGTTCCAGGACAGACTCACTACAGTTTTCTCCTTTTTCACGGAAGATGGTTTCGTAAGGTGTATTCAGGTTGTATAAACCGGAAACAATCACATCTTCTGCCGCAGCACGCATATTATTCCAGTCATTGCGCATCATGTAGGTGCGGGCATGCAAAGCGCGGGCTGCTCCCCAGCTAAGACGACCGACGTATTGTGCCTCCCAGGTGCGCGGCAGACAAGATTCCGCATTGCTCAGGTCTTCATCAATCAAAGTGTAAATCTGGGCAACAGAAGACTTGGGTATATTGGCATCTGCCACAGTCTCTACCTTAAAATCAATCAGAGGCACTTCACCAAAAGCACGCACCAGATTGAAATAGCAGAAAGCACGCATGAATAGGGCTTCCCCTTTATTTATCAGGTCGCCGCCTGTCAATGACGGGTTCGACTTCATCTCTTCCAATACATCATTGGCTTTATGAATCAACGTATAGTTAGCGTTCCAGTAACTTTTTATCATGCCGTTACTTGCAGCATATTCAAAGTCATCGAACATCTTTCCCGTCGCAGCTCCGTCAGACAATGTACTTCCCTTTTCCGCATCTTCCGAGCGCATGCCATGAATAGCCAGCGCCGTGTTTCCCGACACGATATGATAACCACGGAGCAGAGCATACATATTAAATATCTGTGTCTCATAGGTACCTCCGGTCAGGTCATCTTCGGTCAATGATCCCTGAGGTTTCTGATCTAACAGGTCACTGCATGACATCTGAGAACATCCCAGTGCCAAAGCCATTATATAATAAAATATCTTTTTCATACTGATCGTCTTTCTTTTATTAGATTTAATGTTTAGAATGATAAATTAAAGCCCAAGGTATACACAACCGGCATCGGATATCCTCCACCATCAATACCGAACGAGGTTGCACTACCACCCACTTCCGGAGTATATCCGGTGTTGCGGCTCCACGTCTTGGGGTTCTGGATGTTACCATAGATGCGCAAAGCTTGCAACTTGATGCGGCTCAGCAAACGGGGATCGAAGGTATAACCCAATTCTATGTTACGGATGCGGAAGAAACTGCCGTCCTCTACGAAGTAAGAAGAGGCTTCCAGGTTTACGGAACGGGACGGATCAAGAATCGGTTCCCAATTGGATGTTCCTTCGCCATGCCAGCGGTTCAGACGCTCTGTGCGATAGTTGAACTGTGCATAAGCACTGCCATCCCAATTGCGATAGACCTCATTCCCATACACTCCCATCATATCCACACTCAAGTCAAAGTTCTTATAACCCAGACTTACATTAAAGCCATACGTAAAATCAGGAGTAGGATTACCAATCATTGTGCGGTCTTTCTCTGAAATGATACCGTCGCCATTGACATCGGCAAACTTCAAGTCGCCCGGTTTCACAGAAGCTACCTGATTGGGGAATGAGGTTTCAATATCCGTCTCGTTTTGATAAACTCCTGCCACTTTATATCCATAGAAGTAACCGATGGGATAACCTTCGGACACACGGGAAACACCGTTGATGATGGAGTAGTCTTTGCTTATCAGTGACATCACTTTATTGTCAATGGTAGTCAGGTTGGCAGAAACGCCATAACGCCAGTCTTCACCGATTTTATCGTTCCAGGATGCCGACAATTCAAAGCCACGGTTACGAATCTCCCCTGTGTTCTGCAATGCGGGAACCGTACCGGAAAGCCCGGGAACAGTGGTCAGCAAATCTTTCGTTGTTTTGTTATAGTAAACTGGGGACAACTGCATGCGACCACCCAACAGGTGCATATCGAAGCCTACTTCCCATGAGTAGTTGCGTTCCCAGCCCAATGTCTGAGAAATCAGTTTGTCCGGTCCCTTACCTGCAATCACATTGTCACCGAAGACGGCTGAACCCGAACTTGTGATGTTGGGATAAGCCGGATACCGGGAACCGCCTGTGTTCTGACTTCCCAAAACTCCCCACGAACCTTTCAGCTTCAGATAATCAATCACATTTTGTTTCTTCATGAAGTCCTCTTCGCTCATTACCCAACCGGCACCGAATGAGTAGAAGTTATCCCATGTATTTCCTGTTCTCTTGAATACGGAAGAACCGTCGCGACGATAAGAGGCATTAAACAAGTAACGGTTTTTATAGTTATACAGTGCACGGAACAGATAGGACATAGTGAAACGCTTGTACTGGGATGCTCCGTTAGTAGCTGATGTGGGATCGTCGATAATGGAAATCCACCACTTATCCTCATCTTCGCCAATGGGAACACCATAACCCGGCAATTGGCTGCGACCGCCTGACAAGTCAGAGTACTCATTATAGTTTGTCGTAAGACCGGCTGTCAGAGTCAGGCCATGATTGCCGAACTGGTTGATATAGGTCAATACATAGTCAGACTGTGCAGCCATTGAGGTAGACTTGGACTGGCTGACACTTTCTTTATCCGTCAGCCTTTCTTTACCGCCTTCCACATCCGGATTGTACACATAGATGAGCGGAGAATAAGAACGTGACTGGTTGGAAGCATAATCCAGAGAGAAAGTAGCTTTAAAGGTCAGATTCTTCATCAGGTCAAGCTCACCATAGATATTTCCAGCCATACGGTAATTGGCAGACTTGTTATGAGCACCTCTCAATACGGGCTCAATCATCGGATTCCATACCTGGGCGCGCTGGAAATCAGGAAGCGTGTGCAGTAGACCGCTTTCCTGCTCATAGACAGGAGCAATCGGAGCTGCTTTCAGGGCAGAAGCCACACCCTTTGCATCAGGATACAAGGCACGCACACCGTTCACCTGGAAACCGAAGCGCAGGAAGTCGGTTACTTTATGTTCGCTATGCAGGTTTACTGTGAACTTATTCAGTTTTTCACTTTGAATGGAACCTTCTTCCATCACATATCCCAAACCTAAATAGAATTTGCTTCTTTCTCCCGAAGCCATAATGCTAACCGTATTGTTAGTGAGGAAACCGGTCTGGAACATTTCATCCTGCCAGTCGGTATCTGCATTCCACACGGTGTAGTCATACGGATCACCGCCCTGGTTCATACGCTGCTCATTATAGAGCATCTTGAACTGCTCTGCATTGGTCAGGCTGACATGGTCGGTAACTGTCTTCCAGCCTACCGAACCGTTGATGTTGACCTGAGTCTTACCCTCTTTAGCCTTCTTGGTAGTGATAATGATAACTCCATTGGCACCACGTACACCAAAAATGGCCAGAGAAGAAGGGTCCTTCAGAATTTCCATGGATTCAATATCAGCCGTATTCAAATAGTTGATATTATCGGTGAACAATCCGTCGACTACATACAACGGAGTATAACCGTTGATAGAGTTCGTACCTCGAACACGGATTTCAGGGTCTTGCCCGGCACGACCAGTATTGACCACCTGCACACCGGCAACCTTACCCTGAATAGAAGCTAAAGGATTAACAGATGGTTTGGAAGCAATGTCGGCAGCTTTCACCGTTACGATAGAACCGGTCAAATCGCGTTTCTTGGCACTACCGTAACCCACTACAACCACTTCGTCAATGAGCTGACTGTCTTCTTCCATCGCTACGTTGACGGTGGAACGACCGTTAAGTACCACTTCCTGCTCTTTCATACCAATATAGCTAAATACCAAAGTGGCATTGGCCGGCACGCCCGAAAGCTGGTACTTTCCGTCAATATCGGTAATTGTTCCCATATTCTCCTGTCCCTTTACCCGGACCGAAGCGCCTATAACAGTCTCGCCTGTCTTGTCAGTAATGACACCCGAAACTGTAATCTTGTTCTGCGCCATCGAAACGACAGCGAACAGCAACATCACACATGTAATTAATAGATTCTTCTTCATTTTGTATTGATTTAAAATTACTCCGCAAACGTATAGCATAAATTGATTTAAGTCAAAAAACAGACTACCACAAGAGTACCACGCTTTATCAAAGTACTACTTTATAACTACTATACCACAGCGGAACAAACTAGCTATCAGATATTTATTTTTAATAAAGTTTCCATATTTCCATGCCGTTCTTACCCGTTTCCGATCTCGGAACTTTATTGGAAAAACTCTTTCAGTATAACTTTACTTTAAGATAATAAAAGAGACTAGTGAAGGGTGAATAAAGCCTTATTCACATTGCGACTGTCAGTACCTATCATCACTTCAAAGTCACCCGGTTCGCACACAAAATCCAGATTGTAGTTGTAGAACTTCAGCATATCAGACGTTATCTTAAAAGATACTTGTCTCGCTTCACCAGCTTTCAGGAAGATTTTCTCAAAACCTTTCAGTTCTTTCACCGGACGGGTTACACTGCCCACAAGGTCGCGGATGTAAAGCTGCACCACTTCAGCACCATCACGCTTTCCGGTATTGGTCACCGTTACGGTGGCTGTGATTTCGCCGTTAATGTTCATGGACGATTGATCCAATGTAATGTCACTGTAAGAGAAAGTAGTGTAGCTCAAACCATATCCGAACGGATAGAGCGGTTCATTATCAACATCCAGATAGTTGCTGCGGAACTTCTGGAACCATTTGCCTTCCGCCAGAGGACGACCGGTATTCTTATGGTTATAGAACAAAGGAATCTGCCCCACATTTTTCGGGAAAGTCATCGTCAGTTTGCCACTCGGGGTTACATTACCGAACAATACATCGCCAATGGCAAGGGCGGCTTCACTACCACCAAACCATACATTCAGGATGGCGGGCACATTTTCCTGTTCCCAGTTCAACACCAAAGGACGGCCGGTGAACAATACCAATACTACCGGTTTACCGGTTTTCAGTAATTCCTGCAAAAGCACACGTTGCGTATCCGGCATTCCAAGGTCTGTACGGCAACTGCTTTCGCCACTCATCTCAGAAGATTCGCCCAGGGCGGCAACAATTACATCCGACTTGGCTGCCACAGCGAGAGCCTCATCCAGTAGTTCTTTGTCCGTACGGTTGTCACGGTGCAAAGTGCGTCCAAACATGGTGGCACGTTCTTCATATTCGGCATCGCTCATCAGGTTGCTGCCTTTTGCCGTAAGAATCCTGGCTTTGCTGCCTACCACATCTTTCAGTCCTTCAATCAGCGAAGGGTATTTATTCATCACGGCAGCCACGCTCCACGTACCCGGCATGTTGCTACGGCTATCCGCCAAAGGTCCTACTACCGCAATCGTTCCTTTCTTTGCCAGTGGAAGCACATTGCCTTCATTCTTCAACAGTACAAAACTTTCCGAAGCTGTTTTGCGGGCAATGGCACGGTGCTCTTTGGTGAAGACTTCTTTCTTCGGACGAGTTACATCGCAATACTTATAAGGATTATCAAAAAGACCAAGTTTGTACTTAGCTTCCAGAATGCGGCGGCAAGCGGCATCGACAGCCTTTATGGAAACCTTGCCTTCTTCCAGAGACTTCTTAAGGGTACTCGTGAAAGCATCGCTCACCATATCCATATCGACACCTGCATTCAGCGCCAGGGCGGCAACTGCCTGTGTATCACCCATACCGTGGTCCGTCATTTCGGTGATGCCGGTGTAATCCGTCACTACGAATCCGCCAAAGCCCCATTGCTTGCGGAGTACATCCGTCATCAGCCATTTATTTCCGGTGGCCGGCACTCCGTCCACTTCGTTGAACGAAGCCATAACGCTACCCACACCTTCTTCTACAGCCGCCTGATAAGGTAGCATATATTCATTGAACATACGCTGATGGCTCATATCCACCGTATTATAATCACGTCCGGCTTCCGGTGCGCCATACAAGGCAAAGTGCTTCACGCAAGCCATGATTTCATTATTGCGGCTCATATCTTTTCCCTGATAACCGCGTACCATGGCGCGTGCAATTGCCGCTCCCAGGAAAGGGTCTTCGCCGTTACCTTCGCTGACACGTCCCCAACGGGCATCACGGGAAACATCCACCATCGGACTGAATGTCCAGCAAATACCGTCGGCACTGGCTTCAATGGCAGCGATACGCGCAGATTCTTCAATGGCTTCCATATCCCACGTGCATGACAGACCCAAAGGTATAGGGAATACAGTTTCGTATCCATGAATGACATCCATACCAAACAGAAGGGGAATACCGAGGCGGCTCTCTTCAATCGCCTGTTTCTGCACGTCGCGGATGCGTTCCACCCCTTTCAGGTTGAAAAGGCCGCCCACTTCACCGGCGCGGATACGTTTGGCCACATTACTGCTCTTGGCCTGGCCGGTAGTAATCTCACCCGTCACCGGAAGGTTCAACTGGCCTATTTTCTCTTCGAGGGTCATCTTCTTCATCAGGTCGTCGATGAAGCGGTCCATGTCTAAAGGAGATTTCTGTGCTTGTACACCAACAGATACAAACATCAATAACATTAAAAACAATTGTAACTTAAGGGATAAATGTTTCATGCTTTTCATTCTTTATTATTATTGGAGAAAAATGATTTCCCTGCAAATAAAGGGAAAGACCTTCAAACTCTTATAATCCGATGCTACAACAAAAGTACCTTTAGGGCAGATTATAAAAAAAGGAAGTACTATTTTAGTACTTCCTTTCACTTTATCAAGCTAAGGGTCAGCTACTTAAAGTTTATCATAAAATCCGTCAGACTATCTTCCTGAGACAGGTTGAACTTCTTGCGCAGGCGGTATCTTGCCGCATCCACTCCACGTATCGAGATGTTCAGTAGCTTCGCAATCTCCTTCGTCGGCAGGTTCAGGCGAAGTAAAGCGCAGAAGCGCAAGTCGCCCGATGTCAGGTCAGGATACTGCTGTTTCAGGTTTCGGAAGAAGTTCTCGTGTATCCGGTCGAAGTTGGCCTGAAACATGTTCCAATTCTCTTCGTCCGAAACGATGTTGTTATTCACCAAAGCGAGCAGTTTATCCAGGTTCTTCCGTGTGTACTGCCCGGACAACTTTTGCTGCTGTATCTCTTCCTTCAAGGAGTTCAGGAACTCCTGATGGGCGATATTAGTCATTACCACTCCCGACAACTCCTTGCTCTTGAAACGCAGGTCCGCTTCAAGTTGCTCTTTCTCGAGTTCGATAATCTTCTTCTCTTGCTGTTCAATCTCGGCCTGATGGGCTATGCGCTGTTGTTCAATCACGCGGTCTTTCTTCTTCTTCACGGACTGGTAAACGATGTATTGCAACAACAGTAACAGAATCAGTCCGGCAAGCACATAGCCACTGATAGCCCAGTAGGACAGGTACCAAGGTCTTAATATGACAAAAGGAAGTGTTGTCGACGCCAGAATCTGGTTTCCATCATATACTTCCGCTTTGAAGACGTAAGAACCAAAAGGCAAACGGGTATATTTCTTCTCCAAACTACGCTCGTTATCAACCCATTGGTCGTTAAGCCCCTCCAGCTTGTACCTAACCTTATAGGTATAGTTATTATAAACCGGATAACACAAAGAGAAACACACCGTACTGAACTCCGCCTCTATCTTGTTTTCTTCTTGCACGGACAGTTGTTTTTTCTTTCCCGTCCATTCAGCCTCCACCGTGATGCCCGAAACCCATAAAGAACGCTTAACGGAAGATTTATATAACAGGGAACTATCTGCGTCAATGCGGGCAATGGCATTATTCAGGCAGAGATAAGAGCTTTTGCTACCCTTGTCATAAACCATCGCCGCCCTTTCTTCTATCGACAGGCCCTCGAACAAAGAGAATGGAATCCGATGTTCAACCTGAAAGACATTCATCTCACACTTCACCAGATAGGCCATCCGGCCACTGACAAACCAATACATATTACCACCCGCATGGCTCACATCGTTTATTCCTTTCAGTTCCGACAATTGTTCGTTCATCACCTCATACGGGATGATTGAATCCGTCATATCTTCATAAGTATAGAATGCCTTTCCATTTGAAAAGACCACCCGGCCGTTAATCTTAAAGAGAGAGAAATTCCCGTCCTTCACATCTCCCAGCTCCATATACATTTTGAGATCTTCCACCCTCTTCAAGTCCGGGCTGATTCGTAAACGAAACAGTCCTTTCCGCAAATGCTTTACCCAGATATTCCCCCGGTGGTCCATTTCTATGCCCCGCACCATATGGGTAAACCCGCCCAATGAATTCAAAAAGCTCCAGATACCGGAAGCATTCTCCTTATACAGATTCAGAAACGTATAAGTTCCCTGCAATAGCAACGGACGTCCTTCATGGTAGATTTCCCTCATGCACATCGCCCCCCTTACGTCCGAAATCAATGATGCCTGCAAACCTGCTATCTGAAAAGTACCTTTATTATGCCCGCAGAGAATCTGGTTTCCCCACTCTCCGACGTACCATGCCTGTTCTTCCAGTCCGGGAACAAGTTCCAGCTTTCCATTTTCCATCCGGTAGAGTCCTTGGTTGGAGGCCACATAAGCCTCATCTTTCTTCACCAGTACATCATAAATCATACCAATCTTCCGGTAAGGGGGTTCATAATAATATACCAAAGAGTTATTTAATATGTAAGCTATTCCTTCGTCCAAGGCTACCCAGACATTATTATCGGCATCGCAATAAAGCCCCAGGACCGTGTTATTCTGCAAGCGACTATCCGTGTTTTCCTTCCAGAGCAACCGCCCCTTTTTGTCTATCGCATAAACTCCGTTGGATATGGTACCGATGATATAGCAACTGTCTTTCGTCATCACTGCCCGGTTAACGGTGTACTTCTCCAATTCTGCATCACATTCCGTATGCCACTTCACTACCTTTCCATGCTGATAAATGAAGCCGCCACTATTCCGGGTCAGCAGCAAAGCGCCGTCATCATACGGAAGTCCTGCCATGACATCACTGTCGCCCAGCAGCTTCCGGTCAATCAGGTGTTCAAATCCATCGTTTATAAAGATAGAAAGCCCCTCATTTATCAGTTGGGAATAAAAAGTATCACCTACCTGAAACAGGTTTAGTGGAAGTGATTTCGTGCGGATACCTCTCACGGTATGTCCGTCGTAAATGAATAGCGAACCAAAGGACTGGAACACAATCTCGTCCCGCACCGGCACAATACTCCAGATTTCATCATTCTGAAACCGGAAGTCTTTCACTTTATCCTTCAATGAATGGTATACAAGACTATCTAACGAATCACGTTCAAAGTAACCGAACTCTTCAAAAGAGCCCACAAATATCTTTCCGTCCTCGCCAATGTACACAGCACGCACAATATTCTTAGTAGGCAACTCATGCAGTTCCCACCTGCTCCCGTCAAACTCCAACAAGCCTTTGTTGTTACCAATATATATGATTCCCCTCTCATCTTGGGCAATAGACCAATTCTGGATTCCTGCATTATAATCGGATACGGAATAACTTCTCACGATAGGAGAGAACGGAATAGAAGAACCTCGTGATAAACTACTAAATAGAGAAAAGACACAAAATAATAGCAGGGTTGTTCTCATAGACGTTGCTTTACGGTAATCTTTAAGCAAAGGTAGAAGTTTCTATCTAAAAAACGGGTAAATCTGCCGATTATCTTTAAAGAAAAGAGAAAAGATAATCGACGGATTTACCCGTTTATGGCATTATAATCAGTTCTTTGCAAGCGGAGCGCTCAGCATCTCCTTGTATTTCGCAGGATCGCCCAGCACCTTCACGGCTTCATTCAGATCATCGTCATCCTTCAACTGCTGGATGATGCCGCCACGTTGGAAATAATAACGCTTGATAATGTCCTGTGCAATCATATTCTTGATATCTTTTGAGAAGTAATCAAGGTCGCGGTCCAGATTGTGGGTCAGCTTCTGTTCAAGAGCCTTGAACTCATCGGAGGCATCTTTCATATACCCTTCAAATTCGGCCATTTCCTTCAGACTCTTCAATATCTTTTCGCTCTGCTGGTCATACTTGAAGTCGGCTTTCTTCACCGTCTCCTTGAACTCGGCATAATCGGCATCAGTCACCTCAAAGTTCTCGGGAGAAGCTATCGTGGGATGCTTCAGGCAATACTGTGTTGCATAATTGAATATCAGATTATCATTGACCAGATAGAACAGGATATTCGGCAGTTTCTCCTGTTCCACTGCCACGTCCGGTGTCACACCGCCACCATCGCGCACTTCACGTCCGGCAGCCGTATGGAATACGGTGGTCAGACTGTCGGGAACACGACCTGCACTTCCATCGGGATTACGATGCTTGTAGTCTATAGCCTGTACGCAACGTCCGCTGGGGATATAATATTTAGAAGTGGTTATTTTCATCGTACCGCCATAAGGCAACGTGCGAGGCACCTGTACCAGACCTTTTCCGAAAGTACGGTTACCTACAATCACTGCCCGGTCGTAATCCTGCAAAGCACCTGCAAGGATTTCAGAAGCGGAAGCTGTACCGCTATTCACCAACACTGCCAAAGGAATATCCGTATCCAGAGGTTCACGCAACGTCTTATAGCTATTGCTGGCTTGCTTAATCTTCCCCTTCGTCGTTACAATCATCTTGCCACGGGGCAGGAAGAAATTAGCTATCTCCACAGCTTCCTCCAATAGGCCACCACCATTGTTACGCAAGTCGATTACCAATGAAGTGATGCCCTGTTTCTTCAAATCCAGGAAAGCCTTTTTGAATTCCTTGGAAGGATTGCCGGAGAAAGTGCTCAGACTGATATAGCCCACATTATTATCCAACTTCCCATAATAAGGTATGAACGGTAACTGGATGCTCTTACGGACAACTGTAAAATCCAGAGGCTTCGTTTCCCCGGGACGCTCCACCTTCAATTGAAAGCTCGTACCTACCTGGCCGCGCAGTATCTTGCTCACATCCGTATTCCCCGCCAGGTCTTTCCCGTCTATCTCAAGCAAGATATCACCGGCTTTCAATCCCACTTCCGCAGCAGGCATATTCTCGTAAGGTTCCACAATCACCGTACGTTTCAGCTTCGGCTCATAGCGAATGATGGAACCTATACCTCCATACGAGCCTTTCAGCATCTGCTCCAGTTCGCTGCGGTCTTCTTCAGGATAATATTCCGTGTAAGGGTCCAATGAATAAAGCATCGCATCGATACCCTCGCGTACAGTCTTGTTGGGATCCAGTGTATCCACATAGAACATATCCAGCTCCTTCACTATGGAATTGAATATATCCAAGTTCTTCGCAATCTGGAAATTGCGGCTGTCGCCACTCTTAAAACTAAAAAAGACGACCGCACCTACTACCAGAACCGAGGCAGTTATCCAGCGCATTTTCAGAAATCTCTTCATATCTTACTTATTATAATTCACTGATTTTCGTTTTAATATCTTCCCACCATTCGGCCGGCATCTCAGCGCCAATCACCCGGATGATGTTTCCCGATAAAATAGAACCAGTCTTGCCGCATTTCTCCAATGAGTGTCCGCAAGTCAGTCCGTACAGGAAGCCGGCGGCAAAATAATCACCTGCACCGGTAGTGTCTATCACTCTATCCACCGCAACAGCATCCACATGCACTTCTTCCGTACCCTTACGGATGAGTGACCCCTTGGCTCCCATCTTCACAATAGCGATGCTGCACATTTTGGCAATGATGCCCAGTGCTTCCTGCGGCTCTTTACCGGTAAACGCCTTTGCCTCTTCTTCATTGGCAAACACAATATCCACATACTTGTTTATCAATAAAGAGAAGAATTCATGGTCTTGCTCCACGATATTATAACTTGCCATGTCCAGACAGACCTGTAATCCGGCCTCCTTAGCCAACTCTATGGCACGAAGTATCATGTCGTGGTCCTGCACCAGATAACCTTCAATGAACAAATAAGTATATCCTTTGAACATCTCCCGCGAAAGTTCTTCAGCCTTCAATGTAGCGGCAGCACCCAGATACGTACCGAATGTGCGCTCCCCGTCAGGCGATATAAAAGTAGAAGCTACTCCCGAAGGCAGTTCGGTTGAGACTAACAGATTCGCTTCCGTTCCCCGTTCCAGCAAGCTCTCCCTATAAAACTTTCCGTAAGTGTCATTACTGACTTTGCCGATGAAACCTGTTCCTGCACCCAGACATGCCAATCCGCGGATCGCATTACCGGCAGACCCGCCCGTTGCAAGCTGAGTCTCCATCTGGCTGAAACATTCATTAATTATCTGCAGTTTATTCTCATCAATCAGAGTCATGCTCCCCTTGGGCAAATCCATTTCTTTTAGAAGATGGTCATCGTTTAGAGTAGCAAGAACATCAACAAGGGCGTTGCCCATACCAATTATTTTGTCCATTTCGATATTTTTTTTGCAAAGATATTGCATATTTCAAAATATCCTATTACTTTTGCACCGCATTTGAGAAAAAACAACATTCTTCCTTAGCTCAGTCGGTTAGAGCATCTGACTGTTAATCAGAGGGTCCTTGGTTCAAGTCCAAGAGGAAGAGCGAAAGAAAATCAGATGCATATTCTTCCTTAGCTCAGTCGGTTAGAGCATCTGACTGTTAATCAGAGGGTCCTTGGTTCAAGTCCAAGAGGAAGAGCAAAAAGGTTCGTCATTGCGGCGAACCTTTTTTGTTTTCTATAAAAACCACTTCATTTATTACTGCACTTTTTAAGGAAATCCAGAAGGAAGCAAGGGCGTTTAGTATTATTTAACTATCCGCCACAGCCAAGGTCAGCACACTAATGCGTATTCCGGCCACTTCGCAGAAAACATCGGCACAAGCGGTAGTCGTGGAACCGGTGGTCAGCACATCATCTATTATCAATACATGCTTTCCCGTGAAGTACTCCGGATGGTGCAACCGGAAGATGCCGTCTACATTTTCCCAACGCTCATAAACCGATTTATGCGTCTGTGTATCTGTATTCTTTTCACGTACTACCGAAGAAATATCCACCGGGATTCCCGATACCTGAGATACTCCGCGGGCAATCCACTCACTTTGATTATATCCGCGGGCTTTCCGCTTCCGGGGGTGCAAAGGGACGGGGATGATGACATCAATATCTTTAAAAAAATCCGTTGCCGATAATTCCGCTGCCATGAAACGCCCCATAGTCGCCCCCAGTTCCTTTTTCCCGCCATACTTGAACTGATGGAGAATCCGGCGGAAATCCCCTCCTTTACGATAGAAGAAGTAAGAAGTGGCACGCTCCAGAGGAAACTTCCCCCAAAACATACGCTCCACAGGATTTTCTTTCACTTTATGATAATTAGTACGTGGCATATCCATGTTGCAACGGGTGCAAATAGTCTCTTCACTTTCTATAAGCGGTGCTCCGCAAACCACACAATAGCGTGGGAAAAAGAGATGGAACAAAGGTCCCAACCAGCTTTTCATAGTATTTTTCATCGGGTAATCTTATTTATCACATTCCCAACGGGGGAACTTCCTGTATCAAATTCTGCAATACCGGATGCAGATGTCCGTTTGTAGCAATGATATGATGCCCTTCTATAAAATTATCGTTACCATAGAAGTCAGTCACCCGGCCACCCGCTTCAAGCACAAGCAATGCCGCGGCCGAGTAATCCCATTTTCCGATGAAAGCTTCCGCCCAGGCATCAAATCGTCCGGCAGCCACATAACAGATGGCCAGGGCAGCAGAGCCGGTCATGCGTATACCGCCCACCTTGCCATATAAATTATGTATCAAGTGTTCTCCCGTACGGGCATATTGCCGAGAGTTATAAGGTAACTCAACCACCAAAAAGGCATCTTCCATCTGCTGCACGTCAGAGACCTGTATGCGCTGACCATCCACATAGGCACCGCCGCCTTTCCAGCCATAGAAGCATTCGTCACGGCAAGGGTCATAAACCACGCCCACCAGCAATTCTTCCCTTGAGCGAAGACCGATGCATACACAATAAGGAGCATTATCATGGATATAATTAGTTGTTCCGTCCAGCGGGTCCACTACCCAGCAATAGGGTTCGTCCCGATATATCGCAGAACCTTCTTCCGTAATAAAACCGGCTTCAGGCAACAAAGCAGAAAGTGCAGCCACAATCTGTTTCTCCGATTCTTTATCTACATACGACACATAGTCATGCGCGTGTTTCTTCTCCACGCTTTCACTGCGAAAGGTCTTCCTTTCTTCTTTCAGGAAACTTCCCGCATCCATAGCGATACGGCAAACTTCGGCTGTAAGTGACGCTAAATCCATATTCATTATCCTTTCTTCTTTTATTCTATTATTTCCCTTGCAATCCAGGCGCAGGCCTCAGCATCCGCCAGTGCATGGTGATGCTGCTCCAACTCATAACCGAAATAAGCGGCTACCGTATGCAACTGATAGTTGGGCAAGCCTTTTATCCGCTTGCGGGCCGTACTCAAAGTACAATGAAACTCGTAATCGGGATAATCCAGGTTATAAGTTCTGAAAACGGCTTTCAGACAACTCTCATCAAAACCTTTATTATGGGCTATGAGCGGTAATCCTTCGATAAGTGGCGCTATCTCCTGCCATACGGTAGGAAATATCGGAGCTTTTGCCGTGTCCGCCATTGTCAGTCCATGCACACGGGTGTTCCAATAGGTGTAGTATTCCGGTTCGGGGCGAATCAGACTATAGTAACTATCTACAAATTCTCCTTCCCGCACAATCACCACACCGACACTGCACACGCTGGTACGCTGTTCGTTGGCTGTTTCAAAGTCTATGGCAGCAAAGTTTTCCATAATTCAGAGATGTCAAAAGTCTATTGTGGTTCCCCCACCTGCTGATAAATCAGATTTCCCCGTTGGCTGACAGTCCATTTATTGTTCTCCAGGCGGACATTCTTCGTGTCATCATCCTCTACATTCCATGCGTAGCCGCCGACGGGCAAAGAGCGACGGTCCAGTATTTCGTTCGGGCGGTCGTCGGAAAAGAAGAGTTCCACTTGCAGCGAATCGGGCGAGAAAACAATATAGGCGGCTTTTTCTTTATCTGCCACATCTTCTACACGTACTCCTTTCTCCCAAAGACGGATACAGTCTTTCAGAACTTCACTCCAGGTATATCCGGCGGAGGCTATGCAACCGTGAGCATCCTTATCATCACCCACCTTATTCTCTTCACTCTTTTTACTTTGAGAGTTTCCACAACCTGTAAACAGGAGACTGACACACATCAAGAGTAAAAAACAAACATTTCCGGTTTTCATAAGAATCATCTATTTATATTTCGCACGCCAAAAGTACGAATAAATATGAAGTAGGGAAAGTTATCACATTTATTTCATGCATGGGAGGGAAAACTCTCTTCAATAAAGTTTTTCGGTAAGTTGTCAGCACTCCAGCACTGATACAGCTCAAACCCTTTGCCAGTCGTGGTTTGGAGACAGTGCTGACAAGGTGTTTGTAAGTGACGACAAACGGTTTGTCAGCACTGTTTTTCAGACTATTTTCGAACGTATTACACTATGAGTCAAAAGAATACTTTATTTTTTGCATGTATAGAATAATCTCTCTTTATATACGCATTTCCCTATATCCACGACATTGAGTTGCTGCAAAGCAATGACAGTACCACTGCAAAACATGTGCAGTAACGCTGCAAATCATATGCAGTATCACTGCAAAGCATATGCAGTAACGATGCAAAGCATATGCAGTACTACTGCAACGTATGTGCAGTAACGTTGCAATGTCTTATCCTAAAAATGGTTGTCACTATTCGGGGCTGGTTACTAAATAAGTTG
>NZ_FQZN01000008.1 GCF_900142015.1 Bacteroides stercorirosoris
AAACAACATTACTCACTGGCCAGAATAAAAGCTAGAAACAGGAAAACGGAAATGCTTTGGATTTTCTTTGGAATACATACGGCCAATGCGGTATGTATGATAGAAAAGGTCGAAAAGAGAAAAAGAACGGCTGCATAATCAGACTAAAATAATAAGAGGAAAACAGGAGAGGTTTTTAACTTCCCCTAAAAAGGCATATACATAATGTACCGTTGGGAAGAAAAAATAAGAATATGTAAATAATATTCTATAAAAAAGATAGAAAACTTGAGACTTTACAGAAAAAAATTAAGAGAAAAGCTCACGTAAAGTAAAACTGTTCTCTTAATTTATTAGAAAGAGGGACATTTACTGAATATCCCTATATATTGTAAATACCCCCAATCCAAAATCCCAATATATCATGTTTTACAGATTTTACTTCTTAAAAGTCATGATATTTTAGGATTTGAACCTATTATTTTGTACATTTACCCACCTGACGAGCACCCCGGAGGATAAACGGTTTTCTATCCTCCCTCCCTTTCCATTCGTACATCTCGCTGATAGCTTCTCTTTTCATTGGATTACAAGCGTTTTAATAATAAACTCATCATGCAGATTTAATGGTTTTATTGAAGAAAGACAAAGAAAGGAGCATATAAATGTAGTATAGCAACAAAAAGTCATCCTTATTTCTGTTACAATTATCCCAAAGTGTCACATAAAAAGAAAGGGAAGAACTTTCCAATATGAAGTCCTTCTCTCCTCTTTTTACTCCCATCGGAGAACTTGTCTTCTCCTTTATCCTTTCTTTTTCTTCCGCTTCTTTGCAGACTCCACCGCCTCGGCAACCACCGGTTTATTAGCGAATCGCTTGGTGTAGCCAGTATAATCCGGCACTGTCCGCTCATACGTCGGATCAACGAACAGCGGACTTGAAATAATATGGTCGGCCGTACTGCGGTTGCAGCAGAAAACGATATTTTCCACTCCGGCAAGGCGGGTCAGCGCCTTTACATCTGTATCATGGGGTTGAAGTGTCATGGGATCGGTAAAGAAGAAAAGATAATCAATCTCACCATCCACAATGCGGGAACCCATCTGCTGGTCACCCCCCAAAGGACCGGATTTCAAAATAGTGAAATCCCACTTTACGTCGGGATGTTTTTCTTTGAGAGCTTCGAGGATGAGTGTCCCCGTAGTACCTGTACAATAAAACTTGTGCCCCATCAGCAATTCCGAGTTCCAAAGCACCCACTCGATGAGGTCTTTCTTCATGGCGTCGTGCGCCACCAATCCAATCTTTCTAACTAATTTTTCCATAAGCTAATACCGTTTAAACAATTAGGAACAGATAACAACTTTCATTATTACAGCGTAAAAATACTCAGATTACTGATATCTACCTAATTTCAGAGAAATATATTTTAAATGGAGCCACCGGAGCAGAGCACTAAAAATAGTGGCAAATAGTCCTCGAACGCTATCCGCAGTTGCTTCAGCGCCTATTGTACGCGATAGTCTACAAAAGTCAAGTTTTACAGTTCATTTCAAACAAAAAGCTACTGAAATAAGCTTTATGCTAACAGTATCTTTTTAAAAAGCACCCGAAATAGAATCCCGTTGCATAATTCATTGAATATAAATGCAGGAAGTCTGTATAAAACAGGCAGCATATGCTATACTTATGCAAATAACAATAGTTATTAGCTGGCAGAACTATAGATGTGACGCGCAGGAACTATAGATGGGACGTGTCAGAACTATAGATGTGACGCGAAAGATCTATATATGGGAGACAAACCATCTATATATGGTAAACAAACAGTCTATAGATGGGAAACAGACCATCTATATTCAGTAAACACACCATCTGTTTTTCTATTATTAGAGTTGTATGTATTTATGTATTACACTATCAATTAACAAGATGCAGATTTTCGTTTGTTTCTTTTCGTTCATTCCTACCGTTGGACGGAAACATCGCATTCTCAGTATGCATAATATGCAAAGTGTCAAAACGAAAGCAGCAATGAAAATCACAATTGCGAGAAGTGCTTCTTCCCATGAAAGTAGCGCTGCACCAGAATACTGCTTTTAGTTCGCTCCGGTATCGCGGACCGGGAAACTTTTCGTAAGTTCTCTTCACGGGCCGGAGCGAAAGAAGGACGCAATGAACGATATTCGCGCCGGGCACGAAGCACGGCCCATGCGTTGGAAAACTGAAACTTAAACAGAAAAACGGCGGCTGCCACATAGTCGAGAAAAGCACGGATACGCATCACCGGAACCAAATCTTCCGACGGCAGGTTCTTGTAAAGCATGACAAGATTATTACGGAAATTGAGGAAAGTCTTACGGGGATTCTCCTTTTTCAGTGTGGCACCGCCCACGTGATAAACCACACTTTGCGGCACACATACAATCTGCCTGCCGCGTGCACGAAGCCGCCAACACAAATCAATCTCTTCCATATGGGCAAAGAAACGCCCGTCCAGTCCGCCGGCTTCGCGATAGTCTTTCAAGCGGATAAACAACGCCGCCCCCGTAGCCCAGAACACAGGAACAATGCTATCATACTGTCCCCTATCCTCTTCCACCACGTCCATAATCCGGCCACGGCAAAACGGATAACCGTAGCGGTCGAGAAAGCCACCCGCTGCCCCGGCATACTCAAACATCTCCTTTTGCCGCCAACTGAGAATCTTAGGTTGACAAGCTGCCGCTTCGGGATGTGCATCCATATAATCAGCCAGCAGCCGTAGCCAGTGCCCGGTTACTTCCACATCTGAGTTAAGAAGTACCGCATATTCGGCTTCCACCTCTTGCAGAGCCAGGTTATAACCATCAGCAAAACCGTGATTCTCTTTCAGTAAGATCAAACGCACGGAAGGGAACTCACGACGAAGCATCTCCACAGACACATCCGTAGAACCATTATCCGCCACGTACACCACTGCGCCGTCCGCCTCGGAAAGGCTCACTACGGAAGGAAGAAAGGAACGGAGCATGTCGCATCCATTCCAGTTCAATATAACGACCGCTATCTTATCCATGTTGTTTCACATTTTCGCGTGTCAGCTTCCAGCGTTTATGCGACCAGAACCAGTAAGCAGGTTCACGCAGAATGGTTTGTTCCAGGCGGCGGACGAAAAGTTCGGTTATTTCTCCGTCAGCAGTCTGTTTCGGGTTTTCGGTCAATAGGTCGAAGTATGCTTTGCAGTATCCCCTACCCTGTTTTTCCAGTTCACAATAGAAAACGGGATAGTTCATCATCTTGGCAATGCGCTCACCTCCATCCATAAACACGGTGTCCTGATTCAGAAAGGTGGTCCAATGGTGAGCTTCACTGCGGTTGGGGGATTGGTCGGTAATCAGCCCTATCACCACCCGCTTACCGTCGCGACGCAGCTTGATGACCTCGCGGGCGGTGGAATGCTTCGGCACGTTGTAACCACCGTGGCGGGCACGGATAAGCTTGAACATCTCATCCAGATATTTATTTCTCAAAGGTTTATAGACCTGCATTGGAACATCCTCAGGGTTCATAAAAGCCCCCATGCCCGTCAGCCACTCAAAGTTGGCATAGTGCGGGATGAGCACAACAATACCTCCATGTTTCTCAAGCATGGCAAGATACTCTTCCGTATTTCCATACTCCATACGCCGGGAAAGGTCTTCGAATGACATACGCATCATCTTGATTTCCTCCAGCATATAATCGCAGATATAGTGATAGAATTCACGTTCAATCTCGCGCAGCTCGGCTTGGGATTTCTCAGGAAAAGAGTTCTTCAGATTCCTTCGGACTACCCTGCGGCGATAGTGCACCACATGGCGCATCAGAAAACAAAGTCCGTCGGACAGCACATAGAGTGCCCGGAAAGGGAGCAGAGCCAGAAGCCACATGCTCGCATAAGTCAACCAATAGATAAGTCTCGATTTCATACTTCTTATACCTTATTATAATAGGAGGGCTCCCTGCAAAGCTGTCCCGTCCTCATTGAAATCTCCCAAGCGGACAGATACCACCTGATTATCCAACGCATCATGGTGAGGAACTTCCACCCGAATATAATTGGCCGTAAAACCATGCATAGGCGCACCCGGTTTGGGACGTTCCAGCAATACAGGCATGGTCTGTCCGATATGACGGGCATAGAATGCACGCGTCTTTTCATCCGAAAGTTCCAGGAGACGCTGACTGCGACGATGCTTTTCTTCGGGAGTCACCACATGCTCTATCTTCAATGCCTGTGTGCCCGGACGCTCGGAATAACTGAACACATGGAGCTGAGTCACATCCAAGCCCCGGATAAACTCGTAAGCCTGTTCAAAGTACTCATCCGTTTCGCCACGCGTGCCCACAATCACATCTACACCGATAAAGGCATCGGGCATCACCTCCTTCACCCTCCGCACCTTGGAAGCGAAAAGCTCCGTATCATAGCGGCGACGCATCAGCTTCAACACCTCATCGCTGCCGGATTGCAACGGAATATGAAAATGAGGCATAAAGCTGCGGGAATGTGAAACGAATTCGATGATTTCATCGGTCAGCAAGTTCGGCTCTATGGAAGAGATACGGTAGCGTTCAATACCTTCCACGGCATCCAGCGCTTTCACCAGGTCGAAGAAAGTCTCTCCGGTACTCTTTCCGAAATCGCCGATATTGACACCTGTCAGCACTATCTCTTTGCCGCCATCGGCTGCCGCCCGGCGTGCCTGCTCCACCATAGAAGCCACTGTTCCGTTACGGCTCCGCCCGCGGGCGAAAGGAATGGTGCAATAGGAACAGAAATAATCGCAACCGTCCTGCACCTTCAGAAAGTAACGGGTACGGTCGCCACGCGAACAGGACGGGGCAAACGAATGAATATCTTTCAGCGCCGAAGTATACGCTTCACCGGATTCACGTTTCTGCAAATCGCCCAGATATTGCAGCAAGTCCTTCTTCTGCTCTGCACCGAGCACAACGTCTACTCCTTCTATCTTTGCCACAGCATCGGGTTTCAACTGGGCATAACAGCCGGTCACAACTACAAAAGCGCCCGGATGCTGCTTCACCAGGCGGTGAATGGCCTGGCGGCATTTCTTGTCCGCCACTTCCGTCACCGAACAGGTATTCACTACACAGATGTCCGCTTTCTCTCCTTTACGTGCCGTACGCACGCCCGCTTCCCGCAAAATCTTACCGATAGTGGAGGTTTCTGAGAAGTTCAGTTTGCACCCCAACGTATAGTAAACCGCTGTCTTATCTTGAAATATAGTGGTATCAATCATATCTATCTAAACACATTTCTGCCACAAAGTTACATATAATTCTTAGATTTTTCCTACTTTTGCACAATTCATCAATTTTCGTGCAATGATACAAGAGAACTTTATCAAACTCTACGAGCAGAGTTTCCGTGAGAATTGGGACCTTCCCTGCTACACCGATTACGGTGAAGACGAGAGTTATACCTACGGACAAGTGGCGCAAGAAATAGCTAAATTGCACTTGTTGTTCAAACATTGCAGCCTGCGCCGGGGCGATAAAATCGCCGTCATAGGCAAGAACAATGCCCGCTGGTGCATCGCATACATGGCCACTATCACGTACGGTGCCATCATAGTCCCGATCCTGCAAGATTTCAATCCGAACGACGTACACCATATCGTTAATCATTCCGAATCTGTGTTTCTCTTCACCAGTGATTCCATCTGGGAACACCTGGAGGAAGAACGCCTTGCCGGATTACGTGCCGTATTCTCACTTTCCGACTTCCGTTGTCTGCACCAGCGCGACGGAGAAACAATCAATCGTTTCCTCAAACATCTGGATGAAGAAATGCACGAAACCTATCCAAAAGGTTTCCGACAGGAAAATGTGGAATATACTACACTTTCTAATGACAAAGTGATGTTGCTGAACTATACTTCGGGCACCACCGGTTTCAGCAAAGGTGTCATGCTGACGGGAAACAATCTTGCAGGAAACGTCACCTTCGGCATCCGTACCGAGTTGCTGAGAAAAGGAGATAAAGTCCTCTCCTTCCTGCCATTGGCTCACGCTTACGGCTGTGCTTTCGACTTCCTTACAGCCACCGCTGTGGGCACGCACGTCACCCTTCTGGGCAAAGTTCCTTCGCCCAAGATTCTGATGAAAGCCTTTGAAGAGGTGAAGCCTAACCTGATAATCACCGTACCGCTCGTTATCGAGAAAATCTATAAAAATGTCATCCAGCCCATCATCAACAAAAAAACCATGAAATGGGCACTCAGCATCCCTCTGCTCGACGGACAAATCTACGGACAAATCCGCAAGAAACTGATAGATGCTTTGGGCGGACGTTTCAAAGAAGTCATCATCGGCGGTGCCGCCATGAATCCGGAAGTGGAAGAGTTCTTCCATCGTATCAAATTCCCGTTCACCATCGGTTACGGCATGACGGAGTGCGCACCACTCATCAGCTATGCCCCCTGGAACGAATTTATCCCGACTTCTTCCGGCCGCGTACTCGATATTATGGAAGCACGTATCTATAAGGAGAACCCCGAATCTGAAATCGGCGAAATCCAGGTACGGGGGGAGAACGTAATGGCAGGCTATTACAAAAATCCCGAAGCTACCAAAGAAGTTTTCACCGAAGATGGTTGGCTGCGTACCGGCGACCTGGGAAAACTGGATAATAACAATAACCTCTATATTCGTGGCCGCAGTAAGACTATGATATTGAGTTCCAGCGGACAGAACATCTTCCCCGAAGAAATAGAAGCGCGTCTCAACAACCTGCCGTTCGTGCTGGAAAGCCTTGTTATCGAACGCAATAAAAAGCTGGTTGCTCTGGTCTATGCCGATTACGAGGCTCTGGATTCACTCGGACTGAACCAACCGGAAAACCTTAAAACCATCATGGATGAGAACCTGAAGAATCTGAATAGCAGCGTAGCCAGTTACGAGAAAGTAAGCCAGATTCAACTCTATCCGACAGAGTTTGAAAAGACTCCAAAAAGGAGCATCAAGCGATATCTATATAACAGTATTGCAGAAGATTAGTATGTTATAAAACATACAAAGAGGAGGCAAAAAGGGCTGAGCTCCAAAAAAAACATAAAAAAAGTTGGTATTTGGAGAACAACATATTGAAAAAGTACATACCTTTGCATCGTTTTAATAAAGCAATTGATTGTATTACGTTTTTAAAAAGCAAAGAAAATGAAAAAATTAGTTTTGATGGCCGTAGCTATCGTAGCAGTATCCTTCGCATCTTGTGGTAACAAACAAGCTGACGCTGAAAAAGCAACAGCAGATTCAATCCGCATCGCTGATTCAATCGCAGCAGTAGAAGAAGCAGCAGCCGCAGCAGCTGAGGCAGCCGCAGCAGCTGATACTGTAGCAGTAGATAGCGCAGCAGTTGTAGCTGAATAATTTCAGTACAACAACACTGAGAGAATTGAAAGTCTGACGTACAAAAGTACGGACAGACTTTTTTTTATGCCCTTTTGTTTCCTTAGCCCTACAATCTTTCCTACATCCATATTCTTATTTATTTTAAATTATTCTTATCTTTGCTTGCAACATTAAATAACAACCTTATGAAAATAAAACCGTCAAACAAATTAAAGTACTTAGCGACAGAGTATAAGTTGGGTGACTTCTTCCGCAATTTCATTGCAGTAGTATTAGGCATTATTCTCACCTTTGCCGGAAGCGACTGGATTACAGAACGCAACACCCAAAAGGAAATAAAGAAATCACTGCAACTGGTGAAAAGTGAGCTTCTTCTGAATAGGGAAGAAATAGAAGCTATGGGAAACAGAGTAGCTTTGGAACAACGTGCCGCAAATTATCTTTTTGAGAATAAAGACAATGCAAGTGGAATACCTAAGGATTCCATTAATAAATATTTCCCTCTTCTTTTTCAATGGAGCAAATTCACATTCACCAATGATGCCATAGAAATGCTCAAAGCTTCTGCACTTATTCAAAAAATTCAGAACAAAGAACTTGCCCTGCAAATAATCAAAGCATACGGAGCCATCAAAGCCGCTGAAACATCTTTTGAAACATATAGTAATATAAAAGATCATGTGCAAAACGACTTCAATGATAATCCCAAAGTAAAGTCTTATGCATACAACCTGACGAGGCTAAGAGAAAAAACCGAAGATATCGTAAAAGACTTAGGGCAACAACTTCATCTTCTATTTATCCTACCGGAAGGTTTACAACTCCTTCAAGCAATCCCCAATATACAAAAAGCACGAATTTATTTCGCCTGTGTAGAAGAAATCGATAAAACAATCGAAGCTATCGAAAAAGAATGCGAATAAACCAACAGCTGAAAGAACAAATGAAAAAGAAATTAAAAGAGATTATCACATCCCCTACCACAACCAGACGGTTAGGAGATTTTATCTGCAATTTTACAGCAGTAGTGTTAGGCATCATTATCACTTTCATAGGCAGTGATATGATCCAAGAACACAATAAAAAGAAAGAGGTTACACAAGCTTTACAATTGGTGAAAAGCGAATTGCTCATCAACAAAGAAATAATAGAGGATATGAGGGAGTTAGAGATATTCAACAAACAAGGAGCACGCTATCTACTTCAATATAAGGACAGAATAAATGAGACATCCTCAGATTCTCTAAACTATTACAACTATTTTCTTTTCCAATCAAGAGACTTTCTTCCTCTTACCGACGCTATGGAAATGCTCAGTGCATCTTCTCTAATGCAAAATATTGAAAGCAAAGAGCTTGTTGTTCAAATCATTCAGGCGTATGCCGTTATTAAAAATTCACATAAGTTTTATGAAGGCTTTTCCAAAACAAAAGAAAATATGACAGCCAAACTTACCGATCGACAAGATTTTCAGGAATTCTCTAATAAAGATAAGACGACGCTGAGGGAAACCTGGAATTTTGTTTTTAACCTTCCGGAAGGCCTTGCTGCCATACGGCAAATCTCCTATATACATGATGATCCGCGGCTTACGTACAACCATCACCTGGAATTAATTGACGAAACCATCAAAAGAATAGACAAGGAGTATTAGGTGACGTTAAAAAAACAAAGTGGCATAATGGGCATTCTATTTTTTCCAGTAGGAGATTCCTTTCCCAATAGGAGAAAAATAATTTAGTATTGAGACAAATACTCATTTATATGTACCAAGTTACTTTTTAAGCATTACTAAGTTAACATACTTATCACATCCGGTAAATGCTTATCAAAAATAAAAAAGCCCGGCCTCCTTTTCGGAAACCGGGCTTTTTCTATATGAAGTATTCAATTATGCTTCTTCAGCAACTACTTCGAAAGGAATTTCTACAGAAACTTCCTTGTGCAGCTTAACGATAGCTTTGTACTCGCCAACTTCTTTCACAGCGTCTTTTACAACGATGATCTTACGGTCAACTTCATGACCTAACTTAGCCAGCGCTTCTGCAATCTGGATGTTACCAACAGAACCGAAGATAGTACCGGTTGAGCTAACCTTAGTAGCGATCTTCAAAGATACACCTTCCAGTTTAGCAGCCAATGCTTCAGCATCTTTCTTGATTTTCTCCAGCTTGTGAGCACGTTGCTTCAAATCTTCAGCCAACATTTTCTTTGCCGAGGGAGAAGCAATCACAGCTTTACCTGTCGGGATGAGGTAGTTACGACCATAACCAGACTTAACGGTTACGATGTCGTTCTTATAACCCAAGTTTACAATGTCTTCTTTCAATATAATTTCCATACTTTCCTCCTCCTATTATTTCATCATGTCAGTTACATAGGGCAATAAAGCCAAGTGACGGGCTCTCTTCACAGCTTGAGCTACACGACGTTGGAACTTCAAAGAAGTACCGGTGATGCGACGCGGAAGGATTTTACCTTGCTCATTCAAGAATTTCTTCAAGAATTCGGGATCCTTATAGTCGATGTACTTAATACCACTCTTTTTGAAACGGCAGTATTTTTTCTTCTTAACGTCCACTGACGGCGGAGTTAAATATCTGATTTCTGATTGAACTTGTTGTGCCATGATTAATCCTCCTTTTTAGTTGATTTAACACTTCTTCTCTTCGCAGCGTATTCAGCAGCGTACTTGTCTTGCTTGAAAGTCAAGAAACGGATAACGCGCTCATCACGACGGAAGTTAAGCTCTAACTTCTCAATTACAGTCGGTTCTGCATTGAACTCAATCAGCTGATAGAAACCTGTTGACTTCTTCTGGATAGGATAAGCCAGTTTTTTCAGTCCCCAGTTCTCTTCATTTACAATCTCAGCACCTTCAGCAGTAAGGATGCCTTTGAATTTTTCTACCGCTTCCTTCATCTGAACATCAGACAAAACGGGAGTTAAAATGAAAACGGTTTCGTATTGATTCATACTTGTTTAATTAATGAATTAATAATTCGTTTAAAAATTTGCGGTGCAAAGGTAGGAATTTTATTTTGTTCCACAAACATTTAATGTTTTTTTGTGTCCGAAGATAGGATTTATCACAGAAGTGACTTAACTTTGCAAAGTTGTTTAAACAATAATTTCATGATAGAGCAATTTAACTTTGACATCCGGCTGATTTTCGCCATACTGAATGGTAAAGTTTCCGCCGCCATCAACCGAAAACTGTCCCGTAACTTCCGCCAGAACGGTTTGGAGATTACTCCGGAACAGTGGACTGTACTCATCTTTTTGTGGGAAAAAGACGGAGTGACACAACAAGAGTTGTGCAATGCAACTTTTAAAGACAAACCCAGCATGACGCGCCTCATCGACAATATGGAACGCCAGCATCTGGTTGTCCGCATCTCTGACAAGAAAGACCGACGCACCAACCTCATCCATCTCACCAAAGACGGGAAAGAATTGGAAGAGCGTGCACGGGTCATTGCCAACCAGACCTTGAAGGAGGCGTTGCATGGCATCACAGTAGAAGAGCTGAGAATTAGCCAGGAAGTATTGAGAAAGATATTTTTCAATACGAAAGACTAAAAATAAATGAAGAATAAGGAATGGAGAATGAAGAGATTCAGGCAAAAGATGTGATATTCAGCCTTATTTTTCATCCTTCATTCTTCATTCTTCAT
Organism: Bacteroides stercorirosoris; assembly: GCF_900142015.1. Classification (GTDB taxonomy): domain Bacteria; phylum Bacteroidota; class Bacteroidia; order Bacteroidales; family Bacteroidaceae; genus Bacteroides; species Bacteroides stercorirosoris. The sequence goes on from NZ_FQZN01000008.1 coordinate 11,056, forward strand.
TAAAATATGGTTTTTTTGCAAAAATAATTTCGCTTGTTAAAGAATTATGCTTTTCTTTGTGACAAGAATATAATAATCTATTAAAATACACACACATGAAAGGTTTATTAAAAAATCTGGGCTTGATATTAGTCCTGGTAGGAGCTGTAATCTTGGTTGCATGTTCCTTTACCGGTAATGTAAACAACAACACCATTTTGGGAACATCAGCTGTTCTTATGGTATTGGGGTTGATTTCATACATTGTCATCAATAAGAGATTGGCTGACTGATATCGGAAAAAAGAATAAAAAAGGCGGTTGCTATTTTAGCAACCGCCTTTTTTATTCTTTTTCGGTTGACAAGGGATTCAGTTTACAAGAAACAAGGAGGGATAGTCTTACAAATCCTTGTCCCCTCGTCAACTAAATACCTTGTCAACTCTCAATTTCCTTAAGATTCCGGTTCCGGTGTAATCAGTTTATACCCCTTTCCGTGAATATTGATGATTTCAATAGAAGGATCTTCTTTCAGATGCTTACGCAATTTTGTGATATACACATCCATGCTACGGGCATTGAAGTAGTTATCATCAATCCAGATAGTCTTCAGCGCAAAGTCACGTTGCAGGATTTCGTTGGCGTGGGCGCAAAGCAGTCCCAACAGTTCCGACTCTTTGGTAGTCAGCTTCGTCTGCTTGTCAGGAGTCGAAAGAATCTGTTTCTGTGTATCGAAAGTGAACATACCAATCTTATAGATATTGCTTTCTTTGTTCTTCTTTCCACGCACGCGTCTCAGGATAGCTTCAATTCTGAAGGTCAGCTCTTCCATACTGAACGGCTTGGTGATATAATCATCCGCACCAATCTTAAAGCCTTCCAGAATATCTTCTTTCAGTGTCTTTGCAGTCAGGAAGATGATAGGTATTTCGGCATTTGCCGCACGCACCTCCTGAGCCAATGTGAAACCGTCTTTCTTCGGCATCATCACGTCAAATACACACAAGTCATATTTATTCTTCAGAAAAGCTTTGTATCCAGCTTCACCATCGGGATATAACTCGGCGGAATAACCTTTCGCCTGTAAATATTCTCTTAAAAGCATGCCAAGATTTTCATCATCTTCGCACAATAAAATACGCAGTTTCTCGTCCATATCATTAATTTTTAAGTAAAGGTAATGCAATAATAAATTTAGTTCCAACGTTCAGTTCGCTCTCTGCCCGAATGGTTCCCTTGTGATCCGTAATGATTTTCTTCACATAGGAAAGCCCCAGTCCGAAGCCTTTCACGTCGTGCAGATTACCTGTATGCACGCGATAGAACTTTTCAAATATCTTTTTTAAATTCTCTTTTTTAATACCTATACCGTTATCCTGGATAGAAATCATCAGCTTGCCCGGTTCGTTCCAGGTCTTCACTTTCAATTCCAGATCCTCATCCGGTCTCTTATACTTCACCGCATTATCCATCAGATTAAAAATCACATTCGTAAGATGCATTTCATCTGCAAAGACAATCGGGTCTGTTGCGTTCAGTTCCGACTCTATATTACCGTTATAACGCTCCACCTTCAAGGCAAATGTGTTGATAACTCCCGTAATCAGTTCGTTGGCATCCAGTTCCTTCATCTTCAAGGTAGCCCGCTGCTTGTCGAACATCGACATCTGGAGCACCTTCTCCACCTGAAACCTCAACCGCTTCGTTTCATCATTAATCACCGTCGATATATGCTGGAACATGGCAGGTGACTTACCCACTGCGGGGTCTTTCAACATCTGCGCAGCCAGCGAGATTGTCGATATCGGTGTCTTGAACTCGTGTGTCATGTTGTTGATAAAGTCATTCTTCATTTCCGTCAGTTTCTTTTGGCGGAACACGATGTAAATCGTGAATATAAATGTTATCAACAGCACAAAGGTGAATATCATCGACGGTATCATAAAACTGACCGAATCGAAAATATAATCCCTTTTACCCGGGAAGTGTATCTTCACCATGCTCATACGGGCAGGCGGATCGTTCAGAAACAAAGGCTGAGAATAAGAGTTCTCACTTCCTTCATCAACATAATCCGAACAACGGTACACCTCACGTCCGTCACGATCTATCACCTTAAAGTGATACTTCAGATCGATACCGTTATCTACCAGGCCCGACTTTAAGTTCTGGTCCAGATTCTTGAAATTGACACGTTCTTCAACCGGCCTGTTGCTTGCCTTATACACCATTTGCAAGGCTACTTCATCCAGCAAGGCACGTTGGTATAAATAACGGTTCCTGACCAAATCCGCCATCGAACGGGCTGTCTGAGGTATCGTTTTGGCACCATGCTTACGCGAAATCATAGCGCGTGGCAACTCTGTCTGAGTACTGGTTATCGTCCGCAGTTCCATCACCGGATACTTGGAACCATCCGGCGATGTCGCTGTAAATTGTTCAATCTGCACCACGGACTTGCCTTGTTCCCAAGCTCTCTTTTCCGCTTCAGAGATGTCCTCCTTCAACCAACGGGCAACTTCCTCGGACTCCACTTCTTTGGAAGCAGCCATCAGTCCGCGCTTGACGCCTTCATCAAATTGCTCGTTACGCATCTTTACCATCTCTTCTATGTAGCTGATTTGCAGATACAACAGACTGAGGAAAGATAGCCCCATAACGACGCCTAATATCCATATAGTTGACTTTTTCATAGTCACAAAATTAACACTCCCTAATTAACACTCCTAACAAATTAACCTGATTTAACCGCGAGTTCTCGTAAATTAACCGAAAGGCATTTTTTAAGTTGCATTACGAGCATTATAACAAATAGAAGTGTTTTTGGTTTGCAAATTTAATAAAAAATTAATCATTCACATTCACATTTCCGTATGTTCTTAATCAGTGTTAATAAAAAAGCCATTACCCCTCGTTCTGAGGGAGTAACGGCTTTAACAAATTATAAAAACAGACGAAGTGAAGTCTTTTATTCTTCGGCTTGCTTAGCTTCAAACTCCTTAACGAGCTTGTCTTGTACGTCACTTGGAACAAGCTCATAGCTGGCAAACTTCATGATAAATGAAGCACGTCCTCCTGTCAAAGAGCTCAATGCTGTAGAGTAGGATGACATTTCTTTCAAAGGTACTTTAGCACTCAGTTTTTCATAACCGGCTTCACTGCTCATACCCATAATCATGGCACGGCGTCCCTGCAAGTCACCCATCACATCACCCATTCTATCAGACGGAACAAATACTTCCACGTCATAGATAGGTTCAAGAATCTTCGGACCTGCATTCTTGAATGCTTCACTGAACGCATTACGTCCTGCCAGCATGAAAGAGATTTCATTGGAATCTACCGGGTGCATCTTACCGTCATACACAATCACACGCACGTCACGGGCATACGAACCGGTCAACGGTCCTTGTTCCATACGTGACATGATACCCTTCAGGATAGCAGGCATAAAGCGTGCATCAATAGAACCACCTACGATACTATTAATGAATACCAGCTTACCGCCCCATTCCAATGGGATTTCTTCGGTACCTTTCACGTTAATCTTAAATTCCTGACCACCGAATTTATAAGTATCGGGCACGGGCATACCTTCGTAATAGGGCTCAACAATCAGATGTACTTCACCAAACTGGCCTGCACCACCCGACTGTTTCTTATGACGATAATCCGCGCGAGACGCTTTCGTAATCGTTTCGCGATATGGAATTCTCGGCTCCTCAAACTTGATTTGCAATTTCTCATTGTTTTCCAGACGCCATTTCAACGTACGCAGGTGGAATTCACCTTGTCCATGAACGATAGTCTGGCGCAATTCCTTAGACTGTTCTATCACCCAAGTCGGATCTTCCTCACGCATACGGTTAAGAATCGCCATCATCTTCTCCGTATCAGACTCATTTACGGGCTTGATGGCACGAGAATACTTGGAGTTCGGATATTTTATAAAGTTGAAGCGATTTTCAGTCCCCTTGCCATTCAGCGTATTGCCGGTATGCACGTCTTTCAACTTCACGGTACAGCCGATATCACCGGCCACCATTTCTTCCACTTTGATACGGTTGGCACCCGCACAAGCATATATCTGGGCGATACGTTCTTTCGAACCACGATCAGCATTCGTAAAGTCCTCGCCTTCATGCACCTTACCGCTCATTACCTTGAAGTACTGCACGTCACCGATGTGTGGTTCGACAGCCGTCTTAAAGAAGTAAAGAGAAGTAGGACCATTCGGATCCGGCTTCACAACTTCACCGCGGGTGTTATGCACCGGAGGCATTTCGTCCACAAACGGAACCACATTGCCCAGGAATTCCATCAGACGGCGCACACCCATATCTTTACCTGCGCACACGCAGAATACGGGGAACATGCCACGTGAAGCCAAACCTTTGCGGATACCTTCGCGCATTTCATCTTCCGACAATGATTCCTGTTCAAAGAATTTCTCCATCAGACTTTCGTCATGTTCGGCAGCAGCTTCCACCAGTGCTTTATGCAGTTCGGTTGCTTTTTCCATTTCCTCTGCGGGAACGTCTTCGATAGTGGGCGCACCACCTTCGGGTCCCCACGAATATTTTTTCATCAGAAGTACATCAATCAACGAATTGAAGTTCGGTCCGGTAGCCAACGGATATTGCACGGGCACTACCTTCGAACCATAAGCTGACTTCAACTGCTCCAACACCATATCATAATCACACTTTTCATGGTCAAGCTGGTTCACCAGGAAGATTACCGGTTTGCCCAGTTTCTCTGTATAACGGAAATGGTTTTGGGTACCTACTTCCGGACCATATTGTCCATTCAGAAGCAGTATCGCAGTATCAGTAACATTCAACGCTGTCATGGCGGCTCCAACAAAGTCATCACTACCCGGGCAGTCTATGATATTCAGTTTCTTACCGTTCCACTCCACATGGAAAACGGTGGAAAACACAGAATAGCCATATTCTTGCTCCACCGGGAAGTAATCGCTGACTGTATTCTTGGCAGTAATTCTGCCGCGACGTTTTATAATACCACTCTCATAGAGCAGCGCTTCTGTGAGAGTGGTTTTACCCGAGCCGTCATTGCCAAGCAGGGCAATGTTCTTAATTTCATTCGTCTGATATACTTTCATGATATATAAGATTTAAAATGAATAAATCAGTATGCCTTCGCATACCCTTAATTTTAGTGAGGCGCAAATTATGAATTTATCAAAAGAAAAGCAATAAATCGACGGTGTTACTAAACTATGTTATGTAACACATCACTACTAACAGAAAGATTTTCTTAACTTTACAGCGTAAATCACTAATCTTTAAACTTACAATGAAAGCACTGCTATCCGCCACCACGCTATTGATTCTTCTATTGTTCAGCGGATGCCAATCCAATGGCGCCTCGCACAGGCAACGGCCATTGATCGGCATTTCCTGCTCCCACCCCAATGACTATTCGAGTGCACGAACGACTTACACCGAATCTGTGATACAAGCCGGTGGCACCCCGATGCTCATCCCTGTCACAACGGACAGTACGGTTTTGACAGATATCGTCAGCCGACTGGATGCAATTATATTAATAGGAGGGGCTGACATTCACCCTTCTTATTATAATGAAGAACCTATCGAGCAACTGGGGGAGGTTGATTCGCTGCGCGATGTTTACGACATCGCCCTGATTCGTCTTGCAGCACAGCGCAATATACCGATGTTAGGCATCTGTAGGGGCGAGCAATTGATAAATGTGGCATTCGGCGGAACACTCTATCAGGACATACCGGCACAACACCCGGACACTACGGTACGGCATAATCAGGAAGAGCCAAGCAGTGTGCCCACCCACACAGTCCATCTCCTGCAAGGCTCCGCAATAGCTCAGATTACGGGGCAAACAGAGCTTTTCACTAACACACATCACCACCAAGCTGTGAAACAGGCAGCACCCGGTTTCCGGATTACGGCATGGGCCGCGGACAGTATTCCCGAAGCCATTGAAAATATCAACGGAAAGCCCATTTGGGGAGTACAGTTCCATCCGGAAGCATTAACAATGGCAGGCGACAGCATATCTGCCAGGTTCTTCCACTTTCTGATTGACAAAGCGGCCGCATCTCGAAGAGGTAAATAAACCCTGTGCCTACTCATTCCGAAAGGCACAGGTAAGGCACTTTTGTCTCCCAGTTAAGACATTTTTGTTTCTCAGTTAAGGCACTCTTGTTTCTTAGGCAAGAAACTGTAGTTTCAATGGGAAGAAAATCTTGTTTCACAGGCAAGGCACTTTTGTTTCAATTAGAAGAAACTAAATGAAACAAATAAGGGCCTGACAAAGCTAAAGTATACCCTCTCCTAATCACAAGAAAGGGCGTAATCTTGCGACTACACCCTTCCTCTTATCAATAGGCTTATTTTCATAAAATGGAGCTGCTATAATAGATTAGGTACGCGCGCGAATCATATGTAATCCAACTTAATCACGATCACCCTTATATTCTGATCTTCCTTATCCGTAGCTATCTTCGCAATATGCCAGTCGGACGGAAAGAACAGGAAAAACTCACCGGGAACGGAATCGATAAAAGTTGTTTTCGAGAGATCATAATCATAATGAATCACATCCTTTTTCTCACTATACTCGCAATTAACCTTTGAAGACTCATGATCCAGCAATGCAAAACGTTCCGTACCCTTCACCACGTATTGCAAGTCGATATGCTTCCGGTGAGACTCGGAACCTCTCTTCTCTAACGGTTCATTCTTGCTATCTTCAACAGAAACCACAAGTGATGTTCCTTCTATCGGATGCTTTCCCTTCTCGATAGCAGTCAGGTCGTGCGACGCCAACCAGCGAAAAGCCGCCTTCCATTGTTCCGGATTCGCTTCGTATTGCGCCTTGAATTCCGCAAGATTTGTAGAAGAATGGGGCTTCGCTTTCAAACCTTCGTTCCAAACCTTTGATTTCACCCATTTCTCCGGAGAGAGATTCTTAACTTTTTTGCTACTTTGAGCAGAGACAGACAGGCAAACCGCAAGCATACAAGCAGTTGCCAACAACCATTGAATGTGTTTCATGTTAAAGATTACTATAATTTCGTTTAATGACTACAAAGATAGAAATAATTAATCGTATTAGTTTGACACAAATGACCTCCTATAATGAATTATTTTTGTAGGTTAAAGTTGGAGAGCATTCCTATCTTTGCAACAGAAATATTTTAGAAAACAACTATAAAAACCATTCAAATCATGAGAAACATTTTTTGGAGTATGACATTAGTGATTGCCTGCTTGCTGGGAGCCTTCACGGCACAAGCGCAAAACCGAGCAACGGCCAACAATGCCATCATACCGGGTGAAGTGTGGAACGACACCGATGGTAATCCCATCAACGCACATGGCGGTGGCATCCTCTACCATGAAGGAACCTACTACTGGTATGGCGAGTACAAGAAAGGCAAAACCATCCTGCCCGATTGGGCGACCTGGGAGTGTTATCGCACAGACGTGACCGGCGTAAGTTGCTACTCTTCAAAAGACCTGCTAAACTGGAAGTTCGAAGGCATCGTCCTCCCCGCAGTGAAGGATGACCAGGGGCACGACCTGCACACCAGCAAAGTACTGGAACGTCCCAAAGTGATTTACAACCCCAAAACAAAGAAGTTTGTGATGTGGGCACACGTTGAAAGTGCCGACTATAGCAAAGCCTGCGCCGGAGTAGCCATCAGCGACTCCCCCACCGGAGAGTTCACCTACCTGGGCAGCTTCCGCCCCAACAATGCGATGAGCCGCGATCAAACCGTTTTCGTGGATGACGACGGCCGCGCCTACCATTTCTATTCTTCCGAAAACAACGCCACCCTGTACATCAGCGAGTTGACGGACGACTATCAGAGACCTACCGGACGGTATACCCGCAATTTCATCAAAGAGAGCCGTGAAGCCCCCGCCGTATTCAAGCGCAACGGGAAATACTACATGCTTTCTTCCGGCTGCACCGGATGGGACCCGAATCAGGCGGAACTGGCCGTAGCGGACTCCATCATGGGCGAATGGAAAACAATAGGTAACCCCTGCACAGGCACGGATGCCGACAAGACTTTCTATGCCCAAAGCACTTATGTGCAGAAAGTAATGGGTAAGAAAGATATGTATATCGCCCTATTCGACCGCTGGAACAAAAAGGACTTGGAAAACTCGCGTTACGTATGGCTCCCCTTCTCCTTCGAAGGCGATAAGATTACCATCCCCTGGCGTGACAAGTGGAGTTTCGACAGTTTTGAAGACCAAGGCCGCTTTGAAGCCGGCAAAGGCACCTTCCTGCTGAACGGCAAACCGTTTGTGGTAAAGGCCGCCGAGTTGCACTATCCGCGCATTCCGAAACCCTATTGGGATCAACGTATCAAACTTTGCAAGGCACTGGGCATGAACACTGTCTGCCTCTACGTCTTCTGGAACTCCCACGAGCAGCAACCCGGAGTCTACGACTTCACCGGACAGAACGACCTGGCAGAATTCTGCCGTCTGTGCCAGCAGAACGACATGTATGTCATCCTGCGTCCCGGCCCGTATGTTTGTGCCGAGTGGGAAATGGGCGGTCTGCCGTGGTGGCTGCTTAAGAAAAAGGATGTCCGCCTGCGCGAATCAGATCCTTACTTCATTGAACGCGTAGCCCTCTTCGAAGAAGCCGTAGCCAAGCAAGTGAAAGACCTGACTATCGCCAATGGCGGCCCCATCATCATGGTACAGGTAGAAAACGAATACGGTTCTTACGGTGCAGACAAAGGATATGTTTCCCAAATCAGAGACATCGTACGCACCCACTTCGGCAATGACATCGCCCTCTTCCAATGCGACTGGGCTTCCAACTTCACCCTGAACGGACTGGACGACTTAATCTGGACCATGAACTTCGGTACGGGTGCCAATGTGGACCAGCAATTTGCCAAACTGAAAGAACTCCGTCCGAACAGTCCCTTGATGTGTTCCGAGTTCTGGAGCGGCTGGTTCGACAAATGGGGAGCCAACCACGAAACCCGTCCTGCCGAAGACATGATTAAAGGTATCGACGATATGCTTTCGAGAGGCATTTCATTCAGCCTTTATATGACCCACGGAGGAACAAACTGGGGACACTGGGCAGGCGCCAACTCTCCGGGCTTTGCTCCCGACGTGACTTCCTACGATTACGACGCGCCCATCAGCGAATCCGGCCAGACCACTCCCAAGTACTGGAAGTTGAGAGAGGCCATGGCCAAATATATGGATGGCGAGAAACAGGCTAAAGTGCCTGCCTTAATCAAACCCATCAGCATCCCTGCCTTCCAGTTCACAGAAATGGCTCCGTTGTTCGACAATCTGCCTGCCGTCAAAAAGGATGAGAATATCCGCACGATGGAAGAATACAACCAGGGTTTCGGCAGCATCCTCTACCGCACCGCCCTGCCCGAACTGAAAGCGGGCGCCACTCTCACGGTGAACGATGCACACGACTATGCACAGATATTCGTGGATGGAAAGTATATCGGCAAACTCGACCGGAGAAACGGCGAGAAACAACTCGTACTGCCCGCCTGCCCGAAAGGTGCGCAACTCGACATCCTCGTAGAAGCCATGGGACGCATCAACTTCGGACGCGCCATCAAGGACTTCAAAGGTATCACGAAAAACGTGGAACTGTCTATGGACATCAACGGCTACCCCTTCTCCTGCGACTTGAAAAACTGGGAAGTATACAACATTGAAGATACTTACAAATTCTACCAAGGTATGAAGTTCCAACCCATACAGTCGCTGACGGACAATTTGGGACAACGCATTCCGGGTGTATACCGTGCTAAGTTCCAGGTGAAGAAACCAAGTGATACGTTCCTGAACTTCGAGACTTGGGGCAAAGGTCTGGTCTATGTGAACGGTTACGCTTTGGGACGTATCTGGGAAATCGGTCCCCAACAGACGCTCTATGTACCGGGTTGCTGGTTGAAGAAAGGTGAGAATGAAATAGTAGTATTCGACATCGTAGGTCCTAAAGAAGCCAAATCGGAAGGCCTGAGCGAACCGCTTCTCGACCAGCTTCTCATACAGAAGCCTTTGACACACCGCAACGAAGGCGAAAACCTGGATTTGTCCGGTGAGAAACCAGCCTTCACGGGAAGTTTCAAGCCGGGTAACGGCTGGCAGGAAGTTAAGTTCGACAAACCTGTCACCGGACGCTATGTCTGCCTGGAAGCATTAAATTCACAGGATGGCAAAGACCTGGCCTGCATTGCCGAAATGTACTTTCTGGATAAGAACGGCGACCGCTTGTCACGCGAGCCCTGGACGGTGAGTTATGCCGACAGCGAAGACGTATCGCACGTGAACCGCTCTGCCGACAAGACTTTCGACCTGCAGGAGTCTACCTATTGGAGCACTACGGAAGGCAGCCCCTATCCACATAGTATTGTCATCGACCTGGGCGCCACCCACACGCTGACAGGATTCCAATGCCTGCCCCGGATGGAAAGCGAAGTTCCGGGCGGCATCAAGGACTTCAAGATATACGTGAAGCCGCAGAATTTCAAATTCTAACCTGATTCATATAAACCGAAAAGCGGTTATCATCCTTATGATGATAACCGCTTATTCTTTATACCTATTGAAAACTCCTAAAACTATTAACTACCCTTCGTTAACCCATAACCTAAACTTAGCCAATCCTTTGTAAAACAATTCTATTATATCTCAAACTAATCCTACCTTATCAAGATTCAACCTGTCTTTTACTCTTCGTAACCGACATTGCAAATGTACGGTGAAAAAATGAATTCCAGGTAGCACAATTGTTTCATAAAAGGTGATAATTCGGTCAAAATAAAGGGAAGACCCGGTAAAAATTGGTTTTATACCAAACCAATCATTCCACTATTGTTATTTCAGGTCCGAGATAAGAGCGCTTCATTCCTCCCATATCTATCACAACCTTTTGAATAATCATACCCGGATCAGAGCATATCAACTTCAAAGTATGTCTGCCCGGTTTATCTATATTTAAGGTTACAGCATTTATCGTGCTGTTGCGATACACATTTTCCCGCCATTCGCCTGAATATTCTTTTGCATTATTCGAGGCATATTTCAATAAGCCATCATCTATCATTATGCCGAAGCAAGTGCCACGTTCCGAATTCACCGGAAAAACAGGTAATGCATACGTATAAACCGTTACTGAACCGGCATTAAAAGTATAAAAATCATATTCCACTTTGGCAGCCTGTCTGGAACGACGTGGATTCTGAACAGGTTTTGTAGCCTCTCCCAGTTGTATACACTGGTTCTCATATCCCAATCCCTCTATTACTTTCATTTTTATATCTTCATTCTCCACTTTTCTATGAAATTTTCCCGGATTGATAGATACACAACCATTATCCTCCACATACCATCCTTTCAACTCGCCGGCTGTAGGATAAGCAGGATTGAAAACAGGCAAATAAATCTTTTCCTGATTGCTGCCGGATATAATATCAATTTCACCCGTTACCCTTTCTCCTACCGGAACTTTCGACCAGTCAACAGATACAATAATCCGTTCTTGCAGAAGAGTGGTTCCACTCTGCCTGCTGAGTTTGATCCACGAATCCGAAATTTTAGCATTCCACGTAAATGCTTGTTCTCCTATATTATACAATTCAATAAAAGATTCTTTCCGGGTATAAGGATTTACGCAAGGAAGGACATTCAATGTAATCTTTCCCAAAGGAGAGTCCTGTCCCGGAAGAAAAACACGCATTTCTGCTTTCTGCGGTACATCGATGGTCGTTACCGGTGGCATCTTCTGATAAGTAGCAGTCCATCCGGGTGCCAGAGCCATCATATGGTTCCATTTACCATTAAGCAGGGAGTTATACTTACCGGTATAATAATCGATACTATCATGATAAGCCTTTGTTCTATCAGCCAAATAGTTGGTTGCCGCACGTCCTTGACGCGCGTACCATCTGTTCTGCTGCGCAGTCAGCATTTTCTTGTTCATAAGCGCCGCTCCCTTCACAGGATAGAAAACCAGCTCATAAAAAGCAGCCTTATAAGATTCCGGCAACGTGTTCCATATCTTTTCGCTCTTATCAGAAATACGGTCGTACTCTTGCATTCTGTCTTCTGCTTCATTATAATTTGCAAAAGAAAAGTCTGTATCCGTCATTCTTTCCTGAGCATGTTCATTATTCCATTCATATCCCCATCCCATTGCCTCCGGTTTGTGCTGGAAACCTAAATGATAATAACTGTTCATTATATCGTCAATATCTTCCCTATACTTTTCACCAAATACGGAAGCCAGAAAGTCCACCTGATGATTGTTTATATTATCAAAATTGAATTTATCAATGTCCCAGGCCATATCCAGAAATGTTTTCATACCCAATTCACCCGGTTTGATGTCTCCCACATTCAGTAACCAATAGCGTTTTGCTCCGGTATCATAAGCCTTGCGCATTTCTTCGAACATCAATGCCGGAGGAGTTGTATTCAACCATAAATAGTCATGCGGCTCGCCCAAATATGAAATATGATAATATACGCCCGATCCGCCTTTACGGTTTCTTTCTTCCTTATTATTCAATCGTTTGATATAACCGAAATTATCATCCGGCCAAACCAACATAATGTCTTCCGGAAGCCTCAACCCTCTTTCATAGATATCAAGCACTTCTTTATAGGGAACAAAAATCTGAGGGATAGAGTCAAGAGGAGAATCTACATGTTGCTTCAAAATACCTCTTTGGTCAGCAATGACCTCCTCTACCAAGCTGACTTCTTTATCTTTGGGAACACCTACGAGTCCGGCGTCATGAATACCACGCATAGCAATCGTATAAATGTTCTCATAGGGGGCATTCTCGGAAACCCGTCGGTCGAGTATCTTATTGATTCCTCCTTTGTTAGTTATATAATTCCATTCTCCCATTGTTTTTTTATCCCACTCCGTCACATTATTAAAGAGTAACGGTTCGCAATGAGAAGAACTCATTATAATTCCATAACTATCAGCAACTAATTTGTTTTCAGGATATTTATTGAAAGCACCCGAAGAAGGATGCATCGCAGGTGCCAGCATATTACCTTTCATCCGCAGAATCAGTTCACACACCTTAGCATAAGTTTTCGGTCCGATGTCGCCCAGTTCTTTATCAAACGTTTTTCCGGCCCACGGAGTTATTCCCCAACCTTCATCATTAATAAAGATACCCCTGTACTGAACAGACGGGGCCTGAGAAACATAGTTTATGTTCTCAATATATAATTGAGACTTTCTTTTTGTTGGCACATCGGCCCACCAGTACAAAGGAGACACTCCTATAGCCTCTGACAGTGTGAATACGCCATAGGCTGTGCCACGCCTGTCGCATCCGGCAATGACAAGCACTTTTTTCAGTCCTTTGGCAGGATCATCTATCGTTTTAACAACAAACTGTTCCCAACCACCACGAATAGCAGACACATCTAATTGTCCCTCTGCCACCAACCGGTCAATGAAAGTATTATGTCCCACTGTTCCCACAACAACAGCATACTCCGAAGAAACCTTTTTCGAAGAAACAGACACCTTCTTATCAGTCACCCGCTTTATATCTTCAGCCAGAAGACAAGCTGTTTTTTCTACTACACCATAATCTCCGGCATCATAATAAATCACTGTCTTATGGGAAGACACTAACGGAAAGGCCGTCATGCCTCCGGTTTCTTTAACAATAATCTGTCCCCAGCATATTACCGGAAGAAACATAGACATGAATACAAACCAAAATCTCATCATAACATAAACTATATTTTAATTACTACTTATCATCTTTATTCATATCCGGGGTTCTGTTCTAACACAGCTCCTCTGTTAGCTTCAATTTCCTTATAAGGTATTGGCCATAATTCATAATGTTTTTCCATCTCCTTAGCATAATAGGGATTGCATTTCATCACGCGGTCGTAAAGTTTTCCCATTCTCATCAACGTTATTCTACGTCTTTCTTCTACGCCTAACTCTCTCATTCTCTCATCCAGAATATAATCCAATGTTACCTGAGATACCGATACAGGCTTAGCATGAGCTCTATCGCGAATCACATTGATATCAGCCGCTGCCTTATTCTTATCATTTAAAGCCAGATAAGCCTCAGCACGCAACAAGTAAGTCTCGGCAAGCCTGAACATATATTGATCCGTGTATGTAGCACCGGCTCCACTGTTAAGTGCAAAAGTTTTGGAATTGGAATACAAACCATCCGGATGATTATACGGAGTAGTGCACTTGGATTGATAAGCATAGAGCGGACGAGACGGGACCGTAACCCCTACCGGCGGATTCTGAGTGTCAATGGTATCTCCGTAAAGTTTGGCATACTCTTTATTATGAACTGCAAACTTTCTCACAAAATTATGATTTGCGTTTCTCATGTCTCCATAGAAATCATCTTTCCATATCTCATCACTGAAATATCGGGTCGAAATGGCCCAACCAATGCCACGACCTCCGGTATAGTCACCAATCGGCCAACTAAAAGGATTCATGCCATGTGCTTTCACGTCACGAACCATCGGAGCATGATGCCTTTCCAAAGTGTATGTCTGGTCTTTGGCCGTCAAGGAACCACTTCCACCGGGAGTGTCAGTTTCAATCTGAATAACCCAGATTCCTTCTGTATTTCCGGAACCTCTGTTCTGATTATTTTTTCGGAATAAATCCCAATATACATCTCCCGGAACTTCATTAGCTCTGGAACCAAAGCGAGTGTACATTAATCCGGTAGCCGGATCATCGATGACTGTTGTAGCAGCATCCACCGCTTTCTGATATTGAGCTGTTGCCAGATAAAGTTCTGAAAGCAAATGATATGCTGCTGCATTAGAAACTTCCCCATCCTGCACACTGGACAAACTGGGTAGATGAGTAGCCGCAAACTCTACATCCGTAAGTGCCTGCTTCAACACCTCTTCTTTGGACGCTCTGACATAATCAAACTTAGGCTCGACGATTTCCGTCAATAAAAGAGGTACCCCACCGTACAGATAAGCCAAGGTTCTGTATGCAAATCCTCTAAAGAAACGGGCTTTGGCTTCGGCAATCGTCTTTTGTTCCTCTGATACTTCAGAAGCAGGCAGACGGTCGATAATAGTATTAGCAGTTGATATGGTATGATAAAGCAATGACCAGTGTACCGATGCAATATTACCAGTTGAATGATAAGCTGAAATCATATTGGAATGTCGCTCCGTACCATTCGGTTCGCCATCATAAACAATATCCGTACCGTAAAGGTAATCCATCGGACGGTTTTCATCCCTACTATAAAATTCTCTTCTTATCAGGTAATAGAGATTATTTATTGAACAATCAATATCTTCTTGGGTAAGAAAAGAATTGGTTGCACTCATGAAATCCAAAGGTTTCTCATCCAAAAAAGAACTGCTGCACGAACCCAGCACTACTGAAAGCAACAAGGTAATAGTATATATTTTTATTTTCATAATAAATCAGATTAATAAGTAAGACTAACACCAAAAGAAAAACTTCTCATTACCGGTCTGCCCGAATAAGTACTTCCGGCTTCCGGGTCCCAACCATGCCATTTTGTAAAAGTCAGCAGGTTTTTCCCACTGAAAAACAGATCAATTTCACTCAAACCAACCTTGTTCGTAACAGACTTTGGAAAGGCATAAGACAATGAAACATCCTGCAAACGTACAAAGCTCCGGTCTTCATATACCGTAGGAGTTATTTTGGGGGTACTAATGGAGCGTGCATAGACTGCATCCGGATTGCGTGGTGACCAGTAATCCCATGCACTTATACGATTCCAGCGCAGATTATTCTGATCTCTGACTAACGAAGAAGAGTTGGCTGCCAGATACCCATCCTTTCCTCCTTGAACAGAATTGATAAAGAAACTAAGTGTGAAGTTCTTATACTCCAGCGTATTCATAATACCAAATCGGTAAGCCGGATCTCCTTTCCCTAAAATGACACGGTCTTCAGGGGTTATTTCTCCCTCTCCGGTCATATCTACAATACGATAATTGCCCGGATGGAAACCGGCAGGTATATCATCACCCAACTGATAAATGCCATCTACCACATACCCATATACCGCAGAAATGGGCTGGCCTATAAACAGATTACTGGATATGTTATCATCCTCTATGCCATCTCCGTCATTATCTTCTCCTGTCAAAGTTACGATTTTATTGGAGTTTGTCGAGAAATTGAGTGAGGTAGTCCATTTAAAATCAGAAGTCTGTATATTCTTCGAAGTGAGAATAAATTCGAAACCCTTGTTTTTGATTTTTCCAAGATTAGAAGCAATCTTCGAAAATCCCGTAATATCGGGCAAAGCCACATCATACAATAAGTCTTTCGTAGTTGTCGAATAGTATTCTACAGAACCGGTGAGTCTTTGGCCCAGAATTGTGAAATCAAGCCCTAAGTTTATCCCCGCTGTTTTTTCCCATTTCAGATTATTATTTCCCAAAGCCGAAACCTCCTGTCCGATTACAGGCTTTCCACCATCACCAAAAATATATCTGATCTCAGAAGCCACTGTGGACAAAGATTTGTATCTGCTGGTCTGATTTCCGCTGATACCATATCCCCCACGCAGTTTCAGATAATCAATCCAGGGTATTTTAAAGAAAGACTCTTCTGAGATAATCCATCCCAAAGCTATGGAAGGGAAAGTGGCATATTTATTATTCGCCGCAAATCCCGAAAAACCATCTCTACGCACTGTACCCGTTATCAAATACCGGTCCATCAAACGATAGCTGACTCTGGCCATCTGATAGCAAAGGGCTTCTCTCCAGGCATCCGAATATACATAGCGGGTGGTTGCCTGTTCCAGACTATTATAGCCCAATGTCATGCGTGTAAATCCTTGTCCCAAAGCCTTTGTATAATCGTACTTACGCTCTGAAGCTCCATATAAGAATGTGGCATCAATATGATGTTCACCAAATGTGGCATTGTAAGCCAGAATATTATCTATAGTATAATCATAGTAACCGGTATGCTCTTTATAAGCCTCTCCTTGCAGATTATATCCATACTGGTTGGCTTGAAAGTGATTATCAACTCTATAGTTATTACCAAAATTCAACCGATATACCAATCCTTTGAGAGGCAATTTTATTTCGGATGATATATTACCGAAAAAGTAATTATGACGTTCGTAATCATCAATATCCGATCCCATAAAAGGATTGGTATCCAATGTATTAAAAGGATATGGCTTTATTTTGCCATTTTCGTCATAAGGTTCAATCAATGGAGATTGAGTTATCAGATTCCACAAACCCGGCTCCGCACCATCCTGATTCACAAATGCACCAAAAGTCTGAATTCCTATTTTCCACCAGGGAGCTATTTCCGCATTCAGATTCATACGAACGCTGTTTCTCTTAAAATCATCATTCACGATAAATCCACGTTGATCCGTATTGGAATACGAAAGCATATAATTGATGGATTTACTGCCACCGGATATATTAAAACGGTTTTCAAACAGATGTCCGCTTTGTGTACCTTCGTCCCACCAATTATAATTATAAGGACTGACATTTCCATTTTCATCCCTCAACGGAGCATCCGGCAATTTAGACGCGAGATCAAAATCAGGATTAGGGGTAGTATAATCAGGGCCCAGGAAAGCCTCCGTATAATAGAAGTCTCTGACATTATCCAGATACTCTTCACGATTCATCGGACAATAATTGTGAGTTGGGTTGGAAAATGTATAACTACTGGAGAAAGTGATTTTCGGTTTCCCTTCCACACCTTTTTTAGTAGTAATCATAACTACTCCATTGGCAGCCTGTGCACCATATACAGCAGTAGAACTTGCATCTTTCAGGATATCAACAGATTCAATGTCATCAGGATTTATAGAAGATAACGAGCTTGTATAAATGATACCGTCCAGAATGACCAGAACATCCTTGTTTCCTCCCAAAGTATTCGTACCACGGATAGACATGGACGGAGTACCTCCCGAATTGGTCACCTGCCCAATATTAAGTCCCGGAACATTCCCTTGCAAAGATTGCAACACATTTGAGTTGGGAGACCTTTTCAACGTTTTAATATCTGCACGTATAACAGCACCTGTCAAGTCAGCCTTACGTTGTGTTCCATATCCCACTACTACCACTTCATCCAATGCTTTCACATCTTCTATCAAACGTATATCGACAACCGTTCTATTTTTCACAGGCACTTCCTGAGTAATAAAACCTATATAAGAAACAACCAAAATATCATTCGGAGCAGCCTGAAGATGATAGTTACCGTCTATATCTGTTATAGTCCCGGTATCCTTACCTTTCACCTTTACATTCACACCAATAATCGATTCACCGGATGTATCCGTAATTTGCCCTTTGATATTCAAATCTTGCGCAAGACCGGACATAGCGAAAAAAAACAAGAAAATCCAAATAAGAAAATGTTTCATAAAATAATAGTGATTTAAAATTAACTACTTAAACTCATTCATTATGTTTTTCAGCTAATGAAATAAAAAAGAACTGTAACTCTTATGTGCTTCTCATAGGCAATCATTTTAAGGTTTCACATAGCATGGAGAATTAGCTCTCCAAAAGATTTCACCGGACAAAGGTAAATTCGAGCCAAGACTTCAGGCATCTGTATCATTCAGAATACCGCCGTTATTTTTTCAATGACAGAATTGTGGGCGACTTTTGGAAGGATTGCGACCATCATTGTGCTTATTAATGCTGATTTTTGTATTTGTTTGAGATTAAGTAGTAATTTTGAAGATGAAAATAGTAGAAAGATGAAACAGAGCAGCCCATTTAAGTTAATCTTATTACTCTCGTTAGTAGTTTACTCCATAGGAGGTTTCTGCCAGCAGATTCCGACTATTAATTTAGTCATGAAAGATGGATTATCCAGCAACTATGTAACAGATATCGCTCAGGATAAGTATGGCTTCACATGGATTGCAACCAAATATGGTCTTAATAGATTTGACGGAGATAAGTTTACTGTCTACCTAAAAGAACCCAATAAAGAATTGCTTAATAGCAACGATATTAATAAAATTGCTATAGACATTATTAATAATAAGGTATGGATTGCCAACAGATGGATGGGGGTGAATGTATTTGATTGTGCAACACAACAATTTTCTTCTTTTTTACATGACAAGAATAGCCCGGAGACACTGATATCCAATGAAATAAAAGATATTCTGGTCACTTCTAACGGGAATGTATGGATCGCAACGAATCAAGGATTAGATTTATACAATCCCTACAATTCGCAGTTCATACATTATAATACATCGACCGTTCCTGATTTTCCCTCAAATGATATCATGGCACTGGCTGAAGGCAGCAATGGTGATTTATACCTCGGACATACCTATAGCGGATTCACTATTTTCTCTCCGGATAACAACAGTTTTAAGAATTTCACTCATTCACCTCAAAACAAAAATTCACTTCCAGATAATACAATCCATTCTATATTCGTTGATACCAATTCTAAAATCTGGATTGCAACCAACAGCGGACTATCGCTTTTTGATCCCTTCAGAGAAACATTCCGCAATTTTAAAAATGTCAGTGGAATTCACTATACGATGCAAGGAGTAGTTTATAAAGTCTACAAAACCAGTGATGGACGAATATGGGTGGGTACAATATCCGATCTTTGTTATTTCGACTCCAAAGACACAGACCTGATTTTATCCGGGAAAAAGGATGTCAATCATATGTTTATCCAGGATATCTATTGGGGAATATCAAATCCAACCGTTCATAGCATCTTTGAAGACTCTTTCAGAAACGTATGGATAGGGTCAAACGGCGGAGGGGCCAGTTTCATCAGCAGCACTTCATCTTTCTTTCATAGTTGGAGAATTAACAAGATTCCGGGAGTCACTAACGGGCTCAATGACAAAGAAGTATTAACAATATGTGTTGGCGACAATGGAAATGTATGGATGGGAACCGATGGAGGAGGTATCAATGTCAACAAAGATGGCAAGAATTGCAGATTTTACTCCCACGATACAGGAGAGATTTCATCAAATGCTTATCATTCTTCTTTAAAAGACTCTAATGGAGATTTATGGTTTGGAGATATGGAGATTGACATATTCTTAAGCAAAGAAAACAGATTTATCCATTATACCCCTCAAAAAAACAATTCAAGAATCTATTGTCTCTTTGAAGACAATCAGAGAAATGTGTGGATTGGCAGCAGCAACGGATTGGAAATTTACAACCTGATAACCAAGAAAAAAGATTTTCTTAATAAAGATAACAGCCAACTATCGACTAATGAAATCAGAGCTGTCTCACAAGATAAAAACGGGAACATATGGATCGGTACTCTCAATAGAGGGATTAGTATATATAATCCGGAGAGCAAGACAATGAAACATATAAATGAACACACCATATTTGAGAATTGTGCAATCAACCAGATATTCAGAGATTCTAAAAACAGAATTTGGATTGCAACAACAGAAGGATTAGTCTTATTCCCTGATGAGCAGTCAGATGCTTACCAACTGTTTAACACCCAAAACGGACTAGCCTGTAATTTAGTCTGTTCTATTGAAGAAGATTCTGAAGGTAATATCTGGCTGAGTACCCATTCAGGTATCAGTTGTTTCTTTGAGCCAGAAAAAAGATTTCTTAATTATGACCATAAAGACGGTACCCTATTTGGTACATATATGAACAACTCTGTCGGTAAGACTCAAGACGGAACTATTTATTTCGGCAGCATCAATGGTGTGTGCTACTTTAATCCCAATGACAGGCCTTCGAATATTATTCTTCCTCCGGTAATATTTACCGAATTCAAAGTCTATGGTAGAAATCCTCACGAAGATGCAATTGACATATCCATACCTATGACAGACGGAAAAGTCACACTCAATCATAATCAGAATATATTCAGCATAACGTTCAACGTCATGAACAAATCCCTGCAAGGTAAAGTTGAATATGCCTATAAACTGGAAGGATTGGAGGAAAACTGGATTAATATAGGAGGAGAAAATCAAGTTGCATTTCGCAATATTCCTTATCACAACTATAAATTGCATATTAAAGCCCGTTATAAAAACCAGGAGTGGCAAAATAATTATTCTACACTGTTCATAAGCATCAATCCTCCGTTTTGGCTCAGTTGGTGGGCTAAATTGATATATATAGTAAGTATAGCCACCATTGTATTCTTCATTATCAAATCTTATAAAAAACGTTTGCAATTACGCAGCTCACTATCACTTGAGAAAGAAAAAGCCCAGAAACAGCAGGAATTGAATGAAGAACGATTAAGATTTTATACCAATATCACTCACGAACTGAAAACTCCATTGACGTTAATACTCGGGCCACTTGAGGACCTGCAGTGCGATTCAAGAATTCAAGAGGAACACATGAAGAAGATTTCTCTTATTCATAAAAGCACAATCCGCCTGTTAAATCTGGTCACTCAAATATTGGAGTTCCGTAAAACAGAAACTCAAAACAAGAAGTTATGTGTAATTGAAGGAAACATTGTCGAAAAGATTCAGGAAATCGGTTTCAAATATAAAGAACTGAACAGAAATGCTGATATCACATTTGATATTATTACTGATGCAGACAAAATACAGATATATTTTGACCAAGAAGTAATTTCGATGATTGTCGATAACCTTTTATCCAATGCATTCAAATATACCTATAAGGGAACCATCACGCTTGCTTTGCGGTCAGTTATAGCTAATGATATAGAATACACCGAAATTGAGATAGCTGACACAGGGATTGGAATCCCCCAAGAGGATATCTCACGTATATTCGAACGGTATTATCAAACTAATATAAGAAAAAACATACCCGGATTCGGTATAGGACTCGCTTTAGTGAAAAACCTGGTAGATTTGCATGAAGGAACTATCCTGGTGGATAGTGAGCCTAATGTAGGTTCATCCTTCCGTGTCCGGTTAATAACCAATAATTCCTATCCCGATGCCATACATATCAATGCCAATCTCAAAGAATCTATAGACGAAGAGAAATCAAGTAAACCCATCGTTTTAGTAGTAGAAGACGAGGGGGGCATCCGTGATTATATTGCTGAAGCACTGATGGGTGCTTACGATGTTATTGTCGCAGAGAATGGAGAACAAGGATGCCAGGTTGCCTTCACAAGTATTCCCGATATAGTTATCAGTGATATCATGATGCCCGTGAAGGATGGGATCGAGTTATGCAAGGAAATTAAAAATAACATTGCAACCAGCCATATTCCTGTAATACTACTGACAGCGAAAGACACATTACAAGATAAAACAGAAGGGTATGATGCCGGTGCCGACTCCTACGTCACCAAACCTTTCAGCGCATCTTTACTTAAAAGCAGAGTGGCCAATCTATTGGAAGGAAGAAAGAAAATAGCTTCCTTAATATCTTCAAGCACGCATCTTAAGCAATCTATCATCAAAGAATCATTAAACAAAATAGATAATGAATTCATTGAGAGAATAACAAGGATCATAGAAGAAAACTTGATGGATGAAAAAATAGATGTGCCCACAATAGCCCAGGAGTTATCAATGAGCTACTCTTCTCTTTATAGAAAAATAAAAGCCCTGACCGGGATGTCTACAGGAGAATTTATCCGTAAACTGAGGCTCAGGAAGGCAGAGCAACTATTGCTCTCAGGAAAGTATAATATTTCAGAAATAGCCCATCAGGTTGGGCTGAACTCCGTATCTTATTTCAGAGAATGTTTCAAAGAGGAATACGGAATGTCTCCATCAGAGTATATAAAACAGTTGAAGTAAACAAGAATCTCCTCTAAGTCCACTTCAATATTAATCAAGCGCTTTCTTTACCGTTATTTTTAGACTTTATTCTTCCGTTGCAAACAAGCCAAGCAGTTCATTTTGTTTTAGAGGCTTTGCAATAAACAAATTGCATCCCGCCTCCAAAGCACAAACCCTGTCTGACTCAAAAGCATTTGCCGTAAGTGCAATAATCATGATTTCTTTATTAAATTCCCTGATTTTCCGAACCGCTTCCAAACCACCCATTATAGGCATCTTCATATCCATAAGCACAAAATCATAGTGCCCGTTACGAACTTTTTGAATAGCCTCCACACCATTCAGCACACGCGTGATGTTGTAATCTTTAAGAATATGCTGCACTAATGAGTAATTACCGTCATTATCTTCGGCAATCAGAATTTTCAAGTCTTTTCTGTTTGCTATCCTTACAGGCATTTCCTGTTTTTCGGGTAGCACAACGACCGGAGTTTCTTTTCCCAGCAAATCTACCTCACATGGTATCCATGCCCAGAAAGTAGACCCTACGCCAGGAGCAGAAGTAAAGCCGACCTCACCTCCCGCACCTTCGATGATGGCACGCGAGATAGCCAGTCCGAGTCCCGTTCCCTGCGCAAATTCATTCAGCTTCTGAAAACGTCCGAACACCCGGTTTTGCAATTCCGGTGGAATGCCGACTCCTGTATCTTCAACGTATACCCGGATACCTCCCCGTTCAAGAGTGTATCCCATCTTGATATGTCCCGACTTGGTACATTTCACCGCATTGGTGAGGAAGTTGGACCACACTTGCTTCAACCGACTTCTATCCAGGAAGATGTTGCACTCCGCACCCGAACTATCCAGAAGGAGTTCGACATCAGTATTTGCCACTTTAGGCAAGATCATCGTATACAACTCGCTACGTAGCTTTGCCAAGTTGAATGTTTCCCTCTTACGTTCAAGGATTCCCGACTCAATCTTGGACAGGTCAAGAATATCATTAATCAGGCGCAACAGCAACTCATTGTTGGACTGGATGATTTCTACATATTCTTCTTTCTCTGCTGGATCGTCACAATGTGCCATGAGCTCGGAAAAGCCTACGATAGCATTCAGAGGAGTACGTATCTCATGGCTCATATTTGCCAGAAAAGCAGATTTAAGTTTATCGGAAAGCTCCGCCTTTTCTTTCAGTTCCTTTAATTCGCGGGTTACTCTTTCCCATTCCGTATTGTTGAAACTAATACCGGTATAACGGATTACTTTTCCCTTCCTGTCCCTCTCGGACTGGATGCCGGTAATCACCAAACTTTGCCACTCCTTATCCCACTTTGTCTTGGTGCGGTAATTAAAGCTAAAGTCCTTATCTATCCCGTTGAGCATAAGATCAATGAACTCACGTATACGATCCATATCATCGGGATGTGCATGTTCCATATAGTCTTCCGGGGTAATGGGAGTTTCAGGATTATAATCGTTCACCGGATCATTGAAAGCTCTGAAAAGCCCACTTTCTACATCAAAATCCCAATAGCTCATACCAACGGTTTTGAAAGTAAGCTCCATCTTGTAGTTTCTTTCCTTTATTTCTTCGTTCAGTTGGTGCATCTTGGAGATGTTCTGACGAAATCCGGTATACTTTATGATATGCCCTGCTTCATCCCGTTCAAAAGGCACTCCCATCACATGACAATACTGCCATGTTTCATCATATTTCGTCTTTATACGGCAAGTCAGGTCAATCATTTTGTCTTCACCCAACACCATGGATTGCGTGGCATCATTGTAGGTGGAATAGTCTTCGGGGTATACAAATTCCCTAAATTCTTCCAAAGTCATCAGTTTGTCACTGGCATAGTCATTGACAGGATCATTGTATGACTCAATTTTCAGGGTTTGTATATCAAAATCCCAATGGACGATATTACTGACTTGCATAGCCAGTTCGCGTTTGGTAATCAGTTCCTGGGTCTTTTTTGCCATCAGCACTTTCTCGGTCACATCCAACTGTGTACCGATAATCAACCGTTTGCCCCGATGCTCGGAAGACATACGCATGCGGCTTTCATAATAGCGATACTGTTCTTCTGCTTCATTGTAATAACGCAGCGTTATGTGTCCGTATTGTATTTCTCCGTTTATCAGTTGAGCAAATATCTGCTTTAATGGGGCATGATCCTGGGGATGTAGTATTTCCAGCATTTCTTCCCATGGCAACATTTCCTTTGCAATCGCTTCTCCATATAAAGAACTAAAGCTCTTCTTACGCACATCATACACCCATGAAGACATATTGGCGGCATTCATAGCCATCTCCAGATTCTTCTTGTTTTCTTCCGTACGAAAATCAGCTTCCTTTAAAGCAGTCACATCATTGGAAAGCAGGATATGGCCGATAATCTTCTCTTCGCTATTTCGCAAAGGAACAACTTTAGCCTCATAAATCATGGATTTTTTATTATTGCTCGTAAAGTAAGCATCATCGTTGATCCGGTCAAAATCATACTCAAACTCCAAAGCAACGTCTTCGCCTGCCCGTATCTTTCTTTCAAGTTCTTCATCCATATAGGGACTCTGAAAGAGATTGACAATATTCACTACAGTTGACCGGTCATCAACGCCATACATGCGCAAAGCATGGTCATTGATACTACGTAAGACGCCGTTTGCATCATATATATCAATACTTATCGGCAAACGGGCATACAAACTCTCTGCTAATAAAAGTTCTTCGTGGGAAAGGGTTTCATCTTGTTCCATCATATTATTAGTTTTTGTCGGTACTTCAGTACTGGCAGGTTTGTCGTTTCAGCAGTCCATGTATTCCAAGCTATACTTCTTTTATACAGAGCTTGCATGGCAAAAGTATGATTAAAAAACGATATTCTAAAATTTAAAGTAACAAAACTGAAATACAACTAAACTTAGGCAAGTAAAAAAGCGGAAAAAGCATGAATACAGGAGGTAAAAAGCAAAGAGACATGCCTGTTTTCGGCATGTCTCTTCTATTAGATATTCTATTATGAAGCTATCAAGTGCCTTTCAACAGACACAATCTTTAGAATTCTTATTCCACTTCTATACCATGTTGCACCGGAGTGAGAATGAATGTGAATTCATAATCACCATAAGGCAACTGATATTGCTGCAACGGCCATGCACCCCAGCTATTCACACAGCCCAGCCCCATCTGTGCCTTGTCAATGCAAAGGTTTGTCAGGTCAGCCTGTTTCACTTCGGGAGAGTGGCTCTGACCTTTGTCCCAACCATCATCCAAAGACTCGATAGTGTAGTGCAGGGCGGATGCAGAGAAAGGAGCTTCTGCCACAATCTGCAAGCCACGGCCTGCGGAATTCAATTGCTTCCACCAGCGGATGTCGGTCTTCGTTCCGGTTTCCTGCGGACGGATGTAAGAGTAGAACTGCTCATCCACGCTCTGACGGTACAAGCCCAGGTCAGTCACATGGTTACGGTCACTGTAGTTTTCTATCGGACCACGACCGTAATATTCTATCGTTTCGAATGACTTAGGCATCTGCATCTGCATACCAAAACGGAACATGGGCGATACCTTTGCCTGCTGGTCGGCTGTCATCTTCTGAGTTACTTTCACGGCACCCTTGTTATTGATGACATAAGTCAGATTCAAACGTGCAGAAACGTTCTTCATGTCATATTCTGCATTTACCTGTACCTGGTTGCCTACGGTTTCCCATTTGAAAGAAGTCAACTTCAATCCCGGATTCTTCCAAGCCGCAAACTTTTGTTGCAGACCTGCACCGAAGTCATTATCAGTAGGCGCACGCCAGAAGTTAGGTGCCAAAACAGCATCTTCATTCATCATTTCCACACCTGCCACATTGTAACGGCTCAGGTAACCACTATGTTTGTCGAATTCCAGACGGAAGTTCTCACCGTTCACAATCAGATAACGCCAGTCGTTCTCCTGCACTTGCGGAACTACAGTAGCTACGTTTACGCTTTCTGTATTCTTCAGTTCCATTGAAGGAGCCTTGTAAGGATTCAGTACAAACTGATCTTTCGCTACGGCATATCCGGCAGGAAGTAATCCTTCACGGTTCTTCAGACGATACTTCACATTCAGCAACCATTCCTTGCATTCGCAAGTCTTGCCGATGTTCAGTTTCACTTTGGCAGTCTGCTGCGGAGCAACGTCGAGGTCTTCTACACGGCCGGTGCGGATTACCTTACCATTAGCCAACACTTCCCAGTCCATGTAATAAGCGGACAGATCGCGGAAGAAGTTTTCATTATAAACGTTTACTTCACCATTTTTCAAGTCAGCCGGGGTAGTCCATATGTTCTGGTAGAAGTAGCCGACCTCATACATGTGCGGATTGGGCACACGATCAGGACTGATAAGACCATTATCACAGAAATTCTTATCTGAAGCATCATAGCGATTGAAATCACCACCATAAGCATAAATAGTTACCCCGTCTTTACCTTTCCAACGGACAGACTGGTCTACAAAATCCCAGATAAATCCACCTTGCAGGTTAGGATATTTACGAATCAGATCCCAATATTCTTTAAAACCACCTTGTGAATTACCCATCGCATGGGCATATTCACATTGGATAAGCGGTTTCTTAGCATCTGTACGTTTGCCATACTTCTCCATATGCTCATAACCAGCATACATGGGGCAATCAACATCGGTGAATTCGTTGCCGTGGGCTTGCTCGTATTGCACAGCACGGCTGGGATCTTCATTCTTTATCCAACGGTAACATGCTTCGAAGTTGGGTCCGAAACCGGCTTCGTTGCCCAGTGACCAGAAAATGATGCTGGGATGATTGAAACCACGTTGCACATTGCGTTGGTTACGCTCCATGTGGGCTTTGGCATAGGCGGTATTCTTGGCAAGGGTCTTTTCCTTGTAGCCCATACCATGCGATTCGACATTCGCTTCGGCCACCACATAAATACCGTATTTATCGCAAAGATCATACCACAGATTGTCATCCGGATAATGACAGGTACGCACAGCATTGATATTAAATTTCTTCATCACCTGAATATCCTGTATCATGCGTTCGGGAGATACCACATAGCCACCGTCAGGGTCAAGTTCGTGGCGGTCGGCCCCCTTAAAGAGGACAGCCTTACCGTTGACAAGTATCTGGTCGCCCTTCAATTCAATCTTGCGGAAACCTACTTTTACGGGAATAACTTCGTTGCTGCCTTGCAAAGTAGCACGCAGGGTATAGAGATAAGGAGTTTCGGCAGTCCATTTGTGAGGATTCTCCACATTCATCAGGACGTTTCCGCTACCTTTGGCGGTTGCGGTGGCTACTTGCTTGCCTGTTGCATCCAGCAATTCCAGGTCTACATTTCCACTGCCTTTCAGGTTGAGTTTCACGCTGAGGGAACCGTCTTTGTATGCTTCGTCCAGGTCCGGAGTAACGCGGATATCCTGAATACGTTTTTTATTGCGGGCATAGAGGTAACAATCACGACCTACACCACTGAAGCGGAAAAAGTCCTGGTCTTCCAGGTACGTACCATCGCACCAACGGAATACCTGGAAGGCGATAAGATTTTCCTGTCCAGGTTTCAGGTAAGGAGTCAGGTCGAATTCAGCTTCCAGTTTGCTGTCTTCGCTGTAACCTACATAGCGGCCGTTCACCCACAGATACATATTGGAAGTGACGGAACCGAAGTGTGCGATAATATCTTTTCCCTTCCAGTCAGCCGGAACAAGGATTTCGCGACGGTAAGAACCAACGTGGTTGTTCTGTGTGGGAACTTCGGGAGGATTGTTCTGAAATTGGTTACGCCAGGCATAACCGGTGTTTACGTAGATGGGGTCGCCATAACCGTTCAACTCCCATACAGCGGGAACCTGCATATCATTCCAGCCTTTGTCGTTAAAACCGACTTTCCAGAAATCGGTAGGACGTTGGTCAGCATTGGGTACCCAGAAGAATTTCCAG
The DNA here is from genome assembly GCF_900142015.1 of Bacteroides stercorirosoris. GTDB lineage: Bacteria > Bacteroidota > Bacteroidia > Bacteroidales > Bacteroidaceae > Bacteroides > Bacteroides stercorirosoris. Next base: position 39,807 of record NZ_FQZN01000008.1, read on the forward strand.
GTGCCGTTCAAAGTCATGTAGTTAGCGGATTTGGCTTTCTCGCCTTTCATGGCAGCATCTGCCGACTCGTAGGCGAAGTAGTTAGCGTGCATAGGCGCACGGTTCACAGCATTGACTTCCGGGTCAAGCCACTCTTTAAAGGACTGTGCATTTGCAGTCAGAGCCAAGGCTGCAAAGAGTCCGGTGATAAGATGTTTCTTCATGATATAAAGTTATTATGTTTGTAGCAGTATGAAAGTAATTCTTTTCATACTGCTACAAAGATAGGGTGATTTAATGAATTCAAAGGAGAATTATAGTTCAAAAAGAGGGGAAAACAGACCAAAGTGACTTTTGCTCCCCACTCATTTCCCTATTTCACCTGCAAACGATATACTCCAAACGAGCGTGGTTCAAGCTCAAGCTTCAGAGACTGCCCTTTCACTTGTACCGGACGAACACGCGGAACAATTGCTTCCTCATCCAACGTGTTCACCGTTCTCCAATTATCATTTTGCAGGTAAGTACATGAACCTGCAACAAGCTGGCGTTTCTTCAAGCCGTTGAAATCTATCTGAACCTCAGCAGGCCGGCTACCGGCATTCACCAATTTCAGAATAATTTCACCTGTCGGTGCATTCAACGCAGCGGTTGCATAGAGGCTGTCTTGTCCTGCAACAGCTTTGCCGTCCATTTTCAGACTGAGCACATCGGTTCCGGCATTCATGCCATACATTTGCTGAACGTAGTAGTTCGGTGTACGCATCATCCGCAGGTTATCAAACCAGATTAAGTCCGGATTCCACTGCCAGGCATCTACATGGGCAAACAAAGGAGCGTATGTGGCCAGATGAACTACATCAGCGTTCCGTTCCAGTCCCGTCATGAAGGCTGCTTCGGAAAGGGCTGCAAGGAAGTTGTTATCTTTCTTCGTGGAATGGTCGTGTGAAGCATATTCTCCGGCAAAGACTTTCGGACCTTTACGGTCATAGTTGTCATAGCGGGAAGCGTTGCTGAAGAACCAGTCGGGATTCATGTAATAGTGTTCATCCACCAGGTCTACACCCAGACGCTTCATTTCCGGCCAGAGGTAATCGAACTTATCACCGCTGGCACTGGGGCCGGAACTGCCGACAACCTTGATAGTGGGATACTTCGTACGGATAGCTTTAGTGAAGGCTTCCAGACGGTCTACATAGACCTTGTCCCACTGTTCGTTGCCGATACCTATCATTTTCAGGTTAAAAGGTTCGGGATGTCCCATATCGGCACGTACTTTGCCCCAGGTAGAGGTAACCGGGCCGTTGGCAAACTCAATCAGATCGAGTGCATCCTGTATGTAGGGGTCAAGCTCGTCCATAGGAACGACTTCGTTACTTTCGTACTGGCAGGAGAGCCCGCAGCTTATCACCGGGAGAGGTTCTGCACCGAGGTCCTCACTCAGAAGGAAATATTCGAAGTAACCAAGGCCGAGGGTCTGGAAATAATCGGGGAATGCCTTGTGCTTGAAGGTATAATTCCAGCGGTTTTCATTCAGAGGACGGTTTTCAACAGGACCTACCGAGTTCTTCCACTGATAACGGGTTTCAAGACTGTTACCTTCGATGATGCAGCCACCGGGGAAACGGAATACACCGGGGTTGAGGTCGTAAAGGGCTTGCGCCAGGTCGGCACGCAGACCATTCTCACGTCCTTTCCAAGTGTTGACGGGGAAGAGGGAGATGTGGTCCATGTCTACCGTACCCTTGGTTTCCAGAACGATACGCAGGCGGGCATGGGCATCGGTGAAAGGAGATTTCAGCACAGCGGTCAGTTTCTGCCAGTCGCGGCCGCTCACTTCTATTTCTTTTTTCAGAAGATTCTGCGCATTGGAATTCACCAGTTCGATGGAAAGTTTCATCGGCTTGGCATCCGGTGTACGGGCATATACGGAAAAACGGTATTCTTCGCCTTGTTTCACACCGATGCCGCGATAGCCTTCATTATCCAGTCCGGCACGCAACAGACGACCGTCATTGACTACACGCACGTAATGCGGATTGCGGTCGAAACAGGGATTTGCATCCTGCACGGTTACATTGCCGAAAGGCACCCAACCGACGAAAGGTTGCGGGAATTCAAAAGAACGGTTCTTCACTAATTCGGCATAAAGTCCGCCGTCAGCACCGAAGTTGATGTCTTCGAAGAAGATGCCATACATTTCGGGCTGTATCTGTGCCGTTGGTTTGGAAACATCAACGGTCATCACATGCGTCTGCGCCTGCACACCCAGTGCAAGGGACAAAGCTAAAAGGGTGGTTAATTTTCTCATGGTTTATATGATTTAGTAAGAGGTCCGACAGTCTACCCTGGTCTGAAAGCAAGTCCACCGCCAGACTAACATCTAGTCTACCCTAGACTAGTCGTTAGTCTAACAGCTAATAGACGTTAACAGAATCCTCGAATTATTAATTAAACATAAATATCAGTCTTAGATTGTTATCATCATTTGCCAACGCCTTCATGGATACGTATCACTGTAAACGAATAGGCCGGCATTGAGTAAGAAAAGTCATTTCCTTCTACCTTGAAATCAGAAGAAGCAGGTTTAGCTCCTTTGTCTTTCGGATCACCTGTCAATATCGTTTTTGTAGCCGAAGGATTTACCAAAGTAGCTCCGTCCAACTTCACCTGGGCAGATACTTCTACGGGGAGCATATTCACCAACTTCACGATGTAATCTCCTGTGTTGGCGTCTTTCACAACAGAAACTCCTACGCGCTTCTTCACGGCATCCCAACCGTTGTTCAGTTTCACATCAGAAGCAAGATACTCGTTTCCGGAGTTCTGACCATACATTAATTGTGTATAGTAGCCTACTGTCGGCTTCACTTCCGTATTATTGAAGTAAATCAAGTCCGGATTCCATTGCGTATGTCCGTCTTTAGCCAATAGCGGAGCGTAGGAAGTCATTTCCACTACATCACCGTTACGCTCTACGGCTGTCAGGTACAAGGCTTCGGCAAGTGCTGTTTCTACATTATTGGGGCGGCCCGGCAGGTGGGCGGCATATTCGCCCAAGTATACTTTCGCCTTTTTACGGTCGTAACGGTCGTAATAATCCTGATTGTGAATCAGCCAGCCCGGTTCTACATAATAATGTTCGTCAACCATAGGCACACCCAGTTCGGTGGCAAGGTCCCAACCTACTTCATAATCCGTACCTTCATAGAACGGGCCGGTAGTACCAATCACCGTTACTTCGGGATATTTCTCCTTGACAGCATCGAATATCATCTTGAAACGTTCTACGAATACTTCCGTTATCATATCTTCGTTACCGATACCGATATACTTCAGATTGAACGGTTTCGGATGTCCGGCTTCGGCACGCTTCTTACCCCATACAGTTTTGCGGGCATCTCCATTGGCATATTCTATCAGGTCGAGAACGTCCTGAATATATTGCGGCATTTCTTCCATCGGAATACCGCCCTGTTGTCCCATGCAAGTCAGTTCACCGTTGGAATGATGGGCACACGTTCCCGAGTTCTGGCAAGGCACACCTGCCGCAACTACCGGTACGGGTTCTGCACCCATATCCTCGCAGAACAGGAAGTATTCATGGTAGCCCAGGCCGCGGGTCTGATGGTAGCCCCAAAGATTACGCAGAGGCTTACGGGCCTCCAACGGGCCGATAGAACCTTTCCAATCGTAAATATTGTCTATCCCATCGCCATGAGCCACGCATCCGCCGGGGAAGCGCATAAAACGGGGATGAAGGTCGGCAAGCGTCTGTGCCAGGTCGGCACGGAGTCCGTTCTTACGACCTTTGAAAGTCTTTTGCGGGAAGAGGGAAACCATGTCCAATGCCAGTTGTTGAGTGCCCATCCAGACAAGAGGAGTAATAGTCAGTACGGCATCCGTGGCATCCTGGTATGCCGTCAGCACAGCGCGTTGCTTCTTCCATTCTTTGGAAGTGACGGAGAGCACAGCCATTGCCACCTCCTTACCGTCTTTAGTCTGCAAAGCCACTTTCACCTTTCCGCCTTTTCCTTCCAGCATTTTTGAGAAGAAAGAGAAATCGTACTTCTCTTCTTTCTTCACGGCAATACCGTCAAAACCGGAATTCACCAGAGAAACTTCAGCAGGCATGTTCACTTCGAACACTGCGTAATGGGAATTATTGGGATGTATCGGATTCTCCGTTGCGATGCTCAATTTTCCATTCTCTCCGCGGACACTCCAGGAATGTGTAGAGTTCCAGTTCTGGTCGTTACCACGGTCAGTAGGGGCATATTCAAAGTCGCGGTTCTGTATCAACTCAGCGTACAGACCACCGTCAGCCGCATAGTTGATGTCTTCAAAGAAAATACCAATCAGATGGTTGCTGATACTCTTGGCTTCATCAGCTTTCACCCGGATAGTAGCTTCTACCGGTTTCAGGTTTGCAAAACGAACAGGGTCTTGTTCCGTACGTTCGGCATTCAGTGACTGGCGGTATTTCTTGGCTTCGGCAAAACGGATGATACTCTGAACCGTAGCATAAGGTACTTCCTGCATCCAGCCTTCCTGTTCGTGGCCGTTTATCACTATCTTCTTTTCAGTAGTGGGGAATACGTCTTTCGGTTCGTACTTGCTACGCTCGGCCGGAGAGAAGTATTTCTGTGCTTCCCACTTTTGCAAATCAGGAGAGGTTACATAGGCAAGCGCTTCACCGGTATTGGTGGCTGCCCAGATGCAATGCCATTTGCCGTCGGCACGGGTTTGCGTCAGGTGGGGTTTAAACATCGTTTTTGCACGTCCCCACGGGCCAAAGTCAGAGTTTACATAAGCAAAGCCATCTGCCACGCTGAACCATTTCTCTCCATCGGGACTCCAGGCAAACTTCAAACCGCTTCTTCCGTCACGGTTGGAATACGAGAAGAGGTATACCTGGTCAGGTTCGTTCATCACAGCATCTACCTTTGCCTGCACAGGCAACACAAAGGATAGCAGCAGACACAAACTTAAAAATTTCATCAATTTGTTCATGATATATAAGATTTGTTGGGTTAATATTTTGAAGTAATAAATGATAATTTTGCGGACGGATGCCCGCTAAAAATTGACAATTGACAATTGACAATTAACAATTAGGCTGCGCTATATTGTGCTTAAACAATCGTTCCGAATGGTAATTGTCAATTGTCAATTGTTAATTGTCAATTTTTAGCGGCAAAGCCGCTAAACTATCATTTCCCCTTCCAGTATTTTCTCAGTTTATCAGCCTCCTTCTTAGTGATATGAATCACCGCCCCATGCTTGGGAGACGTAAAGTTAGTGGCTTTCATCACTCCCTCATTGAAGTGTCCCAGATGCGTGAAGTTCACAAAATCAGCAGTCTCACTGAAACCGAAATTATGAGGGTTGATGCTATAAATATCATACATCACTACCCATTTGTCTTCACCGATGCGTTTCCACATATTGGGTGCTTCGCAAGCTCCCGGTTCCGGATCAATCCACTCCGGAAGATAGGAGTAACCACGGTTTATGTACTTGGAAACCGCCTGCTTGATGCCCGGAGTTCCGTCATGAGCTACATAGAACATATGATATTTGTCGCCTACCTTCGTAATATCCGCATCAATGGCCGATTTCGTAGCATCAGGATACTGGAACAACAAGCGCGGCTCTGTCTCCAAGCCGTCAAAGTCTTCGTTTGCATAAGCATAATAGAGCATATTCCGGGCATTGCCCATGCGCATGGTGAAGTACACCATGATTCTGCCTGCATGTTCGTCGTAAACCAACTCAGGCGCCCAGGCACAACCGATTTCATCATACCCCGGGAAGGATTTATCGATACGGACTACATGATGCGTCCAGTGAATCAAGTCTTTCGATTTCATCAGCACCAACCCGCGGTTGTTGCCCCATCCGTATTTTGCACCGTCTCTCTCCCACTCCGTGTTGCGTAATCCCTTCTTTTGGGCAAAGATGTGAAGGTCGGTCATTGCTATATAGAAAGTGCCATCCGGTGCACGATAGATGTGCGGGTCGCGAATCCCTTTCTGTTCGGCAATCGTATCACCGGCAATGATGGGCTGACCGTTATTCACATCCGTAAAGGTATATCCGTCGTCACTTACGGCAAAGTACAGGCTGTGCGTTTCATCTTTAAAATAAGTAAACAGGTAGGCGCCCATCTCTTTTTCATCCGTCTTCCACTCCCGGGTCAGCACGGCGCCACCTTCCGGTTGAAGGGTCAGTTGCAGTTTGCCGTCCGCTTTCAGCTTCACCGATTGCAGCCCGGGTTGCAACAGTTTGTCGTCATTATAGAGAGAAATGGTTTGTCCTGCCAACATGGGAAGTTCGAGTTTCAGTTTCAGCACTTCCTTTGTACCGTTCACTGCCGCTACATACCATTGCTGGCCATGGCGACGGGCAATCACTGCATACTTCCCGGGATAACCGTCAACGAAGCGAGTCTCATCCCACGTGGTGGGCACTCGCTTCATAAAGTCGAGGCAAACCTGCGGGGCATCCGTCAAATTATTGGGAGCTAAAGCATAGTTCTGGATAGGGTTCTGGAACAGTACGGCAGTAGCCAACTGGAATACGTCGGTAGTCCGGCGTGTGGTTCCACCATTATTGCCACGGTTCAGGCGTTTGTTCAGGAAGGTACCGCCAAACTCCATACAACCCACCGAATTACGGATAAACGGATGCAGACAGGCATTGAAAGCCTCTTCATCACAGAAGTGCTGGTTGAAAATCAAGTTCTCGGAAGCCAGGACTGCCTCGCTACCCACATAATTAGGATACATACGTTCCCATCCTCTCGGCACCGTGCAACCGTGGAAGATAACCATCAGACCATGATCGTCAGCATCACTCAGGATAGCTTCGTACAGGCGAATAGTCTCCTGCTTGTCTCCACCGAAGAAATCGACCTTGATACCTTTGACGCCCTGCTGCTGCAACCACTTCATTTCACGCTTGCGTGCAATGGGATTATCCATCAGGTTAACAGGACCTTGTTCTATATCATTCCAGTAACCGCTGGAACTGTACCACAGGAACACATCCACGCCTTTGCCCTGCGCATAGTCGATAAGAGACTCCATGCGCTTATGGCCGATGCGGGTATCCCACCAGTTATCTATCAGCACATATTCATATCCCATAGCCGCAGCCAGATCGACATAACGCACCTGGTCGTCATAGTTGATGCTACCGTCCTGCCAGAGAATCCAGCTCCATGTGCCACGTCCCATCCGGTAGTCATGTTCCGTTTCATACAATGGCTCCACAACATCCCACATCACAGTGGTTTCCACAATAGGTTTCAGCGTCTCGCCTACCGTAATTGTACGCCACGGGGTAGAACCCGGCAAAGCAAAGGCCGGAGCAACCGTTCCATTGCCATTATTTTCTTCGGCCATGGGGAAAGCTACCGTATACAGATTGCCTTCGGTAACATCGCTCAGGCGCGAACCGCAATAACGGCTATCGACTCCTGTCTCACTGATGAGCACCCAGCCGTCTTCACCCACATGATAAAGACAAGGGAAAGTATATCCATGTCCGTATTGCGAACGCACATCCATCGGGGCATCAGCCTTATATTCTTCTTCATAACTGGGTTTGGTACGTTTCCAGCCTATCATGGCATCACTCTGGGGAGTAAGGAAAGTAGTGGTTTGCGCCGGGAAACGGAAACCGGTCTTTTCGTTGTCTACAATGACACTTCCCCGCTCGCCTTGTTTAGGCAATGTATAGCGGAAAGCCACATCATTGTCGCTCACGCGGAATGTCACGTCCATCTTTTGCCCCTTCGCATTAGTAAAGGCACATACCAGTTCATTGGCACGGTAGTGTATACGGGAGGCTTTGATGCGCGTCTGAGTATAAACGGTATCAATCTTTCTCTCTTTATGCCCGGTCAGCTTCATTGCTTTCGCGAAGTCCCCCACATTGGTTTGCAATCCCAGGGGAGAGGATTCGAGCATTTGCTTGCCGTTATAGGTGAGAGAATACGCGGCTTCTCCTCCTTCCGGACACGAAACGGTCAATTGCAGCTTACCGTCCGGTCCACTGACGGTTACATCTTGTGCAGCCAGCGGTAAAGTGACCGCCACACATAAAAAGGCTAATCCTTTCAGTCTGTTTTTCATGTTTAAAAATGTTTCTCAGGTATTTAATACTTTTATATTATCATTTATCATTTATCATTTCAAATTCCCACTCAAAGGGTAGGAATTACCCGTTTAATCGTTCCATCCGCATTGAATTCCATGCGGTCAATACATACTTCCCGATGCGTACCCGGACTATCCTTCAGATAGTTCTTATTAATACGATGATAAACGATATACCACTCATCCGTACCTGGAATTTGTAGTACTGAATTATGTGCGGGGCCATAAATTCCCTTTTCCGGATTCTGAATCAATGCGATAGGATCTTTGGCTACCTCAATCGGGCCAAGCGGCGATTTGGATGTGCCGTATGCCACATGGTAATTAGGTGAACCGGTGTCATCCACCGACCACATAAAGTAATAGAGTCCGTTGCGATAGAACACGTAAGGCGCTTCACGGAAAGCATAGTCCTGCAAAGTTCCGCCTTCGGGAGTCATCACCGTGAGGGTTTTCTTCTTGATGGAAACCATGTCTTTATTCAATTCCGCACCAGCCATATAGCCATTGCCCCAATACAGGTAGGACTTGCCTGAAACAGGATCAGTGAAGACATCCACATCAATCTGCTGGCCATGACCTACGGGAGATTCCGTAACAATGGGATAACCCAAATCCGTAAACGGCCCGGTAGGAGAATCCGCCACAGCTACTCCGATCTGTTTTCCGCCTTCCTTAACCGGGTTGCCGCTATAATAGAAGAAATATTTATACTCACCTTTTATCAGTTTTTCTTCGATACACGGAGCCCATGCATTACCGTTAGCCCAAGACACCTGATCGGATTTCAAATCGAGCATGACGCCCTCGTACTTCCAGTTCTTCAAATCATCCGAAGAGAAAACCGTAAAATACCATCCTCCCCAACCGGGTTGCCCGTCGGTGGTAGAATAGATATAATATTTCTTCGTTTTCTGTGAATACAACACTTCGGGGTCGGCATGGAAGCCCGGCAATACGGGATTGTTGGGCAATTCACCCAGTTCGGCAGGTTTGCCCCACTTGTCAGTGATACGTATCAATTCATCACGGGTAATGGGGATAATCGTTCCGTGACGGGGGTGGAAATTCATCTTCACCTCGCTGTCTATGACTTTGAAGTTCTTCAGGTCAGTGGTTTCCGTAAACTGATACTTACCTTTCATATATACATCATACATCAATATATACTTGTCCTGATTAATCAGCTTAAACGTACCTGCACCTTCCACAGCGTCCGTTGTCTGCTGCTTATAGTCAGGTTCTTCTTCCCACTTGCCGGAGGTCAAAGAACGGGTAGTCGCAACCTTTATGCCGTTTCCGTGGCCTTCGGTCTTATAGAATAAATGAAATATACCATCTTTATATACAATGTCGCCATCAATGCACGACTTTTTATTTTCCGGAATGAAAAGCGGTTTCGGTTCCCCTTCCAAATCCGTAAAGTCTTCATTGGCATATGCATAGTAAATCACATCTGCACCATCACCGTACTTCATGGACCAGTAGACCATATACTTTCCGGCCTCCGGGTCGAAAACCGTCTGTGGCGCCCATACCCTTTTCAGCTGTTCTTGCCCGGGATAGCGTTTCTGCATATTAATGACCGAATGTGACCAGTTCACCAAATCGGTGGACTTCAACAATACCATCGCACGGTTTGAGTCCCAGCCATTGCCGGACACCATATCCGTCACAACCATATAGAACGTGTTTCCATCCTGGCAACGCAGGATATGAGGATCACGCACTCCCCCTGTTGAACTGATAACTTTGGAGTCAATCACCGGTTTGTTGTCATTCAGTGCCCAGTAAGTATACCCATCCATACTGACGGCATAACACACGGCCTCCTCGCTGATATGATTACCATGGAAGTAGGTAAACAGATAGGCTACATAATCTTTTTCCTGAACAGGATGTTGCTGACTGAACGTGGGCAGCGTCACTGCCAACATTAAACTGATTGCTACTGCAATTTTTCTGATAGTGTTCCTCATAAGAATTTCGCATAAATTATTGGGTGTCAAAAATACACATTTAAAAAGACATATACCACCACGATTCATTCAAAATAGGAATAATTTTATGTCATTTCATTAAAAAACAAAGATTTACCCGCTACTATGAAACAAAAATGGAGTTTGTCGCTAACGACAAGCCCCATTTCCCATCTATATTGAGAACTGAAAACTCAATTCAAAAAACGTACCATTTCACAAGCGGCAAGCAGAAATGCACCCACTCCGAAATTGGCGGTTGAATTGGCATCCACCACTTGTCCCGGGATAGCCTTCTCACCGATAGGCTGTACATAGCCGATGCGTCCGTCCGGTTGCAGAGCAACAGTCGTCAGATACGTCCAGGCTTTTTCCACTACCGGTTGATAAGTGGCTTTATCCAGGTAGCCGTTGTTCATGCCCCATAGCAAGCCATAAGTAAAGAAAGCCGTGCCACTGGTTTCCGGTCCCGGTGCATGTTCGGGGTCGAGCAGGCTGCGCGTCCAGTAGCCTTCCGGTTGCTGGCAGGCGGCCACCGCTTTTGCCATGGCCCGGAAACGGCCGATATATTCCTGGCGATATGCATTGTCTTCGGGCAAGTCCTTCAAGACTTTGGCCAATGCCGCAAGCACCCAGCCGTCTCCGCGTGCCCAGAAATCTTTCTTGCCGTTCACACTCTTATGTTTGGGATAGATATATTTCCCGTCACGATAGTAGAGGGCATCTTCGGGGTCGTACATCAGGCTATCGGCAAACGCCCAGTATTCATGCAGTTTTTCCAGATAAAGCGGATTGTTGGTTATCTTATATAGTTTAGTCATCACGGGCATCACCATATAAAGACCGTCGGCCCACCACCAATAATCATTCTTGTCCGTACTCATCTGATACTCCATCACCTCGCGGGCACGGGCTATCTTTTGCGAGTCCGGCTCTATGTTGTATAAGTCGGCATACGTCTGAAAGCAAATCTGATAGTCACCAAAGAGCACGTAGTCATCACTTTCACCGTAACTGTATTTCCATTCGGCTTTATCGTCCGATTTGGCTCCTTTCCATTCGTTGTGCTCCGCCCAGGCTTTGGAATAGTCCATGAACTTCGAATCTCCGGTAAGGAAGAATGCTTCCATGTTACCGGTGTGGTAAGCGGCATTGTCCCAAAAAGAACGTCCGTGCTTGGGGTTTTGCGCCTGCCAATAGTTATTCACTTTATAAATTATATCCACTACTTCTTTGGCTTCATCTTTGGGAGTGGTACAAGCCAACACTCCGTTCAGACAAAAAGCCAGGATCAGGATGTTTCCAAAAAACTTTTTCATATACTTTTCCTTTTTTACTTAATTAGCATACCATTTGTTATCATTCATAAAGAACAACAAATTCATATCTGTCAAACCACTCTTATCAATTGCATCCCTAAGTGAACCCTATTCAGTCGTTACTTGAATGCCATTCACTCGTATACTTAACCTATTTCAGTCGTTACCTCATTATCCCCCCTCTCAGGAAGCATTCTGAGAGGGGATCAGAGAGGATCTGCCATTGCGATAAATTATATACACATTCACATCAATCATTCACTTCCAGCACATACACCGGCTGAGGAGCAAAGTCCACCATACGTTCTCCGTCGCCCTGCTTGGTATGTTGCACGAAGAGATGAAGACGGCGCTTTTGCTTCCAAAGCTCCGTATCATGCGACGGTTCCCAGGCATCTACCGGAAAGTCGGTCAGATCAGTAAAAGTCCATTCGCCCGTCCCGACTGCCAACGCATGCGCCATCGACACCCGGCTTCCCCGTTCCTCGTCACGGAAGACATAGAAGATTTCACCACCATCTACCACGATACGCGGACGGGCAATGGGAATCATCTTGGTGCCGCCGCCTTTCAGAGAGAAAGGAGTCCGGCGGTCTGAAACCCGGCGGTTATGCCACATGGCTCCGTCATGCCATACGATGCGGTATTGGGGGATTTCACTGTCGGGGTCGCGCCAGTAAGTCGCGATATAGGGATTGCCGCCCGCATCGGCACTCATACTGGTCTGATTAATCAATTCTGAGTTTTGCGGAATTCGGCAAGCATATTCCGCGTTGGCGTAGCGGATAGGCAGATCATACTTCTTACCATTCGCCTTATACCATGTCACGCCATTGTCAAAGGAACGGGCATAACAAAGATCATGGTTCGTCTCCACATGCCACGTTTCACGCCACACCCAGGAGAGGTGGATAGTGCCTTGCTCATCTACATAGAGCTGCCAGTAAGCATTCCTCTTATCTTCGCCGTCAATCAGGACGTCCTGCACCCGGCTCCATTTCTTCTCTTTCACGGAATAGCGGTTCATCACCAGATTGCCCCGGCCGGAAGAACCGGAACGGTAGACGAACAGCAAATCGCCCCCATTCAGCGGATAGAACTCCGGATAGGTGACATTTCCTTCATCCACACCCGTCATGGGTTCCTTGTCTCCAAGTTCCAATGTATGCGGGGCTGTGCTGCGGCAATAATTCAGCAGATGCCCGTGATGGTCGAACGAGAGGTGTAGATAACCGTCTCCGTCCAGCATCATGCTGATGACGTTATGGGCATCTTTTACGTTTCCTTTGTATTGTGTGCGGTTCAGCGTCCACCGGTCGGAATTCAGTTTCCGCTTGCCCAGCACCAGATAACCGTCCGCATCATAATAACAGATATATTGCTCATCTCCTTGTGTCACAAGAGAGTTGTTACGGAAGACGGTTGTGTTGACTGACGTTTGGCTATATCCCTGCCCCACCTCCACAAGCCGGGCTTGCTGTGCCCGGAGTGTGAAAGTCGTTGAGAGAATTAGAAAGAAAAAGAGAATATGTCTGTTCATGATATCCTTATTTAAGAGGTAATTTGACAGCTCAGCATCTTAGTCATGATAAGCGTGGTCTTTCGGGAAATCTTCTCCCTCCCAAGCTTTCTTCGATGTCCAGGGCAATGGCTCATCCGTCCAGAAAGGAGCATCGGCTGGCAGTCCTAAAGGCAGGAAGGCCAGTGAAGCCAGATACAGGCTGCCATTATTCGTATACCAGTCGGAAATATTGGGCTGTGACCCGTTGAAGCCTAAAGTCAGATAGCCTTTCTCATTGAAGTTCCGGTGGTCGCCAAACATACGCTGAATGACAGCTGTCATTGCTGCACGTACTTGTCCGGCAGGCAGTTCCTTGGGCAACCAGCCGCGCCATGACAACAAGGCAAGCGGTTGCAACACGCCCGTGCGATAGGTAATGGAGCGTCCGAATACCGGGAATGTGCCCTCGGGAGAGATAAAGCGTTCCAATATCATGCCGAAACGCTGCATACGCTTCATAGCTTTGGGGAAGTTGCCGCCCGCTACATTCCAGATGTTCTTCTTTCCGCCATCCGTCATCACTTCAAGGCATTCCACGTACATCGGATGAATCACAAAACTATTGTAATAGTCGAAAGCAAAATCCTGTCCGTCGCTGTACCAGCCATCACCCACATACCATTCGTCTACTTTACGCAGGGCGGAAGTAATGCGGTAATAATCAGTCTGTGCGCCCGCTCTTTTCAGGAAACACTCAATGGTCGAGGAGAACAGCAACCAGTTGGTATAAGGAGGATCGACCCGACGCAATTGCTGGAATTCGGCGATATAGCGTTGTTTGGTCAGCTCATCCAATGGCATCCATAAGGCATCGTATCCGCGCAAAAAACTCTCTGCCACGTATGCAGCATCTACCAAAGGCTGTCCCTCTTTTCTCCATAGCAGATAATCTTTGCTTTCCGGGTCTACGGCCTGGGCATAACTCTTTAACGCCCATTCGCGCAATTGCTTGCGCTGCACTCCTTCTGCCGTATCGTCGTCCGGCAGTGACAACCACGGAGCCAGACCTGCCATCAACCGGCCGAAGCATTCCATATAGGTCACCCGCTTGTCGCGTCCGTCCCAGGTGGGGCTTAACTCCACCTGCATATCATCCTGCAAGCGGCCTTCGCTCATGCTGCTAAGTACTGGGGCGGCCATCTGATACAAGACACCGGTCCACAGTTCACGGTCAGTCTTCACTTTTTCCGTTTTCTTTTTTGCCGAGATATTGGCGGGAATCAATAATGCTACGGTCAATAGCAACCACAAATATTTTTTTGTTTTCATGATATTGTATATAAGTTGTTTTTCATCGTTGCAAATATATACCTTTTCAGAGAAAGCGAACGACTAAAAATGTTGCAAAAAGGGGTATATTATTGACTATTTCTGATATACGCGTACATAATCTACCTCATAGCGCATGGGAATTCCTTTATCGTCAATTTCGCCACCATTGATGCCGCCAAGAGCCAAGTTCAACAAAAGATACTGCGGTTTGCGGAAAGGATTCGTTCCCCCGCCAATAGTACCGTTAACAGTTTCGCTCAAAGGAATTTCATTCAGCAATTCATCATCCAGATAGATTTTAATGGCCGTTTCATCCCAATCCATACGCCAGATGTGAAACTTATCCGCCCACGCCGGATCTTTGTCCGTGAAATGAGTGAAAGGAATTGCTTTGCTCTTCCATTTCGCATTCCACTGCCGGTCAGTTCCCCAGGCGGCATTTGCCAGAATATGCGGTACGCCTTTGATGCGATAATATTCCATGATGTCGATTTCGCCACACGAGGGCCAATCCATACCGCTACCCAAAGTCCAAATGGCAGGCCATGCCCCTCCGCTTACAGGAATCTTGGCACGGATTTCAAATCTGCCATACAAGAACTCTTTCTTACCGGCCGTAGTGATGCACGAGGAAGTGTACTCGATGAACTCCCGCTTCTTCCGCCAATCGTTACTTCCGGCCTCATACCAGGGATTTTTACGTCCTTCTTCTTTTCTCACTTCAATAATCAGCTTTCCATCTTTGCAGTAAGCATTGCCTTTCTGATACCACTGGGCTTCTTCATTGCGTGCAAAGCCATTATCATAGCTCCAAACAGTGGTATCCGGAAGACCGTCTGTATTAAATTCGTCACTCCATACCTGTTTCCACTCCGATTGTCTGACCGGGTTTGTCGGAAGCACTTGTTTGTCCGTCCACTCAATAAACGGAACACCTTTTTCGTCAAACTGAATAGGTAGCCAAATGTGTCCGGAATACATCAGACTCTTCGGTTTCCAAACATCGGCCATAAATATAAAGCGATTCTCCGGAAGCTCCAACACAAATGTGCTCTGTCCGCCAAAAGTCTTCTCGCTATTTTCGCCACGGCAGGGATTGGGATGCTGTTTCCATGGTCCCCAGATGGAAGAAGCCGAAAACATACGGGCTGCATTCGGGTCCCATCCGGTACAACCGGAAGTAATCATCCAGTAGGTATTATCTTTCTTGAAGATTGCCGGAGCCTCATTGTGTCCGCCCGGATAGATACGGATATACCGGCCTGAGTGCTGCAAATAATCATCCGTCAGTTCTGCAATGTGCAAAGTCAGGTTTTCTTCGGAAGAATAGATGTGGTAGGCTTTGCCGTCATCATCTACAAACAGGGTCATATCACGGGACATTTGTCCGCCTTCCAGGTCACGCTTAACAAACAATCCCCGGTTAACGGCTTTGTACCAGTTCGGTGTCCACCATTTCTTATATTTATTCAGGTTCCACGTCACCTTACGATCCGCTTCGGGCATATTCTCCGGATATATGCCGGGATTCACCCGTCCGGAACGCACGAAGCGGTAAGGGCCTTCCGGTTTGTCGCTGACGGCTACGGCAGCACGTGCCGGTCCATAGCCCTGACCTTTCAGTTCGAGATGGAACCACATCACAAATTTTCCGGTCTTCTGATTGTATATCACCTTCGGACGTTCGATGATGCAGCCACGTTCGATATCATCACCGGGAGTTTCGGAAACGGGAAGCGCTACACTCTTATGTGTCCAAGTCTGTAAATCGGGGGAGGTGTAACAGTTCACCCCTACTTCGGTGGTGAAGCCTTTCTCGGGACGGTGCTCGCCAAACCAATAGTACAGACCTTCATGGAATAAGATGCCGCCGCCGTGGGCGTTGATATACTCATTGGCTGTATCCTTCCATTCTCTTCCGGTCTGTGAGGATAGAGGAAGACAAATGATTATTAGTAATAATAATCCTCCAAAATGCTTTATAGTTCTCATGTATTCTTCGTTATTTAACTAATATTCCGTACCATCCTAATGTCTGTTAGGCTATAGGACAATACGGAATATTATTTATAGGATCGTTTTACTGTTTCTGATATACCCGTACATAGTCTACACGGTATTCAAGCGGGAAAGTTGCCTCTATAGGTCTTCCATTATTACCTCCTATAGCAAGATTCAACATCATAAGCTGACCAAAACCCTCTATGTTATTAGAGAAAGGATTGATATTTCCACCATCTCCGGCACCATGATCACCTTTATTATTAGTTGTGCTCAAATCGGTTTCATTAAGAAGTACATCATCCAAATAGATACGAATATATTTTTCATCCCAATCCATACGCCAAATATGATATTTCTCCGCCCACTTAGCATCTTTGGAAGTAAAATCAGTTATAGGATAATTTGCCGAATTCCATGTGCCATTCCAACGAGAAGAACCACCCCAGCAAAGGTTAGCATGAATTTTCTCTTTATAGAATTCGAGAATATCAATTTCACCACCTAAAGGCCATTCATACCAATTACCGGTAGACCATATTGCAGGCCATCCGCCTTGTTCGATAGGTACTTTGGCGCGTACAATTAATCTTCCATACTTAAAGGCATAATTGTTCGTAGCAACCACACAAGCGGAAGTATATTCCGCATATTCACGGGTCTGCTTCCAAGAGTTACCACCCGTTGCATTCGGATTGTAGTTCGGATTCTTCACACGTTCTTGTTTCGCAGTAAAGACCAGTGCATTTTCTTTCATCTCGGCATTTTCCTTCTTATACCACTGATCTTCTTCATTACGTTGGAAGCCTTCTTCAAACCTCCACATTTCTGCATTAGGCGCACCTGTTCCATTAAATTCATCGTGCCACAACAATTTATAACCTCCTTCTAATGTATGGTCGTCGGGAACACCTTCGCCGTCAGCAACATAGTCTTCCGGATTTGCAGGTGCTACGTAAGTCACATTAAAGAAGAACATAATTGTATTCGTCTTTCCATTAATAGTATAAGAAGACGAGTTTTGAACTTGTATGGGTAACACAAACGTAGCACTCTTTTTCCGCTCATCCTGTATCAAAGTGATTAGCTTAGTGGAATAAACATTCAGTTCTACTTCTTCTGATATTTTACTATCAGCACTTAATTCCATCTTACTTGCTGAAAGATTGTAATATTCTTCCGGCAAAAGTTCAACATCTTTAAAAACATCATAAATAGATGATGTGCCAACCATTGCAATGGCTTTATTCAAAGAGTCTGTAGCTATGACCAAGTCTACCGTAGCATCTTTTTCCGCTTTGCGATTTTGGTAAAGTGCCAGATTCAGTCGATAACTGAAATTATCTACTTTTTGACTTTCTCCTTCTTTGGGTTGCTGGATATTTGTAGTCACGTTACATTTTGTTCCATCCCATATTTCACTGGCTTGTTTGATGCCCAATAAGTTCAGATCCAGATTTCCTTTATAAGTGATATCTTTCTCATCATCGCAAGCAAAGAAAGTGATTGTGCAGGCGGCTACACAGAGAACCGCCCAAATTCTTATCTTATTTTTCATATTACTATCTCAATTTAAATTAATCCAAAGGCACTGTTTCAGGATCGTATACTTCTACTTCTACATCATAAAATTTAAATTCAGCCAAATTGAAGTATTTAGTATTACCAGAAGTAGCAATTACATTAAAGCGAAAATGAGTAAATGCCTTTTCCGGTATAACAAAATCAGAAGTATATTCACTGCTATGTTTAGTTGGCAAACCGGAAAGCGTACTCACAACTTCCCAATTTTCGCCATCATTACTAATCTGTAGATCTACCACAGAAGGACGTCCATCTGAAGTCCATGTATTATCCGTACGGTTTTGATAATAAATGGCAAATCCTTCATGAGCTTCTTTAAAATCTATTTGAATATAATGAGGCAACGGAAGCTGAGGATTACTCCAACGAGTATGAAAAAAGGTATTACCTTTCCCGTCTATCAGATTTTTTATCGGTCCTTCTGAGGGTTCCTGTGCATTAGTGCTAAGCTGATCTTCCGTCAGTTTCACCTCTTTACGGGACTTTTCTGTCGTAGTGGACGGAGCTGCCCCCGATTTAGCTTTTACTTCTGTCACCTGGCTACCCTGATGAGCAGCGTTAAAAGTCTGAAAGAAAAATGAATAATCACCGAAGCGGGCACGCGTATCATCAATTAGCATTTCTGTCGTACCAACAGAGGCTATCTTACATACTTCCTCTTTGGTCAACGGATCATGATACTTAATCTGAAGATAATCAAAAGCACCTTCGGACGGAACTTCCCAACTCAACTTTATTTGTCCCGGTAAAGCTTCTGTGCTTACCGCCGATGTCGCAATGGCAGTGGGAGTCGTTACACTCCCTACCACTTCAAAAGTCTCCAATTTATCATCACAACCAGTTGCTCCAACAAACAAACTGACAGCAATCATATATTTAAAATTCAATTTCATAACATTTCATTTTAATAGTTAAACACGTATGTTCACCAACCCGGATTCTGAGTTAAATTCGTATTTTTACGACGTTCGGTATCAGGTATCGGATAGAAATACATTTTATCATCCCAGACCAATGATTTCGTGTTACGAGTGTAAGTAAAAGAATCATCACTATTTTTTGTAATCACCACTCTATCAATACTTTTAACGCCACCTTCTTTCCAACGACGCACATCCCAGAAACGATGGCCTTCAAATGCAAGTTCTACCATACGTTCATTTTTATAGCGACTCCAAAAGCTATCATGATTCATTCCTTCCGGAAAATCCGGCATGTTTACACCTGTACGTTTACGTACCTTATTCACAGCTTCACGAGCTGACATTGTAAATTTGTCATCTTTACCATCAGCCGATCCAAAATATTTAAAAGCTGCTTCTGCATAATTCAATAAGAATTCTCCTAAGCGGAATGTCACCCAACTATGGCGCTTGCCACCTGAACTTGTACTGGCACTGATATCCGTAGAGCCATCCACATATTTTTTCAGATAATAACCTGTCGGAGTAGCATACGCAATAGGGGAAGCATTTCTCCCACCTACATATATTTCAAGCGGGTCAGGATTGGTATTGGGCCATTTATCACCATTTACAGCAATACACATTGCAAAACGCGGATCCCTCCCTGTATATGGGTCTTTAGGATTCGGCTCACTTCCATCTTTCATCTCATAGGCATCTACCAAGGTCTGTGTCGGGCAATTACCTGACTTTGCATTCTCCATACCTATAGGGAAATTAGTTCTTTCCGGATCATCCGTATCACCTACACGACGTACGAATATCATCTCTGAAGCTTTCCAATTGTCTGCTCCCCACAAATCTGTATAGTTACCCAATTTTATGTTATTCTCATTGCAATAATTGATGACCTCCAGATTTGCTGTTGCAGCATCTTTATAAAGCTCCTTATCCTCACTTTCATTAAACAATTTGCTGGCACGATAAAGTAAGACACGCGCTTTTAATGCTAGTGCCATACCTCGCGTTACACGACCACTTTCAGGATTTGTACTCCCCCCCGCAGCATCATTTTCTAAATCCGAATATTTTATTGGAAGTTCAAGAGCCACAGCGTCACACTCATTGACTATAAAATCAAAGATTTCAGAAGCAGGCGTACGCACCATACTATTCGCTTCTTTTTCAGTCAATACTTCTGTTGTAAAAGGAACATCACCATATGCACGTACGAGTAAAAAGTAATAGTAAGCACGAAGCAAGCGTACCTCATACTGATATCGTTTATACCTGTTCATCTGTTCTTCATAATCTTGATTAAAACGCAAATCATAAAAATCCAGATCTTTTGCATTTTTCAAATAATAATTGACTGCACGAATCGGAGTATAATAATTCCACTGCGATTTAGGATTCAAAGCAGTCCAATTACCATTTGTGTAATCAAGTACATTTGAGTAAGTCAATGCCATTTCAGCCTCATCACAAGCAGAAGCCAAAGAAGTTGTTCCCAGTAAATCATAATCTAAATAGGAATAGATGTTATTCACAAATCCGGCAGTACGGCCAAAATCTGAAAAAACATATTCTTTATCGTAACTGGTATATTCGTGATAGTCCATCTTATCTGTACATCCAGACAATGCTGCTACACAAACAATACCCAAACATATATTCTTTAATTTCATATCTTAGTCTGTATTAAATTAAAATTTTATTCATTTAGATACCCAGCGAGAAGCCTATATGTATAGAACGAGTAGCCGGCCAAACATCTCCAATTGCTTCCGGATCAGACAAATCAATTTTGTCAATACTAAATAAATCAGTACCTCTTACATAAACTTTAGCTGTTTTCATCTTAATCTTATTCAACCAAGAAGAAGGTAACTTATAGTATATCTCGCAGTTTCTTAATTTTAAGAAAGACCGATCTTGCAACCATACAGAGCTATTCTGGGTGTTATTATCCACATTCTCCGTTGTTAAACGTGGAAAACGAGCTGTCGGATTCTCTGGTGTCCAGCGATTATCATACGCATATTGTGAAATAGAAGTGTTATTTATCAATGGGCGATAAACACTAGAAGTCAGCCAAGCTGTATAATTCGCTACACCTTGAAAAGAAGCATCAAAGCCTAATCCCTTCCATTCCAATCCAACATTAAAGCCATAATATATTTCCGGCCAAGCAGAACTATATCCCATAGGGATCATATCATTGGAGTTTATAACACCATCGTCGTTCACATCTTTATATTTAATGTCTCCAGGTTTCACTGGTCCAAATTGCTGAGGCGTACTATTATCAATGTCTGCCTGATCTACAAAATGTCCGATAGCCTGCAATCCCCAGATTTGTCCCAGAGGTTTTCCTGTTTGAGTCAGATAATCATAAGCTTTAGGTTCTTCCAGCATTTCAATTACCTTACTGCGGTTATATGAGAATGTACCTCCCAAACGTAATTTGAAGTCTCCAATACTCTTACTATAATCCGCACCAATCTCCGTCCCCCAGCTATCTACAATACCTGCATTTTTATAGGGGCTTGTAATGCCCAATATGGATGAGTTCTGACCGGATGCACTCACCCAAATATCCGAACGTCTTTCATAAAAGCCATCAATGGTGAATGTTAATCCTTTCAACAAAGATACATCTAACCCCAAATTATACTTATATGCTTTCTCTACCGTACCGTTCAGAGAGGGCAACTGTCCTTCTGCCCATCCTCCATCTCCATTTGAGAAATTACTATCGTTATTACCTCCTACAACGGGATAAGTGCCACCGCCTGCCATTTTATTATACCAATAGCCATCATAAGGAGTATTATCCGTATTAATAATACCAAATGAAGCACGAAGCTTCATGAAATCTATTACAGACTGCTTTTTCATGAAATCCTCATTGGAAATAACCCATGACAGCCCTATGGTAGGAGCCGGTAGCCAACGACTATTAGGATCCAATTTGTTAGAAGCGGAAAACATCAAAGTAAAATCTGCAAAATAACGGTTATTAAATCCATAATGAGTATACCAACCTGCATTTTGGGTATATAGAGTAACATTTGTACCGTTTCTATCATCATATTTATATGTATACAATAACATAGAGTAAATATCATGCTTACCAAAATGCCGATCCCAGTCTACATTCGCCTGAAAATTAAATGAACGATATTGCCAATCAAGCTTAGCACTTTCACTAGTGCCCACCGAACCTCCTGTTATATCATTGAATTTAATAGGTTCACCATTTTCCCATTGCGAAACAGTTTGCATTCCCCATTTCTCACTTCTACGATGATCTTCCCAATAAGAAGCTAAATTATCATAGCCGACACGTATTGACGCACCCAGTCCCTTAGTTACGGAAGATAAATCCTGCCGCAATAACATATCAGCATATAAAGCACGAGTATGCCCCTTCGTATATCCATGTCCTTGCGCTAAATATACTGGATTATAATCACCGCTCCAAGTATTATTACCACCCCACAGACCATTCTCCGTCTTTATAGGAAAAGCTGCTGAAGGCACTGTATACAGTTTGCCTATCAGATTATCACCATTTGCACTAGGACGGCTAAATTCATTCAATACACCCGAAATATTCGCTTGTAAACGTGTCTTGGGAGTTAAATCTATATCCAAATTCGAGCGAAAGTTTACTCTTGAATACTTAGACTGCGTAGAATAGCCATCATTTGCATCAGCATTCTTAATGAAACCACGATTGTTTTGTAGGTTTAACATTGTGAAATAGCGCATTTTGGTAGATCCACCTCTAAAAGTTAAAGTAGCAATATCGGTTGTACCACAATCACGAAATACTTCATCCATCCAATTCACATTAGGATAAAGATAAGGATATTTACCACTTTTAAAAGCATTCAATTCATCTTGAGAATAACGTGCAGACTTACCATCATTAGCCAAAGCCTCATTCATTGCATTAGCATAAGTAAACGCATCAGCCATCTCCGGAATACGCGTCTGGTAATTGAAACCGTGATCATAAGAGAAGTTTATTTCACGACTCTTATATTTACCACGCTTTGTTACAATGTTTACCACACCGTTTGCACCGCGAAAGCCATAAAGAGCGACAGCTGCCGCATCACGCAAAATACTTACTGATTCAACCTCCTCCGGAGATATATAGTTCAGCGCTTGATAAGCGTTATCACGTTCAAGACCATCCACAACCAATAAAATACCGGAATTACTTAAAGTCTTCTGTCCACGGATAGCCATAGAAGATATTTGATCCCATACTTCACCGGTCTTCTGCATAGTATAAAGCCCAGCTACATTACCATATAGTGCATTACCAACATTGAATGTTGAACGATTATCTATTTGATCTGCATATACAGTAGACACAGCACCTGTACTTTCTGCATTTGTCTGATTCAAGCCGAAGCCATAGTTCACTTTTTCACTGGAAAAGTCTAAAATAATTGTTAGCTCCTTTCCATCTTTTATAGATACTACTTTTGTATCATCCTTACCTGTACGTACCCTCAAAAGATTATCCTTGTCAGCTGTAATCTCAAATTGCCCGTTCCGGTCGGTTGTAACCTGTACCAGTGGATTATTTTCAATAGAAACTAATACACCTTCTACCGGATTGCCCAATTTGTCAACCACCTTGCCAAGAACATTACTTCCTTCTTGTGCCCAACCTTTCAGAGAGGCGCAAAGCAACATTGCTAAAACTGTTATCTTATATTTTTTCATGTTGTTCTTTCTTTATTTATGGTTATTCTATTTCAGATTACCATCCCGGATTTTGTGTCAAGCCATACCCTTTGTTAACCTCTGAAGCAGGGAATGCAGCAAGATACCATTTAGGACTGAAATTACTCCACCATGCACGAGTCGGATTACTAAGTACAAAAGATTCATACCTAAACTCTGTAGGATAAGGATATGCGCTAGAATTACCATCAGTACCAGACCAAGGCTTATTACCACTTCCATCATTACGATAGACCTTCAGACCATGAAGCTTTTTCTGGAATAAATCTGCACGTTTATAACGAATCATGTCAAATAAACGAACATCTTCAAACCCCAATTCACAGGCACGTTCACGAAGAATCTCTTCCAACAAAGCATTGGCATCTGTTGTCAGATGCTTGTCTGGATTACATCTGGCTAAATCGCCAAGCCCCACACGTTCACGCACAATATTAACTTGCGCAATTGCTCCTGGCAAATCATTTTTAGCTTTCAATAATGCTTCAGCATAAATCAAATAAATCTCAGACAAACGTAAATAAGGCCATTGCAGGTAAGTTCCTTTAAAACTATTTTTCCCTTCTTTCCAAAATTTATAGAGACGGAATCCAGTTGCTGTTTTATTAGTTTCCTTTTCCGTATCATTAATATTATCACGTCCACCTAACCAAAGTTCAGCACCACGTCCGTCAAAAGAAGCACCATTTACCAAAATAGTCTCATACAATCGGGGATCACGTATCGGTTTATTCCTATCATTATTCTCAAAGAAAGGTTGTGCTCCATCCGCTAAATAAGCTTCTGTGAATGGTTTGCCATCGTTCATCGGAAACATTTCCATAAATTCCAGTGTAGGCGTATATCCACGGTTATTCGGCCAGTTTTGTTCCGAATCATTAAGATCACCCCAATAATGCCACCATTCTCCACCGTATTGTCCCGTGATACGGGTTGAGATCAACAATTCTGTATTATTTTCACGAAGGAAATAAGCTTTATTAAATGCCTCACGATAATCTTGACAGGTCGTACCGTTTGCCTGTATTAATGCATAATTCCCTTCTTTCTTCAATTCATTAAAGAAGTTAACACAAGCTTGCCAGCACTCATCCCATAATTCAGATTTATAACCTCCATACCACACTTGTAAGTTATTGACTGCATCCTGAGGTGATTCTGTACAGTAAGGTTCACTGTCATTAAATAATGGACTAGCTGCAAAGACTAAAATCTTACATTTCAATCCCATAGCAGCCGCTTTTGTGAAACGGCCTTGCCAGTTAGCCTCATCCGTACCTAAACTCCAAGGAAGAACTGAAGCCGCTTCATCCAACAATCCAGTCATAAATTTGACGGTCTCATCTACTGTACCTCGCGGGATTTCATAAACAGCCTCCACCCCGTAAGTACCTCTTACAATCGGAAGACCACCAAAGTGACGGAAAAGGTCAAAGTACCGTGAAGCTATAATTACTTTTGCTTCAGCAGACAAACGATTCTTTTCATCCTGATCCATATCAGGCACGCGTTCTACATTTTCAATAAACATCCAAGCAGCACGAATGGCCGGCCAACAATCTTCCTTAATATAGCCAAAACGAGTGTCATCACCTCCTTCACTGGCTGCAGTATAAGATCCCGGATAATAATGACGGTTAGGTCCATCCCATGAATTATGACTATGATAACAATCTGAAAGGGCTTCAAATACACCCGTATTCATCTTAGCCGTTACTTGTCCCCAATTATAAGGTAAACCAAAATAAAGTTGGCTATAAGTACGCCACAGAAACGCACGAGCGTAATCTGCTTTTCCAAAAATAGAATCTTGGTTCAAATCATTCGTCGTAGGAGGTTTCTCAAGGAAACTGTCTCCGAACTTTATTTGATCAACACATGATGCAGAAAGAATAGATATCCCTGCAAATGCAGCTATAAACCATTTAGTTAAATGTTTCATAATTTCAGTTCTTAAGTTCTTAGTTCTTAAGTAAAATTTTAAATTAAAGATTATCAGAATCCTAATTTCAATCCAATGTTAAATACACGGGTCAACGGATAATTAGGACGACTGCTTTGGCGAGATTCAGGATCCCCCCAGTTAAAGCCAGTAAAGGTTAACAGATTATAACCGTTCACATACAAACGGCAATTATTCATTTTCAATTTCTTCATAAATGGAAAATCAAAATTATAACCAATCTCTACATTCTTCAGACGAAGGTAACTAGCATTTATCAAGTACAAATCAGTTCCCCGATAGTTATTAGAAGCACTTGAATTAGAAGCGCGGGGAAATTTAGCAGTAAATGAGTCCTCGGAAGAGCGCCATGTATTTTCATATTGATAAAGTAGCAAAGCCTTACTATTAGTATCACCCAATGGACGTCTGAATTCATCCAACATACGATCTACGTTCCACGCTCCCGTCCATTGCATGGAAAAATCAAAGTTTTTCCAACTAAATCCCAAGTTCAAACCTGCTGTATATTCGGGAATATCAGTAAAACCGATATCACGCGTAGCATCGTCACCATCTAATTTTCCATCCTTATTCAAGTCAACAAAAACCGCATCACCTGGTTGCAAAGTAATACCATGGCTAGCAATAGGTATCCCAAATTCCTCTTGATAACGAGCATCAGCTGTTTCGTCATAATATCCCCAGAACTTATACATAGAACGGGAACCAATACGACGTCCTGTTTCATACATCCAAGATTCATTCTGTTCTATTTCATTCTTAAAAATAATTTTATTACGAGCAAACGATAAGTTAAAATTAGCCCAGTAGCGGAAATCATCATTCAATTGTTCATTCCACTTCACTTGTAACTCAAAACCTTTATTTTCCGTTTTACCAACATTTACTACCGGAAGTGTCATACCCAAAATACCTGGCAGATAATCCGGAGTAACTAAAATATCTCTACGCTTTTCAATAAAGTAATCAGCAGATACATTCAAACGCTCATTAAAAGTGCTAAAATCAATACCATAGTTTTGTTTTACAGCAGTCTCCCATTTCGCATCCGGATTAGATTGACTGGCTTCCCATGCACCAGGTTTCTTGTTATTTACATTCTGTCCAAAATAATACCCATCTCCACTTCCATAACTATACTTTCCTGGAATATAAAGAAAGCGGTTGCTGCCCATCTTATCATTACCTACCATACCGACCGCAGCACGAACTTTAAAGTAATTTATCGCCTTTTTTAAAGTAGTAAAGAAAGGTTCTTCACTCACAACCCAACCTATTGAACCTGCTGGGAAAAAACCATAGCGATTGCCCGGAGCAAAGTTTTCAGATCCATTGTATCCTGCATTAAACTCTGCCATATAACGCGTTTTCCAATCGTATGTGACACGACCTACAATACCTACATACCCAGAAGGAATATAGTCATAAGTACCTCCGGGATAGTATTTCTTTGATTGGTTATAAAGTAATAATGCACTGACATTATGATCACCAAATTTACGATTATAATTCAAAGCCAATTCCATATACCAATCACGAGCCTTGCCATAGTCACCATCTCTATAACTGGTTTGACTGTCAGAGCCGCTTTTACGGAAAGAAATTGCACCTTTATCATCAATAACAGGAGTATAACTTGCTTTTGAGGAACTAGCAATCTTGGTGGTAGAATAACTGGAATTATAAGCTCCTTTTAATTTTATTGAAAGCCCTTTAGTTATAAAATCCAGTTTTTGGTCAAGCACCATATCCAAATTCAAGGTATTCGTTGTCATAGTACGGAATCCCTGCCCATAGTAAGCGTTCAATCCATCAACCATATTAAGATTAAGGTATTCTTGATTAGAAACAACCCGATTACCATTTACAATGCCAGCACCTGCAAATGGCACAGCCCAATAGAGATGGCGGAATAACTGATCTTGACTTTCTCCTGATTCTGGTGTACGTTTAGTATCTACACGACCTCCAATATTGACAGATAACAAAGTGGTTTTAGTTACATCAAAATCTAAATTAGCACGATAATTATAACGCTTATAATTGAAATTAAAATCATCGTTCATATCAAACTGTTTGAACATACCATCTTGAGTAAACAGACCTGCAGATACAAAATAACGCATATTACCTGTTCCACCGGAAATATTTACATTATGTTGTGATTGGAATGCAGCCTTATTCATGCAATAGTCAATCCAGTTAATATCCGGATAAAGCAAAGGATTGGTATGATCACGAAAAGCAATCAATTGATCATCAGAAAAAGTAGGAGCTGCACCATCATTTACCATCATCATATTATAATATGAAGCATACTGATAAGAATTAGCAAATTCCAATTCTTTAGTACGGACATTCACACCTGCAGAAGTAGAAAATGAGATTTTAGCCTTACCTTCAGCACCACGCTTCGTTGTAATCAAAATAACACCATTGGCCCCACGTACACCAAATACAGCCGTGGCTGAAGCATCTTTCAAAACAGTTACACTTTCAATTTCATTCGGGTCTATTTGAGACATATCGCGTTCTACTCCGTCTACTTGAATTAACGGTTTAGCATCTTGCCAAGTAGCAACACCACGAACATAGATGTCAGCAGCATCAGCACCTGGTTCACCGGAATATTGTACAGAAGAAATACCTGTGACCTGGCCAGAAAGTATATTGGAAATAGATCCGGCAGGAGTTTTCAACAAATCATCTCCTTTCATAGAAGAAATAGCACCTGTAATAGAAACCTTCTTTTGTACACCGTAAGCCACGACCTCAACCTCGCCCAACATCTGCGAGTCTTCTTCTAATACTATATTAAGACTAATACCCTTTTTAACAGGAACTACTTGTTCCTTATAACCAATAAAACTAAATTGTAACTTACTCCCGACTGGGACATTCAGACTAAAATTGCCATCAATATCGGTAATGACACCAGTAGCCGTACCTACCACCATAACGTTAGCACCAATAATTGGCTCACCGTTTGCATCCTTGACTGTACCAGTCACTTTTACTGTGTTTTGCTGTACACTCTCTAAAGAGGGAACATCTTCACTATATCCCTTTAAGGGAACAGATAAGAACAAAAACAATAAAATTGCAACTGGAAATAATCGACATAGTTTTGGAGCTTGTCGTTTACAGAAATTTTCTTGCTTTTCCATTAGCAATAATTTTAAGATTAAATATATATTAAATTACACTCCCATTTTAATTTCTACAAAAGTTTAAGATCAGGAAAAAAGATAATAGTATCAATTATCTCTCCAGTTCTCTTGCTTACGAATTCAAAAAAGACAGGAACAGGATAAGCGACCTTAAACTGATAAAATCCAGTATTTATTTCCTCATAATAATATGGAGTTGTACCTATTTGGGAAAATTGTACATTAACATTTTCCAAGACCTCACTTCCAACATAAAATAACGTAGTAGCATCCGGATATATATTCTGAGTATAATCAGTATACTCTGATATTTCCGGAGTTACTCTACCATCTGACATTGTATAAGCATACTGTTTCCACCATCCACTCCTTATGCGCTTTTTCAACTCTGCATCACTATATTCAGTTGCAGCTGATAAACTTAAATTGCTGATTGAATCAGATTCAATCAAGCCATCTGCAACAGCTCTTGTGTCAGATATCAATTCCGGCAATACACCTTCATTCAAACCAATCATTGTAGCATCATCACTACACCCTGTAAAGAGACTAAAAGACATCGCAGCTACAAAAAACGCTGCAATCAGTTTACTTTTTTTGCTTTTCATGTTTCTCATTAATTTTAAGATTAAACATACGTTTGCTATTTACAACAAGAACTAAAAACTCTCTATTTTTTCATTCTTGATTGTGACACAAAAGTATGAGACTCCAAGAACAAAGAACCTACTGCAACAGCCCAAGCACATGGTTATTTGTTCCATGAGACATTTATATACGTTAAATGAACCATTCTTCCACATCATTCCTTAAACATTTGAGACTTTTGAAAAACACTATTAAGGCAAGATAACGCATCTATATATCCAATGTCTTCCATCTATATATCCAACGCCTCCCATCTATAGTCCCAACGTCTCCCATCCATATATCCAACGTCCCCCATCTATAGTCCCAACGTCTCCCATCTATATATCCAACACCTCCCATCTATATATCCAATACTGTGAAACACATGAACTTTCCGATACAAAAGTTTCCGAATGAGATAGGATTTATGAAGTATGAAAAAATCTCATACTTACAGTATCGGCTGAAAGCTGAAAACAGTAAAATCATTCCTTCAGAAGATGCTTTCAGCCGGAAAGCCGATGAACAGGCCGATTGACGAGAGATGAAAGAACTGAAAGAGAGCAAGAGAACTTTTCAAGACACATACGAAACTTAAAATAGATCAAAACAAGTAGATAACTAAACCGCACAATAAAACTGCAATAACAACAATCCGTTGACCGAAAGTCATTCTTGCAGCATGAAATATCAAATACCGATTAAGGATACAGCCTATGATTCCGGAACATCATCTTCTACCGTACAATTCGAAGTAAAGCGTTCCAAATATTCGGATGGAAGCATACCGAATTCTTTTTTAAAGCTATTGCTAAAATAGCGCGGGTCATTGTAGCCCACTGCATACGCCAATTCCGAAATGCGGATATGTTTCTGTTCCTCCATAATCCGGCAGGCTGCTTTCATACGAATATTTCGGATGAAAGAGACATAAGAAAGGCCGGTCAAAGACTTCAGTTTCCTGAAGAAAGTGGATTTGGCCATATGCATCTCCTCCAATAACCGTGCCTGATCAAATTCCGGCTCGTCCAAATGCCGGTTCACACAATCAATAGCCCGTTGAAGGAAATCTTCATCAACACTGGTATAATTCAGTTCTTTCGCCTCAAAAACCAATTGCTTCTTGAAATCTTTCCCCATACGCTCGCGACTACGGAGCAGATTGGAGATACGCGCATGAAGGACACTCAGATTAAAAGGCTTACTGATAAAACCGTCAGCACCCGACTCATAGGCTTCAACCCTGTCTTCCTCCTTATTTTTCGCAGTCAGCAAAATTACAGGAATATGAGAAGTCTCAAACTTATTCTTGATGTATTGGCAGAACTCAATGCCATCCATCTCAGGCATCATTACATCTGAAACAATCAGATCAATTTCTTCTTGTTCCACCACCTCTACGGCCTCCTTACCATTATTAGCGGTATGGATGATATAATCCGCCCCCAGCAATTTCGTCATTAGCTGCAGTAGTTCCTCATTATCTTCCACAATCAATAAGGAACGTAATGCTTTGGGTGTAACCGATTCCTCGTTCTCCTCTTCAATATCGTCAGAGATGTCGTCCTTAAACTCTTCAGTCATCAACTCATTCCTCGTCTCCTCCGCATCCGTCGGCAAGCTTTCTTCTATTTCGTCTTCTGCATAAGACATACGGAGAACAGGAAGATTAACTGTAAATACAGTACCTTTCCCCTCTTCGCTTTCCACTGAAATCGTACCATGATGCAGCACAATCAAATCGCGAACCAACGACAAACCGATACCGGTACCAATCGTCTTGAATTTCCGGTAATCTCCTTCATAAAAACGTTTGAAAAGATTCTTCTGAGCCTCCGCCGATATGCCGGGGCCGTTATCTTTCACCACTAAACGTGCTGTTCTATCGTCATTTGCAGACAGTTCCACACTGACCATACCACCGGAACGATTATATTTGGAAGCATTGGAAAGCAAGTTATAAAGTATCTTGTCCAACTTGTCCGGATCAAAATAGGCATTGAACGGTTCAGGCGAACATGAAATGCGGAACTGGATATCTTTTTTCTTCATCAACGGACGGAAACTATCCAGGCTACGATGCACGAACTGCGCAAGGTCACCCTGCGAAACTCTCAGTTTCAGATTTCCCGTTTCAGCCTTACGGAATTCAAGAATCTGCTGCAACAGGCGGATCAGCCGATTGATGTTATTGTTCATCACCCGGTATTGCTCTTTATAGGCCGGCGCTGTACGTTTCAGTTCATCTACTGAAGCAGAAAGAATCGTTAACGGAGTCAGTAGCTCATGAGTAATATTAGTGAAGAACTGTAGCTTGGCATGGTTGACTTCTTCCGCTTTTGCCTGCTCCATTTCACGTAGATGCAAAGCATTCCGCAAGCGGATACGGTTACGTACCACCCGGAAAGTATAATAAATCATGCAACAGATACATATAATATATAAGGTGTAGGCCCACCATGTTTTCCAGGGAGGCGGCAGAATAACAACCTCCATCCGAAGAGTCTCTTCATCCCAGATACCATTAGCATTAGAAGCCTTCAACCGGAAGGTATAAGTTCCGGGCTTCAGGTTATTATAATAGGCAAAACGCTTGGAACCGCCCGTATATTGCCAGTCGGTATCAAAACCTGCCAGTTGATAAGCATATTGATTCCTATCCGGATTAACATACTCCAATGCGGAGAATTCGATACTGAAATTATTATGCCAATAATCCAGTTGTATCTCATCAGCAAAGCCTGGTGAAAGTTGCGAAATTGCCATCCGTTCTTTAACCGGCAGATTCCCCCACGGCTGATTGAAGATTTTAATATCGGTCACTATTACAGAGGAAGAAAAGTTCTGTTCCTGTTGTTTCTCCGGATAAAAACTATTATAGCCCCGATGACCGCCGAAAAACATCTCACCGTCAGCGGCAACCGCCTGGGCACTACGGATAAATATATTATCCTGCAAGCCATCCACCGTAGTATACAAACGGAAAGTTACGTTCTCCATATCGTCCGCAATGGTTAGTTTAATCAATCCGGCATTTGTCCCCAACCACAAATTACCTTCTTTGTCGCTCTGAATGCCGACTACCGCATCGCCCGGCAGATTCCATTTGGCATGTACCGGAAGAAAAGTGTCGGTAGATTCATCATACAAGTTCAATCCACTGCCTCCCGTGCCTACCCAAATACGCCCTTTAGTATCCTTATAAATGCAATCCGCATATACACTGTTAAGTTTCCCGTTCGTCGCAGCATAGTCAGAGACCGTATAATTTCCCTTATCATCACAATGAAGACGAAGAACGCCGTGAGTATTGGATGCCACCCACATATCCCCATCACTTCCTTCAGTAAGATACATGGTATGTACATTTTTCATCAGACTGCTCCCAACCTGCAAATTGTCAAACCGCACTGCTTTCCCATCAGCCGTACGCATCGAAACTCCGTTACGCGTAGCAAACCATAAGTTATGTTTGGAATCCTCATAAATATAAAAGACACAAGAACCTGCCAGCCAATCCACATCCTGGGCATAATAGTTTTTCACTCTCTGTGCCACCGGTGCGTGCTTATCCACTTCATAAACCCCGCCATCGTAGGCTGCAATCCAGATATGCCCTGTAACGGAGTGTTGCATCATCGACATTACCGTGGAGATTCCATGATATCGAGCAAACTCAGGCATCTGGGTGTAATAAGTAAACTTCCCGGTCTGCCGGTCCTTCACTCCCAGCCCATAAGTTCCTATTCCCAACCAAAGCAGTCCTTCATCATCCAAGAGGATACTGCGGACAGAAGTGGTTTTCAGCATCCGTTTCACTTCCAGCAGTTGGTCCCAATAAAAATCAGCCTTTCGGGTGCTGACTTTATTGACTCCTCCGCCAATCATACCTACCCACATCAGTCCCTGACGGTCACGCAAAAGAGAAGCCACTTCATCACTTGCGATAGAACTGTCTGATTCGCTGGGATAATAATTGCTAAAAGCCTCAGCACCTGTATAATTGTCTGTCAATGGAAGTACACTCAACCCTCTGCGGGTTCCTACCCACAAAGAATGAGTATTAAGATCTTCAGACAAAGTATAGATTATATTATCTGAAATGCTGGCAGGATTCTTTTCATCATAACGGTAAGTAATCCAAGTCGTTTTATCCGGCTGATAAGCATCTTTCAATAAAACTAAACCACCACGCCAGGTTCCCACCCAGATGTTTTTTCTACTGTCTTGAAATACATAATGAGCTGAATTTTGCGCATTCATCTGCGGATATCTGAAATACTTACCGGTTTTCTTCTCATAGCGATACAGCCCAGCGTCCCATGTTCCAATCCAGATATCTCCCCGGTCATCTTCAAACAACGACTTTATGGCGGTTCTGGGCATCACATTGCCCGTATTCTCACCACCGTAACATAAAAAATCATCCGTATCCTCCTGATATTCATATACTCCCCAGTCTGTTGCAAACAGAATTCGTTCGTCACCGGTTATTAAGATTTGAGGAATACTATTGCCGTTCATCTCCGGATTGTCAATTTTCCGTATCACTCCTGTTTTCTTATCCAGGACATTTAGCCCGCTATAAGTACCAATCCAAAGGCGATGTTTAGTATCCTCCGCTACACAGAACACATTATTATTGGTCAACAAATCAACCCGGAAAAGATTGGATTTATAAGTGGTAAGTGAATAGCCATCATACTGAAAAAGTCCGTTACGGGTAGATATCCAGATATATCCGTCGCGATCCTGATAGACAGATTGCACATCTTTACTGGGCAGACTGTTCAGTATAGACGAGGACTTAAACATTAAAGAGTTCGATTTAGGCGTTGCTATGGCCTGGCACATCAAAGGGAAAAATATTCCAAAACAAAAGATAATACTCCGGACTTTTTCTTTCATAGTAAGCATTGCCTCCATAGGTGATTCGGAATTAATGTAATTAATAACGCCCGGCAAATATACATAAATATATCTAAAACTATCTTATTCCTTGGTAATATTATATTTCAACCCGAAAAAGGCCGGGTAGGGTCAAAAAAATGACATTGGTCTAAAATTCCCCTCTTTTGACCTCAAAATGGGCATTCTGATTCCCCGAAAAGCATTTTCTTTGCAACAGAGAAAAAACAAAAATATTCCCACCATGTAATACACAAGTAATGATGAAAACCGTATTTTCTAAAATGACCGGAGGATTATTACTGTTTGCTTTATTATTTTCTATAAAAGTAAACGCATCCTCATCACAGACCGCAAACGATTCTGTATTTCACTTAGTACGCCCGGATTATCATCTGAGCCCTCTTACCGGAATGACACGCCAGCATTGGCTGGATGCCGCCACCTATCTGTTGGACGGAGCATTCAGTTATATCCACACGTTGGACGATCCGATGCACTTTCCCAAGCAGCCGGGCAAGAGTTATCCGACCGACGGAAAGCCCAACAAGACTGAGAACCTGGAAGGTCTTTGCCGCACCATGTTCGTAGCCATTCCCCTGTTGAAAGAAAATCCCGCTTTAGAACTGAACGGGATTAAAGTAGGAGATTACTATCGGCAGCAGTTACGCAATATGAGTGATCCATCGAAACCCGGATATATCCAGCATCTTAAAGGAGGGCCGAGCCAGACACTCGTCGAATTCGGGGCACTTGCCCTATCGCTGACCGTGATGCCGGAAATTATCTGGGAACCACTGACACAGCAAGAAAAAGACGCTCTTGCAGCCCTGATGCTCAGTTATGGTAACGGCCCGACAATCGGTTCGAACTGGCGTTTCTTTAACATATTTGTGATGTCCTTCTTCAAGGATCATGGCTATGCAATCAAAGACGATTATCTGAATGAATTACTTCAAAAGTCATTGGACCAGTACCGTGGTTGCGGTTGGTATAATGATAGTCCGGCCTACGATTATTACAGTATGTGGGCTTTCCAGATGTATGGCATGATTTGGGCACATTACTACGGAGATAAATTTAATCCGGAAGCCGGGCGTCAGTTTGTTGATAACTTCCGCGATTTGGTTCCCAACTACCCGTATATGTTTGCCGAAGACGGTAAGATGAATATGTATGGACGCAGCATCACTTACCGCATAGCAACCGTCATTCCTTTCCCATTGATGGGGTGGCTCAACGATCCATCCATCAATTACGGCTGGATGCGTCGAATCGCTTCTTCTACCATACTTCAGTTTCTCGAAAATCCCGCATTGATGAAAGACCGCGTTCCTACTTTGGGATTCTATGGCGCCTTCGAACCTGCCGTACAGATATACAGTTGCCGTGGCAGTGTATACTGGATGGGAAAAGCATTTCTGGGATTACTGTTGCCTGCCGACAATCCGTTTTGGACAGCTGTAGAAAACAATGGAGCTTGGGAGAAAGAGCTAAAACCGGGTAAGGTATACAACAAATTCATGGAAGGGTCGAACACACTGGTGACCAACTATCCCAACAGCGGTAGTTCCGAAATACGTGCATGGTGCCATGAAACGGTTGCCAAGGACTGGCAGAAATTCCGTTCGACCGAGAATTACAATAAGTTGTCCTACAATACGGCATTCCCCTGGATGGCAGACAGCCCCGATGGAAAAGTATCAATGAACTATGCCATTTTGAATGCCAAACAACAATGGGAAGTGCTTCGCCTCTATACTTTCAGAAAGTTCGAAGACGGCATCTATTACCGGGATGCAGAACTTGAAACCAATCCTGAAATCAAATTCCGCCTGGCAGACATCCCGCTTCCCAACGGCATTCTCCGCGTAGACAAAGTGTCCTTCCCTATCAGTGCCCAACTACGTTATGGGCATTATTCTCTGCCGGAATTGGACAAGCCCGTCGTTACCAAGGAGAGAAAGATAGGAGAACATACAGTTTACTGCACTGATAACGGTGCCTATCAGACAGCCCTCGTCAATCTTCAAGGCTGGACAGAAGTTGAATTCGTGCAAACAGAAGGGCTGCATCCGGTAAGCGATAAATGTTCCGTAATCAATGCAGCGACCACCCATTCCGGTGAACAGATTTTCATAACGCTGCAATTGTGGAAAAAGAGTGGCAAATCGTTCACGAAAAAGGAACTGACGCCCGTGAAGTCTTTTGAACAGAATGGGGATACGGTAATCATCCATTTTTCCGATGGCACAGTGAAGACAGTATCTTTCCCCTGATGCCGGTTCGGAAGGAATGGTTATCTTTGCCCAAAAGCGAAGATAAGCTGCATCTCAGCATAACTTTTTCATGCAAGCATGAAAGTTCTGCTTTCGGTTTGCATTATCTTTGCCGACCTAAAACAGTACAATCATGGCAGGCATTTATATACATATTCCTTTTTGCAAGACTCGTTGCATCTATTGCGATTTCTACTCCACCACCCGTTCGGAACTGAAGCCGCGTTATATCCGTGCCCTTTGCCGCGAACTTACGGAGCGTAAAGAATATCTGAAAGGAGAAGCCGTCGAAACGATTTATTTCGGCGGCGGAACTCCTTCGCAATTGTCAGAAGAGGACTTTAAGGAGATTTTCAAAACTATCGAGCAGGTTTATGGAATGAAAGAGGCAAAGGAAATAACCCTTGAAGCAAATCCGGATGACCTTACGGAAGAATATACCGGGATGCTTTCTACACTGCCTTTCAACCGCATCAGCATGGGAATACAAACCTTTGACGACACCACCCTGCAATTGCTCAACAGGCGGCATAATGCTGCGCAAGCCATCGAAGCCGTGGGACGTTGCCGTCGCGCAGGTTTCCGAAATATCAGTATCGACCTTATCTACGGCCTGCCGGGAGAAACCGATGAGCGTTGGAAGCGAGACTTGCAACAGGCTGTCAGCCTTGAAGTCGAGCATATCTCCGCCTACCACCTTACGTACGAGGAAGGAACTCCCATCTATTCCATGCTACAATCCCACCGCATCCGCGAAGTGGATGAAGAAAGTAGCGTACATTTCTTTTCCGCACTGATAGACGCACTGACTGCCGCCGGATATAAACATTACGAGATTTCCAACTTCTGCAAACCCGGAATGTATTCCCGGCATAATACATCCTATTGGCGGGGAATTCCTTATCTGGGATGCGGTCCTTCGGCACATTCGTTCAACACCCTTACAAGGGAATGGAACGTCGCGTCTTTAGAGAAGTATATGCGCTCCATCGAAGAAGGGCACCGGGAATTTGAAACCGAATACCGTGACATTGCTACCCGCTATAACGAATGTATCATGACGGCTATCCGCACAATGTGGGGAGTACCGATGCAATATGTAGAGCAAACATTCGGCACAGAGTTGTGGCAATACTGTATGGATATGGCATCCCCCTATCTGAAAAGCGGCAAGCTGGAACTAAAAGATGATTACCTGTGCCTGACACGAGAGGGTATATTTACATCAGACGGTATTATCAGTGACTTGATGTTTGTTGAAGAATAGAATATAAAAAAGCCGCATCCATCCCGGATACGGCTTTTTTCAAAGCAATTAATGTAAAAGTCACAAACCAATAATAATTCAGTCTGTACTTTCCGTCAGATGAGTTTGCATAACAATGTCAGTTGCAGTACCATAGCCTCCCTTATAAGTACTACTCGAAGGAGTCCCGGTAAATGCTCCATAATAAAATCCATCCACATGTTGTCCTTGCCATGTACCATTATCAGCAAAAACAAAAATCATATTATAATTTTCATCTGTAGCTATAGGAGCAACATATTGCACCGTTGTTCCCCATCCAAGCGTTCCGACATTGTCATAAGCACACAGATAGACTTTGTATGGGTCTATATCTCCTAAATATTGTCCAAATGAAACGACCAAATGACCTTCACTATAAGTTGCCAGAAAAGCTGCATCCACCGGCATCCCCTTTGTTGTCAGCTGGTATACATTGGCCTCTCCTGTAGACTCCACTTTACAAAGTGCAGCATATCGCTTACCACCATTCGTAAACAGCATATCATAAACACCATTCAGATTCATTTGTGTGAATTCTGCGGTATATGCCACACTACCATCGTCAATAACCACTGTACTTGTCCTATATCCTCCATCCTGAATAGCCGGTGCAGTAAATATTATCTGATTTTCATCCTTCCGGTAGGTAATCCATTGGGGTACTGTCACTTTAACATCCCGTTTTGTATCCAAGGAAAAAGTAGCATCTCCTCCTGCCGGTGCAAATGTTACATCTTTCAGGTCACAAATAAAGGTATCACCTAACTGTGTAACAGGAACTTCCGTCCTTGCATTGGCAGAGCGAATAGTAACCATCGTTGTACGACTTGAAATTGAAGTGTTCAAGTCTACCGATAAGCTGATATCCTGATCTGATACAGATATATGGCACCATGAATCAGCCGCAGTCGCCTCCACCGCTGAAGTAGCAAGTACCTTTATTAAACCGGTACCGCCTTTATACGTAAACTGGGCATCTGTGCTTATTACAGTCAACTCAGGACTTTTTACCGCGTCATCATCATCACCGCACCCCACAACCATTGTGCAAAGTGCCAGAATTAATATATTAATAATCTTTTTCATACAGTTTATCCATTTACTTATTCTTAATCATGCTCAAAGGTCCGGTATACCGGGAAGTTCCCCATTTTTTAAATTCACCGACATACTCATTACCTTTCATTTCCCATACTATGAGTGAATTAACTTCATGATCAGCCCAAACACCATAACTTTCTAAATCTATTATAATATCCTCCGCATTCGCTCTTGGCTTACTTGCAACCCCGAGTGCAGTATTTTTAAATAAATTACCGGTAGTGGCATCCCAAGCACACAGCCATACCTCATTATTACCGGTATTACCCACTTTCTGTGACATAATTCGAATTCCTCCAGCACTCTTATCGTAGTTTACCAACAGTTTGTAATTCGGATTAAATCCGGCCATCAGGAAAGATGTCTGACTATCCTCTTCAAGGGTCACCGGTATTCTTCCTCCAGCATACACAAAGTCCCATGCTCCCAGGAAGTCCTTGTACTTCATATATCCCTCCGGCAATTCATTTGCCGTGAGCTTAACATCGGTGGCTCCCTGATCAGTACAAGTAAACGTTTTAGTCGCACTATCCCACGTGAAATTTTCCAATGTCTTCCCCATCACTTCTATCGGTTCATAGAATTTAATACCGGTAGCAGTGAAAATATACGGTCCCGATACTGACTCCGTCTTCTCGCCTTCAGTCTCATAACTGAAAAGAAATACATGGTCTTCCATCGGAACGATAAACGTCTTTCCACCAATATTGGCCGTATATGTGGTTGTGAACGTTTCTTTCGACAACTTAACCGTTTTATCCAAAAGCGTCATCGGAGGTTCAGTCAGACGCGTCATTTTTATGACATTATTTGTCTTTTTTCCTCTAAGAATAATTTCATTATCGGTATGCGACCGAAATATAAATTCATAATCGCCCTCATACCCTTTACCTTTTCCGCCTCCATCTATGATGTCCGGATCAGAAAAATGATGGAACAATTCATTATATGTATCAAAGTTTAATGTCGGGCCTATATCTTTTTTCAAGGAATAAAGACTGGTTACTTCTTTCTCAGCCTCCTCAAATGCATCAGTAGATACTGTAACCTGATCACCATCTTTAAATTTCATAGTAAAAAGATACCCTCCATAGGCTTGGGTAGACGAAGGATAATATTCCATAGCCCACCCATATTCTGCACTTTTCAATAAAGCCTGATACTCAGCCAATGCTTTCTCTACACGCACCGATGATGGTTCATCAAATACGTCGTCCACATCCTGAACACACGAACTCAGAAGTATGGAGAAAACAAAAAATGTATATATTATTTTTTTCATATTTCAATTATTAAATATTATCCAAATCGAGTTCACTTATCTCAGCACAACGCCTGCTAATTACACTACGCAGCTGTTCAATATCAATACTCCAAGATTCTTTCATATACTTCCTTACGATATCCAGTTTCTGGTAAATGATGGCACTCCCTTTATCACCGGCGAGTGCTATTACCTCGTCCCATTGCTCAGCTGGATAAGTCAGGTAACAGGCTGTTACTTCAGCAATATCTTCACGGGGCTGGCTACCGGCATACGGCGTGACAAATCCCAGTGGAGCAACAGTTTCAAGACTACGGTTTTGCCATCCTGTAGGCACATAGTTTCCGGCACTGATTTTATCAAACTCTACCGTATAGACCTTCTTCTGATGCAAGATATGTGCAAACTCATGGTGCATCACCTTAAAATAATATTCATTCAACTCATTCACATTAGTGGGGTCAAGCCAATTTCCCATATAAAGAGTTACTTTCAACCCTCCTTCCGCGGTTCCTAAAGTATAAGTTGTTTTATCCCATGATGCCGAACCTATAAGATGAATCACTTTAGGGGCATTGGCACGTGTAAAGTCAATACCTCCCACTTCATCATAAACTTCCAGCCAGGCATGTTTCACAATCTTAGCCAGTTTGACACTAAGTTTAAAATCCGTAGGAACCAAATTATGCGAATAGTCAGATTCGATATGCTCCATCCTATAGATGAAATCAATATTATAGGTATCCACATAGTTTACTTTCAGCCATTTGTCAAAGGCATTACGTTCTGCCTCCGAAGTATCAAAAATACTATTATCCTTATCCGGCTCATTGTCGTCACAGGCAGAGAAACCCATTCCGAATATAAGCATCAATATATATATATACCAATTTTTCATAAATCTTCGTTTTTTAGCGGTTTAATTATCTGGGATTTCTTTCCATACCGGCTGATACAACTGCTGCCGGTATCTGTATAGCTTTTCTCAAATCGTGAGATTCCAGTACAATAGGAGATTCTCCATAAAGTTCACGCGTAATTTTAAGGCCAAAACGCTTGATATCCAGCCACCGTTCACCTTCATGAACTGTTTCTATACGACGGGCATGTATCACGGCTTTCAACAGATTGGTCTGCAAGCCCGACTCTATATCAAATTTCGGATTCAACGGCTTTCCGTTTGTGTTCGGGTCCACAGTTGATTCATAAAAAGTGTTCAGACTTTCCATATCCGGTATTTGCGGTGCTACTTTAGCTTTGCACCAATACTGCAGGTCTCTCACCCCTTTATCATATTGCTTAGCCAATATATAAGCCTCAGCACGGTTCAGAAGCGTTTTGTCACTGGTGAAAGCAAATATCACTTGTCGGTAATAACCGGTATTCAACACGGCATTGGTCGTTTCGAATATAGCATCCATTTTCGGAACAAAGATAGACTGATCTCCATATCCCAAAACTTTATCATAGGCCATAAGATGTCCCCATGCAGCAGGCGACCAGATAGTTTCCTCTTGGCACAATGTCCGGTTATGCCCATATCTCTGATTGGTATATTGAGTTCCCCAATTTGAAAGTGCCCCTATCAGCATCAGGTTGGCCGGTTCATCTTTATCAATAAAAGCTAACGTATATTCTTTAGAACTGGGAAACTGACTATATCCGTCCATATTCCGTAATAAACTACCGGGATCTTCGCCAATAGCCTCCGTAGCATATTTTATCGCCTTCTCATATTGATTGTAGAACAGATTGAACTGGGCTGCAAATGAGTATGCCGCTCTTTTGTTAAAATGATAGAGCGGAACAGCATACGCTTCATCACTGATCAAAGGAAGAGCCTCTTCGATGTCTTTATTTATCTTCTCATAAGTCTCTTTTAAAGTTCCTCTTTCATACTTGACGCCAATAGAAGTTCCCGGAGCGGTCATATAAGGTACACCTAAATCCTTATCGGCATCATTGCCATAAGCCATACAGAAAACATTAGTCAACAAGAAATGCCCGTAAGCACGGCAAATCAACGCTTCCCCCTTATATGGCAACGCTTCTTCCGGCTCACCCAATTCCCGAATGGCAACCAAAGCCTGATTAGCAGCTGCAATTATCATATAACATCCATCCCACATATAGCCAGGAGTATCCTGATCAACGTCAGTTATATCTTCCCAACGAAACGACTGTATCATTTTGTTATTCGGCAAGCTATATTTATCTCCATTATCCTGCCGGTTATCCGACATCATTTCTTCCATCAGTAGTGGAGAAGATTTTGGATAGGCAGACACCAAAAGGTCTTTTACCTTTTGCAAAGAATTTACTTCGGCACGCTTGTCAGGCATTGTATCCAGAAAGCCGTCACAAGAAGTGATACTTCCCAAAAGAACAGCCAGCAGAGATATAATTATTATTTTTGTTTTCATAAGTTTTGATATTTAGAATCCTAATCTTAAAGTTAATGTAAACTGTTTGGGCACAGGAGCCGACACACCACCCGAACGGAAAAATTCAGGATCCTGTCCGTTCAATTTTGAGTCTGCATAAAGCAAAAATAAGTTGGTGGCCTGTAGTTTCACTGAAGCATTGCTGATAGCTGTTCCTTTCAAAAGAGAGCGTGGGAAATCATAAGAGAGGGACACTTCCTTCAACCGGATAAAATCACCTTTGGCAATGCGGGCAGTTGAATAGTTATAGGCATTGTAACCATAATTCAGATTGCCATACTGCTTATTTTCAAACGAGCTGGCTATGACCGGAATATCGGTATACATCTCGTCACCCGGCAGTCTCCAACGATTCTTAAAATCCTTCTGGGTTGCATCCAAATCACTGTAAGAACTCTTGAATGCAGGATCAAGCCGTACTTTATTTCCTGCGGAATAAGTGATGAATACATTCAGACGGAAGTTCTTATACGTGAAAATATTACCAAAACTACCGGTTATGGTGGGATCTGACGGACCTTCATATTTCAGGAAATCGACATTCTCCGACTCCTGGAAATTCAAGGAACCATAATTCTTCTTGGTTATCTTCTTGTCACCAAACATAAAGGTCGGGAACCCATCTTCATCAAGTCCTTCAAAAGGAATAGAGAACAATCCTCTTGAGGGATAGCCTTCGCGTGCAAAACCTACTCCGGCAATAAGAGAAAATACGGTCGAACGGGATTTAAAATCAGTAACTTCCGTCTTGCTATACCCGAAAATAAAATCGGTAGACCACTTAAAGTCTTTTGTTTCAATGTTTCTGGTGGACAAAGACGCCTCAAAACCATGAGATTTCATAGAAGCGACATTGGCATAACGCTGAGTCTGCCCTTCCACTCCCTGTGTAGTAGTAATACCAATCAAATCGTAATTATCACGCTTA
This sequence comes from Bacteroides stercorirosoris, assembly GCF_900142015.1. Taxonomy (GTDB): domain Bacteria; phylum Bacteroidota; class Bacteroidia; order Bacteroidales; family Bacteroidaceae; genus Bacteroides; species Bacteroides stercorirosoris. Next base: position 83,320 of record NZ_FQZN01000008.1, read on the forward strand.
TACCAAGCTGCTTCCACATTAATCCGGTTATCAAGAAATCCCATATCCAAACCGATATTCAACTCATGTTTCTTCTCATAAGTCAAATCAGAATTTTCCAAATCTTCTATTTTCAGACCCGATTCCGCTACACCTGCCGACGGACGCCAAGGGGTATAACTCTGGATGATTACCAAAGAATTGGATACATTGCTCGGACCGACATCCGCCGTCAAACTATAAGAAGCCTTCAAGGTGAAATGTGATAAAGCAGGTTCTAAATCTTTAAAGAATTCTTCCTCATGCATATTCCATGCACCCGCAATGTTCCAAGTAGGCAACCAGCGTGCCGAGCGGGACTTACCCAAGCGATTGGACCCTTCATAACGTCCTGTTCCCGTCAAAGTATAGCGTCCTTTATAAGAATAAGTTGCCGTTCCGAAGAAAGCCACATTTCTCTTTTTAGTATTACTCAAACTATAATAATCGGAGTTACCTTCACGCATTTTCTTAAATGCAAGATAATCAAAAAACGGAATTTCCCCATTGTCATATTGCATCCCCCAACCATCAAAGTTGTTACTGGAACGGTCTTGAGCATTTGCCTCCATACCGCCATAAACATTTACGATATGGGTGTCTTTGAAAACATCATTCCATGATACAGCAGCACGGAAGTCATAGCTCAACATCTTATATTGAGTGGTATTATAGAAACCACCCTTAGGAAGAATGGTTACCGGCAATGCATAAGGATCATCAGGGTTTTTATAAAGCCATGAATTACTATTGATAATAGTGGCATCACCCATAGCACGGTAAGCCAAAGCCTGGTTCGAATTTTCCCGTATCTTATGTTCTTGTGAAGTTGAGGAATATTTCAACGCTCCTAAAGCACTGACTTCCAGTTTAGGTAAAATCTTCCATCTCATTTCGCCCTGAAATTTCAGGTCTACTACATCCAATGAAATGTTGTTTGTATTCAATTCATTGAAGATGTTAAAGTCCGAATAGTTACGCATATAATAGGTATTGGCGTCCAATGTCCTGGAAGTGTTCAATGCATAACTATAAGGGTTAATATCAAATCCACGTGTAACCTCACCCCGGACAGCATCCATACTTTGTCCCAATGTGCCGGGAGCTTCCTGCTTACGATAAGATGCATTGGCAATCACATTAAGAGAAAGATTCTTCAGTATGTTATAGCTATTATTCAGATTGGCCGTATAGCGCTGCACTTTGTTTTTAATCATCCATCCCGGATCATTCATAGCACTTACCGACACATAAGAGGTTGACTTTTCATTTCCCATTGCATAACTGACTGAATGGTTCATCATAATAGAATTACTGAAAAGCATGTCAAACCAGTCGGTATTTCTCATTTCAGCTTCACGCAGGTATTCATTCTGTGCTTCAGGCGTGTGAGCAAGTCCAAACTGTCCGTTCGTTTTGTCATACCAGTTGTTCAATTGAAACATTTTGCCATACACGCCACTGTTGGAAGCCCGATATACACTTGCGAAGTTAAGCCATCCTTTATCTCTCATTTCCTGATAAATTCCCATCTGATCCTGAGAGTTCATCAAATTAAATTCACGGTAAGAAGGCTTCATTCTCATTGTAAATTCCCCCGTATAGCTTAGTTTGCTGGTCCCGACTTTACCTCTTTTAGTGGTAACAACAATCACACCAGCCATAGCACGTGCTCCGTAGATAGACGTAGCCGAACCATCTTTTAGTATCTGGAAACTCTCAATATCATCGGCATTTAGCCCGGCTATAGCAGAACTGATCAGAGTCACGGCATCACCCGATGAAAGCTGGTCGGCACTCACCTCCACAACATCATCCATAATAACACCATCGACCACCCACAAGGGTTTTGAATTACCATAGATTGACGTAGCACCACGTACACGAATTTTAGGTGCGGTACCGAATGTACCCGAAACATTTTGTACCGATACTCCCGCAGAGCGTCCTTCCAAGCCACGGCTAATATCAGCTAAACCATCCAGTTTGACATCTGCCGCTGTTAACCTGTCAGCAGCTCCTGTAAACAAACGTTTATCGACTTTAGTCATACCAGTAATAACGACCTCATCAAGTACTTCTGCATCCGGCTTCAACAGAACCTTTATTAATCCAGTTTTAATAGGAACATCTTGTGTTTGCATGCCAACGAAAGAGATCTGCAGAGTTCTCGCAGAACTTGGAATATTTTATTTAATCTGTCCAAATATCTCCTTTTATTTTATTAAAATTATATTGTTTCAACTAATGTTTTTAAGTAACAAATTATCCTTATATGGGTAGAGGCGAAAATCATTTTGCTTATATATTATAGCGTTACACGTAAATATGTAACTATATTAAGGTATTTGAAAGACATGTATCGCAACAAAGTCATTACTATGCATATTCTTTATTTGCAATTACATTAATATATATTAACTATGATTATTTCATATAAACAAAAACATATTTAACTTTGCAAATTATTGAAAAGACAAATAAACACGCTATTATAATACGTTATTTAAAACGCAATAAAAAACGCGCGAGTCAATACGCAGAATAATAACGCAAATTGATACCTTATTTTAAACTTAATTCTGAGAGAAGTACTTATGAAAAGAAAATTGATGTTGCTATTGATCTACCTGTACACAGGGGTAGGTCTACTCACCGCACAAACATTGAAAGTGACAGGAGTCGTCATTTTTGAAGAAGACAATGAACCTGTTGTAGGAGCTACCGTATTGGTTAAAGGTACCAAAACAGGTGTTGTGACAGATTTGGATGGTAAATTTACCATTTTAAATGTTCCAAGTTCTGCGAGAACTAATAACACTCTTCAGCCAATAAAATAAAAGACGCTAACATACAAATAGGAAATTCGAATTGAAACCATTACCTTTGCCCCGCAGCTACATGAAAGAACAATATGACCGAGCAGGAAGTCAGAAGATATCTACGAAAAATGAGCGAGCAGGATTCCCAAACTGCTTTCCGAGATTTTTATAATATGACGTATGATCGCCTATTCCGTATTGCTTATTATTACACCCATCACGAAGAATGGTCCCAAGAAATAGTGCTTGACGTATTTATGAAACTTTGGGAACATCGCCACCAACTACTGAATATCACTAATATAGAAGATTATTGCTTTATTTTGGTAAAAAACACCTCATTAAACTATATAGATAAAGAAGAACGACGCCCCACTTTATCTGCCGATACACTGCAAGAACCAACTGACCAAGCTGTATCCCCTGAGGACAACTTGATTAGCGAAGAACTCTTTGCCCGCTATGTAAAAGCCCTCGACCGGTTACCGGAACGCTGTCGGGAAGTCTTCATTCGCATTCGCGAAGAGAAACAAACGTATGCACAAGTGGCTGAAGAACTCGGCATCAGTACGAAAACAGTGGATGCGCAATTACAAAAAGCGACAATACGACTGAGAGAAATGTTGCTTCAATAAGCCGCCAATCCTTCCCTTTCTTACATTAACACTTTTTAAATTTAGTTTTATAGGGAATCTCTATATACTTCCTGTCTTTAAGCATGAACTATATAAACTAAACTAAAATTAGAACAGTATGAAACAACTTTGTAAGCAAATGGCAGGAGCTGTAGGTATCCTCTTCATCCTGGCCGCATGTGGAAACGACAATTCAAATTATCCTCAGGAGTATGTAGGTTTTGACAAGGCCACTAAAAACTATTCGTTCGACAAGAACAAAGACACAGACGAGTTTGAAATAAAGATTATCGCGGCAGAAAAGAAGAATGAGGATAGAGAAGTTCTCATCAATGGGATAAACCTGCCGGGACAAGCTGCTGTGTTCAGCATCGAGGATAAAAAGGTGATTATCCCTGCAAAGAAGAAGTCTGCCAACCTACGCGTGAAAATCTTTCCTAAAAGAATAAAGAACAAAGCCGAATTCCGCATTGTCAGTATTCCCCAGGACAAAGAAGCAAAAAAGACACAGATTACCGTTTATCTAAGTCCCCAATAAACCTTAACTATGTTTCATTATACTATTCCTTGCATATGTCACTGACACTCATTTACCAAGTTGTACAACTCAGTACATCCGAGTTGTACAACTTAGAATACCCGACATGTGCATCTCAGACTTCCCAAGTTATACAACTTGGTAAATAGACGTCAGTGAGTAAAACAAAGAATGCCATATAGAAACAACAAACATGAACAAGCCAAAATGCAGTTCACCAAATAAAAAAAGAAATCAGCGTAGGGAGTTTTTCCGTTTTGCCTGTCTTTATAGAAAAGAGAGATAAAAAGCATGGAACAAGAATTTGAAAAAATACTCGATAAACTCGTAGCCTCCACCCGTTCGCCGAGAGGAAGCTTCTCTAAGGACAATAGTTGGGAACTCCTTGAAAAACGGCTACCGCGTCTGCAACGTCGCATCCTTTCATTGCGCACAATGGCTGGTGCAGCCGCCATCGCCGTGCTTTGCGTACTGGGTTGGTGGGCATACTATATGTTCGCCCCAGTACCATTGCAAACCGTATCCACACTGGCAGAAACCCGTAGCATAGTATTACCCGACCAAACCACCATCGTACTGAACCGCTATTCCTCACTGACCTATCCCGAACGGTTCAGAGGAAAAGACCGGAAAGTACAATTGAAGGGAGAAGGTTACTTCGAAGTCAGCAAAGATGCAGAACACCCTTTCAAAGTAGAAGCCGGGGCAATCATGGTACAGGTTTTAGGCACACACTTCAACATTGATGCCTATCCGGAAGACACCCAGGTAAAGACGACGCTACTTGAAGGTTCAGTCGCCGTCAGCCTCATAGGTAAAACGGAAGAATGCCTGATCCTGTCACCCAACGAAAGTGCCATTTATAATAAGGAGAAGAAAAGCCTGACACTGCACACCGAAAAAAATGCAGCCGAAGAAATTATCTGGCAGAATGGAACCCTACTTTTCAAAAGCGTGCCTTTACAGGAAATCGTCCGGGAACTTTCCAACGCTTTCCAAACGGATATCCGTATAGAAGACGCTGATTTACAGAACTACCGCATGACGGCTACATTCTCTGACGGCGAAACGCTGGAAGAAATTCTTTCTCTGCTTTGCCGCAACCAGAAGTTTGAATACACAAAAACGAATGACAGTATAACAATCACACAAAAATTAAACTAGAATGAAATCCTCTATCTGTTCATCCCGCACCATCAGGAAATTCTTCCTGGTGGGCGCGGTTCTCCTCTCAACATGTACGCTGCAAAGCAGCATCGTATTTACCACCTGCGTTCTACAAAAAACGAATCCCGCGCAAACACGTTTCAGCATCAAACTGCAAAACGCCACGCTGGAAGAATTTGTGAAACAAGTGGAACAAAAAACCGGGTATCGCTTCATATACGGAGAAGAAGTACGCCTGAACGGACGTATCACACTGACCGTCCGCGACCTTACCCTCAACGAAATTCTCCGGAAGGCCTTCGAAAACCAACCGATAGGTTTCGAAATCTCCGGAAAGCATATTTTGCTAAACAAGCGGCCCATGCCGCAGAAAACCGTAAGCCGACGATTCACTATCAGCGGATACGTGACGGACGGGGCGTCCTCCGAGACGCTGATTGGTGCCAATGTCCTCGAAAGTCGTCAGCGGGTGGGCACTGCCACCAATCCTTTCGGTTTCTATACCCTCACCTTGCCGGAGGGAGACACTGAATTAAGTTTTTCGTATTTAGGGTACGAAACCCGGCACAGTTCGTTCCCGCTGAACAAAGATACCGTGCTCAATATCCGCCTGAATGGAGACAATGAACTGGCGGAAGTGATAGTACTTTCGGATAAAAAAGAAGCCGGCATCCAGGCTACCGCCATGGGAGCGCACGAAATTCCGATGACGCAGATACAACATACTCCGGCAGTGCTCGGAGAAGCCGACATTCTGAAAACAATTCAGCTGATGCCAGGCGTACAGGCAGGTATGGAAGGGTTCTCCGGACTATACGTCCGGGGTGGCGGACCAGACCAGAACCTTATATTGCTGGACGGTATTCCTGTATATAATGCAGACCATCTGCTGGGCGTATTCTCTGTTTTCACCCCCGAAGCAGTGAAAAACACCACACTCTACAAGAGCTCCTTTCCCGCCCGCTACGGAGGCCGCCTTTCCTCCATCATCGACGTGCGCACCAACGACGGAGATATGAACCATTACCACGGTGCGCTCAGCATCGGCACACTCACCGACAAGCTGCATATTGAAGGTCCCATCTGGAAGGGGCACACTTCTTTCAGCCTCAGCGCGCGGGCTACCCATACCACCTTCTTCAAAAATCTCATAGTGGACGAAGACGATAATTATGCTGATAAATACAACTATTACTTCTATGATATCAACGCCAAAGTGAACCACAAGTTCAGTGACCGCAGCCGTCTCTTCCTCGGTTTCTATAAGGGAAAGGACCACTACCACTTTGACTCCACTGACCATAATAATTATCAGAACAATGATCAGTCATATTTCTATTATAAGGATGACAGTCATCTGAACTGGGGAAACACTATTGCCTATGGCCGCTGGAACTATGTGTTCAACAGTAAACTGTTCTGCAACACTACCATTTCATACAATAACTATCTGATGAAATTAGATCAGGACATGGAAAATACGAGCATTTACCAAGGCCAGATATCAAACCGCTATAGCTATTTCTCCCAATTTCGCTCCGGCATCAGCGACTGGACTGCCCGTATGGACTTCGACTATACCCCTGCGCCGACACATCACATCAAGTTCGGAGCGGAATACATCCACCATACTTTCCGTCCGGGCATTTCCACTTCCAAGATGCAAGAAATAGAAAACGGACAGCCACAGGAAGAAACTATTTACGCAACCAGTAACAACCGCGCACTGCACGGACAAGAAGTATCGCTCTATGCCGAAGACAACTTTAACCTGAACAGCCGCCTCAGTCTGAATGCAGGAGTGCGGGCATCATTATTCGCTACACAAGGAAAGGAATACTACTCGGTGCAGCCCCGCCTCTCCACACGCTATAACTTCGGGCAAGGATTCTCTGCAAAGGCATCCTATACCTGCATGGCGCAATATGTACACCTGCTCTCATCCACTCCGTTCTCCATGCCTACAGACCTCTGGGTGCCGATTACCAAAAACATACGCCCCATGTATGCCAACCAATACTCTCTCGGAGGCTATTATACCGGACTGCCCGGCTGGGAGTTTTCCATAGAGGGCTACTACAAACAGATGCGCCACATACTCGAATATCAAGATGGTGTCTCTTTCTTCGGCACTTCCACCAATTGGGAGGAGAAAGTGGAAATGGGAGAAGGACGTTCTTTCGGACTGGAAGCAATGGTGCAAAAGACTTTTGGAAAGACCACAGGATGGCTGGCATATACCCTGGCAAAAACCGATCACCGTTTCAAAGACGGCGCCATCAGTCAGGGCAAGTGGTTTCCGTATAAGTACGACCGTCGCCACAGCATCAGTCTATGTCTGAACCATAAATTCAGTGAACGCATCGATGTAGGAGCTTCATGGATATTCAATACCGGCGGATGCATCACAGTGCCCGAACGGGAAACCATTGTTATCCGCCCCGATGGCAATGTAGAATCCGCCCCTTATATCTCTCAACGCAACAACTACCGCCTGCCCGCCAGCCATCGCCTGAATCTGGGCATCAACTTCAACAAGAAAACCAAGCATGGTATGCGCACCTGGAATATCAGCGTCTACAATGCCTATAATGCGATGAATCCCAATCTGGTTTACAGCAAATGGGAACAAGAATACAATAGTTATAATGACTTCTATAACAGCATCTATCAAGGGAACGGTAACCAATATACTCCTATCGAGAAAAAATCGAAAGCTGTTATCAAGAAATTAACCATATTACCCTGTATACCATCTGTTACTTATACCTATAAATTTTGAAAATCATGCCGGATATGAAAACAAGAATCAAATTACACCTTATTATATATATAGCCGTCGCCGGACTCTTTGCTGCTTGTGAGAACGAGATACCTTATAATCCCGGACAGCAAGAGCCGCTGCTCATCATGAATACCCTGCTCAATACCGGACAGACAGAGAATCTCGTCTATCTGCACCTCAGCGAAGGGAACAGTATCGGCTACATCAACGAAGCAACGCTCTCACTTTACGTGAACGGCAAACAAACAGAGTCTCCCCAAGCCATATCTCCCGAAGAATATTACAAGTATATGCAGAATCAGCTTGATAAGGAACAGTACGAGGCATTGCTGAAAAGCATGCGCTTCAAAATATTCCGCCTCACTACCGCTTTGAAACCCGGAGACAATATCCGTCTTGAAGCCACGGCAGAAGGCGGAAAATATCATGTTAGTTCCCAAGTAACCGCCCCCCAGCCTATACAAAGCCTGCAAGTAGACACCTGCACCGCCCTCATACGCCAATGGGGCAGCATGAGGGCTCACCGTCAATACCACATTACCATGCAGGATATCCCGAACGAAAAAAATTACTACCGGCTGGAAATAGTGAATAACAAGGATTTTCGCTGCGTCATCTATACTGATAACAAAGATGAGAATGGAAACTATATAAAGGACGAAAACGGAGATTACGTTTACACCCTAACAAAAGACACAGTCGTCAACTATAAATATACCGAGCTTATCAACCGTGAAGACGTGATACTGACCGACGGACATATCACCAACTCAGATGATGACGAAAATGCCATGTTCCCTAACATTGAAAACAAATATAATATCTTCACCGACAACCGTTTCACCAATTCATCCGCTACACTGAAGGTTTATACCCCGCTTTATGACGACAACTATGAAATTCTCCAATCACTAAATTACACCCGCTGCTGCCTGAAACAGACCATCACTGTGCGCCTGCTAAGCCTGCCGGAAACATACTATCGCTACCTGAAAGCCTTGAACTGCATGGATGATGATGATTACGACGAAGCCATAATGGAACCCATCAGCCTGCCCAGCAATGTAGAAGGCGGATTGGGGTTTGTGGGCGTTTCATCGGAAATTCAATACACCATAGATATGCCGGATAAAAAATGGGGATGGTGATGAAACACGAATATCTACTTTCATTATGATTACCCATATCCGGTAATCACATTACATTTGTACTACATATAAAGCCTTAAAACGAGCAAAATAACATCTAATAATTGATTTATATCAAGAAATAGCATTCTATACTCCACTTTTCTTTTCCTATACTTTTATGTTATAAAACATATTTCTATATTTGCACAGGTAAAAAGAAAAAGCTAAGCGCTTAGAGCTATTTTCAATAGGTATTAGATTTTTAGGATTAGAATTGTTTTTAGGTATAACAAATTAAAAGTAGGTATTATGAAACGTTTAGGATTAACATTAGTGGCAGCCGTATGTCTGACCGCTACGACATTTGCAGCAGGAAATCAGCCTACAACTGCAAAATGGGATGGTAACATCAACGTAAGCAAGTTGAGTAAATATTTGAATTTATCCGCTGACCAGCACGAAGAAGTTGCGAACATCTGCGAATACTTCTCTGCACAAATGGGACGCGCCACAACTTCAAAGAAGGATCAGCCAAAGAAACTTCGCAATGCAGTCTACGGAAACTTGAAGTTGATGAAAAAAGCACTGACTGACAAACAATACGCTGACTATGCAAAAGTATTGAACGTCACATTGCAAAACAAAGGTATCGAAGTGAAATAATCCCACTCCGATAATTAGGAAAATCTTTTGATAAATAAAAAAAGAGAGGGTGCTGAACATCACGTTTTGCACCCTCTTTCTTTTATCAACACCATTCAAGTGTCGACTCCCTAACCAATATACAATTTATTTACAAACAATATCTGTCTTGCAGTTCCTTCTTAAACTTTTTGGAAACCAGCAACTCCGACACATTCTCAAAAGGTGGATACAACACGCACTTACTGTCTTTGATAATCATCAGATAATCAATATTAATAATGAATGACTGATGAATCTGCACAAAGCAAGGCGCGTACTTTACGATCTGCTCGGCAGTGGTACTCTTCTTCAAAGGCAGCGGTGCCTGTCCGCTTAATACCACTTCCCACTGTTTCCTTTCAGAGCAATATCTGAAATATCCTATTTCAGCAGGGCGCAACGCCCTCATATCATTTGTCGGGGTAAACACCATAAACGTCTGGCTGGTATTTACCAATGCCGAAGGGAAAGATACCGCTTTCCGTTCCAATTCGATTCTTTTCATAAACCGAGAAATAATAAGTTCCAGCTCCTCCTCCTCAAAAGGCTTCAACAAATAATCAAAAGCAGATTGACGAATAGCAGATACCATGTATTTATCATATGCCGTATAAAAAACGACTTTCATATCCCACGTCAAAGACTCACGGATACTATCCAATAAGTCCATCCCCCTCATGTCAGGCAATTCTACATCCAAAAACAACAAATCGGGATGCACCTTGGCAATCAGCTTCTTTCCGGATGCGCCATTGCGCGCAGTACCTTCTACGTGGAAATCCTCAAATTTCTGTAATCCGAATGCCAGATTATCTAAGGACAACTCATCGTCATCTACTATTGCAACCTTATACCTGTCCATACACTATCTTGTTTCTGCGAAATTAATCAACTGAGAATAAATTCAAAAATAACAAAACGTTCTATTCAGGATATTCCGCCAAAATCGAGGATATTCGGTGGAAATTAGGGATTATCCCAAAATCATAAAACAGAATAATCATAATTCGACGGTAAATGGAAACTTACTTCACATCCGGTCTCGCCATTCGGCAAAGTTACGTTGCGTACAGCAGTTTCAATCATATCCTTGTTTTTGGCATTCAATATCTGAATAGTTTGCATAATCACCTTCATGCCGGTACCTGTCCCCCTGTTCCCACTATTCAGTTTGAAACCACCGCCATTATCGGTAATCTTGACGCAAACATAAGTACCGGAACGATAAATATCAATCCACAGGCAGCGTTCGCCTTCTTTATTCAGAAGGGCATGCTTGACAGCATTTTCCACCGGAATCTGTATCAGCATGGAAGGTAATATCAACTGGCTGGTATCCACATCTTCGCCAACCTTAACGACCAATTTGAACAGAGGACCTAAAGAACGACGCTGCAATTCGATATATGTCTGCACAAACTCCAATTCCTCTGCCAGTGTGATACACATCTGCTCCGCCAGTTCCAGATTGCGCCTCATTAACTTCACCAACGCAGATAGCTCCTTCTTCTTTTCCCCTTCCCGACTACCCATTTCCTGATTAAGCACATTGAAAATGAAATGCGGGGATATCCGGTTGCGTATATTCTCCAGACGCAGGGAAGAAATAGTCCGCTGACTCTGGGCAAGCAGAAGGGCACGCCGTTTCTTACCATACAGATAAATGAAGCAGGTAATTATCAACACCAACACACAAACTCCAATCCAGAAGAAAAGTCCTTCATTCAGCTTCAGCATCTCAATCTTCTGTTGTTCAATCAATATGTTCTTTGCCAACAATGTGGAATCCTGTTGATATCTTAATGAAATATCGGCAGTACGCATCTTCACACGCTCATTCCGGATGGAATCGTCCAACCGCCTGTTTTCTTTCTGATAAAAGAAAGCATTCTTGTAGTCCGCCGTCCGTTCATAAAATTCCTGCAGATATTTATTGCGGATATGCAGCATATCCGGTTCCACATTTTCCGAATTGGTAATCGTACTCAACAGATGCCTGACCTTAGCTATATCATTCCTTTCCAAAGCCAATCCTATACGCTGCGTATCAATATAATAAAGTGCTCCCGCCGCTCCCATCTTCTGAAAGAAAGGCTGGCACTTACTTATATATTTCGCCGCTGAATCAGGTTCATTCATTTGCAGATATACATCTCCCAGATTGACCATACAAAGATTTCTCTCAAAAACCATGTCAGAATGAAAAACAGCCAACGAAAGACCTTTCTTAAAATATTCCAAAGCCTCCGTATAATCTTCCCGGTAATAATATGAATTGCCACGATTATTCAAGTAGATATACTGTTCATAAGGCAACATCTTATCATAGAACGTTTCCGCCAGATTATAATAGTAATCACATTGGTCAAAATCATGCAAGGCCATATAAACCTGTGCAAGACCATAATAAACCGGAGGACGTTTTTCTTCAGACAATCCCAGTGAGTCGCTTGTCTGCAATGCTTTACGATACCAGTAAGCACTGACGTCATACTTTCCCTGACGGCTGCACGCATCAGCCAGATTGATAAGAATATCCGACACCAGCTCTTTCTTTACTCCTTGCAGGCGTTGTTCATAAGAATCTGTAAAACAAATAATGGCAGAGTCCATATTTCCTACACGGACATAAATATTACCTTTAACATTCAGGTATTCCGAACGCAAATCTGCAATATAAGGAGATGGCTGCTGACGGTCACAAAAGTCCTCAATCTTCTTCCTTAAATGACGGGCAGAGTCCACATCCGAAGAAAACATATATGTTTTCAGTACTATGGCAGCATAGTAGTACCATTCCAGGCTATCGGTCGACATTTGCATTTTTTGTAGCGTCAAACCACGTACTTTCTGCGGATAGGCAGTCAGAGAGTCTGTGACCGAACTATAAAAAGAGTCATAATCTTCCACCCATGAGCTCTTTCTTTCCGGCTGTTTACACGAAACGGCCAAGATCAGTAAAAAAAAGATAGAGAAAATGATTCTCCATATAATCTTGTCACATATTGTGTCCATCGCTTTTACTGTTTAAATAAAGAATTACGGCATTCCTCATGTATTACCACAAATATAATAGTTTTTCCCATTTAGTCCAATTTTAAGACCGGATATCCACTGAAATATTTGTTTACCCTACTTTTATACATTCTATTATTTGGGTATAAAAAATAGTTGTTTTAACTTTGCATAAACAATTCTAAGTAATCATTAACAGTAATCCACAAATAACGAGACACAATGAAAAAGGTTTTATTTTTGGGAATTTTCATTTTCCTTCTTGTGCCTACAGCTTTGCAGGCACAATATCTACGTTCTTCTTATTTCATGGAAGGCAGCAGTACCCGTATGCAGCTGAATCCGGCACTACAACCTAAACGTGGTTATGTCAATATACCCGGTATAGGTTCGGTAATCGCCGAAGTATCCACCAATTCCCTGGGCATTCATGACGTTATCGATGTCTTTGATTCCGACGGCGAATTTTACAACAATGATAAATTCTACAACCGTCTGAAAGGAATGAATGAGATGAATATCAGTGCTAATACGGATGTCATATCTTTCGGTTTTTATAAAGGGAAAGGGTTCTGGTCATTCAATGTAGGAGCGCGGGCAGATGTAGATGCGACTATTCCTAAAGAGATGTTCAGATACCTGCGGACAACGGACGCGGAAGACTTCAGATGGAATGGAGAAAGCTTTGATATTCGCAACGAAAAATTACGCTTAAATGCTTATATAGAAGTCGGAGCCGGTTATTCACGTGCTATCAATGAGCGATTGACCATAGGTGGTAAAGCAAAATTATTGCTGGGTGCCGGAAATATAAATCTGAAAATTAACCAGTTGCATCTGAGTGGAAAAGAAGCCGAAATGGATTCTGAATTTCAGATAATTTCGGATGCGTATCTGGAAGCTTCCGCCAAGGGACTGGAGCTTAAGGAAGAGAATGGTTATATCACCGACCTGGATTACAACAGCTTTGGCATCAGTGGTTACGGAGCCGGCATTGACTTGGGAGCAAGTTATCAACTTATGAAGAATCTTACTCTTTCTGCCGCAATTCTTGATTTAGGATTTATTTCCTGGGGTAAATCGAATTCTCAGGTAGCCGAGTCAAGCAAGAATACGACTATTGACAAAGACAACTATGATACATCATCCGATGTACTGGACTTTGAACTCTATGGTTTGCAGAAGAAGGAAAACAAATCCCGTACCACTTCTTTATCACCGACTATGGTTATAGGAGGAGAATATGGTTTGCTGAATAATAAACTGGGGTTAGGATTATTATCAACTACCCGCTTCGGACAGCTAAAGACGTATTCTGAATTGACATTGTCTGCCAATTACCGCCCCAACACTTTGATAAATGCAACGCTAAGTTACTCCATGTTGCAAGGTGGCGAAACTTTCGGTATTGCTTTCAAGGTAGGTCCTTTGATGCTGGGCACCGACTATATGTATTTCGGAAACAATTCCAAACATGTAAATGCCTTTATCGGCCTTTCCATTCCTTTGGGAAAGAAAACTAAGACTAATATCTGATGGTATAGTTACGAGCTACAAGCTACGAGTTGCTGCGCTGTACTCGTAGCTTGTAGCTTGTAACTATTTCACCGTCACCATTGTCGCTCCGAAGCCATATTCCTGAAAAGAAGCGTCCTGATGCCGAAATGCAGGATATTTGCGTTTCAACTCATCCAGCAGTGCTTTACGAAGCACTCCGTCCCCTTTTCCATGAATAAAGACAATGCGTTGTTCACGCTTATTCTTATACTGTTCCAACACTTCGCGGAACTTATCAAGCTGATAATTCAATATCTCACTGTTACTCATCCCATGAGTATCGTCCAATAACTCCCCGATATGAAGATCTATCTCAATAATGCCATTCTGCCCGCCACGCTTCACAATAGGTTGAGACTTCGGTTTATCCACAACAACCTTTTGAAGCAAAGCTGACTGCAACTCCTCGGCAGAAACATACACTTGCTTGGTAGGAACATCGTCTTTCACAATATCATAAATCAGAGCGGGAGTTTCAAAGAATTCCGATTCCTGGAATGTGTGCAACTTATAAAACTTTACTGTATCAATACGCAGCTCCACACTGACCGCCGGCTTCAAAGCGAAAGAACGACCGTCTTTAAAAGCTATGAACTGCACAGCCACATGTTCCCGATCATTCAGTTCCGCTTTTTCAAACTCTTCCAAAAGGAATTTAGTATTCGGTTCTACCAACCCGTTAGAACGGACATTCCACGCTTTTCCTTCAGCGCAGAGATAAGTATAGTATAGATAGTAATTACTGTCATTCACCAGATAAGCCTCAAAAGGCGTTGTGCTGACTGCTTTGATATCCTCCGGAACGAAAGCCAGAAAAACGTTCAATATATCTCCGCCACGCGTTTCCTGCTGACGGAAGACAGACACCTCAGGCACCTTCACCGGCTTTTCCTCCACCTTCTTCGGAGCAGCTTTCGATGCCGGCCTCGTCATATTATAATCATCCGTTTCTATCACCACGCACTCACGCATGGGCATCGGAATATCAAAACCGTCGGAATCTTCCACCAACACAATATCCCTGCCCCGGAATCCTTTCACGATACCGCCTCCGATTTCGTTAAGGAAACGTACTTTATCACCTATTTTCATCTTCTTTCCATTTTAGTATTTGACAAATAACAACTTGCGGTTGGAGTTCTGAAACCCAATCACCCTACAAAGATACGGCAACTCAATAAAAAAAGATAGAAAAAAGACGATAAATATCCGTACCTTTGCAGCCCGTAAATGAAGTTTATCATGAAAGAAGATCCAAAACATATCCGTATCAGCGAATTTAACTATCCGCTACCCGATGAACGCATCGCCAAATTCCCCTTGTCTGTACGCGACCAGTCTAAACTTCTGGTATATCGTCACGGCGAAGTATCCGAAGACCGCTTTATTTCACTGCCTTCCTACTTGCCCGCAGGAAGTCTGATGATATTCAATAACACGAAGGTGATTCAGGCACGACTGCACTTCCGCAAGGAAACCGGCGCTCTGATCGAAGTATTCTGCCTGGAACCCATCGAACCGAACGACTACGTACTCAACTTCCAGCAAACAGAACATGCCGCCTGGCTGTGCATGATAGGCAATCTGAAAAAATGGAAAGAAGGAACTCTGAAACGGGAAATGGTTGTAAAAAGCCAGCCCATTACGCTGACAGCCACTCGTGGCGAATGTCACGGTACCAGTCACTGGGTTGATTTCCGCTGGAACAATTCGGAAATTACCTTTGCCGACATTCTTGAAGTATTCGGTGAACTACCTATTCCGCCCTATCTGAACCGGGAGACCCAGGAAAGTGATAAAGAGACTTATCAGACCGTCTACTCTAAGATAAAAGGTTCGGTAGCCGCACCTACCGCCGGACTGCATTTCACTCCCCGTGTGTTGGATGCCTTAAAAGAAAAAGGAGTCGAACTGGAAGAACTGACACTGCACGTAGGCGCAGGTACTTTCAAGCCCGTAAAGAGCGAGAAAATAGAAGGACATGAAATGCATACGGAATACATATCAGTTTCGCGGGGAACCATTGAAAAATTGATTGCCCATAACGGAAAGGCAATTGCCGTAGGCACTACATCAGTCAGAACACTGGAAAGTCTTTACCACATCGGTGTCACCCTCCTAAAGAATCCTGATGCGACAGAGGAAGAACTGCACGTCCGGCAGTGGCAACCCTACGAAACGGCAGAAGAAACAGCCAGTATCACTTCCACGAAATCGTTGCAGGCCATTCTCGATTATCTGAGCCGTCACGAGATGGAAGCTCTGCATACCAGCACCCAAATTATCATTGCTCCGGGATATGATTATAAGATTGTATCGGCCATGGTCACCAACTTTCACCAGCCACAAAGTACATTGCTGTTACTTGTATCGGCCTTTGTAAAGGGGAACTGGAGAAAGATATATGATTTCGCTTTAAGCCATGACTTCCGTTTCTTAAGTTATGGAGACTCATCATTATTAATACCGTAAAATTATGAACAGCGATAATAACCAAGAAATGTTCCCCCTTGTCGACGAACAAGGAAATATTACAGGTGCCGCCACCCGCGGTGAATGCCACAGTGGCAGCAAACTGCTGCATCCCGTGATACACCTGCACGTCTTCAACTCCCAAGGTGAACTGTACCTTCAGAAACGCCCCGAATGGAAAGACATCCAACCCGGGAAATGGGACACTTCCGTAGGCGGACATATAGATTTAGGGGAAAGTGTGGAAATGGCATTGAAACGCGAAGTACGCGAAGAACTGGGCATCACCGAGTTTACCCCTGAAACAGTCACTCATTATGTCTTTGAGTCCAGCCGTGAAAAAGAACTTGTCTTTGTACACAAGACTGTATACGATGGTGAAATACATCCAAGTGACGAACTGGATGGCGGACGTTTCTGGACAATAGAAGAGATCAAAGAAAATATAGGCAAGGGGGTATTCACTCCGAACTTTGAGGGAGAAATCGGAAAGATTATATCACCGGACGCATAAACGATACGAAATGTCATAACAAAGAAGAGGCGGCATCCCTTTTTGAAAGAATGCCGCCTCTCTTATTCTTATTGAATATTGGCTTATTTCGCCAGATCTTCAATCACTTTCATTATTTTCTGACCGATTTCCTCAGCCGCTTCCGGTGTGGAAGCCTCACTATATACACGTATGATCGGTTCGGTATTACTCTTGCGCAAATGTACCCACTTGTCTGCAAAGTCTATTTTCACACCGTCGATATCATTGATTTCTTCATTCTTATAAAGTTCTTTCACTTCAGCAAGAATGGCATCAACATCCGTTTCGGGAGTCAGGTCCACACGGTTCTTCGCCATGAAATAAGCCGGATAAGTTGCACGAAGTTCACTAACTTTCTTGCCTTCATGCGCCAGATGGCTCAGGAACAAAGCGATACCTACCAATGCGTCGCGTCCGTAATGGCTTGCCGGATAAATAACTCCGCCATTGCCTTCACCACCGATAACGGCGCCTACTTCTTTCATCTTGGTAGTTACATTCACCTCGCCTACGGCAGAAGCAAAATATTCTTTGCCATATTTACGGGTTACGTCACGCAATGCACGGGTGGAACTCAGATTGGATACCGTATTACCCGGAGTATGCTTCAATACATAGTCGGCAACACTTACCAATGTATATTCCTCACCATACATTTTTCCATCTTCGCAAATCATTGCCAAGCGGTCTACATCCGGGTCAACCACAAAAGCCACATCAGCCTTGCCACCCTTCATCAGGTTCATGATATCACCCAGATTCTTTTCCAGCGGTTCGGGATTATGCTGGAAGTTCCCAGTCGGTTCGCAGTAGAGCTTTTCTATGTGTTGCACACCAAGCTGTTCCAACAATTCCGGCAAAATAATGCCGCCTACAGAGTTCACACAGTCGATAGCTACACGGAAGTTCGCCTTTTTGATGGCTTCTACGTCCACCAGGTCGAGTGCCAGTACACTGTCTATGTGTTTCTGATTATAAATCAAGTCCTTACGATAAGAGCCCAACTTATCTACTTCAGCATAGTCAAATTCTTCAGCCTCAGCAATACGAAGTACTTCGTTACCTTCGGCAGCATTCAGAAATTCACCACGTTCATTCAGCAATTTCAGAGCGTTCCATTGTTTGGGGTTGTGCGAAGCAGTTAAAATAATACCACCGGCAGCACCTTCCATCGTTACAGCCAGTTCAGTAGTCGGTGTAGAAGCCAGGTCGATGTCAACCACATCCCAGCCCATACCCATCAGGGTACCTACCACTACATTCTTTACCATTTCACCCGAAATGCGGGCGTCGCGTCCTACTACAATTTTGTTGCTTTTTACTGTGCACGTTTTGCGGATAAGTGTTGCATACGCTGATGTGAATTTCACAATGTCAAGCGGATTCAAGCCTTCACCCGCCCCTCCGCCAATAGTTCCGCGGATTCCAGAGATAGATTTGATTAGAGTCATTAGGTTATTAATGATTTAAAGATTGTTGGTTAAAAATCACCTATAAATTTGGTATTTACGGATATCATAATAATAAGGATATACTTGTTGCATTGCGGAATTATGTCCCATCTTGGAAGGAACAATCAACTTCACATGCGCTCCATCACGTACATAAGCCAACGGAACCAACCAACCGGCAGGAACAGAAGTACCATAATAAGTATACATGAATCCCTGCGTAAATTGTCCGGCAATTGAAGAACTCGTTACCCGATAGTTGAATTCATCCACCACTTCCGCATAAGCGAGATTAGACAGTGTTACCGCTTTATCGATCAGACTATATTCCATGAAACGAACCAGTACCTGATCATTAGCTTTCACCGTATCAGCCGGATTTTCAGAGCCTTTGTCCACGATCTGCATATACACGCCACTGGCGAGTTGCACATATTCATTCTTGGACCTATCCGTAGTCGAGTCGTTTCTATAAAATTCCGTTTGGGATATAACTGTAATACTACTGTCTCTGATAAACGCTTTGATGGCATCTTTTTCTTCCTCCAACATCTCTGCATAGGTCTTGGTGTTATCGCACGCCTGAAAAGCCAGACCACATGCCAATAAAGCTAAAAAAAACAATGTAAGTTTCTTCATTATCTGTTATTTAGTAATTCCGTACAAAAGTATTCGATTTCGTTGAAAGTTGAAAGCCCTACGAAGAAACTTCGTATCTTTTAACCTTTGTACCTCACTTTTTTTATCCTTTCGCATTCAGCAAAGGTTTGAATTTCTCCAAAGCACGCTCCAAAACCCTCTTTGCTTCATCCATCGTACCATAGAATTCACCGCCGGAAGCATTCAAATGTCCGCCTCCATTGAAGAACTCGGCAGCCAGTTGGTTGCAGGGGAACGTACCTACCGAACGCAATGAAACTTTAATCATTGGCTTCTCAGTATCTTCACGCAGGAAACACGAAAAGACAACATCTTTTATACTCAAAGGAATATTTACAAATCCTTCACTATCCCCCCGAATATAGTTGAAGCGTCCCTGTTCATTCTTGGTCAATGAGATTAGGGCGGCATGGTAATCGGGATAAACCCGCATCTGCGAAAGCACATATCCCATCAGCCGCAGACGGCTTTCGGAGTAAGTATTATAAACTTTCCGGTAAATATCATCTTTATCGATACCTTTGGAAAGCAATTCGCTGATGATAAAGTAGATCTCCCGGTTATTGGAGTTGTAGGTAAAACCACCTGTATCGGTCATCATACCGGTATAAATACATTCCGCTCCTTGTTTGGTTATTTCGTTGAAGTAGCCCATACGGCATATCAAGCGGAATACAAGCTCGGATGTGGAAGATATGGTCGGATGCGAGATGGTGATATCACAGAATTCTTCGGGATACAAATGATGGTCTATCAATATTTTCTTTCCCTTGGCAGCCTTTATGGCATCCGCCATCGCATCTATGCGACTCAGTGCATTAAAGTCCAGACAGCAAATTATTTCCGCTTCCGCTATCAGTTTATCTGCAAATTCCTTGTAACGGTCGTAGAGCAACACATCTTTACTACCCGGCATCCATCTCAGGAAGTCAGGAAAGGCATTCGGTACAATGACATTTGCCGTCTTTTCCTGCGAATTAAGGAAGTGCCACAGGCCTAACGAAGAGCCGATAGCGTCACCATCCGGTGCCACATGTGCTACAATTACGATTCTCTCCGCATGTCCCATCCATCTGGCAAAGCGGTCTATCTTGGCTTGTTCTATTACTTTGGTCAACATATACTTTTATGATTTTAGAAACAGACGATTAAAGTAACTCTCTTCATCTATAACAAATTGAAGGGGCAAAAGTACGAAAAAGTTCGGGAGTTGACGGAAAGTAATGCAGGTTTTATTTAGTCTTCGTATTCCGTTGCCGTTCTACTCAATGAACGCGCAAACGGAATTGCCTATTTTCCGGAGTTTTTTTCATGTTCCTCGTAGCCGGCCAGGTTATAAGAAACCGGAATGGTACTATTTCCGACACGGTATATACCAAATTTGAAGTAATATCCTTCTTCGTCATTACGTCCGATTAATATTTCTTCTTTGTTCACAATATGCTTCTTTAGTTCTTTCCCGTCTTGCTGGTAAGACATAGTCACATCCAGAAGCCCAGGCCTAAGAATAGTCTCTCGCTCCTTTCCGTATAGAGTCCAGTCTATATCCACCCGGAAGGTTACCCAGCACTCTTTCGGGAAAGAGCCGAACGGCATCTTATAAGCTATTGTGGAAGCCTTATAAGTGGAAGTCACGGGACGCATAATTTCTGCCTTGTCCGGATTCGCATTGCAACGGTCGGTTTTGTCCGTCAACCATTTACGGTCCGAATTAGCCTTGATGTAGAAATAACCTTGTGAAAAGCCGAAAGCAAGAGGAGGATATCCGCCTTGTTCAATCAGCCAGCCATTAGGATTTCCGGCTTTGTAGACAGTATCTCCTTTAGCATTGATTCTGGCTATTTTATCATGAGCTATATTCTTCTTGAAAATCATCTTTTTTTCCAGTTCAAGAAACTCTTCAACACTAAGTTTCATCACTTTACCGTTAGGATCGGAAACGAGTGTACGGCTCGGCATACCATGCCATTGTGCAAAAATAGTGGATACATCTTTGTCCAAAGCCCGCGGAATATAAACGGAAAATGTATAGCTCATGGATGAACCTTGCGGGCAACTTCCTTTACCGTAATGATATACAGTCTTCATCTTTTGTGCATTGGAGTATTCATTGGCCGGATAATTACGAAAGTCATTGGCCACAGCATAGCAATAGCAAAGTTCAGCACGACCTTTGGTTTCTCCTTTGGCGTAGCCTTCCAAAGTATTGTCTTCCTGTTTCAATTCGAAACGGTAAGAAGGCTTGTTCCCGAAAGGCCGGGAGTAATCCAATTGAATGGTATGGGGTTTATTGGTACCGACGGCTACCCAACGGTCATCAATAATCTGGTTTGCACGGGCCGAATCGGCCTGCACATTTACACGTTCTTTCAGGGGTGTTAAGTTATCTGACTGTGCACGGACCGGACTTACCGCTGTCAAAGGGAGCAGGCAGAGGGTGATTAATGCGATTGTTCTCATTCTCTATTGATATTTAGTTAATTGGCTTGATAACATTGTACATAAGTTCACTTTTAGTTCGGCAGAGGCACCATTGGCCTGCGACCATAATTCAGCTTCAAGCCCTTCTTGTACGCTTCAGAGCCATGCAAATCTTTAATATCCATTTCACCCAGATTTACAAGGATACCACGCGCCATAAGCCCCGCATCTTCGTTTTCAAGACGCGGCAAGGTTTCAGCGGCTTTTCTCAGTTCGGGCAGAAACGGCCGGATATAGTCACGCATTTCGGGGTCTAAAGATAAACATTCCAGAGAAGAGTAACCTATTTTTCTATCTTTTTCTTGAACCGGAGTAACGAGGCGGGCAATCCCTTCTTGCGCTTTGTCCAGATAAGCAACAGTATAGGCTGCTTCGGAAGCTATATAAGGATTATCGTCTTGCAGAAGTGCCAGCAAAGCTTGCGGACAAGTCTTGATTTGATTCTCTTTGGCGAGTTTTGCATACCCCACCACTCCCCAGAACCTCATTTCCGGCAAAGGACTGGTTATTGCTTTCTCCAACATAGGGAGGGAAGTTGCAGCTGCCATTCCCGCAGTTTCCACAAGTGCATAAAGTTCGTTCAAAGGATATTTCTCTTTGCGTACTTTTTCATAAAGTATATGACCGGTACGTGAATTTGGAAGAAAAAATCCCAAGTCACCGGTGGCACGGATATGGTCGGATAATGCTTGGCGCATTTTGCACAAGGTTTCTGCATATTCGGGGGTAGCGGACAGATCATGCAATTCATCCGGATCTTTTTCAAGATCGAACAGCATTTCCGCCGGATGAGCTTCAAAAGTCAGTTTCCAGTCCGGGTTGGTATTATGTCCTCCCAACACCAGTTTGTCCCATGCTTTATTGGAAGGCATTCCCCATTGGTAATAATTGCGCAGAGCAAACTGACGGTAAGGAATATAACTGCGAATATACTTGAAATGTCTGTCGGTAACGGCACGCACCGGCATGAAGTGGTGTAGCTGGTTGGCTGCCAATGCAAACTGCATTTCCCGTTTTTCCTTGCTTGCAAATTTGCCATACAGGGCTTTGCCTTGCATATGCTTGGGAGGTTTTATGCCCGAAAGACTAAGTACGGTAGGCCCTAAGTCTGTAAAGTTGACTAAACTGTATTCCTTACCTGCTGCATTGTTTGCCAGATGCTGCCATTTGGGTGGGAAGTATGCAATCAGAGGTACTCTCAACCCGCTTTCATACAAATATCCCTTTCCGCGTGGAATGCAACCGCCGTGGTCACTGAAAAAGAATATAATCGTATTCTCATCCAATCCTTTTTCCTTCAGATCTTTCAGGAAAAATCCCAGCCAGGTATCCACATCCTGCACCGCTTCAAGATGACCGGCATAGTCGGAACGCACTTCCGGAAGATCGGGAACATAAGAGGGTAATGAAAGCAATGCCGGATAAATGCCTTCTTGAGTATAATCTCTCCGCCCGTCAGTATGGAAAGTACGGATACGTCCCATATGCGAGGTTACAGTATTGAATACAGCAAAAAAGGGCTGGTCTTTCTGGCGTTTGGGGCTGTTGTAAGAAGCTTGGTTATTACACTCGTCCCAGCAACTTTTGTTGTCAGTGGTAGAATTATAGTGCGTTTTGCTATTGTTTGTGCAATAATAGCCGGCTTCGCGCAACCGTTGTGGAAAAAATATATCAGCAGGTGTATCGTAAGGCACAGGATGAATATCCATTCCGTAAGTACTTGAATAGCATCCGGTGATGAGCGATGAACGGGCTGCCGAACTTTGAGGAGCAACAGACCAGGCATTCATGAACTGTACACCGCGGGAAGCAAGACTGTCCGCATTGGGAGTATGTACTCCCTTATTGCCGTAACAACCGAATTCATAGGCACTGGTATCTTCAAAAGTGAGCCAGAGAATATTAGGCCTTTCGCCTTTTTTATCTGCCGCCTCTGTCTGCATGGAATACAATCCGCAGAAAGTGGTACACATTAATAAGGGTAGGTGTTTCATATACTACTAAAATTTAAGGAGGATTTATTTTCTGCCGCTAAAGTAGGGCGTTCGCAATTGACAAAGGCGCTTTTATGTTTAAAAGTGCGCTAATATTGTCTCAACAGATGACTTTTCAACAATATTAGTATCGATTCAACAATATTGCGACTACCTATAAACGTCTGTATACGAAATATTAAAGATAAAAGCGAGAGTAATTAGTCATAAAGCCGTATTTTTGAACTTTAAATCTAATTACGAAAAAAATGAGAAGCATGTTTTTTATGGTGATGTTGTTTTATACATCGCTTTTATCGGGACAAGTACGGAATATGAATGAAAATCCATTTGACGATTCGTTGCGTAATGAAGCAAACAATCTATTGACGGAATGGATGGACACCTTTTTAACCTATCAATGTAACAACCCGAATCCTGCACTCAATGGTGGTGTTCTGTGCCCTGCATGTGCCCGTATGCATGGACGTATAGGTGATGCCGTACTTCCTTTAATGTATCTGGCAGAAAAAACCGGAAATAATAAATACTTGCATGGCGCCAAGCGCCTGATGGCCTGGATGGAGAATGTACACCGTCCGGACGGTTCCTGGATGAACGATGTGCACGTCTCTGACTGGAACGGAACGACGGTCTTCGCTTCCATTGCCCTCTACGAAGCTCTGCACTATCATGGTCATTTACTGGACGACTCGACCCGCAATCACTGGAAACAACAATTACTGCAAGCCGGTGAGTTCATAATGGACAATCCGTTTATTTATAGCCGTAAACGCGAAGGTATGCGAAATATGAACGTAAATTATTCGGCTTCGGCAACCTACGCCTTGTATGCCATCGGCGAATTGTGCAACCGTCCTGACTTTAAGAAAGAAGCCGGAGAGATAGCGACCGGACTGAAAAGTTACTTTACGGAAAATGAGTACTTTCTATATGGAGAAGGGCCGAATATCAACTCCGCAACCAGGAATGGCTGCTTCCCGATAGATTTGCTCTATAATGTGGAAGAATCTTTGCCTAACATAACATATTACGCAATGATGGCCGACGATAAGGAATTGCTGTCACT
This sequence comes from Bacteroides stercorirosoris, assembly GCF_900142015.1. Lineage (GTDB taxonomy): Bacteria > Bacteroidota > Bacteroidia > Bacteroidales > Bacteroidaceae > Bacteroides > Bacteroides stercorirosoris. Next base: position 108,333 of record NZ_FQZN01000008.1, read on the forward strand.
TGCAGAGCGTTCCATGAACACCCATTTGGAATTTATGCTGCCCGATGGTGCCTGGGACAATAGCTGGGGGACACGGAGCTTTAAATGGACTTATTGGGGAGGGCGTACCAGCGACGGTTTTATGGGAGGCTACTACACATTGGCTGCCCGTCATCCGGAATATCTGGAAGCCATTCAGCGTAATATCCGACTATTGGAAAAAGCTACTCACGACGGGCTTCTTTACGGTGGCATGCATTACCGTGCTTCCGGCATTCCTCCTTGCATCCATCATACCTTCGGGCACGCCAAAGCATTAGCATCCTTTCTCGAATTACCTCCCGTGAAAATAGCCGCTTCCGGAAAACTGCCGCGAGATGTCACTTACGGCACGAAATACTTTAAAGATATCCATACATGGCTTCTTTCCTATGGTTCCTGGCGTTCCACGCTCACCGGATATGATGCAGAGTATAAGGTAAAAGGGACACATCCTATGGGAGGTGCCCTCTCCATGTTATGGCATACACAGGCAGGACCTGTTTTTGCAGCAACCATGAATCAATATAAGCTGATTGAAGCTCCCAATATGCAGAGTAATACCCGTAAATATCTGACAGGCGGTACTCCCCGAATCGAATTAATGCAGGATGGAGTGGCATATAGCAATCTGGATGATCTGAATACAGACATTGACTGCCATGCGGAAAAAGGTTCTTGCACGTTTACCGTGCATACTCATCTGGTTGATATCAACCAGCAAGCTCCGCCACAGGGAGAAGTAGCTATGACAATGAATTATACATATTCAGAACAAGGAATCAGCATACATGTGGAGCATTGCGACGAACCGGTCAGATTTATATTGCCCGTCATTGCATCACCGGAGGAAAAGGTTGAATTTTTTTCCCATGAAGTACGTATAAGAAAAAATAAAGGAGTAGTATGTATCACTTGTGAAGCAGGAGATATGGAAATTGCTCCTGCGGACGATGATAAAAGAATTTTCAATCCGGTTCCGGGCTTCTCTTTTATACCTCTACAGGTGCTGCCTGATAATGTGGATAAGAAAATTCATATTAATATCTGTTTTCGCTAATATATTTTGTTTATTTGCTCTGTAATAGACTATGATTATGACTATGAAAATACAACAATTCTTGTTAGTGCTTATAGGAAGCTTATTCCCCTATGTAGTGAATGCTAACATAACCGAGAACATTTATTTCACCCATATCGGATTAGTGGAAGGATTATCACATAGCACGATTTTTGCAATTAATCAGGATAAAGGTGGGAATTTATGGTTTGCGACGTATGATGGGGTAAATAAGTATGATGGTTACAACTTTACAGTATATCGCCATCAATATACGAATCCCAACAGCATTGCCAGTGACATATCCCGTTGCATTGCCGTTGATGATTCCGACAGGATATGGGTGGGAACCCGTGAGGGTTTATCTCTTTATAATCGCTATAAAGATGCTTTCTCCAATTACTATTATAAGAAAAAAGGAATGAATGTAGCCGTTACCAGCATAGCTCCCATAAAGGAAGACTGGTTGATGCTGGGTACTTCGGAAGGCGTTCTGCTTTTTGATGTAAAAAAAGAGCGTTTCCTGAACGATACTCTACCCACTGCCTTACATATGCTGAGGCCTACGGCTCTGGTACGCCAAGGAGACTTTATCTATATTGGTGCCGAGAACGGAGTTTATACTTATGCCTTGTCAAACGGTATTCTGGATAAATTGGTGGATATGCCTGCCTATGTACGAATACATGCCATCCTGTGCCAAATGTTCAATCAGATATGGATGGCAACTGAGGGGGATGGTTTGTATATGTATGATACTAAATCGAAAGTTCTGAAGAACTATCGCTATGAAGATGGAAAGTCCGGGCTGAATTCAAACTATGTACGCTCTCTGGCATTGGATACTGAAAATCGTTTATGGGTAGGCACTTATAGCGGACTGAATATCTATAAAGAAGGAACGGACAGTTTCGCTTCGCTTAAAAGTTCGGAAATACAGGAAGGCAGTTTATCCCAAAACTCAGTCCGGAGTATTTTCAAAGATTCGCAGGGTGGAATGTGGCTGGGTACCTATTGGGGCGGATTGAATTATTATCATCCCTTATGCAACCGCTTTCAATGTATCAAGCATATTCCCTTCTTAAATTCGCTCAGTGATAATGTTGTAAGTTGTATCGTAGAAGACAATGAACATAATTTATGGATTGGAACGAGTGACGGAGGCCTGAACTTCTATGATAACCAATCACAGATGTATAAAAGCTATTTGTTTAACTCAGGCACGCTGGATGTCCCTTTTAAGGATATCAAAACTGTATATGTAGACGAACTGCACGATAAAGTATATGTAGGAGCCCATGCAGGAGGAATGATGGTGCTGGATAGAAAGTCCGGAAATGTAGAGTACTATAATCGCCAGAACAGCAATATACCAAGTAATAATATTTACTCCATTATCTCTGACGAGAACGGAGGTCTTTGGGTCGTTTCACTGGAATATTTGCTGCATTTTGATATAGACAAGCGCCGTTTTAGAATAGTTGACAAGAATAAAGACAGAGATGAAGTTCAGCAATACAACCGTCTGCTGTTTCGTGATTCAAAAAAGCGTTTATGGATAGGGGGAGAAATGGGCATTTCGGTATTTAACCAGGTGGGTAACTCCTTGAGGAACAATACGGATTTTCAGATATCACCCATTTTGAAACAAGCGTTTGCCAATTGCTTTTATGAATCGACTTCCGGTTATGTGTGGGTCGGTACACGCAACGGACTCTTCGCCTTAAAAGAAGGTGATGAAAAGCTATTGCAATATACGACGGCGAATGGACTGCCAAGTAATGTTATCTATGGAATCCTGGAAGATGCCTATGGACGTCTATGGATAAGTACCAATCAAGGTCTGAGTTGCATGAACCCGGAAAACGGGAAATTCCGTAATTTTACAATTATGGACGGTTTACAGGGCAATCAGTTTAATGCTGGTTCTTATTGCCGGAAAGAGAATGGTTATATGTTGTTTGGTGGTGTCAGCGGCATCACGGCATTCCGTCCGGAGACATTAATCGATAACCCTTATGCTCCTAAACCGGTCATAAATAAATTGTTTGTTTTTAATAAAGAGGTATTGCCGGATGACGAGACCGGTATCCTGAAAGAAAGCATTGAATATGTAGACCGTATTACTTTGTCATCTTCCCAGAATTCTTTTGCCATCTCCTTTGTCGTATCCAATTATATTGCCGGAAAGCATAATACTTTCGCCTATAAATTAGAGGGATATAATGACGAGTGGTATAAACAGAATGACATCAGTCCGGTTTCATACTCCAACCTGCCGGCGGGTGATTATACTTTCTACATAAAAGCAGCGAATAATGACGGTAAGTGGAATGAAGAACCTGCTACACTCCATATCCGTATATTACCAGTCTGGTATTGTACCTGGTGGGCACTTACTCTATTTGCATTGTCTTTCATTCTGTTAGTGGTGGGGGTCGTCCGTTTCTTCTGGCTGCGCAAGAGTATGCAGGCTGAAATCCTTATGGAAAGATTGGATAAAGAAAAACAGGAAGAAATCAGTCAGATGAAAATCCGCTTTTATGTCAACATCTCACATGAATTGCGCACTCCGCTCACACTTATCGTTGCACCTTTGCAGGAACTTATCAACCGTGTCAGCGGGCATTGGGAACAGGGGCAATTGCAATATATCCAGCGAAACACCAATCGCCTGCTCCACCTGGTTAATCAGCTGATGGACTACAGGCGGGCAGAATTGGGGATTTTTGAACTTAGACCGACATACTCCAATGCTTATAAAAGAGTATTGAACTGTTTTATAGATTATGAAAGCCTGGCGAAAAGGAAGGATATAGACTATAACTTCTATACGGAACTGCAAGATGAAAAGATGCTGTTTGATGAGAATTATCTGGATCTGATAGTCAATAATCTGCTTTCAAATGCCTTCAAATATACCGAAGTGGGCGAAAGTATAATGGTGAAACTATATAAAGAGGACAACAACCTTGTATTACAAGTAGCGGATACCGGCATTGGCATTCCCGAAGAAAAGCAGGAAAAGATTTTTGAGCGTTTCTACCAGGTGGAAAACGGATGCGAAGGCAGTGGCATCGGTCTTTCTTTAGTCCAAAGATTGGTTGAGCTGCATCACGGACGGATTGTCTTGCAGAGTGAAGTAGGTAAAGGCTCCACATTCTTTATTTATCTCCCTCAGGATGAATCGGTTTATAAACCGGAAGAGCTACAAGGTGGTAAAGGGAATACAGAAGAACAACGTGTATATTCTACCAATGCACACGACATTTACATTGGCGATGAAGAAAAAGAAGACGGGGAAGAGATCATAGACGCAGAAAAAAGTAAGCGTGGAACGATTCTGATAGTAGAAGATAACCGAGAATTAAGACAATACATGGTCAATGGTTTGTCTCCCTTATTTTGTCTGCTGGAAGCTGAGAATGGACAAAAGGCATTAAATATATTAAAGGAACAGGATGTTGACCTGATTATCACGGATGTAATGATGCCTGTTATGGATGGCGTTAAATTGTGCAAACTGGTAAAACAGAATTTACGTACTTGCCATATACCGGTCTATATGCTATCCGCTAAAGTGGACGTGAAATATCAGTTGGAAGGTTTGCATGTAGGTGCCGATGATTATATTGCCAAACCATTTTCCATAGAAGTGTTGAAGGCCAAAATACTGAATATGCTGCGTACACGCTACCGCATTTTTGAACACTATTCCAATATGACGGAAGTGGAACCCGAAAAGCTAACAAACAACACGATGGACGAGGAACTGCTGCGGAAAGCCATCGCCGTTGTTGAAAAGAATATGGATAATGTGGAATTCTCAACCGAACAGTTTGCACGTGAAATGAACATGAGCCGTTCCAACCTCCATCTGAAACTGAAAGCGATAACAGGAAAATCGGCTATTGATTTTATCCACAAGATACGCTTCAACCGGGCATGCCAATTGTTGAAGGAGGAAAAATATACTGTCGCTGAAATCAGCTTTATGGTGGGCTATAATACGCCTTCTTATTTTGCGGCGCGTTTTAAGAAATATGTCGGTTGCCTGCCGACCGAATATGGAAAAAAATGATATTTATATTTATGAAAATACGTATCACTGCATTTTGGATAGCAGTCCTATTCTTGTCTGCGTCATGCGGACAGACAGATTTATGTCAATTGTCAGTATCCAAGGAGGATAGCATTCCGAATGGAGGCAAGACCATAGAACTTTTCAAATTGGTAAACGAAAACGGAATGTCTGTCAAAGTAACGAATTACGCCGCTTCTTTGACCGATGTTTCCGTTCCTGACAAGCAGGGAAACTTTGAACATGTTGTATTAGGCTTTGACAGTCTGGAAAGTTATTTAGGAAAGCATCCTAAATTAGGTGCCACAGTCGGAAGATTCGCCAACAGGATCAGAAATGCCGAATTCAATCTGAATGGCCAGACATATCATTTGGAGAAAAACAATAAAGGTCATTCCATTCATGGGGGAACACAAGGATTCAATCGTCAGATATTCGATACAGATACATTCTATACAGTAAAAGATACGGCAATTGTAATATTTAAATATAGAAGCATTCATCAGGAAGGAGGTTTTCCTGGAAATCTGGATATTTCAGTAGCTTATAAACTGACTAACAATAATGAGATTATTTTAGAATATACAGCGGTGACAGACAAACCAACAGTGGTAAACTTTACGAATCACAGCTACTTCAATCTGACCGGATGCAAAGATCCCGTATTGAGCCATCTATATATGATTCGGGCAGATTCCATAACTCCGGTAGATTCCATAGGTATCCCTACCGGCGAATTGATATCCGTAGCCGGTACCGAATATGATTACACTTCTCCCCTGCCGGCAGAAATGCGGATAAGGAGAATGGGTAAAGGATATGATATCAATTATAAATTGAATAAGTCCTCCGATTCTCCGGAGCTGGCGGCAGTCGTAGTGGAACCTGTATCCGGCAGAGTTTTAAAAGCATACACCACCGAACCGGGTATGCAATTTTATATTCCAAATTCAAATATGGACTATCTTGCCGGACATGATGGCAAGAAGTATGGACGATATTATGGATTTTGTCTTGAGATGCAGCATTTTCCGGATTCTCCCAATAATCCCCAATTCCCTACAACAAGTTTGTTTCCGGGAGAAACTTACCGGCAAATCACTATCTATAGATTTGAAACAATATCAGAATAATATATCCAAAATACAGGAATCTAGTTTTTAAACAACACCCCGTCCCAGAGCACTCGTAAGACCGTTTTTACACAAAAACATTGTGTAGTGAACAATATTGATATAGAATTGGGTAAAAGTGAAAGGAACAAAAACAATACTATTACTCTTTCTTTAGCATATGTCGTATGTTTGCCCTCGGAAAATTCTAAAGTTAAACCTTAGATTTATTTATTATGTATAAATTAAAAGAATTATTTTTAATGCTCATCCTCGCTTTCGTTAGTATGGCTGCATACGCGCAAAGTCTGACAGTAACCGGTAAGGTAATTGATAGCGAAGGATATGAAGTGATTGGAGGCAGTGTCACCATTAAAGGTGCTGCCGGTGTTGGAACTGTTACCGACCTGAACGGTAAGTACACTCTAAAAGTAAATGATGCATCTAAAGATGTATTAGTTTTTTCTTATGTAGGTATGACTCCGCAAGAAGTGAAAGTCAACAACCAGAGTGTAATAAACGTGACTTTGCAAGCTGATGCCGTATTATTGGAAGACGTTGTAGTGATCGGTTATGCTGCAGTTCCCCGTAGAGACTTGACCGGGTCGGTAACTTCGGTTAGCAGCAAAGAACTTTCTAAAGTACCTGTAAGTGATGTTACACAGGCTTTGGCTGGACGTATGGCAGGTGTGATGGTGCAACAGAGTGAAGGTACTCCGGGTGCTTCCATTTCCGTACGGGTGCGTGGAGGTATTTCCATTACACAAAGTAACGAACCCCTTTACATTATCGACGGTTTTCCGAGTGAAGACGGTATGGCTACCCTCGATCCCGCTGAAATTGAGACTATCGACGTGTTGAAAGATGCCTCGGCCACTGCCATCTATGGTGCTCGTGGTGCCAATGGTGTAGTTGTAATTACAACAAAGAATGGTAGTAAATCAGGCGGCAAGGCCACGGTGACCTTCGACAGCTATGTAGGTGTCAAAAAGATTGCGAACAAACTGGATGTACTTAATGCCGGTGAATTTGCCAAATTGGATTACGAACGTACATTGTGGAGAGTAGGTACTGGAGACTCCGGTTCGGAAGGTATAGCCAAATGGGAAGAAAGATATGGTAAGTTCAGCGATCTTGCTTCCATATATAATGGTCGTAAAGGCATCGACTGGCAAGATGAAACTTTGGGCCGTAATGCCGTTACCCAGAACTATCGTGTAGGTGTATCTGGCAAGACGGACAAGATGAATTACAGCCTGGCTTATTCATACTACAACGAAGAGGGTGCTATGGTGTACAGCGGTAGCAAAAAACATAACATCTCATTCAACATGAACCATGAGATAAACAAATGGTTGACAGTAAATTCACGTATCAGCTATGACCAGATGCGCGTGGAAGGTATGGGTACATCGGAAGGTGGCGACCGCTTCAACAAGATGCAACATATCTTGCAATATCGTCCTACAGTAGGTATTATGGGTACAGATGAAGATTTGTTACACGGCGAAGACCCTCTGTTGGCCGATGATAGTGGTAATGTTATGCAGAATCCGCTGATTTCGGCAGCAGAAGAACTGAACAACAGGGAATGGCGCACTTTCCAGGCCAATGCTGGTGCTACCATCAAATTACTGAAGGGACTTTCTTTCCGTAGTACGGTAGGTATGCGTTATCAGACTCGACGCAATGATGTATTTTATGGTGATGAGTCTATTACAGGTAAGCGTTCCAGTATTCAAGGTTCAATTACTAACTTGGAGAACAGTAGTTTCCAGATATCTAATGTATTGACCTATGCTTGGAAAAATAAAATTCATGACTTTACGGTCATTGCCGGTCATGAGTATGTAGACAAATGGTCACGCAACTTTTCTGCAAGTGCCAGTCAGTTCCCGAACGATGAAATTGGCTTGAGTGACCTCTCACTGGGTGTTCCAGGCGTTCCTACTTCCAATGAAAACTACGATGACAAACTGCTTTCTTTCTTTGGACGTATCAACTACAACCTGATGGATAAATATCTTTTTACCGCTTCGCTCCGTACTGACGGCTCTTCCAAGTTCGGTAAAAACAACAAGTGGGGGTATTTCCCGGCTTTCTCGGCTGCATGGCGTTTAGGCGAAGAAGAATTTATCAAAGACCTGGAAATCTTCTCCGATTTAAAATTCCGCATCGGTTACGGTCTTGCAGGTAACAACCGTATTGGCAGTTATCAAAGTCTTGCTCTCATGAGTTCCGTTACTGCTGCCAATGGCAACGGTGCACAGGCTGGTTACGCTTCCCGCCAGGTACCCAACCCTGATTTGAAATGGGAAGCAAACAAGACATTCAACGTAGGTCTGGACTTTGGTTTCTTGAACCAGCGCATCACGTTCTCTCCGGAATTCTATATTAACCGCAGCAGCAACTTGTTGCTGAATGCCAAATTACCGAACTCTTCCGGTTACACCAGTATGGTTATCAACGCAGGCGAAACTCAGAATATAGGTGTGGACCTGACTATCAATACAGCAAACATCGTATCCAAAGACTTTACCTGGAATACTTCGGTTACTTTCTCCCACAACAAAAACAAGGTAAAGAAGCTGACAGGTGAAGATGTACAGTTGTACCTGGCTAACTTCGGTTATAGTGGTGCGGGAGCATCCCATCAAATTGGGGTAAACCAACCGTTGGGACAATTCTACGGTTACGTAACTGACGGTCTGTATCAGGTGGAAGACTTCAATTACGATGCAACGACCAAAACTTATACATTGAAGGACGGTGTGCCTTATCATGGCGACAAGAAGAATATCCAGCCGGGATATTGGAAATTCAAGAACGTGGACGGAAGCGAAGACAACCAAATTACTGAAAGCGATAAGACCATTATCGGTAATGCCCTTCCTGATTTCTATGGTGGTATCAACAATACTTTCAATTGGAAGGATTTCGACTTGAGCATCTTCTTTACTTATAGCTATGGTGCCGAAGTACTGAATGCTACCAAGTTGACTAATACCAAGACTGCCCTTACCAATAAAAACGTTTTGTCGGTAGCCGATGAGGCTCATCGTTGGGTGACCATCAATGCCAGTGGCGAACTGATTACAAACCCTGAAGAATTGGCAGCAGTAAACCGAGGCAAGACAGTGGCTCATTTTGGTGATAACGGTTCAAATAACACCTACATTCATTCCTGGGCTATCGAAGATGCTTCTTATTTGAAATTGAGCAATATCACTATAGGTTATACCTTCCCCAAGAAAGTGATTAACAAGATCGGTCTGACCAAACTACGTTTGTATGCAACGGGCAACAACCTGTTTACATGGACTCCTTATACCGGTTTCGATCCGGAAGTATCTACCATGAGCAGCGCATTGACTCCCGGTGTCGATTTCGGTGCTTATCCCAGAAGCCGCTCTTTCGTATTTGGTGTGAACGTAGCATTTTAATTAGAATTAAAAAAGGGAATAATAAGATGAAAAACAAAATTATATATGCGCTTGGCGCAATGATGCTTATAGGAGTTACTTCCTGTGACCTGACTGAAAAACCCAGTTCATTCTACGAGAAAGATACTTACTTCGTGACAGAAGGAAAAGCTCGGATGGCTGTAGTCGGAATCTACGACTGCCTTGAAACTACAGATTATTATGGACAAAACATTATGCCGTTCTTTGGATCGGATGATATGTTTATGGTACGTGGAACCGGCTCGGACGGGACTCGTCGTGACATATCCCACTATCTGTACAACGCTTCCAATACTTGGATTGCCAGTATATGGAAATGTGCTTATCAAGCTGTTGACCGTGCCAATGTAGCTATTGCCAGCATTGAGGCCATGCCAGATTTCGCCGAAAACGAAAACCTACAGGAAATTGATGGGCAAGCTCGATTCCTCCGTGCTTATATAGCTTTCGACCTGGTGAAATTCTTTGGTGACGTACCGTTCAGCACGGAATATACCAATGGTTTCGGTAACACCTCCAAGCCTCGTACCGACCGTGAACAGATTTATAGCCAAATCATCGAAGATTTGGACTATGCAAAGACACATCTGAAATCCGGTCGTGAAGTGGCTTCTTCTGAAATACCTTGTAGCGGTGCTGCCCGTACCTTATTGATGCGTGTCTATTTGCAACGTGCCGGCTATAGCCTGGACCGTTCGTCACGCCAATTGACTCGTCCGGACGATACTACCCGAAAGAACTATTTTGAAGCAGTGATTAAAGAATGGGAAGCTCTGAAAGCCGAAGGCTATCACAATTTTTATGCAAGTGGTTATGAACAACTGTTCAAAAACTATTCTCAACTGACATTGAATAATCAGGAATCTCTTTGGGAGATTGCTTTTGAACCCAACCAGGGCTTGAAGGACAACGCCGGTGTATGGGCGACTTACAATGGACCATTGGTAGATGCTCCGGGAAATAATGCTGGTACAAGCAGCTATATGGGACGTGCCAATGCTTTCTTTGTGGTACTGCCATATTGGAAGTCTTTCTATGAGTCGAATGCGGATGGAAGCGTAAAAGATATACGTCGTGATGTGAATTTCGTGGACTATGCCATCAAATGGAACGCAAACAAAGCAGTTCAAGAAAAATCGCATACTTCTGCTGACATCAATAAAAACCTGAACAGATATCCAGGTAAATGGCGCAGAGAGTGGATGGCTCCGGGTTGGGTAGATCCTAATAATACAGGAGTAAATTATGCTCCGTTACGTTATGCCGATGCTGTCCTAATGGCGGCCGAGGCTTATAATGAAACCGGTAACACGACTGAGGCTTGGAAATTATTGAATGATGTTCGTGTTCGTGCCGGTGCTACTCCTATAAGCACAGCAAATTATTCAAGCTTGTTGAAAGCTCCCAAATTGTACGATTTACCATTCATTCCGGATGGTGACGATGCCGGCAAATTCCGCACCGCCTTGTATTGGGAACGTGCTTTTGAACTTTGCTACGAAGGTCAACGCAAATATGACCTGCTACGCTGGGGTATCTTGCAAGCATCCTTGAAAGCAGCTCAGAGCTATATGGAGTCATGGATTCCGGGACCCGATGAATATATTACGGATGCTGCACGTAAAGATTGGGATGCGGTGAAATGGGCTAAATCCAATTATGTGGCAGGACACAAGTTTACTGCAGGCAAACACGAACTTTATCCGATTCCATTGACCGAAATTCAGTCGAATGCAGCTTTGAATGGTGAAAACAATCCGGGATTTGAGTAATTTCATTTCCTAAGTATGATCTGACAAGGGATGGAGAAATTATAAGATGTTTATACTTTCTCCATCCCTATATACCAAGGATGATAATTTGAGCAAATATAACCTATAGAATATACATATATTTATGAAGAAATTTTTATTATTTTGTTACGCAGTTGCTACACTACAGGGTTTCTCCAGTTGTTCATCCAGTCAACCTAAGGAAGATTATGGCTGGTTGAAAAAAGCAATAGATACTTCCGTGCAACAACTGGAAGTAACAGTAACCGATGTAGGTGATTCAGTCTTATTACCCCGTTCCATCTGGACGGGATATGATATGGATTTTCTCTGTCGGCAATTGCAAAGAGATCCCGCAACTTTCAAAGACTCTTTACGGGTCAAACCCGTGAAGGCGGCTCTGGGAAGCCGCAGATATTGCAGTTCCATCTATGATTGGACAAGTGGTTTTTTCCCAGGGAACTTGTGGTATGCGTATCAGCTGACCGGCATTGAAGACTTGAAAAAAGATGCCGCAAAATTTACGAATTACCTGTACCCGGTGAAAGATTATAAAGGTACACACGACATTGGATTCATGATCAATTGCAGTTATGGCAATGCATATCGCCTGGCTCCTGCCGACAGTATTCGTCAGATATTGGTGCAGACTGCTGATAATTTGTGCGATCGTTTTAATTCGAACATAGGTTGTATTCGTTCCTGGGATTTCGGGAAATGGAATTTCCCTGTAATTATTGATAATATGATGAATCTGGATCTGCTGTTTTACGTAAACCATCTTACCAATGATTCCAAGTATAAGGAAATCGCATTGAAACATGCCGAGACAACCTTAAAAAATCATTTCAGAGCAGACCATTCATCCTATCATGTAGTCAGTTACAATAATGACGGCAGCGTAGAAATGAAATGTACACATCAAGGGAAAAATGATGATTCTTCATGGGCACGCGGACAAGCCTGGGGAATATATGGATATACATCCTGCTATCGCGAGTCAAAAGATGCGGCTTTCTTGCAGCAAGCCAAAGATATTGCAGCATTAATCATGGCACGTGTAAAGACTGACGATGCGATTCCTTTGTGGGACTATGATGCCCCGGATACACCGGAGACACCTCGTGATGCATCCGCCGCTTCTGTCACAGCTTCTGCCTTGATAGAACTCAGTACTCTTGTAGAGAATGGACAAGTCTATTTTGATTATGCAGAGAAACTACTCAAGTCTCTCTCTTCCGATGCTTACCTGGCAAAGGTCGGCACTAACCAGGGATTTATCCTGATGCACTCTACAGGTTCACTGCCTAATGGGTCTGAAATTGACACACCTATCAATTATGCCGATTATTATTATCTGGAAGCTTTAGCCCGATATATGCAGGTAAAAGGACTTGATTATAAATCGCTTTAAACAAAATTAAAACACCATGAAAATAACAAAGTATATCCTTAGTTTTACTTTTCTGCTGGTTGCCCTATGTGCGGAAGCACAGCAGTTGCGGAAGGAAGCTTTTGACTTACTGAATCTGGATTATCCGGGTTTGGAAAAAGTGAAAGCTGCATGTGACCAACAACAATGGGACGAAGCTGCCAAAGCTTTATTGGACTATTATCGCCAACGTACTGGTATAGGACATCCCGATATCGATATGAAAAATATAAAAATCTCCAAGGAAGAACAAAAATGGGCGGATGATGCCTTGGATCATACATTTTTTGTACACAAGGGATATCAGCCTTCCTATAATTACGGCAAAGATATCAACTGGCAATATTGGCCGGTACAGGACAATGAGTTGCGCTGGCAGTTGCACCGTCACAAATGGTTCACTCCAATGGGCAAGGCATACAGAATCTCAGGAGATGAAAAATATGCCAAAGAATGGGCATATCAGTATATGGATTGGATTAAAAAGAATCCTCTGACAACAGTCGAAAAGGAAGAATACGAACTTGTCAGCGCAGGTGAAGTAAAAGGGAATGCTGAAAATGTACGCTTTGCATGGCGTCCTCTGGAGGTGAGTAACCGTTTACAGGATCAGACTCTGCAATTTCTATTATTCGTTCCCTCAAAGGCTTTCACCCCGGAATTCCTGACTGAATTCCTGATTAACTATCATCGGCATGCACTGCACATTCTTGGTAATTACTCGGATCAGGGTAACCACTTGTTGTTTGAAGCTCAACGTATGGTATATGCAGGTACATTTTTCCCCGAGTTTAAGGAAGCAGCCGGATGGAGAAAGAGCGGGATAAGCATTTTGAACCGTGAAATAAAAAAACAGGTTTATCCGGATGGTGGTCAATATGAGCTGGATCCACACTATCATCTGGCAGCAATCAATATCTTTTGCAAAGCCCTGCGCATGGCTGATGTCAATGGTTTCCGTCAGGAGTTTCCCGCCGAATACGTGAATACAGTCAAGAGTATGATTGAATTTTATGCCAATATCTGTTTCCCTGATTACAGCAATCCCTGCTTCAGTGATGCCAAGTTGGGAGACCGTCCGGCAGAAATCCGTAATTACCAGGATTGGCTCAAGCTATTTCCGGATTGTGAATGGATTCGTTATTATGCCACAGAAGGTCGTGAAGGCACTCCCTTGCCCAACCTTTCTCACGGTGCTCTGACTTCCGGTTTCTTTACTTTCAGAAACGGCTGGAAGCAGGATGCTACCGTAATGGTTGTAAAGGCTGGTCCTAAAGGAGAATGGCACTGCCAGCCGGACAACGGTACTTTTGAACTTTGGTTTAATGGCCGGAATCTCTTCCCGGATAGCGGCTCCTACGTCTATGCCGGTGATGATGAGGTAATGAAACTTCGCAATTGGTTCCGCCGGACAAGTTCTCATAATACATTGACATTGGATGAGAAAAACCTGCAAACCACCCAGTCCGTTACTAAACTCTGGAAACCCGAAGGTAATGAGCAAATCCTGGTGACTGAGAATCCGCACTATGATGGTTTGAAACACAGGCGTTCTGTCTTCTTTGTAGACCAGTCTTATTTTGTAATTGTAGATGAAGCTATAGGAAGTGCAAAAGGAACAGTGAATCTGAACTATCACCTGTGCGAAGGTACTGTAAATGTAGACGGAAAGAATAATAGTCTGACCACAGCCTATGACGGACCAAGCAACATGAAACTGCAATGCTTTGCCGAGAAGAAAGTTTCAATGAAAGAAAAAGAAGGTTGGCGTTCGACTGCCTATCGTGTACGTGTACCCCGTACTGCCGTTTCTTTTGATATAGACAAAAAGGATTCGGAAGCCATACGCTACATAACCATTATTTATCCGTCGAAAAACGCAGCTTCCTTCCCTGTATTCAAGGCTAAGTTCCTGAACAAATCATTTGATGAGAATGGGGTGAGAATAGAGATATCTGTTGACGGAAAGAAACGTCAATTGGAATATAAACTATAAGAAGACTTTTATAATGAATCGCTTATCATACTTATTTCTGCCTCTGACTGCCATCGGAATGTCCGCTTGCAGTTCCGGCAAAGAGGAAGTGAAACGTCCGAATATTATCTTTATGATGACGGATGACCATACTACGCAAGCCATGTCATGTTACGGTGGACGGCTCCTTCAGACTCCCAACATGGATCGGATTGCCAGTGAAGGTGTTCGTATGGACAATTGTTATGCGGTCAATGCTTTATCCGGTCCGTCAAGAGCTTGTATCTTGACGGGCAAATTCAGCCACATCAATGGATTCACAGACAATGCCAGCACTTTCGACGGCAATCAACAGACCTTTCCCAAATTGCTGCAGGCTGCCGGTTACCAGACTTCAATTGTCGGTAAATGGCATCTGATTACCGAACCTCAGGGATTTGACTATTGGTGCATCCTGACCGGACAACATGAACAAGGGGACTATTATAATCCCGATTTCAACGAGAACGGAAAGCAGATTATAGAGCAGGGCTATGCAACTGACATTATCACAGACAAGGCTATCGAATATCTGGAACATAGAGATAAAAGCAAACCTTTCTGCATGATGTATCACCAGAAGGCCCCACATCGTAACTGGATGCCTGCCCCCCGCCATCTGGGGATGTTCAATAATACCGTGTTCCCCGAACCTGCCACACTTTTCGATACATACGAAGGCAGAGGCTCTGCTGCCAGGGAGCAGGATATGTCCATTGAGCATACATTGACCAATGACTGGGATCTGAAACTGCTGACCCGTGAAGAAATGCTGAAAGATACTACGAACCGTCTCTATCAGGTCTACAAACGTATGCCGGCTGATGTACAGGATAAGTGGGATTCAGCATATACTCAACGTATTTCAGAATACCGTAGCGGTAACTTAAAAGGAAAAGAACTGATCAGTTGGAAGTACCAGCAATATATGCGCGATTATCTGGCAACCATTGTAGCCGTGGACGAGAATATTGGAAGATTGCTCAGCTATCTGGAGAAAAATGGTGAGTTGGACAATACAATCATTATCTATACTTCGGATCAAGGCTTTTTCCTGGGCGAACATGGCTGGTTTGACAAACGCTTCATGTATGAAGAATGTCAGCGTATGCCACTGGTTATCCGTTATCCGAAGGCAATCAAGGCGGGCAGTGTATCGAGTGCCATTGCCATGAATGTGGATTTCGCCCCTACCCTGTTAGATTTTGCCGGAGTAGATATACCGGCAGATATTCAGGGACAGTCTCTCAAACCAATTTTGGACAATGAGGGGAAAACTCCGGCTGACTGGAGAAAGGCTGCCTATTACCACTATTATGAGTATCCGGCAGAACATTCGGTTAAAAGGCATTATGGTATTCGTACCGCTGATTTTAAACTGATCCACTTCTATAACGATGTGGACGAATGGGAGATGTACGACTTAAAGAACGACCCGAATGAACTGACCAATGTGTTTGACAAACCGGAGTATGCCGGCAAACGGGCGGAACTGATGTCACTGCTGAAAGAAACTCAGCAACAGTATAAGGATAATGACCCTGATGAAAAAGTGAACGAACTGTTCAAAGGCGACAGACGGTTGATGAAAAATAGATAATCTAAATTAATACCATGGATAGAAGAAATTTTTTAAAGCATACAGGCTGGTCCCTTATCGGATTGGCAGCTTCCGGCAGTTTATTATCTGCATGTCAGCAGGGAACCGCCGCAGGAAAGAAAGTCATGCCCTCTGCCAGTAATCTGAAGTATTTCTGGGGAGACTTGCATAATCATTGTAACATAACCTACGGTCATGGCGACATGCGTTCTGCATTTGAGGCAGCCAAAGGACAACTGGATTTTGTATCCGTCACTCCTCATGCCATGTGGCCTGATATTCCCGGAGCGGATGATCCCCGTCTGAAGTGGGTGATTGACTATCATACCGGTGCTTTCAAGCGCTTGCGCGAGGGAGGTTATGAGAAATATGTCGCCATGACCAATGAATATAACAAGGAAGGAGAATTTCTGACTTTTGTAGGTTATGAGGCGCACAGTATGGAACATGGCGATCATGTAGCTTTGAATTATGACCTGGACGCACCACTGGTGGAATGTACCTCTATTGAAGACTGGAAACAGAAAGCCCGCGGACATAAGGTATTTATTACTCCGCATCATATGGGATATCAGAAAGGCTACCGCGGATATAACTGGGACTTCTTTACGGAAGGAGACCAGACTCCATTTGTAGAGATGTATTCCCGTCATGGATTGGCAGAAAGCGATCAGGGAGATTATAATTATCTGCATGACATGGGCCCTCGCCAATGGGAAGGTACCATCCAATGCGGATTGGAACAAGGTAAGAAATTCGGCATTATGGGTTCTACCGACCAACATGCAGGCTATCCGGGCAGCTACGGTGACGGTCGCATAGGTATCCTTGCAGAGTCATTGACTCGTGATAAAATCTGGGATGCCATGAAGAACCGTCACGTCTGCTGTGCTACCGGTGATAAAATCAATATAGATTTTCGTTTGAATGACGCTTTCCCGGGCGACGTGGTACGGGGAAACAGCCGCCGTATTTATCTGAATGTGGAGGGAGGCAGTTGCATTGATTATATTGACATCGTCAAGAACAGAAAGTGCATTGCCCGTTTAAGCGGCCCGTTGTTGCCCGAGATGCCGGAAGGAGATATGGTACGTTGTAAGGTAAAGATTGATTTTGGGTGGAATCGTGAAGAGCAGTATGTACATTGGCAAGGTAAGCTGTCCATCAATAGAGGGACTATCAACGCTGTGGAACCTTGCTTCCGTGGCGCTGCCTTCACCTCTCCGCAACCGGGGGAACCTGAGTTTGAGACAAAAGTCAACCGTATTGTGTCGGTTACGGACAAGGATACAGAGTTGGATATGTACAGTTCCAAGAACCCCAACACAACCACTCCTGCCATGCAAGCTGTCATTCTGGATGTGACTATGCCTAAAGACGGCATGATTACAGCCGAATTCAATGGCAAGAAATTTGAACATTCGTTAGGCGAACTTCTGGAAGGTTCCCGTTCACATTTCATGATAGGATGGCTCAGTGAGGCTATTCTCTTCAACCGTGCAATGCCGGAAAGTTGCTTTACGGTTGAACATTATATGGAAGATGCCCAACCCGAAAGAGATACGGACTATTACTATGTCAGAGTCCGCCAGCGTGACCAGCAATGGGCATGGAGCTCTCCTATATGGGTAGAAAGAACATAATATTTCCTTATTTGATACAGTAAATTATGGAATATGCGATTGGCATTGACTTAGGTGGCACATCTATAAAATATGCTTTGGTAGATAAAGCGGGTAATTCTTTCTTCGAGGGAAAATTACCCTCTTTTGCTTCTGTTTCAGCTGCAAAAGTAACCGGACAGTTGATAAAAGCCGCCACGTTGTTAAAAGATGAAGCTGCCAAACAAGACCGGATCATACTGGGCATCGGACTTGGTACACCCGGGATTGTAGATGAAACGAACCGTATCGTATTGGGAGGTGCGGAAAATATTATCGGTTGGGAAAACATAGATGTGGCTTCTCTTTTAGAGGAACAAATGAAACTACCGGTAGTCGTTGGGAATGACGCTAACCTGATGGGGTTGGGAGAAACGAAATATGGCGCTGGAAGAGGTTGTACCCACGTGGTGTTTCTGACTGTAGGAACCGGTATCGGTGGAGCTGTCATCATTGATGGCAAATTATTCAACGGTTATGCCAACCGGGGTACGGAGCTGGGACATGTGCCGTTGATAGCCAACGGAGAACGTTGTGCTTGCGGAGCAGTTGGCTGCCTGGAACATTATGCCTCGACTTCCGCTTTGGTAAGACGTTTCAACGCGTTGGCAAAAGAGCGGAACCTGAGTTTTGATACAGAAATAAACGGAGAGTTAATTGTCCGCCTGTATCATGAAGATTTCCCGACGGCTGTTGAATGCATGAACGAACACTTCTACTATCTGGGGAGAGGAATCGCCGGATTTGTCAATACATTCAGCCCCCAACGGATCGTAATAGGAGGAGGTGTTGCAGAATCCGGTACTTTCTATTTAGAGGAAATAAGAAAGGTGGTCCGAGAACATGTAATAGCTGATTGCGCTTTAAATACAGAAATAGTAGCCGCATCACTGGGCAATAAGGCCGGACTTATCGGAGCGGCATCATTAATTCTATAAACGAACGATATATCATGAAAAATAACAAGAAATGGGGTATGCTGGCATTAATCATGATGTTCTGGTTTACCATTTCATTCATTACGAATATTCTCGGGCCGCTAATTCCTGACATTATCCATAACTTTGAACTGAAGGATCTGGCAATGGCAGGGTTTATTCCGACCTCTTTTTTCCTGGCTTATGCCATCATGTCGATACCGGCAGGCATATTAATAGATAAATATGGAGAAAAGCCGGTGTTGTTTACCGGTTTCCTAATGCCATTCATCGGTACCATCCTGTTTGCATGTTTTCCTTTTTATCTGATGCTGCTTCTGTCTTCCTTTATCATTGGTTTAGGCATGGCCATGTTGCAGACTGTTATCAATCCCCTGCAACGTGTTGTCGGCGGAGAGGAAAATTACGCATTTATAGCAGAATTGGCACAATTTGTATTTGGAGTAGCCTCTTTTATCAGTCCTCTAGTTTACACTTGGCTGATACATGCATTGGCACCGGGAGTTTATCAGCCGGGGCAGAACTTCTTACTGGATATCCTGGCAAAAGTTACTCCGGTCACTCTCCCCTGGGTTTCCTTGTATTGGGTATTTACAGTACTGCTGCTGGTCATGTTGCTCGTTGTGTCATTCGTTCATTTTCCGCGCATTGAACTGAAAGATGATGAACGCAGCGGTTCCTCTTCTTCCTATAAGAAATTGTTCCGTCAAAAATACGTATGGCTTTTCTTTTTGGGCATCTTCTGTTATGTCAGTACGGAACAGGGTGTTTCTATTTTTATGAGCACTTTCCTGGAACAGTATCATGGTATTGACCCAAAGACTGTCGGTGCACAAAGTATCAGTTATTTCTGGGGTTCGATGACTGTCGGCTGCCTGTTTGGTATGTTCTTGTTGAAGTTGATAGACAGTAAACGCCTGCTGCAAATATCGGGATTACTTTCCATGAGTTTACTGTTGATTGCATTGTTCGGTTCTGCCAAAGTTGCGGTATGGGCATTTCCGGCAATCGGTTTCTGCATTTCCATGATGTACTCCATCGTATTCTCATTGGCCCTGAACACGGTAACCCAGAATCACGGTTCTTTTGCCGGCATTCTTTGTTCCGGAATAGTGGGAGGTGCAGGCGGTCCGTTGCTTGTCAGCCTGGTATCCGATGCCACTTCATTACGCACGGGAATGCTCCTTATTCTGGTTTTCATGGGATACATTACGTTTATCGGCTTTTGGGCACATCCACTAATCAACAATAAGACAGTCAGTCTGAAAGAACTGGTGAGTTTCAAAAAACAAAAATAAAATCCTGAAATGAGAAAGATATTATTAGGTTTACCTGCCTTTTGCCTGTTGATGGCATGCGGCAGTTCCGAGCAATCCGCCGTAATTAAAGTTTCCGAAGAAACATTGATGCATGAAGTTCGTGCAACTCCCTCTCCTGCGAATGGCGCCTGCGTTAAGGTGAATCCGCCGCGCTTTATGTGGCCGGACAAGTTTCCGCATTTAGGTCCGGTATTGGATGGGGTTCCGGGACAAGTGGATGAAAAGCCAAAGGTAGTCTATCGGATTCGTATCTCCCAGGACAAGAACTTTCAAAAGGAAGTTCTGACCGGAGAACGCGCCTGGGCCTTTTTTAATCCTTTCCAGTGCCTGGCTGAGGGAAAATGGTATTGGCAACATGCTTACGTCACTCCCGAAGGTACTGAAGAATGGTCACCGGTTTATCAATTCCATATAGGTAAAGACACACCGGAATTTAATCCACCCGCATTAGAAAAAGTCCTGGCAAAATACCCTCCCCACCACCCGCGCGTATTATTGGATGCGGATGACTGGGAGGAGATTATAACGAAGAATAAAAATAATCCGGAAGTTCAGGCCTATATGAACAAAGCATCCCGGTGCATTTCTCATCCGTTGAAGCATCTTCAGGAAGAGATAGATACAACAAATGTAGTTACATTAACCAATGTCGTACAGCGTGAATCAGCCCTTATCCGCGAGAGCCGTAAGATTGTGGACAGAGAAGAAGCCAATGTGGAAGCATTGGTACGCGCCTATCTGCTGACGAAAGACGAGAAGTATTATCGGGAAGGTATCAACCGGTTGAGTGAAATCCTTTCCTGGCAAACAAGCAAATACTTTGCAGGTGACTTCAATTTGTCCACCTTATTGTCTATGAGTACATCGGCGTATGACGGATTCTACAACCTATTGTCTCCGTCAGAAAAACAGTTACTACTGGATAACATCCGGAATATCGGGAATAAATTCTATAATGAATACGTTAATCATCTGGAGAACCGTATTGCAGACAATCATGTATGGCAAATGACTTTCCGCATTCTGACAATGGCAGCCTTCGCCACAGTCGGTGAAATTCCGGAAGCATCCATATGGGCGGATTATTGCTATAATGAATGGATTTCCCGTCTTCCGGGACTGAATAAAGATGGCGCCTGGCATAATGGAGACTCTTATTTCCATGTAAATATACGCACACTGATAGAGGTACCGGCCTTTTTCTCACGTATATCCGGCTTCAACTTCTTTGCCGATCCGTGGTATGACAACAATGCTTTGTATGTTATTTACCAGCAGCCTCCCTTCTCCAAATCCGGAGGACACGGCAACTCTCATGAGGGGCAGCGTACTCCGAACGGAGGCCGTGTAGGATATGCCGATGCACTGGCACGCGAATGTAACAATCCGTGGGCGGCAGCTTATGTACACGAAATTATGCAGGAAGACCCTGACATTCTGTCGAAAGCATTCGAAGCCAAACCAGCGGATTTGACCTGGTATCGTTGTACAACAAAAAAGGAAAGACCTGCTTATAGCAGCCATCTGTCGGAACTGCCTCAATCCAAAGTTTTCAGCCAGACGGGCACTGCCTTGATGAACACTGACATAGGACATCACACCAACAATGCCATGCTCTCTTTCCGTAGCAGCCCCTATGGCGCCACTTCCCATGCTTTAGCCAATCAGAATGCCTTCAATACTTTCTTTGGCGGGAAAGCAATCTTCTATAGCAGCGGACATCGCACCGGATTTACAGATGACCATTGTATGTATGCCTATCGGAATACCCGCGCCCATAACTCCATATTGGTAAACGATATGGGACAAAAGATAGGGACGGAAGGTTATGGATGGATTCCGCGTTATTATGAAGGTGAAGAAATCTCCTACGTTGTGGGCGATGCTTCCAATGCTTATGGAAAAGTAGTTTCTCCGTTGTGGCTGGAACGTGGACGTTTGTCCGGTACTCAGTATACACCGAAAAATGGCTGGGACGAGAATAAAGTGGATTTCTTCCGAAGACATATCGTTCAGCTGGGACGTTCGGGCTTATTTGTCGTTTACGATGAATTGGCCGGCAAAGAACCGGTAGAATGGAATTATCTGCTACACACAGTAGAACTGCCTATGGAAGTCGTTGAGAATAAAGGCGGATTGTGCATTTTAGGGAAGAACAAGGCAGATGGAGTATCTATAGCCCATTTGTTCTCTTCACAGAAAATGACTTATGCACAAACAGATACCTTTTTCGTGGCTGCTGTCGATTGGAAAAAGCGACTTGGCAAAACTCTCCCCAATCATTATCATTTCACAGCAACGACAGCTCCTTGCAGCAAAGTATGTTTTCTCAATGTGATTGATGTACATGGAAACAACCGTACCGATGCTGTGGTTAATCATGAAGGGAACCGCATAACAGTAGAAGGATGGATTATCGAATGTAATCTGGAAGGCGAAGGTAACGCGTTCCTGCATATAGAGAATAAACAGAACGGTGTTTCGCTGGACTTCAACTATGACTCGAACAAAGGCGCTACAACTATTATTGATCGGGTAGACGGAAAGAAAATAGAGAAAAGACTGGTTGATTCCTTACCGGAACTTGAAATATAATATCACTTTAAAACAAGGTAGAATTATTAAAACTAATAATATGGTAAAAGAAATTTCAATGAAGCATCTGGCATGTTTTTCCTTGCTATGCTCTTCTATGGCCTCTGCCGCCGAACGCCCTAATATCATCTATATCTTCACCGACCAACAAACGGCCAGCGCCATGAGTTGTGCCGGGAATCCGGACCTGCACACTCCCAATCTCGACCGTCTGGCAGCGGCCGGTATACTGTTCAATAACGCTTATTGCACGGCTCCACTCAGTGGTCCTTCACGTGGAGCCATGTTCACTGGGCACTATCCGGACGCAGTAGGGCTGTCCGTCAATGGTTCGCCGATGCCCGACTCTCTTAAGACACAAACATTGGGCACTTTAATAAAGAATGCCGGCTATGATTGTGCCTACGGCGGTAAATGGCATCTTCCCCTACTCGATGTCCCCGACAAAGAATATGGCTTCGACAACATATATAAACATAGTGACGACGGACTGGCAGAAGCTTGTGTCGAATATCTCTCACGTAAACATAAAAAGCCGTTTTTCCTGGTAGCTTCCTATGACAACCCGCATAACATCTGCGAATATGCACGCAGCCAGAACTTCCCTTATGGAAACATCGACATACCCGATATACGGGATTGTCCGGGATTACCTGCCAATTTTGCCAAAAACCCGTACGATGCCGATGTCATTGAAAGTGAAAGAGCCAATAACTACAATGTATATCCAACCGCCGGTTTTACCCCCGAAGACTGGCGTATGTACCGTTATACTTATTATCGCCTGGTAGAAAAAGTAGATAGGGAAATCGGAAAGATTATTGATGCCATCGACCAAAATAACCTTTGGGAAAATACAGTGGTAATCTTCTCCAGCGACCACGGAGATGGTATAGGAGCCCATCATTGGAATCAGAAATCTGCTTTATATGAAGAGATTATCAATATTCCTCTTATCGTGACACTGCCCGGCAAGAAGAATGCGGGCAAAGTATTGCCTCAGCTTATCAGTAACGGTGTAGACTTCTTTGCTTCTGTGTGTGATTGGGCAGGTGCCAAGTTACCGAAGGGAGCAGCTGGAAAGTCTTTCCGGAAAATTGCAGAGGAAGGAAATCCGCAAGCTTTGCATCAAGAATATATCATCACCGAAACACGGTTTGACGGTAGCAAAACAAGAGGCTGGGTAGTACGTAACGAACGCTATAAATATGTGCTCTACGATAAAGGAAGATATCGCGAACAACTGTTTGATATGCAAAATGACAGAGGAGAAATGAGAAACCTGATAATGGAAAATGCATATAACCAAGAACTGCAAAAACTGCGCGACGTCCTTGAGAAATGGATGAGTACCTATAACATACGTCCAAGCCGCCCCAAACTGCATGATGTTCCCGGTAAAAAGCTCGTAAGCACAACCCGGTATCAGACAGCCTATAAATAGATGACAAATCCCGGCATATAATATGGGGGAAGTTTTTTCCTCCTATTATTGCCGGAATTTATACTATAGAAGAATTAGTCTTCGTATTCCACTATCTTCCTTAACGGAGCTAACAAACGCTCCAATACGTTCCTGTCCGCCAATATGATATCTGCTGTCCCTTTCAATTCACGTACTGTGGGGAGCGTTCTGCCATAGTTTGTATGCAAACCGTCGGGCAAAGCGATTTCCACAATGTATACTCCGTCTTCTGTCGGAACCGGAGAAATACTTTCCACCCTTCCCTTTACATAACCAAATTCCTGATCAGGATAATTATCCATACGCACATGTACTTTTTGTCCTATCTGTACCTTTCCCGAACCTTGCAAAGGAAGCTTTGCCTTTCCAATCACTTTCGAATCTTTCGAAGGTTGTACCACAAAAACCGTCTCCCCCGATTCTACATTCTGATTACGGCTCCAAACCGTCATAAAAGTTACTTTGCCACAAATCGGACTACAGAACAAATAGCTTTGTTCCCACGAACTCAATTGAGCTTCAAGCTGTTCCACTGCATTCTTCAATTCAAGTCTGTAGTTTTGTTCTTCATCATAAGCCTGCTTGCCCAAATCCAACAAGTTTTCTTCCTGCTGCTCCAATTGCATTTCAGCTTGCAATAAGCTCATACCGGAAGTTTCCCTGGTGCGCAGACTCTGTAAATAACGGCTACCCGACTCTTCAAATTCCGCCGCAATCATAGCATCCCCTGCAAAAAGAATGGAATCCCGGTCATACATACTTTGCGCCAATTTCATTTCTTTTTCAGTCAATGTATGTTCGCGATGCGCCAGATTGAGGTAAGAACGTTGCCCACCCAACTGTTTCCTTCCAGCATTCAATTTCTTCGTATAATAATCTTGTTCAACAAAACGGATATAATCCGAAAGAGCAATCATGAAAGAGGCATACACCGTTTGCAGTTCTCCTAACTGCAAGCGTTTACCTATAAAATAGTCCGCTCCTTTATCCGGTTCATAACCGGCCTCTTTCCATTCTTTCATACTATCTGTCAGCCACAGTACATCTTCAGTTACAGAAGTATTCTGAATTACCCCCAAACGCTCGCCAGCCTGCACCATGCGACCATTATTTACATACAACGTATCAAGCTTTCCTGTTGAACGTGCCAGGATAAAGGCCGGAGGTTCTTCAGTTGTCAGAGTCACTTCCGCTTGCAGCACATCCGGGTATCGAAATACCCAGCACCCAACCAATATAACAAGCAGAATAATGAACAGAACCGTTATCCCCCACCTCACCACCCAAGGTGAAATGTGATTCATAACTTCCTGCACTTCTTCACTACGCAGTTCTATCTCCTTGTATTTTTTCTCTTCTTCCACAGTATTGAGTTACAAATTTCTAATTACCCAGTTCCAATTGATTTTTCACCAACTGATAATACAAACCCTTCCGCTCAGTCAGTTCCCGGTGAGTTCCCTCTTCCGCTATCTTCCCTCTATCCAGCACTATTATGTTATCCGCATCTCTCACCGTACTCAGCCGGTGAGCCACCACTACGACCGTCTTACCTTTATAGAATTCGTACAAATGTTCCATAATCTCACGTTCATTATTGGCATCCAAAGCATTAGTAGCCTCATCAAAAAACAGATAATCCGGATTCTTATAAACGGCACGGGCTATCAAGATGCGTTGCCGTTGTCCCTGGCTGATACCATTCCCTTCCATACCAATTTTAGTATTATATCCTAACGGTAGAGAATCTATAAAATCACGAATATTTGCAATAGTCACCGCATGCCGCAAGCGTTCAATATCAATCTGCTCTTCGCCCACTGCAATATTCTGGGCTATTGTTTCAGAAAAGATGAAACCATCCTGCATCACCGAACCGGTTCGGGCACGCCATAAGTGCGGATTGATATTTTCTAACGGAGTATCCTGTATTTTGACAGTTCCTTTATTGGGAGTATAGAAGCCAAGCATCAACTTTATCAAAGTGGTTTTACCGCTTCCACTCGCTCCAACAATAGCTGTCACCCTATGTCGGGGAATATGAAGAGAAATATCATCCAGCACATAATCCCTATCCGCACCATCATAACTGAACGACAGATTCTCGATCCGGATATCTCCCTTTTCCGGCAACACCGTCAGTTTCGATGAGATATCCTGTTCTTCATCCTTTTTGCTATGTATCTCATTCAGACGTTCCAAGCTAATCTTCGCATCCTGAAACTGCTGAGCAAAACCGATAAAAGAAGAAACCGGAGAACTCAACTGACCGATAATATAAGTAAGAGACATCATCATACCCAAAGTCATCTGCCCATCTATCACCGCCTTTGCCGCAATGAATGAGATTACAATGTTCGTAGTCTGATTAAAGAAAATAGAGCCCACTTGCTGAACCTGTCCCAATGCCAACCCCTTTATACTGATTTTAAACAATTTCACCTGTATGCGCTCCCATTGCCAGCGTTTTTGCGTTTCACAGTTGTTCAGCTTGATCTCCTGCATGGCAGTCACCATCTGTATCAGACTGCTTTGTTCTCCGGCAGCTTGTGCAAAGCGTCGTATGTCCAGTTCGCGCCGATACTTCATGAAAACAAGTATCCAACAAACGTACAAGGTATTGCCTAATAAGAAAATGCCTAACACCGTGAGATTATAATAAGCAAGTACAAAAGCAAAAATGAAAAAGTTGACGAACGAAAAGAGCGTAGTAATGGATGATCCCGTAAGAAAAGTCTTGATACGTTCATGGTCACCAATACGCTGCATAATATCGCCCACCATTTTCGAATCAAAGAAATGCAATGGCAGTTTCATCAATTTTGCCAGAAAATCAGATATCAATGATATGGTAATCCTCGTGTTGACATGCAATAATATCCAACTGCGGATAAACTCTACCGACAGTTGTGAAACAGAAATTATGACTTGGGCTACCAATACCAGTATTATAAAATTCAGATTGCTATCTCGTATACCGACATCTACCAATGATTGTGTAAGAAAAGGAAGGATAAGTTGCAACAGACTGACAGTCAACATCCCTAATATCAATTGTATTAGTTGTTTCTTATAGGGAGTGAGATATCTCAGAAAGAAAAGCAATCCTCTTTCTCTAATTTCCGGTTCATCTTCACGATGGTAGAAATCAGGGCCGGGTTCTAAAATCAATGCAGTCCCTACATCCTCTCCTTCCGTCCTTGTCGACAACCAGCATTTCTTGAATTCTTGCTCATTATAAGTCACCAATTGTTTTCCGGGATCAGCAATCCGAAACCAATATTCTCCACGTTTCTTTTTAATGCCATAGCAAACTACAAAATGATTCTGATTCCAATGCAGGATACAAGGTAAAGGCACATCAGTAATCAGTTGGTCAAATGAAACATGGACGCCCGCTGTACGAAAGCCAATAGCCTCTCCTGCATCACTGATGCCCAAAAGCGATACTCCTTCGCGAGATATGAACGAACGCGCCCGCAATGTCTGCAATGAATAGCTTTTACCATAGTATTTAGCAATCATACGCAAACAAGTAGGACCACAATCCATCGCATCTGCCTGGTGATAGTATGGAAATGAATGTTTCATCAATTCACCCGCATATTAAGTTCTTTCTCAATTTCATTCTTCATAGCATTTATATCACTGGGGCGGGGTAAGTCCGGTATTACAATCTCACCATCCTTATTCAGCAGTATATAGCGAGGTACAAATATACTCCCACCTTGAAAAAACTTCTCCGTAATATCCTGTCTCATTTTCTGTGATGCTCTCAGATGATAGCCTTCCAAGCGAAAAAGTTCAATATCCTTTTTCCATTGCTTTTCTTCCTCTTGTCTGTCTATTGACAGATAAACCATGGCAATCTGAGGATATTGTTTCAACCACTCATGCAAGGCTGCAGCATGCTGAAACTCCTGACGGCAAGGCAAGCACCACGTTGCCCACACATCAACCAAAATCCATTTATTTTGTAGCTCTTTCGCTTTCAACAAATCCTGCAACGAATCAGCTGATGAAGCTAAATAACTATGCTGAAAAGGCTTATTATTTACTTTATTCAGTTCTAGTATATGTTTAATTATACATACTGATTCCGTATCAGGATAATTATCCACCAAATACTTATACATTTTTGTCTTATCAAACTCGTCCACTTTATAAAGAAATTGCATTATAAATGCTTCAAACCAAACAGGCAACCGTAGTTTATCAGGGAGCAGTAAATATTTCCGATATGCTCCAAAAGCATCTTCATCATGACCATTTAACAAAGCCAGTTTCTGTTTATCATCCAATCCATCATACAATAAGCTCAAATACAGATCTTCATATAACCCGGTAAGAGGATACTTAACCAATTCTTCGTCAGTCGGAGGTATAGAAGAAAAAAGAGAATCAATCATCATAGTCGCCTTTTCTCTGGTATCCGCAGTCGCTAAAGCATTTTCTTTAAGATTATAATAATGCGCAATCAAATTATAATTGTAATGCATCCCCACATTCTTTCTCATCACATCGGCAAAAGCAGAAGTCACTTTTCCTTCATATTCTAATGCATCAAGTTTATCATATACACCTATTTTCTTTATTTCATTTTGTATCCACTGTATATTTACGCTATCCTGAAATATCTCATTCAATTTATTTTTTACCTGATCCGTATATGAAAAAGGATAATCAAAATTCCAATAAAACAGACCTTCAGCATTTGTGCCTGAAAACACAGCATTGCCTTTTTCGTAAGTCACCATTAAACTATCGTTTGGAAAGAGAAGTAGTTCAATCTTTCCTTTAGGAAGTCGGCAACTTACAAAAGCCAAATCATCCACATCCAACTTACAAATATATTTCTCCTTTGGCATTAAGCATATAGTATCGGTGGGGTATCTCTGATTAAAAAAGCCATCAACTGGAGCATGAAGGCGGAGAACCACCGGTTCATCTGATTGAAAAACAACTATCGCTTTCTGAGCTTGTACACTCCAATGCCAAATGAGCAATAACAAAAAAACAGTTTTCCTCTTCATCTTAATAATTTTATTATAGGATATAGAGAGGGAGTTCCCCTCTCTATTTTTACAATAAGTACTTACGCAGGTTTGTCATAAGTACAAGATATAACTTGATAAGTTAAACACTCATCTCTCTCCGCATGAAGAGTAGCATTAGTAATAGTCTCAGCTTTTATAATTCTTGTAATAGGAGTCTTGTTTACTATAACAACAGAACCAGGCTCAGAACATACGCAACGATACCATGCTGCACCGCCACGGATTTGCTTCATTTCCGAAGCATTCAGAATTCGTTTCATAAGCATTTTTTTTAGACATTATCGTATGATTCATAATAATGGTTAGCTATTCCATTACCGTTACTGCCCCACGATATTTCACAGTAACATTTATATATCAATTGATATTTAAATCCCCAAAATACCTCATATCTTCAATCTTATAATTATCCGGCAACTGGTAACCGTTTATTAAAATCGTAGGAGTTGCCGTTAACTTGTTTTTATATCGCCATTCATTATGATTACCCAATTCTTGAGAGACTTCCGCAGTTCTCAAATCATAACCAAACGTCATGATATAGGCTTCGCCCAAATACTTCTTTCCTGCAAACCACTCATTATAAATCATTTCAGCCTTATCACGTTTTTCCTGCTGATAAACGGCAAGAAGAAACCGGGCACTGTTTTCAAGCTCTTTATTGAAAGATGAGAAAATATATTGCACACAAACTTTGTCCCCCATTTCTTTCAGCAATGTACCAATACGTTTATGCATCTGTGCACATGGATTACAATGCGGGTTAGTCAAGATCGTAATACGTAACTTTGCTTGCGGACATCCCCAAAGGATTTGAGAAGTGGCAGCACCAACCTCATAACGAGGCTGTTGCTCTAATTGAGAAAGAAAAACATTCTCTGATGCTTTCAGATTATTCAATTCATACGTTACACTCTTTAATTGTTCCGAACGAAACCAACGTTCAGTCAGAAGATGTAAAGCTAAAAAAGGGAGTAAATAAAGTATGGCTACAGACAGCACTTCCTGTATTTCAAAAGTCGGCCACTGCCATCCCACACAAGCATTGACAATAGCCATCAACCAAAGCAGTAACAAAACAGACAAGCACAACGGACACCATTGTTTGGCCACCTTATACTGATACCAAACGCTCCAAACCGTGTAAGGTAAAGACAATAAATTAACAAGAACCAAGTAGGGTCCCCATTGGGGATAAAATACTGTCATGATAAGACTTGATACAAAATAGCCAAGTCCTATTTCACTCCAACTAAACACTCCCCATAACTTAGCTGCTTCAGACTCCAGCACACTATTACAATCACCTTGTTTGAATAAAGAACAGATTTTATCAGTATACTCACTTTGTATTTTCCCCTGTTTCAACAATAATAAATAAGTCACCCCTACACCTGCCAGATTAATGAGTAACACTAAACTACCTGCCACTGAAGAAAACAACTGATGTTGCAAACATCCCAATAACAATAAAATAGCTAAAATCATAATCATACCTATTTTCTGAACCGAACTCAAAAATTCCGCTTTCCAATGTTTTCTATATTCCGGTTCTACTGATGATTTTCCCGGTTCAGCAACAAGCGCAATACCCGACCATAATCTTTTAAATTCTTCTACAGGTACAGATATTCGTTTTCCCCGCCAGATATATTCCACCATTTGTCCGGATAAATGTCTCACAACTACAAAATCATTACCAACGTGGGCCACGAACGGAAAAGTTAATTCCCCCAAGTCTTTATCTTCCACTTGTACTCCAGCATTCTCTATCTTATACACAGACAACATATCCGACAAGCCATACAAGTTATAGCGATGCGGATGCTCTGCAAAAAGTTTATCAGCAAAACTTCTTGTAAAAGTAACCTGCAGTTCATGCAAATAGGTTGATAAAAGTGTTTTCATGTATTCAAATGATTTATAAATTCTCATTCATCTTTTAAACGTATCAAGACCAGCACCGGATTACCTTCCAAATCATCCGCATCCAATTTCCGATGAAGAGCACCAGGAATATTCTCTACCTTATATGCTTTTGTCTGTGTCACAATATATTCGCGTCCTTTTAGTTTGACATATGACATCCGCAGATAGCGCATAGACAAATCTCCACGTTTATCATACACCATGTCATCCCTAAGTTTATACGTAATGTCCGCATTTTTATCATACAAATTGTAATATACTCCCTGGCTTCTATTTTCAGAACCCCAAGCTAACAACAGAAAGTTTTTGGTATCAATTATTCTCAAGCATCGAATACGTTCTTCTGGAAGTAAAGAAAGATCATCTGTTTCCTGCAGGCGAAAATTCCCTTTATCAAATAAATAAGCAGCTCTTTCGCAAGAAGGGCTTACATAAAAAATAGTGTCATTAAAATTATCCCAATAGATCATTGTGCTATCATCTACAGAAGTATAATTATTAATCAGAACAACTCCCGGGTAAAAAGATGTTCTGGATTCTTGCCCACGACGGCACTCCACAAGAGCACCATCTTTATTCATTACCATCCAATACAACGGTTTTTCACCGACGGTTCCCGCATTCATATAATAGAAATATAGTAAACCATTCTGAACCTGAAAAATATCCGGACAATACATTCCACTTGCTTTTTCAGGCATTTGCAAATGTACACGTTGCAAGAATTCTCCTGTCAAAGAATAACTTAACAAAATATCAGGGTACATAAAAGCATAAACAATTCCATTCATAGCATCTACAGCCATATCATAATTGCCACTTTGATACTCTCCAGGACCTTGTCCTATACTCCCTATAGTATTCAAGAAATGTCCCTCTGAATCAAATCTTAAAATACCATATTTATTTGTAGCACCTATAATAAAGCTATCTGTTAAAACCAAATTACCAATCCCGGAGAGCAGGATGCTATCGTCAAACTGTACGTACATCACTGTATCTACTATATCCATCAAATTTATGGTGGAAGATGCGCTATGAGGAGACAAAACCTGCAAGCCTTCTTTCCTGCCCACAGAAGAACAAGATAAAAGAAACAATACAAGAATAAGGAACTGCACTCTTATTCCACCATATTTTATAAAAGTTTTCATAAGCAATATATTGTTAGCTCATATACTTAGATTGCTCTAAACTTCCAAACAAGAACATTTCAATACTATTATTTCTTCAGCCGAATCCGTATCAATACATTATTACCTTCCTCATCTATACTTTTAGCTTGTTCTCGTATCTTGGGATCATCAGAAGCTAACCAAGCATCCACCAATTCATAAGGCTGATAAATAGCCTCTAAATATTCTCGCCCATCTATTACAAAATAATTATAAGGGAAAAATAAAGGATTCCATTTTCCCCACATAGCAACGGGTTCCTCCCCCTTCTCCGAAACCCGGTATATAGTATCACTATATTGGTTCCAGACCAACATTGTATCGCCTAAACAACCTAAGTTCGTAGATGAAAAGCTATAATAATTACCCTGAGCAAAATGTAAACTTTCATCCCTCTTGAGGGATAATAAATTTCCTATCGTATCTGTTATTGCATAAATATAGGGTGATGATTCACCGGCAATTACTGTATAATAAAAGTAAAGCCTATCCTTTAGATGATAGAATTTCCAAGCCCATTCTTTAGGAAGTTGGACAGAATGTTTACTCAAAAAGAATCCATCATAAGAAAAAGATAGAAGTTTGGAGTTATCTTGACAATAAACATATATAATGGAGTCTACTTCATTTATAGCCGTTGTATAAGAACCAACATATTCTCCTGGCCCTTGTCCTATAGATCCTATTCTGCCTATAAGATGTCCTTCATTATTATACTTTAATATTCCCTGTTCCGTTCCAACCAAGAAAAAGGATGTAGCATGCGTGATTTCTCCCCTTTGATAATCAATAGAGTCAGGCTGAATAATTGTCATTTCATCGGCTATATCCGACACTTTCAGACTTTTTTCAATAAAATCATCATAATTCCAAACCATAATAGTACTTTCCGGCTTATTATAGCAGGAATACAAGAAAAGCAGCAGGAAAATGAGCAATAAGTTTCTCATACTAAAATAATTATCTAATCATTCTTCTGTTAGTGTATTCAATGCTATACGGACTTCTACTCATCTTTCAAACGAATCACTATCATCACTAAATTACCCTCAGGATCAATATTTTCTCTTTGTAAAACATCTTCCGGCAATTCATATGGTTCAATCTTTCCTATCATATAATCTTTATTACCCCTTTGAAAGTATGAAAACATCCATCTTAAAGAAATATCTATTTGGGTATTCAAATCATCCCGAAGCCTCTTTGTTCCCATGAATATTTGTTTTTTCTTATCGTAGAAACCAAAAGAAGAAAAAGATTTAAAAGTCGCATCAAGCCACTCAAAAAACAGGAATCTTTTCGTTTCAGCAAACATCGTAAAAACCATCATATTTTCACTTACATCTTCAGTCGATGCAGATATACGATGCTTTCCTCTCCCCCATAAAAAAGCAGGTGTAACACCCTGTTCTGTAAAGCGAAAAATAGTATCATTAAATAAATTATAATATAACAAAGAGTTATCAGAAGAAGATGTACAATAAGTGCCGCATGCATATCCCCTCTTTAAAACAGGCTCTCCATGCTTCTGTTTAATTTCCAAACTTTGCCCACAAGTATCTGTTATCACCCAATAATAGGGATCAGACAAACCTGACATTGACGGATAAAAGAAATAACACTTATTGCCAAGAATGCGCATCATCGTCGGATAGCCATAAGTATCATCTGGCAAATCATAACGAACACGACTCAGAAACGCTCCATCGTAAGAATAACTAATCATCACTTTTTCCGGTATACTATATACACGAATCCGTTTATTAGAAGTATCAACGGCCATTAACTTATTTCTATTATATTCCATTGGAGCCTGTCCTATTCCGCCTATTTTCATAAGAAACTCTCCCATATATGAATACTTCAATACACCTTCCGCTACACTTACCACGAAAAAGCTATCAGTGAAACAGGGACTACCATAACTTGATAATAAAAGGCTATTATCAAGTTGTATCAAAGAAATACTATCTGCAAACTCAGATATAGGTATCTCAGCTAACAATTCATCTATCGGCTTTATTTCCAAAAGCCCTGTACTTTGCCGCTGATTACAGCTAAAAAATAAAAGAGTTGCTATTAACAAGAAGTATAGCTTCATAATATATCATATTAAAAATATGGGTCCCATTTCTACTTTCCCTTAAGCATAGAACCCATATTCATTATTTTAAAAGGATCAGAAACATTGAGGAGTAGCAGCAATTTGCGCTTCATCCATATATTTCTTTATAATTGCTACATTAGCTGATGCAGCACTTTTAGCACAAACTGAACCTGTACTAACAGCCCCTCCTTCAAAAGAGGTTCTACAAAAATACAATTTTTCACCTTCACCGCACATACTAGAGATTTGTGCTCCTCCACGTACTTGCTTCATTTCCGAAATATTCAAAATCTTTTTCATTAAGCATAGATTTTAATAAAACAATAAAGAAAACTTCCGCCTTATCCATTATAACAGCCAGCTACTCTGTTACAATTAATGCTATACGGTATCAGCATCAAAGTTGGAATACAGCTAACATCCAACTTGGAATGTAACAAAGTTAGGCAGGATGTAACACTTAAACAAGAAAAGATACCGGACAAAAGGCAAATCAGATACAGCACTACAAATCAACACATTACCTTCGCAATAAAGATAAAAAGAAGAACCCCAACCGGACAAGACATTCTCTTTATTCTCTACAATTTCCGTATAAAATCATCAAAAGCATCACCGCCTGACAACAGAAATTTACTCTTCATACGCTGCTTTGACTTCGCAATAGCATCGGCAGTTACATTAGAAACAGTGGCAATCATACCATTCGTGAACCCGGCTCGGATAAGATAACATATCCTCCGCTCCTGCATACCCAGTTTATAACCGTTCAGTTTCTCCGACATATCACTATAAAGAGTATCGATTACTGCAAATATCTCCATCCATTCCTCGTCCGACTTCACCAGTCCATACACCGGCTGGCAACGCAACTGACATAATTGGCTCAACGCAAGCGTACGCTCAACAGGCAATAAGGAATGAATTTCCTGATACTCTTTCAGTTGTTTCGTATAAGATACATTCAGTTTCTGCAAACAAGAGTTCAACTCATCCTTATCTTTCTGCCGGACGAACAACTTCTCTATCCTCCGAGACAACTCATGATTTTCTTGTAACAATTGCCGCCGTTTTTCTTCCGATTCCACTCTTCCTTCATCCAATTGCTTCTCATTCTCTTTTAAGCGAGCAAGCAAACGTTCAATCCGCCCCTGAACATTCCGTTTATATAAATGGAAAGACGCAAAGCCGACTACAACTAAAAACATTGCCCCAAAACCAATAGAAAGCAACCATACCTTACGACTTAACAGTTCATTTCTTATCCGCTGATTTTCATTTATCAAGACTTCATTATTATATTTCTCCCTTATTTCACGGTCAAAAACCAGTTGGTCTTCATGCATCTTACACCAGTTTGCATAAAGTTCTTGGTATTCGGAAGCAAACTGCCTATAATCTTTTATTTTAGATTTTCAACGGTTTGATACAACCATTTGAGGAATAAACTTTTAACGGAGTATTTGAGAAACAACGGTAACGAGTTGGAAACCGTGCGATTTTCAGCGATTTGCGGTGCTATGCTGTCAAATAACTCATTTCTTTTGCAAAGGTAAAAAAATATCTAATACATGCAGTATAGAAGAATAAATATAATCTACTATTGGGTGAGTTTGTTCAATCGCATTACAATCGAAGTTTGACTTCTGCCCATTTTGTTTGCGATATATTTGACACTCTTACCCTCATTATACAGTTTCAATAAAAATTGGTCTGCACTTCTTGTCCATCTTTTATTGGCATTGGGGTGCTTTACATAACTTTCTTCTGAAACCTTTTCAGGGTGTAAAAACTCATCCACAAATACAGAGGGGAAACGCTTGTCATATAGTACAAGTGTTTTTATCTTTGCTCTTGTTACTGCTACATAAAACAATCTCCGTTCTTCCCCATATGGAAATTGGTCACTTTTAGTCAGGACATAATTAAGCACAGGGTCATCACTTACAAGGGATGGAAAGCCATAAGTATCCTTATTACATTGTAAAAGTATCACATAATCCGCTTCAAGACCTTTTGATTTATGTACTGTCGAGAACTCTATCTTTCTTCCTCCTATCACATAATAAAATCTATTACCTTCTTTCACTCCTTTATACATAAATGACAGGTAATAGTCATCAAAAGAATAACGTCCTAATAGAAATATAGATTTATCCGATGGAATAGAAGATATTAGTTCTCCTATTGTTTTGCAATAATCACGTCTGTCGTAAGAATAAAACTCCAATTCTGTTTTCATTTCAGAGCTGAACGAGTGTATATTCTTTTGTATTTGGGCTTTATTACGCTGTATGAAGTGGGAGGACAACGAAACTAAAGGCTCTCCAAATCTGTATGTGGTTTCAATCTTGTTTATCTCTGTTGCGCCAAAGTATTCAGGAAATTGATTAAAAAGAGCCATATCACTTCCCGAAAAACGATATATAGACTGCCAATCATCGCCTACACAATACAACTTCGCAGGCGGATTCCCCTCTCGTAATACTTTCAAGAAATTGTAACGGTCAACCGATATGTCTTGAAACTCGTCCACAATGATATAATCATACTCAACAGGGTGTGAAGTACGACATATTTCTGTGGCTTGAAGAATCGCATCGGTAAAATCAATTTGGTTGCTATCGCTCAATGCACTTATATAGCGGTCATATACAGGCTGAAATATGTTCTTGATAATAAAAACGCTCCGCTCATCATTTGCATTTTTTGCTTGTTCAAGAACCTCTCTAACTGATTTACAACTTGATTTTACCAATGTTACGAAAGTAACTACCAGCCGAATAAAAGCCTTTTCTTGTTTACTGCCTTTGGGTAAGACTAAATCATATAATTCTTCTTCTGTTTTTTCTTGAATTGGCACACCTGCGTCATTTAATAATTGTCGAAGTTTATCTCTTATATCGGAATAATGGAAATCAGCACTTGATGTTACTAAAAGTTGAGTACCAAATTTCTCGTGAGCAGCTTTCTTCCAAGTTATACCATCATTATATTTTTGATTGGCTTCTTCGTATGTTATATTCTTGTCTTTTGCAAACCAAGCAGGAACAAGACCATGTTCATCTACTCCGAAATGTTCCAAATAGATGCGTTTGATTTCTCCTGTTTGCTCAAAATATATTGAGAAATCGGGGCGATATTGAGAGTGCATTTCATCCGCTAATTGATGTTCGTATGGCTCTTCATATCTGAATTTTACTCCAAGTGATGACAAGACAAAGCAAATCTTTTGCTCCTGTTCGCTTCTCACATATATAGCCCGACCATCCATATCGGGGAACATTGCTTTTAGTTGAACATTCTTTTGTTCCGACAATTTTTCTCGCCTTTCATTCTTGCGTTGTTCCCAATCCGCTTCATTGGTTTGATAATCAATGAAGTATTCTACTACGCTATTCTTAAAAGCCTTATTCTCTAATAGAGTGTGATAAAGAGCAATAAATAAAGAATCTGTATTATCGCAAATAAACGGCTTTGTTCCCGTTGCTTTTCCGATAATATCAATGGCTAATTTGTGAAATGTATAACCTTTCAAGCCATCAGTAGCCATTCTTTCCGTAAGTTCGGCTGCTGCTTTGTTAGTGTAACTAATAAGTAAAATTCTATGAGGTGCAATGCCTTTTATTTCTGTTAGATACTTGACTTTTCCGATAATAGAAGAGGTCTTTCCACTACCTGCGCTACTAACAACCAAACAATTATCCTCTTCTGAAACAATTGAGCGTCTTTGTTGCTTATCCAATGGATATTTTAAGCATTTGTCGAAGAAATCTTTATGTGTGTCAAGCAGAAATGCAATAACACCCTCATTATGCTGTTTTACAAGTCTATTGATAGCTCCAAAATCATTGATGAATTTTAATATAGTTTCAGATGGAGTGATATTAAAGGCTTTGAGTTTCTTCTGAAGCGAATACGCTTCTTGAAAATGTGGTTTGTAATGATTGATAAAATCTTTTTCCTGCGTTGCTGAGATTATATTACCATAAAAGCCATTGTTCAAGTTGGTAGGAATATCTATAAACACTTTCTCATTGAGAGCAGATAATCTCTCTTTTGCTTGCTCATAGTTTGATTTCTCACTATATGAAGATATCTGGCTTAACTTGTCTGAAAGTTCATTGGACTTGTTTTTAAGGCGTATTCGCACCATTGCTATCACAATAACCGAAATAGCAATTATACAAATCATCATAATAAACAATAGCTGCATATTAGAAATAATATTTATCTGAATCTTTCAATCCATCTATAATCATCCCCTTTGGTACTCCACTGAAATTTCCACATATCACCTGTATTATCGTTTATAAGATAGTATTGATACATACTTGTTAGTGGCTGAATAGAGAATATACACCTTTCGTTATTTTCTACTAATTCGTTTTTATTGATAGGAATACAAAATAGGTTGTCTAAATCTTGTGTGCTATATTGGACTTGCCATAGTCGCCCATTATATGAGTCCAACAATATAAATGTCCACATATTTTGAGTAGCAAACATCTTAAATCTATTAGTCCAATTTGAAGATTTTTCCGGATATGCAAGAGAAAACATATTGATAGGTGCAGCAAACATATAGTCTTCACCCTTGACGCTAAATTGGACTTGCCAATTCTTACCTGTATATGTATCAAGCATTATGAAAGTCCACATATTCTGTGTTTCATAAAGGCGAAATCGTCCTTCTTTATCTCCTAAAACTTCTCTTGCACTACAAACTTCCCAAGACTGACCATCATCTTGAATTTGTTGAACTTCGCCTGTCATCGTATTTAAACGAAGTCGATTATGGTAGTTCTGAGTCTTATACATCTTATATACCTGAGCATACGATGTAGCAGCGACAACTATAAAAGCAAGTAATACAAAAAGTTTTCTCATAATCAATTGTTCTGTTTATTGAAAATTAAATATCCTCTAAATCTTTTTGGATTTTTGTTTCTACATTTTGAGTATCACGATAACGAATTACGACCATACCCTCATAGACGCCAGAAGTCTTTTCTATTGATAATTCTATATCTCCACCTGTTACCTCCCATGCACTGCCCCACACAACTGTCCCTTGATGAACTTCTGCCATTAAAGCGGTATTAGAATCTGAGTGAGCCGGATTCTTTTCTTTTGAGATAGTTGGGTTTCCATATTTGCGAGTATATAAATCCTTATAATAACCGTAAGTATTAACAAGTGTATTCCATTCACCACTTGGGTCAAATAACACGGCTACAGCAAATACACTTTTACCATCATCAGTAGCTGTTACGCCTATAGTTGCATTACGACCAGTAAAATCTCCCATAAACAATGCAAGATTGTTTTCTCTGCCAATAGATGTAAATCCTTTGCTTTTTAACTTTTGACAGAATTCTGTCATACTTCCCTCAATGGGAATTCCTTTAAAAGTAAGATGTTCCGAACCGCTTTGAGCATACGATGTCAAAGTAATTACCATAAATGCGAACGCTACAATAAGTTTTCTCATAATCTGTTGTATTATTTAAAATCGTTTATTACTAACATAATCCAACCAACGAAGAAAGCGTGGCACTGCGATGCTACGTCTTAGTTCGGAGGTCCTGAGAAAACCCTGTGTACAGATGTAGTAATAGCAGCCCACGCTATAGCGTGAGAACCACTATGCTACCCTTGTACACAATTCAGAAATTTCTCAGGTTTCCGTTCTACAAGATAAGCATAACGCTTCTTCTTTTTCTTATGTCTTGGAAAGGGTTGCCCCAATCCGGATACAAAAGTATAAAAAATCCGTGATATAGTATTCTACTATCACGGACTTTATTATGATTTACAGCTTAATACCCCTATTTTGTTTCCTTGTCGGCATTCCCAACGCTTCCATGAACTCGCCTTTCTTTCGTCTGAACCAATTGACATGCGAAACGCCGTCTATGTTGAGTTCAAAATTTCCTTCTGTGCTCTGTTTGAGTGAACAAACCGCACCGTCAACTTTAAAATGCTGGTTAAACTCACGGGAATATAGCTCACCTTTAATGGTGGCGTCTTTGAATATGCATAGTTTTCTAATGACGGCATCGCCAAAGTGCAGAGAATCACGCAGGAACTTTATTGTCGGTATCAGTTTATCCACGTATGGGAAATAACGTTTGACGAAATCCACGAACTCGGACAACTTGCGGTTCTGCTGTTCGTATGCGCTTTTCATTTCCTGTATCTGTTTGGCTTGCCGTTCCTCATGTTGTTGAACTTCATTTTCAAGTTCATAAATGCGGTTTTGCAATGCTGCATTTTGCCTTTCCAAAGTCTTAACCTTATTACCGCCGAAAAGAGAACCTACACTTTCCGCTATGTGGGTGGCTGCGGTCGTGGCTACCCCTTTCAGCTTCTCGGTCTGCACCTCTTTCTTGGCTCGCCTGAGTTCTTCCTGTACTATTTCTTTGCTGTCTTGGAGCAGCCCTATGTCTGTTCGTAACTGTTCCGTCTGCTGCATCAGGTCACGGTAATACTGCTGTGTGGATATATGCTTAGCTTCCGACCCGTCAATGCCACGTTGCAGCCCGTATCTGCTCATGGTTTGTGCATAGGTGTCCTGATAGGATTTGAGTTTGGCTCGTGTCATAATCTCATCGGCACACAATCGGGCTGTGCCGGTCGGTTTCTTGCGGTATCGCCTTCTAACCTGTTCCTCTTTCTTTTTGCGCTTGCGCTCTCCTCTGATTATCGGTACAAGGGTGGCATGTATGTGCGGTGTCTGCTCGTCCATGTGCAGGACTGCCGACACGATATTCTCTCTACCGAATGTGTCGGCAAGGTATTTCAGGTTGTCGCTGCACCACTCGTCAAGTCTGCCCTCGTTGGTGATGCGTTCCATATCATCATGAGTTCCCGTTAGCAGGACACGGATAGCCCTCACTTGGTTGTTACCGATTTTGCGTGTCAGTCCTGCGGTGTCCAATCGGTACTGTATGGCTTGTGTCCTGCTTTCCACACCATCAGGAAACCTTATCAGTTCCCGATTGAGGTGCGTCCTGCTCTCATCGGCATTCTTCGGTTTGATGGTGCGCTCAATGTGCGCTGACATGGCGGCATCCGTTCCGCTTGTCTTCTCCATGTGTAATACTGCATAACCCATATAATAATCTTTTTTTTTAGCTTGTGAAACAATGGTTGATGATTTTACTCCTGTACGGCTTTTGCCGTTGGCTGAGGTGTGTCCAGAGAGGTGCAACCTCTTTGGCTTATTGGGGAATTTTCAGCGTTGCTTGCAATGCGGCTCGGACAAATTCCCTAATAAGCTACGGCATTTTCCGTTGGCAAATATCCGTGTCGCTGCAAGCATTCGCTTTCTACATCTTCAGCCCTCGTTTTTTCGGTGGATGCATCATCCGCCTTGCGGATTGGACTTGCTTCTCCTGCTCTATCGGCTCTACCGATTGGGACAAGGGCTTACCGCACAGGTAGTCGTTCAAGTCCTTGTATTCACGATAGTACAGCGACTTGTCAAGCAAGCGTTCCCCGAACTTCGCCCTTAAGGATTCACAGGCGTTCCGTCCTGCCGTGTCGTTGTCAAGGAAACTGCCAATCTGTACATAGGTCGCCAATAGGTTTTCCACCTTTGCGAGATTGGAAACGGAGTTCAATATGATATAGTCCTGCGTTGTCAATCGTGAATATTGCGGATTGTTCTTCACTCTGATGGTAAGGAACGAGAGGTAATCCATGAAGCCCTCGAACAGATAACACACGTTTCTTGGTTCGCCCTGTTGTCTTATATGGCTGATGTCCTTCGGGGCGATGCAGCCCTTGAAGAAACGGTTGCGCACCTCATAGCCTCCTGCCACATTCGGGAATCCGATGGCGAAATAGGGCTTGCCGTTATGGATGAAGTGCAGTTCCTTACATTCCGTCTGCGCCAGTGCGGTGTTTATCCCACGTTCCTGCAAGTAGCGGAGCAATGCAGGGTGCGTGAGTTCGCCCACTTTCAAATGTTGGAAACTCGGTTCGGATGCTTGCTGGCGAAAAGAGAAAGACACGGGACGGACGTGCGGTGCTTGTTCCGCTATCTTACCAAGCAGGTAAGGCACATAGTCCGAACCGTAAAGCTCCTGCGCCAAAGCGATGATGTTTCCTCCCTTACCTGTTCCGAAGTCGTACCATTGGTTGAGTTCGGTGTTCACCTTGAACGATGCTTCCGCTTCCTCCCTGAACGGTGATTTGTACCAAAGGCTTTTCCCCTGCTGCTTGACGGGGCTGTAGCCCAAACTTTGCAGATAGTCTGCGATATGTATCTTCTTTGCTTCCTGTGTAGTCATAATCTTCCTATGGTTTTAATGGTGAATGAAAATCGTTGATTCGTTGAATGGTATATGTAATATGTTTATATACATACAAATAGATGCTCAACATCCGCTCAACAAACCACTCACCAAAAGAGAAACCGACAATAGGTCGTGGCTTTATGCTCAACTTCTCTTTTGGTCAGTTGAGATTTTGTTGAGAGTATATATTGCTTATTATCAGTATGATTATATCCTTATTCAACAATTCAACAAAAAGATAATGGAATTACAGCGTTTCAAGTTGCTGCCTTGTGACGGTATAGAAGCGTCCCACTCTCCTTATCGGCTCATACCGACACTCCCGATTGTAGTTAAGCTGATAAGTGGTATATGTCAGCCCGTTCGGTGCAGGTATGAGCTTCCAACATTCCTGCAATACCTTTCTTACTTGATGCTTCTCCGCTTTGACATACGTGTTTGCCAGCAACGTGAGAATGTCATTGCAGCAAAAAGAGAAAGTGTCGATACCCATACTTGCCATGATATCAAGTATAAGTTCGCACATCTCAATCTCCAATCTGTTGCGGTTGCTTCGGATAATCTTCTGCAAGGCTTCGGTGTGCAGCAGTGACGTGGCAAACCACATACGGCTCTCTTTCTCGGTGGATAGTTGCCTGTGCTGCAAATGGTAGAGGAAAGCAGGTATTTCCGCTTTCAGCTTTTGCAAGAAGTCGGTATCGTCTGTTTGTAAGCGGTCTATCTTCCGCACCCAATAGCGTGTTTCCCCTGCGTCTATGATGACGGGCAGAT
This sequence comes from Bacteroides stercorirosoris, assembly GCF_900142015.1. GTDB lineage: Bacteria > Bacteroidota > Bacteroidia > Bacteroidales > Bacteroidaceae > Bacteroides > Bacteroides stercorirosoris. The sequence continues at coordinate 152,209 of NZ_FQZN01000008.1, forward strand.
ACTCGTTGTTGGAACACAGAACGAACTTGGCGAAGAACGCTATCTCGTCACGGTCTTTACCTTTGGCTTCCACCTTGTAGGAGAGTGTGGTACTTAGGTTCTTCAACCGTTCGCTGTCCTCCCTGCGGCTAAGCAACACTTCATCCACCACAATAAGGAGTTTGCCTGCCCAATCGGAATTGAACTGGCTGCGGAAGTCCTCGTTGGTGTTGAATGTCACGTTGTTCTGAAACAAGGCTTTCAGAAAGTTCAGGAATGTGCTTTTACCTGTATTGCGTTCCTCTGATACCAACAGCAGGATTGGCAACTTTTGAATGGGTTGCAGGTAAAGCAGTTGCAGGTAGTCCATGCCCAACTCGTATTGTTCCCCGAAAATGTGCTCCACTAACGAACGGATAGAGGGAAAATCACCCTCCATCGGCTTATAGTTTATCGGTTCATAGAGGTTCAGGAACTTGTCCACCACAGGACGGTAATTCACATGGTCGGGAACTGTGCAGAAGCCATCATACTTGGGAACGGTGGCGAGAAAGTGCTTGCCGTAGTCCTGTCGCAGGGTCTCGTTATTCCACACGATGCGTTTCTTCACATAGCCGCCGTTCAGTCGGGGCTGGTTCACTAACTTGTAGAGGGTCGTACCCACCCGGATAAACTCCTCCTTGCTGATGTCTGATTCACTCATTGTTCATACGCTTAAATGGTTGATAAATAATCGTATGCAAAGTTAGAGTGAGCCGCTTAACCCCCTGATACGCAAATCACGGCAGAATGGCGCAAAAAACACACGGAGTGAAAAACTTGCAGCCTGTTAGGGAGTATAACAATAAAAAAACCGAAGAAATACCACTTTAATGGCAGTTTCTTCGGGACCTGTCGTCTTAATACGTATGAATGGCAATGCGCCTATTCAAACACTCGCATAAATATATTGTTGGCAATGGGAATACGCATCGGTTTCATTACTTCATGTCGTTATAGCTATATATTTTATGCCTGATACTTAGGTGCTTCCTTTCTACAATCCAGCGAAAAGAAGATGCTTGTTTTCTCTTTTCGCAAGTACAACTTTTCAATTACGGCATTCCGTACTCGTTCTGCTCCGTATGAGTTAATGCGGAAAGCAAGAGCGACAACCATTTCAAAGCAGTAAACATCCATGCTGCATTTGTCCGACAAGCAGATGGAGCGTCTTACTTCGCATTCACGCAAAACGCCGCTCTTATAGATTGCCTTTATCGCAGCACGGAAAGTAGGAGAGGTTATCCCAAACAATTCGCAGATTTCCCACTCGCTCATGGCGATTGTTCTTATATCGGTAGGCATGGTGATATTGCCATGCTCGTCCATCTTGATGATATTTATTTTCCTGTCCATTGCTATTCGTTTTAAGGTTATCAAATGTTACTGCAAATATTTTTCTCCATATCCGTCAACTTGTGCGACAGAACTTCCATATCCTGACTTATCTTCTGATTTGTAATTTTGGCGTAAATCTGCGTGGTTTTTATGTTGGTATGTCCTAACAGTCGGCTTACGGTTTCAATCGGTACTCCGTTGGATAACAGTACGGTCGTGGCGTTCGTGTGTCTTGCCACATGTGTGCTGAGCCGTGTCTTGAAACCACACTGACTGCCGATTTCTTTCAGTATCTTGTTGCAGGTGGTATTGCTCGGCATGGGAAATACCTTGTTGTCCCTTGTCATTCCTTTGTACTTCTCTATTATCTTTAGTGGAACATCCAACAGTCGGATATTGGATTCCGTATTGGTTTTCTTTCTTCGGGAGATAATCCACAGGTTGCCGTCAAAGAATGTTTGAAGGTTGTCTGTTGTAAGGTTCTTCACATCGGAATACGCCAAACCCGTGAAAACCGAAAAGATGAATAAGTCCCTTACCAATTCATGATAGGTATTCTTCATCGGAGCGTCCATGAGTGTCTGTATCTCAGCCTTGGTCAGATAGCCCCTGTCCACGCTTTCTGGTGAATTGATATATCCCGCAAAGGGATTGAACGGCAGACGACCGTCATTTCTCGCTATGGAAATGATATGTTTCAACACAATCATATAGCCCCATACAGTGTTGGTGCGGCATCTCTTTTCTGTCCGTAGGAAATACTCGAAGTCGTTGATGAACGTGAGATTCAACTCTTTCAGGGGAATATCCTCACGCTTGTAAGTATGCGGGATAAATTCATGTAGATGCTTGCATACGGTTATATACCGCTGGAATGTACCTTTTGCCCTGCTGTGTCCCACTTTCTTGGCAAACTCGACATTGTGCTGTTCAAAGAGTTTAAGCAGAGTTTCCTGTTTGACACCGATGCCGAGATAGGCATCTTTAAGTTTGGCGGCAGTGACATAACCGTCCGTCTGCATCAGCTCATGATAGCGGCGGTTCACCTCCACACGGATTTTATCAACGGCACGGTTGATTCGCTGCGCTTCGATACTTTTGCCCGAAGCACGGTTGTTCTTCACGTCCCACAGCCGCAGGGGAACATCCATCTTGCAACTGAACTGTTTAATCTCTCCGTCCACCGTAAGGCGGCACATCAATGGCAGGTTGCCGTTGGGCTTCTCACTGCCTTTCTTTACATAGAATAATACTTTGAATGTACTTCGCATAACTCACTCTTTTTTGGGTTACAAAATTAGATTACAGTGAGTTATCGACTGCTAAGCAAACCTCCGCAGAACGCAGAAAAACAAACACTTAGCAAGAAATCTGCTCTATCCGCACGGTAATGAGGTGGTAACTGAACTCTTGCGCTTAGTGGCTTTAACACGGCTTGAGATGGCTTTATACCAACCCAAAAGAAAAGCGTAACGAACGCTATTCCAGTCTATTCGCTACGCTTTTCTCAAATTTGCTATTCCGTTAGCTGTTTATTTTAAATTCCTCGCCCTGCAACGCATTTAAGTTCTGTCTTCTCCCTTTTACAAAATCTTCCTTCATCAAATATATACCATTGGAAAACCGTCGCATCGGAAGTTCGTCCATTGCCGACATTCTCCGATATTGAAGCATTTGTTCTTTAGCCTTTTTCCAATCATTCACATCCCGACATACAATGAACAACTCAGTAGAGATATCCATAAAAAGATTAGGATCAAAATCTGCCACTTCTTCTTGTGCCTGTAAGTAATAATACAGGGAACTATCGAGACGCGAAGATAAAAGATGAGCCCGCCCCATATTTCGCAAGGCATTGGCATAAGAAGCGGTCAGCGATTTCTTTTCGAATATGTCGGCAGCTTGCGAAAAGCATTGCAGTGCGTCCTCATAGTTATGCCCGTTTAGGTAGCGACGACCATAATAACAATAGATGAAAGCTTTCAGAGACGGGCTTTGCACCGTGTCGGCAGCCCGTAAAGTAATGGCACTGCAAATGGGAGCTTCCTCTTTAGGACGCTGACAAGACGACGCAAGCACAATCACCCCCCAAAAAAGCAATAAACAGAACAGTATTTCCCGTAGTAATAGCAGCCTCAGTATAATATGCATAGGTTATTATTCATGTGTGATGCAACAAATATACTGATTTTAATAAACATCTTCGACTTTATGCACATATTTCTGCCTGTGCCTTTGAAAAGAAAACCAATCCGTCCCTATCCTGAAGTACACCCCCTTTTCAAAAAAGCAATTATCAAATAAATATTTTCAGTGTCTACTAAATGAGGCTGGTACAAATGTCCGCAATGAGGCGATTTCTGTGACATAAAGTTTGGATTCTCTTATTTTTGATAACGAGCCTTTCCGCAAAACAGGGGCTTCTGGAGGATTTTAACCGTCTTTTTTCTCTAAACAGATGGTCTATTTAGGTGAAACACACCATCTGTTTGCCCAAAACATACCATCTGTTGGGGTAAAACATACTATCTGTTCGCCCAAATGATGCACTCTTTTTCCCAAAGGGCTACACCATATCCCCAAAAGGGCGACACCTTATCGAATAAAGGGTGACACTATCCGGTCCAGAGGGTGTAGCCCCTCCATTTGAAGGCAATATATTTTCTATTTTGATAGGAATAGGGAACAGATCAAGAAAATCATTTTTCCAAAATATAGCGGAATAATATTTCATAATGATTCAACAATAAGTTTCTATTCGTCAAATAACTACTTCTCCCCCTTTTCTCATATCACCGTGCATTTCTCAAACAGGAAATCCTTGCGTTTTTCTGTAGGACGCTACGCTGATAAAGGAAAGACAGGAGTGTGACGGAACAGAATTAGCAATTTGTCATTTTGATATTTCCCGGCTGAATGCAGGCATCACAATAAACTTATCCGTAATGACTGGTGCATTTAGGCAGTATATTCAATTTCTTAGAGACAAGAATACTGCTTTCAGATAAATATCTCCTTCCTCTTCAGGCAGAACACCGGCAGGAAGAAGAAAATACCGATAATAGACATAAGCAGTCCTCCAATGGTGCCCGATGCCAACGGGAACCAAAAAGCCTCTTTTTCTGTTCCGACCATAAACGGGATAAAGCCCAGGATAGTAGAAACCACCGTGAGGAAAATAGGTAATATTTTTGCGTTCCAAGCCTTTGTATATGCCCGAAGCATGGAAAGTCGCGGAAAACGACGGCGGATGCTGTTATACTCATTCAGAATATAAATGCTGGCATTCACCGTGATACCACACAAAAGCACGAAGGAAGCGAATCCACCCTGGTCAAAGTTCAGGCGGAACCAATAGAATGTGAGGAACACCCCGATATAAGATACCGGAATGACAAATATAATAGCCAGGGGCTGTTTCAGCGAATTGAACAGGACACTCGTCGTGAAGAAGATAATGGCAATAACAACCAGCAACAACAGATACTGTTTGTTATCTTTCTTCCCCCATGACCATGACTGGCTATCCGACTCGGCCGTATATCCCATCGGCAAAGTCTTATTGAACGCTTCCAGATCCCGCTTCTGTATCTTGTTGCCTTGCTCGTATGAGCCGATGTATTCGTATTGCAGACAAAGACGGTATTGCTGGTTTTCTTTAGCTATCTGCTGTGGCATCTGCCCTTTTTCCACTGTAGCCAGTTCAGAGAGTTTATAGTGCTTTCCATTGTCCGCACCATAAGGAAAAAACTGCATAGCCCATACATCATACTCGTGAGACTGGCGGGAAGAAAGCCGGATACTTTCCGCTCCCCTTTCCGTAACCACTGAGCCTACTTGCATATTCTTGCCAAATATAGGCTGAATGGTTGAAAACAGGCGTTGGGCATTAATCCCCTCCTGTGCCATACGCTCTTTGTCCAGATTGAAATAGAACTCCTGATAATCATCTTTCCACCAGGAAAACTCCGACTTGATAAATACCTCCTTTATGCGACGGTGCGAAAGCAATACTTCCTTCAACTTCTCAGCCCATGCATAGAGTTCATCGTAATTGTAACCATACATTTTGATGCGATAGGAACCCGCGTTCTCACGGACGTCATTACTGAAACCCTGGTCCTGCAAACCGTACACATCCCAGCTACCGCCGCCCAACTCGGAAACCTTACCTATCAGACTGGCTTTCAGCGTATATGGGAAACCGCTGTGCTGATACTCCTTCTTGAAATAGATTTGAATATTAGCCCGGCGTGCATTGTAGACAGAAGCATGAAACTGCTTGATTTCCTTAAAACCGCTGAGATAAGTCTCCACCCGCTTCACCAAGGTATTCATCTGTTCCAGTGTGCTCCCGTTCGGCAGGTTGGCATTGGCAGAAAGCACCACTTCTTCATTACGACTAAAATAACTACCCTCATACACTTTCTGCACAAACAAACGAAGGCTGCCACCCAAAGCTTTATCTACTATGGGTTTCACTTTCTCCTTATAGGTGGAAGATCCCAATGTCTTGTTATACCGTTCTGTCCACTTGCCTTCTCCTTCCATTTTTTCGGGAAGCAGGAAGACGGGCAGGCCAAAGCCCAATATCAGCACAACGCACACCGCCACCCGCCAACGCAACAGGAAGCGAATGAGTAATTGGTAAAAATGAGTGAAATACACCGTCAGCCGGCGGATACGGATATGAGCACGTACCCACCGTTTATTCGTCCCTACAAGCCTGATCTTATCAATCATTGCCGGAACAAAGAAGAGTGCGACAAAGAGAGAGACTGCCAGATTAATAATCACCACAGCAGCGAAATCCTGCAAGTTCAACCGTATCTTCTCATCCAGGAAGAAGATGATGACCAATGCGCCCATTGTCGTCAAAGTAGCCGCCAGCACGGACATGAATGCTTTCAGATTACGCCGGTGCAGGATATGGTCGGTCATCACAATAGTGCTGTCTATCACAAGATTCAGAGACACTGTTATCCCCGCCAACGAATACAATTGCATTTCCAGCCCGAAAAGATAGTAGAAAATAACTGCCACAGCAATGTTAACAGCCAGACTGGTGACTATCAGCAACAGATATTTCAAGTTCAGCGTAATAATCCAGACAAATACCAACAGAATAAGCACCGTCAGCCCTGTACGGAAATAAATTTTGTCCAATTCTTCGCGGATATACTCTGTAGCGTCATAGCTGGTATGCACTTCATAACCGGGTGGCAATGTCAGGCGTATCGCCTCCATTTCTTCCATCACCTCATTGCTCAGTTGCAGCTGATTGGCAGTTTCTACAGCCGTGACGGACATATAAATAGAATTCAGCCCATTGATGCGATAATAGCTTTGCGGTTCTTCTTCTACATGGGTCACCGTTACCAATTCATTCAGACGGATAATTCTGCCATCCGAAGCCGTCACCGTAATATCCGAAGGATCGAACTCTCCACTGACTCCATCCGGCACCAGCACCAGGCGTATCCACTGTTTACCGGCAGGCGTGTCCATATTATGCGTGCCCAGAAATTCTTTATTATAGTGTAGCCGGATAGCCCGTTGAATATCCGAAATGCTGATACCCAACGTCCGCAATTGCTCACTGTCATACTCCAGCCGCCATTCCATCGGGGTAGCGCCGCTTAAATCTATCTTATAAATACCTTGCAGTTTGGCCAGTCGCGGTTTGATATGCTCTTCCGCATATTGCTGTATCAGTATAGGCGTAGAAGGGGCATTCAGTGTAAACGAGAGGAACGGACGGGAAGTATTCGCATCGGGCACTTTCATGTCGATATACGGATAACTGACTCCGGAAGGCAGTTTTGCCCATGTCTGGCGAATGATGGTGGAAGCCTCAAAACGTACCGCATCCACATCCGCGTGCTTATCCAAATCCACCGTAATGCTGCCGTAACCATTGCCGGAAGTGGAAGACATCCCTTTCACCCCTTTGATGCGGGCCAGCATGGACTCCAGCTTACTCGTCGCCTCCATCTCTACTACCCGCGACGAGGTACCCGGCATATTGAAACGCACCGTGAAACCCGGCAACGTGCGTGACGGGTTCAGTTTGACCGGAAGCAGCGGTACCAGAGCCAAACCAACCAGTGCCAGGCAGACAAAGGTGACGATGAGGGTGAAAGGAGAGAGACGCTTCATAATTATTAATTATCAATTATTAATTGATTATCGGGCATAGTCGAACTTATCGGAGAGGGAGAAGCCGCTGGCAAAATCGTGCAAGGTTAATTTGCGGATTTTGTAATAGTTCAGCCAATAGTTTTTCAAGGCTGATATATAGTTACGCTGGGCTTCCTGCTGGCGGTTCAGAGACAGGGTGAGGCTGCTGATGTCCGCTTTGCCGATGATGAAGCGTTGACGGGTTTCGTTGTATGCCAGAATGGAGAGGTCGAGAGCCTCTTCGGCACTCGTCACAAGAGCCTGCTGAACGTTGAAATCGCTCACGGTCATGATGACTTCCTCTTCAATGCTGATTTCATTCTGGCGGGAAGAAGTTCTCACTACATTCAGATTGTTGCGGGCCATATTATACTTTCCTTTACGCACTCCCCAATCCACCAGTGGAATAGAGATGCTGACGGACACCATTTCCTGTTGCATAGGATGATTATAAGCTTCACCAAACTTCTCCGCCACTTGATTGAAACCGATACTGGCGTTGATGCTGGCATTGAAGCGGGATTCTTTCCGTGTCTTGTCCACATTCCTTTCGGCTTCCAACACATCCTGACGCAATTCCAGGAAGTTCGGATTATTGGAACGGGCGGCATCCAGAGCGGCATCCACCGGAATAACCAGTTCACCGGGACGGCTGGGGAGGTCAAGTCTTATTTCCGTATTCTTCTCAAGGTTGAGGAAAGAAGCCAGCGAGAACATGGCACGCTTCAGTGAACTCTCGGCGTTTTGCAGGGTGTTACGGGCATTCACGACGTCCAGTTTCAGCGTCAGAAGGTCTGCACGGCTGATAGAGGCTATTTTCAGGCGTTGCATACCGATGCGGTAAAGAGTATCGGAAGAGGCGACATTCTCTTTTGCCAGATCATATTCAGCCTGTGCCATTGCAAGTGTAAAGAAATAGGTAGTGGCTTGTTCGGATACCTGTTCGGCATTGTAGATATATTCTTTCTTCACTTTCTCGTATTTCAACGGCTCTATTTTCCGTTCCCAACGGAAAGGATTATAGCCGACCAGACTTTGCGAGTACCCCACACGTATGGGGACACTGGTGTACTGGGTATAAGAATTGGAACCGAAACTGCGCATATAGCCCAACTCCGTATCTAAATAGAACGTGCCGCCAGTCAGGTCGAAGTTTTGCTTGATGGCGAGATTGCCGTAGGCGTAAAAAGATTGCTGGCTACGATAGATATCCAAGTCCTGTTCGGAGTCGTAGCGTTTGGTGATGTCGCGATTATATTGCGCAGGGGTCATGTTCAGCGTCAGGCTCGGCAAGCGGTTTGCCTTGTAGGTGCGATATTCCCAATAACCGGCCAGATACATGTTTTTTGTGCGGAACGCTTCCAGCGAACTATCGTTTGCCATGGCAATAGTCCGTTTCAAATCCAACGTTATCTGTTGTTGCGCAACGGAAGGAAGCGCTTGCGAAAGTCCCAAAAGAATTATTAAACCAAGTTTCTTCATTATTTCAAGCTTTTGTTGTCCCCTTATAAATAAACCAATATATCAACGGTATGATGAACAAACTGACCAGCGTACCGATAAACATCGCCCCAATCATGGCAATGGAAAGCGGTTTCTGCAACTCCGAACCCATATCGAACGAAAACAGCAACGGCACCATCGCAAAGATGGTGGTCAGCGAAGTCATGATGATGGGGCGCAGCCTGCGTCTTCCCGCCTCATGAATAGCTTCCAGCAACGGCATCCCTGTCTTGCGCAATTCATTAATCGCATCGAGTTTCAGAATGGAGTCATTGATGATGATACCACACGTCACTATCAGTCCGATGGCGGACATCAGGTTAAGCGTATGCCCGCATATCCACAGCAACAACAGTGCGAACGCCACATCTATCGGTATTTCCAGCAACACGATGAGCGGCTGCACAAAGCTCTCGAACTGTGCCGCCAGGATGAAATACATCAACAAAATGGAAATAAACAAAATAACCACCAATTCGTCCAACATCTTCCGGTTGGAAAAGAAACTTCCGGAAAAGGCTGTATCCCAATCATTGGTAGCATCTGCAAGTTCCTTCACCTGCTGCATCAGCGGTTCCGCCTTCTGCACATCATAGAAGCGGAAAGGTATATATTCTCCATTACGTCCGGCCGTGATGGACTTCAAATCTTCCGCCGGCATCACCGACACCAGTTCGCGCAAGGGCAAATATTCAATGCCTTTGTTGTCCGCCCGCGTCGGTACCAACGTTTCCTGCAGAATGTAATTCACCGTTTGCTCCTCTCCTACAATGCTGATAGGTAGATATTGCTGGTAAGAGTGAAGAGTAGCTACACTGTTTTCCTTGAAAGCGGTTTTCAAGATACGGTACAGTTCGTCATACGACACATCGTAGAGTAAGAGTTTCTCTTTATTGATACGGATATTCAACTGGTTTTCAAAGGCAATACCCGTAGGAGCATATCCCGTCCGGGTGCTAAAACTCTCTTCAAGGCTACGCAATTCATCAGCCGTCGGCACTTTCTCCTTACTACGGGAGTAAAGTTCGGCTACAACATCTGCCTCCCCTGTCACAAACAGTTTCTCAAACACCGTTTCAGGCGGTGAGAAAGAAACAACCGCCAAAGGATATTCCGCTCTCAGAGAACGATACACTTTATCCTGCAATGGCGATATTTCCGCAGGATCTCCGGTCTTAAAATAAAGCTCGGCTTCTGAAGAAGACAAGGCCTGTTCACGATTCAGAAGATAATCCTGTTGTCCGACGGCGGCAGTTTGTTCTACGGTTTCTTCCCTGAATTTTTCGAACAGGGCATCCACTCTGCGATGATTCTCGTCCACATGGATATTCTCATTCCATTCCACACGGGCTATCAGTTCGTTCTGGTCAATTTCAGGCATGCGCTCTTTACCTATGAAGTAGAACATGAACACACATAACGGCACGGAAATGACGCAGAATACCACACTCGCAGTTTTGTGGGCGAATATGAAATCGACTCCGGCATCATAGAAACGGTCGAGTGTATGCTCCTTGATAGGATTATTGATGCGTATGCGTGAGAACCACGACTTGCGCATCCCGGTCCGGTAAACCAGCATATACAGTACCGGAAGCAGCATGATGCCTGTGAAGTAAGAGACAAGCAGCCCGACCGTTACCGAAAAGGCCTGGTCGTAGAAGATGGCTCCGGCAATGCCACTCATGAAAATCAGCGGTACGAACACCGCTATCGTGGTCAAGGACGAACTGAGCATCGGAGTAATCACCTCACTGGTACCCGCAATACACGCACGCCTCAACGAATACCCCTGTTCACGGTATTGCGAGATATTCTCCGTCACAATGATGGAGCTGTCAATCATCATACCCAATGCCAGAATCAGTCCGGACAGAGATATGATATTCAGGGACATCTTGAACAGATAGAAAAAGAGGAAGCAGATAACGATGGAAACCACCATACTCAGTCCGATAATGAAAGGAGATTTGACATCTCCCAAGAAGAGCACGGCTACGATACAGATAAAAAGGAAACCCAATGAAAGGTTCTGCTGCAGATTGGAGATGGTATAGTCCAATAATTCAGTCTGGTTGCGGCTGATGCTGAACTCAATGTCCGGATATACGCTCTGAAAATAACTCATGGTGCCGCTAATCGCCTGCTTCATGTCGTCCATGTTCTCATCCGCCTGTTTGATGACGGCTAATGTCACCGCCCGCTTGCCATTACTTATGGACACTCCCTTCTCCTTGACAGAAACAACTCCTATCCGGCAGAATTCTTCCAGGCGGATGATGCGTCCCTCCTTGTTTATAAGGATGTTTTTCACATCATCTTCCGTACGCAGCAAAGTGGAAAACTTGATGTTATATTCGTAATAACCGTCACGTACAGTCATACTGCCCGGTTCCACATTGTTTTGCGCAAGCGCATTCTCCACGTCTTGTATGGAAAGTCCAAGCACGGCAAGTTTGTTTTCGTCAGGCACTATCTGCAACTGGCGCTCTACCAGTCCGGTGATATCCACCATCGCCACTTCCGTCAGTTGCTCGATACGGCGTTTGATAACGCTTTCGGCAAACTCACACAGGTCAAGAAAGGCGCGTTTATCAGTCTGCCCGTAGGCACTGTCATTTTTCAGAGTCAAATTGAGGTAAAACACCGGAATATCAGTAGCACTTGCCTTCACCACTTTAGGACGTTCCGTATCCTTGGGCAGATAGTTCATGGCGGCGTCAATCTTTTCGTTCACCTCGATAAAGGCCAGGTCCGTGTTAGTGCCATAATCAAAACTCAAGCGGATAAGCCCCGCCCCGTCCCGCGTTTCACTATCCATATCTTTCAGGCGTGCCACTTGGATAAGCTGCTGTCTCAAAGGCTTCACCACGGTATTCTCCAACTCACGCGCGGAAGTGTTCTGAGCCGATATCTGCACCGTAATCTCCGGAATGGCAATGTCCGGCAACAAGGATACGGGCAGCGTGAAGTACGTCACCAGACCAACAATGAAACATGCGGTAAACGCCATCAGTACGGCAATGGGCCGCTGTACCAGAAACTTGACCATCCCCCTTTTAATTTTTAATTATCACCGGCGCTTCATGGGCCAAGTTCACATTCCCTGTCACAATAACCATGTCCCCTTCCTTCACGCCATCATCCGCCACTGTATAGCTCTCGGCATTTTCCAGTCCGGTGTGCACATAATTCCATTTCGCCTTTCCGTCCTCTAAAGTGAAAACCACTTGTTTGCCGGAGCGCAACACCACGGAACTTTTCGGAATAACCAGCTGCTCTCCAAGCGAACGATGCACATTGACACGGATATTCATACCGCTGAAAAGCTTGCCTTGCCCGTTTACAACGGCTTTCACCTTGACCATGCCCTTATCGTCTACCAAAGGATTTATCTCAGAAATGCGTCCTTCATACTTGGCGGAAGGATCAGCATAAGGAGTAACCACCACTTTATCACCACTCTTTATCAGGGGAAGTTCACTCTCCAATACGGTAAAATCGGCCTCCATACCTTGTATTCCGATTATTGTACAGAAAGCATCGGAAGTACCGGCAGCATTATAAGGTTTGGAAAACAGGTTGGCTACCACCCCTTCAAAAGGAGCAACCAATGTGGCGTGTTCTTCTTCGTATTTAGCCAGTTCATACTGGGAAAGACTTTGGTCGTAACCGCTCTTCACCCGCGCCAGTTGCATAATGTCATCAGGGACTTTAGCGGTATCATCCGCTACGTACCCCTGCCCGATCAGTACATCCTGTAACTCCAACTTGGATTTTTCCAAAGCATCCTTGGATTGTGCAGTCTTATTCTTTAGACGGAATTTATCCAGTTCCGCCAGCTTCTGCCCTTTGCGCACCCGGTCACCGTTCTTCACATAAATCTGTGCCACGATGCCGGAACTTTCAAAGCGTAAGTCAGCCATTCCTCCAGCCACTACCTTGCCATTGCTCACCAGCTCGTGGTTAAACGTCTGCCGTTTTAAAGTCACTACTGTCACTTCATTCTTTTCGTCCGGTAATACGGTAGTTACTCCTTCATCGGCAGCCTCTTCTTTTTTCGCACCGGAGCAAGCCGTCAGCATAAATAGCGCCAGACAGAGCAAAAGCCGGTAGTTCTGTGTCTTCATCATTCTATATCAGTTTTTCTGTTTTACACTTAGTGTATGCAAAATTAGTCGTTTTCCCCATACAAGCCGCCATATATATATGGACAAAACAAGACTGGTTACGGACCATTAATTTTCTAATTATCAATCAAGTATATTTTTGACCGTCTAGAAACAGGTGGACAAGAACATACTTTCTTCTTTATTTCGGAACCGTAATAATCACCACCGGATTAGAATCATCCGTTAGTTCTTTCAGTACCGAAAGTTTTTCGTTTTCCGCCGCTTCAGGGTTTTCCTCCATCCAGGTCATCACTTTTCCTGCATCCACAATCATCCCATATTCTCCCTGTGCGCTGTATGCTTTGGGGCGGAAGGCCATGAACCCGTTCAGGTCATCTTTGATGCCCTCCTTTTCAGCATACATCCGGGTGATATTTGTTTTCCGGTCATAAATTCCGTTAAACGTTTCCGGTTCATCGGTATACAATCCGCGGATGCACTGGAAGAAAATAGTATTATCCGTCTCAAAAACACATCCCACTAATAAGCGTTTTTCATTATCTTTGGATTCTGTACGCGCTTCAGCTCCCCAATGCCATTTACCGGTGGAGAAGGCGATATAAGGTGTCAGAGTATTCCCTTCCACAGTATAAATGGTGTCATTGAAACTCTCTTTATAACGTATCTCATTGTCACTTTTCCATAAGAAGGGAATGCCTGCAATGCTTGCCGAGGCATCTCCGCTTTGAAATGTAGTCAGAATAATTCCCGCATTTCCCTGCCTTTTGACATTGATGCTGTTTATATCATCAATTCCCCTATCAGGCAGAACCGGAAGCAGGCTGGGCACCGTATCGATCTGTTCCCCCGCTTCGTTGAATAATAACAAAGCACGCCCGTTGTCACCCACGATATTGGCGTAATGACCTATTATCGAGGAATCCGTAAAGCAGAAATCACTTGGTGAATCGGGCGGAGTAGGTATTGTAACGCTGCCACGATAATTACCTTGCAGGTCATATTTTTGCAATTTGCCGGGTCTGCGCATAAAATAAAGCAAACCATTCGCATCATTATAAGTAGGCGCCGCAGTTGAATAGGCTTCCGGATCATCACCCAAATGTCCCACTTTACTCAGAAATTTACCGCTCTCTTTATCAAAGACCAAACAGGTCTGACGTGAAAAGACGACAATCTCCTCATCCAGCAACAATATATCCGGATTTCCACCTACCAGGCACGAATCGGTAGTTTCCAATGAAACATAGCGTACATCGCTTCCTAATTCCGAAAGTTTCAATTCGGCAGGCTTTTCCATAGCTCCTGCCACATCAATAGAACATAATTCGGTAGTCGACGATTGCGGAGTACCGGTACAAGCTGCCGTCAGGCAAACCAAACCTACGGCATACAACCATTCTTTTTTCATGACTTCTTGTGTGTTTTTAGATTTAACATTCATAACATCTCCACAAATAAACTAATATTTTTAGTTTTCAAACTATATTTCATCGTTAAAGAAGTAAAAAGGGGGATTTAAAGACGTACTTGATATAGAAAAACTATCCACCATTCAATTCTTCGAAACATTCTACTCCTATTTCTAATGAGATAATTTATTTAGCTCAACAGTTGATCGGGTGAGTCACTTACTCAACTGATGTTGGTTATGAATAGAGCAGGTAATTATTACGCAGTTCAAGGCTGAAAGCCTTTCGTCTTACAGCCCAGGGCAACGCTCTGGGAATTGAGTAATGTTTATCCCTGCGCCCTGTAAGGGCATAACGGCACGCACCAGCTTTTGCCCTTACAGGGCGTAAGATTGTGGGGGACGATTCATTCCCAGGGCGTTGCCCCGGGCTGTAAGATGAAAGCCTTTCAGGCTTAGGCTGCGCTAAATTATCATTTGATTCCTTTTTTATCAGTTATGAAGACCTTGCTTCTTTACTTTGCATGCTTTATAATAAGTAATATAGTGTTGCAGCTGTGTTACAACGTTGCTGCTTATAGTTTGCAGTGACGTTGCATATAGCTTGCAGTGACGCTGCATATACTTTGCAGCAATACTGCATATGCTTTGCAGTAACACTGCATATGCTTTGCAGTGACGCTGCATAGGCTTTGCAGTGATACTGTATAGGCTTTGCAGTGACAGAAGTGACGATAGCTGACTATCAACACTCATCTTGGTAATTGAAATATATTGTAATATGGGTTCCCACTGCGATAAATATCATTAGAAAAGTCCTTTTATGCACAATACAGGGGGATTGTCGCATAGTTGCAAAACACGGATTATTTTTCTGATTTACAGCAATGTATATTCAAAAATGGCCTAAAAATCAGTGCTAACAAATCATTTGTCAGCACTGATAAGCACATTGTCGTCACTGCCTTAAAACCCCGACTGGCAAAGGGTTTGAAGGCTATTAGTGCTGAAGTGCTGACAAATATTGAAAAAACTCGATTGAATGACATACTTATTACTAATCACTTTTGTTTCTTTTTGTAGGGATATGAGTCAATTGACGAGGGGACAAGTATTTTTTATAAATGAATACACAGTGCTCCCCTCTCTTTCAAGGAAATACAGGGAATGGTCAGACGGGAACAGTCTTCCTTGAGAATGTTACTACGATAATCAGAAAGGGAAGTGTCCAAAATGACGGTACAAATATTGAATAAAGGAATCAAATCCATTATGCGCCCGTTATAACCTTTAGAAATATATAAATAATCAATCGGCAGAGGGTGATTGGAAACCTTATTCCGCCAGCGGGTATCATGAAGCAGGCAGATCCGTTTTCCGGCATAAAAAATGATATGATTGCAGAAAGTGAAACCGGAAGTGAAATAATCCGCAATCAGTGTTTGCGGAACTGGCAGATGCTTATGGTTCCAGTGAGGTGCAAGAGCGCGATGCAGACGAGCTATATCCGGCAGACTATCCGAACAAGCCAACCATGAATGCCCCTCATCCGTAAGACAATGGACAGCAGGACAATTACGAACATTATAGAAAACAATGCTTCTCTGAGGAATGGACAAACTGGCTGAAACTGTATGGTAGGTAACCAAAAGGAGCAGAGAACATAGTGCAAGGTATATGCTACGGACAGTACGAACCGCGAAATATCGGAACAACAACAAAAGGAAAAGGTAAGAAAGAAAGATTTCCCATACATCAATCCAAAGACCATCCACAGAAGATGCGGGTAACTGTTCTATCCAACGAAGCACTGTATTCTGAGTTTTCAATAAGGTATTGACTACCGAAGTTAAACAAAGTTGCAGGAAAGGAAAAGGAGTAAGAATAAGCATAAAGACGGCAGAATACAAAATCAGACTCACCATAGGAATCACCCATAGGTTTGTCAGCAGAAAATGAGTGGAAAAACGAGAGAAATAAAAAATCACCAAAGGCGCTGTACCCATCTGCGCGGCAACCGAAACGGTCAGTAATCCCCAGATATAGCGGAGAATACGATGCCGTACGGAAAGTAAATTATAAAGTTTGGGTTGTATCAGCAAGATAGCAGCCACTGCGGCAAAGGACAGTTGGAAACCAACATCGAACAGCCAAAGGGGATTATAAAGTAACATCAGAAAAGCTGTAGCAGCAAGCGTATTCAAAGTTAACGGCTTCTCCGGTTGTAAACAGGAGATGGCTAATAAGGAACACATAATAACAGAACGTACCACAGAAGCTGACAAGCCTGTAAGAAAAGCAAACGCCCACAAAAACAGGATGATAAGCAAAAGTCCGAAAGGTTTGAAAAAAGCCCACCTCTTCCAGATAAAAGAAAGAAAAATGAACAGCAAGGCATAGAGAAAACCGATATGAAGCCCCGAAAGTGCCAGAACATGGCTGGCTCCCGTCACAGAATATGTTTCCAAAATGTCCTCACTCAAATTCTCCTTGTCGCCCACCGTGAGAGCTGAAAGTACGGCAAGATTATCTCCCCGAAAACCCAAACGACGATATAGCCCCACCACTTCCTCACGATAATCCAAAGCCATCTGCCGGAGGGTACGGGAAGTCTCATGTTCCACCACCCGCCAATGCCCGCCAGGTACATAAGCAGTAGCACTGCCTCCTTTACGGATAAAGTAGCGTACATAGTCAAACTCATCAGGATTACCATTATTAGCAGGAGGCATAAGCCGGGCATGCACCCAAAGTTTATCCCCCCGGTTTAACAGTACCGAAGCGGAATCTTTCGGAAAATACAATAAAGCAGTATGAGCATATTCTTTCGTGCGTGTAGCATTATCTCCTACCTTTCCCTCCAAATGAACACGACACAAGACACTCCGTTCTTTCATCTCCGGCTTCTCCCGGATGACTGCCTGATAAACCTCCGCCTTATCAGAAAAAAGAAAATCCGTACGGTGCAGCCGTTCCTCCGCCATTCCTGCGCCTAAACCTAAGCAACAAAGAAAAACAGAAATGCCGTATAACCAATGAAGACGATATTTATTAGAAAAGAAGTACGTAATAAAAAGTAACAAGAAACCTGCCAGACAAGTCCAAACAGGGAAAAGGGTGAAGGGTAAATCAAGCTGTTCTGACGAAGCGTGCAAAAGACATTCCGTCCGATGATGAAAAAAGTACGCATCCCCGCATATAATACCGCCTGCAAACGGCATCAAAAGTCGTAAGAAAGGATGTCGTTGCAGGCTGTTAATTATCAACTGAATAGAAGAATTAGAGTTCCTTCAATGAATGTATCATCCTTTCAGGATCAGGAGCGGCGAAAACGGCACTTCCGGCAACCAGGGCATCTGCACCAGCAGCAATCAGACGTGCCCCTGTCTCCAGATTAACCCCACCGTCCACTTCAATCAGAGCTTTCGAGCCGGTACTGTCTATCAAAGCACGCAACTCACGCACTTTCCCAACCGTATGTTCTATAAACTTCTGACCGCCGAAACCGGGATTCACACTCATGAGCAGCACCATATATACGTCCTGGATAATATCTTTCAACATTGACACGGGCGTAGCCGGATTAAGCGTTACGGCAGGCTGCATACCTGCCTCGCGTATCTGCTGCACCACCCGATGCAGATGCGGACAAGCCTCATAATGCACATTCATGGTATGCGCCCCCAGCGCTTTCACTTCACTAATGAATTTTTCGGGCTGTACAATCATCAGATGCACATCCAGAGGTTTGGTAGCCATCTTTGCCACATATTTCAATACAGGAAAACCGAAAGAGATATTAGGAACAAACACACCGTCCATAATATCAATGTGGAACCAGTCGGCTTCACTGCGGTTCACCATTTCCAAGTCCTTTGCCAGATAAGCGAAATCTGCGGACAAGATAGAAGGAGCTATGATTGGTTTCATAATACACTACATTTTACAGGTCATACATAGTTATAACGTACAAATGTAGACAAAAGATTTCATTCATCCTAATATAATTCCCTGTAAGCCCTGCGGAAGCTGAGGTTCCACCCGATAGTTACGGGCAAAGCTACGGAGAAAGGCAAGGGTCTTTTCAGAAGGTTGCGGACGTTCTCCTGACACAGGAGCAGCAGAACTGCGTACTTTGACGGATGAAGAAGCAAAAGAAGGAGTAGTTTTTTTATTCATAGGCCTATCAAATTAAAAATTAAATGTTGAGGTCACCGGCTGCCCGTTATGAAATGGGAGTCTCTTTATATAATAAGAACGGGAGAGAAAGGGAAATAGTATACAGGAAATTATAAAAAAACATGAGATATGTAAACAAAGCAACCCAGGATGATGTAGTGACACCATACCCGGGTTCTTTTACTGATCGAGATGAAATAATTTATTTCGTTTTGGCTAAATCAAATGAGAAAGTAGTGACGGGAAGTTCAAAAGGTTCACCATTCACTTTTACCGCTGTCACCTGAAGTTTGAAAGCCAATTTGTCGCCGGTATAAGCAAAAGTAGCTGCCTCAGAAGCCGCAACTGTCACTTCCACTTTCAAATCAGGAGCTTCTTCCTCTCCTTCACCTTCAGCGGTTTCTTCCGTCGGAAAGTTGATTTCAAGAACTAAAGGTTCGGTAGTAAGCGCCATATTAATGGCAGTTTTATCATCATTAAAGGTCGGCGTGTACTTCATTTTATAGCTAACATCGCCTACTGCTTCAATGATTCCGGAAGCTGCTTCCTCACCCACAATGGATGTTATCAATTCCGCTACCGGAAACTTCTCAAATACGACTTCGTCTTTTGTTACTTCTGCGGTAACAGTCGTACCTCCGGGCGTTTCTTCACCTTCTTCCGTTGCCGGAGCTACAACAATGGTTTCCATTGTTCCGGTATACTTACCTACTACGTCAGTCAATGCGGGAGAGTTTGGGTTAGGTTCGTCATCGTCATCACAAGAAGTAAATGTGGTTACCAGGCCAAAGGCCATTACAAGAAACATGAAACGCTTTAGATAGTGTACTTTTTCCATGACATAAAAATTTTAGTCTAGTTTGATAAATAAATTAATAATTCACATAATTAAGGTTGTACGTACATTAGGTTAAATGCAGTATATTGCATAAATACTGCATCACGAAAAGGAAAAAGCTTGTTAAAGGATGTATTTTTCAGTCCACGGTCAGGGCTATTCCATGCTTCTCCGCCATCCGGCGCAGGTTCAATATAGCATAGCGCATCCGCCCCAAAGAAGTATTGATGCTGACTCCCGTCATCTCTGCTATCTCTTTGAAACTGAGGTCTTGATAAAAGCGCATATGTACCACTTCGCGCTGCTCGTCCGGCAGATGTCTCATCAGGCGGCGTACATCTGCAAGAATCTGATGATTCACAATTTCAGATTCGACCGTTCCTTCGGAAAGACGGATATTATTCAGTAAATTCCGTTCTTCTTCATCACAGGATACCAGATTTTCCTGTTTTTCCTGACGGAAACAGTCAATAATGAGATTATGGGCAATGCGTGTCAGCCAGGCAGGGAATTTACCGTTTTCATTGTAACGTCCCTGCTGAATAGTGATGATAGCTTTCGTGAAAGTCTCCTGAAAGATGTCCTCTGCCAGTTCTTCATTGCGTACAGTATAATAGATGTACGCATAAAGACGGTCTTTATAACGGTTCAACAGGATATCGAATGCTTCGTTGTTGCCTTGTGCATAAAGCACTACTAACGTTTCGTCAGCAGCATTTGCTTGTATTTTCATTACGTGTGTTTTTTAGTTTTCAGCGTAATGTATTCCGATAGGCATTCGATGTTTTAGGAGTTAATAATATGCAAAGAAAAGAAATATTTGGGAAAAGAGCAAGAGCTATAAAGGATAATTTAGTTGACAAGGGAAGAAGTTGGCAAAGGGCTGCGCTGTATTCACTGTAATCATTCATCATGACCTTGTTTTCTCGTCCCCTTATTCCCTTATCAACCTGCCAATCTCACGCCATCCGAAACTCTTCCGTCAATCGGAAACCACGCAAAAGTTCATCTGTTCTCAGCCGTTTCTTACCCGGCAGCTGTAAAGCATGGATACCAATAAAACCGTCTGTTGCAGCTATGTGGATATAACTTTTACCATCCGTCAGCAAAGTGCCGGGAGTAAATTGGTGAGCTTTGATTATCTTTTCCGTCTCAAATATCTTCATAACCACCGCCTCGCCGTCAGGCTGAACCAACTCCGACCATGCAGCAGGATAAGGAGACAAACCACGTATAAAGTCATAAATACGTTTCACCGGCTGGTTCCAGTCAATGCGGCAAGTTTCTTTAAAAATCTTCGGCGCAGGGCGCAATTCACCAACGACAGCCATTTCTTCCTGCGGAATAGGTTTCACCGCATCACTCAAGATAGCATCCACAGTTTCGGTCACCAACTTTCCACCAAGCATCATCAGCTTATCATGCACTATGCCCACATTGTCTGTATCGGCAATAGGAATCCGCACCTGCTGGATAACTTCGCCTGTATCAATCTCATGGCGCAGAAAGAAAGTCGTGATACCCGTTTCCGTATCACCATTGATAACCGCCCAGTTGATGGGTGCAGCACCCCTGTATTGAGGCAAAAGGGAAGCATGAAGATTGAATGTTCCCAAACGTGGCATATTCCATACCACCTCGGGCAACATGCGAAAAGCAACCACTATCTGTAAGTCAGCTTTCCAGTCGCGCAAAGCCTGAACAAAAGCCTCATCTTTCAGCTTCTCCGGCTGCAACAAGGGAAGATTCTGTTCAAGTGCATACTGTTTCACAGGAGAGAACTGGAGCTTATGTCCCCGTCCTGCCGGTTTATCAGGCATGGTGATAACACCCACTACATTATATCCACCCTCTACCAAACAACGCAAAGCCTCCACTGCAAAGTCGGGAGTACCCATATAAACTATCCGCAAATCTTCTTTCTTCATCATTTCATTCACAATTTACAATGTACTTAGTCTTCTGAAAAATGTACCAACACCTGACGGTAAGAATTGAATATCTTCGATTTGGAAACAAATCCCAGATAATGTCCTTCTTCATCCACCACAGGAAGATTCCACGCTTGCGTATCATCAAAGGTACGCATTACCTGTTCCATACTGTCCGTATCATACAGGCGAGCCGGAATGGCTGTCATCAACTTGCCCACCGTGAAACGATGATACAACTCCTGGCGGAACATAATGTTCCGGATATCATCCAGAATCACAATGCCAATCAAGATTCCGGTCTTATCCGTCACGGGGAATATATTGCGGCGGGAAGCAGAAATAGCCTTTACCAACTCACCCAAGTCCATTTCCGGATGAACGACTACGAAATCCTTTTCCACCACATTTTCCACTTTCATCAGTGTCAGTACCGCTTTATCCTTATGATGTGTCAGCAACTCACCTTTCTTCGCCAAACGCATGGAATAGATACTATGAGGCTCAAAAACAATAATCGTCAGATAAGAACTGGCGGCCACAATCATCAACGGCAGGAAAAGGTCATATCCCCCGGTCAGCTCGGCTATGAGAAAGACTCCCGTCAACGGGGCATGCATGACGCCACTCATTACGCCCGCCATTCCCATCAGGGCGAAGTTCTTTTCGGGCAAATAATAAGAGAAATCGAATTTATTGCTGAAAAAAGCAAAGACGAAACCGGCAATACATCCCAGATACAGAGAGGGTGCAAAGATACCGCCACAACCGCCACCGCCATTCGTAGCACTGGATGCAAAGACCTTGAAAAGGATAATCAGCATCAGATAGAGCAACAGCAAGTTACCATGCCCATAGAAGAATGAATTGTTCATCACCGTATCCCAATCGGCATTGGAAGTACCGTTCAACAATAACTCGATGGTATCGTAACCTTCACCGTAGAGCGGAGGAAAGAGGAAAATCAATATACTCAACATAACTCCTCCCAAAGCCAATTTCTGATAAGGGCCTTTCAACTTACCGAACACCCCTTCTACCGAATTCATGGCACGGGTAAAGTAAAGTGAAACCAAACCGCAGAAGATCCCCAACATGATAACGTAAGGAATACGTTCCATTTCGAATGCCTGGTCGAGATGGAATTTGAACATAGCTTCCGTACCGGTAGTGATATAAGACACGGTAGCGGCAGTCACCGCAGAAATCAATAACGGGAGTAAAGAAGTCATAGTCAGGTCTATCATCAGCACTTCCAACGTGAATACCAATCCGGCAATAGGCGCCTTGAAGATACCGGCAATAGCACCGGCAGCACCACAGCCTACCAGCAGCATCAGTGTACGATGCTCCATCTTGAAGACACTTCCCAAGTTGGAACCGATAGCCGATCCCGTCAGCACAATAGGCGCCTCCGCTCCTACCGAACCACCGAAACCGATGGTTATGGAGCTGGCAATCACAGACGACCACGTATTATGCCGCTTGATCCGTCCCTGCCTCCGGGAAATCGCATAAAGGATTTTGGTTACTCCGTGACTGATATCGTCCTTCACCACATAGCGCACGAACAATCCTGCCAGAAAAATACCTACCACCGGATAAACCAGATAAAGGTAGTTAGCTTCCGTCGTATTGAAATTATTCGTCAGAAAATTCTGTATCCAATGTATCAGCATCTTCAGTATCAAGGCGGTAATTGCCGTAAATATACCTACCAGAAAGCTGAGTATCAGAATAAATTGCTTTTCCTTAATATTTTTCTCGCGCCATAATAGGAAACGCTGAAACAAACTTCTCTTCTCTTTTTCCATTATACCTATTTATATACCCTTATCCTGACAAACCGGACGAAGGCAGCTGCCTGAAGCAGCATCATTTATTCGCGTATGATTTTTATAACGCCTCCCTTATCCAGCTTGATGATACTGGATGGTTTCGGATGTCCTGCTTCATCCTGGCGATACCCCACTACATAGTCTACCAAAGACTTAAGTTCTTCTGTGATTTCACTGAAATTTGCCGGTGAAGGTTGTCCGCTGACATTAGCGGATGTAGAAACAATTGCCTTGCGGAATTGTTGGCAAAGACGTTTCGAGAACTCCTCATTCGTCACCCGGATACCCACGCTGCCGTCTTCGGCGAGCAAGTTGGGAGCCAGATTGCGTGCACCGGAATAGATGATGGTCAGCGGTTTGTCTGCGACCTCAATCAAATCCCAGGCCACTTCCGGCACATCCTGCACATAGAAGTCCACCTTTACGGCAGAATCGACCAATACCAGCATCGCCTTGCTGTCCGAGCGCTGCTTAATCTCATACACGCGCCGCACAGCTTCCTCGTTAGTGGCGTCACAACCAATGCCCCAAATGGTGTCGGTGGGGTACAGAATGACTCCGCCTTCGTTCATCACCTGACAGGCTTTTTTAATATCTTCTATCATTTCTTGGTGTATAAATACAGTGATTAACACGCAAAAGTACTATTTTTGCACGGATTAATAGAAAAGTTTAAGAGAAAACAATGGAAGAAATTCAATTTAACCACACCCTGCCCATACAACTACGATTTAATGATGTCGATAAGTTCGGCCACGTGAACAATACGGTTTACTTCTCTTTCTATGATTTGGGAAAAACCGAGTACTTTGCTTCTGTGTGTCCGGATGTCGATTGGGAAAGAGACGGTATCGTCGTTGTACACATCGAAGCGAACTTCCTTGCACAGATTTACGGTTCGGACCACATTGCCGTACAAACTGCCGTTACGGAAATCGGAACTAAAAGTTTTCACCTCGCCCAGCGGGTGATCGACACGGAAACAAAGGAAGTCAAATGCGTTTGCACCTCCATCATGGTTGCTTTCAATCTTGAAAAACATGAATCCAAGCCACTGGAAGAGGAATGGATTCAGGCAATCTGTAAATATGAAGGGAGAGATTTGAGAAAGAAGAAATAAAGGATTTCCTCATCACTTCACCCGGTGAATCTTCCGGTATTCAGCGGGTGAACATTCTTTCCACAACTTAAACTGACGAGACAGGTTCTTATAATCGGATAACCCCACTGACATAGCAATATCTGCAATAGGTTCGTTACCCTCCAACAATAATTGGGAAAAACGCTCCATGCGTAAATTAAAAATATACTGGTAGATAGAACTTCCGGTGACTTGCTTGAAGTGTATCTCCAACAATCTTCTGGACAAGGGAACTTGGCGCACAATATCTTCTACCGTAAGCTTGGCAGCCAGATTCTGATGTATATATTTCAGAGCAATCAGGATATAGGGATCACCGGTAGAATAAATATCAGTCGAGAGCCGGTTCACTATGCTTGTAGGATGTATAACCACATCTTCGCAAGAAACTTCTTTATCCCGTATCAACCTTTCTATCAATTCGGCAGCTTCATATCCTCCTTTCGCTATATTCAGGTTCACACTGGACAAAGGAGGATCGGACAAACTACAGATAATCTCATCATTATCCACCCCCAAAACCGCTATTTCTTCAGGAATCTTGATGCCCAGCACCCTGCAAACTTCCATAATCTTATTTCCTTGTGTATCATCGCAGGCCATCAATGCCAGCGGATGCGGCAAAGACTTAATCCAGCTTGCTAACGGTTCGGATTCATAATACCACAAGTTTTCCAAAGGTTGTTTCTGGTATTCAAAGAAATTATCCCCAAACCCCTTCTCTGTGATTCTATCCCGAAACCCCAGACAACGTTCTTCTGACCAGACCACATTCTCATAGCCATAAAACGCAAAATTACGAAACCCTTTTTGCAGAAAAAAATCAGCAGCCATCCGCCCGGTCAACTTATATTCGCTTGTAATATTGGGAATAGTCGAAAAGCGAGACTTGAAATCCTGAGCCAATGCGATGATTCCATTCTCCCGGAATAACTCCACATCATCGCTATCATCAAACTGGGCAATAATAGCATCTGCCTGCCACTTTTTGGCCCATTTCAACACTCCGGGAATGCCATGAGCCTGTTTATAAGAAGGGGGCATCCGGCATACCACCCAAGGTTCGCGCTCCTTGGAGTATTCCAGAATCCCCCTTAATAGATTGTGGGCAAAAGCTTCGGTAAAATCTGTCAAAAGAATTAATCTAATCATAGTGCCCGCAAGTTACTCACTTATTTCGTGTTCCCCAAAGAGAGTTCCATCTTTTTCTCCGGTACATTCCAGCCGGAAATTGTCAAAGTCACAGACTTTGCCTGAGCTACTGATTGTGGCACAACACATTTCAAAGTCCGTTTTCCCCCGGGGATTACAGATAAATAATTATCCTCCCAGAATACCGGATAAAGCAGTTCTCCCTTTTCATTTTTCAGTGAAAGACGAATAAAGAATGCTAATGCCGTCGAAGCATTTTCAAGTGTGACTTCAACTATCGCATTATCTTTCTCTTGCCTGACTATGGCATTCATATCACAGTTTGCCCGGGGCATAGTTGCCAGTCCGGTAAAATCGGCTGACTTCTTAACCGGAGTCCGTATCCAATCTGTATTTACCCAATCATTCACATCCTGCGTGGCCGAAAGACAATAGAAGTTATCAATCATGAGATCACCCTCTTTATCATTCAATTGCAAATATAAAAAAGCATTGTCTTTTACTACCGGAACGTCAAAAGCCTTCACCACCGTATAAGGAGCAACCTCCAAGTCTGTGGCTTGCTGCGCCGATATTTTACCATCAAGACCGTACAAAGACATCATTCCCCGCATCCGGACCGTTTCCGCACCTTCATTTACTGCATAAACTACATTCCGACCATAATGATATATCAATTGTTGCGGAGTATTGGATTTCTTCACAGAATAATATGCAGCAGTCGGAATCAGATAATGATCGTATAACTGCCAGTACAAGGAAGGCCAAGCAGAATTAAGCATCCATTGCACAATGCCCGTGGCACGGGGAATATTTACACGAAATGCCTCGAACATAGTACGTGTACCTTCATAGTTCAGCCAATCTGCTTTCAGAAGAAAATCATTCAGATCTTTAGCCTCACCATAGCGGGCAGTAATACTCTCTTTCAGAACTTCCAGAGAATTCATGGCCGCATCGGAAACCGTGCAATGATAATCCCACTCTTTACCCGCCGGCCAAAGTTTATCAGACGGAATCATCCTGCGTAGTGACTCTATTACGGGCAATTGTGCCCCGATTCCTGTTTCTGTATTAAATCCGAACGCCCCACCCGGCGCTTCTTCCGAATACCAATAGCCGGGAGCAACATAATCATACGGACCCGCCATTTTCATGCCGGTAGCTCCCGTCACTTCACTGGTCAGCTCTTTAGCCGCTCCTATGTAAGGACGATCATCTGTCTGAGACAGGTAAGCCTGGTAACGTTTCTCCAACTCGGGACGCGGAATCATATCACTGCCCACAAACCATGCAATAATGGACGGATGATTGCGTAACCAAAGTACCTGGTCATTCAGTGAACGGGCTATCAGATCCATGTCTGCCTCAGACTTGATTCCACCAAACTCATCACACGGAGAACCAAGATAATTATCCCATTCCCAATGACAGCTCCACCCTACCAACACCAATAAGCCATAGCGGTCACACAAATCATACACACTCTGAGAAGTTCCCCAAATATTCTCAAACCGGATAGAGTTCAGATTCATATCACGTACATACTGAACCTGTATCTCATTAGTGGCAGGCGTATCCCGCAGGAAAATATCATCCGTCCAACCGGCACTTCTCACCAACACTTTTTTGCCATTCAACAAAAATCCACGATATCCTTCTTCTGTAAAATAGTCCTTTATCTCACGCACACCGAAGTCTACGGTTTCCTTGTCTGACGTCTTACCATCTATCTCGAAAGCCAGATCCATACTGTACATTTCCGGATTACCCATATTATGACACCACCAAATGCGCGGATTCTTTAAATGTAATAAATCCGCTTCTTCCGAGGTTACTTTCACCCTTTTCGATTCTTTGGCAGCAAGTGATACCGGGATGCAGAACGTCTTTCCTTCCAGTGTTCCGGTCAGTTGTCCCGTCACGGTTTGATCAGATTCATTCGTCAACTGAGTTTCTACTGTCAACCAAGCCTCGTCCAACGTTTCCGTGTTTACTTTAGAGTGTACTACGGAATTTTCCATACTCACCTCATTGTTCATCAGTATACGTACTTCCCGAAAGATACCCATACTCTCATCTGCCGGACGCGGATTCCAATCCACAAAGCCTATATTCGGCTCTCCGGGTTGCGCTCTGAATACTTCCACAGCCAATATATTCTTCTCCTGAGCCACTTCCGTTATATCCAGTCTGTGACGACGGAAAGTTCCATACACAGAATCACGAGCAGCAATTTGCTTCCCGTTCAACCAGATATTAGCGGCATAACTGACACCATCGAACATCAGCGAAGCATGTTGTCCTTTCGCCAGACGCGGCAATTCAAATTCAGTCCGATACCACCATGTAGTATCAAAAAGAGATTTATCGATATTTTCATAGTTCATCCCTTCCAGTACATCCGTATAAATCCCATTCCGGATTAATGTACCCATCACTGTAGAAGGTACTATTGCATCATACCACTCATCTGTTTTCACCTGAGAGGAGGAAATTTCTTCGCCCGAAGAGGATATCTTAGCCGAAGACTGAACCTTCCATCCATCCGAAAGCAGTGAATCACCCGCAGACAAGTCACTTTTTTCGCACGAAGACAGCGTCATTGCAAGACAACCGAACAAAGTCAACGATTTAATCAAATTACTTTTCATATACTCTTAACTCTAAATTATTTTTAATGACTTCCTACTAAAGCGGATGCACCCAACAGTGCCACATCTTCCACCTCAGTAACAAAAACCTTCACCCGCTTCACCGTTTCTGCATAAGGAAATGTCTGCATAGCCTTATACATGGCATGTTGATAGAAAGCAAATGCAGACGCTATACCTCCACCTATCACAATGGCTTCGGGATCGTACGTAAACAGTACAGCTTTCATCAATTCACCTATATGAGAACCAAACTCATCCCAGACTTCCAAAGATTTCGTATCTCCCGTTGCCGCTCTTTCCGCAGCTTCCTTACCAGTCAGGTTATGATACCTGACAAAAAATCCGCTACTGCAATAATGTTCAAAATCATAGGAAAGATAGGGTAAGGATCCCACTTCTCCCGCACCGGTATTCTGCCCGCAATAGAGTTCGCCATTTATAATGATTCCCGTACCGATACCTGTGCCGATTGTCATTCCCACTAAATTCCGGTACCGCCTCCCTTCGCCGAAAAGTTTCACCCCCAGCGCAAAGCAATTAGAATCGTTATTGATATAAGCCGGAACCGAAAAACGTTCTTCCAGCAATCGCTTCAACGGAACCTCCTTCCAGGAAGGAATATTCGCTACATTATATACGACACCTTCCTCTGAGTCGACAACCGAAGGAACTCCCACACCTATGCCTTTCACTTCCGGACACATCATCAGGTTTATCAAACTCTCCAACCGGGCTAACACTTCCTCATACGTTGCTTTAGCGGGGCAAGATACAACTTCTTTTCTTACTAAAGAACCGTTTTCCACTAAACCAACGCGCATGTTGGTTCCTCCTAAATCTATACCTATTTTCATTTCCTATAATTTATATTCAAGAAAGCGGAAGCAGAGAACATCAAAGGGGGGAGTTCTCTACATTCCGTCTATCTTTTACGTGTTAAAGTTATTTCTTTCTAAAGCACCAGAATGTAGCATCGGTCCATGCTTCTGCATCCGAAGGATTCCAGCATAACACCATTGTATCATCCGTTAATTCCAGAATCTCAAAGGTAGTAATCGTATTGGATTCATCGTAAAAAGCATGTCCGCTCAATACCGAGACTCCCGTCAGTTTTAACTGACCGAGAGACCACTGTTCTCCATTGTCAGGATTGGTCTTGACCACTGACATATCAAAGGAAAATGTTCCTTTCTCCAGCACATTACCATCTGCATCTATCTTACTCAGATTCGGTCCGCCATTAAGGTCGAACATCAGCTCACAATCCAGGTCCTCCAACTCTTCGACAGGCGTAACATCCCAACTCGGCTCAAACTCAGTCAGCCAGCCACCTGTACCATACACAGCATCATAGTCTTCCAGATTCCAGACCCATGCTTTCCCATTCGTTCCGGAACCGGCGAAGAAAGCCCATTCTTTGGCTACAGGATGGTCTATCTTAGTAATAGTAACCGTACGGGTGGTAGCTACCTGTCCACCATCACAGAAACCGATGAACTTGATCGTCTGTTCACCCAGAAATGGCAACGCAGCCGTAACGGTTTGCTTGGTGGAAATGCCTGTAATATGATCCCAATAACTGCCTACACCGGGCGTATTATTCGTCATGACAATCTCATTGCCGCCTTCCGTAGTGGCGTGTACATCCAGCTTCAGTTCACTCTCACTGACCACACCACCCATTTCTTTATTGTCAACCACCGGATCGCATGCTACCAGCAGCCATATCGATAAAATTCCTATCGCTATATTTTTCATATCCGAATATTTTAAAATCATTAATTCATATTACTCTCATTTCCCCAACCCGGATTTTGTTCCAATACTCCAGCCGACAAATCAATCTGCGTCTTAGGCAACGGCATCAATCCTTTTGTAGCCTGAAGGCGTTGTGCTATATCCCCCATATCCATGCGGGTTTCAACCATATTATCCAAAACTTTCACACCATTTTGCTGACTCAGAACTTCTCCGGCAATTCCCCAACGAAGCAAATCATAATAGCGTAAACCCTCGAAAGCAAGTTCCCAATGGCGTTCATTACGCAGAGCTTCATCCGAGTAAGCCACAGCTTCCAGTCCGGCTCTCGCACGTACTCGATTCATAGGAGCTGCATCACGTTTCAGTTCGGCAGCCATCAACAAGACATCAGCAAAACGGATGATTACCAAATCCTGCGTATTATTCAACTGATAATCCGGATCAATCCCAGGATAGAGAATACGGCTATAGTTCACACTCTCTCCATCCTCGTTATAAGCATTGATAGCCATATACTTCTTCTGCCAATAACCGGTTTCGTTCATCTGCTTATCACATCCCCAGCCATAATCAGGCATTTCCTTCTCCACACTCATAATAGAAGCTTCACGGCGAATGTCCTTAGAAGGCCACGATTCCCACAGCTTTGAGTTCACTGTTCCTATCCCCCAGCCTATGCCGAAAGGAAAAATATCATCCAAGCTCGCCGGTTCGCGGGGAGACGAATACAGACAAACCTCATTATTATACCACGGATTATCCCAAGTAGCTTTCGCCGAATAACGAATAGCGAAAACTGTTTCTACATTGGCTCCATCTTCTCCTACCCAGTTCAAATCATTATCCTGAGCATATTTATAATCCTTTTTGGTATGAACATTACTGTAAGGCCACAAGTTCCTGAAATCACTAATCAGGTCATGCCCGCTGTTGTTTATGCAATCATCCAGATAGTTAATAACATCCGCCTTTGACAACGAACCATTATCCGGCAACGGTATACTTTCCTTTTGATAATAACCGGTATAAAACAAATAAACCCGTGCCAATAAAGCTTCTGCCGCCCATTTGGTAGCACGCCCCAACTCCGAACTATTGGCGGGACTATACTTGACGGAAGGCAACTTCTCAATAGCGGTTTTCAAATCAGATGCAATCTGCGCATACAGTTCTTCCGCCGATGCCCGTGGAATATTCGTCGGTTCAGAAGTTATAAGCAAAGGAACAGTACCGAACAGACGACATAAATCGAAATAAAAATAAGCACGCAGGAAGCAGGCCTGCCCTTCAATCTTGTCACGAACCTCCTGGCTCTCCCAACTGATACCGTCCAATGAACTCAACAACATATTACTGCGATAGATAGCACGGTAATCCTGTTTCCAAACATCAGCAAACATATTCTCATCAACTTTCTTCAACCTGTCTACTGCATGCATACGCCGGTCATCCGGTCCGCCGCCTCCAAAACGATCATCAGAAAGCAACTCAGCTGTCAGAAAGAAACTTTGTCCATCTTCTCCCGGAGTCATTTCACGGAGCAACGCATATACACCTGTCAGTGCAGTTTCCGCATCTCCAGAGTTTTTAGGAAAATTGGAGTTATCTTTCTTCGTCAGATTTTCACTATCCAAAAATCCTTCACAGCCCGCAAAGAAAAGGGCTACTATCGAAAATATCCATATTTTTTTCATACTACTTCTCCTTTAAAATTTAATATTCACACCTACCATATAGGTTCTCGGGCTGGGATAGAAACCCAAATCAATGCCGGACACCCAATCCTGATAGCCACCATAGCCCACTTCCGGATCCATTCCCGAGTAGCCGGTTATGGTGAACAGATTCTGTGCCGCCACATACAAACGGAGTTGCTTCAACGGCAGATTCTTAAATAATTTCTTGAAGTCATAACCTATTGTCAGGTTCTGCATACGAAGATAATCCCCATCTTCCATATAAAGTTCCGAAACGTACTGCCAGTTGGAGTGAGTACCTGATGTCAGACGGGGCAGTCTGTCTGACGTACCTTCACCATGCCAACGACCGAAGATATCAGACGTATAGTTTTGACGGGTATAGTCCACATACGAGCGATAGGACTTCATGATCTGATTACCGAAAGCACCATTCATAGTCATACTGATATCGAATCCCTTATAGGATGCGCTCAAACTCAATCCCAGATTATAATCGGGATTAGGATCGCCTATCATATCCTGGTCGCCATCATCGATAACCCCGTTATGGTCACGGTCCACCCAGATTACATCACCCGGTTTTGTGCCGTCCAGTTTGGCGCCTTTATAATTGGCAATCTGTTCTTCGGACTGAAAGATTCCCGCAGTAGAATAGCCATAGAAATATCCGATGGGATAACCTACTTGCGCACGATACATTTCCGTAGTCTGATTACTTAATACATCCGGATCGCCATGAATAATGCCCTCTGCATTGGCTATACGGGTCACCTTATTCTTATTATGTGCCAGGTTAAGGATAGCGCTGTATTCAAAATCAGAGATATGGTCGTTCCAGTTCAATGATATTTCATAGCCTTGATTGCGCACATCACCGCCATTCACAAACGGAGCACCCGTCCCGAATGAGTCCAACATCGGCGCAACAAGCAGCCAGTCCTTCGTATCTTTAATATAATAGTCGAAGTTTACCCCCAAACGATTGTTCAGGAAACGTGCATCCAAACCAAAATCCAACTGTTCGGAAGTTTCCCAGGTCACATCCGGATTTGCCAGAATATCAGGATAACCTCCGGATGTCAGCACCGTCTTATCCGGTCCGAACGTATAATCAGCCCCGCCAAATGCAATGGTTGAAAGGTACTGGAAGCCATCAATATCCTGATTACCATTCTGTCCCCAACTGGCGCGTATCTTCAGAAAATCCATCCAGGATTTAGTGGACTCCATGAAAGCTTCCTCCGAAATGGCCCAGCCGGCCGATACGGATGGGAAATATCCCCAACGATGCCCGCGTGCGAATTTAGAAGAACCGTCGATACGTAACACCGCGGTAGCCATATATTTGTTGGCATAATCATAATTCACCCTGCCAAAGAAAGAAGCCAGCGACTCTTTACCCCAGGGATAACCATGAAGACTGGTACGGTTGGTTATGGTTGGAGTGTTGCTCAGATAGGCATGTTTGAAATCATCGAAAATAGAATTTATATTACTTCCGCCTATCGTATCTCCCAATCCATGCTTTTCAATGGACTGGCCTAATAATACACCGAAACTATGATTGTTCAGTTTAAAATCATAAGTCACCGTATTCTCCCACATAATATTGCCACCCATAGACATTTCCTGAGTCACACTATTGTTATCACTAAAGGTGTTGCTTGCCAATTTATAAACCGGAGTAAAACTACGGCTATTATCGGCATAAAACGAATACCCGAAATTTGACTTCAGTTTCAGTCCGGTCACCGGTTGAATTGTAAGAAAGATATTCCCCTGCAACGCATGCGATTTAGCAATATTCTGTCCATTTGCATAATACATTTGTCCGATAGGATTGGCCTCACGTATTTCCCAGGGAATGGCATAATGAAAATTACCGTTTTCGTCTTTATTGGGCAAGAAAGGATTTGCATGCAACATATTGCGGATATCATTACTCCAAGTATCACCGATAGCGATACCGTTCCTCTCTGAATAAGAATAAGTCAGGTTCTCACCTACTTTGATGATATCCAGTTTGCCCTTGCGATACAAAGTATGTTCCGAATTGACACGCGCAGTGTAGCGGATATATTTAGGCTGTGCCGGAGATCCGATAATACCTTCCTGATTGGTATATGCCAAGCCGATAGAGTAAACGGACTGTTCTGTACCTCCGGTGATATTCAAAGCGTGATTTTGTATCGGAGCATTCTTATTACGTGATTCATCCAGCCAGTTCGTCCCCTTCCATGTACCGTTCTTCACTGCTTCCCAGTCAGGAACCAACGAAGCATAGTCGTAATCGGGCAAACCATCCATCATGCGTGCCTCGCTCATAATCATGGCAAATTCTTGTGCATTCAGCACATCAGGCATACGATACACGTTCTGCACACCGTAATATCCGTCATACGAAATCTCTGGTTTGCCAATGCGTCCTTGCTTTGTAGTCACCAGGATTACGCCATTGGCAGCACGCGAACCATAAATAGCCGCTGAGGCAGCATCTTTCAGTACATCAAGAGATTCAATATCGGCAGGATTCAGATTATTGATATCTCCGCCCGGCATACCATCTATAATATAAAGAGGTGAAGCCGATCCAGTAGTTCCCAAACCACGAATGGTAACTTTGAAACCTTCTCCCGGCATACCCGAACTTTGTGTGATATTCACACCGGGTGTTTGGCTTTGAAGGGCTCCCAGAGCATTCACTGTGTTCAGCTTGGCTATATTGTCGCCTTTCACCTGAACAGTGGCTCCGGTGACTAATTTCTTTTTCTGCACTCCGTAGCCCACAACCACCACTTCATCCAGCATCTCACTGTCTTCCTCCAAGGCTATTTTCAAGGGAGCCATAGCAGAGCTTACTTTAACTGATTGCCCCAGATAGCCTACATAAGTAACAGAAATTTCACATGGTAGAGAAACAGACAAAGTAAAATTTCCGTCTACATCCGTAACTACTCCATTAGTTGTCCCCTTTTGAAGGACATTTACACCGATCAGCGGTTCACCGTCTTTGGCAGCAACCACCGTACCTGAGATTTTGTAATTTGTTTGTGCCACTACGCCCATACAAACCCAAAGCAACAAAAAACATACAGATAAAAAGGGTATCCGGACGGATACAGTTCTCTGCAAATCAGATTGGTTCTTTTTCCATTGCATAAGATACAAATTTAGTGATTCATAATATTATTCCGGGTGGTTAATCCGGAGACTTATATAAGTCTGATGTCTTTTACATTGACAAATGTAGGCAAGTCTTCACTTTTTTTGTACTCCTTTTACGTAGGAAAGTCTTCATTTTGCGTAAACCTGACTTTCACTGATTTCTATTTATTTTTTCTCTTTAGTCCAATTTATCCATCAAGGGAATGCTTGCAAGATTCTGTAAAGGTTTTAAAACCCTATCTATTCAAAGTGATAGTAACCAGACATATTATATCACATAATGCTCATGTTTTCTGATTATCAGTAACAGGCACTTCAAGCCAAAAAGCACTTCCGGAAGATTAAAACCTTTGTTTATAAGAAACAGACCATCTGTTTGCACGTAACAGATGGTCTGTTTTATGTAAACGCATGGTCTTTTTAGTCCAAACAAACCATCTTTTCTACGAAAACAAGCAATCTTTTACTTGCCAAGGCTACACCTTTTGCACCATAAGGCTATACCTTTTGTCCCAAAGGGTAATACCATCGACAAAAAAGGGTGTAGCCTCTCCGAAAAGCAGACGATATTTTTCTATCCCGAAGGAAACGGCGTACCGAGGCAAACAATCGTTTTTCAAGAAAACTCCTTAATATTCCGCCAATAAGGTTTCAACAAAGCAAGAAGACCTATCTAAAGTCCTATTTTCCCCTCCATTCAGTATCAGTTCGCATTTTTCAAACAGAAAATCCCTGCGTTCTTTCGCACCGTCTCCTCCTTCCCGTCAAAAGAAAGAAACGTGAGACATCGGGAATAACATTTTGTCATTTTGATAATCACTTAGTCTCCGATATATATTTGATGAACGTATGCAGGACAATGTGCCTCTTTTTTTATACTTTTGTCCCCATCATGGAACAGCAACAATCATCTTTCAAAGAAAAAGAGCGCACCGGTCTGCGCGAACCGCGGCGCTTCAAAGTGATAATCTACAACGACGACTTCACTACAATGGAATTTGTCGTGAAGATACTTACTACCGTGTTTTACAAATCACCGGCAGAAGCAGAAGCGCTGATGATGCAGGTACACAAGAGCCAATCGGCAGTGGTAGGCATCTATACATACGACATTGCACAATCGAAGGTGCAAAAAGCCACCCGCATGGCACGCAGCGAAGGTTTTCCGCTCCGGCTCACCGTCGCACCGGAGGAAGAATAAAAAAAACAGAAAAAGATATGGATATACAAAATACAGAACATGTGAGCAGTGCTTTTTCCTCTGCACAAAGAAAAGCACTGTCCTACCGGCACGAATTCATCATGCCCGAACATTTACTGAGTGCATTTCTGGAACAGCCTCCTTTTTTAAATGCCCTGCAAGAATTCTTCTGTGACGTTGAGGAACTTTCCCTCTCGTTAGAGAATTACTTCACGGAAGAGTTAGAGAGCATCCCCGAAGGTGTGGACTACGAATTGGAAGTTTCAGCACAACTGAACGAACTCATACAACACGCCTATCTGATGGTGAACTATTCGAGTGCCGAGGAACTGAATGTCCCGCATTTGGTACAAGGAATGCTTCAGTTGCAGGAGTCCTGGGCAGCCCATTTCCTGAAAGAGACTCTCGGAGAAGACTTACCGGAATTTCTCAGTTCGCTTATTTCACAATACGAAGAAGCGGAAGAAATGGACTATGAACAAACCGCCACGCAGGAGAAGAGCGAGCCCTGGCGAAATTACGTAACTTGCCTGAACGATTGTCTGGAAACACACAATCCACTTATCGGACGCGAAGCCGAACTGGAACGGACCATTCAGGTACTCTGCCGCAAAGAGAAGAACAACCCGCTGCATGTGGGCGAACCGGGTGTCGGCAAGACCGCCCTCGCCTACGGACTGGCCGCACGCATCGAAGCAGGCGACGTTCCCGAACGACTCTCGGGTTGCCGCATCTACGAACTGGATTTAGGAACCCTACTGGCCGGTACACAATACCGGGGTGATTTCGAAAAACGCCTGAAGACCATCATGGAAGGTGTGCGAAGCGAAGGCCACGCCATTATCTACATAGACGAAATACACAATCTGATAGGTGCCGGACGTACCGGAGACGGTTCTATGGACGCTTCCAATATGCTGAAACCTTATCTGGAAAGAGGAGACATCCGCTTCATCGGTTCCACCACCTACGAAGAATACAATCGTTACTTTGCCCGCAGCAGAGGATTGGTACGCCGTTTCCAGCAAATAGACATACTCGAACCGAGTATTGAAGAAACCATCCACATCGTAGAGGGTCTGAAAGCAAAATATGAAGCATTCCACGGTGTGACCTATCAACCCGACGTCATCCCTTATGCAGTAAAAGCAAGTGCCCGCTATATCAACGACCGCTTCCTGCCCGACAAAGCCATCGACCTGGTGGATGAAGCGGGAGCCTGGCGCGAGATCCATCCCAACTCTTCCGAAGAGCAAACCGTGGACAAAACTTTGATAACCGATGTACTGGCCCGCGTCTGCAAAGTAGATGCACTTGCCATGAAAGAAGAAGATACCGCTTCGCTCGAAACCTTGTATGCACGTATCAGTAGTAAAATTTACGGACAGGAAGAAGCCGTCCGACAAGTAGTGGAAGCCGTACAGATGTCGAAAGCCGGACTACTGGATGAAAATAAGCCGTTGGCAAGCCTCCTCTTTGTAGGGCCTACCGGGGTAGGAAAAACCGAAGTTGCCAAAGTGCTGGCCGCCGAACTGGGCATCGCCCTGCAACGTTTCGACATGAGCGAATATACCGAAAAGCATACCGTGGCCAAGTTGATCGGTTCACCTGCCGGTTACGTAGGTTATGAAGACGGCGGATTACTGACCGATGCTATACGCAAGACTCCCCATTGTGTCCTGTTACTGGACGAGATAGAGAAAGCCCATCCCGATGTGTTCAACATCCTGCTGCAAGTGATGGACTACGCCGTGCTGACCGACAATAAAGGCCGGAAAGCCGACTGTCGCCACGTGGTGCTTATCATGACCTCAAATGCCGGTGCCCAATATGCCCGTCAGGCATCCATCGGATTCAGCAGCCAGATTACAGCCGGAGAGGCCATGCTGAAACAGGTTAAGAAAACTTTCAAGCCGGAGTTCATCAACCGTTTATCGGCTACAGTCGTCTTCCACGATATGAGCCGTGAAATGGCCTCGCTCATACTCGACAAGAAACTCGGAGAACTGAGCAGCAAGCTCGCGGCACGCCAGGTAGAAATGGAATTAAGTCCCGAAGCCCGAGACTGGTTACTGCAACGGGGATTCCTGCCGGAATACGGTGCACGCGAAATGGACCGTGTAATAGCCTCACACCTGAAGCCGCTACTGATGCGCGAAATTTTGTTCGGAAGCTTGAAATCCGGCGGAAAAGCCTGCGTACAAGTAGAGAAGGAAAGCTCAAAACTACAAATCTTAACGAAATAGCAACATGGTTTTCCAACTGACTGACGAAATTTCATTTCCCGACCCGCACTATGGTGAGCCCGACGGATTCCTGGCAGTAGGCGGCGACCTTTCCATCGACCGCCTTATCCTTGCCTACTCCAACGGGATATTCCCCTGGTACGCTTTCCGTGAGGGCGTGATACAATGGTGGTGCCCGATGGAGCGTTTCGTTATTTTCCCGGATGAAATCCACATCTCCCACTCCATGCGCACATTTATCAGAAAAGGAGAATACGACCTCAGCGTCAACCAGGCTTTCCACGAAGTAATCCGCGCTTGTGGTGAGCAAAGAATGAACATGGAAGGTGCCTGGCTTGGTGAAGACATGATAGCTGCCTATACACGGCTGCACGAACAGAATTTTGCCGCAAGCGTAGAAGTATGGGAAGGTGAACGCCTGGTGGGAGGATTATACGGAGTAACCTTAGGAAGATGCTTCTTCGGTGAAAGCATGTTCTCACTGGTTCCCAACGCATCCAAATTAGCCCTTATTTACCTGGCGCAAGTCTTCCGCGAAAATGGAGGGGAACTGATCGATTGCCAGTTCGAGACGCCACATCTGAAATCAATGGGCGGAAGATATATCAGCTACGAAGAGTACATGGAATACTTACGGAAGGATTAAACCAGCGTAAACTGTAAATGGTCATCCGTACTCCGGCTCTCATCGAAAGCAAACCCTTCCCACGTAAAAGCTCTCAGATCTTCGGGACGCTCTATGCGGTTCCTGATGATGAAACGCGTCATTTCACCGCGGCACATCTTGGCATAGATGACAATCGTCTTCAACTGTCCGCCTTTCCGGACCTGAAAGTCGGGTGTAATGACACGTACTTCTTCCTCTACCCGCTTCCAGTCGAACAGGTCTTTCATCTCACCGCTGGCAAGGTTCACAAGTACACCGCCCTGTTGCTTGATATCAGCTATAAACCGCTCTGTCAGTAACGGTTTCCAATAATCAAACATCGTTACTCCTCCCCTCTCCGGCAGGCGTACATCCCCTTCCAGCCGGTAAGGCTTTATCCC
This sequence comes from Bacteroides stercorirosoris, assembly GCF_900142015.1. Classification (GTDB taxonomy): domain Bacteria; phylum Bacteroidota; class Bacteroidia; order Bacteroidales; family Bacteroidaceae; genus Bacteroides; species Bacteroides stercorirosoris. The sequence goes on from NZ_FQZN01000008.1 coordinate 191,645, forward strand.
ATCCAGCGGGCGAAGCAGTCCGTAGAGAAAAGAGGTGATGCGCAGATGATTTTGCGCATAATGGAAGTCATCTGCTGAAAAATCTTTCGGCAATATACGCTTGAAGACGGCACCGGTATATGCGCAAACAGCAGGCATCGGCCGATTGGCTTCCGAAAAGAAATCCTGATAACGCAAGTAGTTCTCAGCGGCAATCTTAGAGTTCACCCGCAGCAAACGTTCCAATTCTGCGGCAGAGAACTGCCCCATATCCAACGCATTCTGCACTGCTTCCGCCTGAAAATGAGGAACTGTCATTTCAGGCACTTTCACCGTTGTACGTGCCGCCATCGTTTTGGCACAAGAGATGAATGTCAACATACCACGTCATTTTAAAGTTTTCGGGAAACAAAGATAAGTATAAATAGGTAATTTCTAATATCCACCGCCATTTCGGAAAGTTTTTCTATAGAATTCACCTCCATTTCAAGAGTTTTTCATACCTTTACAGCTTGTTGGAGAGTACGGACTTTTTCGAACGAAAAGAAATCTATTCCAACCCTGAGACAAGAAAAAGAAAAAACAATATATAAAATGACCCACAAATGGAATTATCAACCCATTACACCCGAACAGGCAGAGACAAGCCAAAAACTGGCCCAGGAATTAGGGATTAGCCCGATTCTTGGCGGATTATTGGTGAAGCGGGGAATAACGAAGGCACAGGATGCCAAGAAGTTTTTCCGCCCGCAATTGCCCGACTTGCACGACCCATTTCTGATGAAAGACATGGACTTGGCCGTGGAACGCCTTAATAAGGCAATGGGAAAGAAAGAGCGTATTCTGATTTACGGAGATTATGATGTAGATGGCACTACTGCGGTATCCCTGGTCTACAAGTTCATTCAACAGTTCTATTCGAACATTGACTATTACATCCCCGACCGCTACAATGAAGGTTACGGGGTGTCTACCAAAGGAGTAGACTATGCCGCTGAAAGTGGTGTAGGGCTGATTATCGTACTGGACTGCGGCATCAAAGCCGTAGAGGAAATAACGTATGCCAAAGAAAAAGGTATCGATTTCATCATTTGCGACCATCATGTACCCGATGATGTACTGCCTCCGGCCGCCGCTATACTAAATGCCAAACGTCTGGACAATACGTATCCTTACGAGCACCTTTCCGGTTGCGGCGTAGGATTTAAGTTTATGCAGGCATTCGCCATCAGCAACGGTATCGAATTCCACCACCTTATCCCGCTGCTCGACCTGGTTGCCGTGAGCATCGCCTCGGACATCGTTCCCATCATGGGCGAGAACCGGATACTTGCTTTCCACGGTTTGAAACAATTGAACAGCAATCCCAGTGTAGGCCTGAAAGCGATTATCGACGTATGCGGACTCACTGAGAAGGATATTACCGTCAGCGATATCGTGTTCAAGATAGGACCGCGTATCAATGCCTCCGGCCGCATCCAGAACGGAAAAGAAGCCGTTGACCTACTGACCGAAAAGGACTTCTCCATAGCTTTGGAAAAGGCCAACCAAATCAACCAATACAACGAAACCCGTAAGGACCTTGACAAGAGCATGACCGAAGAAGCCAACAATATTGTGGCCGAACTGGACGGACTTGCCGACCGCCGCTCTATCGTGCTGTATAACGAAGACTGGCATAAAGGGGTTATCGGTATCGTCGCTTCCCGCCTGACGGAAATTTATTACCGCCCCGCCGTAGTACTGACACGCACGGATGATATGGCAACTGGCTCTGCCCGTTCCGTATCCGGTTTCGACGTGTACAAAGCCATTGAGTATTGCCGCGACCTGCTGGAAAACTTTGGCGGACACACATACGCCGCCGGACTGTCCATGAAAGTGGAAAACGTCAATGCCTTTACCGAACGTTTTGAAGAGTTCGTTTCACAGAATATTCTCCCCGAACAGACCAGTGCCCTCATCAATATCGATGCGGAGATAGACTTCAGGGACATCAGCCCGAAATTCTTCAGCGATCTGAAGAAATTCAACCCTTATGGTCCGGACAATCCGAAACCGGTATTCTGCACGCACAATGTGTATGATTACGGTACAAGTAAGGTAGTGGGGCGCGACCAGGAACATATCAAACTGGAACTGGTGGATAATAAATCCAATAATGTAATGAACGGAATTGCCTTCGGACAGAGCTCACACGTGCGTTTCATCAAAACCAAACGTTCGTTTGACATCTGCTACACCATCGAAGAAAATACTCATAAACGCGGGGAAGTCCAATTGCAGATAGAGGATATTAAACCTAATTAAATGAAGAATGAGAAATGAAAAATGAAGAATTACCATGCGGCACAATTGCGCAGCCAATTCTTCATTCTTCATTTCTCATTCTTCATTCTTCATTTCTATGTACAAGGAAATCTTAAAACAATATTGGGGATATGATAACTTCCGTGGCATACAGGAAGATATCATCAACAGTATTGGCGAGGGCAAAGACACATTGGGGCTGATGCCTACGGGTGGTGGCAAGTCCATCACATTTCAAGTACCTGCACTCGCCAAAGAAGGACTTTGTCTGGTTGTCACTCCCTTGATTTCCCTGATGAAAGACCAGGTGCAGAACCTGAGGAAACGAGGTATAAAAGCACTTTCCATCTATTCCGGAATGTCCCGGCAGGAGATTGTCACCACTCTGGAGAACTGCATCTTCGGCAACTATAAATTCCTGTATATATCTCCCGAACGGCTGGATACTGAAATTTTCCGAACCAAATTACGGAAAATGAATATCAGCATGATTACCGTAGACGAAAGCCACTGTATCTCGCAATGGGGATACGACTTCCGTCCTGCCTATCTGAAAATTGCCGAAATACGCGATTTACTGCCGGGTGTCCCTGTGCTGGCACTCACCGCAACCGCCACACCGGAAGTAGTGAAAGACATTCAGGAACGCCTGTGTTTCAGGAAAGAGAATGTTTTCCGCATGAGTTTCGAGCGCAAGAACCTCGCTTATATAGTCCGCAAGACGGAAAACAAAACCGGAGAATTGCTGCATATCCTGCGCCGTATGCCCGGCAGTGCCATTGTCTATGTACGCAACCGCCGCCGGACCAAAGAAATCACCGAACTCTTAATCCATGAAGACATCACCGCCGACTTTTACCATGCCGGTCTGGATGATGCCACCAAAGACGTACGTCAGCACCGCTGGCAAACGGGTGAAAGCCGGGTAATGGTTGCCACCAATGCGTTCGGCATGGGAATTGACAAACCGGATGTGCGTATCGTTATCCACCTCGACCTGCCCGACTCCATCGAAGCCTATTTTCAGGAAGCAGGGCGCGCCGGACGTGACGGTAACAAGGCATACGCCGTTATCCTGTATGCAAAATCAGATAAGATTACTCTCCATAAACGTATTCCGGATACTTTCCCGGAGAAAGACTACATCAAGCAGGTATATGAGCATCTGCAATACTACTATCAGATGGCTATGGGGGATGGTATGGGATGTGTCAGAGAGTTCAGTCTGGAAGATTTCTGCCGGAAGTTCAAGTACTTCCCCGTGCCTGCCGACAGCGCATTGAAGATTCTGACGCAAGCAGGATATCTGGAATATACCGATGAACAGGACAATGCCTCCCGCCTCTATTTCACCGTTCGCCGTGACGAACTATATAAGTTACGGGAATTAGGAGAGGATATGGATAGGCTTATCCAAGTTGTATTGCGCTCCTATACCGGTGTATTTACCGATTACATCTTTATCAACGAAAATACGCTCGCTGTACGTAGCGGACTGACCCGGCAACGGGTATACGATATGCTGATGCGCTTGTCTAAGATGCACATCATCCACTACATTCCCCATAAAAAGACACCTTATATTATATATACACGTGAGCGCATAGACATTCAGCAACTGCAAATATCACGTATGGTATACGAAGATCGCAAAGAGCGATACGAAGCCCGGATCGGAGCAATGGTGGATTATGTGACAACCGACACGGTTTGCCGCAGCCGCATGCTATTACGATATTTCGGCGAGAAGAACGAACATAATTGCGGAATATGCGATATCTGCCTCAGCCACCGGGCGGAAGAAGTGCCACAAGAAATATCAAGAGAAGAGTTATGCAATAAAGTACTTCAAGTTCTTGCAGAGCAATCAGCCACTCCGGCAGAGCTTGCCGAACAAATAGCGGCGGACAAAGAGCTTCTGACTGGAGCTGTACGCCAACTATTGGAAGAAGAGCGTATAACTTCTGTAAATGGAATACTTCAAACGGAAAGAAAAGGGCGGAAGTAACGAGTGACTAACTACAAGTTGCTGTGCTATGTTCGCGGGCGAAAGATTTTTCGCCCCTACGAGCGTTGTCATTGATTTACCGTACACTGTAGGGGCGAATAAATACTCGCCTGGCTAACATTCCGAAAGGCACATTTCACCCATAGCCTGTAGCCCGTAACTCAATTTATTCCGTTGCCGGTTTCTCGATACCCTCGCTGGTTGCACGTTCTTCCATACGTTTGATACGGGCATCCAAATCCGGGTGAGTAGAGAACAACTGGTTCAGTTTACTACTCTTCTGTGCGCCGGCCTCTTCCTGCAATTTCTTCAACTTCTGGAAAGACAAAGCCATCGCCCAAGGGTTCTTACCATGACTTTTCAGGAATTCATAGCCATAATCATCAGCACTACGTTCCTGCTTCTGTGAGTAAGTGGAGTTTACCAAAGCCTCTCCCAGATCACCCAACTGAGAATCTGTCAGTTTAGCCGCCGTACCGCCTTGTGAAGAAATACCGTCTTTCAGGGCAGAAGTCAACAATGCTGTGCGGAAGCCATTCTTAGAGTCCTTGTGTGCCACATGACCTACTTCATGACCGATCACACCGAGCAATTCGTCGTCACTCATAATGTCCATCAAAGAAGAAAAGATACGTACACTACCATCTGCACACGCAAAAGCATTGACGTCTATCACATAGTAAACCTTAAAATTCAAGGGAATTCCTTCCACATCCGTCAGACCTTCAGTCAGTTTTTTCAGGCGGATAGTGTACTCATTGTCGTCCGCGCATACCTGATTGTGAGTATCCATCCAGTCGATGTATTCTTTCACATACTCCGTCATTTGAGCATCTGTTAAAGTCACCGCTTTAACGGCTTTTACTGCACCTTTCAGTGCTTTCACATTAAATTGAGCCATTGCAGGCATGCCCACAGCCATGCATACTAGAAGAAGGGCCCACTTCATAAGAGTCTTTTTCATTCTTGTGTTTTTAGAAAATAATTATTTTTATTTTGATAAATGCGGCGCAAAAGAACAAATTTTAAATGATACCATCAACATATTAGGGGATGTTTTTCGCTTTTTCAGCGGAGTTCTTGGTATAAAGACTAATTTTTTATGCAAACCCAAACTGTTTCTAAATAATATCATACCTTTGCACCCAATATTATCCACAAGAACTATTATGCATATCAAAACATTTATCATCTTAGTATTATTGTCTTGGGGGCTGCATAGCAGTGCACAGGAACATACCACACATAATGATGTAATCATACAGGCAGCCCCAGATTACAGTCGGAAGGACAATGCAACAGTTAGAAGCGCAGAAGAAGAAAAAGTGATGGAGTTAGTTGAGCAATACATATCAAAGACTCTGCATGAATATAAAACCAAACCGATGTTTTATCTGAAAATAAAAAAATCGGGATGTTGCATAGCAGTCCGGGTAAACGACATACCGGTATACGAGAATTTTTCCGATTACGATTGCGGTTATACTGACTATGACGGTGCACTATACCCTATTAACAGCTGTCTGCCCTGCAGCGGAAAACAAACATTCAGCATTGAAGTATATCCCACCAGCCTGCAAGATTATATATCTGACGACTGCTCTATAAGTATTGAAATATACTGCCGCCCCGATATAGATAAACCGGAGGCTGAAACCAAACTGATTAAAAAATTGAATTTACCGGAAAACATAGGTCAACAAAAGCTGAAATACTATACCGCTTCGGCGGCTTTTGAAGCCTTATTACCCTTTGATTACAGCGACAGACTTGCCAAAGCCCGTGACCTGACGAAAATACCCAACTTGGAAGAAATGGCGCTAAAGCAATATAATAAGATGCGGCAATACTTAGTAGACTGTGACCAATTAGCCTATCAGACACAGTACCTCAGCAATATTATTCCATATATGGACATGTACTACAATAGCCGACAAGAAGTAATAGACAATCTCTGCAACACGGAAATGTTCGATAAAACGTTGGAGAAAAGGAAAGTTCTTCCCATTACAGATTATGAAATGATTGTTTGCGGTAATGGCAAACTGGTCATACTACGAAATAAATCGGATAAAAACAGTGTTTTACAAATAGAATCTTACATAGCCAATGAAGACGGCGACGGCATACCTACTACTAGAATCATACCAATTATACTATACATGCCCGAAGACAGTGAAGAATTAGAAATATATGCATGACAATATGAATAAAAGATGGATTTTAATAACACTGTGTGCCATACTATCCGGCTGCACAAGCTTGGGAAAGCAGTCACCTGCTTCGGATGCCCAATCTCCCGGTAGTGAAACCGAGCAACTGGAACAGAGCATCAGCCAGCATTGGATTGGGAGATATTCTTTATATATCAGTACCGAAACCATTATGGAGGACGCCAGCAACATCGGAGTCAGTTATAATTTTGAGATTCGGGATTCAACAGTCTCTTTTACAGCAGCTGGCTATCAGATATTTTTCGAATGTGAGTGCTCGTGGAAAGAAGATCGGGATCAGTTGATATTATTCTACAAAAAAGCAATTGAAGCGGTCACTCCCATACCTTTTCAAAACGTGAACGATACGGTTGCCCTGATAACTTGCGAACAGGGCAAATATTATGTGCAAAGTCCGATTATTACGGATGCTGAATGGGGCATCAATAAGAAAATGCTGTTGGAAAAGGGATCGATTGACATATCGGAAGAAGATGATAATGACTGTATGCCGAAAATAACCTATTGGCACGAGAACTTTGAATATGGTGATGAGGACGATTGTTTAGACCGCTGGGCTATCGCTATCGATGAGGCTGATTTTTTAGCAGCGTTGGCTAAATATCAGAACCAACAGATAGACAGCACGGTTCAGATACCTGCAAGCAAGGGGAAATATTCTATTCCACTGGAAAACGGGGACACAAAAGTCTTATTCGACAGTTATGAACAATCTGACGACTATTGTAAATACCATTATAAAGGGTATCTTGCACAAATAAATTGTTATGTATTCGAATACGAAGGCTTCGAATGGGAAGGAGTTTCATACTTTTCTAAAGCAAATGGAGAAGAATATTGGTTTCGGAATGAGGGTTTGTTCTCGCCAAATTCCAACAATTGCTATTGTGTCGATGCATGCACCGAATTCGAAGGCGAAAGAGCCGGATTTATAAAGGTATATCAAGTCTCATACGACGAATTCCAATTCATGTTCGGCTTATGGTCAGACAAGATATTCCCGCAAACCGTCTGCTGGCAGGATAACACCACGCTCTATATGAAAGCTCTCCGGGAGGAAAATGGAGCAGACCAGACTTATTACTATAAGATATCTCTGGATCAGGTACGGTAATTCGTTTTTCATTGATTTTTTCTTTTTATTCGTATATTCCGGAGAATTTCTTTAAGTTTGCAAAAGAATAGAAACAAAATATCAAAGACATACATAATTATGGGATTCTTTAAATCTTTCTTCTCCGGCAAACAAGACAAGCCGGAAACTGAAAAACAGAAAAACAATCAGAAGAACTTTGAAATATTCAAGTATGACGGCATGCGTGCACAACGCATGGGACGTCCGGATTATGCCATCAAATGCTTCACCGAAGCCTTGGCCATCCAGGATGACTTTGAGACTATGAGTTATCTGAGCCAGGTTTATGTCCAGACCAACGCCCTCAGCGAAGCGCACGAGTTATTGGAGCGTATGGCGAAACTAGAACCGGAACATACTTCCACCTTCCTCACCCTTGCCAATGTATGCTACCTGCAAGGAGATTATCAGGCCATGGTCGAAGCCGCACAGAAAGCCATTGAAATAGAAGAAGGCAACGCCATGGCGCACTACCTTCTGGGAAGAGCCAAACAGGGAATGGATGACGGCATTATGAGTATCGCCCACCTCACCAAAGCCATCGTGCTGAAAGATGATTTCACCGAAGCACGCCTCCTACGTGCCGAAGCATTAACCAAGATGAAGCAGTATAATGAAGCCATGGAGGACATTGACGCTATATTGGCACAAGATGCAGATGACGAAAGCGCCCTCTTGCTACGCGGCAAAATAAAAGAAGCCACCGGCGATGCCGGAGCGGCAGAAGCCGATTATTGCCACGTGACCGAACTGAACCCTTTCAACGAGCAAGGCTTCCTCTACCTGGGACAACTCTATATTGAGCAAAAGAAACTTCCGGAAGCCATCGCCCTCTTTGATGAAGCCATTGAGCTAAATCCTAATTTTGCACAGGCCTATCACGAACGCGGACGTGCCAAATTACTAAACGGTGACAAAGAAGGCTCTGTAGAAGACATGAAGAAAGGACTGGAACTCAACCCAAAAGAAGTACAAGGCTTCAACGGGCAATATGGTAATCAGACAAACGAGAGGCAACCGAATGTATTAGGACTGTAACGCCTTATGAGAAGCTTCCTCTCCATACTTGTATTTTGTTTCCTTTTTCCAGCATTGGCAACTGCCGACAGTTTCGAACGCAGCTTTGAAGAAAACAAAAAACTTCTTTACTCACTGGACAGCCTGTTAGCACATCAGGATGTCTTTGTGAAAGTAAAAGAGGAACGCATCATGCAGTTGAAGAAGCAGTATAACCAGGTAAAAGATGTAAAGGAACTCTATGCAATGAATCGGATGATTTATTTAGAGTATCGGGTATATGATGCTGATTCAGCTTTACATTACATTAACAAAAACGTACAGTTGGCGCAACAAACCAATAACCGGACCTGGGAAGTGGTATCTCTGCTCGAACAGTCTTTTGTCCTTACATCCTGCGGACTTCTTACTGAAGCACTGAATGCTGTGAGCGATATACGTTCGGAAGAATTGCCGCAAAATCTACGTTCTGAATATTTTGGCCGTTTGTGTACACTTTATTCCCGCCTAAGGGACTACTCCGGTGAGAATTCTCATTTATCGGAGCACTACAATGAGCTTCAAAAGACTTATCGGGATTCAATACTCAACACAGCTACCCCCGATGAATTGCGCTACTGGAATACCCGGACATGGCTCTACTTGGGAACTCCCGAGGCAGCCCCTGTCAAGCAAGCATTGGAACATAACAAAAAGATATTGCCCAACGACAGCCGAAAATACTCCATTGCCACATACAACCTGTCCGCCATCTACCGGAGCGAGAAAAATGAAAGCAAGTATCTGGAAAATCTGATTCTTTCCGCTATGGCAGACATCCGGTGCGTCAACGGAGACATAGGTTCATTGCAGGAAATAGCCGAATACCTGTTTAAACACGGGAAGATAGACCGCGCATATAACTATATTGTCTACTGTTCACAAAAAGCCATGCTTTTTCATAACCGGGTACGGATAGTCAGAATGTCTCATTTGCAAAATCAAATCTACAAAGCCTACCAGGAACGGGACAACATACAGCAAAAGCGACTTCAAGCTTCTCTCATCACCGTCAGTTTGCTTTTCCTTATATTGATTGGTGCGTTCCTGTTCATCCGTAAGCAAATGCGCCGGCTGAAAGAAGCTAATACAAGATTGGACAATACCAATCAGAAACTCTCTGTCAATATGGATGCCCTCTCCACCGCCCATCAAAACCTGGAAGAGGCCAATGACCAACTGAAAGAACTGAATACCCAATTAAAAGAAGTAAACTCCCAATTGCGGGAATCCAATTATGTAAAGGAGGAATACATAGGTTATGTATTCAATATCTGCTCCACTTATATCAGCAAATTGGAAGAGTTCCGCAAAAACATCAACCGGAAACTCAGAGTGGGACAGATAGAAGACGTCAAAGCCATGACCGATCCTTCAACAATGGCCTCCAATGAACTGAAAGAGTTCTATCAGCATTTCGATACAATCTTTCTTCATCTCTACCCTAATTTTGTGGAAGACTTCAATGCCCTGCTTCTGCCCGAAGAACGGATTGAACTGAAAGATGGTGAACTGCTGAATACAGAACTGCGCATACACGCATTAATAAGGATGGGCATTACGGACAGCGTGAAAATAGCCGACTTCCTTCATTGCTCCGCACAAACCGTCTACAACAACCGCCTTCGTACCCGGAATAAATCCATTATTCCGAAAGAAGACTTCATGAACGCCATCAAAAAGCTCGGAAAATACAAAGCCTAACCTCTGTCTGCCACTCCCGCTTCCTATCGGGAAGTTTACTTCCAAGCGTTCCCCCGCCACCACATATCACTAATAATCAACCACTTACTTCTTTTAACAGTTTACTTCAACGGTTTACCTCACGAAGTGAATAGCCTCTTGTTACATATATCTTTGCCAAAGAGATTTAAAACAAGAACTTATGTTAACTATCAAATTAATCATGAAGAACGAAAGAAAAGAAAAACGCCTTGGCAGACTTATTCTTGTCTGCTGCGCTTTGTTGATGTTCATTTCGGTCAACGCATTTGCCCAACAGCAAGTCACAGTCACCGGAAACGTAAAAGATGAAAAGGGAGAACCCGTCATCGGAGCCAACGTCATCGTGAAAGGTACGGGCACAGGAAGTGTCAGTAATGTAGATGGAGATTTCTCACTGCCCAACGTACCTAACGGAGCCACACTTGAAATTTCCTTTATCGGCTATCTGAACCAGGACGTAAAAGTCAGCGGAACCAAACCTATCAACATTATTCTGAAGGAAGACACAAAAATGCTGGATGAAGTGGTTGTAGTGGGTTACGGTGTACAGCGCAAGTCGGACATGACGGGTGCAGTTGCTTCCGTAAACACCAAAACATTGGAGAACCGCCCGCAAGCCAACATCATCCAGTCTTTGCAGGGAGCCGTACCGGGACTGAATATCTCAGTAACCGGAACCAATGCCGAAGGGTCGTCCACCAAAACCCGCATCCGTGGCGAGAACTCCATCACGGCGGACAATAAGCCACTGATTATTCTGGATGGTATTCCTTTTGACGGTCCCTGGTCGGAAATCAATCCGAACGATGTAGAGTCTATCGAAGTGCTGAAAGATGCTTCTTCGGCCGCCATCTATGGTGCACGCGGTTCAAACGGTGTCATCCTGATTACTTCCAAAAGAGGTGAGAAAGGAAAGGTGGTCGTAGCTTATGATACATACGTCACCATTGATAATCCGATTAATTTACCCCGCCTCATGAATGGCGCTGAATTTTGGAAATACAAGACTGAAGCATTGAGAGATGCCAATACCACTCCACCGACAGAAAGCAATCCGGAACCGTGGATGGGCTCTATGACTGCCACTGAGCTGCGTATGCACGAAGCGGGAACAGATACCGACTGGCTGGACCTGGCAACCCGTACCGGCTTTAAGCAACAACATAACATTTCATTCCGTGGTGGAGTGAACAAAACGAATTATTTCGTATCGCTGAACTATACAGACGTGAAGGGTACAGCTGTCGGCAACCAATTCAAGCGTTACAATATCCGCTTCAACCTGGATCAGGAATTCAATTCCTGGCTTAAATTCTCCACCAGCACACAGTTGGGCCGCTACGACCGAAGCGGCAGTAGCGCCTCATTCTCCAGAGCTTTCCGGATGAACCCGCTGGCAGAGGCTTATGACGAAGAAGGCAATATCCGTTCTGCCGCTTGGGAAGACTCCAGCGAAGCCTTTTCGGTAAACCCGCTGAGCAGCCTCAACAATAAAAGCAGTGATATACGCTCCAAAGTCATCACTAACAATGTTATCGAAATTAAGCTGCCGTTCGTTCCGGGATTAAGCTATAAACTGAACACAGGTTATACTTACCAAGACAGCAGCTGGAAACAATACCAGGGGATGGACACTTACTACGGAGCCCGTTCCAACGGTATTCTGAATACCGACGACTGGCATTCACAGGAATGGATTTTGGAAAATATCATCACCTATACCCGTGAATTCGGCAAACACCGCATCTTCTTCACTGGTCTGTATTCTGCACAGAGCTACGAGAAAGAAGGCAACGGAATGGAAGGAAAAGACTTCCCTAACGACGTGATGTATTATTATCAGATTTCCAAAGCAGCCACCATGTCCGGAAGTTCCAGCTATACAAAGCAGAACCATATCTCACAGATGGCACGTCTGAACTATTCATACGACAGCCGCTATCTGCTGACATTGACGGCACGCCGTGACGGGTACTCGGCATTCGGCAACCAATCCAAGTTCGGCATATTCCCTTCCATGGCCATCGGCTGGAATATCTCTAACGAACATTTCTTCCAGGCAAGTCCGCTGGCAAAAGTCGTCAGCAACCTGAAATATCGTTTGTCATGGGGTAAGAACGGTAATGAGGCCGTAGGTGCCTACACCACACTACCCGAACTCTCGACGTTCAACTATCTGAAAGACGACCATACACCGAGCTATGGTTTCTATCCTTCCAAGCTGGCTTCTCCTTCATTGGGATGGGAAACTACACAGTCCGTCAACACGGGTATCGACTTCCAGTTGTGGAGCGGGCGTATCCAGGGATCTTTCGATATGTACTGGTCGAAAACAAGCGACTTGCTGCTGAACCGTTCCATTCCTACCATCAACGGAACAGGAAATATTACCGAGAACATCGGGGAAACCCAGAACCGCGGTTTGGAATTGCAAATCACTTCAAACAATATCACCAAGAAAGATTTCGAGTGGTCGACCACTTTCAATCTGTCGCACTATAAAACAAAGATTGTAAACGTAGGCCTCTATGATGCTGACGGCAAACCTATGGATGACGTAGGTTCCAGATGGTTCATCGGCGAACCTATCAGCGTGAACTACGACTACCGCTTCATCGGTATCTGGCAGATCACCGACCCGGCAAATCCCAACGGTCAGCAGGATCCGAACTACCGTTACTCCATCCCCGGTTACATGAAGTATCATGATAAGGACGGTGTAAATGACATCACTCCGGCAGACAAGGAAATCATCGGCTCCGCTATTCCCAAAGTTACCATGGGCATGATGAACACTTTCCGCTACAAGAATGTAAGCCTCAGCGTATTCTTGAATGCGCAGCTGGGACAGACCGCCAACAACTGGCTCTACGATGTATCTCACAACTCTTATCGCCAGAACCGCCTGATGGTAGACTTCTGGACCCCGGAAAATCCGACCAATAAGTATCCGAAGAACTCTCTGGACACATCCGTGAACCCGATGGGCGCCGGCTTCTATGAAAAGACCGACTTCCTCCGTGTGCAGGACATCACACTGGGCTACCGCATCCCCCAACGCTGGCTGAAGAAGATTTCACTGAACCGCCTCGAAGTATATATGAACATCAAGAACCTGGCAACCTGGACAAGCTGGACCGGTCTGGACCCCGAATTTATCAGCGACCAACAGTCCACTCCACAGGTGCGTTCATTCACATTCGGTCTGAAACTTGATTTATAAACCGCTTAAAAAGAGAAAAGTATGAAAAAGCTAAAATATACACTGATAGCACTGCTTGTGCTTTGCACCACCGGATGCAACGAGTCCAGTTTCCTGGAGGAAGACCCGCGTGCTTCACTCTATCCTGAAAACCTGCTGGTAGATTACAGCGGATTCCAGTCTATGGTAATCACCCTCAACGGAATGATGCGTAACGAATACCGCCGTGCCGACGCACTGGGTGGCGGCCTGCCGCTTGTGCTGCATGCAGCATGGGGTAGCGGTGTCGATAATTCATGGAGCAACAATTCACACAGTGAGTTCAAGTATATGTATTATCCGTCTCAAATCAATCAGACAGATTTACGGATATTCCAGAACATCTTCCAATGGTGCTACCGCATCATCAACACCGCCAATATGGTGATTTCACGTGCAGAAGGCAGCGGCATCGACTGGAAAGGGACGGAAACGGAAGCTGCCGCCCATAAGAACAAGATCATAGCGCAAGCCCGCTTCTTCCGCGCATGGGCCTATCGCCACCTGACTTATTCATTCGGCGCCGTGCCTCTGTCAACCGAAGAGATTACGGGTATGAACTACCGTAACGACTGGGAACGCAACTCCGTAGAGTCTATCCGTGAAGTGATGGAACAGGATTTCACATTCGCCATGAACAACCTGCCGCTCCGCGAAGAGAACAACAGTAAGATTTCCGGAGCCGTAGCACGCCACTATCTGGGTGAGTTATATCTGGCAATGGACCAGCCCGGCAAAGCTGCCGAAGTATTGAAACCACTGGTAGAAGGCAATGAATATAGCCTGATGACCACACGTTTCGGTAAGAACGCCGCCAACCCCGGCTGTCCGTTCATCGATGTATTCCGCACGCCGATGTATGCGGATGGAAATACAGAAGTACTGTATGCCTTTGTCAATACAGAGCCGGAGAACAGTGCATTCGGTACGGCTGAGGTGTATATGAAGAGTACTTATAAGAACTATTATTCCAACGATGGCGTCATCAACAAAAGTAATATGAAAGACCCGAACTATACAAGCGGCGCAGCCACCTGGCCCCAGGTATTCTGGATAAACAACGGCGGTAAAGGTGCCGGGCGTTGCGTACCGTCACGAGGGGCTTTCCGCCTCTACAACTACAAGGATCAGGGCACAAAGGATGACCGTGTATCTGATTACGCAGTGGTATGGAGCATTAATGAGAAAGGAGCCGACGGTAAAGTCACGGAATATCTGAATAACGGAAAAATGGTAGTGGACACCATCGTAAGCGCCGCCATGCTGGATGACAACAAAACCACCATCAAGAAGTACAACTGGCCTACCACCCGCAAATGGGACTACGTAGCACCGTTGATGGCAAACGGTGACAAGGACGGATGCTACCAGGATATCGTTTACCTTCGTCTGGCCGACACTTACCTGCTCTATGCGGAAGCTCTGTTGAAGAACAATCAAGCAGGTGAAGCCATAAAATGGATTAACAAGGTGCGTAACCGTTCCAATGCTGTCAGCATCACGGAAGCTGAACTGACGGCAGGAGGGCTCGATTTCATTCTGGACGAACGCAGCCGCGAACTCCTTTCGGAAGAAGAACGCCGACACACTCTGATTCGCGTTAGCCAGGAGAAAGGCGGAGATGAACGAGACGTGAATAATTACTTCAAACGCCGTATGCGCCAGTTGAATGAAATTGCAGGACGTGACGCACGAGGTATGAATACGTATGAAACTCCGGTACTCTTCCCGATTCCGCAAGAGTTTATTGACTCCAATACAGGCAGACAGCTGGAGAATAATCCGGGATATCTATAAGGGAGCGTTCATTATTTGTTTATAAGATAATGGGATAAATGATAATTTAGCGGCGTGATTTGCGAAGTAACTTCATTCCCCTCCTCCAGTCGGAGGAGGGGTGCCCAAAGGGCGGGGTGGTAGGTGAGAAAGGAGTTCCTTATTCTTCTGAATAATAGGTATTTTATTGTTTCACCTACCACCTCCCCCTACGGGTACTCCTCCTCCCGAGAGGAGGAGAATGAAGATACTCTTGTGCCGAAAGGAAACCTGGCCGGGGCGCCTCGCCCCTAAATTATCATTTATATATCAAACTTATTCTATTCAGTACTTAAACTTAAAAACCAATCCATATATGTCAGTCATCGCCTTCCTACTCTGTATTGCAGTGACCACCTTCACTGCCATCTATCTTTACCGGAAACTCAACCCGCAAGGAGTACTGATGTTCGCCGGACTCATCATGCTGACATTTGCCCTCGTACTCAACATCCAGCCCCTGACTCCGGACAAACCTACCGGCAGCATCGTTTTCGACCTGGTGAAAGTAGTGGAAGAAACATTTATCGGCAACCTCTCCCGTGCAGGACTGATGATTATGACTATCGGCGGTTACGTGGCCTTCATGAACCATATACAAGCCACCAATGCCCTGGTGCACATTTCCATGAAACCACTTGGATTCTTCCGCCGTTACCCCTATCTGGCAGCCACCGTCACCATTCCTATCGGCCAACTGCTATTTATCACAACACCCTCGGCAGCCGGTTTAGGGCTATTGCTTGTCGCATCCGTCTATCCCGTCCTGGTGGGACTGGGAGTAAGCCGACTGACAGCCTTATCCGTCATTGCCGCCGCAACGCTTTTCGACCAAGGCCCCGGCTCGGCAAACACGGCCCTTGCCGCCGAACTTATCGGCCAGACCAATGTGGCTTATTTCATCACTCACCAACTACCACTGGTCCTCCCCACCACCCTGGTAGTCATGACACTGTTTTATTTCAACAATAGGTATTTCGACAAAAAAGAAGCCGCCAGGCAGAGTACGGAAACAAGCGGAAATCCGGAAACTCCGCAGTCCTCCACCCGACCGGATATTCCCTTGATATTCGCTTTGCTCCCCGTACTTCCACTGGCACTTCTCATTCTGTTTTCACCTTACGTAGGTTTGTTCCAACCTCCCATCACGCTCAATACGACTACGGCAATGATGTTCTCCCTGTTCATCTCACTCGTATTCGTAGGCTGCCACACACGCAACATACGAAAAACATTTGACGCCTTCTCCAGCTTCTGGAAGGGAATGGGCAATGTCTTTGCAAGTGTAGTGACGCTGATTGTGGCATCCGAGATATTCTCAAAAGGGCTTATCAGCCTCGGATTTATCGACTCACTGGTAGATTACTCCACGCATATAGGTCTTTCCGGCATTGCCATCGCGGCGGTCTTCGCCCTTATCATCTTCTGTGCAGCCATGCTGATGGGAAGCGGGAATGCAGCCTTCTTTTCTTTCGGCCCCCTGCTGCCCGGCATTGCCGGACAACTGGGAATGCCAGCCTATTCCCTCGTGCTCCCGTTGCAACTATCCGCCAGCATGGGGCGCGCAGCGTCTCCCATAGCGGGAATTATTGTAGCCATTGCCGGTGTGGCGGGCGTATCGCCCATCGAACTGGCGAAAAGAAACACCCTGCCCCTGGTTGGTAGCATCCTGTTCCTGATAGCTTATCATTTCATTACACTATAAAACTTCATAACCATGTTTACACTGATAAAAAATGCGAATCTGTACGCCCCCGAACCTCTCGGCATAAGCGATATTCTGCTGGCGGACGGCAAGATTGCCCTCATAGACCGGAAAATAGACTTGTCAGGCCTTCCCTACGAAACCATAGATGCCGCAGGATGTGCCGTCACCCCCGGTTTCATCGACCAACACGTCCACATCACCGGAGGAGGAGGACAGACAGGGTATGCCTCATTAGTCCCCAACGTCTCTGTGAGCGAACTGGTGGCTTGCGGAACCACTACCGTGCTGGGACTGCTCGGAACAGACGGGTTCGTAAAAGAACTGACCACCCTATATGCCAAAACAAAAGCCCTGGAAGACGATGGCCTTAGTGCTTATATGCTTACCAGCTTCTACGGTCTACCACCCAAGACACTGATGTCCTGCGTTGCAGACGATCTTATATTTATCGATAAAGTGATCGGTTGCAAGCTCGCCATGAGTGACGACCGCAGCGCTTTCCCCACCGAACTGGAAATATTACGCCTCATCAACCAGGTGCGCCTCGGCGGTTTCACATCCGGCAAAGGGGGAATCCTGCACATTCATCTCGGAGCATTGCCCGAAGGCATTACGCCGTTGCTGAACATCGCCCGGCACTACCCCACCCTTATCTCCTACCTTTCACCCACCCACCTGATACGCACGGAAGCATTGTTCCACCAGGCCATCGAATTTGCCGGTATGGGAGGCATGGTAGACTTTTCCACCGGGGGAACCAAGTTCGATGCCCCCCACCGTTGTGTGATGAAAGCCCTCGAAGCCAATGTGCCTTTGGAGCGCATCACATTCTCCAGCGACGGCCGCGGAGGTGTGCGCCGTGTAAACCCGGAAACAGGGGAACCCACTTACCGTCCCGCCCCTCTACACCTTAATTTACTGGAAATGACACTACTCGTGAAAGAGGGATTACTACCTCTGGAAAAGGCCCTCACTCTCATCACCAGCAATCCGGCACGCAATCTCAAACTTCGCACCAAAGGCAGAATAGCCGTCGGCTTCGATGCAGACCTTTGTTTTCTGGATGATGAACTGTGCCTGACAGATGTCATCGCACGCGGAAAGGTGGCAATGAGAAATAAGAAAGTTATAATGAAAGGGAGGTACGAAGAATGAAAAGGTTATTTCTACTTCTCAGCGTTATTTTCCTCTGCACCGGACTTTATGCAACACCGGTTCTTTCCTCCGGCGAGGGGAAATTCACTTACAAGGATTATCCGCCTTTTGCCGACCGTCCGGTAGACGTCCACTATTACATTCCGGTTTCCGGCGATGTGCGCCAAATGCCTGTCGTCTTCGTATTCGAAGGGGCAGACCGCGGTTATAGCTATCTGCTCAAAACTTGGAAGCGGGAAGCGGAGAAACACAAATTCATGGTTTTCATCCCCCACTTCGGCCTGAAAGAATATCCGCTGTGCGATTATCAGGAAGTCGGTGTCATTGACAACAACACCCACACTGTACGTTCTGCCGAAGAACAGACTCCCGCCCTGATTGATAAAATATTCGAGTACGTCAAAGAAAATTCGGGAAGCCAACGAACAGGCTATATGATTTACGGTCATTCAGCCGGAGGACAGTTTGTGCAGCGCTTCATGCTTTTCTATGACAGCCCGTATGTGGAAAAAGCGGTCATAGGCAGTCCGGGATGGTACACGTTCCCCGATACCTCGCTGGACTTTCCTTACGGGGTACGTAATATCCCTTATATCACCTCCGAAACAATCAAAAAATATCTTGCCAAACCGATAGTTTTACAGTTAGCGGCCGGTGACACCGTCCGGGAGTCCTATCTAAGGAAAACTCCCGAAGCGGAAGCGCAAGGACGCAACCGCTACGAACGCGGCAACAGCTTCTATCAATACATCCATCAGATAGCCGCTGAAAAGAACTGGCCCTGCCACTGGCAGAAGATAGATGAGCAAGGCATCGGACACCATTCTACCGGTATGGGCGAACGGGCCGTTCCGGTCATGCTGGGCGATTCGCTGCGGGCGCTGTTCATTGGCAACAGTTACACCCAGTATAATCATTTAGTTCGCCAAGTGCAGGCCATCGCCGCCTCTACCGGACACAAGCTCTCTGTGAAATTAGTGGAACATGGCGGCTGGACACTGAAGAAACATGCCGCCAATCCCGAAACCCTCGACGCCATCCGCGAGGGAAACTGGGACTTTGTGGTGCTGCAAGATCAAAGCAAGGCTCCCGCCCGCGAAAAGGATTGGGTGCGGGAGAATGTGTATAAGCCGGCTTACTCCCTCGACAGTCTGCGCCGTCTTTATAATCCACAAGGAAAAACCGTCTTCTACATGACCTGGGGACACCATATCGACACATATGCCGAGATGCAGCAACGCCTTGCCGAGAGTTACCTGGAGATGACTCACCAGCTGAACGCCTGGTGCGCTCCCATAGGTATGGCCTGGAAGCGTATCCGCACGGAGAATCCAGACTTCACGCTCTATAACCCCGATCATAGTCATCCGTCCGTGCAAGGTTCTTATCTCGCCGCCAACGTATTTTGCACCGTCTTTTTCCAAAAACCTTATACAAGCGGTTATCTTGCCGGGCTGTCCCGCAATGAAGCCCTCTATCTGCAACAGATGGCGCAGGAAACCGTTCTGAGTAATCTTTCGCTATGGAATATCCAACCTTCGCCACAGCCCGAAGATGTCACCCGGCAGTTCTATCCCGATCCGGAAAGAAAATATACTACCCCCACTCTCGGAAAACCGGTTGAAGAAGGCTTGGCGTCATTGTTTGAGATAACACGCTACTTACAGGCATTAGCCGACAAGCATTCTGATAAAGTGACACTGGCCAACATCGGCAATACTCCGCAAGGAAGAGAAATACCGATTCTTTATTTCGGCACTGCAAAGGAAGACAAGAAAATAAAAGTCTGGATGCAGGCAGGTCTGCACGGCAATGAACCGGCCGGACCGGAAGCAGCCTGTCTGCTAGCCGATTATCTGCTGGGCACTCCCGAAGGGGCTGATATTCTAAAAAAAGTATCTCTTGCACTCATCCCTGTGGCCAATCCGGATGGTTACGCATTTCAGAGCCGCAAGTCGGGCAGCGGCTTCGACTTGAACCGGGATCAGAGCAAACTCTCTGACCCTGTAACCCTTCTTCTCAAAGAGGCATATAAAGAGTGGAATCCTGAGATAGCTTTGGACATCCATGAGTTCAGCCCTTTCCGCAAAGAGTTCGGACGTCTACGTGGAAGCCGGGCAACCACAGCCGCCGATGTTTTGTTTCTGCCCAGCGGTCATCTGAACATCTCTGATGGAATACGCCGGCTCTCCAACGGGTTGTTTCGCGAAGAAGCGGAAAAGGCGTTGGCTGCCAATGGTTACAATTCCGGTTTTTATTTTACCCCACACATAAAGAATGATAGTTTGTATGCAATAAAAGACGCAAAAAGTCCGCAATCCAGTTCCACATACCAAGGACTCACCAATGCGGCATCCTTATTCATAGAAATACGGGGTATAGGGCTGGGAAGGACGTCTTTTGCCCGTCGTGCCGACTGCGGTTTCCGGGTATCCCGCAGCCTTTTGGAAACAGCAGCAGTCCATCACAAGGAGGTTAAAAAGACCATACAAAAAGCTGTCAGGGAAACTTGTGCAGGAAAAAGTGATGTATTCGTCACTTTTCAACCCACCCGTACAGAGCTTCCTGTTTCATTTATTGACCTTAGTAAGAAGGAACGTTTCACGGAAACCCTGCCGACTCTCGATGCTCTCCAACTGAAAGCGGATTTAGTACGCAAACGCCCTAAAGCCTATATTCTGCCGGACAGTTGCCCGATGCAGGCTGAGAAACTCCGTGCTTTGGGAATAAAAGTGGAAAAGAGCCGGAAAGCATTCACGACTACTGTAGAAAAGTACATCGTCACTGAATACCGGAAGACGGATAAGGAGTGGGAAAAGATTTATCCGGTCACCGTATCTACTCGGGTGATAAAGGAAAAGAAGAGTTTCCCGGCAGGCAGTTTCATTGTTCGTCTCTCACAAAAGAATGCGAACCTTGCCATAACTCTTTTAGAGCCGGAATCGGTAAATGGTTTTGTCAACTTCGGTGTGATCCATACGGAACGGGGACAGGAATTGCCGGTGTACAGGGAGAGATGAAATGATATATACAGCCTCTCTCCTAACCCTTCCCCGTAGGATTTTGTGTGTTTTGCGGTTTGCTTAAATGAAAGTAGATATGCCCTATTCTCCCTCAAAGTGATAGCATATCGTCATTTTATATAACAGGCTTTAATTGGTAAATATTCATTCCAGGTGATTCGATGAACAAATAAGGAATGAATATGTGGCGCTATTGCATAGTCTTGCGTATTCTTGCGTATTTGCAAGCTATTGATGGAGAAAAAGGTTACTACTTACGGGGGATTAAAAGCAATGTAGTGTTGCATCTGTATTGCAATGTTGTTGCATATGCTTTGCAGCGATACTGCATAGGCTTTGCAGTGATGCTGCATAGGCTTTGCAGTGATACTGTATGTCTTATCCTAAAAATGGTTGTCACTATTCGGGGCTGGTTACTAAATAAGTTGTCACATCTTATCTTTCCCTACTGGAAAGGTTGTCAGTTTT
>NZ_FQZN01000069.1 GCF_900142015.1 Bacteroides stercorirosoris
TATTTAACCAATTTATTACTATATTTGAAAACAGGATTCAAGTATAAAACCCGAATCCTGAAGTTTTCTATTTACACAAAATTGTGGACAGTGCCAGTAAAACTGTTCTCTTAATTTATTAGAAAGAGGGACATTTACTGAATATCCCCAATTCATCATATTTTATTAAGTATCTTATCCATCGCCCAGTTTGTCAACGTAGCGCTTGCTCCGTCACAGGTGCAGATGGATTTGCCTAAAAGATGGTCGACAACGGCTTGAATGAGCGGTTGTTGTACATGTTCCGGATTAGCTACCGGGATTTCTTCTCTTCCTTTTTCCGTATGCAATGCGATTGGATCGTAAGTAAATACGGAGAAACAGATCATTCCTTTGTCTCCGATAACTTCAATACGGTCTTCGCGGGCAGAGTCATGTGCTACGAAGCACCAGGAACCACTACCTACCAATCCACTGTCGAACTGGAAACATGCGCTTAAAGTGTCTTCGGCAGAGTAGAGTCTGCCGCGGTTGCTCTTATATCCGCTGGCTTCGAGGATGCAACCGAACATATCTTGCAATAAATCAATTTGGTGAGGAGCTAAATCGTAGAAATAGCCGCCGCCTGCAATATCGGGTTGTACACGCCACGGAAGGTTTTCTTTGTTATAATCCAAGTCCCGTGGAGGCTGGGCAAACCGAATTTGTACATTGATAACATTGCCAATCATACCATTCTCTATCAATTCCTTTACTTTCAGGAAATAAGGTAGATAGCGGCGGTAGTAGGCCACAAAGCATGGAACGCCGGTTTCGTTTGAAATGCGGTTGATACGGCAACATTCTTCATAGGTTACCGCCATAGGCTTTTCTATATAAACAGGCTTACCGGCTTTCATTGCCATGACGGCATAAGTAGCGTGTGAAGATGGAGGAGTGGCAATGTAGATAGCATTCACCTCTTCATCGTCAACTAATTCTTGGGCATCATCATACCATTTCGGAATACCTCTTTCCTTAGCGTAAGCTTTAGCTTTGGCACCGTCACGGCTCATGACAGCGATCACTTCCGAGCCTTCCACTTTCTGGAAGGCGGGACCACTTTTATATTTGGTCACTTCTCCGCAACCAATAAATCCCCATTTTATCTTCTTTTCGCTCATAATAATATAATGTGGTCATGTGATAGTTATTCTTCTTCAAAGTCAAATTCAAAATCAAAGTCGTCCATGAATTCGGGAGTAGTAAACTCTTCCAAATTCCGTCGGTCTTTCTTGGTAGGGCGACCGGCACCTTTGGCTCGGTCTATGAAACCGCTGATATGGCTCATTTCCAATAATTCATATTGGTCGGGAGTCGTTACATTCTCCATCATCTCTGAAACAAGTTTTGCACCCACGCGTTTTTCGATGGCTTGCAGTACCTTGAAAGAGTAAGTGATGGGTGGTTTACGTACCTGTATCACATCTCCCGGTTTTACGGTTCGGGCAGCTTTGGCCAATGCTCCGTTGATGCTGATACGCCCTTTTTTACACGCTTCAGCAGCAATAGTGCGTGTTTTGAAAATGCGCACGGCCCACATCCATTTATCTATTCTTGCTTCACTCATATTGTTTTTTTTACTACTTACTACTAAACCTCACTACTTCTTATTAAATTGGTTCATAGTAATATCAATGCCTGCCAGACAGAAACTTTTGATTATTTCTCCTGCTGTTTTCAGGCGTTCATCCATAGTCTTCCAGTCCTCTTCGGTGAAATGTCCCAACACATAATCTATCTGTCCGCCCCGTGGAAATTCGTTGCCGATACCGAAACGGAGTCTTGCATAGTTCTGGGTACCCAGAATGGCGGCAATGTGTTTCAGTCCATTGTGTCCGGCGTCACTGCCTTTTCCTTTCAGGCGCAACGTGCCGAATGGCAAAGCGAGATCATCTACTATTATTAACACATTTTCCAAAGGAATGTTTTCTTTTTGCATCCAGTAGCGCACAGCGTTTCCGCTGAGATTCATGAATGTAGAAGGTTTCAGCAATAACAGTTGACGTCCTTTGACAGATAGCGTAGTGGTAAAACCGTAACGACCATCAGTAAAAGTAGCGCCTGCGTCTTTTGCCAATGCATCTGCCACCATGAAACCTATATTATGGCGGGTTTCGTGATATTCAGGACCTATATTTCCTAATCCAACAATTAAATATTTCATTTTTTTGTAATTACTATACAAAGAACGCGGATTATCGCAGCTTTCCGCGGATTAGTGAAATCTGCGTCATCTGCGTTAATCCGCGTTCCGGAATATGCTGTTTTCTTACGAAAGAGCGAATTAGTTGCCAGCAGCGGCAGCACCTCTTGCAGCACGAGTCAGCTTAACGGCGCATACGACAGCTTCTTTAGCATTCATCAATTCCAGACCTTCATAGCTCAATTCGCCAACCTTAACTGTTTTACCCAGTCCGAGGTGAGCAACGTTTACTATCAGTTTTTCAGGAATAACATTATATAAAGCTTTCACTTTCAGTTTACGTGTCTGCAATACTAGTTTACCACCGGCTTTCACACCTTCTGCCAAGCCTTCCATCTGTACGGGAACTTCCATTACGATAGGTTTAGACTCGTCAATCTGGTAGAAGTCAACGTGCAGGATAGTATCTTTTACCGGGTGGAATTGGATATCTTTCATGATAGCGTTTATCTTCTTGCCATCGATAACCAGGTCAACCACATAGATATGCGGAGTGTAAACCAAGTTGCGCAGGCCATCAGCGGGCACAGTGAAATGAATGTTTTCACTTCCTCCGTAGAGTACGCAGGGTACACCGTTGTCTTTACGAATAGCTTTCAAAGCTCTTGCTTGTTCCGAAGAACGTTCTGCAATAGTTCTTGCAGTACCTTTTACTTCAATTGATCTCATTTTCTTAAATTTTTTGTGTTACTCTAAATTAAGTTGTTTGTTGCTTAATTCACCATCGCACGATGTGGGGTTAACCACACAATGTTGCAAAAAAGCGGTGCAAAAGTACAGCTTCTTTTTGAATTATCAAAGAGTTGGTTCCTCAAAATCAATATCTATTTTGATTTCCCCGTCTAAATCCATTTCTTTTTCATTCATTTCGGCTATCATGTTGAATACTGCTTCTTTATCTGCTTCTGCATTTGCATCTGCTTCTGCGTTCATATTGCTGATAACTTCCATCATTTCTTTTTGGTTGATGAAACTGATAGCTTCGTTCAGGCCATTCATGAACTTATCAAAATCTTCTCTATATAAGAAAATCTTATGTTTCTCAAAACTCACCTGCGCGTCTTCACCCTCACCGTTCACCACTTTCTTGCTTTCGGTGATAGCGAGAAACATTTCATCTTTCCTATTCTTCTTTACATCCAGATAGTAGATTCGTTTACCTGCCTTAATGGATTTGGAGAATACAATCTCCTTATCATTCATGTCCGCACTGTTTTTCTTCTTTAAGTCTTCCATATTTATAGGTCTCTTGTTGTTATTGGCTCCAAAATTGACGATTTTTTTTAAACTGTCAAAAGAAAATGCCCGGATAATGAACTTCTGCATTAAAAAATGTGATTTATTTGCGTAAACTCATTAAAAATACCTACTTTTGCATTTCGTTAAAAACAGTATTGATTAAATAGACTTATGATTAACAGAGTTCTTATTCGTCTTAAGATTATACAGATTGTATATGCTTATTATCAGAACGGCAGTAAAAATTTAGACTCAGCGGAGAAAGAATTATTCTTTAGTCTTTCCAAAGCGTATGACCTTTATAATTATCTGCTGATGTTGATGGTGGCTCTGACGACTTACGCACAAAAACGCATTGATGCGGCAAAGGCCAAGTTAGCCCCGACCGCAGAAGAGTTGTATCCTAACATGAAATTCGTAGAAAACAAGTTCGTTTCGCAACTGGAGGTGAATAAACAGTTGCTGGATTTTGCCGCCAACCAGAAGCGTTCGTGGGCAAATGACGAAGACTTCGTCAAGGGCTTGTATGAGAAGATTATAGTTTCCGATATATATAAGGAATATATGGCTTCGTCTGATAAATCTTATGAAGCCGACCGCGAATTGTGGAGAAAGCTCTACAAATCTTTCATTTTCAATAATGAGGAACTGGATACTTTGCTTGAAGACCAGAGCCTTTACTGGAATGATGACAAAGAAATAGTAGATACTTTCGTTCTGAAGACAATCAAACGCTTTGAGGAAAAGAATGGAGCTAACCAGTCTTTACTGCCTGAATTTAAGGATGAGGAAGATCAGGAGTTTGCCCGTCGCCTGTTCCGCCGCGCTATATTGAACAGCGATTATTATCGTCATCTGATCAGTGAGAATACGCGTAACTGGGATTTGGATCGCGTTGCTTTTATGGACGTGGTGATTATGCAGTGTGCATTGGCCGAAATTCTAAGTTTCCCGAACATTCCGGTGAGTGTTTCGTTAAATGAGTATGTTGAAATAGCTAAGGTCTATAGTACGATAAAGAGCGGAAGTTTCGTAAACGGTACTTTGGACGGAATAGTTAATCAATTAAAAAAAGAAGGTAAGTTGGCGAAAAACTGATACCTTTGTTGAGTATTAAAAACTAAAAACGAATAATTTATGAATTTAATGACCGTATTCTTGCAAGCTCCTGCCGCAGCACCTGGTGGTGGTAGCATGATGTGGATTGTTCTGATTGCCATGTTTGCTATCATGTATTTCTTCATGATTCGCCCGCAAAACAAGAAGCAGAAAGAAATTGCAAACTTCCGTAAATCACTTCAGGTAAATCAGAAAGTGATTACTGCCGGTGGTATTCATGGCGTTATCAAAGAGATTAATGACAACGATATCGTGCTTGAAATCGCCTCTAACGTTAAGATTAGAATAGATAAGAATTCTATATTCGCCGCAGCTGCTGATGCTAACAGTAATCAGGCTGCTAAATAATTTTGAATAAGTGAGCCTATGATTAATCGTAGGAACATAAAACGCATATATCTGATAACAGCGAGAAAAGTTAAGGACTTTCTGCTCAGTGATAAGAGTAGAGAGTTCTTAATTTTTTTATTTTTCTTTTTTATCGCCAGCGGTTTTTGGCTACTTCAGACATTGAACAACGATTATGAAACGGAATTCTCCATTCCTGTGCGTCTGAAAGGTGTCCCTAACAATGTGGTGATAACTTCCGAGCCTTCTTCCGAGTTGCACATCCGGGTGAAAGACAAAGGCACGGTATTACTCAACTACATGCTTGGGAAAAGTTTTTTTCCTATCACTCTCGATTTTTCTGATTATAAAGGTAATGATGACAATCACGTGCGTGTTTATTCTTCGCAGTTCGAGAAGAGATTGCTCAGTCAGCTGAATGTATCTACAAAGTTACTTTCCGTGAAACCCGATACACTGGAATATATCTATTCTACCGGAGCTTCTAAATTGGTTCCGGTGAGGTTTCAGGGAACAGTGAGTGCAGGACGCCAGTATTATATCTCCGATACGATTTGTAAACCGGACTCCGTGTTGGCTTATGCGCCCGAAGGAGCTTTAGATACCATAACAGCTGCTTATACGCAGAAAGTGAAATTTGAAGATGTTTCCGATACGTTGAAGCGGCAAATACCTCTGCTCACCCGGAAAGGAGTAAAGTTTGTTCCGGCTTCGGTAGAAATGGTCTTTCCGGTAGATATCTATACAGAAAAGACGGTGGAAGTGCCTTTGCAGGGAGTTAACTTCCCGGGAGGCAAAGTGCTTCGTGCGTTTCCATCCAAAGTAAATGTTACCTTTCAGGTTGGTTTGAGTCATTTCCGTCAGATATCAGCGAGTGATTTCCATATCAATGTTTCTTATGAAGAACTTCTGAAACTGGGTTCGGACAAGTATACCGTGAAGCTGAAGTCTGTGCCAAAAGGTGTGAATCAAATACGTATCAATCCCGAACAGGTAGACTTTCTTATTGAGCAGGTAACTCCCGAATATGACAATTAAAATAGGTATAACCGGTGGCATCGGCAGCGGGAAAAGTGTTGTGTCCCGTTTACTGGAAGTGATGGGTGTTCCCGTTTACATTTCGGATGTCGAGTCAAAGCGGCTGACGGCTTCGGATACTCAGATTCGTCGGGAACTGATTGGCTTGCTGGGAGAAGAAGTGTATGCCGGTGGGGAACTGAATAGACCTTTGCTCGCTTCCTATATTTTTGGTAATCCCGAACATATTCGTACTGTAAACGGCATCATCCATCCACGGGTGCGGGATGATTTTCACCGGTGGGTGGAGCAGCATACCGTTTGTCCGATAGTGGGGATGGAATCTGCTATTCTGATTGAGGCGGGCTTTGCCGGTGAAGTAGATGCTGTGGTGATGGTTTACGCCCCCGAAGAGGTGCGCATTGCGCGTGCCATGCAGCGTGACGCAGTTCCGCGGGAATTGGTGGAACGTCGTGTCCGCAGCCAGATGAGCGATGAGGAGAAGCGCGGCAAGG
This sequence comes from Bacteroides stercorirosoris, assembly GCF_900142015.1. Taxonomy (GTDB): domain Bacteria; phylum Bacteroidota; class Bacteroidia; order Bacteroidales; family Bacteroidaceae; genus Bacteroides; species Bacteroides stercorirosoris. Next base: position 6,463 of record NZ_FQZN01000069.1, read on the forward strand.
CCGATTTTGTAATTGTAAACGACGGTGAAACTCCGTTAATTCCACAGGTTTTGGGCGTTATAACTTCTCTATCTAAAAATATTGATTACTTTTGCTTAAGCGAAAATAGGCTGCATCCCGGTATAAACAAATAAATTTGCTTTTACTCTCGGTTTGCACTATCTTTGCCCACCGAAAAAATAAAATATTACTAATAAAAAATAGAACATACTATGTTGAAGACTATTTTGTCTATCTCCGGAAAACCGGGGCTGTATAAGCTTATTTCACAAGGTAGAAATATGTTGATTGTTGAGTCTCTCACAGACAAGAAACGTTTCCCCGCTTATGGCAACGAAAAAATAATCTCTTTGGGGGATATCGCCATGTATACCGATACGGACGATGTACCTTTGAAAGATGTGCTGGCTGCCATGAAAAAGAAGGAAAACGGTGCGGCTGTAGTGATGGATTTGAAGAAAGCCACTGCGGACGAACTTCGTTCTTATCTGGAAGCAGTGTTGCCGACATTTGATCGCGACCGGGTATACATCGCAGATATCAAGAAGCTTATTTCCTGGTATAACCTGTTGGTGTCTTGCGGAATTACAGATTTCGAAGATGCTGCTGAGGCGGAAGAAACCACAGAAGAGAAGACAGAAGAATAAATTTAAAATAAACAGTTCTTTTAGCAGAAGACGCAGATTATCCGGGACATCCCCGGGCAATCTGCGTTTTTTTTATGCCGTAGCTTTAGTTTTGGCTACTTTTTTTATACCTTTGTTGCCATCCTGAAATGCAGAGTAGGTAGTGACCTCTCTCACGAAGATTGAAGGATAATTATGTATAAAAGCGTTTAATATTATCTTGTACTTGAAATCTGGACAATTTCACGCTATTCAAGGATAATAGACAACAAACGCTCATGCTCTGTTGTATATGCATATTCGAATGTATAGTACGGAGCGTGGGTTGTTGTATATTATTTGAATAGTGGCAGTCCAGAGCCCCAGGTGCAATAATAACAGCAGTTCCCACGCTTTTTATATGAATTTACTGCCTTTTGGGGGACTTGAGGCTGCGTATTGTTAAGATGGAAGAGCATAAGAGCGTAACAGTGAAGGTGGATAAAGCCGCCGGGAAGATATATGTGGACGGAGTGTTGCCGAATGCTACACTTTGTTTGTATCATATTCGGGGAAAGGTGGTTGAGGTAAAGCAGGCGCAAGAGGAGAGTTCTTCGTTTGATTTGCCGTGTGCAGGAGAATATGTGTTGGTTGTGACACATGCACTGTCCGTACCGGTTGTTAAGCAGCTCGTTATAGAATAAGAAAAAGGCTGTCTTGTATTTCAATGGCAAGACAGCCTTTTTAAATCCGTTCTCTTTTTTACTTAGGGATATTCCTAAAATAATAAAATTTAAGGCAACTAATTCATTGCGAGTTAGTTGCCTTTTTTGTATCTTTAAGCATTCCCCCCAAAAAACGG
>NZ_FQZN01000005.1 GCF_900142015.1 Bacteroides stercorirosoris
CGTTTTTTGGGGGGAATGCTTAAAGATACAAAAAAGGCAACTAACTCGCAATGAATTAGTTGCCTTAAATTTTATTATTTTAGGAATATCCCTATATAGATGGGACGCGCTGGATATATAGATGGGATACGCTGGAACTATATACCGGACATGCAGGATATATAGATGCAACGTGCATGAGTTATATCTCCTGCACGTTGCATTTTTAGTTCGTCTCCGCATGATTCCTCAAATGCAAAGATGCATAACCTCCCTTTATTTCTGCAAGAACTCTTCTGCCCGTCCCGGAGAAAAGAGTTCCCATAAAGAAGCGACCGTCCAGCCCGGAGCGAAGATATTATTATAATATCCTTTTCCATTGCGTCCATAGTCCCAGTTGGTGTGCTGCACTACTTCGGGATAATAACCCACTTTGGCAATGCCGCACATATGGCCTTCATAAGGCAACAACTGACGCATAGAAGTGGAAATCACCTTAGCAAAATCCGAGAAACGAGTCTCGTTATATTCTTTGGCAAGCCAGCGCAATACATCCGCAAATTCAAAAACAAACACGTCAATGTGATTATTCTCAACTGATACGTTACCCCAACCGCGAGTTTTCAAACCAATGTCACCCAACATTTGTCCTTCTGCAAAAGGAACGTCCCAAGTATAATACCAGGACAAAGCGAAATAAGCAGCTTTCTTTGCCAGCTTTGCATAATGGGCGCGTTCTGTTCCTTTAGTAACCAGAGCCAGATAATACGTAGCTGTAGCAGCATACAAAGAAGCCTCTTTATCTTCACAATTAGCGTCCAATGTTGAAGAGAAATAATCGGATTTGGTAATCAGTTCCTTCTCCAGATAGTCTACCGTGCGTTTTGCACTTGCCAGATAGCGCTTATCCTTAAAGTATTTGTAGGCCATTACCAAAGGCAGAGTAGCCGAAGGAGTGCTACCACCGCTCTCGTCTACGATAGAGAAATCGTCCTTGAATTTACGAGGGAAACTGCCGTCTGCATTCTGCAAACGCAGGAAACTGTCCAGCATACCTTTGATGCGTTTCTCCCATTCAGGATGTCTACGCTTTTGTTGCTTCTCGTAGTTCAAATAGTTCAGTACGGCATATACGCCTTCCGACTGACGACGGATGCTATGAACAGGATCTTTCGATTCACGGTTGTAGTGAACGACTTCGTTAATAAATCCGGCTTGGGAAAAACCATTCTGAAGATAAGTATCGAAAACACTATTGGCATTATCCACCAAATCCGAACGGTTTTGTTGCGCCCCATACTCCAAAGCGTTGAAAGCATTGAGCAATGTGCGTCCAACAAAGCCAACTTCGGCAACATCCGTACTGGCACAAGTGGCTGTTTCCAACTCTACACCGGAGTAATAGTGGGTAGATGTATTATCCACATAGCTTTCTACAAAAAAGTTGCTCATCACTTCTTTCATCCGATCTACCGTATAATGCGTATTGACAGGTTGCGGACGATTAGTATCATAGCTATACTCCCAAGTGCGCTGTACACATTCGGAGAAGTCAGCCACATTTATTTCCGCCAATTCCCAAGTCAATGAAATGCTATCGCCCTTGCGAAGCAACTGGAAAGCCTCAACAGCAGGAGCCAATGTCAGCTTGCGAATATAGGTCTTCGGAGCTTCCTTATATGGAAAGCCAAAAGAGAGCACGCTCACACCTCCGATATTCTCAAAACCCGTATAGCCAATAGAAGTTTCACCGGATACAATCACTTCACCTTCCTTATGAGTGACCAATGCGTCCTTATCGAACTTATCGATACGGATCACTGACATTGCTTTCCCGTTGACCGGGTTGAAAATAGCTGTCAACGGAGTACTTAAACGGTCCTCACGAACCAACCAACTATCAGAGGTATGGAATGAAGGCGCCTTTTCCGGAGAACGCAGATTACGGCGATACCAGAATCCCGGCATATAGAATTGGCAGTCGACATGTTTATAACCAGTCTTTACTTGCTCTCCATAATTGAAATACACATTCTCCAAAGCCTTAATCACAACATTGACACGTTGCTTTCCGTCTTTCCCTGTTACTTTACGGGTAATAAGCAAGGGCAATTCTTCATTTGCCTGGCAATTGTATGTGCTGCCATCTTGCATCTTCTGCAAAGTCAATGAATAGCGCTTAGCATTATTCCCCGGCACCTTTAGAGAAACAGAAATATTCTCCGAAACATAGTTTACCGCTCCTACTTGGACAATGCCCACTAAAAGCATTACGCCTAAAAACAATCTTTTTAACCTCATATTCAATCTTCTTTTTATTATAATTTAGAACGTTTCAACGTTCTGTCAACCAATAAATAATGTATCGTTCAAAATGAATCTTATAAAAAGGTTCAATCGTTATCTCCTTAGTTCCGTTCATTGGCAGAGAAAAACGCAGCGGGTTTCGGCTTATAACCTTTAAATTATCTGCAACCGCGTCCGCAACATATGCCAAAGACGGTATCTCTTTCAAGTCCAATTCCCTTCTTGCCGTATTGTTCATTGTACTCCAAAAACTATCGGGCAGATTTTTCTTCCCAAAACGTCCGGCCAAGACATAAGGACCATATAATAGTGCCACATATTTATCTGACTTTTTCAATCTCTCAATATAGGGCTTCATAGAATACTTCAAAACAATTTTATTATCATGTGCCCATACTCTGTCAAACAGGCAATAACCGGAACTATCCGTAACTAATTCTTCTTCTTTACCATTGATAATGAAAGTCGGATTCTTCATCCACTCAGGTTTCCGAATACGGAGCACGAAACGTTGCTCCCTCCTTGCCTTTAATCTAAACTCCACTTCGTCAGTTTCAAGAAGATTACAATGTTGCGTCAGCTCAACTCCTTTATCTTTCCATGAAAGAACCGATGGAATAAACAAATTGACTCTAACTCCGTCGCTATCATGGCTATAAATAAACTTCCCCAATTTAGCGGGACTTTCCAGTCCCGTATGTCCGCAACACCAGAACGAGCTGTCTCTGGAAGCGTATATCCGATAATGTCCCGGACGCATCGGGGTGAAGTAACAACACATACCTTTTTCAGGATCGTATGCAGATAGAATATGGTTAAAGAGCACCCGTTCATAATAAGCAGATTTCTCAGCGTCCGGGCGAAGACTGAAAAGGCTTTCTGTCAAACGTAACATATTGACGGAATTGCACGTTTCAGGTCCGCTAAGAAGTAGCATCTTCTTCTCAAACTCCTCTTCCGGAAAGAAATGTTCTCCTACACTATTTCCCCCTATCACCCAGGTATGATTATGAACCACGATATTCCAAAAGTTCATTGCGGCAGTCAAGAAGCGCTCGTCTCCCGTATACAAATAGTATTTCTGGAATCCGGTAAATTTAGGAATCTGAGTATTCGCATGCCATCCGAAAAGGATGTCCTTTCCTTGCGACAAAGGCATCCACATCGCTTTGTCATGCAGTCTGCCCGCCCAGTCGAGAAAACGTTTTTCACCCGTTAATGCGTAGACATCTGTAAATGATTCGTTAATAGAACCATGTTCGCAGACCAATAGTCGTTGTACCTGTTCGTCAGTTAATTTGTCCAATACCTGAAACCCAAACCAGTCTGCCAAGCGAATCAGCACGGACAGCGCTTCCTTACTGCCACACTGAGTATAAGCCGCAGAAAGACCAAGCATCATCTTATTTATTAGATAAACCGGTGCCCAAGCGCCATTAACAGTTGGATTATTAGTTTGTATCCTCCCAGAAGCCACTTCACTGAACAATTTCCGTCCATCCTTAATTCCTAAGATAAAACCGTCTTTCCCCGCCTTCTGGCAACGCGCCAACTCCTTTACCACATACTTCAACCTTCTCAGCAACTCTTTATCGCCCGTAGCTTGCCACATCATCGATGCCGACGAGAGATAAAAGCCCAAGAATCCTCCTCTGAGAGGTCCCGCTCCCCACACATCTTGCGACTCCCAGCCGGCATACGCCCCAGCTTTTGGCGGCAATCCCGCTTCAATCCGATAAAAATGAAGAAGAGAATCAGGATTTAACCAAAGAAGATACTCTTTCCCCTTTTGTTGAAGATCTAAAAAAGGACTATCAAGCAAACGGATATCTTTCAATGGGAAATAAACAGTTTCTTCAGGAACCGGTGCTGGAAGGGATTGAGAGAATGCAAATACACCTCCCGCACCCCATCCCGCCAACAAGAGCATCAATCTTTTTATAAATCGATTACAGGTCTCCATTATTCAAATTCTTTAAAATAAAGGTTTCTTTGCCTTTTTGGAAGCTGAATTCCCCTTGACTGTTGGCCAGCCTTCTTTCCAAATCACCTTGTCCAGCAATAAAACCCTACCGGAAGGATTGGCAACGCTGACTCCATGATACAAAACCCAGTCATCACCGTTTTTATCCGCCACGAGTTCCGCATTATGTCCGGTACCCACAAAATCCTTGTTCTTATGAATCAATATTTCATGATTATTTTCGAGCATTAGGTTACCCTTCTTATCCACATAAGGCCCCCATAGGTTATCAGAACGTCCTACGACTGTCTGGTATGTGCTCTTCAGCCCTTCACAGCATGTACCGGTAGAAGCAAACAGATAATAATAGCCGTTCCTTTTATGAATATAGGTTCCTTCATACGCTGTTCCGGCTATTTGTTTCTTTATCGCTCCCGGAGCTACGGCAAGTCCATCCTGACTCAATTCTATCCCGTAAATTCCCCGGAAACTTCCCCAAAACAAATATTTCTTCCCATTTTCTTCAATATAAAAAGGATCGATAGAATTTTGTACGCCAATATCACTACTACGGAACATCATTCCGTGATCAATAAAAGGACCTTCCGGCTTTTCTGCGGTAGCCACTCCAATGCCGCAAGTCCATTCTCCTCCCCAACGGGACATCGAATAATAGAGTATATATCTATTGCCTATTTTATTGATATCCGGAGCCCATAGTCCACCTTTAGGTTCAAAAGTAGGACGCGTTTCTTTGGTGAAAACCGTACCGACAGATTCCCAGTTTATCAGATCTTTTGAACGATGAATAGGCATGTTACGAATATCCTCAGTAGCATATAAATAAAAATATCCATCATCCCCCTTAATTACCGTAGGATCCGGAAGACTATAATCTACTACCGGATTCTTGTAGCTTTTGACCGGACCTCCTGCCATAAGCAATACGCTTATGGCAGGAAATACCAATGCCAGAAATAATCTTCTCATAGACCTATTTCCCATGTTTTTGATGATTACTTCCTTTACCCAACGCTTCTCCCAACGCATCAAGCATGCCATATCCAAAACGGTTGTCAGGCAGCAGATAATGGCCTTCGGACCACTCGTTGAAACAGGCAATAGTGAGAATACGGGGAACTTCAGGATGTTTATTCAGATATACAAACGAAGATTGGACAAAAGCTTTAAACGAAGCCGGATTCTCATTCTTAAAGATAGTGCATGCCGGCCATTGGCTGCGATTCGGTTTCTCCGGACGACTTTGCGGGGCGATGTAGCGCGGAGTAGAATCCCATCCCGGCGCCAAAGCAGGAATATAAGGAATGTCAAACTGGGCATGATGCTCGTCCCAAAGCTTGAATGCAACATCTGCAGCCACTGTTCCGTAATCAGGCAATTCGATTTCTTTCGGCTGGAAACGTCCGGCAATCCAGTCCATCGGATTATACGAACCAACTGTGCTGTATCCTTCTTCCTTCATATTCCCGCAACTGAAACCTGTGACGTGGAAATGAAGTCCTTTATGCCCTAACTTCTTCGCATATTCGGTCAGTTCCGCAAACAATTGCTTTACCCCCGCAATGCCTAATTTAGATTCCAGACGACGGGCATCCCAAATACATATAACCGGCTTACCGTCAATTTTCCAATAGTTTTCAAGATGGCAATATCTGGAAATCATGTATGAGAGACTCTTCCAGCACTCTTCCTTTGAGAAGTCGGGCGCATCATAACTTGGAGGATAGGCATTACTTCCATCGGTTCTTTTCGTCGGATATAATACATACCAGGGATGGTTGGTCCACATACAGGCGAACTTCACATCGTTCACATTGTTGGATTCCAAAAAGCCGTTCTCCAAAGCCTCATGAAGGCAGGGCTTGCCATCATACCAGTACCAGTCCCAAATCAGTACATCAATACCACTTTGCTTACAAAGCTTATTGTAAACTTCCCATGTGGAAGGTTTGCTTTCATCCAGTTCACCCAGCAAAGGAGTGCGCGGCTGTTGGTGACCATCAAACCAGGGACGTGCACTTCTGATCAGATTGTACTCCGTCCACCCTTGTGCATATAGTTTGTTATGCAAGGCCGAAGGATGATAATTCGGAAAAGCATAAGCGGCAACAGTCAGCCCCTCCGGCTTTTTCAGCAAGTCCGGATCTCCGGCAAGCGTTTCCAAGTCATCAGGGAGACGATAGACTTTTTCTTTCCCCTTTTTCTGTGCATAAGCAGGCATCAAACCTATTAATAAAAGACATATAATAAGTTTACCTACGCGATTTCTCATTTTTGCATTCATCGTTTTTACTATTTAATTGTTTTGATTGTTATTCAGACTTATTCCACCGGTACATTATCCTCAGCTCCAAAATAACCAATATTCTGGTTAATCCGTCCTTGGGTGTTTGAAGTTATAGCTGTCAGAGGCACCGGCCATAAAACATGGTAGGGTTTCATGACAAAGGCATTGGTAGAATAGAAGTACTGGGATGCAAAGAAATTGTTTTTCTCCATCACACGGTCATAATACCAATTCTTCTCTGAGAAATTTTGAAGAGAATATCCATCCTTACCCAATTGTGCCTTTAAGAAAGCGATACGGGTCAGTTCCACCTTGCGATGTTCTTCTATATAAAGCTCTCTTCCCCTTTCATCCAAAATATCATCCAATGATACGGTAGAAAGTTCCGGTGCCTTGGCACGCTTGCGTATCTCGTTAACGTCACTTGTCGCAGCTGGGATATTGCCCAACCAATAGTTAGCCTCAGCCCTCATCAGATAAGTTTCCGCCAGGCGGAATACGTATTGGTCGGTAAATCCACCGGCCGGAGCCTTCCCTTTATTCAGGTCATCCTTATAAATAAGCACTTTGACTGTCGGGAAAGAGAAATAGCAACGCATTGTATCTGAAACAAATTTACGTTCAACGGGCTTTCCAAAATAGGTTGCACTCCCTCCCTTGGAAGCCGGACGATTGTAAGTGAGCCGGGAAATATCATACCAATTGTTTTCATTATGACGCAAATCAGCACCACAATTTTTCCAAAGTGCATACTGTCCATAATTGGTCGGACGGATTTTAGCAATGCCTCTCCCCAATTCTTCCACCTGTTCATATCCGTCATAAGGTGCTGCATCATAAGTTGTTCCGTTTTTCCCATCAGGTGTCTTTACAGCAGCGCCATTGCTCCAATAAGGTACAAAATTGCGCATACGGTTCGAGCCTTTAGGAGCCACATTTCCTTCTATTCCGTATCTTTCCTGAACTACAAAAATGGCTTCCTTGTTTTCTATCGCACTGATATTATCCTCCTGAAACAAATCATTAAAAACATCCAGTTTCGGATTAGATGCATTTACTCCGAAACGTTCACGCATCAGATGCAGCCCATAATCATTGATGCATCGCGTCGTCGCTTCTACAGCCAGCTGAAAGTCACCGGTAGACAAATAAATCTTTGCCAACAAGTGTTCTCCGGCAGCTCTACTTACACATCCGCGTTCTACATTGACAGGCAACCATTTCACTGCGAATTCCATATCACTCTTCATCTGTTGCAGAATACTCATTCGCGAAGCCGAATTAAAATCAAGTTTAGGCTCGGCAACTTCCTCCAATATCAAAGGTACATCCCCCCACTGATGAACCAATAAATAATACCAATAGGCTCTGTGGAAATAACCTTCAGCCAAAAGCTGGTTTTTATCTTCCTCGTTAGTTATGCTAGACTTTGGAACACGACTAATGACAGTATTAGCATATTTTATCCCATTCCATGCCAGATCCCAGTATCGAAGATGCAAGGCCATATTGGTGGTTGGCGTAAGCTGAGTTTCTAGGTTATGTATTTCCTTTACTTCCGGTGCTCCTATCACTGAAAGGTCGGACCAAGCATATTCGTAAACAAGCGGTGTCTCACAATAACCTGCGTTAAAAGCATCACCAAACCACTCCCACTTGATTTGCTTTCGGGATGTGATAAGCAAAGCATCCAAACCTTCTTTATCCATAAAAGTATTCTCTGGAGCAAAAAAGGACAAAGGTTCCGGGTCAAGATCAACACATGACATCAAGCCTGTCAGCAAAAAGACCGGAATATACCGAGCCATTTTTTTTATCTTTCTCATATCAATAACTATTTCATAATTCATATACAATATTTTCAACTAACATATACTGTTCTAAATATATATTTTTACACTTAGAAGGCAGTATTCATACATCCTTCTTTCAATATCGGCAATAAAGACTTTACAATTTTACTTTTATTCTTACTTATATCCTTTCTTTCAAAAGTATCTTTGTTATACTGATAAAGCTCTAATACACTGTCATTATCATGCCAATATTGTATTAAACGATATTTAGGTACCCTAACGGAAACTGCATTATTAAAATAACTATAAGAGACATCTTTCCAATCCACATCTTTAGGGTCATTAAGTAGCTCTATCAGGCTGTTCCCATCTAACCTCTTGGGGCATTGTACCCCACACAAATCCATCAAGGTAGGATAGATATCAACTGAGTTCACAATTCTTTCATTTTTGACACCTTTTTTCATCATAGGCGCTTTTATAATAAGAGCACTACTAAGAGCGGTTTCATATAAAGTATGCTTTCCCCAGATTCTATGATCACCTAAATGCCAGCCATGATCACCCCATAACACAATGATGGTATTATCAAACTCTCCCGTATCTCTAAGCACATCTAATAATTTCCCAACTTGAGCATCAACATAACTGATACATGCATAATAAGCATGACGCAATTTACGAGCATATGCATCTGATACTCTTTGATTTAATGATGCCTTTTCTTCACCCAGTAAGTATCCATTAAATTCATCACTGTTGTGAAATCCTAGTTTAGAGCAACCATCTGGCAGATCAGGAATTGGCGATAATAGAAGTTTCTTTTCATCGTACATATCCCAATACTTTTGAGGAGCTGCGAAAGGAAGATGAGGTTTAAAAAAGCCTACCGCTAAGCAAAAAGGTTGTTCTCTATTCAAAAGCTCCTTAAGCTTACTAACAGCCAAATTAGCAGTCAATCCATCAGGGTATCCGTCGTCTGGCACATCTGCACATTCATAGGGTTTAACTTCCTTACTCCGACTTTGACGATTAGAGCCATCCGAATAACCAAAAAAAGCATTCCAACCGGTTCCCCATTTTCCCGCATCAAAGAGCATTTCACTCCAACTATAAGGCAATTCCAGTTTCTGACTCACCGGTTTTGAGTATCCATAAAGATAACCATCAGCATAGTGACTGATTTTACCAATGCCAACTGTGTAATAACCGTTTCTTTTTAATTGATGAAATAAAGTTTCCGGTTCATCTCCTTCCGCCTTACTCGAAAGCCTAATTTTGCAAGCTTCATTTGATAAATCATTTTTGTTCTTAGGCAAGCATCCTGTGAGCATACATGCTCTGGATGCACCACTCGTAGGAACCTGAGCATAATGATGAAGAAACAAACTTCCTTCTGCTGCTAATCCATCGATATTAGGAGTTATAACTTCCGAACCATATACCCCTAATTCACGGCGCAAATCATCAATACAGATAAAAAGAACATTAGGCCTTTTCCTCTGCTTGCATTGAGCATTGATGTGTAAGGCAGTAACTAACAAACAAGTATATAACAATAAATATTTTTTTCGCATAAGCCTATCTGTTTAACTATTCAACAGGGATATTATCCTCAGCTCCAAAATAGCCAATATTCTGATTAATTCGCCCTTGAGTATTTGAAGTTATTGCAGTCAAAGGTACTGGCCACAAGACATGGTATGGTTCCATTACATATGGATTACTTGAATAAAAATATTGGGTTGCATAAAAATTATTTTTTTTCATAATCCTATCGAAATACCAGTTCTTATTCGAGAAGTTATTCAAAGAATAACCTTCAAGCCCCATCTGCGCCTTTAAGAAAGCAATCCGCGTCAACTCCACCTTTCTATGCTCCTCAAGATATAACTCTCTTGCCCGTTCATCCAAAATATCATCTAATGAGACTGATGACAATTCAGGGGCATTAGCTCGTCTACGTATTTCATTTACATTATTCTTCGCTTCGGAAATATTACCTAACCAATAATAAGCTTCTGCCCGCATTAAATATGTCTCAGCCAACCGAAATACATATTGATCAGTAAAACCACCCGTAGGAGTTTTTCCTTTATTAAGATCATCCTTATAAATCAAGACCTTATTAATAGGAAAAGAAAAATAGCAACGCATCGTATCCTTGACAAATTCTCTTTGCACTTGCTTTCCAAACCATTTAGCACTTCCCCCTTTAGATGGAGGCCGATTATACCACAAACGAGAAATATCATACCAGTTATTACGATTATGTCTCATATCCTGCTTACAATTATTCCATATCTCATACTGTCCATAATTTGTAGGACGTATCTTCGCAATTCCCCGCCCTAAAGTATCGAGTAAAGAATATCCATCATAAGGTCCTGCATCATATGTCGTCCCGTTCTTCCCGTCCGGAGTCTTAACATCAGCCCCATTGCACCAATAAGGCACAAAATTACGCATCCTGTTAGAGCCCTTAGGTGCAACGTTACCCTCTACTCCGAAACGTTCCTGAACTACGAATATAGCTTCTTTATTTTCGCTGGAACTTATATTCTCTTCATTAAACAAATCATTTATCACATCTAACTCAGGGTTAGCCGCATTAATACCAAAACGTCCTGTCATTAAATGTAATCCATTCTCCTTTATGCAACGAGTGGCAGATTCAACGGCATCCTCAAAATCTCCCGTTGATAAATATATTTTTGTAAGCAAATGTTCACCTGCCGCTCTACTCACACATCCTGGTTTAACTTCTTTTGGAAGCCACTTTACTGCAAATTCCATATCAAGTTTCATCTGTTGCAGAATTTTCATCCTCGGAGTTGAGTAGAAATCAAGCTTAGGCTCTGATATCTCCTCCAATATAAGAGGTACATCCCCCCACTGATGAACCAACAAATAATACCAGTATGCTCTATGGAAGTAACCTTCAGCAAGAAGTTGATTTTTATCCTCCTCGCTTGTGATGTTTGATTTAGGGACACGAGTGATTACACAATTAGCATACTTAATCCCATTCCATGCTAAATCCCAGTAACGAAGATGCAATGCTGCATTCGTTGTTGGAGTCAACTGAGTTTTTAAATCATGTATCTCTTTTACAGGCGGAGAACCTATAACGGATAAATCAGAAAAAGCATATTCATAAACAATCGGAGTCTCACAATAACCAGCGTTAAAAGCATCACCAAACCATTCCCATTTAATTTGTTTACGCGATGTAACAAGTAAAGCATCCAACCCCTCTTTATCCATAAATGTATTCTCTGGGGCATAAAATGATAAAGGTTCCGGAGTAAGATCAACACAAGATGACGTACTACTTATTACCAACAAACTGGCAGTAATAAATCTAACAGTTATCTTTATTATTCTCATTTTATTATAAATTTATTATAAAGTCACATTCACTCCCAAAGTCCAAATACGAGGACAGGTTCCCATATTCTCCGGATCATAATAGTTCCACTTCGTCAAAACAAACGCATTATCGACATTCAAACTGACCTTCAGATTTTCAATTGCAAATTTCTTTAAGAGAGTTTTAGGGAATGTATATGCAAGTGAAATATTCTGCATACGAACAAAATCCCTCTTCTTAAATATCAGGACGGAAGGATTACCACAATTAGCTCCTAAACGAGCATACTCATTATTGGGATTCCAAGGTGTCCAATATTCAGTCATGATAGAGTTGGAACGATCAAAGAAACGATTATCCTCATTTCTTCTCAAGTTGTCCTCACCCAAGAAATTAAATTCTCCACGAAGAACAAAAGAAAAGTCCAAACAATCGAATAGATTCAAATCACTGCGTAACGACATACGATAACGAGGAGTCCGTGAACCTAACCACACTTTATCATCCTCCGTGATCTTACCATTCTGATCAACATCGAGAAGTTTAGGATCACCCGGTTGCTTTCCGTATTTTTTAGCCTCCTCTTCTTCGCCAAGCTGCCAAACCCCTGTCCATTTATAGTAATAAATATCTTTAATGCCATGACCTATATACCAGCCATTCTGTACGTCATCATCTTCACGCTCGCCAATCACATTGCCTTCCGCGTCTTTCACATCTACCATTTTCCCATACAAATGTTTAATCGTATTCTTGTTAGTAGAGTATATAAACGTAGTTGACCAATGCACTTTCTTGGGAATACTAACATTAACACTGGTGAGTGTCAGCTCCAAACCCTTATTATCAACCTGCCCAAGATTAGCAATAACACTACTAAAACCAGTTATCGTTGGCAATGAACGGTTAACAATCAAATCAGTCGTTTTATTATAATACATATCCAGTACACCGGATAAGCGGTTACCCAACAATCCAAAGTCCAATCCCAGATTCATGGCTCTGGTCCTTTCCCATTTCAACTTACCATTAGCCAAATTGTTAGTATATACACCTTTTATATTTTCTCCTCCAATGATAGCGTCTGTCACTTTCAGACGTGACAGAGCAGCATAACGACCGATGTCCCGATTACCATTTTCTCCCCAAGAAAAACGTAATTTCAGATTGTCCACAAATCCCAGTTTCTGAATAAAATCCTCTTCAGACATACGCCATCCAAATGCAAAAGCCGGATAAGTTCCATAAGGGTTTTCCAAACCAAAGGCAGAGAAGCCGTCCCGACGTACAGATGCGGTCAACAAATAACGGTCCATCAACGAATAATTTAAACGCGCCAACAAAGCATTGCCTGTTTGCGCTTCATCATTCGAAGACGTAACAGGATTAATCCCGGCATTCATATTATGAAATCCTAAAACTCCACTCGGGATAAAGCCCTCGTTGTTGGCAACCGTATTCCAGAATTGATATTTCTCCGCACTATACAAAAGAGTGACATCCAGATTATGGATCTTTGCAAGGGTATAATTCCATTTTAACATATTGTCAATCACCCACTCATAATCAGAGTATTCATCGCGACTCGCTTCACCTCCTTCTACAATACCAGGTTTAATGTCAGGTTTATAATAATACTGCTTTCTCCAGCCATAACGAGTATTAAAATTTGTCTGAAAACTCAGTCCATAAGGAAGAGTCAGTTTACCGTAAATTGTAGATGTCAAAGTTTGAGTTTTATAAAACTTTTGATCTACCTGATTGGACAATAACGGATTAACAATTCGAGCATCATCGGTCGGATATATCTTCAAACTACCATCCTCTTCATACATCGTACCATAAGGACTCATTACATCAGCATTACCCGTGTCAGCCACAACATCTTTATTACCTCTGTCTGCGAACTGGGCATTAACACCAACTTTCAACCATTTAGTTATTTCAGTATCCAAATTCACTCTGGCTCTAACTGTACGGAAACTATCTCCCACCTTATATCCTTCATTATTAGTATATCCCAGCGAAGTGTAATAATTAGTCCGAGACGATTTTCCCGAAGCAGACAAATTATAATCTTGACGGAATCCTGAACGATAGACGTGATCTCTCCAGTCGACAGTTTTTCCTGCCTTATAATTCTGAATTTCAATATTTGCCAATTGGAGACGGGTTAACCAAGTTTCAACGTAATCGCCTGAAAAGGACGGGTCATAAGCAGCCCATTGTTCCTGAGTCACTCCATCCGGAAGATTATTCGGGTCATCATAATATCCAAGTCCTTTCTGATCGGCAGAAGGTTTAAAATAGTCAATGGTTTTCCAGTAATCAGCGCGCCTTTGTATGTACTGCTGAGGGGTGGGAAGATCAGGAATATCCAGTAAAGTCGCAATACCGACCTTAGCGCTCAAATTGATAACCGGTTTCTCCGAAGTTCCTCTTTTTGTAGTAATCATCACTACACCTGCAGATCCCTTAGAGCCATAGACAGCCGTCGAGCTTGCATCTTTCAGTACATCCATACTTTCAATGTCGTTCGGATTGATATCACTGATATTACCATAATAGATGTTTCCATCCAAAACTATCAAAGGAGAAGTTGAAGCCGTCAAAGAAGCAGGACCACGCACTTGGATAGATCCTCCACCTGATGCATTATTATCTACACTAATATTAACACCAGCAATGTTACCCTTCAGGAAGTCAACTGCATTGGTAGCCACTTTAGTTTCCATTATTTCTTTACCAATATGAGAAACGGAACCTGTAACATCTTTTTTCTTCATCGTGCCATATCCGACCACAACAACCTCTTCCAGCAGCTCCGTATCTTCTTCCAAAATAACATCTAATTTAGCGATACCGGAGGGCACTGCTTTTTCTAACGTTTTATACCCAATAAATGAAAAGACAAGGATTCCTTTCTTATCAGGTATTTTAAGAGAGTAATTACCATCTATATCAGAGATAGTACCAACAGTAGCGTCGCCTTTGAGCACTACATTCACACCAATAATTGGTTCACCGGCAGCATCTTTTATTACACCGGAAACATTCTTCGCAATTTGCCCATAAGCATAAGCCGAAATTGCACATAGGAAAAACAAACATGACCAAAACCGGCCAACAAGTACTACTACTTTTTTTCTGTTTACCATAGCTTTTTAAAATAAAATTAACAAATTACTATATAATCACCAAATCCAGTTATATTATCTTATTCTTAAGACTTACTCCAACAATTTCGGAGTGATATCCTGATACAAAGGTAGCGAAATACACATTTGACAGATGTAACAAGTGTCCCATTAAATAGAAAAAGCGTCTCAATCGACCATTATATATACTAAAATCTGTTCAGAGTGAGATATCCGTCCTATACAAGTAATTTTTCAAGCGTAATGACACATAATGGCGTAGTTTTAAAGATTCGGACAGGAGGCAAAAATAGAAGCGCATGCGTTTTCAGGATGATTGCAAATCCTAATACACAATTCCGACGAGAGGTGATAAATGAAACGGTACTCTGCCGTTTCATCTACCACCTCCAAAATTGAAAAGCAGCGAACCATCCTTGCTAAGGCATTTAAGCAACTAACTGATTATCAGCAGATAGTATTTACACGCTATTTACCTTATAATGTAAAAGCATTTACCGCAGGATGTAACGACCTTTATCCTTTATTGTAACGGCCTTTACCCCTTATTGTAACGACCTTTACCTCGGCATGTAAATGAAGTGATCATTTGGGGTAAACAGAATTTTCACGAGAGGAAACAACCATGTACTTATAAGGTAAAGAAAGATGTTCACATCGGAAAGGAATGAAGCTACGGGCTACAAGTAGCTGCGCTATATTCCGAAAGGTACTTGTAGCCCATAGCTTGTAACTGATTTGATATGCACTATTTTGTTTTAGTTGGTCTGGGACCAAGGTATGAACGCTGCATACCCCCAAAATCTAATACAACTTTCTGTAGAACGGTGCCCGGATCTCCACACAACACTTTCACAGTATGTTTGCCCGGCTCATTAATATGCAATGTCGTTTTATTTATTCGACAATTCTTCAACACGCTCTCATACCATATTTGCGCATATTCAAAAGAAGAGGTGGAAGGATTCATCACCGGACCATCGTCAATGCAGACTCCATACTTTGTTTCAATATTTGTAGCCTCATGACCTGCATAATCCTTATCGGTGCTCAAAGTAAATGTAGGCAGCACATACGTATATACATCTACAGAACCTTGCCCAAAAGCATAAAAGTCATATTCAACACGCGGCACGGTGCTGTTGCCCGTTCTCTGTACCGGTGCTATGGGATTACCCAGTTGTACTGAAGCATCTTCAAAGCCTAAGTTCGGAATCAGTTTAATCTTAATATCCTCATTTTCAACTTTTCGATGATAATCAGCCGCATTAATGGAAACATATCCATTATGTTCCACGAACAAGGTATCCAGTTCTTGCAAAGAGGGAGAAGATGGATTGAAGACCGAAACATATATTTTATCTTTTCCGGCATTTCCGGCCATCACATCAATCACTCCTGACACGCGTTCTCCTACAGGTACCCGACTCCAGTCAACAGACACCCAAATACGTTCTTCCTGCTTTGTTACACCTTCTTTTCTATTAACAATAATCCAATCGTCAGAAACTTCAAGGTTCCACTCCAACGGGGCAAGGCCTTTATTAAATAAGTCAAAATAATAAGATTGACGGAAATATGTGTTGAAAGCAGGTAAAGTGCGAATACTGCTCTTTCCCCGAAGCACATCCTCTCCCTCAGTCAACACTCCCAAAGACGCAGCTGCAGGCAAACTGACATCCAACAGTTTCGGGAGTTCAAAATAGGAAGCCGCAAAACCCTGGCGTGTCGTCATTACCGGATTCCACTTCCCGTTCAACAGCGAATTGTATCCTTGGGTTATTATTTGCAAACTATCATAACAGGCTTTCGCCTCTTTAGCTATACTATCCGTAGCTGCCCTTCCCTGCAATGCGTACCAGCGGTTTTTCTGTCCGTAAAGCACCATTTTGTTTAAGTATTCACAACCTTTCACCGGATAATACAGGAGTTGATAGAACCCGGCTTTCTCACTTTCCGGCAATTGTTGCAAAATGGAATCCACTTTTGTTCCGATGCGGTCATATTCCGCCAAACGGGTATCTGCCTCACGATAGTTCGTGAACGAGAAATCGGTATCAGTATTTCGCTCCTTGCCATGCTTATTGGTGGACCACTGATATCCCCACCCCATGAGTTCGGGCTTACGGGAAAAGGATTGGTGGTAGAACGTGGTGGTTATATCCCGAAAATCTTCATAATACTCCTGTCCGAACATGTCGGCCAGCCAACGGGCCTGACAGGTAGATATATTATGATAACCGAACGCATTAATATCGTAAGCCATGGACAAAAACAGATTCATTGAGAACTCACAAGACTTTATATCACCTACATTCAAAAGCCATACGCGGTCTGCTGTCGCGTCGTACGCTTTACGGAGTTCCTCATACATCAATGCAGGGGATATGGTACTCATCCATAAGTAGTCATGCGGCTTTCCCAGATATGAAACATGGTAATAGACACCTGCACGACCGGAGCGTTTCTGTTCACGCGGACTGCTCAGGCGTTTCATATAACCGTAATTGTCATCAGGCCAAATAATCGTAACATCATCCGGCAACTCAAGCCCGGCATTGTATACATCCAACACCTCTTTATAAGGAGTAAAGGCTTGCGGGATTTCATTGGCTGGCTTCTTTATCACATCAACCAGCAATTGCCGTTGAGCATTCAACGCATCGCCCAGAAGTTTGACACGCTCCTTCATGTCACTGCTTCCGCCCATAGCCTTATCATGCAGACCACGTAAGGCCAGTGTATACACATTCTCATAAGGAGAATTATCTACGACCCTTTGCCTCAAAACCCTGTCAAGCATTTCTTTGTTATTCACATAGTCCCAGTCTCCCATGGTTTTCTTATCCCACTCACTGGCATTGTTGAACAATAACGGTTCACAGTGCACAGACCCCATCACAATGGCAAAGCTATCTGCTACCAATTTATTTTCAGGAATCTTATTGAAAGCTGTGGAGGCTTCATGCATTGCAGGACAAAGATAGTTCGCTTTCAACCGCAAAAGGAGTTCACAAACTTTGGCATAAGTTTTAGGACCAATATTACCACGCTCTTTCTCGAAATTTGTTTTAGCCCATCGGAGCAATCCCCAATCCTCATCATTTATAAATATGCCACGGTATTTTACTGTGGGTTCTTCGGAAGTCATCTTTTGAACTTTAAGACACAATTCTTTCCGTTTCGCTACGGGAGCATCCGCCCACCAGTACCACGGAGAAACGCCTATCGACTCTGAGATTGAGAATAAGCCATAGGCCGTCCCCCTGCGGTCACTTCCAACCACAACCAATGCTTTCTTTACTCCGGGGAAAGGGTTACGGACTACTTCTATATGGAAGCTCTCCCATTTGTCTTTCAAAGTGCTTACATCCAGTTTCTTTTTGAGAATAAGCTTGTCTATCAACTCATTATGTCCCAATGTACCCACAATTATACAATTCGAAGACATCTCTTCCACAGCCTCGCTAACTGCTATTTCGCGGTCGGTCACCAACCGTACGTCATTACTAAATAGATGAGCCGATTTCTTTATTACTTCAAAATCCCGGATATCGTAATAAAGCTTGGCTGCCTTCCCCGACTTTACCAATTCAAATTCATCAGCTCCACTTCCACCTTTCGTCAATGAAACTTGAGCCCAAACTGTTGATACACCTGACAGACATGCCACCAGGATTAAAATCACTTTTAATTTCGTCATATTCCTTTCAATTTATTCTTGTTGTTTCCGGTCCCATATAGGAACGTTTCAAGCCTCCGAAATCCACAACTATCTTTTGCAGCATCATTCCCGGATGGGCACAATAGATTTTTACGGTGTGCTTTCCCGGCTTATTAATGAAATGGGTAGTCTTATTGATTCTACAATTTCTCAACACACTCTGAATCCACGGAGTACTATAATATGTCGCCCCCGCTTCCGGCAAATATACCGGACTGTTATCTACCATCACTCCATAGCGTGAACCATGCTCATTATCTAACGGGAAGATAGGCATCATATAGGTATAAACATCTACCGGCCCCGTCTGAAAAGAATAGAAATCATACTCCAAAACCGGATATTTATCGCCACGCACCGGAGCTACATAGTTAGAAGTCAGTATCAGCCCATCCAGATAGGGCGTCTTTGCAAATGCATCTCCTAAACGCATCACTTTATTATCAAATCCCAATCCTTCGACCACGTCAAATTTTATATTCGCATCCTCACGCTTCCGGTGAAAACCTGTAGCGTCAATAGAAACATAACCATTATTTTCCACATATAGTCCTTTCAACTCTTCCACCGAAGGAGTTTCCGGATTAAAGACTGATACAAACACTGTCTGCTTTTCACCACTCCCTGAAGAAATATCAATAGATCCTGAAACAGACTCTCCAACAGGAACTTTGCTCCAATCTACAGATACATTGATACGCTCCTCTGAATATGTCGCCCCGCTCTTTTTATTAACCAATATCCATGGGTCAGAAGGAACAGCTTTCCACTTCAATTTTCCCATGCCGCTATTAAATACATCCACATAATAAGATTGGGGTAGATATTTATTAAAGCATGGTATCACATGCACATTGGAGACTCCTTTCATATTGTCCGCAGCTTCACAGGAGACTCCCAAAGTCGGTACCGGACTCAATGAAACGGAATCAGTCCGCGCACGCTCAAAGGAACGCGCTCCACCATGAATCAAGGACATCATTCCCTGCCATTTGCCATTCAACAAGGAGTTATATCGCTTCGTTATAATCTCCAGGCTATCGCCATAGGCTTTCACCCGACTCCGCAGTAAATTAGCCGCAGATCTTTTTTGCGAAGCATATAGCCTATTTTTCTGGGCATTAAGAGTCATTTGGTTAACTAATGCCGCTCCCTTCACATTGTAATATACCAACTGGAAAAATGCGGGTACGGCTTCTTTATCCAATTTATTCAAGATAGCCTCTGCCTTTGCTGATATACGCTCATAAGCTGCCAAACGCTTGTCCGCTTCCCGATAGTTCTGAATGGAAAACTCAGTATCTGTGCTTCGTTCCATATATTCCGGTTTGCGGGCAAATGCCAATTGGAAATAGGTCTGTTGGATATCTGACAAATCTTCTCTATACTCCTCTCCAAACATCCGACAAAGAAAATCTACACTGTGCGTATTTATATTATTGAAATTAAAACGCTCTATATCATAAGCCATATCCATAAACAAAGTGATGTGGTATTCCGCAGGCTTAATATCACCGACATTCACCACCCACAGCCTGTCGGCCGTGGCACGATACGCCTTTTCCAGTTCCTCATACATCAGCGCAGGAGGAGTAGTTGCTATCCATAAATAATGCTTCGGAGGTCCCCAATAAGAAACATGATAATAGACTCCGGAACGACCGGAACGCTTACGTTCTTCTGAGTTACTTAATCTTTTTATATATCCGAAATCATCTTCAGACCATACAATAGTCACGTCATCCGGCAAAACCATTCCGTGATCGTAGGTTTCCAAAACCTCCTTATAAGGGGTAAACGCTTGGGGTATCTGATTGGCCGGTTTCGAAATTTCACTTTCCAAAATATTCCGTTGGTCGTCAAAAGCCTTTTCAAGCACGCGCGCCTGCTCTTCCAACGACAAATTCCCTGCCATCACCGCATCATGAATGCCTCGCATTGCCAATGTATAAACATTCTCGAACTTTCCATTCTCCTGTACGCGTTTGCGCAATACCTTATTAATGCCATCACGGTTCTTTACGTAATTCCACTCGCCCATAGTACTTCTATCCCATTCACTTGCATTGTTAAATAACAGAGGCTCGCAATGTACCGACCCCATCACAATTGCAAAACTGTCCGCAACCAACTTATTCTTAGGATAATGATTGAAGGCTTTTGTGCAAGAGTGCATTGCAGGACACAAGTAATTTGCTTTCAGACGAAGCAACAACTCACAGATCTTAGCATACGTTTTAGGACCTATATCACCGGTTTCCGGTTCAAACACTTTTGAGGCCCAAGGTTTTAATCCCCAATCTTCATCATTAATAAAAATTCCTCTATATTTTACCGAAGGCTCTTTCGACACAATAGTATTTACTTGCAAACGCAGTTCTTTCTTTTTAACCACCGGAGCATCCGCCCACCAATACCACGGAGATACTCCAATGGCTTCTGAAACAGAGAAGAGACCATAAGAAGTTCCTCTACGGTCACATCCTGCTATCACCAACGCTTTTCCGACACCGGCAAACGGATTATTGATTATAGTAATTACATATTGTTCCCAACCATTTTTAATTGAGCTTATATCTAGTTTACCTTGGGCAACCAACTGATTGATATATTTATTTTTCCCTATCATCCCAACAAGTATGACATCCTTGCCGGAAGGCATTTTCTCCTTTAATTCCAACCGTTTCCCTGTAACGCGTTCAACATCTTCTACAAACAGCTTCACTGTTTTCTTTACCGATTCTTCATCCGACCTGTCATAGCATACTACCGATTTTGAGGCTGAAGTGACAACAGGAAAGACATCCTCCCCTTGTTGTTTATCTACTAAAACAAGCTGAGAATAACTACTCACAGTGAAACTGAATAATAACAATAATAATAAACTGATTTTCTTCATCATACTTAATAGTATTAGGGTTTGACTTATTCTCAGAAAGCATATAATACTATAAAAGGAATATGTTTTCATAGCATTAACTTAACTCTGAGACTCCATTAAATGGATGTGGCAAATTTAGGTCCTCTGCCTATTCAGTCATAAAAGAAATATCCCAATAAATAAAAGAAACGTCTCAAACTCTCAAAAACCACATTCATCGCATGAGAATATAATATTCGCCCATTTTTATTGAATAACCACAAGAGGAATTCCTAAGATAAAAGCAATTTTTTTCAACTCCTTTACTTTATGTCCTACGCCGATAGCACAATGGTGTGAAGGTCCTGCCTTACTCCACTGCTCCATAAAATGACGAGCTCCACAAGGAAAACGGTAACGACTATTAGTATTGCCAATGTGTAATGTTTCTCCCGGAACAGCTTCTCCTTCAGTTGCCAGTAAGAAAAATCCATCCACTCCTTCACAGACAGATAAAAGAGTTACTTTTCCTTGTTTCACACTCATCTGTATAGATAAGCCCTTTCCCGGTTTCCCATGATACAACGGAAGCGGAACCAACTTGACCTGACCTTCGGCAATAGCGAAATGAGCCGGACCATCATGTCCTAACAATATGACATCATCGTCAAAATCCATAGCATAGAATTCCGAAAAGGAACCTCCCGAACCTAACAACGATAATATTTTCATCGCTTGTGCATTTTTCACCTCGCACTCACCGGCAACGGGTATACCGTATCCAGTTAAAAGCGTATTGCCTGCTATAACCGAAGTCACAATATTCTCATAATCGTTCCCTTGAAATCCTTCATAATAATACGCCATCGCAGTCAATCGATGGGATTTTACCAGTTTATCCAACGCAACAGAAGTCTTAGCCGCCCTCGTCAGTTCGATAGATTCACACAATGAAGACACTTCAAACTTTTCATGAAACTCTTTTAATTTCTCATTCATTTCCATGTCAGTCACTTCGTCTCTCAAAGCCTTCAACTCACACATTTCCAACATTTCTATATGAGTGCCGAAAGTTGCGCTCAAACGCGTCACATCCGTATAAACGTCAAGCATTCCACAATAATAGTGGCCTAAAATGCCCAGTCTGTTATTACGCAATCCATAAACTACGCGAGACGCAGCAACCCAAGAGGTCACTTCCTCCCAAACCGATTCATCAGACAGATAGCCGGTGACAATGTCATACTTAATGCCAGCTCGGTTGAACACACTCGCAAATTCCGGAACAGAACATGCCTGACAATGCGCCAACCACTCACCGGTCATCTTCCCTCTGTCAGACATTGAATTTACAAAAGCATAATCAATAGCCGAAGTCGGCTGCACATTCAGCATCACAATAGGTTTGCCAACTACCTGTGCTACCGGCAATATTGTGGAAGACAGAGCATAAGTAGAAATAAACAAAAATACGACCTCGACATCCGCCTGTTTCAAAAACATTGCGCTCTGTCTTGCCTTCTCCGGTGTATCCACCATTCCTACATTTATAACTTCGGCATCCATTGCACCTATTTGGGAGGATATGCTGTCCTGATAACTCAACAAACGGGCAAGAAGCCCATCAAATTGCTTCCAATATGTATCCAGACCTACTCCTAAAAGACCAACTTTTACTTTCTCTCGTGTCATGATTCTTCTTTTTTATAATTAATTCATAAGTTTATCCCACAAAATCTTTCGGCAAAACACCGAATTGTTTCAAAAAGCACTTAGCAAAATAAGATGGCGAATTAAACCCAACGCGGTAGCAAACCTCATTAATACGGTTCTCACCTTCCTTAAGCAATTGAGCAGCCTGTTTCAGACGCTCCAACCGCAAATATTCATTCGGACTCAAATCCAGAATTCCCTTTATTTTCCGGTAGAAACTGGAACGGCTCATGTTTAGGATATCCGCGATATCATCCATGCCAAAATCCGGATTATGCAGATTGGCGAGAATTATCTCATTCAAGTGCTTGATAAACTCTTCATCCGCTTTCGTTAAAGCCATTGTATTAACCGCAACGAATGGAGACTTTGCAAATGTTTGACGCAATTTTTCCCGATTGGCTATCAGGCTGGAAATGCATGCATACAGGTATTCTACCGAAAAAGGCTTCTCTATATAGGCATCCGCACCCAGTTCCAGACCTTCGATTTTCGACTGGATATTCGTCTTCGCAGTAAGCAAAATAACCGGAATATGGCTATAATCAAGTTTTGACTTTATCGTCTTGCAAAGTTCGAAGCCATCCATTACCGGCATCAGTACATCACTTACTACCAGATTTACATAATTGTCATCCAAAGTCCGCAAGGCTTCTTCTCCGTTGGAGGCAGTCAAAACGGAATAATACCCTGATAACTGGCGAGTAATAAATGCCTGCATATCCGAGTTATCTTCTACTACTAAAATAGTAGCCTGATTACTCTTATTATTATCCAATACCCCTCTCTGTTGCTCCACGACTTTATCCGCATTGACCGACATTGTTTCATGCGCCAATGTAATTGCAGAATCTTGTATCATAGGTAAAGTTAAACAGAAACTATTCGTCAGTTCTCCCTTATCCATTTGCAAGGTACCTTGATGGAATTCAGCCAAAGAACGGGAAAGAGCAAGTCCGATTCCTGTGCCTGTAGCCACTTGCCGCTCTCCCTCTTCAGTAAAGCGTACAAAAGGCTGGAATATTTTTTCTTTCATAGCATCCGGAATAATTGCCCCGTCATTTACCGTACGAATCCGGAATACGTTCTTCTCAGCTCGCTGATCTACTTCGAGGGAAATTTGTACATAAGACTCAGAATACTTCACTGCATTATTCAACAAATTACTTATTATCTTCGTAAGGGCTTCTTTATTGACATGAGCCAACAAATCTCCTTCCGGCAATTGCAATTTGAAATCCAGCCCTTTCTGCTTTGCCAAAGAAGTAAAACGTAAATAGGTTTCGCGTAAAAGTTCTGTAATGTTACATTCGGCAAAATTCAAACGGAATCCCTGTGTTTCCGTCTTACGGAAGTCAAGTAGCTGATTTGTCAAGTTTAACAAACGTTCGGTATTCTGCTTCATAATGTTCAAGTCTTCCCTCGTTTCAGTATCGACTTGTTTTTTCAGAATAATATTTTCCAAAGGTCCCTTTATCAGAGTCAGCGGTGTACGTATTTCATGTGCCACATTAGTAAAGAAATCTATTTTTGCATTATAAACTTCACGTTCCTTTTTCTGTTCGAACTTCTCCATCTGTCGACGATGTTTACGATTGTTGCGGCGCTTAAAATAAAGAATAGCATAGACAGAGCAGCCTATAGCCAGCAATGCATACGCAAGATAAGCCCATATTGTGAGGTAAAAGGGGGGAAGAATATGAACTTCTACAGCAGCCTCTTCTTTATTCCAAAGTCCATTTCCATTAGAAGCTCTAACCCGAAATGTGTAGTCTCCATAAGTCAGGTTAGCATAAGTAGCCACCGGACTTTCACCTACGGGCAACCATTCTTTGTCAAAACCTTCTAACTTATACATAATTTTATTCATCCTCGGAGCTTGATAACTCAATGCAGCAACTCTGAAAGAAAAAGAATTCTGATTATGCTTCAACACTATTTTATCAGTAAAAGTGATGTTTTTGGTCAGCGGAGAATTTTGTTCGCCTGCCAATACTTCTTTTCCAAATAGAGAAAAATCAGTAATTACTGCCGGAGATAAGTATTTATTTTCTGTAAATGTAGTTGGTTTGAACGACACAAAACCTTCGATTCCTCCAAGATAAATCGTTCCAGACTCATCTTTATAACTGGACTGATAATTGAATTGGTCACAAAGTAACCCGTTAGCTGTAGTAAAAACTTTCATGTGTTCTGTAGTAGGGTCGAAGCAGACCAATCCAGCATTTGTAGTCAACCAGATCAATCCGGAATTATCTTCCACCATTTGGTAAACGACATCATTAGGTAACCCCTTGCGAGAATTGTAGCCAACAAAACTCTCGTCTTCACGATTAAATCGACAAAAACCACCCCCTTGAGTAGTCAGCCAAATTTGTCGGCGAGAATCTTCAAAAATGCTCGATACCTTATTATAAGACAAACTCTTTTTGTTTCCTTCATCGTGCAGATAGTTTTTCCATTTCTTCTGATTGACATCATAGCAGAACGCACCGTTTGCATAAGTAGCCAACCAAAGATTTCCGTAAGAGTCTTCCTTTACATCATATACAAAACAACCGTTCAATTCAGCGATTTGGTCAAAATCATCTGTTTGCAAATTATAATGTAATAATCCAAACATTGTGCCCAAATAAATTTCTCCTGCTGCCGTCCTGCAAATAGAAAAGACACTATTATCTATCAACGACCCCGAGCTACTGTCTTTCATATAGGTTTTCAGCACTCTACCTGTATGAGTATCTACGATATGTAAACCTTTCGAAAAGGTTCCTACCCACAACTTATCATCCACCAAACATAACCCGTGAATATTGGTAAACTCGGTACTAGGAGCAAAAAAATGAAACTCTTTAGTACGAGGATCAAAACGGTTTAATCCGCCATCTTCTGTCCCTATCCAAAGAATACCTTTGGTATCCATACAAAATTCACGTACCCGTTTCCCATGCATACCATTTTTATCATTTACGGGATAATATTTTTCAAAGTAAGTATAAGAACGAGGGTAATAATTTATCCCTCCAAAGTACGACCCAATCCAGACCCCACCTTCTTTATCTTTACACAAAGAATAAATGGCATTATCCGATAAAGAGTAAGGATCATAAGATGAACTACATAGATGAGTGTATTTATCAGTACGAAGATTATAAATATAAATACCGGATTCAGTGCCTAACCATAATTCATTATCCGACATCAACATCAAATTCCTACAATAAATAGCCTCTCCATTCTCATCTTCCGATAAAAGATTGCGCATCTTGCCGGAAGTCAGATTCAATTCTTTCAAACCTTCTTTAGCAGAACCTATATACAAACAGTTATAAGGTCCTGAAACGATATCAGAGACAACGTCATTTACATACTCAGAACCATCTTCCTGACCGCAATAAGGCAAAAGAGTCTTCAAATCATCTTTTGAATAAAACAACCCATCGCCATAGAAACCTATCCATAAGACACCACTATTATCAAACGTGAAGCTCTTTATATTTGTAGTTATATGAGGATAATCGCTTAATGGAAAATTAGATAAAGAATGGGTGTCCAAATTATAACAAAACATACCTTGCGCCTCAACCGCTATCCAAATCTGCCCGTCAGCATCACTTGAAATCATAGATATGGCTCTATCAATCCCTATATTTGTAGAAGTTTGTTCTACAAAGTGTTCAAAGACATCTCTATCCGGATAATAAATATAAAGCCCCACATCCGTACCAACCCAAATATTTCCTTTCTTGTCCTCATAAAGAGCTGTCACAAAATTATTACCGATACTTTTATTATTAAGTTCATCATACTTAAACTTGCGGAAAGAAAAACCATCATAGCGATTCAGACCATCTTTAGTACCGAACCACATAAAGCCTTTCCTATCTTGCAAAATAGAAGTAACAGAGTTTTGAGACAGCCCATTCTGAATATTAAGACTTCTAAAATAGTAATGCCCTTCGGCAGCTTGTAGGAAGTAAAATACACTTTCCAACAGACAGAACAAAAAAATAAATGCGTTTCTCATAAAAATAATTTTTCAATAAGCAGATAAACACACCTCAAAAATAGACAAAATCCAAACCCAACAATGAAAAATTCATCTCAATGAATAAAAATATCATCTCATTCTGTTTTAACAAGAAAATAATTATAATATAGGTAGCACCTCAATAATGCTACCTAAATCTGGAAGATTATTTTTTCAATGAATTGCAAATACGCGCATTTATCTCTTTGACACGCTTTTCATCCAGTTTTATCACCTTGCGGTCATAAGTTATCAGACCGTTCACTTCCACCTCTACGTCAGTGGTCTGTGTATAAACGGCTGCTGAAAATCCTCTGTCTATCATCTGATACAGCATATCCGCATACTTCACATATTCATCCGTAGCCTCTTTGGAAGAATTAAACTGAACATATCCCCAGTTACGGTTCGGTTCCCAAAGATGGTCTTTCAAAACGAGGCCGATGCCACCGTACTCACCCAAGACCGTCGCACGCTGCGCATCATACAGATACATCTCCGGCGCAGGATAATTATGAAGATCAAGCATATCTCCACAAGTGTAATGATTACCGCCGCTTGCCGGATTCACAAAACGGGTAGGATCATATTGTTTCGTCCATTCAGCTATCTCAACAGTCTTGAATTGTCCCCATGCCTCATTGAACGGCACCCAAGTGCCAATGCAGGGATAAGAATAAAGACAATCCATAATTTCTTTCCACTCTTTCCGATAATAATTCTCGGATTCCGCAGAACGTTTCATCTCAGTACCATCAAAATATTTGCGGTTCTGCCATTGCGGGCTACGGTCTCCACTCGGCATATCCTGCCATACAATGATTCCAAGCTGGTCGCAATACGTATACCAACGGGCAGGTTCCACCTTGATATGTTTACGAATCATGTTGAAACCAAAATCTTTCGTTTTCTGGATGTCATACAGCAATGCCTCATCCGTAGGAGCTGTATATAAGCCATCAGGCCACCATCCTTGGTCAAGAGGGCCAAACTGGAATAAAGCCTCATTGTTCAGTTCCAAACGTACAATACCATTGGCATCCCGACGGGTAGAATATTTACGCATGGCGGCATAACTATCCACTTTATCTACCACCTTTCCATCACTCTTCAAAGTCACCTTCAACGTATAAAGAAAGGGCGAATCAGGACTCCACAACTTAACAACCTCAGGCATGGCTACTTCTACAGCCTCTCCATTGATACTTTTACCCGTAGCCACCAGTTGCTTACCATCGTAAACATTCACCTCTACAAAATCAGACGCACAGTTTGCATTCAGTTCAGCCTTTACAGTCAGCTGGTTACGGTCAATATCGGGAGTGATACGAAGATTCTCAATATGTTTTCCGGCAACAGGTTCCAACCATACAGTTTGCCAGATTCCGGTTACAGGAGTATACCAAATGCCTGCCGGTTTGTTGACCTGTTTACCACGTGGTTGAGGTCCTTTGTCCGTAGGATCCCAGACTTTCACTACCAGGCTATTATTTCCTTTAGCGGTCAAAGCAGGGGTTATATCGAAAGAGAACGGGGTAAATCCTCCAGTATGGCTTCCAACCTTCACATCATTCACCCATACATCTGTTTTCCAATCGACAGCACCAAAATGCAACAAAATCCGCTTGCCTTTCCAACTTGATGGTATTTCAAAACTCCGTTGATAAATCACTTCCTGATTCTCTGTCACTCTCTTTGCTACTCCGGACAAGGAGGATTCCACTGCAAACGGAACAAGAATTTTACCCTCAAAATCAGTTGGAATGCTTCCACCTTTATCAATAATGGCATAATCCCACAAACCATTCAGGTTCTTCCAATCATTACGTTGCATGATGGGTCTTGGGTATTCCGGTAATACTTCGGATGGATTAATCTGTTCGGCCCAATTTGTCTTTATCCTATCACCGGCAGGTTTCCATTGAGCCAGACTCTCTAAAACAAAAAACGTTACTAATAATAATGAGATGAATAATCTTTTCATGGTATCTAACTATTTAAATGTTCGAAAGCAAAGCTAACCATAAATTCATTTTTCAAATAACGTAATTGACTCAATAAATGCAATTATCTTTTCATTTTAACGTGTTAATCAGAAAGAGGGGGAACTTTTTCATCGCAAATACACGGGATAGCCGCATTTTCCTCCACATTCCGCAAGGAGAATAAGTTCAATGTAGGGATTGATTGCGTCAATCTCCTATATTTTTTAAGTCTACTACCTATGTTTCTTATATTCGGAAAGCACAGGGCAGACGCATTTTAATGCGCCTACCCTGTGAGTGCAAAGATAAAGGAAAGCCTATGTAAAGGCAAAGAAAGTGCGATGTGTAGGTACACAAACGGTGACCATCTTCATATCCGATGGCCACCGTTGCGAAAGATTGCACAATTTAATTGTCTAAAGGAAAATTGCACATGAAAAAGAGGAAAGATGCTCTCTATAAAGAACAGATAGAAAGAACATTTGCTTATACGATTTCTACCGTATAAGATTCTCCCGGATTAGTTAAGTTTATTGTAAGAGTGGTACCGGTAAAAATGCCGGAATAGACGATTTCACCGGATTCGGTGTCTTTAACTATTAAATATTCATCTTCAACAGGTACCCGAAAACAAATGAAAAGTTGATTGTCCTCAATATAACCGGGGACTACGGGCAATATAGAGCGAGTGTTTGTTTCTCCCTTCAATAAATGAATATTGGCTGGCTTCCTGATTTTTTTCTTCTCAGTGGGAATAGATAAGATTTCAGTAACTATGGCTGATGCGTTTAAAGACAGTATAGTCGGTTGCAGTAAGAACAGACTTCCTAACAAAACAAATGATAATGCTTTCATGTATCTCGCGCATTTTAAAGGATTAATAATACGCCAAAGTTAGCCACATAATAGCAAGGAGAAGAATAAAAGCGATAACATTCGCTATTTACAAAAGACTGTAAATCAATATATTAAAATACACAACAATAACATTTTCATCTATAAATCACTGGGCCTCAGACTTTTGTTTTATTCGATGCCTTCTTTGGGCGACAATTTGCTTATTTACATTGCCAAAGCAAAAAGCGATGGTGAAATCATCCCAGCCACAAAGCGAAAGACACAGGAATATATAGTCGTTCTCGGTATATTTCGGATAGGTTTCACGCAAGTAAGCTATATAATCTTTATATATGTCCATAATGGTCAACCGAAGTTGTCTTTGTTCGTCTTCCAGCAAAATACGCAAATCCTGCTTCTTCTTCGTTTTTTCCTGGCGGCTCAGTTGCTCTACTTTCCTGTAAATAGGCGTTTTTTTGAAGATCATATTGCATAATTCCGCCTTTTCATCGGCCAATTTCCTTATTTCACGTTCTTTTTCCGATATCTTTGCTTTGTCTTGTTCCTGCTTCATACGTAATGAAGCTATATAATATTGAAGTCCTGCAATATCAGCTTTTAATGAAGCTACATCACGCTCATACTCTAATTGCAGGATTTTCTTACGGCGCCTTACCCGCTGAACATACCAAACGGCGAAGACAATCACGAGCAAACAGAAAATAATAAGAAAAAGATGTCTTCTTTCCATCTCTACTTTGTCCTTATAGAGCTTCATTTCCGCCTCATGCTCATAGATTTTCCGTTCTGTTTCAGAACTTTGTTTATGGAAATAGATAGAATCCATCGCAACCGAGTAATCTTCCAAGTATTCCAGTGCTTGCCGAAGTTCTCCTTCCATATCCATCACATCTTTCAAGCCATACAGGGCCAAAGCTCTTGTTTCAATCAGTGTATCACGCAAAGCCTGCCTGAAATAGTACTCCGCAGAATCGGGATGTTCTTGATTCAGGTATGCATACCCTATCATAATAGCGGATTTTGAGGCCAAACTTTTACTGAAAGCTAAAGACTGTTTTCCATAAAAGAGTATGGAATCCATATCTTCGTAGGAACAGCTCAGATTATGATAGATTGTCGCAATAATTGCGGAATCATTCTGTTCGAGAGCAAATTCCAGTCCCTTTTTCATGTGTTCGCGGGCAAGCGGAGCATTACCCTGCAACAAGTAATTCCAACCTGCATCATTAGCCACAGAAGCCAATCCCGCCTTGTATGCACACCGGGCAAAGCAATCCTCAGCTTTTTGAAACATTTCGGTCGACTTTGCAGTCAGCACCTGATCGGAGTACAGATTGCCCAAATCCTCATAAATCATCCCTTTTATCCGCAACTCTTCTTTGTCTGTTTCTCCAAGTTCCTTCAACGCCGCAAAGTAATTCTCCATAGCCTCTTTATGCATATTCATCCGGGATTGCAGACGCCCTTTATACATCAGAGCTTTCGCACGCTTCAGACCTCCGTTATAGTAACGGATAGCCTCGTTCAGCAATGAGTCACAGGGTAAAAGAGAAAGATACTTTTTATCTGTCGCCTCGGCTAAAAGCAATCCGTAATGCATCTGTTCTGACTTAGAAAGAGTTTCGGAAGAGACGGATCGGAGAATCCGGTAGCTGCTGTCGGGAGAAGAAGCCATTAAAGCTTCCGCACGAAGCAGTTGACCGTCTTCTACTTTTTTCTCATTGCAGGAGACAAAAATCAGAATGCCCCAAAAGCCATATAGTAGATTATTCAGCCGGTTAAACATAAAATAATTCATAATTAAGCGACAAAGGAAACAAAAAGGAAAAGATATAGCAACAAATAAGTTCAGAAAGTTCAGACTTATCTATGATGAAACACATTGAATCAGACTACTTCGGCTTCATCTGTTTGCTCCGTCACTTGCAGAAGCACAACACTTATGTTATCTCTGCCACCTGCCGCTTTTGCCGCTTCTATCAGATGGACGGCGGTAGGGGTATATTGAAGGAGCTCTTCTATCTGATCATCTGTAAGCATATCGCTTAACCCGTCAGAACAAAGCAGGAAGAGATCTTCGTCCAATAATTGTCCCGTCAGCTCGATGAAATCGGCAAAAGCGGACGTTCCGGCACCCAAAGAGTTATATATCATATTGGAGGGAGCAGACTCATCTCCTGTCAGTTCGCGCATGGAATGGTCTGCAGACAGTTGTTTTAAGATGCCGCTGCGATAACGATACAGGCGGCTGTCCCCGATATTCATCATATAAACCCTGCCTTCATAGCTGAACATACCGATAAAAGTAGTCCCCATACCCTCGTATTGCGGCAATTCAAGACCTTTGTTGACTATCAAGGCATGGGTTTCATCTACCCAGTTTTTTATTTCACGAGAAAGCGTTTCATGAGAAAGCCCGGAAGGGAGGTCGGTAATAAACCGATCGAAGGCCTGGGTAGCCAGTTCACTGGCAAATTCCCCCCCCTCATGTCCGCCCATACCATCCGCCACAAAAGTGGTGAAACGGGCCTGGGGAGCAAGTTCAAACTTCTGTTCGTACCTTTCGTCACGATAAAGCCCGCCGTTGAAGAGTATCATGTCTTCGTTGTTGGTACGCAGGCAACCCATGTCACAGGCAAGCTGGCATTTCAATAATAACATAAGGCTATTAGTTGTTAAATTTATTACTATCTTATGCGAATCAGTAGTTGAATTGGTGCATTATTATTAGGTTATGAATGAAACAGATGATTATTGCGCAGCTCAAGGCTGAAAGCCTTTCATCTTACAGCCCAGGGCGTTGCTCTGGGCTGTAAGTAATGTTTATCCCCGCGCCCTGTAAGGGCATAACAGCACACATCAGCTTTTGCCCTTACAGGGCGTAAGATTGTGGGGAACGATTCATTCCCAGGGCGTTGCCCTGGGCTGTAAGATGAAAGCCTTTCAGGCTTAGGCTGCGTTAAATTATCATTTGATTCCCTTTTTATCAGTTATGAACAATAAATTCAACTACTAATTCGCATTATTTACTATTAAAGCATTCTTATTTCATCCTATATTGCGTTATTCGACTTTGAAATCAAGATTTGCGATACGAACGATATCACCGACACCGAACGTAGCCGGAATATTAGGTGAAAGGCGATTCCCATTGATAAATGTCCCGTTGGTAGAATTCAAATCAGTGATTTCCCATTGGTTAGAGACATTCTTTTGCAACCGGGCATGAGTTCCCGACACATAGCCCTGAGAAGCAAAAGCTGATACGTAATCACCATGACGACGCCCGATAACTGCACCGTCACCTAACCCTAAACGTATCCCCGCAGCCGAACAAACCAGACGAACCGGCAACGGAGCCACAGGCGCTCCCGGACGCATGGTCTTTTCAGGTTCGGGAACCGGAGGTGTACTTGTAGATTTGGGGGTCGGAGGGGTCTTTTCCGCTTCAGGCATCGAAGATGCCACAATCTGTCTCAGAGGGTTCTGCACAGCAGGGTTGTATGACTCAGCAGGCTCAGGAGATGAAGGTTTTGCCGAAGAAACCGGGTGCACCGCGCCCTCTCCTGCCGCCTCTTTTGCAGAGACCAGCGGCTGGCCACATTGCGTGCACCTCTTTCCTTTACCAAACACATGACATTTTGGGCATATATACAGTTCAACGCCGCATTGGTCGCAATAGTAACTATCGCTTTCTATCTCTATCCTGCACTTGGGACAGTTGACTAATGTACTCATTTCTTTAATGATTAATATTAATGATTAACGGTCAATGATTAACACCCCCACCACCGTTTCCCTCTTAATTATCAATTGTCAATTATTCACGTCTTCCTGCAACAGTATGCCATAGCTTGCCGGATCAAAGTCAGGACGTTCCATCTCATGGCGGAGACGTGAACTCTGATTCTTCTTCACCCGGTCGAAATAGTTGTTTACTTCGCGGGCATTGGCAAAGTTGCGGTCACGACGATTATACAATTCTTCAAAATAAGCATGCATGGCATTCTCCGCTTCAGGGGTCAGGGTGAGTTTGTCCTTCTTTGCTTTCATCATGAAGATTTGCGCCAATTCATCGGGATTATAGTCCTCGAAATGGATCACTTTGGTGAAGCGTGACTCCAAACCGGAATTTGTATCAATCCACTGACGGATTTCACGCGGATAACCGGCTGCAATGCAAACCATCTTACCCTTATAATCAAGCATCATGGGCAAAATCGTATTGGTTGCTTCCTGGCCAAAATTATCTCCCATCAATGAGTAGGCTTCATCAATAAAAAGTACTCCACCCACCGCACGTTTCACCACGCGCGCCGTTTTTTTAGCGGTTTGTCCCACATAGCCTTCCACCAAATCTTTCCGCGTCACTTCGAGCAGGCGATTGCTGGGTAATACTCCCAAAGAATAGAATATATTCCCCATAATACGCGCCACAGTGGTCTTTCCCGTACCCGGATTTCCCACAAAGAGGTAATGGTCTACCACTCCCTGGAACTTCTTGCCCATCGCTTCAGCCTTCGCACGTTCCACTTTGATGTAATCGACAATTTCTTTCACCTCACGCTTCACACCCGTCAGCCCAATTAATTGGTTGAGTTCAGTCATACATTCTTCCTCGTCAATCATCTTCGGCGGATCATACGGAATATCTTCCGCCTCAATGGTCAGATACAGTTCACGGGTTAATGTCTGCCCGCCGGCATGCAACTGAGCCAAACGATTGGCACGACGGCTCTTGGTTTTCTCGAAAAGCTTCACCATTTCACCGGCATTTCCGAAATTCTCATCCTTGGACGCCAACATCTCATCCACCAGTTTCGTCAGCACCTCTTCGGCTTCAGGAGTTAGCGTATTGCCTTTCTTCCTGATAAGAGAACGATAGATAGCTATCAGCTGGTCCGCCGTATAGTCCTCTATATGCAGGAAGTTGCTGAAACGACGGCGGAAACCCGGATTAGCATTATTGATGAATTCCTCCATCTCAGTCCGGTAACCGGCACATATCACGACAAACTTTCCGGCATCTTTCACCATACGGGTCATCAGAGCCTCCACAGCCTCCACTCCCGTCTGATCCTTGCTGCCTCCGGCACTGATAGGCATCAGAACGTATGCTTCATCGATGAAAAGGATGCCTCCCATAGCTTCATCACAAGCCTTGTCCATCAGTTTGGCAGTCTCATTCTGATAGGTGCTTATCAGACTTTTCCGCTCCCGCTCTATCACTTTATCGGTAGGCAGCAAGCCGATAGCTTTGAAGATTTCACCCAGTTTACAGGCAATGGTCGTTTTGCCGGTCCCCGGATTACCTGTCAGAACGATATGTACGGGTGTTATTTCAGCATCGGCAATGCCCATCTCCATCATTTCCTTATCCATTGCTATCTTATTTGCCAATGCCCGTATTTCAGCTTTCACACTATCCATGCCGACAAATTCATCCAACTCGGCAAGTACAGCATCAAGGCTCTTTACATTCTTGCTTTCCTCACCTTCGATATCGGCACGCGTCAGCACGTGTACCATAGAAGTATCATAATCCGGCGTACCTTTCAGTTCCAGCAAACGCACTCCCTGGTTCTTGATGGCACGGTCCAGCGCATTCCTCATTTCACGGGCATTACCGAAATTGCGTGTACGTGTCAGATACATCTTCGAGAAGTAATTACGGATAAATACCTCAGCCTCTTCATCCAGCGTCAGATGCTCCTTTTTCACCTGCCGACGGAAGATTTCCGCCAATTCATCGGCTTTATAATCGCGGAAGTTCACTGTTTCATTGAATCGGGAAGCCATACCGGAATTGGAGCTCAGGAACTCTCCCATCTCCTTCGTATATCCGGCGGCAATGGCAACGAATTGCCCGCGCCTGTCTTCCACCAGTTTCAGCAATGTATCAATCGCTTCCTGCCCAAACTGGTCATTATCTCCCTGTTTCAACGTATAGGCTTCATCAATAAAGAGCACACCGCCCATAGCCATATCTACATATTTCTCCACAGCCAAAGCTGTCTGTCCTACGTATCCGGCCACCAGTTCTTTACGGGAAACTTCCACTAACTGGCCGACAGGCAATACTTCCAGTGAATTAAGTATATCGGCGAAGATACGGGCAATCGTAGTCTTACCCGTTCCGGGATTACCGAGAAATAAGAAGTGATCCTTCACTTCGCGCCGGGCACCGTCTCCCTTCCGGTCGCGTTCAAAATCTATTTTATTAATGATTTTCCGTACCGTTGCCTTGATTTCATCGATTCCGACAAATTCGTCCAGTTCAGCCATGATTTCTTCATAACTCTTCTGCCGGAATTCCTTGCCGGGAACATCCGCCGCAACAGCAACCGATGCATTCGGATCACGCTTGATAGTATTCGCAAAAATATCCGCCGCCTTTTTCACTGCCAGATGTCCGTTGCCAAAGTCATCAGATTTCTGCCGCATCTCTTGTTTGAACACACGCTCCAGCTTGGCATCCGCTTCTTCATCCAATGTTATTCCATAGCGGTTCTTGAGTTCATTGACGCAAATCTGTTTCAATTCGTCCACGCTGAAATCTTTCAGATCAAAGTAATACTCAAAGCGGTTCCGTACATCCGGATTAGAAACCAGAAACTCTTTAAACGCCGATGAAAGCCCGGAAAGGATAACAATCGGGTCGTTATTCCACTTGTCCATACAACTGAATAACTTATCGAGTTTATTGATGTCATTGGCAGCCCCCGAAGGCAGAAGTTTCTGTGCATTCTCAATACAGAGAATACCTCCTTTTAAGTCGGAAGTGTTCTTATCCCACTCTTTGGCAAACTCTTCATAATCCACCGCATCAATCACTTTCATAGCAGGTTTCTTGATGATGCCACTGGAATACAGCAGCTTTTGCAACACAGCCGCCAACTTCGTCTTACCCGTTCCGGTATTTCCCGTAATAATCATATCCATTCCCAAACGGATGGCGATTCCACTACTCTGCGCACGTAAGGTAAGCGACTCACAAGTGTTCACCAAATCCTGCAACTGATTCTTCACGGTCTCCATACCCACCAGTTCGCGCAGAGGCTCGGTAGCTTTGGTCACTACATGGGCGCCACACCATTTACAGAAGACTGCGCTTTCACGGTTCGGTTTATTACATTTCGGACAATTCATACTTATTCGCTTTTATCAGTTCCCGACAGCCGCTTTTGCTTTCGTAAAACTGAATTTCACTTGTTTTTTAGTCGTATAATTCTCGTAAGTTCCTTCAAAAGCATCCATTCCATCGCCGGAGAATGAACCATTGTACTGGCCGTCAAGCGTGCCGTTCTTGTGTACATCGTCAAAATGAATGGTATTCGTAACCGTATTCACGCTACCCTTCAACTCTTCATTAGTGAGGTTTTTATATTGTACATGTATGGTTGCTTTCAGTCCCTCCGAACTTGC
The DNA here is from genome assembly GCF_900142015.1 of Bacteroides stercorirosoris. Classification (GTDB taxonomy): domain Bacteria; phylum Bacteroidota; class Bacteroidia; order Bacteroidales; family Bacteroidaceae; genus Bacteroides; species Bacteroides stercorirosoris. The sequence goes on from NZ_FQZN01000005.1 coordinate 37,480, forward strand.
ATTCGTAATATTCAGTGTCGCATCGCGTCCCTCAAACGTACCTGTCCATGTGCCCACCAGCTCTTTAATCTTACCGTCATTCTGCAAAAATCGAGAAGCATCCAAGCCAAATGCAGGAGTGTATTGCATAAACAGATAGGCCAACCATCCCACCACTACCATTGAGAGTATAGCCCGATAGGAAAATTTACGGATACAGTCTTTCAGGTATTTGGCATATTGCGCGGATTCACCGCCAATAGAAGACTCAAAGTGGCTTCCCACATCCGCCTTAAAAGCAAAGTGTAACGGCTCCAAACCGGTCTCTTCAAAACCGGGATTCAACAGATGCTCATGCGACCTCCGTTCAACCGGAAGCTTCAGATAACAACTCTTCATCAGATAATAAGCCAACAGAAGCAAAAGTCCTGCCAAGACATAATGTGCGTATGGCATAATCAGATTCAAGACAAAATACACTGCATAGTAGACAATTGCCCCCACAATAAAGCCCAGAATCACACTTCCGATAAGATTCTCGAAGTCAGAGGTCACAAAAATGAGAATACCCAGAATAATACCCATCGTCACAATAGCGCCCAGCGAGAAGCCCGGCAATGGGTTCTCGGTAAACGGGAGCCCATAAAAACACAATGCGGCCGCAAAAGAAAGTATGGGAATAAAGCAAAGCACTCCAAGCAACACACGCATTATAGTCAGTGTGCGGCAACGCAAACGTACTTTTCGGATATTCTTATTCACAAAATCCGTAGCGATGCGGAAGTTAGAGACATCTGTATCCTTACTGTCTATTTTCTCGATGAATTCGAGGTATTTTACCGTTTCCTGTTCATAAGCAAACTTGGGTGACAGGTTCTTAAGCGGATTTTCCTGGAAGAAGGAGGTCAGCCAGTCTCTTAAATACCCGTTTTCCAGTTCATTCTTCACTTCCTTCGATGGAATGGACTTTAATTCGCTTAAATCAGTGATACTCTTATCGCTACCTTTGAAGTAATAGTAAGGTTGAGCACCCAATCCTTTAATAGCTTTAAACGTAGCGATAATCCAGTTGTAAGGTCCTGCCTTACGGAGATTGTCTTTGGATTTCAGTTCGAAGCAATAGTCTATCCACTTAATCTTATCATCATATACTCCTTTTGATTTCAGATAGAAGTAGAGGCGTGAACCTTTCATGCCGGACAGCATTCCGAGAATGTAATCGGCATATTCATGGTCCGAATCATTCTTGGGTGTGTTCTTGTAAATCATCAGTTGCTGATTGATGAATTGGGCTATTTGAGTATGCGTAAAGTAATAATTGCTTGCCGTTTCATCCATTTGCAGGGTAAAGGACACCTTCGGACTCAAATTATAAAGTACGCCATAAGTGACGGCCGCATTAGAGGCATTAAAGCCTTTCAGCTGGGTACGTATTTTCCCCACCAAGCCCTTGTCACGAGCTGCCAGCCACACCAAGAAAGAATCTTCCGCCAAATCATTCCATGAATCGGCACTAAGCATATGGTTATAAGCGTAATGCAATACATCTTCCGGAGTGTTGCAACGTCCCAGATTCCCCTTTTCATCGATCAATTCATAAGGGCGTGAGGGATCAAGCTCGTAAATCAAGCGCCACAAAGCTTCCCGCTGGCGGTCTTTCTTATTAAACAACGGAACAACATCGTCCGTAAGCCGCTTCAAATCATGCGCATTAAAGAAAAGGAAAAGAGGGTCATTGGAATTTGCCAATGTCGACTGATAAGTACCGAAATTCTCGACGAGCGACTGGGCTATTTCTTCGGCAGTAGTCCGCGGACGGCCTTTGATATCATAATAAGGCATATCCACATTGAGCATATAACACGCCGCATACAATCCGGCTGTCTGATCTTTCGGATAGCGTTTTTCGACAATGTCTTCAATCTCCGTAGCCAGTTCAGGACGCTGATTATCCGTCAACCATTTAGTCAACTTCCCCGTATAGAGATATTTAATGGCAAGACTTTGGTCTTGTCGCATAAAATCGGCCAATTGCTCGGGAGAATGGGCTACCTGATTCTTTCCGGCATTAAAAATAATGCTGAAGCTACGTCTGCTCTCCTGTCCTGCAAAGTCACTGAATACATCTTCTCCGCGTGCCCAACGGACAATCTCCATAAAACCGCAACGTTTTTCCGGTTGTGGAGCAGTCAGTGCCTTTATCAGCTTCAATGTACGTCCGGACAAGTCCGCCGGAAAGGGCAAATCACCGGTACGCTTGCGCTTCATCAGCTCAAATTCTCTTTCTTTGAACTCTTTTTCTCCCATCCACAGACAAAGCAAAACCATGCCAAGAGAATAAAAGTCACTCTTCGTATCAATTTCCACCCGATTTTCTCCCGGAACGGTGTAGTACATTTCGGGTGCCGCATAAATACGGGTACGGGCCTGGTCGGTACGGGCAATACCGTTTTCATTACACCTCACCGAAATACCGAAATCTCCCAGCAATACTTGTTTCTGTGTCTCATCGGCAAAGAAAAAGTTACCCGGCTTTATATCACGGTGAATGAAACCATGCTTATGACAAAAATCAATGGCAGCCGCCGCCTGTTTAGCTATTTCACAAAGTTTACTTTCATTTCCACGCAAACTTATCTTATCCAAAGAACCACCTTTGCAATAGTTCATTATCTCATAATGCCTCAATTCACCGTGAACACGGGGATTATCCCACTGACCGTGATCTATTATATCCACCAATAGTCCGGAGCGAGGAGATTGTCTGATAATTTCAAGTATCTGATGATTAGGAGGAGGTTCAATACCAACATAATAGAGTTTCAGAACGTATTGCTTTCCCTTATTCTCTACCAAGAATATCTGGGCTTCTCCAGTTCCGTCCGAAATAGCCTTTATCACCCTGTAATTCAGCCCTTTAATCAGATACTCGGTATCATATTGACGAGTGATTGCCTCAATCACCTTTTGTTGTTCGGCACGCAGAGTGGCATCATTGGCTGACGCCGGACGCAGAGTCTTATCTTCTACAGCACCGACATGCAAAGTCTTATCGATACCTGCCGCGCCGGGACGCAAGGTTTTATCAACATTGGCAACACTTGGGCGCAAAGTTTTCTCCCCCTCGCCAGGGCGCAGTGTTTTATCACTGTCTCTCAAGTCGCTCATATATTATACAGTTTTAAATTGGCTTATCGGTTTCCACCAGAATCAATCATCCTGATATTCAAAAGTCTTCGTAACAGTTACCACATCTTCATAAATCCATGTACCTCCCAGTTCCGGCTGCGCACATTCACTCGGCTGATTATGCTGGCAGCCGCAAAGATTGCATACCCAGCAAACAGGAGCTTTCGAAACCGACTTCCGCAAAACAGGCAGTTTTCTTGCTGAATAATAATTCCGTTGCATTTGCGGAGTCATATCTCCTTCCGGACGAAGTTTTTCCATAAGACCCCGCATTTCTTCCAACTTCTCTTTATACAATTGCTTCGCCTCGTCGAGATCCACTCTTTTCACATTCAATTGTATTTTGGGACGTGCCTGCACGGGAGTTTCTTTGAGGGGTTTGGGTTTGGGAATGGAGATTTCTTCCAAAGAACCGCTACCGGCAAAAAGGTCTTTATATTGCTGTATCAGTTTTTTGTCGGCTTCACTCAGCTCAAGCTGTGGAGGTTCCGAATCTTCTTCGGATATTTCTCCGGAAGGAGTGTCCAGTATTCGTTCTTCCAAATCGGCAAGTTCCTGTGCCAACGCCAGCATTTCCTGAAAGACCGGATCATGCTTGGCTTTCTGCATTTCCTGCATAGCCATTTCATTCAGCGGACGATTACACTTCCGGCAGAAACTGCGAAAATTCAAAGTATTGCAATCCGGGCAGATAATTCCTGTGCGCGGATTACCGCAGTCGGGACAAAAGGAATCATCCGCTTCCATCGATGCCCCGCAAAAAGAACATAACTCTGCATGCAGACTTTGCCCGCAATGGGGACAAATCTCCCAATCTGCTTGAATCGGGACACCACAACGAACGCATGATTTCCCCTTCAACGGCATCCCACATTCCTCACAGAATTTATCACCACTGTGGCAGGGCGTCCCACAATTAGGGCAACATTGCGGCTGTTCCGCTTGCTTTTCCGTAGTTTTTTGTTGCGTCTTTACCTGCTGTTCCGATAAAGACTGATGTTGTTGTTCCATAAACCGTATTCAGACTTTAAGTTGACTTACCAGATTTTAAGTTTCCAAATATATCAATTTATTCAGTGAATAAAGTGGCAATACGTAAAAAAGATGGAGGAATAGCTGTTTTTTTCGTAACTTTGCACGGTTTTAAATACATTGAATGAATGGAGTTTAAATACGACGTTATTGTAATTGGCGCCGGACACGCCGGCTGTGAGGCTGCCGCTGCCGCAGCAAATCTGGGTTCAAAAACCTGTCTTATCACCATGGACATGAACAAGATAGGACAGATGAGTTGCAATCCTGCCGTAGGTGGTATTGCCAAAGGGCAAATCGTACGCGAAATAGATGCATTAGGAGGATACATGGGGTTGGTTACCGATCAAACCGCCATCCAGTTCCGCATACTAAACCGTTCTAAAGGTCCCGCCATGTGGAGCCCGCGTGCGCAATGCGACCGCAACAAGTTTATCTGGACATGGCGCGAAATCCTGGAGAATACTCCGAACCTGCATATCTGGCAAGATACCGTACGTGAAATCCTCGTTGAAAATGGAGAGGTAGTAGGCTTGACGACTTTGCTGGATGTTACTTTCCGTGCCAAATGCATTGTATTAACCGCCGGAACTTTCCTGAATGGTTTAATGCACGTTGGGCGCACCAAACTTGCCGGTGGCCGTATGGCAGAACCTGCATCCTACGAATTAACCGAATCCATCGCAAGACATGGCATTGAATACGGGCGTATGAAAACCGGCACTCCCGTCCGCATTGATGGTCGGAGCGTGCACTATGAATATATGGAAATACAAGATGGAGAATCTGACTTCCATAAGTTCTCATTCATGGACACCAGCGTCCGCCACTTGAAGCAACTTCCATGCTGGACTTGCTTCACGAACGAAGAGGTGCACCGTGTGTTACGTGAAGGGCTACCAGATTCTCCCCTTTTCAACGGACAAATCCAAAGCATCGGCCCCCGCTATTGCCCCAGCATTGAAACTAAAATCGTCACCTTCCCCGACAAAGAGCAGCACCAACTTTTTCTGGAACCCGAAGGAGAAACAACGCAAGAACTTTACTTGAACGGCTTCTCTTCTTCACTCCCGATGAATATCCAAATCGAGGCATTAAAGAAAATCCCGGCATTCAAAGATTTGGTTATATACCGCCCGGGCTATGCCATCGAATATGACTACTTCGACCCTACCCAACTGAAGCATACGTTGGAAACGAAGAAAATCAAAAATCTGTTCTTTGCCGGACAAGTGAACGGAACCACCGGATATGAAGAAGCGGCCGGACAAGGAATCATCGCCGGCATCAACGCACATATCAATTGCCACGGCGGCGAGCCATTTACACTGGCACGCGACGAAGCATATATCGGCGTATTAATCGACGACCTCGTCACGAAAGGAGTAGACGAGCCTTATCGTATGTTTACTTCACGTGCTGAATACCGCATCTTATTACGCATGGACGATGCCGACATGCGCCTTACTGAAAGGGCATGGAAACTCGGACTCGTCAAGGGCGACCGCTACGAACTGTTGAGACGGAAGCGTGAAGCCATCAACAGCATTGTAGAGTTCACCCGCAGTTATTCGATGAAACCGGCGCTAATCAATCCGGCATTAGAAAGATTAGGCACTACTCCCCTGCGTCAAGGATGCAAATTAGTAGATCTGATAAACCGTCCGCAAGTGACTATCGAGAATATGGCGGAACACGTCGATGCCTTCCGCCGGGAACTGGAGAAGATTACCGAAAGAAAAGAAGAAATCATTGAAGCCGCCGAAATCCTCATCAAGTATGAAGGGTACATCGGACGCGAACGAATCATTGCCGATAAACTGGCCCGACTGGAAAGCATCAAGATAAAAGGAAAGTTCGACTATAATTCTATTCAATCCCTTTCCACCGAAGCCAGACAAAAGCTGATGAAGATTGACCCGGAAACAATCGCTCAGGCAAGCCGAATTCCGGGAGTATCACCAAGCGATATAAACGTCCTGCTGGTACTTTCGGGCAGATAGCGCGGGACGTTCCACGTGAAACAAAAGAATTCAATAAACGCATTAAAAATACTGATTATGAGCAAAGAAACTCTTGCGAAAAGCATTCGGGAAATCCCCGATTTCCCTATACCGGGAATCCTCTTTTACGACGTAACAACATTATTCAAAGCCCCTGCCAGACTGCAGGAACTTTCGGACACCATGTACGAAATGTATAAAGACAAAGGCATCACGAAAGTCGTAGGCATTGAATCAAGAGGGTTCATTATGGGACCTATCCTTGCCACCCGCCTGGGCGCAGGTTTCATCCCCATCCGTAAGCCCGGCAAACTCCCCGCAGAAACAATAGAAGAAAGCTACGATAAGGAATACGGCAAAGACACCATTCAGATACACAAGGATGCATTGGATGAGAACGACGTCGTGTTGCTTCACGACGATTTGCTTGCAACAGGTGGAACAATGGAAGCAGCCTGCAAGTTAGTGCAGAAGATGAACCCGAAGAAGATTTATGTAAACTTCATCATCGAGTTGAAGGAATTACATGGAAAAGATTTATTCAGCAAAGACGTAGACGTGCAGTCGGTACTTTCTTTATAACCGGCTTCTTAGCCCAAACAGACTAAAGAAATCCATGGAGAATAACCCGGAACTGAAAACCAGCGAATATCTGAAAGGGATCGTGTTGAACCTCCCCGAAAGCCCCGGTATTTATCAATATCTGAATACCGAAGGGGTTATCATATACGTAGGCAAAGCCAAAAACTTAAAGCGAAGGGTTTCCTCCTATTTCAATAAAGAGCACGAACCGGGAAAAACAAGGGTACTTGTCAGCAAGATTGCAGACATACGTTACATTGTCGTTAATTCCGAGGAAGACGCACTATTATTAGAGAATAATCTGATCAAGAAGTATAAGCCGCGCTATAACGTGCTTTTAAAGGATGATAAGACTTATCCTTCTATCTGCGTGCAAAACGAATACTTCCCGCGGATATTCAAGACACGCAAGATCATACGCAACGGTTCTTCTTATTTTGGTCCTTATAGCCATGTGCCTTCCATGAATGCATTGCTCGATCTTATCAAGCATTTGTATCCGTTGCGTACTTGCAACCTCAACCTCTCGCCCGAAAACATCAACGCAGGCAAATTCAATGTTTGTCTGGAATACCACATCAAGAACTGTGCAGGCCCCTGTGTAGGCAAACAATCACTGGATGACTACATGAAAAACATCGGTGAAATCAAGGAAATCCTCAAAGGGAACACGCAGGAAATAGAACGGATGTTATTCCAACAGATGCAGGTACTGGCGGCTGAAATGAAGTTTGAAGAAGCGCAAAGGGTCAAGGAAAAGTATATGTTGATAGAGAACTACCGTGCCAAATCAGAAGTAGTGAGCAATGTACTGCACAACATTGACGTATTCTCTATAGAGGAAGACAGCGATGAGAAATCAGCTTTCATCAATTATCTCCACATCACAAATGGCGCCATCAATCAGGCATTTACCTTTGAATACAAAAAGCGGCTGAACGAGACGAAAGAAGAGCTTCTGCAATTGGGTATCATCGAAATGCGCGAACGCTACAAGAGTCTTTCACGCGAAATCATCGTACCTTTTGAAGTGGATATGGAACTGAAAGATGTCGTCTTCACCATTCCCCAAAGGGGAGATAAGAAGAAGCTGCTGGATCTTTCCATCTTGAACGTGAAACAGTATAAGGCCGACCGATTGAAACAGGCTGAAAAGCTGAATCCGGAACAGAGAAGCGTCCGGCTAATGAAAGAAATACAGGATGAGCTGCACTTGGACCGACTGCCTATACAGATAGAATGTTTCGATAACTCGAACATTCAAGGCTCCGATCCCGTAGCTGCCTGTGTAGTATTCAAGAAAGCCAAACCCTCCAAACAGGACTATAGAAAATATAATATAAAGACGGTAGTAGGCGCAGACGATTATGCTTCTATGAAAGAAGTCGTCAGACGCCGCTATCAGCGCGCTATCGAGGAGAAAGCATCCTTACCCGACCTTCTTATCACCGACGGCGGAAAAGGGCAAATGAGCGCCGTAAAAGAGGTGCTGGACGAACTGAATCTGAACATTCCTATCGCCGGACTTGCCAAAGACGGTAAACACCGCACATCAGAGCTGCTCTACGGCTTTCCACCGCAAACTATCGGATTAAAGCAAAACACCCCCCTTTTCCGGCTTCTGACGCAGATACAGGACGAGGTTCACCGTTTTGCCATCACCTTCCATCGCGACAAACGCAGCAAGCGGCAGATTGCCTCCGAACTGGATGAGATAAAAGGCGTCGGCGAAAAAACGAAATCAGCCCTACTCAAAGAGTTCAAGAGCGTGAAACGCATCAAAGAAGCATCTTTAGAAGCCCTCACGGCAGTGGCAGGAGAAGCCAAAGCGAAAGTCATTAAAGAGCACTTCGGGATGGCTTAACCGCTACGATTTATTTGTTAAGTGCCAATACCTTGCCATGCGCTTGGCAAGGTTGTGCCATAAGCTTGGCAAGACAGTGCCACAGGCATGGCAAGACTGTGCCATAGGCATGGCAATGTTGTGCCAATGCGATGGCAAAGACAAAGGGATTAATGCCGGTAAAACGCCCCTACAAGCGGGGCAAATTCACATAGACGCGAACAAATCCCCATCAATAAGTGTAGTAGTGAATAATCATACGCCCAAATTACAGGCAATCACGAATTTATTCGTAACTTTGCAGTCCGGAAAAGATTAAAAAAATTAGGATAAAAGAACATGAGAATAGTCATACAACGTACCGGACACGCATCCGTTACAATCAATGGAACTTGCAAATCTGCTATTGGAAAAGGACTTTTGATACTGGTAGGCATTGAAGAAACAGACGGGCAGGAAGATATCGACTGGCTCTGCAAAAAGATTGTCAACCTCCGCGTCTTCGACGATGAAAACGGAGTGATGAACAAATCCATTCTTGACATCGACGGAGAAATATTGGTAATAAGCCAGTTCACCCTCCACGCCTCCACTAAAAAAGGTAACCGTCCCTCGTACATACGGGCAGCTAAACCTGAAATTTCCATCCCGCTGTATGAACAGTTTTGCCAAGAATTGAGTTCTTCATTAGGTAAAGAAATAGGTACTGGCGAATTTGGCGCCGATATGAAGGTAGAATTATTGAACGATGGTCCTGTGACCATCTGTATGGATACAAAAAATAAGGAATGATGACATTAGAAGAAGCTCAGCTACAAGTAGACAGCTGGATTAAAAAGTATGGTGTACGCTATTTCAGCGAACTCACCAACATGGCCGTCCTTACCGAAGAGGTAGGCGAACTGGCAAGAGTTATGTCCCGCAAATACGGCGACCAGTCCTTCAAAGAAGGAGAAAAAGACAATATCGATGACGAAATAGCGGATGTCCTCTGGGTACTTCTCTGCATTGCCAATCAGACGGGTGTAAACGTCACAGAAGCCTTTGCCCGCAACCTGGAGAAGAAAACCAAACGGGACAACACCCGACATATCAATAATCCTAAATTGCATGACCATGGAGAAGAATGAACCCACACAGAACAAGTATGATGCCGCATTGGCAAAGTACAACACCCAGCTGAACGATGCGGAAGTAGCCGCCAAAGTAGCAAAACTCATCGCAGAAAAAGTGCCCGGAAACCATACGGAAGAAGTCAAAAAGTTCTTGTTCCACTGCATCGACCTCACCACGCTGAACACCACGGACAGCGATGAAAGCGTGATGAAATTCACGGAAAAAGTAAACCAGTTCGATGATGAGTTCCCCGATTTGGAGAATGTTGCAGCCATCTGCGTCTATCCTAATTTTGCGGAAATCGTAAAGAGCACCCTGGAAGTGGAGGATGTAAAGATAGCCTGCGTTTCGGCCGGATTCCCCTCTTCACAAACCTTTACGGAGGTGAAAGTTGCAGAAACCGCTATGGCACTGATGGAAGGTGCGGATGAAATAGACATCGTCATTTCAGTGGGAAAGTTCCTGAGCGGAGATTACGAGAGTATGTGCGAGGAAATACAGGAACTGAAAGATGTCTGTAAAGAACATCACATGAAAGTCATACTGGAAACAGGTGCCCTGAAGACAGCTTCCAACATCATGAAAGCCTCTATCCTATCCATGTATTCGGGTGCGGACTTCATCAAAACCTCTACCGGAAAACAGCAACCTGCCGCAACGCCGGAAGCCGCCTATGTGATGTGCCAGGCCATCAAGGAATATTATGACATGACCGGTAATAAGGTAGGTTTCAAGCCTGCCGGAGGCATTAATACTGTAAATGATGCGGTTATTTACTATACCATCGTTAAAGAGGTGCTTGGCGAAGAATGGCTTGACAATCAATGGTTCCGCCTGGGTACCAGCCGTTTAGCCAATCTTTTGCTTTCTGAAATCAAAGGGGAGGAAATGAAATTCTTCTAAGAAGAAGCATATTCAGTCAAAAATAAAAGCGAAGGGCTCATCCTCTTCTTACTGAGAAATGAGTCCTTCGCTTTATTTTTGAGGCAATATCTTATAGTTACTTATCTCTGTCCACCACAAAATCCAGATAAGCCACGAGAGCGGCTTTCACATCTGTATCAGCCAGGGTCTCCAGCAAAGATAAGGCCTTTTCTTTATACGCGTGCATTGTCTTTATCGCATATTCAATGCCCCCATACTGCTTGGCGAACTCGATTAAACGGGCGATTTCATCGGATGTAGCACTTCCATCCTTTACCTTCATAGCGATTTCTTCAGCTGCCTTGTCGCAAGTTGAGTTCAAAGCATAGAGCACAGGGAGGGTTAACTTGCCTTCAAGCATATCGTTGCCCGTAGGCTTGCCTATCTCCTTACTGTCGTAATAGTCGAAAATATCATCCTTAATCTGGAAACAAAGACCGATATATTCACCAAACAGGCGCGCAAATTCAGCCTGTTCATCGGTCACTCCCACCGAAAGAGCACCCGCTTTGGTGCAAGCCGCAAAGAGCACAGCCGTCTTCTTACGGATTACATCGAAATAGATTTCTTCGGAGAACTGGAGATTGCTTACATTGGAAAGCTGAAGAAGCTCCCCTTCCGACAGGTTCTGTCCGAGGCGGGAAACCACGTCGATAATAGCATAATTATGCGTCTTGCCCACCTGCACAAGCGAGGTTGCCAACAGATAGTCGCCCACCAACACCGCTACCTTATTATTATAAATAGCATTCACCGACAACTGCCCCCGACGTTCGGTGCTTTCATCCACCACATCGTCATGAACCAGACTGGCCGTATGCAATAATTCAAGGGAAACCGCCGCATGAAGGGTCTCCGGACAAACCGGACCATATAATTTGGCTATAAGCAAGAGCAACATCGGACGCATCATTTTCCCGTTCTTTTTCCGAATGTGTGAGATTGCTTCATTCAGTAAAAAGTTGGAACTGGTAAGTGAAGTGTCGAACAGCTTCTTAAATTCATCCAGTTCTGCCGCTATCGGAGATTTTATAAGTGATGAGTTGTCCATGCATCGCTATTTTCCCACAAAAATAGTAATAAAACAGTTAATACCGTATTTTTTTGTACTTTTACCATGAAAAAAAGGATAAATATATGAATTCTGACGATAAACTGTTTCTTCTCGATGCCTATGCATTGATATATCGCGCCTATTACGCGTTCATCAAAAACCCGCGGACCAATTCCAAAGGGTTCAATACCTCTGCCGTTCTTGGCTTTGTGAACACGCTTGAGGAAGTGCTCAAAAAAGAAAATCCAAGCCATATCGGCGTCGCTTTCGACCCTGCCGGACCCACCTTCCGCCATGAAGCATATGAACAATATAAGGCACAACGGGAGGAAACTCCGGAAACCATACGGCTTTCCGTACCTATTATAAAGGATATCATCCGCGCATACCGCATCCCTATCCTGGAAGTACCGGGCTATGAAGCCGACGATGTTATCGGCACGCTTGCCACGGAGGCGGGGAAGCAGGGCATCACCACCTACATGATGACCCCTGATAAAGACTACGGCCAGTTGGTATCCGAAAACGTATTTATGTACCGACCCAAGCACACAGGCGGCTTTGAGGTCATGGGCATAGAGCAGGTGAAAGCCAAGTTCGACATCCAGTCCACCCGGCAAGTCATTGATATGCTCGGACTGATGGGTGACGCCTCCGACAACATTCCCGGTTGTCCGGGCGTCGGAGAGAAAACCGCACAAAAGCTGATCAGCGAATTCGGCAGCATCGAAAATCTGTTGGAACATACCGACCAACTGAAAGGCGCCCTGAAGACCAAAGTGGAGAACAACCGCGAAATGATTACCTTCTCCAAATTCCTTGCGACCATCAAAATTGATGTTCCTATCCAGCTTGATATGAAAGCACTCGTTCGCGAAGAACCGAATGAAGAAGAACTCCGGAAAATTTTCGAAGAGATGGAATTCCGCACGCTCATCGACCGCGTACTTAAAAAAAGCAATTCCCCCTCCCCTTCTTCCGAAACTCCCGACCTTTTCTCAGCAAGTCCGCTTTTTGCCCAAAATAATGGTCCTGTCCAAGGCAATTTGTTTGAAGAATTTGCGCCCGACGGGACGGAAGAGCCGAAAAAATCAAATCTCGCGCGTTTAGAAACGCTTAATCCGGACTATCAACTCATTGATACAGAAGAGAAAAGAGCGGGAATTATTAAAAAGTTACTTACAACGAAAATTCTCTCAATAGATACAGAAACCACTTCGGCCGAGCCAATGGAGGCAGAATTGGTAGGAATGAGTTTCAGCGACACCGAAAATCAGGCTTACTATGTTCCGGTTCCGCCCGAACGGGAAGAAGCGTTAAAAATAGTAAATGAGTTCCGCCCGCTTTACGAAAATGAAAATTCGGTGAAGGTGGGACAAAATATCAAGTACGACATTCTTGTCCTCCAAAACTATGAAGTGGAAGTGAAAGGCGAACTTTTCGACACAATGCTTGCCCATTATGTGTTGCAACCCGAACTTCGTCATAACATGGATTATCTGGCGGAGATTTATCTGCAATATCAAACCATCCACATCGACGAGCTTATCGGTCCGAAAGGAAAGAACCAGAAAAACATGCGCGACCTTCCGCCGGAGGACGTTTATAAATATGCCTGCGAAGATGCGGACGTAACCCTGAAATTGAAGAACGTACTCGAAAAGGAGTTGAAGGAGCAAGGCGTGGAACATCTCTTCTATGAAATAGAGATGCCCTTGGTGCGCGTGCTTGTCAATATGGAAAGTAACGGAGTCCGTATAGACACCGAAGCGCTGAAACAGACGTCCGAACACTTCACCGCCCGCCTGCAAGAAATTGAGAAAGAAATCTATGAGCTGGCAGGAGAGACTTTCAACATCGCCTCGCCCAAACAGGTAGGTGAAATCCTGTTCGACAAACTGAAAATCATTGATAAGGCGAAAAAGACCAAGACCGGGCAATACGTCACCTCCGAAGAAGTACTGGAAAGCCTGCGCAACAAGCATGACATCATCGGGAAAATTTTGGAATACCGTGGACTGAAGAAGCTCTTGGGAACATACGTAGATGCTCTCCCTCTATTGATTAATCCACGCACAGGGCGCATCCATACCTCTTTCAACCAGGCAGTCACAGCCACCGGACGGCTCAGTTCCAGCAATCCGAACTTACAGAACATCCCCATCCGCGACGAAGACGGCAAGGAAATCCGTAAGGCTTTTATTCCGGACGATGATTGCGAGTTCTTCTCTGCCGACTACTCACAGATAGAGCTGCGCATTATGGCGCATCTGAGCGAAGACAAAAACATGATTGACGCATTCCTCAGCGGATATGACATTCATGCCGCCACCGCCGCTAAAATATATAAGATAGATATCAAAGACGTCACCTCCGATATGCGCCGTAAAGCCAAGACAGCCAACTTCGGCATCATCTACGGCATCTCCATCTTCGGACTGGCAGAACGTATGAACGTAGACCGTAAAGAGGCCAAGGAACTGATTGACGGATACTTTGAAACCTATCCGCAAGTACGTGAATATATGGATAAGAGCATACAAGTAGCCCGCGAGCAAGGTTATGTGGAGACCATCTTCCACCGCAAACGCTTCTTGCCCGACATCAATTCAAGAAACGCAACCGTGCGCGGGTATGCAGAGCGCAATGCCATCAATGCCCCCATCCAGGGAAGTGCCGCCGACATCATCAAAGTTGCCATGGCGCGCATCTATAAACGCTTCCAAGCTTACAATCTGAAAGCAAAGATGATTTTACAGGTTCATGACGAACTAAATTTCAGCGTTCCAGAGGCTGAAAAAGAGTTCGTGCAACAAATTGTAATCGAAGAGATGGAACGAGCATATCGTATGCACGTACCTCTGAAAGCCGATTGCGGGTGGGGAAAGAACTGGCTTCAAGCCCACTAAACCATCTTATAACTTTATTTAACTTACAATCAGAAAGCAACCGAAGCATTTCATTCAAAATACAGTTTGCTCACCAGAATATCCGGCAACATCACTGCCGGATATTTTTTTGTCATCAATATTGGCAAAAAGAAAGAGTAAGCAACTACGCACTCCTAACATTTTGACTATATTTAAACTATTTATTGCATTTATGTCAATTTAATCCGTACCTTTGCGGCGGTTTTAATGACATATTGATAAAAAACAGTAAGAGATAACTTAAAAACATATAGAGCCATGAAAACAAAAGTATTTTTAAAAACAGTTGCTTTGTCAGCAGTAATTCTGTTTGGTAGCATTGTAGCTTCTGCAGCTAACAAAAACAACCTCATTTACAATTCGGAAGAAAAAGACGGAGTGATGGTAGGACAGACCGTTTACAAGATGGACGGCAGCACTTTAGCAAACTATATGAAGTACAGCTACAAGTATGACGACCAGAAACGCATGACGGAAAGTGAAACGATGAAGTGGAACAGCACAAAGAACGCTTGGGAAAACGATCTCCGCGTTTGCTATGTTTACCAGGGAAAAAGTCTCACTACTACTTACTACAAGTGGAACAGCAAACAAAAAACATATGTCCTTGTTCCTGACATGACAGTTACAATGGACAATCCTAATCTGTAAAAGACGACAGATTCTCTCTTAAAATTCTAACAAATTGAACAAACCGAAACCTTTATAAGTTTTGTACACCAAGTGAAAGCCGGAATACGTGATGTATCCCGGCTTTTTTCATAACTTTGCCGCCCATAGACTAAAAGTTAAGTTATCTTTGTATCCCAAAAAGAAATAGCCGACAATACAATGGAAGATAAAAATATAACTACCGAATATACCTGCTTCCTGAATGAGATAACCCTTCGCATCCGTTCTGCCCAATATGAAGCACTGAAAGCAGTCAACAAAGAAATGATTGCCCTTTACTGGGAAATAGGCAAACGAATTACAGAACAGCAAGCTATCTCAGGATGGGGAAAATCTGTAGTAGAAACTTTATCCCGGGATATACAGAAAGAATTTCCGGGAATAAAAGGTTTTGGTGTTTCCAACATGTGGGACATGGCCCGTTTTTATGCTGAATATCAATCAAATGAAATTCTCCAACCATTAGTTGGAGAAATCAGTTGGTCTAAACATATCGTCATCCTAACAAAATGCAAAGAGACACAACAACGCCAATTCTACATTTTGGCAACCAGAAAGTTTGGATGGACCAAAGATGTACTCATCAATAAAATAGAGCTAAAAACTTACGAGAAATATTTGCTCGGGCAAAACAACTTCGACAAGACCTTACCCGAAAAGATAAGAAACCAGGCTGTTCTTGCACTTAAAGATGAATACTCACTGAACTTCGCCGGATTGGACGAAGAGCATTCCGAATACGAACTGGAGCAATCTATCGTTAAGAATATCCGGTCATTCCTGATGGAGTTCGGACCGGATTTCTCATTCATTGGCAATCAATATAAGTTAGTAGTGGATGATACAGAGTATTTCATCGATTTACTTTTATACAACAGGCGTTTGCAGGCTATGATTGCTATTGAACTAAAAATCGGAGAGTTCAAACCGGAATACAAAGGAAAGATGGAATTCTACCTGAACGTACTTAACGATACCGTAAAACTCCCTCACGAAAACCCCGCAATCGGCATCATTATTTGCAAATCCAAGAAGAGAACAACTGTAGAATACGCCCTAAAGAGTTCTAATCTCCCTATTGGTGTAGCTACTTACAGCCTGTCGTCAGAATTACCGGATGATTATAAAAAGCTGCTCCCGGCACCGGAGGACATTGCAAAGAAATTAGAAGTACTGATAACTAAATAAAGGAAGAAACATGATACCTGCCTCCCTCACCCACTACATCGAAACGGAAATTATCCCGCGTTACGAGCATTTTGATAAAGCTCACAACCTTTCACATGTGCAGACAGTGATTGAAGAAAGCCTTTCACTTGCCGCGAAATATGACGTAAATGAAAGCATGGCATATACCATCGCTGCATACCATGATACAGGACTTTGCCGGGACAGAGCTACGCACCATCTCCTTTCAGGCGAGATTCTGAAGCAAGACGAAACACTCCGCCAATGGTTTAGTGAGGAAGAAATCGAAATCATGAAAGAAGCGGTGGAAGACCATCGCGCATCTGCCGAGCACGAACCACGAAGCATTTACGGTAAAATAGTAGCAGAGGCAGATCGTGTGATTGACCCCATCATCACCCTGCGCCGTACCGTACAATATGGCTTGAAGCAGAAACCGGAAGCGGAAAAAGAATGGCATTATCAGCGTTTTCATCAACATCTGATGGAGAAATATGCACCGGGCGGATACCTGAAGCTTTGGTTCCCGGAATCAAAGAATGCAGAACGGCTGAAAGAACTGCAAAAGATTATCGCAGACGAAGCACAGTTGAGGAGTATCTTCCAACAGTTGTTTGCCGAGAAAAAGTAATAAGCATGAATAACCACGCTTAATATATTCTTTACCTCATTCTCTTTAAACTATGCCCTCTTCTTCTTTAATACTTCCACTTACCAACACCCCCATGTTAGTAACTACGACACCCGGGTGTTAGTACTACTTACATCCCCATGTTGATATTACCAACACCCGGGTGTAGGTAAGTATATCTTAGCATAATAACAAAGACATCTTTAAAGGACATGCAGAGTATGTTCTACTCTCCATCCTTTCAAAAAGCTGAATCTACTTGCATTTACCACTAATCTTCAGATGAAAACAAATGCCCCCAATGGTAAAAAAGTACAATCCGTAAGGCAATAAACAGAAGAATACCTATCTTTGCAGGCAGAAAACAAAGTAATAACGAAATAGATAATGGCTTTACAATGTGGTATTGTCGGCCTGCCGAACGTAGGCAAGTCGACGCTTTTCAACTGTTTGTCCAACGCAAAAGCGCAGGCGGCAAACTTCCCTTTTTGTACAATAGAACCAAATGTGGGTGTAATCACCGTGCCCGATGAGCGCCTAACGAAGCTCGCCGAACTGGTACATCCGGGACGCATCGTGCCCACTACGGTGGAAATCGTAGACATTGCCGGACTCGTAAAGGGTGCCAGCAAAGGCGAAGGACTGGGTAACAAATTCCTCGCGAACATTCGTGAAACGGATGCTATCATCCACGTACTGCGTTGCTTCGACGACGAGAACGTGACACACGTGGACGGAAGCATCAACCCGGTGCGCGACAAGGAAATCATCGACTACGAGTTGCAACTGAAAGACCTGGAAACCATTGAAAGCCGCATCCAGAAAGTGCAGAAGCAAGCACAGACGGGTGGCGACAAAGCTGCCAAACTGGCTTACGATGTACTGGTGCAGTATAAAGAAGCACTGGAACAAGGCAAAAGCGCACGCACCGTGCAGTTCGAGACCAAAGACGAACAGAAGATTGCCAAAGAGCTTTTCCTCCTGACCAGCAAACCGGTGATGTACGTCTGCAACGTGGACGAGGCAAGTGCAGTGAACGGCAATAAATACGTGGAAATGGTGCGCGAAGCAGTGAAGGACGAAAATGCCGAAATCCTGATTGTAGCCGCCAAGACCGAAGCGGACATCGCCGAGCTGGAAACATATGAAGACCGCCAGATGTTCCTCGAAGAAGTAGGATTAAAGGAATCCGGTGTAAGCCGCCTGATTAAATCGGCCTACCAATTGCTGAATCTGGAAACCTTCATCACCGCCGGAGAAATGGAAGTGAGAGCATGGACCTATCAGAAAGGTTGGAAAGCTCCGCAATGCGCCGGAGTTATTCACACCGACTTTGAAAAAGGATTCATCCGTGCCGAAGTTATCAAGTACGAAGACTTCATCCAGTATGGCAGCGAGGCTGCTGTACGCGAAGCCGGAAAGCTGGGCGTGGAAGGCAAAGAATACGTGGTGCAGGACGGAGACATCATGCACTTCCGGTTCAACGTCTGATTTACGGAACTCATTATAAATCGCCCGCCGGATGGCGGGCGATTTAATCACAGAATAATACTGCAAACCAACCATGAAGCAATTCTTCCCTACCCTATTCCTCATGCTTCTGTGCAGTGTCGCCTATGCACAGCAACAAGACTCAGTGACCATCTCCGGTCGTGTGACAGACTATAAGAACGGTGACCGCGGCGAAGGGCTTTACTATATGGAAAAAGAAATCTACGTAAAATAGTACATTGCAAAATGGAGAACAATCATATGAAATACCTTATAGCCGGCACAGGTGGCGTGGGAGGCAGTATCGCCGCCTTTCTTTCCCTTGCCGGAAAAAATGTCACCTGCATTGCCCGCGGTGAGCACCTGGCTGCCCTGCGCGAACACGGGTTGCGTCTGCACTCCGATCTGAAAAGTGAACATACACTACCCATAAAAGCCTATACCGCCGAAGAATATACAGGCAAAGCCGACGTCATCTTTGTATGCGTCAAAGGCTATTCCGTAGACTCGATAACGGAGTTGATAAAACGTTCCGCCCACAAGGACACGGTTGTAATCCCTATTCTCAATGTCTACGGCACAGGTCCCCGCATCCAACGCTTGGTGCCCGGAGTGACGGTTCTGGACGGTTGCATCTACATTGTCGGCTTCGTGTCCGGCAAAGGGGAAATCACGCAAATGGGCAAGATATTCCGTCTGGTTTACGGTGCACACAAAGGTACGGTTGTTCCCCGTGGAACGTTGGAAACTATCCAACAGGATTTGCAGGAAAGCGGTATCAAAGCCGAAATATCTCCCGACATCAACCGGGATACTTTCGTGAAGTGGTCTTTTATCTCCGCTATGGCTGTCACCGGAGCCTATTACGATGTGCCCATGGGCGAAGTGCAGAAGCCGGGAGAGGTGCGCGATACGTTTATCGGACTGTCTCAGGAAAGTGCCGCACTGGGCGCTAAGCTCGGCATTGACTTCAAGGAAGACATTGTAGAATATAATCTTAAAGTTATCGACAAACTGGACCCGGAAAGTACCGCTTCCATGCAGAAGGATATGGCTAAAGGACACGAAAGTGAAGTGCAAGGGTTGCTCTTTGATATGATTGCTGCCGCAGAAGAACAGGGGATTGATATTCCGACGTACAGGATGGTGGCGGAGAAGTTTAAACAATAAACCATATAATCAGATATATTTATGCCATCACTGCTCACCATCAACTGGAATCCCGACCCCGAACTGTTCAACCTCTTCGGAATCTTCCCCCTCCGCTACTACGGGCTACTGTGGGGCATCGGCATCGTACTTGCCTGCATCATAGTCCAGCGTCAATACCGCGACCGAAAAATCAGTGAGGACAAATTCACCCCGCTCTTTTTCTATTGCGTAATCGGTATCACCCTCGGAGCAAGGTTAGGGCATTGTATCTTCTACGACTGGAATTACTTCCAGAATCATCTGATAGAGATGATACTTCCCATCAGGCAGTTTCCGGGCGAAGGCTGGAAATGGATAGGCTACAAGGGACTTGCCAGTCATGGCGGTACCCTCGGACTGATTATCGCCTTGTGGCTCTATTGCCGCAAAACCAAGATGCACTACATGGACGTGCTGGACATGATAGCCGTAGCCACCCCCATCTGCGCCTGCTGCATCCGCCTTGCCAACCTGATGAACTCCGAAATCATCGGCAAGCCCACTGATATGCCTTGGGCTTTTGTGTTCGAACGGATAGACATGCTACCCCGCCATCCGGCACAGCTTTACGAAGCCATCGCCTACTTCATCTTCTTTCTGGGAATGGTTTACTTATATAAGAAATCAGATCACGGCACAAAGCTGTACCGCGGCTTCTTCTTCGGACTTTGCCTGACAGAGATATTCACCTTCCGCTTCTTCGTGGAATTCCTCAAGGAAAACCAAGTGAATTTTGAGAATACAATGACTCTCAACATGGGACAATGGCTCAGTGTTCCGTTCATTATCATCGGAATATACTTCATGCTCTTTTACGGGAGAAAGCAAACGATAAAAAAGTAAATAAACTTATCTATAAACCAATATAATTGAAAATATGCTCTCATTATTAACCATCAACTGGAACCCCAACCCCGAACTGTTCAACCTCTTCGGTCATGTACCCGTTCGTTACTACGGTCTGTTGTGGGTCATTGGCATCGCATGCTCCTATTTCGTAGTCCGCTACCAGTACAGAGACAAAAAAATCGGCGATGACAAGTTCGAACCGCTGTTCTTCTATTGCTTCTTCGGCATCCTCATCGGAGCACGCCTGGGACATTGCCTGTTCTATCAGCCGGAATACTATCTTCATCATTTCTGGGAGATGATATTGCCTATACAGTTCCTGCCCGATGGAGGCTGGAAATGGACCGGCTATGCAGGTCTCGCCAGTCATGGAGGCACGCTGGGGCTGATGATAGCCCTGTGGATGTACTGCCGCAAGATGAAAATGCACTATATGGACGTATTGGACATGATTGCCGTGGCAACTCCTATCTGCGCCTGCTTCATCCGTCTTGCCAATCTGATGAATTCTGAAATTATCGGTAAAGCAACCGATGTGCCTTGGGCATTTGTATTCGAACGGGTAGATATGCTTCCCCGGCATCCGGCACAGCTTTACGAGGCAATCGCCTACTTCATCTTCTTCCTGCTGATGATTTTCCTGTATAAGAATTACGGCAAGAAGCTACATCGTGGTTTCTTCTTCGGACTCTGTCTGACAGAAATATTTGTATTCCGCTTCTTCGTGGAGTTCTTGAAAGAGAACCAAGTAGATTTCGAGAATAGCATGTCACTGAATATGGGACAATGGCTCAGTGTTCCGTTTGTAATCATAGGAGTGTATTTCATGTTCTTCTACGGAAAGAAGAAAGCACAGAAATAAAAAGAAGAATGAGGATGTATCAGACACGATTCTGATGCATCCTCATTCACACTATTTACGTTGCCACTTACTCTTCGAGGCATGCTCCCGCTTCAGAATATCACTTAGGGGAACTTCAAATATCTTGGCCTCAACCCATGCCACAAAGTCAAACTTACGCAAAATCTGAGTCTCATATTTATCCGCATACAAAGCGTGAACTTCCTCCGCCATACTTTCCCATATTTTCGCTCGTTTTTTCCGGTCTGTATCAACAAAAGAGTAATTCAAGAATTTAAGCAGAAAAGATTCTACCTTCAGATTATACCCTTTATTTTTGGACATTTCCCGCTTGATAGAGCGAACTTCGGACTGGATATAGTCTACATCCCCCAACTCATAATGAATCATCACATTCACGATCCTAATGGTGCGAAACAGCGGCAGAGAATATAAGTGTCCTCGCCCGATAGTCGTACTCAACCGTTTCCGGGCTTTCCTGTACTCTCCGTTCCCCAAATGAATCAAGGCGACATACAAGGACATTTCCGCCTGTTGCTGTTCTTTTAATAAGGCCATTTTGTCAATCAGCGAAGCCTGATGTTCAGCAATCCATAAACCAGCCTGCTCAAACTCTCCCCTATCGATATAGGAGAATAACCTGTATATGAATATCACATAAGTTACATTCAACTGAAAACTCGATGACGGCGAAGACAGTTTCTCCAACTTCCCTATAAAGTAATCCATACCCTCATAATTGTGCATGATGCGAAGACTCTCTAACATTCCTTCCACCGCCATCAGATAATATACCGGAGGATTATTCCAAAGATGGGTGTTCTCTTCAAACAACTTGTTCAGTTCCACAAACGAATTGAACGCAGCTCTGTAATCTCCCACCGTCACAAAGTAATTGGCCTGGAAAAGCTGGTGATTCTTCTTTATCTCAAAGTTCTCGACGCCTGCACTGGCCACGATACTTATCTCACTGGTCACCAGGTCATCCAGTTTCTGAGTCTCCTCCAATGATCGTGAAGCTCCCCTATTAAGCATTCTCAACTTCAATAACTCATACAATGAAGACTGTTCATTCAGCT
The DNA here is from genome assembly GCF_900142015.1 of Bacteroides stercorirosoris. Classification (GTDB taxonomy): domain Bacteria; phylum Bacteroidota; class Bacteroidia; order Bacteroidales; family Bacteroidaceae; genus Bacteroides; species Bacteroides stercorirosoris. Next base: position 60,095 of record NZ_FQZN01000005.1, read on the forward strand.
GCCTGATATTCTTTAGGGTATTATTCATCTTATATTGCTTGTTCAGGAGCTTCTTTTCATCCACCTCTTCAAAATCCAGTGTCAAGAGATAATTCAGTTCCAGCCTTTGCGCCACAAGCAGTGCAAAATGATTCTCATAATAGACAGCTTTTTCCTTCACTTTTTTCAGTACCTGGAAGCACTCCTGATACATTGATTTCTCATACAACACCCTGGCATGCAGCAGCTCATTGAACAGCAGATAATAGCTATCCTGCTCTGTCCGTAACTCCGTCAATATCTCTATCAGCAGATCGAACAGGTAAATAACCACTGTATTGAAAGAAGAAGTGGGCTTTGCCTTCAGGAAACACTGTTTCAGTTCTTCAGGGTCACTGATCTTCTTGTCATCAATCAATCTGAAAAGGAAGATATAGTCTTTCTCCGGCTTATTGGATATATAGATAGAGAATTCTTTCTTCTCTTGTTTCGTGAGACTATTTATCAGTTGGATAAGCGATTCGGACTTTAGCATAGCATTAGTAGATTTTGAAATAACGAAAGCAAGGTAGAGAAAAAAACAAAAGGAAACAATCTTTTCGCGGAATAATATAAGCTTTAGCTATATTACAAATATTAAAACTACGCATATACATATACACAAAATTCATTATATATCAATCAATTAACACTTACATCAACGATATTATATAAATTTACCAGTATTATATTTGTGCACATTTTGTTTGCTTATGAATTATCTATCGCATACATTTGGCGTAGAAAAAGAAAGCACAGTTCCGAATTATTTAATCTTAAACTAATTAATAGCCATGAGCAAGAATATCATTGTAATAGGTAGTTGTAATACAGATATGGTCATCAAAGCCGACCGCCTCCCCGTTCCCGGAGAAACAGTAATGGGCGGCAGTTTCATGATGAACCCCGGAGGTAAAGGGGCCAACCAGGCTGTAGCCGCTGCCCGATTAAAAGGAAATGTGTACTTCATAGCCAAGACCGGCAACGATCTATTCGGCAAACGTTCCATAGAGCAGTACGAAGACGAAGGAATCCACGTTGAAAATATCTATTCAGACCCCACCCTCCCTTCCGGAGTGGCACTGATTATGGTAGACGTGAACGGAGAAAACAGTATCGCTGTCGCCTCCGGAGCCAATGGTTCACTGAGTCCTGAAGATATCCGGAAAGCACAGCCCGTCATCGAGAAAGGAGATATCCTGCTGATGCAACTGGAAATTCCCATAGAAACAGTGGAATACGCAGCCCAGATAGCAAGCGAACAGGGCATCAAGGTTATCCTGAACCCGGCACCCGCCCGCGCGCTCTCTAACAAGCTGCTGCAAAACCTGTATATGATTATCCCCAACGAAACGGAAGCCGAAATCCTTTCGGGAATCAAAGTGACCGACTGGGAAAGCGCCCGGAAAGCTGCGGATATCATCAGTGCCAAAGGAGTGGACATTGTCGTGATTACAATGGGTTCCAAAGGAGCCCTGATTAAAGAAAACAACGAATACCACGAGGTTTCCGTCCCCAAAGTGAAAGCAGTGGATACCACGGCTGCCGGAGACACCTTCTGCGGGTCCCTGTGCGTTGCTTTATCCGAAGATATGAATGTGCTGGATGCCGTGAAGTTTGCCAACAAGTGCGCTTCCATCACAGTGACCCGCATGGGAGCACAGTCCGCCCTGCCCTATCGCAAAGAAATAGATGTTTTATAAATAATAACTTTAAATTCTGATACCATGTTTATTGTAGACAGTTACTCATTAGCCGTTATTTTCTGCGTTATCACGATGCTCTGTTGGGGTTCGTGGGGTAATACACAGAAACTTGCCGGGAAGACCTGGCGTTACGAATTGTTCTACTGGGATTACGTTATCGGTATCCTGGTCTTCTCCCTCCTTTTAGGATTCACGCTGGGCAGTACGGGAGATGCCGGACGCGGTTTCGTTGAAGATTTGAAACAGATCAGTATGGAGAACTATGCAAGCGCTTTTGCAGGAGGGGTTATATTCAACCTATCCAATATCCTGCTGTCAGCTTCCGTCTCGATGGCCGGGCTTACGGTAGCATTCCCTCTGGGAGTTGGCATAGCATTGGTATTAGGGGTTTTCGTCAACTACTTTGGCGAGCCCAAAGGTGATGCGGTAATCCTTTTCAGTGGTGTGGCGCTGGTGGTACTGGCCATTATTTTCAATGCCATAGCTGCCGGAAAGATGAATAAGAAAGGAAGCAGTACGAATAAGAAAGGAATTCTTATCGCCATCATAGCAGGTGTACTGATGTCCTTCTTCTACCGGTTCGTTGCCGCTGCCATGGACTTAAATAACTTTGAGTCGCCTACTCCCGCAATGGCTACTCCGTATTCGGCATTCTTTATATTCGCAATAGGTATCTTCATAAGCAATTTCATTATCAACACCATCGTGATGAAGAAGCCGTTTGTAGGTACTCCGGTAAGCTATAAAGAGTACTTCCAAGGCAAATTCAGCACACATATGGTCGGAGTGCTGGGAGGAGCCATCTGGGGATTAGGTACGGCTCTGAGTTACATTGCAGCAGGGAAAGCCGGGGCGGCCATCTCGTATGCACTGGGACAGGGAGCGCCTATGATTGCAGCTTTGTGGGGCATATTCATCTGGAAAGAGTTCAAAGGCTCTTCACGGACGGTAAATATCCTTCTGGCTTGCATGTTCGTTCTGTTTATATCCGGTTTAGGAGCAATTATCATCTCCGGAGCCAATTAATCCGGCTCTCACTCGATCTCATAAATTAATGCTTTCTTTTTCTACCTTTCATCGAGTGAAAGAGGAAATTGCCTGAACTAAATATACATTTTCGTTCAACCTAAAATTTTTAATACATGAGACTAATTAAAGCAATATTATTCTGTCTATGCATGTGTTCGTTCGACTTGTATGCACAAGTCAATGTCACAGGTATTGTAAATGATAACACCGGGGAGACACTTCCCGGAGTATCTATCCTGGCAAAAGACGGCGACCGTACTTACGGTACCACCACCGATATGAATGGCAAATACCAGATTAAAGTCAATCAAGGCACTACCCTTGAGTTCAGTTTCATCGGCTTTGCCACACAAAAGGTGAAAGTGGGCACCGGCAACGTCATCAACATCACTCTGGAGCCCGAAAACAAACTACTGGACGAAGTAGTGGTCATCGGTTACGGTACTGTAAAGAAGAAAGATTTGCTGGGTTCCATATCTACCGTCAAGGAAGATGCTCTGGCCGAACGCGTTTCGGGCAATGTAGTGGAATCTATGCGTGGTCTGACTTCCGGTGTAAAGATTACGAGCAGCGGTCAGCCCGGCTCCAATGCCAACATCACAATCCGCGGTTTAGGCAGTCTGACGAACAATAACCCGCTGTTCATCATCGACGGTGCCTATGGCGGCAGCGACTTGGGTGTCAATGTGGAAGATATCGAATCCATCCAGGTGTTGAAAGATGCCTCATCAGCGGCCATCTACGGATCGCGTGCAGCCAACGGCGTTGTAATCATCACCACCAAACAGGGTAAAGAAGGTGAGTTGAAGGTAAAATTCGACTCCCAACTGACGCTGAGCTGGCTGCCCCGTTACGACCTGATGGATGCCGAGACATATAAAATCTACAACGACCGCGCCTACGACGAAGCCATACTGGCAGGCGTCTCAGGCATTACCAAACGTCAGAACCACTACGACGGGAATACCGACTGGCAGGATGAAATGCTGAGCACCGGCGTTTTGCAGAACTACAACGTCTCTCTGTCCGGTGGTTCCAAAACGGTGAAGTACTACGCCTCACTGAACCGCATGGTCGACGACGGCGCCCTATTGAATACCAAGTATGACAAATACGGCTTCCGCATCAACACAAGCGGCCAGAAGGGTATCTTCTCCTATGGAGAGAACTTCTACTACACCAAGTCGGACCGGAAAAACCTGAATGGTAATCCATGGAGTGACTTTATCGGCATAGCCCCGACGATTCCGGTATATGATGAATCACATCCCGGAGGCTACGGATATGGTGACGTAGACCGCGCGAACACATACGGCCTCAACCCCGTAGCCATGCAAAACCTGTATGTGCAGAACAACGAAGAAGAGTACCTGACAGGAAATATCTACGGACAGATATCACTCTTCGGGATGTTCGACGCCAAACTGAATGTTGCCTACAAGAGTTATATGGGTATCACCAACTCATTGCGCAAGAAAGGAAGCTGGACAATGGGACAAGGAGACGATGCGGCACACTTAGGTTACGACAGTGCCAAGAATCATGACATACTGATTGAGCAAACCTATAACTTCAAGCATAAATTCGGTAAGCACGATGTGAATGCTCTGTTCGGTATCACCTACAACAAATTCCACGAAGAAAAGCGCTGGATAACGAAATTAGACCCGCTGATGGTAGGCGACAAATACATCACTTCACTCGACGCCGCCACCGGCAACACCACCGCAGGCGGTAATTATGGTGAATCTGCCCTGATTTCCTACCTCGGAAGAATCAACTATTCGTATGCCGACAAATATCTGGCACAGGTGACCGCCCGCCGCGACGGCACTTCTCGTCTGCCCAAAAACGACCGTTGGGGAAACTTCCTCTCCGTTTCACTGGGTTGGCGTATCAGTGGAGAGAAATTCTTCCAGGTGCCCTGGATTGACGATTTGAAGATACGTGCCAACTACGGTACACTCGGCAACAGCAGTATCGGCTACTGGGACTACCAATCGGTCATCAACACCGCTCCGCGTGCAGTGATCGGCAGCCCCGAAAACATCCTGATTGGTATGACGCAATCACAGTTGAGCAACAACGACCTTGTCTGGGAGAAGAAGACAACCGCCAACGTAGGTTTCGACTTAGTCGCCCTCAACAACCGCCTCCGCTTCACGGCCGAATATTTCTACTCCAAAAGCGAAGACCTGCTTGTCTACCTGCCCATCCTGATGAGTTCAGGTAACGAAGGCGGTGCACCGGCTGTCAATGCCGGCAGTCTGGAGAACAGAGGAGTCGAGTTTGAAGTAGGCTGGAATGATAAGGTCGGTGAATTTGAATACTCAGCCTCATTAAACATCTCCCACTTGAAGAACAAAGTTATCGATCTGGGATATGGGAAACAGAATAAGAAGATTCCTACATATACCACGCTCGCAATAACCGAAGTCGGACAGCCTCTCGGTATGTGGTACCTCTACAAGATGCTCGGCATCTTCCAGTCCGAAGAAGAGATACAGAACTATGTAAACTCCGAAGGCAAAGTCATTCAGCCGAATGCCCGCCCCGGTGATATCAAATACGATGATTACAACGGCGATGGAATCATTTCATCCGAAGACCGCCAGAAAGTGGGTAATCCGTGGCCTAAGCTCGAACTCGGCTTAAATCTTGGTGCTTCCTATAAAGGTTTCGACCTGAGCATCAGCGGTTACGGCCGCTTCGGACAGGAAGTATGGAACGGCTCGGCAGCCGCAGCCGGTGACTTCGCCAACAACCAGAACAACTTCAACGGCATTATTCCCTGGACACAGGAACACCCGGTGAACGACCGTCCGCGCATCGTATACGGAGATTCCCGCAACAGCCGAAGCGACCAGGACCGCTGGTTGGAGAACGGTTCGTTCTTCCGTCTGAGCGACATTACCTTAGGATATACGGTTCCTGCCCGTTACATCAAGAAAATCGGTCTGGAAAGACTCCGTGCGTCAGTCACCCTGCAGAACATGGTTACTTTCACCGGATATTCCGGACTTGACCCTGAATTTGCAGACAGCGGCATCTTCACTATGGGAGCAGACTATTGCTCGTTCCCCAACCCGCGTGCCGTACAGTTTGCCTTATCATTCACATTCTAAATACTGCCGATATGAAAAAGATAGCTCTATATATATTATGCGGCGCAGCAGCGCTGTTCACGTCGTGCGACCCTTCCCTGCTCGACCTGCAAAATGAGAACACCCTCAGTACGGGCGTATACTGGAAGACGGAATCCGACATTGAGGCCGGTGTAATATCCGTATATGGCATGTTCTATCGCCAGGGAACATGGACCCGCAATATCTATACACAGATGATAGGCATGGCCGACGAAGGCGTCAGCTATGCCGGATGGACGGAACTGAACGAGTACACCAAGTTCATCTTTACCGATTATAACTTCGGAGAGGCAAATACCAAGATCTACCGGGAACACTACACCGCCATCTTCCGTGCCAATCAGGTGCTGGACAACATCGATAATGTTACGTTTGCCGACGAAACGCACAAAAACGACCTGATAGGCCAGACCAAGTTTCTGCGTTCTTTCTACTACTTCTATCTGACCACCCTTTGGGATAACATTCCCATCGTCCTGAAGACTTCTTCAGCCGCCGACAAGCCCATGCAAGCCAGTGCGGACGAAATGCTCACCCAGATAGAAACCGACCTGGAAGATGCCGTCACCAAACTGCCCGCCACCCGCGACGCCAATAACTACGGCCGCCCGACAAAAGGTGCCGCCTACGGACTACTGGCGAAAGCCTATGCACAGCACCATAAATGGGAAGATGCCCGCAGATGTCTCGAATGGCTCATCGACGGTGAAGGAAAGCGGTACTACGACCTCGTCCCCAACTGGGCTGACAACTTCAGTAACCAGACGGAAGACAACAAGGAGTCGCTATATGAAATCCACTTCTCACTGACCAACCGGGTAGGCTTCGACCAAACAGACAACTACCTGGACCCGAACGCACAGTTGGGCACACAGATTGAGATGAACCAGGCCCCCACCGGAATCGGTTGGAACAACATCGAAGCAAGACGTTGGCTGGTGGACTACTACAAACGCGAACAAACCACAGACGGGAAGAATGACATCCGCCTGTTCTACACCCTTTGGTACGACGGAGCCGCATCCGACTTCCCCGAATATGCGAACCAGCTGATTTACGGCAAGCCCTGGAACAGCGATTGGGGTAACCGCGTGTTTATCAAAAAGTACAGCACCGATGCCTCCCCGCTGTATTACTGGAACGACAACAACTTCCGTTCATTGCGATATGCCGACATGCTGTTGCTTTACGCCGAAGCACTCAACGAACTGGGTGCCACCCCGTCTGCCAAAGCTATCGAATGCCTCAATCGCGTGCGCAACCGTGTAAACCTGCCCGACATAGAAGACAGTTCTTTCTACAATGGCAGCCAGATAACAGGCAATAAAGACGCTTTCCGCGAACATCTGAAGATTGAACGCGCCCTTGAGCTTGCCATGGAATGTGTACGCTGGGTTGACTTGAAACGCTGGGGCATCAATGACACCAACACTCTGAACGAGTTGAAAGCCCGCGACAGCGACTTCAACAACTTCATCATCGGCAAGTCCATCCGCATGCCTTTACCGCAAAGCGAAGTGGATAACAATCCGAATCTGAAACAAAATGACCAATATTAACCGAAGACATCTGAGTTATGACTAAAACAAGATATTTATTGATAGGAGCAGTCATATCACTGCTGACTTTATGGGGATGCGACGATAATTCCGACTATGTGATCGGAAGCAATCCCAATGAATTTGCCATCAATCCGGTAGCCATACCGGTAAGCGCGGATGGCGGAACCTACGAGCTGACAGTCACCGGCAATGAGTCCTGGACGGCCAAATTAACCGAATCCAACAGTTCGGCACAAGACTGGTGCACACTGAGTGCAACATCGGGCACAGGCAAGACGGTAATCACGCTCACCGTGAAGCCGAGTACCTCGTTCGTAAAAAACCGTTCCCTCCTCATCGAAGTAAGCGGCGGCAACAAGACGCTGAAGTCCAGAGTGCTGCAAGAAACGATGGTACTGGGCGAAGACGAAATACTGATAAACGGTATGGTATGGTCTACCAAGAACATAGGCTCTCCCGGAACATTCGTAAGCTCTCCCGACGAGATAGGACAGTTGTATCAGTTCAACCGCAAAGTGGGTTATCCCACCGGCCCGCAGGACGACCCCGCACCGGCCAACTGGCCCGCCGACTATACGAACGACAACACCAACTGGCTGACGGAGAACGATCCTTCACCCGAAGGCTGGCGCGTGCCCACCACACAAGAAATGGCAGCCCTATGGGAAAAAGGAGCAACATGGGTGACAGCCGCCCAAACCGGCTTCAAGGTTGACGGAATCATTATCGGAGTAGATGAAGCCACCGCCAAACGTGCCACCAAGGACAACCTGAAACAACTAGGCTGCCTCTTCCTGCCCCAAAGCGGCTGGAGAAGTGAAAGCGGAATGATGGACCGCACATGGCTCTGTGCCGTGCGCAGTGCCAATTCATTGAGCGCCACACATGGCGGAATGTCATTGGGAGACTCAGGCGGTTACCGGGACACATGGGGCTGGGGCGATGGTCAAAAGGCCCGCGCAGCCATGATACGCCCTGTCAAAAACATACAAGTTGAGGATTGATTTGTAACTCATTCATTAACAAACTAATTCTAAGAAGATGAACAGCTACAAGACCTATATATGCCTTGCCCTGCTCGCCCTTTCCGGCTGTAAGAACAATGACGGCAACAGCCCGCAGACACTCACACCGCAAATCCGGTATGAGTTCAGCGGTGGCGCAGGACACTATAATTATGCTCCGAGCATCATCCAGGACCAATACGGCATCCGCTACGGGTTCATTTGCGAGAACCGCGACCCGTTCAAGATAGTGGACTATGTTTATCTGTATAAAGGCATCCCTACGGAGAAAGGCTACGTATGGCAACCCGGCACACAGATTATCGAACCCTCTGAAAGCGGCTGGGACAACTGCCACATCTGCGACCCCGACGTCCGCGAATTCAAAACGACCTACAAAGGGGAAACCTACAACTGGATTATGACCTACCTCGGCGTAGACCGTTGGGACTGCAACCATAACCAGATAGGACTCGCCATCTCCAAGAACATTGAAGGCCCTTATATCAAGTTCGACAAAAACCCATTGGTTGCCTATCAGGACACCACCAAATGGGGTGTAGGACAAAGCACCACCATCGTCAAGGACTCCGCCACCATACAGTTGTTCTATCACTCCACCACGGAGAACGGCCCCTTTTGCATGCGCGAGATAAAGCTGAACGATCTGGATAACATCGTATTGGGCGAGGAACAGTCAATCCCCTTCCTGAGCGCCAACAGTTATCCCGCCATGTCCGACAAGTACATCTATATGGTGTCCGAAACCCGCGTATCTCCCATCAAGGAAATACCCACCTGGGTAGGCGATGTATGCCGTCTGGCGTACAAGCCGAGAACTGAAGACCTGGCCGGAGACAAGGACGGTTGGATAGAGATAGGACATGCCGGACCGGAAGAGACAGGATTCCCGCGAAACCACAACCCGGGCATCCTGACGGACACGAAAGGTTATATGCTCAGTGATGACGAACTGGTGATGTACTTCACCCCCGCCATGACAGGAGAGAACTGGTTATGGTCTTATGACCTGTATTCGGCTACGTTCAATCTGAAAAGTTACTTCAAATGAGAAAGACAGCGCTACAAACAGTATGGCTCGCCCTGCTGCTCCTTGCCCTCCCCTGCGGGCAAGCGGCAGGGCAGCAGCAGAAGACTCCCGTGATAGTAATCACCGACCTGTATCACCCCTACCAAGACCCGGGGGATAATATGGATCTGATTATGGGCTTCGGCCTGCCCGACGTAGATCTGAAAGCCGTACTTCTGGACATCACCGACGCTTTCCGTAAAGATACCGCCGATCACCCTACCCTATGGCGGGATTCGCGCGGACCGAGGGAGGCAGGTATCATCCCGGTGGAGCAATTGAGCTATATCTTCAACAAGAAAGTCCCCTACGGTATAGGACCATTGTCCATGATGAAATCGGAAGAGGACAAGATGGAATACCTTCCCGACTATGAACAGGAAGCCATCCGGTTGCTGGCTGACGTGCTGAAAGCAAGTAAAGAGCCGGTAGAAGTCCTCTCTTTCGGTTCGGCAAGGCTACTGGCGGTTGCCTACAACCGCAACCCCGCACTACTGAAAAAGAAGATACGCAAGATTCACCTCAGTGCAGGCACGGCAAGCAAGAACCACGAACTGGGAAGCGACGCCGGAGCCAACGCCATCCCCGGCGGAGAATGGAATGTAGCGCTGGATGTATTTGCCTTCACAAGAATACTGAAGTCGGACCTTCCGGTAGCCATCTATCCCTGCGCAGGCAAAGACGGTGGCTTCGTGAAGGACTGCAACAACACCTACTGGCAACTGCCCGATATGGAGTTTACGCGCAAAATGCATCCCCGGTTGCAGCGGTATCTGGATTTTGCCTTTAACCGGAAACTGCAATACGACTTCCTCCGCGCAATGGATGCCGGATATCCGGCAAATATGGACATCAGCCGCTACCCTAAACCTTTTCATGTATGGGAAAGCGCCATCTGGCTGAAAGCCACAGGAAGGGAGGTGGTCTGTACGCCCGAAGGGGAATACCGCCTCGTCAGAAAGGGAGAGACAAAACAAGGCGACCGGCTCATTAAGAACGAGTTGCGCCCTTGCCGTCTGGATGAGATAAGAGATGACGGGCGTTTTCAATTCTCATACACCGGAAAGCAGTCCGGCAATAAAGAGATATATTACCGCCCAGACCCCAATGAGAACGAGAAAGCACTTCAAGCAGTGATTCCCGAACTCTACATTTCCATTTCACCGAATAATTAACTTCTAAAACATAATGTTATGACCAAGAACAAACTTTATCTATTAGGCTTATTTCTACTGGCCTTGTCGAGCTGCACCTCCTCCGGGAAACAGCAGAAAACGGAAGTTGCTTCAAGCGCGGAAAAGATTATCCTGGAAACGGACATCGGCAATGATGTGGACGATGCCCTGGCACTGGATATGCTCTACAAATATCTGGATGCGGGAGACATCGACTTATTGGGTATCATGATAAACAAGGAGGGCACTTACCCGGCCGAATACACAGACATCATGAACACTTGGTACGGTTATCCCCAAATTCCCATCGGCATCCTGCACAATGGGGCGAACTGCGAGAATGACGCCACAAACTATGCCAAAGCCGTATGTCTGATACAGGATGAAAACAGCAAACCGACATTCAAACGTTCGCTGAAAGGTGGTTACGACCAACTGCCGGAAGCTCCCGCCCTCTATCGCAAGCTGCTGGCACAACAACCGGACAGTTCCGTCACGATCATCTCCGTAGGTTTCTCTACCAACCTTGTACGCCTGCTGGACACTCCGGCCGACGAATACTCATCGTTGACGGGCAAAGAGCTGGTTGCCAAGAAAGTGAAACTGCTATGCACTATGGCAGGATGTTTCAACAATCCCGAATTGTACGAATACAACGTTGTGAAAGATATTCCGGCAGCAAAGAAAGTGTTTACGGAATGGCCCACCACGCTGGTGACTTCGCCTTTCGAGGTAGGTATCGCCATCAACTATCCTGCCACCAGCATCGAGAACGATTTCCAATGGGCACCGATGCATCCGATGGTGGAAGCGTACAAGAGTTATCAAAAAATGCCATACGACCGTCCGACATGGGATTTGACCTCAGTACTCTATTCTGTTGAAGGACCTTCCTACTTCACGGTTTCGCCCGCAGGCAAGATAAGCGTAACGGACAAAGGGGCTACGGAATTTACTCCCGATGCAACCGGAAACCGCTACTACCTCACGGTAGATGCCGCCCAGGCTGAGAATATCAAACAACATTTTGTCAAACTGGTTAGCAAACAACCGGCTCACTTCACTAAATAATCAATGTCATGACTAAGTATCTATTCTATATTATCGGTTTATGCCTGTTCTGCTCCTGTTCGGACAGCACACCGGGAGAAGAACCGCCCGTTACCCCTCCCGAACCGACTCCTACCATAACCATCAGCAAACCGGAATTCGTCTTCGGTTTCACGGGAGAGAGTAAATATTCTTATTGTCCAAGCGCACTGAAACAAGAGGACGGCAGTGTGCACCTGTTCTTCTGCGGCAACCCGGAGAACCAGATTATGGTTGATAACATCTTCCATATAAAAATCAATCCGGACGGTTCGCAAACTGCTCCCAAAAGTGTGCTGCAACCGGGCATCGCAGGCACATGGGACGACCATCACACCTGCGACCCTTCCGTCATCGAGGGCAGTTTCAGCTGGAACAACGTGACTTACAAATATGCCATGTTCTTCCTGAGCAATATGTACGGAGTGTATTACAATGAAATCGGTGTGGCATTCAGTAACAGCCTGGATGCCGATAGTTGGGTGAAATATCCGAAACAGATTGTAAGAAAGACATGGTCGGACGACGGTGACCAGGAAATTGGCGGCGGTGGAAAATCGTGGGGAGTAGGCCAGCCATCCGTAGTATCTCTCGACAAGAAAGGGAAGGTACTGCTGACTTACACCATCGGTGACATTGGCGGCACGCGGATAGCGTGGGCCGAAGCTGACTTCAGCAACATGGATAGCTATACCATCAGCACTCCCATGACCATCGTTCAAAGCGGCTTGCTGGCTATTGACAACCAATCGAGGGATTATACCTGCAATTCCGAGTTCGCCATCAACCAGGATGCGGATAAAATAGTCATGATACGCCCTGTGCAACCTATGCCCAACGATTACCCCGCTTATCTGAACAGCGCGCTGGAAATAGACTACATGAACCTCTCCGACTTCATGAACCAAAGCGGCAGTTGGACACCCATATACCGGATTACTCCCGACGATACGGGTTACCCGAGAAATCATAACGCAACTTTATTACGGGATAACTTCGGGCACTTACAGGATTGGGAAGAACCGGCTTTCTACTTTACAGTCAGCAAGGCGGCACCTGACGTACAACCTTCGGGCAGCAGCCATGCCGAATGGACATATCATATCTGGAAGAGCAAGGTGGTGAAAAGCAAATAATGTCAATCTGACAATTTGATAATCCCATCACGCGAGAATGCCTTCTTTCCGCCCGAAGATAAGGAAGGAAGAAAAAAACGCAAGGATTTCATTTTGCAGAAACGCAGGAAGAAGGGGAAAAGCACTTTTGAAAGAACATCATGGAAAGATTTATCCTCTTTTAGTGTTTTAAAGCCCGATATCGGGCGGAATGCTGACAAAAGGTGGGATTGCCGGTTATCACGTCATCCGTTCAACCAGAAGAAAATAAAACATGTTTCCGGTAAGGCTACACCCTTTCATCCACATGGTATCACCCTTTCAGGGAAATGGCTACACCCTTTTTGGGAAAAGGTGTAGCCCTACCGAAAAACAGATGGTGTATTTTACCTGAATACATCATCTGTTTTGTCTGAAAAGACCATCCGTTCAAGGCAAATAGATGGTGTATTGCAGACAAAAAGATGATTTATCTCCCGAAAAGAGACGATGGATTGCGCTAAAAGGAGTAATTCAATCCAAAGCTACGTCAACAGAATATACGAAATTACATCTTTATGTCAGCAAAACAGCAATATCTTTATCCTTGAAGCAGACTGAAAAGCACTCAGCAATATTTCACAAGTCTTATTCTCTCAGCTACCCGGTTACCCCTACTTTATTACAAAATACCTGCAAAGTTACCCCCACTTTATTACAAATAACAGGGAATCATCCCCCCATTTCATTACAAAATCATTATCTTTATACTGAAAAATAAACACTTAAGCTTTTATGATAGAACGTAGACTTTTATCCTCCTTGACCGAATGGAAAAACAGTAAAAACAGAAAGCATGAGGAACAGCCCCGCAGAAACATAACGGGCTGTTCCTCTTCTTTTTACGGTTTTGTGACATATCTATCTGTATTTATGACATTGCCTGCATCCATACATTAATGTCGCGAATTCATATACCTCTTCCCACATTTGCGCATACCTTTGCAAGCAGAAAAAGATTTCATTTGTATCCTTGATTGAAGAGATAGGTAAGATAAAAACATAGGTAAGAAAGATTTCAGAACAGGAAAACAAAAACAGGTAGTCGCAGCTACTACCTGTTTTTCTAAAAGAGAAAAAAGAGAAACATACAATATAACAATCAAAATTAAGAATGATGAATTCAAAACAAGCGCTTTTCAGTCTATTAATATGCGTACTGGCAATAACAGGTTGTGATACGCAAAAACAAGCCCTCGTAGGCAATGAACTTGCCCTGACACGAGCCAAGCAAACGTTGGATTCCTTGTACCAGAATTATTCAGTCTCCGGCACATGCCTGTTGCGTGAAAATTATCCTTCCAACATAGGCGATTATACTGCAACCTACCTGGCATCCGAAGAGCAGAAGAATATGCCTAACCTGTATTCCTATTTATGGCCCTATTCCGGAACCTTCTCTGCCGTAAACGCTTTACTGGAGACAACAAGCGATGCAAACTACAAATCGCTGCTCGATAATAAAGTATTAGTAGGACTGGAAGAATATTTCGACACCCGGAGAACTCCCGAAGCCTACGCTTCATACATCAACAGCGCAGCGCAATCCGACCGTTTCTATGATGACAATGTCTGGTTGGGCATCGACTTTACCGATGTTTACACGCTTACCAAAGAAGCAAAATATCTCCAGAAAGCACAACTTATCTGGAACTTCATAGAAAGCGGTATGGACAGTAACCTGGGAGGCGGCATCTACTGGTGCGAGCAAAAGAAAGAATCCAAAAACACCTGCTCGAATGCTCCCGGTTCGGTCCTCGCACTGAAACTCTTCAAAGCCACAAAGGACAGCACCTATTTCGTAAAAGGGCAGCACCTTTATGAATGGACCAAAGCGAACCTGCAGGATTCCACCGATTACCTGTACTTCGATAACATCGCCCTAGACGGAAAAATAGGTAAAGCCAAATTTGCCTATAACAGTGGTCAGATGATGCAGTCAGCCGCCCTACTCTACCAACTGACAGGTGACAAAAACTATCTGACCGACGCTCAGAACATCGCCCGGGCATGTCACAACTATTTCTTCATGGATTATGCAACAGAGCAGGGCAAAACCATCAAACTCCTGAAGAAAGGCGATATCTGGTTCACCGCAGTCATGCTCAGAGGTTTTATCGAGCTGTACCAGGCAGACCGGAACAAAGCCTATCTGGATTCCTTCAACCAAAGTCTGGACTATGCCTGGGAACATGCACGGGATGAGAAAGGATTATTCAGCACCGATCTCAGCGGAAATACCCACGACAACCGGAAATGGTTGCTGACCCAAGCCGCCATGGTTGAAATGTATGCCCGCCTTGCGGCCGTCAAATAATAAATGAGAATATACTAATACCTTTTAAAACATGAAAAAGAGAAATATCGGTCTATGCGCCGTAGCCTTGTTATGTATGCACAACAATGCCAAAGCAATGGAACCAACTTTAAAACAAGACAACACCAAAGTTGTGAACCATGCCCAGGTGACTGCCGCTTACAAGACCAACCGCCCTGCCGTAAAAAACAGACTGTACGTTTCGAAAGCCGTAGAAGCCGAAATCCTGCGGGTAAAGAAACTGCTGACCAACCAGAAACTGGCGTGGATGTTCGAGAATTGTTTTCCGAACACGCTGGATACAACCGTACACTACCGATTGCTGGACGGCAAGCCCGACACATTTGTCTATACCGGTGATATTCATGCCATGTGGCTGCGCGATTCCGGTGCACAGGTTTGGCCCTACGTGCAACTGGCACACAAAGACCCTGAACTGAAAAAGATGCTGGAAGGTGTCATCCGCCGCCAGTTCCTATGTATCAACATCGACCCATACGCCAACGGCTATAACGATGGTCCCACAGGCGGCGACTGGATGTCTGACAATACAGATATGAAGCCCGAACTGCACGAACGTAAATGGGAGATAGACTCTCTCTGTTACCCTCTCCGACTGGCTTATCAATATTGGAAGGAAACCGGTGACGCCAGCGTCTTCGATGAAGCATGGCTGGAAGCTATCACAAACATACTGAAGACATTCAAAGAGCAACAACGTAAAGACGGTGTCGGCCCTTACAAATTCCAACGCAAGACGGAACGTGCTCTCGACACACTGAACAATAATGGTTTAGGTTCCCCTGTCAACCCTGTCGGACTGATTGTTTCCTGTTTCCGCCCTTCAGACGATGCAACGACATTTCAGTTCCTGATTCCATCGAACTTCTTTGCCGTATCTTCTTTAAGAAAAGCTGCGGAAATTCTTTCGACAGTGAATCAAAATGGAGCTCTGGCTCAAGAGTGCACAACACTGGCTGACGAGGTAGAGACTGCCCTACAGAAATACGCTACCTACAATCACCCGAAATACGGCACCATCTATGCTTTCGAAGTAGATGGTTTCGGCAACCACATGCTGATGGACGACGCCAACGTACCGAGCCTCCTCGCCATGCCTTATCTGGGAGATGTGGATGTAAACGATCCTATCTACCAGAATACCCGTCGCTTCGTATGGAGCCAGGACAATCCGTATTTCTTCAAAGGGAAAGCCGGTGAAGGAATAGGTGGCCCACATATCGGATATGATATGGTATGGCCCATGAGCATCATGATGAAAGCTTTCACCAGTCAGGATGATCAAGAGATTAAAGAATGTATCAAGATGCTGATGGATACGGATGCAGGAACCGGATTCATGCACGAATCTTTCCATAAAGATGATCCGGCAAACTTTACCCGCGCCTGGTTTGCCTGGCAAAACACACTATTCGGAGAGCTGATTCTGAAACTGGTGAATGAAGGGAAACTTGAATTATTGAACAACATCAAATAAGAGGAGAAACAAATATGCGTAAATTAATAATAGTGGGT
The DNA here is from genome assembly GCF_900142015.1 of Bacteroides stercorirosoris. GTDB lineage: Bacteria > Bacteroidota > Bacteroidia > Bacteroidales > Bacteroidaceae > Bacteroides > Bacteroides stercorirosoris. Next base: position 76,921 of record NZ_FQZN01000005.1, read on the forward strand.
TTAATGACTTTTGTACCCATCTGTCTGTCGGCACAAAAAGCTTTTAAGAATTGGCCTGAAGGCGTATCTCCTAAAGCAGTGGGTGAACTGGTTAGTAAGCGCTTTGTTGAAGTTCCGCACCCCAATTTTAATGGTAATCCGGCTCCCCCTAATGAAATCACTTATCCTGAAACATGTGCTTGGTTTGGTGCTTTGCGCTATGCGGACATAACCCATAATAAGAAACTACTCCGACTATTAGAAGAGCGCTTCTTGCCCATCTTCGGTCCGGAACGCCGTTTGCAGCCGTTACCCGACCATGTAGACCATACCGTATTCGGAACGATACCTTTGCAATTGTATGCACAGACGGGTAAGGAGATTTATTATCATATGGGAATCTGGTACGCCGACGAACAATGGAAAATGCCCCGTAACACCAAACATAAAGAAGAATATCAAGCCTTGCTGGACAAAGGTTTATCGTGGCAGACACGCTATTGGATTGACGATATGTTTATGATATCAGCCATTCAGTCTCAAGCCTTTTTCGTAACCAAAGACCGCCGGTATATAGACCGTGCTGCCGCGGAAATGGTGGTTTACCTTGATAAAATACAGCGACCGAACGGATTATTCTATCATGCAGAAGATGTTCCATTCTTCTGGGGGCGCGGTAATGGATGGATGGCAGCCGGAATGACGGAACTTCTCGGACTCTTGCCTGAGGACAATCCGAACCGGACCCGCATCTTGGAATCATACCGGAAAATGATGGATACCTTAAGCAAATATCAAAAAGAAGATGGCTTGTGGGGACAATTAGTAGATGATAAAACAACTTGGACGGAAACATCCGGTTCGGCCATGTTCATTTATGCAATGATAAAAGGCGTAAAACAGGGGTGGCTGGATGAGGCTGTCTACACTCCCATAGTTCGGAAAGCCTGGATTGCTTTAGTGGGACATATTGACGAAAAGGGAGATATTGCCGGCGTGTGCGAAGGCACCAACAAGACGAACGATCGTCAATTCTATTTGAACCGCCGTACTTTATCGGGCAATATGCATGGACAAGCTCCGGTATTGTGGTGTGTGAATGCATTTTTGGAAAAATAACCTTATAATGATAGAAAAACAATGATACATAAGTATTTTATGCATGTACTGATAGCACTGTTGTGCATGTACGGAGGAAAAGTTTCTGCCAAGGAAATCAGTGTACAGTCACCCGACGGCAAACTAAGAGTGAACATAGAATTAAAAGATAAGGTATATTACTCCGTATATTCAGGCAATGACTTATTACTGGATAATTGTTCTTTGACTATGACATTAGGCAATGAAGTACTAGGAGAGCAACCGAAACTGAGAAGTTTGAAACGTGGCAAGATTGATGAAAGCATAAGACGGGAAATCCCATTGAAAAATGCAATCGTTAAGAATCATTGCAATACGTTACGCATGAATATGGCAGGTAATTACGCCATCGAATTTCGGGTCTTTGATAATGGAATGGCGTACCGTTTTGTAACAGACAAGAAAGGTGAGGTTGAAGTAAAGGGAGAAGATTTCATAATCAATTTCCCGGCTGACTATATGGCTCACATGTCTCAGCCGAACAGCTTTAAAACGTCCTACGAATATCCATATACGCATATACAAACTAAAGAATACAAAGCAACAGACCGTATGACCTATCTGCCTGTACTATTAGAGACAGATAAACAATACAAGATATTAATATCGGAAGCCGATTTGCAGGATTATCCATGTATGTTCCTGAAAAGTACCGGTAACAATGGAATGCAATCGCTTTTCCCGAAGTGTCCGCTGGAATTTGGTGAGGACGGTGACCGTAGCATGAAAATATTGAAAGAGGCCGATTATATAGCCAAGACTTCCGGCAAAAGGAGTTTTCCGTGGCGTTTCTTTGTGATTTCCGATGATGACAGGGATATTATTTCCAATGAGATGGTATATAACCTTTCTTCTCCTTGCGAACTGGAAGACTATAGTTGGATTAAGCCGGGCCAGGTAAGCTGGGAGTGGTGGCATGATGCCCGTTTGTATGGAGTTGATTTCCGCTCCGGTTACAACATGGATTCCTACAAATATTATATTGATTTCGCTTCATCTTTTGGCATTCCTTACATCATCATGGACGAAGGCTGGGCAAAAAGCACCCGTGACCCGTTTACACCGAATCCTACGATTGACCTGCAAGAACTGATTAAATATGGCAAGGAACGTAATGTGAAAATTGTATTGTGGCTAACTTGGCTGACGGTAGAAAATCATTTTAACCTGTTCAAGACATTTGCCGATTGGGGAATTGCCGGAGTGAAGATAGACTTCATGGATCGTAGCGATCAATGGATGGTAAACTACTACGAGCGTGTTGCCAAGGAAGCTGCCAAATACAAATTATTTGTAGATTTCCATGGCTCATTCAAGCCGACAGGTTTGGAACGCAGATATCCGAATGTTCTTTCATATGAAGGAGTACTGGGTATGGAGCAAGGTGGCAACTGTAAACCGGCAAATTCAATATATCTGCCGTTCATGCGCAATGCCGTAGGCCCCATGGATTTTACCCCCGGCTCTATGCTTTCCGCCCAGCCCGAGGACAATCGTTCTACTCGCGCCAATGCAATGGGATCGGGAACTCGTGCTTACCAAATGGCTCTGTTTGTTGTGTTTGAGAGTGGCTTGCAGATGCTCGCCGACAACCCTGTGTATTATTACCGTGAACGTCCTTGTACAGAATTCATAGCCAGTGTTCCTGTTGTGTGGGATGAAACTAAAGTATTAGATGCCAAAGTAGGAGAATATGTTGTTATTGCCCGTCGTAGCGGAGAAAAATGGTTTATCGGCGCTATCACCAACAATACCGGACGTGAACTTGAGATAGATTTAAATTTCCTGCCGGAAAGCAAAAAACTACATCTTACTTATTTTGAAGATGGCATCAATGCAGACCGCCAGGCTATGGACTATAAAAAGAGAGAAGCAGAAGTTACAAATTCTACCAAATTGACGATGAGACTGGTTCGTAATGGTGGTTGGGCCGGTATTATCGAATAAGAAAAACAATACTATGAATTTGAAAAATATATACCTGATTTTCTTGCTGTGTTGTGCGCTAGGGCTACATGCAGAGAACGGTTATGAGCTATGGCTACGTTATAAGCCGGTAAACAAAGGAAATCTTTGCGAGTCCTACTGCTTGAAAAGCCGTAAAATTATGTTCCCGGGAGAAACAGAAAGCCTGATTGCTGCAAAGAAAGAACTACAGGTCGGTCTGTCCGGATTATTAAATATGCCTTATACAGAAGCGGAGACTTTAGAAGATAACATGCTGGTGGTTGGTACACCTCAGTCTGTATCATTGTTTAAGAAGCAAGATTTCTATGCCGAAATTAACGGATTGTCCGACGAAGGCTATCTAATTCTGGACTGTACCATAGAAGGGAAAAAGGCTATAGCTATAGCAGCCCGGACAGATGTCGGAGTACTATATGGCGTTTTCCATTATCTCAGGTTGATACAGACCAATCAGTCTTTGGATAAACTATATATTCAGGAAAATCCGAAACTGAAGTATCGTGTATTAAATCATTGGGATAACCTGAACGGAACAGTAGAACGTGGTTATGCAGGGTATAGTATCTGGAATTGGGAAAGGCTTCCATCTTATAAGGAACAGCGCTATACGGATTATGCACGTGCCAATGCCTCCATCGGTATCAACGGAACAGTACTCAACAATGTGAATGCACAAGCTAAAAGTTTGCGGACAGATTGGCTGGTAAAAGCTTCCGGACTGGCAGATGTATTCCGCCCTTATGGTATAAAAGTGTATCTGACAGCAAAGTTTAGCGCACCCAAAGAAATAGGCGGACTGAATACGGCTGACCCTAAAGATCCTCAGGTGCGAAAATGGTGGAAAGAGAAAGTGAAAGAAATATATTCTTTAATTCCCGATTTTGGTGGTTTTCTGGTAAAGGCAAACTCAGAAGGTCAACCCGGACCACAAGATTACGGCTGTTCTCATGCCGATGGTGCGAATATGCTTGCCGAGGCTTTGGAACCTTATGGGGGGATTGTATTTTGGAGAGCATTTGTCTATCAGAATGAACGTCATGTAGATCGTGTGATAAACGGGTACAATGAGTTTAAACCGCAGGATGGTAAATTTGCAAAAAATGTCTTTGTACAACCCAAGAACGGCCCCATAGACTTTCAGCCGCGTGAACCTTTTCACCCTTTATTCGGTGGTATGCCCGATACGCCGCTGTCTTTAGAGTTTCAGATAACACAGGAGAATCTTGGGCATGCAGGACATCTGGTATATTTGGGCACTCTGTTTGAAGAAACCCTTCAATCAGATACTTATGAGAATGGAAAAGGCTCTACCGTTTCAAAGGTTTTGCAAAACTACGGGGAATCTCATGGAATTTCAGCCATCGCCGGTGTTCCTAATATTGGTACAGACCTTAATTGGACAGGACATTTGTTCGGACAAGCCAACTGGTATGCCTTCGGTCGTCTGGCATGGAATCCGGATACAAGCTCAGGCGAAATAGCGGAAGACTGGGCGAGAATGACCTTCTCCAATGACAAAAGCGTAATCTCTCCGGTACTGAAAATTATGATGATATCCCGTGAAACCTATGTCAACTATACCATGCCCCTCGGATTGAATCATATCATGAACTATGATACACATAACGGGCCTGAACCTTGGCATAACGATCCGGTATGGACTGCTTTCGACTATCATAAAATAACCAGAGACAGTATCGGTGTAAACAGAACTGCCAAGGGGACGGGAGCTACCGGACAATATCATAATCCGATCAGTGAAATGTTTGATGATATCAGGAAGTGCCCTCAGGAATATCTTCTGTGGTTTCATCGGGTTCCTTGGAACTATAAGATGGCTTCGGGAAGGACTTTATGGGATGAACTAATTTATCATTACTACAAAGGCGTGGACGAAGTTCGGCAGATGCAGACAATTTGGAACGAACTGGATGGTAAGATAGACCGTGAACGTTTTAATCATGTCGCATCTCTATTGAAGTATCAGGAACAAGAAGCTATCTGGTGGCGAGACGGCTGTCTACTTTTCTTTCAGGACTATTCAAGATTGCCTATCCCTGCAAATCTGGAACAGCCCAAACATTCATTGAAATATTATAAAACCATTCCTTTCCCGCATGATTGGAAAGGACGCTACGAATAAATAAAGAATTTATGAAAAACATGATGCTTACAATGTTGTTGGTGTGGTTAGTTGCCATGCCAACCCAGGCACGTCAGCCTGATGAATATTGGAATTCTCCCCGTGGTACATATGAAGAACGCCGTGCTCTATTTTTAGATTACTACTCAGAGAATGGAGGCGGACACCCTCTTTACGGTGTCTTCCGCCAGGCAGCGCGTGCCGCTTCCGGTCGTCCTTTGGAGATGGACAAGATGAGGGAGGTGATTTCCGTTATCAAATCGAACCGTGATTGCAATGACTTTACACTCAATTGTCTGCTTCGCATGGTTTATCTGGACAAGAGGCAACCTTTCTTTCCGGAAGAAATAAAAGGAAGCATTGAAGAGTGTATTCTGGACTTTAAATATTGGTGGGACGACGGCCGCCGTGATACAACCTATCGTTGTTATCATACGGAAAACCATCAGGCACTTTATCATACCGCAGAATTACTGGCAGGTCAACTCTATAAAAAAACAAAATTCACCAATGGAATGAACGGCAAACAACACATGGCGCACGCCAAAGAAAGGCTGATGAAATGGCTGGAATACCGTTTCCGCTTCGGATTCAGTGAATGGATGTCCACCTATTACGAAGTGGAAGTATTGCTGCTGGCCAATTTATATGATTTTGCCGAGGACAAGGATATTCGTTCCAAAGCCGGCATGGTACTAGATTTACTCATGTTTGATGTAGCGCTGAATAATTATGAAGGTTTCCTTGGTTCGGCAAGTGGACGTAATTATGCCAATTCTATCATTATGGGAGCCCACAATACGGCTCCATTAGCCAAATTGGTATTCGGCGTGGGGACTTATGACCGGGATGAAGTGATAGCCCCCGTAGCTCTCTCTACCAGTTCGTACCGTTGCCCGGAAGTTATCCGAAAAATAGCAGTGGATTATAAGACTCCTTTATTAAACCGTCAACGGGTAAGTATAAACGTAGAAGATGCTCCCGCCTATGGCATTTCGTATGATAAGGAGCTGGATTGTCACCTCTTCTGGGGCATGCAGGAGTTCATACATCCTATGGCTATTCGTATGTCTAAACAGATTTCAGAAAAATACGACGTATGGCCCTATCGGAACTATGACGAGTACATTAAAAAATATGATGCGCAGATAGCCGAACATGGTAAACTTGTGGATATGCATCTGGATCGATTTGCACTTTCAGAGGCCAATATAGAGACCTACCGTACTAAGGACTATATGTTGAGTTGTGCGTTGGACTACCGAAAAGGTGCTCCGGGCTATCAGCAACATATATGGCAGGCAACATTGGGTAATAAAGCTTTGGTATATACCAATCACCCCGGTGGAAAGAATCTGCGTTGGTCGCCTAACTATTGGGCCGGTAACGAAATTCTGCCCCGTGCTGTTCAAAGCAAGAATGTGGTAATCTGCATCTATAACATACCGGTCAATCAAAAGAATGATTTTTCCCATGCTTATTTCCCAGTGAAAGCTTTTGATGAAGTACATATTTCCGGTTCCTGGATATTTGGACGTAAAGAAGATGGCTATGTGGCTTTATATTCAAGAAATACGGCAGATTTAAGAGCCGATGACAGAGGGGAAGTCTGTGACCTACTGGCAAAGGGCCGGCAGAATATCTGGATTTGTGAGACAGGTTCAAAATCACAATGGGGAAGCTTCTCAAAGTTTATAGAAGCCATATCTGCCGCATCGGTTCATGATAACGGATTAGACATCAGTTATGAATCTCCGTCCGAAGGTGCGATTTCATACGGTTGGGACAGTCCTTTCTATGTGAAAGGCAAGGAAATGCTATTGCGTTGGCAGTATAGATATGATAATCCTTATTGCAAAGCCCTGTTCAATTCTACCTGTATAGAGATAGAAAAGGATGGAGAAAAGATAATCCTGGATTACAATAAGACAAAAAGGTGACATTAGGTCAGGATATATAGAATATAAACTATAATTAAATAACAAATCGTTTAATTTAAATTGTATATTATGAAGTTACGAAAAACACATTTATTATGGATACCTTTAGTGGTATGCCTATTTCTCGTAAATAGTGTAAATGTCATGGCGGCTATAGAGCAAGCCATCCATGTAAGAGGGCAGGTTGTAGACTCTGCCGGTGAGCCCGTGATTGGAGCCAATATCGTAGTGAAAGGCACTACTACCGGAGTGATTTCGGATATAGACGGCAACTTTGCCATTGATGCGCCGAAGAATGCGGTACTGCTTATTTCCTTTATCGGATATAAGTCGGAAGAAGTGAAAGTGACAGGACCTTCGGTGAAAATAGTATTGAAGGATGATACCGAGATGCTGAACGAAGTGGTAGTTGTCGGTTACGGTTCGCAGAAGAAGTCGGACATCACCGGAGCGATGGTGAACGTAAAGAGCGAAGCACTGCAACAGGCACCCGTAGGAAACATCGGAACGGCATTGCAAGGTCTTGCTGCCGGTGTGGACGTGCAGATGGCAGGCGGAAATACGCATCCGGGAGCTTCTCCGCAGATTCGTGTGCGTGGAGAGCGTTCGCTCAATGGAGGTAATGATGTCTTGATTATTGTGGACGGGATTCCTTTCTCCGGCGGACTGAACGAAATCAATAACGATGACGTAGAAAGTATCAGTGTACTGAAAGATGCTTCGGCGACAGCCATTTATGGTTCCCGCGGTGCCAACGGCGTACTCCTAATCACGACCAAACGTGGAAACAAGGGAAAAATCAACGTTAGTTACAGCGGCTATTACGGTATCACAACTGCCATCAAGGAATATGATGTGATGAACAGTTCCGAATATATACAACTGAAAAAATGGGCTACCTATAATGCCAATCCGGATGCCTACACCGGAATTGATGATCCAAACCTGATGCGCGTGGGTGATGTCTTCCGTGACCAAGAAGAAATGGAAGGCTATTTGGCAGGAAACGATACGGACTGGCAGGGCATGATATTCCGAAACGGCATGACGACGAATCATCAGGTGGCTATCAATGGCGGTAATGACCGTACTACTTATAGTGCTTCCGTTGGTTACTATAAAGGACAGAATAACTATGAGGCACATAGTTTCGAACGTATGACGGCCAAGCTTTCTCTCGACACGGAGATAACCAGCTTCCTGAAAGTAGGTCTTTCTACTTTAAACACTTACATCATCAATAAAGGCCAGGACACCAATCCAATGGAAATGGCTTTACGTGCTTCTCCTTTCACCACTCCGTACAAAGAAGACGGTTCTCTGCGTACTTACTTGCCCGGTAGCGGACAAAATGTATGGAATCCCCTACTGGATACACAAAAGAATAGTGTGATAGACGACCGCAAAAGTCTGTCAACCTTCACGACCGGTTACATTGACGTGAAGTTGCCTTTCGGCATCAAGTATCGTTTCAACGGTGGTATAAACCTGAAATATTATTCAATCGGTCAATTCCAAGCCAGCAATACAACTAAGCGCATGGGAGCTCTCGATTGGTCGTTTGGAGAATACCAGCACAGCGTAGACTATACACTTGAAAATATCTTGACTTGGGACTACTCTTTCAACGACATTCATAATTTTAACGTAACCGGATTGTTTTCCGCACAAGAGAGAGAGTTCACAAAGAACAACGTGTCCGGCAATGATTATTACGATGACAATATCCAGTATTATAATCCGGGACTTGCACAAGGCAATGTGACTGGTGGCGGTAGCTACGAAAAATGGGGCTTGCTCTCTTATATGGGACGTCTGAACTATAATTACAAAGAGAAGTACCTGTTGACGGCAACCGTGAGATACGACGGCTCATCCCGCTTGGCCAAAGGCAACAAGTGGCATGCATTCCCCTCAGTTGCTTTGGGATGGAACTTGATGCGTGAAAACTTTATGCAGAATGTCAATACGGATGTTCTTTCTGGCATGAAACTTAGAGCCAGTTGGGGTAATGTGGGTAGTACGGCTATCAGTGCTTATCAGACAATGTCAAGACTGGATACCGGCAGCAAGTACTTGTTAGGAACAAACGGCGTGATGGGCGTTCGTCCGGGTTCTGTACCGGATAAATCCTTAGGATGGGAAAATACCGAAACCTGGAATGTGGGTGTAGACTTCGGCTTCTTGAATAATCGTATCACAGGTACTATCGAGTGGTATCAGCAGAATACTACGGATTTGTTGTTGGGCGTGAACCTGCCTTCTACTTCCGGTTACTCCAATTCTTACCTGACCAATCGCGGTGCTACCCGAAACCGTGGTCTGGAGTTCAATGTGACTACAGTGAATATCGAAGGCGACGGACAGGACAAGCTCTCTTGGTCAACCGACTTAAACATCTTCGGAAATCGCAACAAAATCATGGATCTTGGCGAAGGAGTAGAATTTGACAAGGATGCAGGATTCTTCCTGGGGCAAGACAGCTACGTGATTTACTCATACGAGCACGACGGCCTGTGGCAGGATACTCCCGAAGACCGTGCATTGGCCGAGTCATTCGGCTATGCGACTTCCGGTGCCAATTCCGTAATCGGTACTGTCAAGATCAAAAACCACCATATCGATTATGAGGAAGACGGTGTCACTCCGAAAGCCAAACAGATAATCAACGAAGATGACAAAGTATTCATCGGTCGCCGTGCCCCGAAGTTCGAGGGAGGTATCAACAACCGTTTTGCCTGGAAGGGCTTCGACCTTTCGTTCTTGTGGACATTCCGTTGTGGTGGAACTATTACCTCTGACATGCACAACGGCTGGATGAATACATTGCAGGGAGGTTACAACAACCTGAATGTGGATTACTGGACGCCGGACAATACAACAGCCCGCTGGCCGAAACCGACTACCGCTACAGTTTCCAACAAAGGACTGCTGGCCCGTTATGACGGCTCTTACCTGAAACTGAGAAATATCACGTTAGGATATAATATCCCCAAGACATTCCTTTCCAAATTAAACGTGCAAACAGCCCGCGTATATGCTACAGGCTCAAACCTCTTCACTTGGTTTAGCAAAGAATACCGTAAAGATGGCGGCATAGATCCGGAGACTACAAGTACCATCAACTTAAAGACTCCTCCTACACGCACATTTGTGTTTGGCTTGAATTTAACTTTCTAAATTAGTAATTGAATAATAGCAGAATGAATATGAAAAAGATATTATCAACACTTGCCTTGTCATCACTTGTTTTGTTGGCAACCGGTTGTTCCGATTTTCTGGAGGAAGAGAATCACTCGAATGTAATGCAGGATTTCATGGCAACACCTTCCGGCTTTGGCATGGCCCTAAACTCTGTTTATGCCAATGTACGTTCCACTTATAGTGCCGAAGAAGGCATTCACGGACTGATGAATCCGGGCACGGATGAATTGAAGAACAATATCGGAGGAAGCAACCGTTGCGCCGATCTTGCAAACTACGATTTAGAGAAATATAATGCAAACAATGAATACCCAAGGAAATTGTGGAACGATGCCTATATCCACATCAACACCTTGAACTATATGATTGAAAATGCCGATAAAGTAGATATTACCACCACTGTGCTGACTGCTGCAAAGCGTGACCAGTACTTGGGCGAAGCTTATTTTATGCGAGCTTACAATTACTTTCATTTGGTGGAACAATTCGGTGACGTTACACTGACTACCACCTATAATGCATCCCCAAGCACTTCGGCCGAACGCCATGATATGGTGCGTGTTTATGAAGAGGTCATTATCCCTGATTTATTGAATGCCATCAGGCTCTGTTCACCCAGTCCGCAACTCAATAATCTGGAGTCAGGCCGCGCTTCTGCCGCAGCTGCCCGCCACTTGTTGTCACGCGTTTATCTGACATTAGCCTGGGTATTCGATAAAGATCCTGCCAATCCATCTTATAAAGGAAATACGCAGACGAAGTACTATAACACCACCAAGGCTAAGGAATATTATCAGAAAGCGTTTGATATGGCAACCGGATTAATCACGGATGCCCCTTCTTTGGGATTGAAGCTGATGGATAATTATGCAGATGTTTTTGATGAAGCCAATGATGCCCCTTCAGGCAAGAACAAGGAAGAACTGTTTGTAGCCCGTATGGACTGGGATGATGACAACACTTTTGGCGGACGCAGCACGCTGAATCATTACTTTGTGAATGGTTATGACCAGTATTTGGGTGAGCGTAACATCAATGACGGACGTTGTTACTCTTGGATTAATCCTACCGGCTATACCTATAATGCTTTCAACAACCGTGATAAAGACACACGTTATAAAGCTACTTTCCAGACAGTGTGGTATGCCACTAAAACGCAAAAAGGTGGTGTTGTCAATTATGTCATTGACGGCAAGGACGAAAGCTTCAACTGGGACTATACCGTTGTTGGCGATACTGCCATGTACTATCCGGGATATTATATGTCCGCTGAGGAAATCAGAGCTAAAACTCAGAACCGTGAAGGTAATCACTATCTGATTTTTACCCCTGACGCTTACAATGGTCGCGCTATTTTCCCCACTATCATGAAGTTTCTGGACAGAACGCGTGCTATTCCTAATGACAATACAGATCGCTCTTACATCATTTATCGTTTAGCCGAAACTTATTTGCTGGCTGCTGAGGCCGCTTTCAAATTGGGTGACAATACGAATGCGGCTAAATATATAAATGTGATCAGGGAGCGTGCCCGTGATAAGCAAATCGGTGAAATTGGTGCATTGGACATCGCTCCAAGTGATGTTACGCTCGACTTCATTCTTGAAGAACGTACCCGTGAGTTACTTGCAGAACATTGCCGATGGGCAGATTTAGCCCGTACAGGGACATTAATAGACCGTATACGCAAGTATGACGATGGTAAAGCTAATACGAATATTACGGAAGACAGACATTGGTTGCGCCCTGTTCCACAACAAATGATTGACCGCGTGACAACCGGTGAACGTTATCCGCAGAATCAAGGATGGTAATAAATTTAAAAGTTTTTTAATAGAGGGCGGGTACGACACAACTTCAGTACATCTCAAATGCGTTCAGCTCTTTCAGTACCTGTCTTCTCCCCTATTCATCGGCTTTTACGCTGAAAGCATTCCTTCAGAGGATGCTTTCAGCTTTCAGCCATTACCATAGGAACATACCCCGCCTCATTACCTCCTCACCACCTGATACACATTCCCATACTCCGTGTGCCGACGCACCGCCCCTGCTTTCAGCAGCACCTGACCGAAGCGCATGGGATTGACACTGCGCATGGCAGCGGAATTCTTTTGCTGAAGCTCCCTGAAAATCTGGGCAGCCGTAAGGTCAAGACTCTTCTCACCGGGACTTGCCACACGAAAATAACTATGAAAAACATCCTCTGCGGGACAAACACGGTAGAACGCCGCATTCTGCGCCTGCAACACCTGCTCCTCTTCTTTGGTGAACCAATCACGCCTCCCCGCAAGCAGTTCCGCCTTCAGTTGCGCATAAATCTGGTCGTGCTCTATGTGGGTACAGTCTATCGTCCGCTTCACTTCCACACAAAGGAAACGACGGCTTCCCGTAGGATCGGTGAGCAAGTCGAAACGGTTGCTGGTACCGATGAACGAGGCAACACGGGGCAATTGGCGGAAACTCTGCTGATAAGCTTTACGAATATTCAAATCAGACATCTGCATCAGGTTTTTCAGCAACGGCATTTTATTCTCGGTATACTTGTCGAACTCATCCATGTTCAGCAAACCCATTTCCGCCAAAAGACGTTCCGCCTGCCCTTGCGAGGTAAGCTTCAGATTATCCAGATAATATCGCCGTAAGACCGTAGGCATCAACGATTTGCAAAATGTAGACTTCTGCCGCCCCTGCTCCTGACTGACAAGAACAGGTGCCACACTGTTAGCATGTATACCTGCCAGCCCCGACCACTGCGCAGCAAGCCCCAGCATCCAGGTGTGAAATCCCTGCACCCAGTGTGGACAATCGGAAACCCGCAAGGCAAGTTGTGTCAGGCGGTCAACACCGTCCCATTGTGGCAATTCCTCCATATAGAGATGGAAGGGGTGATAGTCGGAAATATAAGTGGAATAGACATAGCGGCTCAAGTCCTTATCCCAGCAAGGGATGCCCTCGGCGTGAGCTTCAATGCAGAAAGTATTCAGATTCCGTTTGCCGATGGGCATGAAAGCGACTTCACGCCGTCCGGCAGGACGGAATTCGGTCTCTTCCGTCAACAGATTATAGCGGAAATCATAACGTTTCGTCAGGAAATCCATGACCTGCCGCGTCAGTCGGACGGTCGTATTCGTGCTGTCACCGGACTCTGATCTATCCGGTGCCTTTTTCTGTTTCTTCGCTTTCTGTTTTTCCGAGAAAGCCAGCAACCGTTGCGCTTCGCACAGCAAGCGGTGTTGCTCCAATGTCATTAATCTCTTTTTCATAATTGTTTCTTCGTTCTAATAGTTAATTGGTTTCGTTTTGCAAGTACCGACGTCTCAAATTTACTATAGCGGGAAAGCGTTTTGCAAGCATCTCACCAACTATTTTTCCTAAAACATGGTTAGAAAGAAAGTAAGGGTTTTTATAGGTAAATCCTACTAATATCACTACCTTTGTGTGCTGACTTTGAAACGACCGACTGTAGTTGTTCATTCGAATGACTCCAGTCATTCATTCGACCAACTCCAGTCATTCGCCCGAACAACTCCAGTAGTTCATTTTCAAGACAGCACCTTCGGGCCAACAAGCATATACATTTAAAGCATTAAAATACAAGCATTATGGCAATAGTTTACGACTGGTACGAGAACCCCAACGCAGAAGGGGAACCGGAAGAAAGAGGGCTGCATCCCCGCCCGTTACTCAACGGCAAAGTAAGCATGGAGAAACTGTATTATCGGATACACGAACGCAGTTCGCTCACCGTAGGTGATGTAAAAAGTGCAATAGACACTTTGACCCAGCTTTGCGGTGAAGAATTGCGCGAAGGCCGGGAGGTACACATCGAGGGATTGGGCTACTTCGCCCCTACCCTGGAGGCCACGCAGAAAGTGACCCGCAAAACCAAGAACAAGCATTTGAAACTACGTCTGAAAGGCATCAGCTTCCGCCCGGACATCCGCCTGAAAGCTGCGCTGGCAGGCGTTACCGCCACCCAAAGCAAATACACGCGCCACTCCCTGCGACTCTCCGAAGTAGAGATCGATATGCGCCTGAAAGAGTATTTTGCGGAACATGACCTGCTGCTTCGCATCGACTTTCAGGAATTGTGCGGCATGGCTCGCACCACCGCCAACAACCATCTGCAACGGTTGCAGAAAGAAGGTAAACTGATGAACGTGGGAAGACGCGCACAACCCATCTATCGGCCTATGCCGGGATATTACGGAATGTCAAGGGATGCAGCACCCAAAAGATAAATCTGAAGTGCTTCTTAAAATATGAAGTAACTCATCATCCCTATAAGAACTTTTAGTATCGTTGTATGACAAGGCAACAGATTAAAAAATAATAGCAGGAGGGCAGAATATGGCTCCATTATTCTCCAAAGTCTGATGAGCCAGGGATACATCATCGGGGAGTTACAGGAAGGATTCTCTCCTACCAACATCACCAACCCGAATAATTTTGTGAACCTACTCTACTACTTCGGCATGCTTACCATCAGTGGCAAATATCAAGGAAGAATCAGGCTGACCATCCCTAACTTAGCGGTACAGGAACAACTTTATACCTTTCTACAGTCAGTTAACTATCCTATAATGGCGATTACGGCACAAGATTGTAGTGGTATATAAAGGGATGGAAATGCGGGTGTGCGAGGAAGTGATTTGATTCGCCTGAAAGAACTTCCTCGTCTTTCAGTCGGTAGTTTCAGCGGAAAAGCCGATAAATAAGACAAGTATGAAAGATGAAAGAACTTTGCAGATAATCAATGCATGCTGAATTATCTGCAAAGTTCTTTTAATTGTCACGCAAGAAGACATATACGTCACAAATACATAACACACAAATCGCTATAAACCACCATATTTGCAGAAAATATGATATCAACAAATCCAGTAACATGAAACATATGAAAAGAAAAAGAGCACTTTGGTTCATGTGCCTGCTGTTATGCGCGGGTACGCTTCTGGCACAAGAGTACAGAATGGATAAGACTATCAGTTATCGTCCCGATAGCAAAGATGAGTATGTACAGTAGCGTAGAAGAATCACTCACACCAGTAGTAGCCCTGAAATACTCTACCATATCTAACAATTACAACCAATTGCTATTAAAGTTCAAAGGAAATTATTCTACTGAATTTCGTACATTCAACGAAAAACTTTTACGGCGCCATTGGAGCTTCTGACATGGCAGGTCCGCAGTCTTATCTTGCAAGCGAGGCCGACCGACTTTGGGTATCCGTATACGACGGTTTCTCACGTATGGTAGTACCCTTATTTAGATTGTCTCCGCCTATCTTCTTGTACCGATGAAGAAAGAGCAAACCAGCTGACAATTCTACCGGCAGCGCTTTATCCGCAATCAATGGCGGTTTTCTTTTCAAAGAATGCTCAATCTCTCCTACGTCAAAAGCATTGCCTTTATCATAATTGTGTGTTTTTATGCGATGATTCCCTGATATTCAATTTGGCATCCAATACAATTTTTTTATTGAGCAGTCTATTTGTGCGAATCTTGTCCAGCATGTAGTTCGCTGAGATTTCTCCGATTTCGGCACGCGGCTGTTCTATGGACGTCAGATAAGGTTCGACGACAGTGGCCATATCCGATTCTGAGAAGCCGACAAAAGCGACATCATCCGGTATCTTCAATCCGTGTCGTTTCAGGGCTTTCATCGCTCCGATAGCGACAGGGTCGTTAAATGCAAATACAGCATCCGGTTTTTCACCGTTTCCGGACAGTATCTTTTCCATAATCTGTTCTCCATCACGAATAAAAATACCGGAATGAATGATGGCAGAGTCTGATATAGGGAGATTGGCATCCTGCATGGCCTCTATATATCCATTCATGCGTTCTTTCGTGATATCCAGCTTTTCCGGACCTGCAAAATGAAATATTTTCCGGTATCCCTCATCTATAAGATGAGTCACTGCCGAATAAGCCATTTTCTTATCATCAATAATGATTTTTGTAGTATCAATATTGGAAGGCACCCTGTTAAAAAACACAAGGGGAATCCCGTTATCCTGCAAGCTTTTATACACATCAGAGTTGACTAAACTGTCAGATGTCGTAGATATTATTATTCCATCCACCATGTGTTGTTCCAGAAGAATCAGATTGGCACGCTCTGTTTCAGCGGATTCATTGGATTGGGTGATAAGTATCTGATAGCCCTCATGCATCAGTATTTTTTGTATCCCGGATATAATCATTGGAAAAAATGAAGTGACCAATTCCGGCACAACGATTCCGATAGTATAACTTTTCTTTGTGACCAACCCCTTTGCCTGCGTGTTCGGATGATAGTTCAGTTCGGCAGCAGTCTTGATAACCAGTTCCTTGGTTTCTTTCTTTATTTCCCAACTATCCGATAATGCCCTGGAAACTGTGGACGTGGATAACCCAAGTTTTTTTGCTATGTCTTTTATTGTAATTGGCTTTTCCATAATATAAATGATTGCAGGTTTATCTGCAAACTTACAACTTTTTCGACATTCTGCAAAATTCAAACGTTCCCGGGAACGTTTCCGTTGATTTTTGAGGCATTATGCTATTAGAATTGATTGTAGTTATATAAATTTGCTCACGTTGAAGGCCACTATAATAGCCTGAATAGAAATATTTCTTTTCATACATTAACTCTAATCGTTTTATAATGCCAAAGTATGTTAACATTAAATCAAATTCAATCAAATTCAGGAAAACAGATTGCTTTTTTCCTGATGTGCCTGTTGATTTCATTTGCAGGCACCATGCCAGTTCGATCACAGGAAAAAACTGAGATGGTTACCGTTGAAGGAACTGTCGTTGATGAAACCGAAACTCCTGTCATAGGAGCTAACGTCTATATCAAAGGCAGTACCAAGGGTGTCTCCACGAATGTAGATGGAAATTTCAGTTTTACAGGAGTGCCTGTCGGACAGACTATTACTGTCTCTTTCATTGGTTACAAAGATTATCAAGTACGGGTCACAAAAGGAGGAAAGAAATTGAGAATCTCTCTTGAACCTGATGCGACAATGCTCGAGGAAGTGGTGGTAGTTCCATACGGTGGTCCGGTAGCAAGAAAGGATCTTACCGGTTCCGTTGCTTCTGTCAACGTTGAGGATATGAAAGCTCTTCAGGCAGTAACGTTTGAAAATGCTATTGCCGGCAAGGTCGCCGGTGTACAGGTCAATGTCGGGGACGGACAACCTGGAGGTCTCCCGGACATTCTGATCAGGGGTAGCAATTCCGTGACCCAGAGCAATGCTCCGCTTTATGTAGTAGACGGTATTCCGCTTGAGTCTCCCGACAACTCGTCAATCCCTACGCAGAACATTAAGAGTATCGAGATTCTCAAAGATGCATCGGCGACAGCCATATATGGTGCGCGCGGTGCCAATGGTGTGATTGTTATCACTACCGACTCCGGTTCGAAAGGTGCTCCGAAAATTAATTTCGAGTACCGCTATAGCTTGTCGAAAGACTATAACAGGTATGAAATGATGTCGCCTTATGAATTTGTCAGACTTCAGAACGAACTTGATGCGGCTTACGGATCCATGTATCTCGACGGTAGGGATCCTCATCCGGATGGAACTCCATGGACCCTCGATGACTACAAGAATGTGAAACCCATTGACTGGCAAGATAAGATTAGTCAACTCGGACAGATGCACGAATACAGCGTAAGCGCATCTGGTGGTAGTGAGAAGACCACATATATGGCTTCATTCAATTATGCCAATCAGAAGGGTATCATTCTCAATACCGGTATGAAAAATTATGTTGGCAGCATGAACATTACCCAGAAGATAGGTAATCGCATGCAGCTTGTCATGAGAGCGAATTATGCGGAGAAGGAAAGAACCGGTATGCAAGTCAACTATGGACAGGGATCTTCCGCTTATATGTATAAAGTGTGGTCATACAGACCTATTTCCACAAACGGTGTAGACTTGACCCATGAGCTTGAAGATCCTGAAAGACCGGAGAGCGGAGTACCGATGTTCAACCCATTGCTCCAGACCCAAAATACTGATCAGAAATATATCACAAGACAGTTGAGAACCAGTGCCATGTTCAATTGGAATATTCTCAAATGTCTGAAATTCACTACTTCGATTTCTTATACGAGCACTGAATCTCAGACTGATATATTCAATAACTCCAAAACAGAGGCCGGAAGTACACTTCCAGGGAGAAATGACGGAATTAACGGTTCAAGGAGAATAAGCAGGACCAGCAATATTTTGAATGAGAATACTTTGAATTTCAACAAAAAGTTTGATAATATTCATGACCTTGCCGTAACTGTCGGTTGTACCCAGCAGAAAAATGTTACGGATATCTTTGAAGCAAAAGCCACACAGATTCCTATTACGTCAGAGTGGAGAGGAATAGAGGCACTTGATGAAGGTCTGTCTCAGAAAATCATGTCCAAGAAGTTGACGGAATGGGCGATGCAGTCTGTCATTTTCAGATCGAATTACAACTATGACAGAAAATACTACCTCACGTTCACGGTACGTGCGGACGGTTCTTCAAAATTTGCACATGACAATAGGTGGGGCAAATTCTATTCAGGAGCTGTTCGGTGGAGATTCTCAGAGGAGGATTTTGTCAAGAACAATATCGGATCATGGTTTAGCGAAGGATCGCTTAACTTGAGCTATGGCTCTACAGGTAATAACGGTATCGGAGAATACGCTTATCTTCCGCAGATGGGATTTTCTTCCGGAGGGACATATTATGACTATTCATTCAATGATGAATATCCTACAACGGGAGCAATTGTCTCATCAATAGGTAATTCTAAATTAAAATGGGAGACCACATACACCTTTAATGCCAGAATGGATTTGGGCTTCTTCGACAACAGGATATACTTGACCGCCGAGTATTATAAAAAAGATACTAAGGATCTTCTGATCAATGCCACACTGCCTGCTCATATCGGCTATGGTTCAGCGTATAGGAATATAGGCCGGGTAGAGAACAAAGGTTTCGAATTGTCTCTCAACACTGTTAATATAAAGAAAAGGTATTTCAATTGGACTACCGACTTCAATATTTCATTTAACAGGAACAAGGTGCTTGCACTTGCCAACAACCAGAGTGTGCTTCCTGCTGATAATCTGAAGATTCCGAATGGAGCTGCATTGTACATTGCGAAGGTGGGCCAGCCTATCGGTATGATGTACGGAGCCCTTACAGACGGTCTTTACCAATATGAAGATTTCCGCAAGGGAAGTGATGGCAGCTGGATACTGAGAGATGACGTGGTTGCACAGTCAACTCATGCAAACAGAAAGGGAGTCTTTCCCGGATATCAGAAATTCAAGGATTTGAATGGCGATCTCCAGATAACCCAAGAAGACTTGACGATTATAGGTAACCCCAATCCTGATTTTACGGGCGGTATAACAAATACTTTCAGATTCTATAATTTCGATATGTCATTGTTCTTCACATTCAGTTACGGCAACGATATCCTTAATATGAACCGTTATTATCTGGAAGAAGGCAGATCATTGAGTTCCAATCAGTTCGCTTCGTATGCCGACAGATGGACCGTGGACAATCCAAATGGAAAACTTCCGCGTGCAAGATCCGCAAACAATACGGCTTGGGGTAGTGACCGTTATGTGGAAGACGGCTCATATTTGAGACTGAAAAACTTGAATATAGGATATACTCTGCCTATTAAGGTGAGCCAGAGATTTTTTGTTAGCAACATGAGGATTTATTTATCTGCCCAGAATCTGTTTACAGTGACAGGATATTCGGGACAGGACCCTACCGTCAGCACTATGTCGAATGCAAGAACTCCAGGTTATGACTATTCGGCATACCCTGTACCACGTACATTCATATTTGGTGCGCAAATTTCGTTTTAATGTGATATAATGTTTCTCAATTTATATGGATATGAATAAGATTATTAAAAATATATTGTTCGGAATCGCATTTTTTTCTCTAACAGGCTGCTTCTCTAACTTGGATTTGCATCCGATAGATTCGGACATTCCGAGTACATTTTTCAAGGATAGTGCGGCATGTGCAAAGGTTTTAGTGGGTTGTTATGACGCTCTTAGCGTACCGGGAGGCGGACTTTTCGATGGAAGCATGAACTCTCAGTTCGTTATTTGGAATGTGACGGATGAAATGTATAATGCAGCAGCCGGAACAGGTCCTAAGGTGTATAGCTATACTTCCGGATATGCTCCTAATGCTACTATGTACAAGAACCTTTATGCAGCGATTCAGCGTTGCTGCCAGTTCCTTCATTATCTTCCCGATGCCAAGATAGCAACAGAAACAAAGCTCGTCATGGAAGGTGAAGCGCAATTTATAAGGGCGTTCTGTTATTTCAATCTTGTGCAGAATTATGGAAGGGTCCCACTTATAACAGAGGCATCTTCGGATGTCAACAATACTTCTGCAAAGCAGGCAGAGGAAGCCGATATATACGATTTTGTAATTCGCGAAATGGAAGAAGCGGAGAGCAAAGTCTTCCCGATTACCAAATTCAACTTCGGAGGAAGAATCAACAAGTCTGCTATCAGGGGAGTATTGGCAAGGGTCTGCCTTTTCAATGCCGGATTCCCTTGCTACAATACCGAAAGGTACAAAGATGCATACAAGTGGGCAAAAATGGTCATTGACGATCCTACTCACAGTTTGATTCCTAATTTCGCAGAAGCATTCATTCCGCTTATTCAGGACAAGTATGATATACGTGAAAATCTATGGGAGATAGAAGCGTATTGTAAAAGTACGTCTGACGGACTGAAAGAATATTTTCCTTCATTGTCGACCACGCTCGGTACCAATTGCAGCAAAGCTGTAACAAACGTTTCCTTTATGGTTAATAATACAATGAAGATCACCAAGAGAATGTTCTCATATTATGAGCAAGACACTGAGGCATTGTTAGGTTCTTATGATGAAAGACGTAACTGGGCTATCGCTCCGTTCACCAATGCTCCTACGAAACTTGATGGTGCTGAGCGTCTTGTCCTTACTTATTTCGGTTCGCATAAGGATCCTGATAATGACAGATTGGTTTATGATCGTCAGATCAACAAGTTCAACCGTCAGTATGCAAAGATTTGGCCTGCATATCAAAGTAATGCAGGAACCAACCTTTGTATAGTACGCTATTCCGACGTATTGCTTATGGCAGCCGAAGCATTGTGTCAGATACATAACGGTCCGACACCTGAGGCTATAGGCTATGTCAACGCAGTGAGAAAAAGGGCATATGGACAGATGGATGGCCGTAAGTTTATTGACCATATAGAACTTACCAATCCGGGAGAAAATTACACCATCGGTGAAGTTTGTGTGGAAATTGTCGATGCCACCGACAATACTTCTTCTGTCACATGCACAACGGAAGAGGATAAATCTCCCAAGGCATATCGTGTCGGAGACGTCAAGGGCCCTCTCACAATTGCTACTGCCAAGTTGCCTGAGATTCTTGGTTCCGACGGAAAACCGGACACTAAAACCACCAGACCTATTGAGTCAATCGTATTGCTCGACAGAGGGCATGCCTACAGTGCGACTCCAAAGGTGGTAATCAGGTCACTTGAAGGCGGCAAAGGCCCCAAGGGCAGCGGTGCTACGGCAATCGCAGTAATGAAGGATGAGAATCCGTCTTATGAATTGTCTGCCGAAGCTACGGGCTCAAAGGAGGCATTCCTCCAAACTATTATGGATGAAAGAGCGAGAGAGTTGTGCTTTGAAGGCTGGAGACGTTTAGACCTCAAACGTTGGCACAATCTTGTGGAGATACTTCAGGCTACGAGGGATGACGGCAGAAATGCAAAAGGAGTCAATGGAGCGCAGCTTGATTATATCATGACTCCTGGAAACAACGTGTCCGATGTTCATTATTACCTTCCGATTCCTTCCGGAGAAATAATGCTTAATCCTGAATTAAAACAGAATGAAGGCTGGTAATTGTAGATTTAACATTATTAAAAGTATAAGACAATGAGAAAAAATATAATTAAAATCCTGTTTCCCGCTTTAGTCGCAGCTTCAGCCGTTGTGTCCTGTCAGGTTGACACCGTGACCGAGTCAACTGTCGTGACCACGCTTGAGAAGAATGTATATGAAGTTGGAGAGAATGTCCGTTTCCACTTTTCGGGAGAAGCAGATTTCGTGACGATTTTTACCGGAGTTGATAATTATGATGGCGGAACGATGGGAGGAACGATAAAAGGTTCGCGCTATATCTATAGAAATCGCGGAAGCGAAAATGGTTCTCCGATCCTGTCTTTCAATTGCAAAAAAGATGGAGACAACTTGGAGAAGTATGCTGAAATCAAGCTCCTTCTTTCTACTGACTTTGACGGTGATATCACCATGGAGGGAATAAAACGTGCCACTTGGTTGGATATCTCCGAAAAAGCAAAATGGCCTGTGGAGGGGACTAAAAAAGGTACTAATATTAATTCCGGAGCCATAGATTTGTCAGAATGGAACGGACAAGATATACATCTTGCTTTCCGTTATACCGCGAAAAAAGGACAAAAACAGGAAGGATATACAATATCCTCATTCAATCTTAAAAATACGGTTGAAACGGATGCTCTTCCTTATACGATATGGACAAATGCTTCTTTTGCAAAATGCGGTACGACTACGAATAAGCTGCAGGAAGATGGAACCGGTGCTATTTTCCCTGCTTATCAGTGGACACTCGGAACGTCGCTTACTTGTGCAGGCATGCCTGACGGTAAGGAGGATTTCGAAAGCTGGGTAATCACTTCCCCGGTCGATCCGAGCCAAGTGATTCCTGATTATGGTACGCTTATTAAGTCATACAGTGAGGTGGTTCCGAAATTCTATGATTACACATATTACAAACCAGGTAAGTTTACAGTGACTGTAGTGTCTCGTAATACTACCGCTTTCGGAACTGAAGAATCTGTGCAAAATATAGAACTAGAAATAGTTGAAAAATAATTTTCTAAAAAATACGTTTATGAAATATTTGTTTTCTACGTTACTCATTGCTTGTGTGAGTGTACTGATGTCCGCCCAGCCCAAACTGAATCTCAATACGGGCAGTGTCGATATTGAATGGCAACAGGAGGAGGATGGCTGGCATATCTCGTGCATTAAAATCGACGGGAAGCAGATTCCTTCCCCCAAGGGATATTAC
The DNA here is from genome assembly GCF_900142015.1 of Bacteroides stercorirosoris. Lineage (GTDB taxonomy): Bacteria > Bacteroidota > Bacteroidia > Bacteroidales > Bacteroidaceae > Bacteroides > Bacteroides stercorirosoris. The sequence goes on from NZ_FQZN01000005.1 coordinate 100,455, forward strand.
ACGATTCTGTATCTGGATCGTAATCCGGCAAAGGATCTGGTCGATCAGGATCTTGAAGGAAAGGATTTTACATTCTATCCGTCAAAAGCAGAAATGCTTCCCGATGGTGCTTTGAAATTTTCTCACAGTCTACGTTTCGGGGACGTTGAAGCAATATGGAAGGTAGACCCATCATTTCCGTCTGATATAAAGGTCGATATGAAGGTCAGACTGTCGACGAACGGTTCCGTATCCATCGCCACCCCTACGATTGCCGTTTTCGAAGAGAACAATATATCATGGGCGATGATTCCGGGTAACTGGTATGGCAAGGAAATCCAGTATGATCTGAACATGGCAAAAACTTACAGCATGGGTATTCCTTGTGTCCCGATGCTTGCCCAAGAACGCAATACGATGACTCTGTGTCCGTTGTATTCATCGAAGGATGGCTATACCTTGGCTGTTGTTCCGGATCCGGGGACGGAAACTGACCCGATAGCCGGCAAAGCTCCGGATAAGAGTCCCAATTCCTTGGGATTGAGTTTAGCGAACAGACATAATGAACTTACTCCAGTGGTTTATCATCCTGTACTCGGGCAGGTGGGGGCCAAGAACAAAGCCGGAGATGAAGTGTCGTTCGGATTCCGTTACACTCTGAAGAATTCGGGCTGGTTCGATGTATTCCAGCATGCCGTGAACGATGTTTTCGCTTTGCCATCATCCCTGGATTTGCTTACCAACAAGATGTCTTTGTCCGAACGCGTGAACCGACTTCAGAAATTCCTGCGCAAAGATAAAGAGTCGAGTTGGAAAACATGGCAGAGCAGAGGCGAGACGATAGGTGCCAACGGCTCCAAGATTGCTGATGCTGGTACTATGTTCATGATCGCACGAAACGGGCAGGATTCCGTAATGAACAGCCGTCTTCACTATGTGAGGAATTATAAAATGATTCAGCAGCAGACAGAACCAGGATATTTTTGCGGTGCTGCTCTCGGAGAATACGCGGATATAGACGGTGTGGAGTCGGAAAGGGGCAATTGGATAGAACCTTTACACACGACCTATTATACTATGGTCGATTTCGGAAATATGCTTCTATTCAATCCTGACGACAAGGAATTGCTCGAAAGGTTGAGGATGGCAGGTGACAGATTGCTTGCATGGCAGAAAGGTGACGGAAGTTTTGAGGTCGGCTATGACAGATTTTCCATGAAACCATCTTTCCCGGATCTTAAGGATTACAGACCAACCTGGTATGGATTGTACATAGCATATAAGCACTTGAATGACAAGAAATACCTTGATGCAGCATGTAAGGGCGCAGACTGGCAACAGAAAAACGGAGTAGATAAAGGATATTATCTCGGTGTATGTGGCGATGGACGCAATATCTGGGATTTCTGTACGGCACAGACATCTCGTGCCTATATGGACTTATATGAAATAACGGGTAACGAGGCATATAAACAGGCGTCTATAGATGCCGCAATGATTTACGCGACGTCTATATTCACCAATCCGGTAATGACTGATAAAACGAAATACATCGGCGAACAGGCATATAAAGACTGGGAACTAAATCAGACAGGTCTTGGTGTAGAGCATATACGAGGTACAGCAGTAAACGGACCGATTCTGATATCAAGTTACGCAGGTTTGTTCGTGAAGATGTACGAATGGACGAAAGAACCGGTCTTCCTTACCATGGCAAGAGCCGCGTCAATTGGAAGAAATGCTTTTGTCGATCAGGAAAGCGGATGTGCAGTCTATTACTGGCACGGAATGAATGAGTTGAAAAAATATTCCACAATGTTCCCGTGGCATGCATACTGGCAGATTGGCTGGATTGTAGATTACCTGATTGCGGAAGCTGATTTACGTTCGGACAGCAATATTTCGTTCCCATATGGCTACATGACTCCTAAGGTCGGTCCACATGTCACATATGGATTTGCACCCGGTAATATTTACGGCAAAAAAGCGGATCTTCTGTTCAGACCAGATATGGTCAGTTGCGACAATCCGGAGATTGAATTCCTTACCGCTTTGTCGGAGAACGGCAAGAAGTTGTACCTGATTGCAATGTGTCAGTCCAATGACAGCCATTCATGTACTGTGACTTTGGATTTGTCGCAGTTAGTTGCAAATAAGACAGGTTTCCGTTCTGCCAAGGCTCTTCAAGGTAAAATTATCAGATCGGTAGGAAAGAAAGGGCAGATCAATCTTGATTTTGCTCCATGGGGTATGAATGTTATTGAAATTTCACTGTAAACGATTATATGGAACGTTTTTATATATTGTTGATTTTAGCGGGGCTGTCCATTTCAGGATTTGCCCAAAAGAGTATGTGGCTCATAGCGGGACAGAGCAATGCTTCCGGAATGGGTGATAGGAGAACTTCGATGAAATACTATAGCAAAGAATGTTTCGACTATGTACAGTCCGGAGATTCGTTGAAAATACTGCAGGACCCAGTAGGTGAGAACGGCAAGTATTTCGGCAAGGCGAACAGCGGCAGCATCTGCCCTTCGTTTGCGTGGAACCTCAATAAAATGACAGGTGATTCGGTTGTAGTGGTATCTGCGGCGAGGGGAGGAAGCGCATGCTCCACTACTGGAGAGACAATCTACGGTACTTGGGCGGAAAAGGGCGTCTTGCCCTTGCTCGATGCAGCGATAACTAAATGCAATTCTGCGATTGCCGTTACAGGATTGAAATTCAGTGGGGTGATCTGGCTTCAAGGAGAACGTGACGCAAATGCTATCAATGACGGGAAAATGAATGGTGAGGATTACGAAGCGGCGCTTCGTAACCTCATACTCCGGTTCAGAAAGCATCTCCATGATGCCGACCTTCCTTTCTATATAGTCCTCACAGGACAGTATGTCGACCGTCCGCAAAAGGGCTATCATCAAGTCCGTGCGGCACAGCGCAGACTGTCTGAAAAAATGCGTGGAGTTCATCTTGTAGCTGCGGACCCTTGGCTTTTTCCACAGATGAATATGATGACGGATGACATCCATTACAGCCAGTATGCATACAATCTTATCGGGGAGACTATAGCCCGCCAGATTTACGAAGCAAGAAGTATTGATTCTAAGTAAAATAAGAAAAATGAAAAAAAAAGTAATAGCAGCGCTTTTCGCCATGTTTATCGGAGGAATTACGGCATCTGCACAGGATCCGATGGTAGAAAAAAAGAATACCGACCGTAAGCCCCCTTATATCTATCCGGAGGAAAGCATCGTAAGGGACAATATAGAAAAATGGCAGGATATGAAATTCGGTATGTTTATTCATTGGGGAACATACAGCCAGTGGGGTATAGTGGAGTCCTGGTCCATTTGTCCGGAAGCATACAAATTCTGTATGGTGAGACCGGAAGGAATGAACTATTTTGACTATGTGCGGAAGTATGAAGATTTGAAAAAAACATTCAATCCTGTGAAATTCAACCCTGAAAAATGGGCTGAAGCGGCAGAATATGCTGGAATGAAATATATGGTTTTCACAACCAAGCATCATGACGGATTCAACATGTACGATACTCAGTACAGCAATTATAAGATAACCGATGCCGAGTGTCCGTTCCATACAGATACAAATGCTGACATTGCAAAGGGAATTTTCGACGCATTTCGTGGCAAAGGTATGATGGCAGGTGCTTACTATTCCATAGCGGATTGGAACAATAACGACTATTGGTGGGATTATTTCCCTCCAAAAGACAGGAATGTAAACTATCCTCCTGAAATGTTTCCGGAAAAATGGCAGAATCTGAATGATTTTATCAACAATCAGTTGGATGAGCTGACCGGAGGAAAGTACGGTAAGCTCGGCATGCTGTGGTTCGACCTGTGCGATGCTTCTCCTGAAAAACACCCGCAATGGGAAAGATTCGCAAAGACGGTAAGGACCAATCAACCTGGAATCATGATGGTGGCAAGACATACGAATAGCATCTATGAAAATTACAGGACTCCGGAACAGAAAATACCGGATCGTGCTTTAGACTATCCTTGGGAGGCTTGTATGACTATGGCCACTCAATGGTCATACAAACCGGATGATATTTACAAATCCACCCATGATATCCTGACCACCCTTGTACAGATTGTTTCACGTGGAGGGAACTTTCTGCTGAATGTCGGACCGGGTCCTGACGGAGAACTTGCTCCGGAGGCATATCAGCGACTTAAGGAAATCGGAGACTGGATGCAGGTCAACTCAGAAGGTATCTATGGAACGAAAGCGATTGCTCCTTACAAAGAGGACAGGATAGCGTTTACTTCAAAAGATAACAACGTATATGCCTTTTACCTGAATGCCAAGGGTGAGCATATGCCATCTGTGGTGAAAATCAAATCATTCGTTCCGGTTTCTGCCAAATCGGTATTTTTGATGGGATATAATCGCCCCCTCAAATGGAAAAAAACCGGAGATGGAATAGAAATCGTCATACCGGAGTCTGTCAGAAAGAATCCTCCTTGCGATTTGGTCTGGGGTTTTAAATTGAAGGTCAAATAGAGTATTTCGAATATTAATTCCATTTTGAGATGAAAATTCTTTTCTTTGTTATTTGGGCTGCAATGACTTTCTGCCCGGTATGGTCTAGTACCGGGAAACTGCCGGATGTGCCGTCCGTGCTGTTTCTCGGAGTAGATTTCCCTGAAGAAAATGCCACCTATATTGAAAACCAAATCGCTTCCGGGCTGAAAATACTGGATTTAACAGACAGCCCGGAAGTAGCCTACCGTCGTGTAGGGGGAATAAAGGAAGCAGCGGAGGTCATATCTACGGAGAAAACGGGAAGATATAGAGTGTTTGTCATACAATGCAGAGATTTGAAAACTAATGAAAATACTTTCCGTAAGATTTGCTTAATGGCTGCCAGACAAAATACCGACATATTATGGATGACATCTGATACAGTCCAAATCGTTTCCAAGAATTGTGATTTTGCCGATTATGAGGGCTTTTGTGCCAATCTGAAAAGTTATGACTGGAAGCGGTGCACATCATATATCGCAGATGCCGTGTCTCAATGGTGGACTGGCATGGCAAAAGGAAATAGAGGAATTGAAAGGCTGCCTGTATGGCAGGGCAAAATTCCCGATTATGAATATTCCGGGCCGGAATATATCAACTCAATAGCACGTATTGACAGGATTTCCGAACCGGAATTGGAAGTCTTCCTTCCTCGGCAGTCGAAGAAGTCCCCGGTGGTAATCTTTTTCCCGGGAGGAGGATTGAGTTATACCGGTTTTATCAGAAATGCACGTGAGGCGGCAGAACTGCTGAGGCCATATGGAGTTGCGGTAATCGGTGTAAAATACAGGGTGAAACGTGGACTTGACGTAGCTTTGGAAGATGCAAAACAAGCCGTAAGGACAGTCAGAGAAAGAGCCTTCGAGTGGAATATAGATGAAAATGCAATCGGAGTAGCAGGACAGTCGGCAGGCGCACTGATTGTATTGAAGTTGGCTTCAGCCGATTGCCCAGACACCTCTTCGCGCCCTGACTATGTGATTCCACTTACGAGCTGGTACTACGGGAAACAGAAATGCCCGTTCAGATTCGATGCCGAGACTCCTCCTTTTTTTATGCGTCATGCAACTAATGACAGTGGTTACGGTCTTGCACTTAGTGTCAGGGAAAAACTCTTGGAAGCTGGAGTCTCGTTAGATTGGAAGACTGTCGATGACGGAGGACACGGGGCCTTTGAAATCACTGTCGACGGCTATGGACACAACTGGACCGCCGAACTCGTAGAATGGATGAGAAAAAATGAAATATTGAAAAACCGATAATCATGAAAAAGAAGTTGATTAAATTGTTTATTACGGTTGGTCTTGTCTTGGAGCTTGGCTCATGTACGGATGTGACTGACACTCCTGAATATTACGGAGTATATAAAGAAGCGGATATAGAAAATATACAGCCGTCCTCGTGGTTAAGAGAAATATTGCAGAGGCAGAGAGACGGACTCGGACTTAACCGTAAGGAGTCAGGTTATCCTTATAACACATGTCTGTGGAATGGAATAATCCCGAAGGGAGGAAATCTGATCGCGAAAGGCTGGTGGCCTTATGAACAATCGGGATATATGACTGACGGTCTGTATAGGTGTGGAATATTCTTAAGAGACAGTGTACTTATGCAACTCGGTTGCGACAATGCCAGATATGTCTTATCCCATCCCCGGGCGAACGGAATGCTGGGTCCGGAAACCCTCGGTGAGAGCCAGTGGGCATTTTCGGTATTTGCGCGGACGCTACTTGCGTATTACGACTATACTGGAGACGACAGGGTTCCGGTTCTGCTGAAAAAACATTTTTCCGCACTAAATGATACTCTGACTAACAGACAGACTTGTATCATAGAAAGCATGTGCAAAATATATTCATATACGGGCAACAAGGAAATCCTGCAGAAAGCCAGACATATTTGGGATCTGTTCAGTATGAACGGAGGAACAAAAGACAATGAAGTGTTCATCCATGAAGATATGGTCTCTTCAAAGCCGATTGACGTACATGGGGTGACAGCCGCCGAAGTTTCCAAACAGCCGCTGATTCTGTATCTCTACACCGGCAAGCAGGAATATCTCGATGCCGCACTTGGTTTTTACTCTTCCGTGGAGCGGGAAAACGAACTTCCGGATGGGGGATACCGGCTTCATATGAAAGCTTGTTTCCTAAGCATGCAGAAGCGCTGCATGAGACCTGTGATATCAGTGACTTCATATGGAGTTACGGTTACATGCTGATGGCAACCGGAGATGTCAAGTGGGCGGATAAGATGGAATCGGCTGTGTACAATGCAGCCTTGGGAGCTATTAATAAGGATTTCAAGGCTCTGCAATACTTCTCGTCTCCGAATCAGTTGTTGGCAACTGAAAAAAGTTCCATGGCTCCATACGGTGAAGAAGGCTTGTCACGTCAGGCTTACAGACCGGGATTTGATGTCGAATGTTGTTCCGGCAATGTCCACAGGATGTTCCCGAACTATATCTCAAGGATGTGGATGAATGGTGACGAGCATGAGATAGTTGCCGCTTTGTACGGTCCATCGGAATATAGGACAGAGATTAATGGCACAAACGTATGCATAACGGAAGATACTTCTTATCCTTTCTCCGGGAAAATAACATTCAGGTTTGCTCTCGATGGCGCTCCAGTCAAAATACCGTTTACAGTGAGAATTCCATCATGGGCAGTGAATGCGAAGCTGACTGTCAATGCGGAGCAGCCGAAAGAATATCATGCAGGAGGATTCAGTACGATAGAAAGACGGTTTAAGGATGGGGATGTCGTAGAGTTGGACATCGATATGAAACCGAGGACAGAGAAAAGAGCTGATACCGAAATGAATGTATATATGGGGCCGCTACTGTATTCTGTAAATATCGATGAGAATGTCGAGATCATAAAGGACCAGTTCAAGACATCAGTAGCTTTTCCTGCATATAACGTGACTCCTGCTTCTAAGTGGAATTTCGGTCTGCCTGAAAATCCTGAAATAACTGTGGTTAGCACAGGGAAGAATGGATTCCCGTGGACACCAGATTCAACCCCTGTCAAGCTTAAAGTAACTGCATTTGAAATTCCGGAATGGCGACTTCTGGGCAATACGACTCCCGGACTACCCGGCGAGAAAATTCAGGTTTCATCAAAATGTGAAGAAATAGAAATGGTACCGTCCGGATGTACAAGGATAAGAATGACGACACTTCCGATAGTGGAATCTTGCAAATGAAATTTAAAATTAAATTAATTATGAGTAGAATTACGATGACTGTACTGTCTGTCCTTGTTTTGATGTCTGCGTGTACATCAGGACCCAAAACGAGAACAGACAGACAATTGCCCGTTTATCTTGATGAATCAAAAACGATAGACGAGAGAGTGGAAGATATTATCCCACGTCTTACACTGGAAGAAAAGGTGGCATTGTGTCATGCCCAGTCCAAATTCAGTTCTCCCGGAGTGCAACGACTCGGTATTCCTGAGTTGTGGATGAATGACGGGCCGTTCGGTGTAAGGAGCGAAGTCCTTTACAACAGTTGGACAAAAGCGGAAACTACCAATGATTCCTGCACAGCATTTCCAGCTCTTACGGTTCTTGCATCCAGCTGGAATACGGAACTTGCGTCTCAATATGGACAGGCTCTCAGTGAAGAGGCGAACTATCGGGAGAAAGACGTTCAGCTTGCTCCGGGAGTAAATATCGCAAGGACACCTCTTAACGGAAGAAACTTCGAGTATATGGGTGAAGATCCTTTTTTGGTCTCGAAAATTGCTGTTCCGTATATCAAAGCCATTCAGGATAACGGTATTGCCGTATGCGTGAAGCACTTTGCACTTAATAATCAGGAGTATCAGAGAGATACTGTTAATGTAGAAGTGTCCGAAAGGGCATTGCGAGAGATTTATCTTCCTGCCTTTAAGGCTGCAGTAACAGAGGCCGGGGCATGGTCTGTAATGGGAGCATATAATAAACTCAGAGGACAATACTGCTGCCACAATAGTTATCTCATCAACGATATTCTTAAAGGAGAATGGAAATTTGACGGGGCAGTCATCTCGGACTGGAGTGGAACAAAGAATGCGTATGAGGCTGCAATGAACGGACTTGATATAGAAATGGGAACTTTAAAACCGTATAATAAATATTATATGGCCGATTCTCTCCTATATTTTGTCCGTAACGGCAAAGTACCTATGGAAAAACTTGACGATAAGGTCAGACGTGTTCTTAAACTTAATCTAAGAACGGCAATGAACCGCAATCGTCCTTGGGGAAGTTTCAATACGAAAGAACATACTGACTTGGCACGCCATATCGCAGAGCAAGGGATTGTATTGTTGAAAAATCGCAATAATATTCTTCCTGTAAATACTGAAAAATGCAGGAAAATAGCTGTAATAGGAGAAAATGCCGTCAGAACCCATGCCAGCAATGGAGGTGCTGCTGCTCTTAAACCAAGATATGAAATTACTCCGCTTGCGGGCATCGAATCGCGTTTCGGAAAAGAAGTGGAAGTGTCTTTTGCAAGGGGATACAGCGCTTACACTCCAACGATAGACGGAAAGATCGCTCCTCCGGCTTATGACAACACACGATTGGCGACAGAAGCAGTAAAACTTGCTGGAGAAAGTGATCTTGTTATATTTGTGGGAGGTCTTAATCATAACTGGAGGCAGGACAGCGAAGGATATGACAGAGAATCGTACAGTCTTCCTTATGGACAGCCGGAACTCATACGTAGAATCCTCGAAGTGAACAGCAATGTCGTGTTGGTTCTTGTTTCCGGAAATGCCGTGGATTTGCGTTTTGCTGAAAATGTCCCATCCATTGTACAAGCATGGTACTGCGGTTCCGAGTCTGGCCATGCCATAGCTTCCGTGTTGTCCGGAGATGTCAATCCGTCCGGCAAATTACCTATCTCATTCCCTGCGGCTCTTGAAGACTGCGGAGCGCATGCATTTGGCCCCGAAACATATCCGGGAGTTAATGAAACCGTGACATATTCAGAAGGTATCTATGTCGGATACAGATGGTTTGATTCAAAGAATATTACCCCTATGTATGCTTTTGGACATGGTTTGAGCTATACTTCCTATGAATATTCAAATGCAAAAACCGATAGGTCCGTTTACAGCCCTGGTGACAAAGTAAAAGTGTCGTTCTGTGTGAAAAATACGGGAGCACGTGACGGTGATGAAATATCTCAGGTTTATGTTTCTCAAATCAATCCGTCTTCTGAACGCCCGGTAAAGGAACTTAAAGGATTTGCACGCACCTCTTTGAAATCAGGTGAGTCCAAAGTAGTTGAAGTGGAACTTCCTGTTGATGACTGGGCATTTTGGGATGAACAGTTGGATGGATGGAAATTGGAAAAGGGCAAATATAACATAAGCATAGCAGCCGCTTCCGATGATATCAAATATGTAGTTAGTGTTGAAATCAAATAGTATGCGAAAATTATTCTTAATCATTTTAATAATACTGAGTTCTATGCTTGTCAATGCACAGAACTTGGTTCTACCACTATATGGCAAAGCCGAATTTGAGACGATTGCTTCTCTTGATGATGAAATGCCTGAATTACATGTGTACCTTACGGACAGACCGAGTAGACAGGCAGTCGTGGTTTGTCCCGGTGGTGGATACAAAGGACTTTCTTTCGGTTCGGAAGGAGTCGCTGTAGCAAAATGGCTAAACAAAAACGGCATTGCAGCCTTTGTCGTCAAATACAGGATGCCAGCAGGAAGGCAAGAAGTGCCTGTCAAAGACTTGACAAGAGCTTTTGAAATCGTGATGGCCAATGCAGGTAAATGGAATCTTGATTCCTGCAAAATCGGCCTGATGGGCTTTTCCGCAGGAGGACATCTTGCGGCAACAGCTCTTGTGACGTTGAGGGGTGAATTGAAACCTGATTTCGGAATCTTGGTCTATCCGGTAATATCTATGAAAAAAGATATTACTCACCAGTTCTCAAGATTTAATCTTATAGGGAAAAAACCATCCGAAGATACTGTAATTAAATTCTCTACGGAAGAGCAAGTTGCTGAAGATACCCCTGCAACCATTCTTTTTCACTGTTCAGATGACCCAGCGGTAAAACCGGAAAATTCCATCGTATTCTATCAGGCGTTACTGAAGAATGCCGTTCCTGCTGAAATGCACATCTATCCGAAAGGCAGACATGGTTGGGGCTTTATCGAGGGGGCTCCTTTTCCTTATTTCAATGAATTCAAAACTACTGTTCTGAGGTGGATTGCAGAACAGAACAACTAAATATTTATAAATATGATTAGAACTCTGTTATTGGCAGTTTGGCTTATGTTTATGATTGCCCCTGCCGGTCTTGCAGTAGAAAAAGGAAAAATCAAGGTTGCCTGTATTGGCAACAGCATCACTTTCGGTGCAGGTCTATCCAATCAGGCAAGAGACAGCTATCCTGCGGTGCTAGGGCAAATGCTCGGTTCCGGCTATGACGTGAGAAACTTCGGAGTTAGTGGCACTACTGTGCTTTCTTCCGGAGACAACCCCTACATAAAAACCCGCGTGTATAAACAGGTGTTTGAATTTCAGCCAGATATAATATTTATTAAATTCGGCACCAATGATTCAAAGGGTGGTAATTGGAAACATAAGGATGAGTTTAAGGGAGATATGCAGGCTATGATTGACGTGTTCTCGGGTATGGATTCTAAACCCAAAATTTATTTGTGCCTCCCGGCTACATGTTATATTGAAAAAGGCCCTATTAAAGATAGTGTTATAGTTCACGGTGTAATCCCTCGCATCAGGGAGGTTGCAGAGAAAAACCGTCTTGAAATAGTCGACATGCATGCCGCTACTTCCGGAATGCGAGAACATTTCCCTGATAAACTACATCCGGACAGAGTAGCATCTTTGGAGATGGCAAAGTGTGCGTATGGGGTGATGAACGGAAATTCCAAAGAATTCCAACTTCAAGATTTCCCCGGAGTCAAGACCAAATGGAAAGGTTATGATAAATATGATTTCGAGTTCAACGGGAGAAAGGCTAATATAGTAGCTCCCTCCAAGCCTCTTCCTGGTAAGCCTTGGATTTGGAGACCTGCTTTTTTCGGGGCTTTCCCTGCTGTAGATATCGCAATGCTGGCATTGGGCTACCATGTAGTGCATTATGACCTGGCATTCCTTTATGGCAGCCCGAGGTCTCAGGAACTCGGAACCCAGTTTTACAATGCCATGATTAAGTATTATGGCTTCTCGGAAAAAGTTGTCCTGGAGGGATTCAGTAGAGGCGGACTCTTTGCAGTCGATTGGGCAGCGGCAAATCCGGAGAAAGTATCGTGTATCTATCTTGATGCCCCGGTATGCGATATTACGAGCTGGCCCGGTCGTGAAAGGGCTGACTTATGGCAGGAGTTTCTGCAGGAGTGGAATATCAAAGAAGAGGATATGAAAAATTTCAAGGGCAATCCTATCGACAATCTGAAACCTTTGGCAAAAGCAAAGATTCCGATTATAGCTGTAGCAGGAGACAGTGATAAAACCGTGCCGTATGACGAGAATCTTGAAATCTTGGCGGCACGTTATAAAAAACTTCGGGGAGAGATTGAGGTAATCGTCAAAGAAGGCTGCGATCATCATCCTCACAGTCTTGACGCGCCAGCTCCTGTTATCAAATTTATATTGAATCACTAAAAAATTGTCCCACGTTGCATGTAAGCGGAATCTGGTCGTTCCCGACTAGATTCCGCTTATTTGTAAACCAGTATATTTCTGTTCTTTACGTATTAAAACGTTCCCGGGAACGTTTGCGATGATTTATACTATAAAATGCTTGTGTATTGATACTTATGAGCATATATTTGTACGTGCTCAGTGAGTGCAAAAGACATAATATATAACCAATCATTAATAATTAAACCCCAAAATGACATTGATTAACATTACATGGAAACAGCTTATCATGCTTACAGCCTTAACCTTTGTCGGAACTCTGCACGCAGCGGATAAGACCGGACAGGATGAATGGCGATTTGCAAGCTACGGAAAAGATGCTAAGGGATCCATTACCGTGGATTCCAACACTATGACAATTAAGACAGAGAACACAAAAAATGCCTTTTTTGAATCTGATGAGTACAGTTTTGCATATAAAGAACAGCCATTTTTGCATGACGATTGTTCAAAATCTGTGATAACGGTGAAAATTGACGATATAAAGAAAGGTTCTGCTGGTATTATGATGAGATCCACTGATAGCCAAAGCTCACCGAATGTACATCTTGAAGCAACTGCTACCGGAGATTTGTTCGTTTTTTTTAGACAGCAGGAAGGAGGCAGTACCTCTTACAGACGAGTGGGGTATATCGGTTTTCCTGTTGAGATAAGGCTTACGAGACAAGGAAATTCTTTTTTGAGTCATTATAAAAATGCCGCTGATGAGTGGGTTAAAGGCCCTGCTGTTTTTGTCAATCTTGGAGAAAAGCATTTGTCCGGTTTTTATGCCTGCTCCGGAAATGACAATCAAATAGGCTATGATGTGAATTCTTTTCGTAAAATGCAGGTGACATTCAGAGATTGGGCTATCGAATACAGCGATAATTTTATCCCTGCGGAAGATAATTTTGTCGACAAGGAACCGATTGCGCCGAATACCCTTTTGAGAGAGAATTTTGCAGACGGCAGTTTATGCAATGTACCTGCAAGTATTGTGAATCCGATATGGAACGGCATCAAATTTGCAGAATTGCCTTATGCAGAAGACGGCAGCAGATATTGGAGAAAACGCGGTGATGGCATATACTATTTAGGAGACAAGAAATGGGCTGACTATGAAATTGCCGTCCGTCTTTCTTTTCCAGAGCCGACTGTGAGCACTTCTGAATTTTCAGTGCAGATGCGCTATCAGAATATAGCAATGTATTCAAAAATGCTGAAATATTACGGGGTAAGCCTGAAAAACGGTAATGAAATCACTCTGAATAAATACAAGTCGGGTGGAAATACTATAGAGCCGCTCCAAAAAGTGAAAGTAGATTCGTATAATGATAGAAACATACACGAACTCAAAATCCGTGTAATGGATAAGAATTACGAAGTTTTGTGGGACGGCGAAAGCATCATAAAAGGAACAGATACCAAAGAACCTATAACCTATGGGAATATAGGCTTGAAATTCACGGACTGTGATATAAACATATACCGCATAGAAGTGATTGAGATAAAAGATGAAATCAACGGAAATCTCGATAACTATTTGCTGGATTATTACGACACGAAAATCCCCGATTATATTATTAAACAATATTTGAAATAATGGAATTGAATAAAATATTATTATTTGGATTAACCTTTTTATGGGTTTGTTCCAGCAATGGTTATTCTGCCGATAGGCAAGATGGTAAATTCGAACCTAAGTTGTTTCAGGTAACAACTGCAGAGACAAGGCCTAATGATGCGGTACTTATCAGGGGTGAATATCTTGACAAGATAAAGACAATAAAAGTTTTTACTCTGGATAATGGAAACGTCGGCAATGCCGAACCTGCGTATGTTCCGCTCCCTGCAGAGGACAGGCTGCCCGATACAAATGGTACCGACCTTCGTACCGGGCCGTTGGCATCCTATAAGGCTAAAACGGTGGACTTGCTACAGCAAAAGGAACAGTCTCTTAAGTTTATTGTGCCCGAGGATTTGAAGAATGGGGTTTTCAGTGTTGAAATGACAGATGTCAATAATGAAAAGGCTTATTTTTATCTGAACGTTCCGATTGTCCGTTGGGCTTTGAGCGAGGATGGTGAATGTGCGGTTGCCGGAGATTATCTCAGGGTTCAAGGAAAGAATCTTTTACGGGATAAGGACAAGGCGCATGCTGTACTTGTTCCGCTAAAAGGCGGAAAAAATGTAAGATGCAAGGTTACGGATTTTTTCGACGACTTTTCCGTTAGTGTTGATATTCCGGACAACACGCCATTAGGCACATATTATTTGTATTACCATAACGGAATGGGAGGAAAGACAGCATGGAGCGAACCTTTGCGGATAGATGTGGTGTCCAAATCTCCTGACTGGTGGGGTGTGAAAGTATTCAATGTGATGGACTACGGTGCCGTGGGCGATGGCGTCCATAATGAAACCGCAGCTTTCCGTGCAGCTCTTCATGCTGCCGAACAAAATGGTGGCGGTAAGGTATATGTGCCGAGAGGCAGATATATGCTTACGGGTGAGCTCATTCTTTCTCCAAATACATTGATCGAGGGAGAATCAAAAGAATTAACTCATATATTCTGGAATCCTCTCAATTGGGATTTGTATGAATTGCCTAACAGCCTTATTAGCGGAACTCACCACTTCGGCTTGAGAAATTTAGTAATGTGGTCTTCACGTGCATGGGGTGTCATCATGTCTACGGGACCCGTGGAAGAACAAGGAACGGTATTGCTCGAAAACCTAATTGTACGCCAGACAGGACAGCTCAGTGGTATGATATATCAAGTGAAGTCGAATAGGGATCAAGTCGAAGCGGAATTTCACAGCAGATGGAGCAAAACAGGTATCATTCTTCGTGGTAAGAATCTTAAAATAAGGAATTGCGTCTTCAATTCAGCCGGCATGTACACTTTCTATGCGGCGGGAGGATTTGTCCAAAATTGTCGTTTCGAGAGACATACCACAGGTACTAATCAGCCATATATGCTGGTACATCCAAAGGGGCTGATATTCGAGGATTGTTACAAGCAGGGAGATGGTTTCGGGTATGCCTCAAGTATCGATGAAAGCAGGAATCTTTATGAAGCGCGTAATTATATTCCGTTCGATTATACCAATGACCGCGAGTGTATGACCCTTGATGGCGGCAGCGGCGGATATTACGGACCGATAAAATCTGTCGAAGGTAATATAATTACTATCCCGGAAGATGCGGAAACAAACCAATGGACTGAAAACCACTGGAACGGTGGAGGAGTCTATATTATCAACGGGACGGGAGCAGGACAGTTCAGACGTATCCGCAGCCATACTCTGACAAAAATTGAGTTGGATCAGCCGTTTCTTGTGCAACCGGATGCCACATCTGAAATAAGTATTACCACCGTAAGGCATCATTTGTATTTCATCAATAACGAGGCAGTCGACGTAGGAGCTTATCAGTTGTATGGTTCTGTACAGAATTGTGTGATTTCCGGCATGACGATGACACGGTGTAACGGAATTGTAGGCAGAGGTTCGCTACTGTATCGGGGAAAACAGCCTGAATGGTATATCGATATCGTCAATTGCCGTCTTAAAGAGGGTAATTATAGTCATTGGTTCGGTATTGATGACAGAGGGCATTCCGGTCACCAGAGTATAAATCTTATCGGCAGTGGAGGAACTGGCATGAGCATAGGCACTGTTATCAGGAGGAATATGCTTAGTGAATATAGCTATATCCGTACTTCCCCGGGGGCCAATCCGGATGCGGTAACGGATGTTATAATCGAAGACAACTCGTTTGATATTGCCAAGAATGCCGTATTGTTGGGTGGAAACGCCACTAACACGTCTGGCGTTCTGATTCATAACAACAGATACAATGAGGTAGATAAAAGGTTAGAAACTAATGTAGCCAAAGATAGTTACCTTGTCATCGATGACAACCCTTGAGGATATTTTTCCGATACAGACACGTTTGAGGATAACAAAGTTTCTAATCGGGGTCCGATAATACGAAAATATAGATTATGATAACAAAGAATATAGAGAAAAACAGAGCTTTTACAAAAGTCGTATTGAATGCGGACTATGTCGTAGCTGGAGGTGGACTTACGGGTGTATGCAGCGCAATTGCTGCCGCCCGTGAAGGACTCCGGGCTGTCCTTATACAGGATCGTCCTGTACTTGGAGGCAATGCTTCCAGCGAAGTTCGTCTTTGGGCATTAGGTGCCACTTCACACATGGGTAACAACAACCGGTGGTCGCGTGAAGGAGGAATCATCGATGAAATCCTTGTGGAAAATGTCTACCGCAATAAGGAGGGGAATCCTGTGCTTTTTGACATGGTGCTGATGGATAAGGTGTTGGCAGAGAAAAATATCACCTTGCTTCTTAACACGACCTTGTATAAGGTTGATAAAGGCAATGATCGGAACATATCTTCTGTCACAGCTATAAACTCGCAGAACGGAACTGAATATTCTATTTCAGGGCAGATGTTTGCAGACTGTACCGGAGATGGTACGCTAGGTTATCTTGCCGGGGCATCATTCAGAATGGGGGCGGAAGGCAGAGCCGTGTACGGTGAAGAATTTGCACCGGACAAGCAAGAGTATGGAGAATTGCTCGGACACAGCATATTGTTCTATACTAAGGACATTGGCAAGCCAGTGGAATATATCGCTCCAAATTTTGCGTTAAAGAATGTCGAAACATTAATACCAAAGTTACAGAATCCCAATTATTTCAATGTCAATCAATTGGGGTGTAAATATTGGTGGCTTGAGTACGGCGGACGCCTCAATACTATTTTAGATACAGAAGAAATCAAATACGAATTATGGAAAGTTGTCTATGGCGTCTGGGACTATATAAAGAATTCTGGAAAATTTCCTCAGGCAAAGACTTTGACACTTGAATGGGTAGGACTTTTTCCGGGTAAACGCGAAAGCCGCAGGTTCAACGGTCTTTATACTCTGACGCAGCAGGATGTTATCAATCAGTCAACCCACTATGATGCAGTAGCATATGGTGGATGGGCAATCGATCTTCATCCTGCCGATGGTGTGTATGCTGAAGGAAATGGCTGTCATCAGTGGCACAGCAAAGGTGTCTATCAGATTCCTTACCGTTGCTATGTAACTCCGGATCTTGACAATCTTTTCGTGGGCGGGCGTATCATTTCCTCAAGCCACGTGGCAAACGGTACTACCCGTGTCATGTGTACGGCAGCTCTCGGTGGAGAAGTCATTGGACGTGCCGCATCGATTTGCCTTTCAAAAGGATATAAGCCGATAGACCTCGTTGATAAAGACAAGATAGGTCTGTTGCAATCCCTCCTTGTTAAAAATGGGAATTTTATACCGGGTATTGCTGTTGCGATTGAGGATAATCTTGTCTACTCTGCGGAAATATCAGTGTCATCTGTGCTCGAACTTGACGATTTGCCGGCCGATGGAACCTGGTTCGGATTAGACTATCCTGTTGCTCAACTCATACCGGTAAATGGTAAAGTACCGGTGATCAGGATGAATATAAAGGCTAATAACGCAACAAGACTTGTAATGGAGTTGAGAAGTTCATCCAAGAGTGAGAACTACACTCCTGACACTGTTGATGCAGTTATAGAATTCGATTTAAAAAAAGGTGAAAATGAGATTATTGCAGATTTTTCCTACTCATACACGGCTCCGCGTTACGCTTTTATCTGTCTGATGAAAAATTCTGAAATTTCAGTGCCGATGAGCGGGCGGCTGGTTACAGGATTGACTACTGTGTATAATTACATCAACCCTGCAGTGTCGAATTTTGGGAAGCAGATTCCGCCTGAAGGAATAGGTGTGGAGGAATTTGAATTTTGGTGTCCGAAACGCCGTCCGGAAAACAAGAATATAGCAATGTCATTTGTCCCAGCCCTTACACCTTTCGGCTCGAAAAATTTAAGGAGTTCTTATTATCGCCCATATATAGGTACTAATGCCTGGGTAGCAGCTTTCGATGATGCAAGACCTGAAGTATGTCTCAAGTGGAATGAGAGGAAACAAATTAAATCAATTATCCTGTATTTCGATACCGATACAGATCAGGCAATGGAGACCGTCCAGATGGGACATTTCGATGCCTGTGTTCCGACTTGCTACAGAGAGTACATAGTCCGTGATTCAGAGGGCAAGGAACTTTGTCATATTACTGACAATCATCAGACGGTCAATGTGCTCGAACTAGATAAGCCAGTGATGACCGATACCATTTATGTCAACTTTGCTCGTCCTTACGACAATGTATGTCCAGGACTTATGGGAATATATGTATGTTAAGGTAACGGAACCAGTATAAATATTGATAATAAACAAACTGAAATGAATATACTTGATTACATAACCATCATCCTATTTTCAATAGGAGTGTTGATTACAGGAGTGTCTTTTTCTAAGACAGGAAAGGATATGAAAAGTTTTTTCTCAGGTGGCGGCAACGTACCATGGGGAATGAGTGGACTTTCATTGTTCATGGGATTTTTCTCGGCAGGTACTTTCGTCGTGTGGGGGTCAATAGCTTATTCGTATGGAATGGTATCAATCGTTATCCAGCTTACAATGGCTATTGCCGGATATGCCGTAGGCACATGGATTGCTCCCCGATGGCATCGTACCCACAGTCTCACGGCTGCCGAATACATTACGAACCGTCTTGGCGTCAAGACACAAAAGACATATACTTATATTTTTTTGGCCGTGTCGATTTTCACTATGGGTTCATTTCTTTATCCCGTAGCTAAAATAGTCGAAGTTACTACGGGTATTCCTCTAACCACAGCTATCCTCGTTTTAGGAGCATTCAGCATGGTTTATGTTGCTCTCGGAGGTTTGAGAGGAGTGGTTGTGACTGATGTCCTTCAGTTCGTAATTCTTTTTGCGGCAGTAGTGATAGCTGTTCCGCTTGCTTTCGACAAGATTGGTGGAGTCGGTGCATTTTTCGAAAAGGCGCCGGACAGATTTTTCGGACTCTTTGAAGGAGAGTATACTCCCGGATTCGTGATAGCCTTTGCTGTCTATAATATGTTTTTCCTCGGAGGTAACTGGGCATATGTTCAGAGATATACTTCTGTAAAGACGGAAAGGGATTCAAGAAAAACAGGTTGGCTTTTCGGTGTGCTCTACACAATCAGTCCGATTCTGTGGATGTTGATACCCATGATTTACCGAATCTATAATCCATCATTACCAGGCCTTGAAAACGAAGGAGCCTATCTTCTTATGTGCAAGGAGGCTATGCCTGACGGATTACTTGGTCTAATGCTCGGGGGAATGATTTTCGCAACGGCAAGTTCTCTCAATGCCACTCTGAACATATCGGCAGGTGTGGTTACCAACGACATATTCAAAAGAATGCGCCCTAATACTTCTGAAAAGACATTAATGAATGTGGCAAGGATTTCCACATGGGGGTTCGGAATAACAGCTATTATTATAGCGCTTCTGATACGTTCTATGGGAGGTATTGTAAACGTTGTAATCAGTGTGGCGGCATTGACGGGAGTTCCGATTTACCTTCCTGTTATATGGTCTTTGTTCTCAAAGCGGCAAACTGCGCGCACGATACTTTCAGTGACATTTATAAGCCTTACCATCAACTTGATATTCAAGTTTGTGACTCCACATTTAGGATTGGCTCTTGATAGGGCATGGGAAATGATAGTCGGTACCGCCGTTCCTGTGATACTGCTTGCCGGGATTGAGATGGTGCTGAAAGCAAAAGAATTCATCGCTCCGGAATATATAGCCTATATTTCAGGACGGAATGCAAGGATGCGTCAGGAAGACGCAGGCGATACTGAAGAATCTAGACAGACTAACAGATTTACACAGAAAGTGTTGGGCATTGGTCTCGGACTGTCCGGTGTGCTTATCACAGTTCTCGGTTTCATCGCGAAAGAAAACATTGTCGTACCTGTCGCTGTCGGATTAGTTGTGACATTGATAGGAATATATTTGCTTATTTTATCATTACGCCGTCCGCTTTAGAAGCCTTTTAGTACTTCTTCCTTAATAACGTGAGTTCGATGAAAATCACTTCGTTTAATTCATCGAACTTACGTTAGTTAGATTACTATTAAATAAGTTTATTCGTAAACAGCAAACTCATAAATCCGCGTATCTTTCCCATTAGGAGCCTGTACCGGCTGAGTAACCAGCAGACGTAAATAACGTACCTTCTCAGTCTTACCCAAAGAACGGTTAATTACATTCTGCTTATTTCCGGTTACAAAATCCAGTGTACACCATGCCTCATTCGGGTTGTTCCGACCTTGCAGGAAGCAGTTGCTTGTTATATAAGAGTGACTTTCCTGAGCAGCATTCACCATCTTCCAGCCACTTATCTCCTTTTCCGTTCCCAGGTCGAAATCAACGTAATTAGGAAGCATGGAGATGTCACACCATTTTGTGTTCTCTTTTCCGTCGACAAGGAATGCAGGCTTCTCATTATCATTGGTATATCCCGACCAGGCAACGATCTGTTCCGGTTTCAGCAGATTAACCTTCGGCTCCGCTATTTCTTGCAGACAAGCATTATCTTTATTGGCAGTACGGAACAAGGTAGACACAGCCTCAACAGGCGCATAAGGTTCCTCTACAAGCGTAGCGGCAAAGATGACCACATCCTTATTGTCCGGCAGAACAATTTCAGTGGCTTTAGCCGGAATATCAATGGCCAACTTGAACATATAAGTAAACTCATAAGCATGATCTCCCTCGGCAGAGTGGCGATGTGTACCGGTATAGGCTACTTCTGCATCCTTCAAATAGCCTTGCGTATGTCCCGTATGTCCCCACTGACCGATAAAACCGGTATAAGACGGAACAACAAGCTCCTGCAAACTCTTACCGGCGCGGAATGTTCCCTTCGCATCTTTCTCGGAAGTAGCCGCTGCAGCAAGGATGTACAAACGATTATAAGTATGTCCGGCAGGCAATTGCAAAGTCCCCCCGGTACATGACATACCATTCTTCTCTTCTTTCGTTTCCAGACGGAAAGGAATGCGATTAACAGTCAGCTCCGCAGGAATCAGCTCTGCAGCGTATGAATAACCGGACTCAAAGTCAGCTTCCCAACGGAATTCATTCCAGCTAAAGCATTTCCGGTCATAATTCAGAGGCAGCTGTTCATACTTCAGCTTCTCTTCTCCGGTAGTATTCAGGCGGATTTTATAGGTTTTGATACTATTGGGTTGTACGGAAACCTCTAATTGACGACCTTTGAAAGCCGCACTACCGATACTCTTTTCCGTACCGTCCGCTTCATTAGCGCTCAGAATGTTCCCGGCAAATGTCAGCACAGCATTTTGCAAGGCTTTACCACCGGTCTCATATACACGCACCACATACTCATCAGAGCTTTCTGCTTTCTTCAAAGCCTTAATTACTACATTATTGTTGTTTGAAGAAACCAAAGAAAAAGTCTTACCCAACGTTCCTGTATGCTTCTCCGTTCTGAAAGCTTTCACACGCTGGTTCAGCACTTCAGCATCCATAGCGGCCTGCGCCTTATCCAAAGCACCGGCATGTGGAACCAAACTATAGGTAAATGTATGATAACCTAAGTCCTGACGGTCCTGATAGGAATAATTGTTCTTTGTGGCCGGCGTATGGAGTAAAGTCAGGCGGAGGGTATTGTTATCCGGTTTATCCCAGCCATATTTACTGTCATTCAGAATAGAAACACCATAGCTGCCGCTGCGGTCGGTCAGGTCTGCCCATTGTTGGGCGTAAACTTCATAAGCAGTCAGTACATTATTACCTCTCTGGACGCTGCCGATACCAAGGTCGTATGTAGCTTTCTCGTTATCAAGATTCAAAGGGAACTCGGCTTTCAGAAGGGCATTGGTAGACTGCCAGTCTATTTCATTATAGAAATCGATACGTCCGGCCAACTCACCTTCGTAAAGGCGGATATACTGACGGAACAATGACTTGCCATGACGTTTTTCCACGCAAATGGTTTTGCGCAGTTCTCCGTCTTCATTCAAAGTCATTCTGACATCTTCCGTGATGGAAACAGGCGTACTGTCAACCGTCTTCTTCATAATCTCCCAGGCAGGCCAGTTGTAAGAGGGATTGTCAGTAAAGAGGGCCAAACGGATCTGCCTACCGCTTTTAACAAGTTCCTTATCGTTTATCTTATCATACAGAGAGGTGATGTCGCCCTGTTCATTCAACGAAATCTTATACACGGAATTCTCTATTGTCGCCTTTGCAACGGATGAGGCCGTTTGTTGTTGATTTCCGGAGAGACGGATATCATAAACCGCATATCCCGCAGCAGGCACAGTAGCTTCTACCAGCAAGTGTACCTTCCCGTCTTTATAAGACAGGATTTGAGAAGCTACTTTTTTCCCTTCCGCATTGTATGCGCTAATACCCCTGGGAAATTTGGGAGCTTCAACCGCAATTTCCACTACATCCGTTACCGGAAAACCCAACGCATTGTAGAATACAACAGGGATTCCCTTGACACGAGTATCCAATTTCTCGGAAACCGCCCCGACAGAAGCAGTCAATATACCGGAGAATTGCTTCAATGAAAGAAGTTCGTCATTCCATGAAAATTCGTATGCACGCGGAATACTGGTACCGGTAAGGTCATCGTGGAACTGATGGAAGATAAAACGCTGCCATGACTCTGTCAGACTTTTACCCGGATAACTGGCCGCACCCATCCAATCCGCCGCAACAGCAGCCCGTTCGGCAGCATCGCCCAACAGTTCATTCTGCCGGTTGTAGAGTTTCATGGCAGCTTGTGAAGTATAGCACCCTGTTCCATGCACATCCATCAGAAGTTCACCGTTGAATACGGGCAATTCGGGATGTTTGTCGTATGGCAGATAATCCTTAAACAACTGGTCGCTTGTAGCACTGATAATCTTCAACGGCCCGTTTCCTTTGATACCTTTCTCCACAGAGCTGACAGAACCCAGAGTAGGGGAACCTCCCGTATCACCCGTACCGTAATAGCGATATACGGTATTCAACGGAGTGCGTTTAGCCAGTTCCTGCAATTCTTTATCTTCCGACAGGTCGATGTTTTTCCAACGCTTACCATAATCATAACCGTGGGCAAGCATAATGGAGGAACCGTCTACTCCTTGCCATAATCCAATTGTGAAAGGATGCTTGCTTTTACCGTAAAAAGGATTGGTACGCCAGTCCAGTTTTTGTGAAGAAAAGCCGATGAGACCGCAGTGTTTGGCAATTGTAGGCAATGTCCAGCCAAAACCGAAGCAATCGGGAAGGAAGATATCGGTACTCTCCACTCCGAATTCCTGCCTGTAGTATTCCTGCCCAAGCAAGATGTTACGGATGGAAGATTCGACAGAAGGGACCAGCACGTCCGAGGCTTCCCAACTGCTGCCGCTAATGTGCCAGCGTCCCGAACGGACAAATGCTTTAAGCTGCTCATATTCGCTGGGATAATATTCCTTCATCCATGCATATTTGACACCTCCCTCAAAATTGAAAACATAGTCGGGATACTTCTTCAGCAAAAGCAGGTTGCGTGACAGGGTATTCCAGACATACTCCTTAATGGTGGTCTGTATATCCCAGTTCCATTGGGTATCCAAGTGGGCATCCGCCACCGCATAAACTTTCGCTTGTTTCTCTTGCTCCGTATTTTGTGCGTATGAACCACCCGAGCAAAACAGCATAGATGCTAATAAGATAATCGGTAATTTCATGGTTAACTATTTAAGTGAATAATCAAGATAGACACAAAAGTAAGCATATTTACCTGAAAGCTTATACACATTTACGACATAAGAGTCCCACAATGCAGTCATGGCAGGAGAATGAACAAAAAAGTCAGAAAAGTATTACTCTATTTTTTAAGTATTCCTGCCATATCCTCCCATTATTCTCTATCTTTGCAATAACCAATTAGTCCGATATATAGAATATGAAAAACAGACACTACCTTTTCGGAATTTCATTACTGACCTGCATCTTATGCTGCCTTTCACATCAGGCCCGCGCATACAGCTTACGACAATTCTCCAATAAGGATGGACTGTCCAACAGCGCCATCCTGTCTCTTTATCAAGATCACCAAGGCATCATCTGGATTGGTTCGTGTGACGGTCTGAACGTCTTCGACGGCAAAAGCCTGCATGTATACAGCCCTGTCAACTCTTCTAAAACATTGCTGTCCGGCAACCTGATCAACAGCATCATGGAAACCGAAAGAGACGTATTGTGGATCCAGACCAACTACGGACTCGACCGGCTGGACACCAAGCAGCAGACCTGCCGGAGTTTCGCCGAGTTCAAGGACAAAAACTACATGGCTAAAAGTGACGATAATGACCTGTTCATCGTAAAAGATGACGGATATCTCTACTACTTTCAGCGGGAAAAACAAGCTTTTCAGAAGTTGGACGTTCCCCAGATCTCATTCGGGCATGTGCTGTCCGTCACCGTCGATGCGAATAATATATTGTGGGTTTTCACCTCCGATAATGACACCCGCAGCTATCAGATAAACAAGACGGCAGAAAGCGTAACCTTAACCTCCAACAACCTCTTCAAGCACCAGGAGAAACTGTTATGGGCCTTCTCGGAAGAACGTTTAGTGTATTTCATTGATGAAACCTACTCACTCTACGAATATGATTTCAACAACCAGCAGCAATACTTCATCGCAGATCTCAAAGCGGAAATCGAAGCGCGCGGTGAAGTCTCTTCCATCATCAAACAGCAGAACGATTACTACATCGGCTTCAAAAGCAGCGGTTTAATCGTACTCAAATACATGTCCGACCAAAAAATCAAATACCAGATACAGCCCACTGAGATTCATTCCGGCATCTTCTGCCTGATGCAAGACAAATTCCAGGACATTGTCTGGATAGGAACGGACGGGCAAGGAGTATATATGTATTTCAACGATGCTTTTTCCATCACCAATACCTTGCTGGATACCCCGGTATATCAGATAAACAATCCTGTACGCGCCCTGTACTATGACCAGGAGCAGACACTATGGATAGGAACCAAAGGGGGAGGAATACTGCGTATCCGGAATTATTCTCCCGAAAGCAGTGCACCGGAATCTTTCGACCGTATTTCCGTCAGCAACAGTACACTGACTGATAACTCTGTCTACTGCTTTGCTCCCGGTTCCACTGACAAACTATGGATAGGTACGGAAAATGGACTCAACTACTATTCCTATAAAAGTAAACAGGTAAGAGAGTTCCCGGTGACAGCCAACGGAGAAAAGCTGAAATATGTACATTCCATTAACGAACTGAATGATTCTACCCTATGGGTGGCTACTGTAGGTGAAGGTATTGTGAAGATTGTTCTGGGTGGGAACAGTGCTTCTCCTACCGTAAAATCAGCCACCAGGATAGTATTGGATGACGGACGCATGGCTTCCAACTATTTCTTTACCTCTTTCCAGGAAAATGATTCTGTCTTGTGGTTTGGAAACCGTGGCTACGGAGCTTACAAGCTGAATACCCATACCGGTAAACTAACTCCATATAGTTTCGATGACGTAGTGAACAGCCAGACAGCCAATGATATTTTTGCCATTTACAAGAATAAAAAGGGGTATTGGCTGGGAACCAGTTCGGGGCTGCTTCATTTCAACCAGGATAATTCGCACTATCATGACAGGGCTGACCTGTTTTTGAACAACACCGTACATGGCATTCTGGAAGACCAGCAGGCTAATCTCTGGATCAGCACCAATCAAGGACTGGTAAGATTCAATCCCCAAACCAATACCGGGCAAACCTATAACCGGGAAAACGGACTGGCCGTTACCGAATTCAGCGATGGCGCTTTCTACCAGGACAAACGGACGGGCACATTGCTTTTTGGTGGTACAAACGGGTTTGTGACCGTTAAGTCCAATACATACACTATGGAAGATTATATGCCCCAGATACACCTGAAAGGCCTGACCATCTTCGGAAAGGATCACAATATCTACGATTTCTTCTCAGAGGAGAAAGGGACGCCTGCACTTCAACTGGATTACAGCCAGAACTTCTTCTGTATCAACTTTATGGCTGTCGACTACATCAACGGCAATAACTACTCCTACTCTTATAAACTGGAAGAAGTAAGTGAGCATTGGATAGAGAGCGGAACGTCGGCCAGCGCCATATTCTCCAACCTCTCACCCGGAAAGTACACTTTGTTAGTGAAATACAAGAATAACATTAACGGACAGGAAAGCCAGCCTCAGACCTTGTTCATCTACATCACTCCGCCCTGGTATCTGAGTTACTGGGCTTACGGAATTTATTTCATCCTGTTCGCTTCTCTCTGCATCCTGCTGGTTTATCAGTTCATTCAAAGATATCGCCGCAAGCAACACCACATGATTGAGAAAATGAACCGGGAGAAGAAAGAGGAAATCTACGAATCGAAACTACGCTTCTTCACTAACATTACGCATGAATTCTGTACTCCCCTGACACTGATTTATGGTCCGTGTGAGAAGATACTGGCTTACCCGAATGCCGATTCATACATTCGCAAATACGGACAAATGATACGGCAGAATACGGAAAGGTTGAATAGCTTGATTTTAGAATTACTTGAATTCCGCAGACTGGAAACCGGCAACAAGGCTCTGTCAATCCAGCGGCTATCCGTATCGGATAAGATAAGGAATATAGCAGAGTCATTCGGTGAATTGGCTGAAAATCGCAATTTGGACTACCGTTTGGACATACAGCCTGACGTTTTATGGAACACGGATATCAGTTGTTTTAATAAGATAACCAACAATCTGGTATCTAATGCTTTCAAGTATACACCGGAAAAAGGGAGTATCACCGTTGAACTGAAAACAGAAGACAAACACCTTACTCTCCGTATCTCCAATTCCGGTAAGGGAATAGCCAAAGAGAACCTTGCAAAGATATTCGACCGCTACAAGATACTGGATTCTTTCGAGATGAACGGAACCAATTCGCGGAACGGTCTCGGACTGGCTATATGCAAGAGCATGACCAATCTGCTGAATGGACAGATCAGCGTTGACAGTGTGCCCAACGAGTTAACGACATTCACAGTTACTTTACCGGAACTAACACTGACAGAGCAGGAAACACCGCAGGAAGTGTATGAAAACACTCCATTGAATATCCATGAGGAACCCATAGAACTGGAAAAGACTGTTGCGGATTTCGATGTGTCCAAAGAAACAATCATGATTATCGACGATGACCCTTCCATGTTGTGGTTCGTTTCGGAAATATTTGTAGAGAAGTATAATGTATTATCCTTCAACAATGTCAGGGAGGCTTTAGACAGTCTGGAGCTAAAGCAACCGGATTTAATCATCTCCGATGTGATGATGCCCGAAATCGACGGACTCTCTTTCGCCCAACAGATAAAGCAGAATAAATTGTGGAGCCACATACCGTTGATTCTATTGTCCGCCCTCCACAATGAGGACGAGCAGGTGAAGGGTATCGAATCGGGGGCGGAAGCTTACGTCACCAAGCCTTTCAATGTGAAATATCTGGAGAAGATAGTCTACCGGCTGATAAAACGGAAATTAGACTTAAAAGAGTATTATAGCTCCATATTCAGTTCCTTCAAGATAGAAAACGGCAATTGCATACATAAAGAAGAACAGGAGTTTCTGGATAAGGTAATAGAGACCATAGAGAAGAACATCAGTAATCCCGACTTATCCGTCGAACTATTGAGCAGCGACTTAGGTTATAGTACCCGCCAGTTCTACCGGAAACTGAAGCCAATAACCGAAAAGTCACCGGCCGACATCATCAAGGAGTATCGCCTTACCATGGCAGAACGGTTACTGTTGACCAAGAATCTCACCATTGATGAGATTATGGACCAGACAGGGTTCAATAACCGAGGTACCTTCTACAAGCTGTTTACTGCACGCTTCGGTATGCCGCCGCGGCAGTATAGGGAACAGCAAAAGGATAACGTCATGATAGAGAAGTCTTTATTATAAAAGCACAATCTAAAATTTATCCTGATCGTTTTCCTGATATCAGGAAAACGATCAGAAAGTTATTCTAAAGCGTACCGGAAAATATCTATTTCCCTTTCACAATCCGCTTGATGTCATTCAGCTTATTCAGTGCTTCCAGCGGCGTCAGGTTATTCACATCCAGCGTCAGTATCTCGTCACGTATCTGACAGAGTACCGGATCTTCCAACTGGAAGAAACTGAGCTGCATACCGCCGCGTGTCTCTCCCACTTCCACCATTGGCTTACTGGCGATGCCTTGCTGGCGATTATCCGTTTCCAGTTGCTTCAGGATGTCATTCGCACGTTTTACGATACTTTTCGGCATACCCGCCATCTTCGCCACATGAATACCGAAAGAGTGCTCACTGCCGCCACGCTCCAACTTACGCAGGAAGATGACTTTGTTTTCCACTTCCTTGACGGAAACATTATAGTTCTTGATACGCTTGAAGCTTTTCTCCATTTCGTTCAGTTCGTGGTAGTGCGTGGCAAACAATGTACGCGCCTTTGCCCTGGGGTGCTCATGGATATGCTCTACAATCGCCCAGGCGATGGAAATACCGTCATAGGTAGAAGTTCCCCGTCCCAGCTCATCAAAAAGCACCAGACTGCGCGGTGACAGGTTGTTCAGAATATCAGCCGCCTCATTCATTTCCACCATAAAGGTAGATTCACCGACGGAGATATTATCGCTGGCACCCACACGGGTAAATATCTTATCCACCAATCCGATATGCGCACTCTCGGCAGGCACGAAGCTGCCAATCTGTGCCAGCAACGTTATCAGTGCCGTCTGCCTCAACAATGCGGACTTACCTGCCATGTTCGGACCGGTAATAATAATAATCTGTTGCGAACTGCTATCCAGCATCACATCGTTGGCGATATACTTCTCGCCTATCGGCAACTGTTTCTCGATTACCGGATGACGCCCCTGACGGATATCCAGCACATCATTATCTTCAATAACAGGACGGATATAATTATTCTCACGCGCCACATTGGCAAAGGAAAGCAGACAGTCCAGGCGGGCTATCTGGGTCGCATTGACCTGAATGGCGGGAATGAACTCACTTAAAGCCTGCACCAGCTCCGTATAAAGCTGCGTTTCCAGTATCAATATCTTGTCTTCGGCACCCAGGATTTTCTCTTCATATTCTTTAAGTTCCTGCGTGATGTACCTTTCGGCATTTGCCAAAGTCTGCTTACGTATCCACTCCTGCGGCACTTTATCCTTATGCGTATTGCGCACCTCGATATAATAGCCGAATACATTGTTGTAACCGATCTTCAAGCTGGGGATTTCCGTCAGTTCACTTTCGCGCTGCTGTATTTGCAGCAGGTAATCCTTACCGGAGTAAGCAATCTGCCGCAGTTCGTCCAGTTCGGCATTAACGCCCGATTTGATGACACCGCCTTTATTTATCAGCAGCGGAGGGTCATTATTGATTTCTTTGGCTATGCGGTCACGTACAGACTGGCAGATGTTCAGTTGCTCACCGATACGGCTCAGACTGGCATTGTCCGCTTCCATACAAGCCTCCTTGATGGGCTCAATAGCTTGAAGCGCCACTTTCAGCGCTACCACTTCACGCGGAGAGACACGTCCTACGGCTACTTTGGAAATGATACGTTCCAAGTCGCCTATCAGATGTAACTGTTCCTCAATCAACTCCTTGAAGTCCGGCTGACGGAAAAAATACTCCACCACGTTAAGGCGCTCGTTGATAGGCAACACATCCTTCAACGGAAACACCAGCCAGCGTTTCAGCAAACGGGCTCCCATAGGGCTGATGGTCTTATCAATCACATTTAGCAGACTACTGCCGCCATCGTTCATGCTGCCTATCAGTTCAAGACTGCGTACGGTGAACTTATCGAGACGGACATACTTATCCTCTTCAATACGTGCCAGCGAAGTGATGTGCCCTATCTGGGTGTGCTGCGTCATGATGAGATATTGCAGGATAGCACCCGAAGCAATGATACCATTCTTAAGGTGTTCCACACCGAATCCCTTCAGGTTTTTCGTTTCAAAATGCTTCAAAAGCTTTTCACGGGCTGTGGTCTCTGTAAACACCCAGTCGTCCAGTTCGAAAGTAAAGAACTTGTTTCCGAAGTTCCCCTCGAACATGCCGCGCTTGCCACGCTCAAAAAGCACTTCTTTGGGGGCGAAGTTATTCAAGAGCTTATCCACATAGTCGAAAGGACCTTCCGCCGTAAGGAATTCACCCGTGGAGATATCGAGAAACGCCACACCGCACATTCCCTTGCCGAAATGAACTGCGGCGAGAAAGTTATTTTCCCGGTAGTTCAGTATGTTGTCGTTAATGGAAACACCGGGAGTCACCAGTTCCGTGATA
This sequence comes from Bacteroides stercorirosoris, assembly GCF_900142015.1. Taxonomy (GTDB): domain Bacteria; phylum Bacteroidota; class Bacteroidia; order Bacteroidales; family Bacteroidaceae; genus Bacteroides; species Bacteroides stercorirosoris. The sequence goes on from NZ_FQZN01000005.1 coordinate 131,033, forward strand.
CCGCGCTTCACTAATTTTTTGGTCAGTTTGGGGTCCTCCAACTGGTCGCAGATAGCCACGCGCTTGCCTGCACGTACCAGCTTGGGCAGATATGTATCCAGCGCATGATGAGGGAAACCGGCCATTTCAACGGTTTTTCCTTTACCGTTGGCACGCTTGGTCAGAGTGATTCCCAGGATTTCGGCCGCAACGACAGCATCGGTAGAATAAGTTTCGTAGAAGTCACCGCAACGAAACAGCATAACGGCATCCGGATGCTTGGCTTTCAAGTCCAGGAACTGCTTCATCATCGGGGTGAGGACAATATCTTCGTTCATGCAGATTTATCTTTATCGAACACAGAGGCACGGAGGTACAGAGTATTTCACTGATATAAAAATTATAAAAGAGAACTCTATGTCTCTGTGCCTCTGTGTTCATTAATTAATGAGACAAAGATAATTCTTTTTTAGAAAATAAGCGTGGAGAGGGTTCAAATCCTTAGTAAGCCTTAACAAAAGCGTTCGTTTCGCTAAAACATGTTATAAAACACACTTTTTTATTTGTTTTATTTGGAGATATCCCGAAAGTCCGTACCTTTGCAATGTGTTTTTCATAGTATTAGATTTAAGGTTAACAAAGGTTGGAGTACAGCGGTACTCCTTTTTTTATGCCCATACGTAACGTCATACAGTAAAATAATCTCCATTTGAACTGATTTGTCCCCTTTTTTGCGCCTTTTGTACACCTGGTAATAGCAACTATTTCGCTTAATTTGCATCCAAAAGACATATTACCATGAAAAACAAGAAAATGAAAAAAGTACTCCTTTATTGCCTGGCAACCATCTTTGCCACCGGAGCCTATGCCCAAACTTACAACTGGGTGAGCAGCACGGAAGACAACATCTGGCAACAGTCCAAAGTAAAGTTACAACCGAACACCGCTCAGACCCCGCTCTTAGAAGTCAGCGGAACCGAAGAAGGCACTACCTTCAAAGCATGGGGCACCACCTTCAACGAACTGTGCTGGGATGCCCTGAACATGCTCACCCGCGATGAACAGGATGACCTTCTGGAAAGAATGTTTTCTCCACAAGGAGATTTACGCTTCACAAGAGGAAGAATTTCGATGAATGCGAACGATTATGCACGCGACTGGTACAGTTGCGACGAAGTATCGGGCGACTTCCAGTTGAAGTATTTCAACATCAACCGTGATAAGCTGGCAATCATTCCTTTCGTCCGTGCGGCACAAAAGTATAATCCTGAAATGACATTCTGGATTTCCCCCTGGTCTCCTCCCAGCTGGATGAAAATCAACCACGATTACCCGGTGCGTAGCGACAAGACCAATAAAATGTCTCCGGAATCGAGCATAGCCCTCTACGAAGACCATACCGAGAAACGTGAAGACGTCTTCCCCAAACAGCTGGCCGTGAACGACTATATGATACAAGACCCCCGCTATCTGCAGACGTATGCCAACTATTTCTGCAAATTCATTGATGCCTACAAAGAACAGGGAATTCCCGTCGATATGGTCATGTATCAGAACGAAGCATACAGCTACACTCCCTATCCCGGTTGTGCCTGGACCGCCGAAGGCACCGTGCGCTTCAATGTAGAATATCTGGCTCCTACGCTGAAAAAGCATCACCCGGAAGTGAAACTATACCTCGGCACCTTCAACACGAACCGCTACGACTACGTCGACAAGATACTCTCCGACCCGCGTATGCCGCAAAGCATCGAAGGCATAGGTTTCCAGTGGGAAGGCGGACAGATATTGCCGAAAATCCGCGGGAAATATCCCCAATATAAGTATGTACAGAGTGAAAGCGAATGTGGCTGGGGCAGTTTCGACTGGAAGGCCGGAGAACATACTTTCCATCTGATCAACCATTACCTGGGCAATGGTTGCGAAGAATACACTTTCTGGAACAATACGCTCTGCGATAACGGCGAGAGTCCCTGGGGCTGGAAGCAGAATGCGCTGATACATGTGGACTCTAAAACCCGCAAGGCAACGCTGACGCCCGAGTATTACGCCGTGAAGCATTACAGCCAATTCGTCTCTCCCGGCTCACGCATCATAGCCTATAAACCGCAGAAAGAAGATAAAACGCCCGTCATGGTAGTGGAAACCCCACAAAAGAAGAAGATAGTCATAGCCGGCAATTTCAACAATGAAGCCAAAGAAATAACCCTGAAATTGGGCAACCGCTATCTGAATGTAGAGCTCCGGCCACATTCGTTCAATACGTTCGAAGAGAAATAAATTGATAAAAGTAATCGTTATCCGGACAATCATATCCGAATAATGATTACTTTTGCCGTGAAATTCAATCGTAGTCATCGCAAAAGAAACACTGAGCTTCTATTTTGAATAAGGATAACTGCCTTGGAAACAACAACAAACAACCCACAGTCATGAAAGAAGAACATTATTTTCCGAACGTACCCCACAACTATCCCTTATGCCTCAACCGCCAATGTCCCAAAGCATCTACCTGCCTGCGGCAACTGGTAGAGCAAGAAGTGGCGGATAACGTGGAATACTGGGTAATCATCAGCCCCAAATACCAGGCCAAACTGAAGGGTGCATGTCCCCACTATCGCTCCAGTAAAAAAGTGCAATACGCCAAAGGCTGCATAAATATCCTTGATAACCTGCCCCACAGACAAAGGCAACATGCCATGAGCGGTCTGGTGGAATACTTCAGCCGAAGAACCTATTACCGCGTCCGCAAAGGCGAACGCCTTCTCAGCCCTGCCGAACAAAGGGACGTACAGAAGATTTTCAAACAGTGCGGTGCAACCGGGAAACAGGAGTTTGACGCTTACGTAGAAGACTACGAATGGTAACAATCACCCCCATCTACAGGTTAGCTACATCCCATCTATAGATCCATGCTTTTGCCATGCCTATGGCACAACTTTGCCATCGCATTGGCACAACATTGCCATGCCTATGGCACGACTGTGCCAAAGCGATGGCAAGAATCGGGCATAACTCTACGGTTTCGGCAACGCCGCAGTCCCGGCAGATTAAAGCTGCAAGGCAGCAAAATGATCAGGCAGCTAAGATTATTCTGATATTATATCGAACTCACTCTTAAATAAGAGTATCTCTGGAAACAGAGGTTTCTGGTGACCAATTCCACGGTTCCATAATTCCAGTCTGTTTATTGACTAAACGTTCATCCTGTTTTATCTTCTGAATTAGTCTGGTTAAATTCGGCAAGTTATAACAATCATTTGCTTCAATGTCTTTGAGTAATTCATGATCGTCAAAAAAAGCACTCCAAAAACAATCTACAATTCCAATATTATATTTATCCAAATGCCCATAACCATCCTGCCCATTATATTTTTCATACAGAGGTTGAAGCGTATTGACTACATAAGCAATCATTTTATGACGTTCTTCAAGCGTCATACCTTCCAGCTGAGAATATTCTTTTTGCTTCTCATCTTCACGTTCAAGAATATATGCAATTTGTTCCACAAATGTACTTGCTTTTACAAAATAGTCACTATGATTTTCGTCAGATAACCGCTCTACGAAGCGTAGTATTCCTTCATGAATTTTGGGCTTTCCATAAATGTCACGTCCCATGAATTTATCCATTATAGACAGATTGTCATCGTTCAATACCAATTCATTTATTTTATCATCCTTGTCATATCCAAAATTGACTAGCAAATCTTTCAATTCCTTTTCTTTTCCATTATTTAACAACCAGGCTAAACTAATCTTATTGTCATTCAGCACATAATTATTCCAGTGATAATCAATAGAATCTCCGCAAACATTTATATTATCTTTATTTGTATTCTCGTCCATTTCTATTAATAGAACAGATGGCATCTGCACAGTGCAGAGATTGAACTTCTTAAAAAAATACAGATGCTCTCTGTATGGATAAAACTCTTTGCTTAGTATATTGTCCTCGCTATCAATATTAGACATTGGATTTAAAGCTACAATGTAGTCTTTATAGCTTATAAATTTGTTTTTATTTAAAGTATCAAGATGATTATAATCAATTCCAAAAACATATTTTATGCGTTCTACATATTCATTGTCCGGTAAAAACTGATAGCCTTGCTGCTTCAATTTATAATATAGCATCATTCCTCCCAACGAAACATCATTAGACGTTGCTATTCCGGATAGGTTTACATATAGACTACCTTCGTAATCATCTCCACTCATTATTTCATCCAAAGCATTCACTAACTTATCATAACTCGACTTTACCTCCAGCCACTCTTTATCCGTCAATTTCATGGCCGTAAGCATAAGTGTGTCACTTCTTACGTCTTCCACTTGTTGCATCTCTTCTTTTGTAGACACAACATCTTCTTTTGTTTTCTTCGCATTTTCACAACCCACAATAATAATGGCTATAAATAATAATTTGATAAAAGTTTGCCGTTTCATTTTCATTCGTTTTTATTTCTTAATATTACAGAGAAAGGTATTGAATATTCGCTCACTTTACAATCGTCCAATATCTTATTTATCATTTATAATAATATATGCATCCGCAGCTTAAATTTTCTACCTTTGTTCTTTTTCAATTAATCCAAAGAGTTTGGATATCGATATTGCATCCTTATCAACACCGGTAAGAGGTACTTTACAACGTTTATCAAAGAAATCGACATAAACGGTGTCATTTACTATTCGCCATTCAAATGACAGAATGCGTTTATCAAAATGGTCGTATATAATATCCGAGCCATTTGCTTCTTCCCGATAGTCTTTATTAAGGATTATACTTCTTCTGAAAAAGCTTCGGCAATAGCTATCAGGATATTTTTTTATTGAGTCTAACCGGATAGTTCTATCATTGAAAGCAATGATACTATCTATAAGGGTTTGTTCACTTTTACATAAGTGATTATAAACTACATAATTTTCCTCTTTCTGTGTGGAACTGGGACCCATCCATATTTTACGTTCCCAAGCATCTATCGGCATTAAGTAAAATCTTACTGGCATAAAATAGAATCCCAAATAAATAGCTGTACATATAATCAGCGTACAAACCAATATATGCTTTGTTTTCTTCATAATATCCTATATGAATCATCCTTTATGGATTCTGTTTAAACCGTATTTAACGTGAGTTCGATATAAGTGATAACTTGCGATTAGCAATAAAAGCAGTAAATTTATAGTACTAAAATATAACATTCACTAGACTTTTACCGCTATGTTCACCAAAAGCAAAATTACAGAAATATATTGTTTGGCAAATGATTTCTGCAAAGAATTTACCAAGCAACAAGAAAAATATATGTTGGAAGACCAAGTTGAAGGTCATAACCACCGAAATGAGCCTAATCGTATATGTGTGTAAGCATTCATCCCATTGGTTTCCGGTCCGAGTTTCCTATAACCGCTTTGTGGAATTAGAAAAGGAGATTCTTCTCCCATTGACTATCTTTATCAGACAGGTACTCTTGGGGCAATGTACAGGAATTAGTTTTGCAAATCAAACTTGTTTGATAACATTATATCATTACCACCTGCACCCCTTTACGGCTGTTTCAGATAATCCGAAGGCAACACTCCGAACTCCTCTTTAAAGCATTGCCGGAAGTAAACCACGCTATTTATACCTACTTTGAACGCAACCTCGGATATATTATACCTGCCCTCCAGCAACAACCGTTCGGCATACCGCATCTTTATCTTACGGACATACTCATTAGTGGAAAGTCCCGTCAGCGCTTTCATCTTACGGTAAAGCGTAGATTTACTCATATACATATTGTCAGACAAGTAGCCGATATCAATCTTCTCGGACGACAGCCGGTCTTCTATCAGCTTGTTTATCTTCTCAAGAAATTCATTATCCAGCTTATTCATGGACTCTGCCAACTGGGCACGCTTCTCATCCAGACTGTGATGAGACGTCGAACCGGCAAAGCGTTCCGCCAGCAGCTTGCGCGATTCAAGCAGATTATTGATGCGGCTATGCAGGAGGGTAGCGCTGAAAGGCTTGGTCAGATAAGAGTCCGCTCCCACCTGATACCCTTCTTCTTTATCTTGCAGAGAGTCTTTAGCAGTCAGCAGGATGATGGGGATATGACTGGTGCGCACGTCTTCTTTCAGCTGCTTACACATCGTTATTCCGTTCATCACGGGCATCATGATATCGCTCACGATGATGTCGGGGATGCAACTCAACGCTTGCTCTATTCCCAGTTCGCCGTTGGCGGCGGTCTTCACTTCAAAATCGTCGGAGAAGGACTCGACGATATAGTTGCAAATGTCCTCATTGTCCTCCACAATCAGCAGAATACGCTTTCCGCCGGACACTGATTCCGGAATCTCTTCCTTTTCCTCCTTTTCATCGGCCGGTTTCTCCGGTGAGTCGGTATGCAACACGTGGGGATAAGTATTGTCCGTCAGCAAGCTGAAGTAGAACGTGCTGCCTACGCCCAAAGTGCTTTCCGCCCTTATCTCCCCTTCATGAAGGGCAACCAGATTCTTCACCAACGCCAGACCGATGCCCGTACCGGAAGCCTGGTGGTCGCCGCCCTCCTGATAATAACGGTTAAAGATATGGGGCAATGAATCGGGAGTGATACCATAACCGGTATCACTGACCTTAATCTCGGTATAGTCGATGTTGTTCCGCACCACGTGATACAGGCCCAGTGTAATGATACCCTTTTCGGTATATTTAATCGCATTGGAGATCAGATTGTCCAGGATAATGGTCACCACTTCCTTGTCAAAGTACAGGGACATATCCTCCCTTTCCAGTTCGATGTGGAACTCTATATCCGGTTTGCGGTTCAGTTCCTTGTATTTGAGGCCGACTTCATGCACCAGATTAGCGATATTGTCATGAGCCACACAGAGTTTCTTATTCTGCGTTTCCGTCTTTCTGAATTCCAGTATCTGATTTATCAGGTTCAGCAACCGGATGGCACTCTGATGAATCACCGATATCTTCTGGGAATCTTTGTTTGACAATGAGTTGCTTTTCTGCATATCTTCCAATGGTCCCAGTATCAGTGTCAGCGGTGTGCGGAGTTCATGCGTGATGTTAGTGTAGAAACGAAGACGCTCCTGATTCAGTTCCTGCTCCTGCTCATGGTTCTTCTTTTCCAGGTCGTAGAGAACTTCCACATCGAGCTTCCTCTTATAGGCATGGAGAATAAGAAACAGGATTACCGCACTCAGCAATATATAGGACAGTTTGGCCCACCAGGTCAGCCACAAGGGAGGTACGATGTGAATGTCCAGTGCAGTCACGTTGTCCGACCATTCCTGGTTTCTGATACGGGTCTTTATCTGGAAGCGGTAGTCGCCGGGAGGAATATTACGGAAAGTGACGTTATTAACGTCCTTCACCGTGTACCAGGCGTCTTCCAGACCTTTCAGCATATAGGCATACTCTACTTGGTTGGCCAGTGCATAGTTCCGGATGTTGAAGGTGATACCAAAGCTGTTCTGCATATATCCCAGCTTCACCTTCGACTGGCTGTCGATACTGACCACTTCCTCGTTACTACCCGGACTGCCCAAAGGGGCGAATATCTTCATTTCCGTGATAACGGCCGCAGGAGACTCACGCTTTGCCAGAACAAAATCCGGATTGAAATGGCACAAACCATTGATGGAACCGAAGTATATCTCTCCATCCTGTCCCTTAGCCACACTCCCGCTCATGAAGTTTCCCATCGGCACCCGGTCCCAATGGTCGTAATTGTAGAAAATGCCTTTATCCCTTACCAGGCAACTGATTCCCTTGTTCGTACTCACCCAGATATTACCGTTACCGTCTTCGGTTATCGCGCGTATATGCGTATTGTTCAGCCCCTCCTCGCGGCGGTATGCCTTGTAAGTCCATTCAGGGAATGAGGAAAAGCACACTAATCCCTCTCCCGTACCGACCCATACGTTTTTCCGGCTATCTTCATAGATAGCATTCACGGTGTTGGAAGGGAACTGATTTTCAATATTGAAAAGCTTGATATCCTGCAAGTTTCCGTTACCTACACCCAGTCCGCTGCCAAACGAGCCAATCCACAGATATCCCCGTGAGTCTTTCAAAACGCATCTCACCAGGTTGTTTTCAAACTCATAATGCCCGGCAAGTTTCTTCGTGGCAAGGTCAACCTTATAAATACCGTTGCTGGTACCAATCCATAATATACGCTGATTATCCTCATAGAAGGAGCGTACATCCTCATGTTCTATCTCTTTCAGAAAATTCCGGTGAAACACTTTTCTTCTGGTATCATAGTAATTCACTCCATCCATGAACAGACCGAACCACAGATTACCTTCCGAATCACGCAACGAAGCCTGCACGGAGTTTCCTCCCATATCTTCAGTCTCTTCCTGATAGACAGCTACCCGCGTACCATTGTCAAAGACATTGATTCCTCCTCCATCCGTACCAATCCACAACCTGCCCCGGCCGTCTACACAAACGCTGCTTGCAGTCTTATTATTCAAACGGCTCATGGAGTCATGGTTCGACGAATAGTAATAGCCGCTGAACAAGGGAGGTTCGTAACTGAGAAAGTTTATGCCGCCACCCCAGACCCCCGCCCAGATGTTCTTGAATGAATCCTGAAAAATACATCTTGTACTCGAATTTGACAGACTATATCCGTCATCCCCTTCCTTTATATAATGGAACTGGGTCTGTTCCGGCAACAGAAACAGCCGTTGGGACAAATCCATGATAGCTACTCCACCGAATTCCATCGCTATCCATAGCTTATTCCCGTCGAGCTGACGGATATCATAGATGTAATGCGAAAGATTGCCATCTGAATTAAACTGAATGAAGTTCATTGATTCCGGATTGAACAGGGCCAGTCCCTTATTTGTCCCTACCCAAATGTTATCGTTCGTATCCTTATACACGCATCTTACTTCATTACCCGGCAGGCTGTTCTTGTCATCAGGGTCATGGACAAAATTTTTCACCCGCTTGTCTTTAATGGAAAGGATGCTGAAACCGTGATGCACATGCCCGATATATAACTTGCCATTTCCTCCGTCGGCCACTGTCCAGATATTGTCACTTGCCAGACCGGGTATATTTTCTGTATTATAATGGAAAAAGTGCCCGGACTTCTTATCAAAATATTCTATTCCTTTCCAATAAGTAGTGACCCAAAGGTTGCCGTCGGCGGCAGCCACGATATTGGTCACATCATCGGTTATGATACTTTCCGGAACCGAATCATTATGCCGGTAAAACGTAAAGGTGTCATTCGCATAGTCATAAGCATTCAGTCCGGCCCTCTGCGTACCAATCCACAGAACAGAGTCTTCCGGGTCATCCAGCAAGCAATTCAGTTCGTTTCCCGTGATTCCATATCCGTTTTCAGTCTCATTCTTATAATAAGTGATAAAACGGGTTCCATCAAACTTATTCAGGCCTTCTTCCGTAGCAAACCAAAGAAATCCCTGCTTATCCTGAGCAATACTGACCACATAATTGTTGGATAGTCCCTTCTCAATACTGAGTTGCCTGACAGCATATGGTTGTGCCGACAAAAGGAAAGGTAACCACAAGAAGTAAAGTAAAAATCTGCTTTTCATTATATCAGTTTTTTATTCTAATCCAAAAATACGAATAAATTCTGTATTCAAGGTACACAAATCATTCAATGCATGATTTGTATACCTTCACTGCACGATTTACACAGTCCTCGAATGCCAATATAGCATACATTTGCATTGACTAAAAGTGATATTTTAGTAAAGAGTGTATCTAATTGTTTAACTTTAAAAGTAATATTTATGAAGAAGCATTTCTTTAATGCCACCTTACTCTGGGCATTTTTATCGCTGGCTTTATGGACTACAGGATGTAGCGACGACGATGGCTATCCTGATGTGGATGGACAAGCTCCTTCGATAGCATTAACTGCCGACCACATTCAGACTGCAGCAGGTCGCACGTTCACGCTTGAAGGAACCATCACCGATGCTGATGGCATTTCAACCATTCAGCTACAGTGTGCCGACCTGTACCTCAACAAAACAATCGATTTAATCGAGATTTACGACAAGCCGCTGGAGACTTACAAGTTGAGTTACAACTTCGAAATCCAACCTAACGAAATCGGTGAACAATTCACAGTGAAAGTAACGGTGACAGACGTAGGCGGACGTAGCGTTTCACAAGACGTGCGCATAACGCTGGACGGAGACTTCGAGAATCCCATTTTCGTCATTGCCCCTACTAATGGAAGCATGGTCACTGCATTGTTGAGAGAAGGCGAAATTCCTAAATTCACCATGAACATTTCAGTAACTGACGACCGCGCATTGGATTATCTTATTCTTAATATTGAAGGTATCGAAGAATACACAAATCTGAGAGTGGATGCCGATGGCGGCAAAGCCTTTGAACAAGCATTCGACATCACAATGCCTGCCGAAAAGAAAGACTATCCCATGACTATCAGCGTTTACGACAAGACGGGCAAAAGCTCAACTATCGAGTGCACCGTATCCGTAACCGATGTTCAGGACTTTGAAAAGATGTATCTTGCTGACGTAGCAACCGAAGCGGAACTGAACAGCGACGTATTCGGCGTGCCGATGCGAATCGATCATGTGGGCGAATACCAATACCAGGCTCTCTATTACTGCCGGAACGCCAATACGGAAATCTTCTTCCTGCCGCAGAAGACAAGCTTCTCTCCTGTTTGTTATGGTCTCGACCCCGAAAATGAAGACATGCTTACTGACGATCCGTCAACAGCCAAACCTATTGTACTGACCCATGCAAATGTGTACTACAAAATCAATTTCAACATCTTACAGAAGACATACGAAATAGACTTCTATTCGGTTGAAGACGCCATAGATCCCTGGCCTGCAAGCATGACATACGGACTTCCGACTATGGATAAATGGAATGACGGCGGTTCTACAATGATGGACTTTACCTTTGGTATGACATCAACTAATCCGACTGAAGTTGTTTCCTTAAAGCAAGATGCCACCAACCCGCATCTCTTCTATTATGATCCGATGTCGCTGACGGGAGGAGAATCCATGAACTTCATCATCCACAATTATCACACAGACCAGTGGTGGAACTTTGTACGCTGGTGCAGCGATACAGAGGATAATCCCGAAGTCTTCGGTTATTATAACGGAAGTTCAATGAAGAATGCGGCTTACACCGGACCTACAACAACGCAAGATGTTTGGTCTAAACCCAGAGTAACGGCTACCGGTTCCTACCAGTTCTGGTTTGATTCCCACTTGGGTAGAGCAAAATTAGTAAGAGTAAATTAACCTGATAATAGTCTGACAAATGAGAAAGCAACTATTAATAGCATGTCTTTTGTTACTGTCAATATGCAGTTATGCACAACAGATAACAATAAAAGGTATAGTGACTTCTGCTACCGACAAGGAACCCCTGATCGGAGCAACAGTTCAAGTGAAAGGTACCGGTAGTGGTACGATTACCGGCATTAACGGTGATTATTCACTATCCAATGTAGAAAAGAATGCCGTATTGGTATTCTCTTCCATCGGTTTTGAATCTCAAGAAATTGCAGTAGGAAGCCAAACCACAATCAATGTAGTACTGAAAGAAGCTACCGAACTGTTGGATGAAGTGGTAGTTATCGGTTATGGTGCTGTAAAGAAGAGCGACTTAACCAGCTCCATCGCTACAGTAAAAGGTGAAGAAATCACCGAAACCGTGACAGGTAATGCCATGGATGCCTTGCAAGGCAAGGTAAATGGCGTGCAAGTTACCAGCGGCGGTGGCCCGGGCGCCAGTCCGAAGGTGTTGATTCGTGGTGTAACTACAGCCAATGGTACAAACCCGCTGTATGTTGTAGACGGCATGCCGGTGGGTGACAATATCAACTTCCTGAACAGCAACGACATCGCTTCCATGGAAGTGTTGAAGGATGCTTCGGCTGCCGCTATCTACGGTACACGTGCATCAAACGGTGTTATCCTGATTACCACAAAGAAAGGCAAGACGGGCAAAGCCCGCATCAACTGGACTACCTCCGTAGGTTTCCAAACCGTAGCCAAACCTGATATTGCCGGTCCGGCCGAATATAAGGAAGTGTTTAATACCCGCTACACAAACGATAACGCGGGTTCCATTTGGAAGGATAACGGTGCAACAACCAATCCGGGTGGTACAGACTGGTGGGACACCGTGGTCAATAAAACCGCCTTGGTGCAGAACCACTCACTCAGTGTGGCCGGTGGCTCCGAACAGTTTGTCTATAATTTCAGCGTGGGCTACTATCGCAACAACTCCCAATTTGATGTGGGTTACTGGGACAAAATCAATATCCGCCTGAATACCGAATACACATTCAATAAGTATGTGAAGCTGGGCGTTGACATTGCTCCGCGTGTAGAATCGTGGGATGATACTCCGAATGTCTTTTCGGCAGCGATGGCTATGGACCCTACAACTCCGGTATTCCGTCCTCAGGATCAATGGGAAGACAATGAATTCAACAACTACCAACGTTCCTATAACAATCAGGAATGGAATCCGGCAGGTACGGTAGCCCGTCAAAACGCGCACTCCCGCGAAATGGGGGCTATCTTGAATACTTACTTGCAGGTGAATCCGATAGAAAAGCTGACCTTGCGTACCCAGTTTGGTGCCAATGCGCACTATCGTCGTTCCGACACGTTCATTCCTGAATTTAGCATGGACCCGCTGGAACAACAAACATTGAGCGAAATTACCCGTCGTAATCAGGAATGGTTTGACTGGAACTGGACGAATACAGCCACTTATATGGATACGTTTGCCGGGAAGCACAACCTGAACGTTATGGCCGGTTTTACCGCTGAACGTTTTGCATGGTACAACACGCAAGCCCGACGTGACAATGTTCCCAACAATCTGGACCAGATGCAAGAGGTGAATGCCGGACAGCAGGGTACGGACGAGGCCAACGGTGAGACTACTTATAATACATTAGTCTCTTTCCTGGGACGCGTCATGTATAACTATGATAATCGTTACTACATCTCTGCCTCTCTTCGTGCCGATGGCTCTTCCCGTTTCCCGAAAGGTAACAAGTACGCCCTCTTCCCTTCCGTATCTGCTTCCTGGCGTGTCATCAGCGAAGGATTCATGCAGGATCAGGAAATCTTCAGCGACTTGAAACTCCGTGGCGGCTGGGGACGCGTAGGTAACCAGAGCATCGACAACAATGCTACCCTAACCTTATTGAGCGAAACTCAATATTATTTTGGCAATACGCTGACAAACGGTTATTACGTGTCTACAGTAGGCAACAAAGAATTGAAGTGGGAGACCGTAGAAGACTGGAACGTGGGTGTGGATATGTCCTTCCTTAATTCACGTCTGGGCGTGACATTCGAATACTTCCAAAAAAAGTCCATGGATATGCTCTATCAGAAACAGAACATCCTGGCTCTGGGTTATAACAACTGGAACAGCCAGATTTGGATGAACATCGGCAGCATGCAGGCCCGCGGTTGGGAATTGGGACTTACCTGGCGCGATGAAATCGGCAAGGACTTCTCTTATGATCTTGGTCTGAATCTTTCTGCCGTGCGCAATAAGGCTATCAAATTCTCAGGTGACGGTCCTATGAGCGTCGGTGGCTTCAACAGCGATCAGATTATCCGCAATGAAGACGGTGGCCTCATCTCCCGCTTCTATGGTTATGTAGCCGACGGCTTGTTCCAGAACTGGGAAGAAGTATATGCACATACCGATGAACACGGAACAAAGATTCAGCCTGACGCGAAGCCGGGAGATATCCGCTTCAAAGACTTAGACCACAACGGTGTGCTTGATGCCAATGACAAAGCTTATATCGGTAATCCTTATCCCGACCTGATGATGGGTCTGAACATCGGCATGCGTTATAAGAATATTGACTTTGCCGCCAACTTCTATGGTACGTTCGGTAATGATATCTACAATATTACCAAAGGCAGATATTCCGGTGCCGGCGGACAGAATGTCTGGGCAGGTACATTGGAAAAAGCATGGCATGGCGAAGGCACCAGCAACGATATTCCCCGCTTGTCGAGCAACGATTTGAATTTGAACTATAACCGTGTATCCAGCTTCTACGTGGAAGACGGTTCTTACATGCGCTGCAAGTTATTACAAATAGGTTATACACTTCCTAAAAAATGGGTCGGTGGTGCCGATTTACGTCTCTCTTTCTCCGCGCAGAACCCGTTTACCATTACCGGCTATTCCGGTATGGATCCTGAGCGTCCGATGGTTGACGGTACTACCGACCAATCTGGTAGTGCTATCAATACCGGTATCGACAACGTGGCTTATCCTAATCCGAGAACATTCCTATTCGGCATTGACTTTAAATTTTAATCCTTGATTACTCATGAAACGAATATTTACAATAGTAGTTTTGATTGCTTCGCTGATGTTTACCTCTTGTGAGGACTTCCTGACCGAAGACGCACGCGGGCAGTTGAACGTGGACACTTATTACAAGTCCATAGAAGAATGTGAATCCGCCGTTACGAGCTGCTATCAGGCTCTTACTTATGGAGGATGGTGGCAAATAAATACAGTGTGGCTGCTTTCTGAAATGTGCAGTGACGATGCCTGGATGGGCAATACGACACAAAGCCAGAGTGACTATATTTCATTAGCCCACTATCAGGGAAACGGTGCCAGCAACGGTCCTATTTCCAACTTCTGGCAATACCGTTACAAAGGTATCTTGCGATGCAACATTGCCATAGACCGTATTTCGGCTCTTGAAACTCCGGATACTGAATCCCGGGACCGTCTGGTAGCAGAAGCTCGTTTCCTGCGTGCTTACTATTACTTCGAACTGGTGAGAAATTTTGGAGGGGTACCTTTGATGACCAGTTTCCAGATGCCGGAAGAAGTGGCAGGAACCGAACGTGCAACAGAAGAAGCTGTCTACAAATTTATTGAAGACGACTTGGTGGCTGCTGCCGGAGTATTGCCACGACGCAATGCAGCTGAAGTAGGGCATGCCACCCGTGGTACTGCTCTGGGACTATTGGGTAAGGTTTATCTCTATCAAGAGAAGTGGCAGGATGCCCGTGAAGCATTGAAGACCGTGATTGACGAAGGAGAATATAAATTGCTCCCTGACTTTGGTGATGTATGGAGTTTGGCTTATGACAACAGTGAAGAGAGCCTTTTTGAAATCCAATACGAGTATCATGCAACATTAGGCTTAGGTGGTTCGCTTGCTACCATCACCGGTGCCCGTAACGGCCCGGGCGACGGTTGGAGCTGGTGCCAACCTACAGCCAATCTGGAACAGGCTTATATTGATGCCGGTGATACGGAGCGGTTGAAGTGGACTATCATTAAATCCGGTTGTACGGAAATTGCCGGAGAAGATCAATTCACAGAGTTTGTAGAAACAAGTAAAGCCTTGAACAAATATCAGGAATACATTGATAAGTATGGTTGGGACCCCGATTGTTATATCGTTGATCCTGCGCAGCACAAATCTGCCCGTCTCATCCGCAAGTATTTCCTGCCGCTGAAAGATCGCCCGGCAATATACAATACGGACAAGAGCCCTTTGAACCATCGTATTTTGCGTTATGCCGATGTCCTTCTGATGTATGCTGAGGCTTGCAACGAATTGAATGATGATGAATCTGCACGCGATGCCCTCAACCAAGTACGTAAACGCGCAAAGCTGGATAACATTACAGCAAGCGGAACAGAGTTACAGAATGCCATTCGACTGGAACGGCGCCTTGAACTGGCATTTGAGCAAAACCGCCTGTACGACATCCGTCGCTGGAACGATGACAACGGAAAGAAAGTTATTTGCAACCTAATGGGTTCGAACGGAACATTCGTGAAATGGAATACCGATGAAGCAACCCGCGATGCCCTCGAATGGGAAAACCAGGGTGAAGCAAGCAACAAAGGTATCAGCTTTAATGAAAACCGTGACATGGTATTCCCGATTCCTTTATATGAAATTACAATGTCTAACGGTTCTATCACTCAGAATCCAGGTTGGAATTAACCCGGCCCGGACTCAGGTAACAGATTGTTATAGAAGTTAATCACTCAATAGGTTAATACTATATTTTCTGCCGCGGGTAGTCCACAGGATTATTCGCGGCAGTTTTTTTATAAATACGAATATCATGAAATTCAAGCATTATCTTTTTTCTTCCCTGTTACTCGCCCTTGCGGCTTGCAGTGACGACAATGCCCCCGACTCTCCGGGCACCGAACCGGAACAGCCCGGCACAAGCGTAGAGAAATTAGTTACCATCAACGCCGGACGCACTTACCAGACCATTGCCGGATTCGGAGCATCCGACTGTTGGACACCGTCCTACGTAGGCAAATACTGGACCGGAAGCCGTGACCGAATCACCGAACTGCTCTTCTCGTCCGAAATAGAAGCAGGTAGTCCCAAAGGCATCGGTCTTTCGATGTGGCGCGTGAATCTGGGCGGCGGAAGTGCCGGACAAGGTGACGCAAGCGGGATCACCGACAAGTCACGCCGTGCAGAATCCTATCTGACCGACGACTTACAACTCGACTGGACGCGATGTGAAGGACAACGCTATTTCCTGAACCGCGCCAAAGGATTCGGTTGCGAGAGTATCGTACTCTTCAGCAATACCCCACCCGTACAATACACCTACAACGGCAAAGGCTTCTCCAACCGAGGAGGAGTATCCAACCTGAAAACAGAACATTATACCGACTTCGCCGACTACATGGCCGACGTAGCGCAACATTACATCACCGAAGGATATCCCGTGACACACATCTCTCCCGTCAACGAACCGCAGTACAACTGGGACGGCGGACAGGAGGGAAGCGGATGGACCAACGATGAAGTAGCCGCACTGGCACGCGAACTGAACCGGTCACTCACCGAAAGAAATCTGACCACCGACATCTTGCTCGGTGAATCGGGTGACTGGGAATACCTCTACAAAGCCAAAGATGATGCCAACCGGAGCAATGTGATATCGGCTTTCTTCACTCCCGGAACCTCCTCCTATGTGGGAGACCTGAATCACGTAAAAAATCTCATCTGCGGACACAGTTATTGGACTGACGGCACTTGGGATGGCATGCGCAGTGTTCGCAGACAAGTGGCACAGGCCGCACAGAAACAGGGTGTCGATGTATGGCAAAGTGAATGGAGCATGCTGGGAGACAACTATAGTAACACCGAATTTGTAGGATACGACAACGCCACTGAAATGGATATCGCATTCTATATGTCCAGAGTAATACACAACGATCTCACCGTGGCGGGAGTGTCTTCGTGGAGCTACTGGACTTCTATGGATGTAACCCGCTGGGGACACAAGAACCGTTTTCTGCTGATATCTCTGGTACCGGGCGGCGGAGTCGATGATAATAACGCTAATATTGAACAGGAAGGTACCTTCCAGCCTACCGCCACGCTTTGGGTGCTGGGCAACTATAGCCGTTTTATCCGTCCCGGATACCAACGCATCAACATGACGCTGACAGAATCCCTCAACTTCTTCGGGTCAGCATGGATTTCACCACAAGGCGATAAAATAGTAGCCGTCTTCACCAATATGTCCGATAAGAACGTCCGCCTGAGCGAAACTCATGAAGGATGGAGCAGCGAGGCCACCTCTATCAATACCTACACCACCACCGGAAGCAAAAACTTAGTAGAAACTACTATATCCGGCGGAGAATCTGTAATTTTGGAGGCAAAGAGTGTAACCACAGTCGTGTATAATCTAAAATAACATGTCTATATGAAGAACGCTATACTTGTAACAGTCATTTTCATAACAACCTTGTTCACCGCTATCCCGATAAAAGCACAGGTTTCGTTTGGTGATGCCGTGAAGTTCAATGACGGATGGTTATTCCGTCTGGATGATGATTCCGCCGCCACTGAGGCATCTTATGATGACAGCCAATGGCGCAAACTGACATTGCCGCACGACTGGTCTATAGAAGGGCAATTATCACCTTCGTTGGCCAGCTGCACCGGTTATCTGCCGGGAGGCATAGGCTGGTATCGTAAACATTTCAATATTACGGATGACGCGGCACGCCATTATATCTATTTCGAAGGAGTATATAACCGCAGTGAGGTCTATCTGAACGGGCATCTGCTCGGCAAGCGTCCCAATGGCTACATATCATTCCTTTATGACATGACTCCCTATCTGAAAGAGGGTGACAATGTACTGAGCGTACGCGTAGACCATAGCCGTTACGCCGATTCACGCTGGTATACAGGATCGGGCATCTATCGCGATGTATGGTTGGTGGCCGCTCCCGAAGTACATTTTGCCCAATGGGGCATAGGATGGAAAGCAACTTCGCTCACCAACCGGCAGGCTACTGTGTCCGTCGATATGGAAGTGCAAAAACATCTGCCTGCCACCGATAAGATTGAACTGACCGCCGCATTGTTCAATGCCGAAGGGAAACAGGTAGCACAGCGCCGCGTTCGTCTCTCGGATGGCAAGGAAGGGATTAGCAAAGAAAATCTCACCTTAAAGTTAACCAATCCCCAGCGTTGGAGTCTTGACAACCCCTATCTATATACCCTGAAAACCGAACTGATCAGTAACGGGCAACGCCTGGATGGTTGCGAGACCAAAGTGGGACTTCGTACACTGGACTTCAACCCCGACAAAGGGTTCGCGCTCAATGGCAAATGGATGAAAATCAAAGGGGTATGCCTGCATCACGATGCCGGTGTGCTGGGTGCAGTGGTTCCTCCCGAGGTATGGGAACGCCGCCTGAAAAATCTGAAAGAAATCGGAGTTAATGCCATCCGCATGAGCCACAATCCGCAAGCTCCGGTCGTTTATGATTTGTGCGACCGCCTGGGACTGCTCGTCATGGATGAAGCCTCCGACGAATGGGAGTTCCCGAAACGTAAGTGGGTGAAAGGCTGGAACAAAGGCGAGCCAAGCTTCGACGGTACTTTTGACTTCTTCGAAGAATGGATTGAACGGGATGTAACCGACATGGTGCGCCGTGACCGCAATCACCCCTCCATCTTCCTGTGGAGTATCGGCAATGAGGTGGATTATCCGAATGATCCCTATTCCCATCCCATCCTCGACGGTTCCACTATCAACCAGCCGATGTTCGGCGGTTATAAACCGGATGCTCCCGATGCCATGCGCATCGGAAAGATAGCCAAACGCCTGGCTGCCTGTGTGCGCGCCGTAGATACTTCACGCCCGGTGACCGGTGCCCTGGCAGGCGTGGTAATGTCCAACCAGACAGAATATCCCGAAGCCGTTGACGTGGTAGGATATAACTATACGGAAGACCGCTATGACGAAGACCATGCCACCTATCCCAAACGTGTAATTTACGGAAGTGAAAACGGTTCGGGACTTGATGCATGGTATGCAGTGAAAAACAAAGAGTTTATCTTCGGCCAGTTCATATGGACGGGCACAGACTACCTGGGCGAATCGGGAGCATGGCCTTCGCGCGGGCTCTACACCGGCTTACTTGATTTCGGCAGTTTTCCCAAGCCTCGCGGACATTTCCGTGCCTCGCTGTGGAGTGAGAAACCTGTCACTTATCTGGGTACCTATCCGGTACAGCCCAGATTTAAAAACTCCAAACGCCTCTATCTGTCACCCGATGCATGGGACATCTGGAATTATGAGCCAGGACAGGAGATACGTATAGTTTGCTACACCAATGCCCCGCAGGCACGTCTGTTATTGGACGGGAAAGTAGTGGGTGAGATGAAACCATACGATGAAAAAACTGGTATTATCTACTGGGACATTCCCTATCAACCCGGCGAATTAAAGGCGGAAGGATGTGACAAGGATGGGAATGCCATGTCGGACTATTCAATAAAAACCTCCGGTCGGCCTTATGCGCTCCGCGTCAGTGCAGACCGTACTTCCTTATCCAAAGACCGGGCTACGGCACACCTCACAGTAGAAATCATTGATGAAAGCGGTACGGTTGTGAAACTTGGCGACAATGACGTCACCTGCGTCATCGAAGGTCCGGCACGGTTGTTAGGTCTCGAAGGCTCCGATAACAGTGATATGAGCGACTACACCGATAACCATCATCGTGCTTATCACGGCCGCTTGCTGGGTTATGTGCAGACTACCGGCGAGAAAGGACAGGTTCGTGTGAAGTTTACCTCACCTCTCCTGCAAGGAAGTGAGATTCTTTTGAATGTTGAATAATCCCCAATAACAGATATTTATGAGATACAAAGTATTATTACTCGCTTTAGTTGCAATAACTACTTCGTGTTCACCTCAAGCAGATATAAACTATCGGATAGTTGCCGAACAACCTTTACAGGTCATGGAACACTTCGGCGCTTCGGACGCCTGGAGCATGCACATCATTGGTCAATGGCCTCAGGAAAGGCAGAACCAGGTGGCCGACTGGCTGTTCAGCACAGAGAATGACGCCAACGGCAAACCTAAAGGAATCGGCCTCTCCTTATGGCGGTTCAATGTGGGTGCAGGCAGCACGGAACAGGGTGAGGCAAGTCAGATAGGCTCTCTCTGGATGCGTACCGAGTGTTTCTTAAAGCCGGACGGAAGCTATGACTGGGACAAACAACCGGGACAGCGTAACTTCCTCCGCTTAGCCAAAGAACGCGGAGTCAGCAAATTCCTTGCTTTTCTGAATTCACCTCCCGTTTATTATACTCAAAACGGACTGGCTACCAATACCGGGCGTGACGGTACGCTCAATCTGAAAGAGGAACATTATGAAGACTTCGCCCGCTTCCTGGCAAACATGATTAAAGGAGTGGAGAAGAAAGACGGTATCAAGTTCGATTACCTCTCCCCTTTCAATGAACCCGACGGACACTGGAATTGGATAGGCCCTAAACAGGAAGGCACTCCGGCCACAAAGAAAGAAATAGCCCGTGCCGTGCGCCTCATCAGTAAAGAGTTTGTAAAAGAAGGCATTGATACGGAAATTGCCATCTGCGAAGCATCGGACTATCGCTGTATGTTTGCCACCCACATGACGAATCATGAACGGGGATACGAAATCCAGTCTTTCTTCTGTCCCGATAGTGTGGATACTTATCTGGGGAATACCCCCAAAGTACTTCCCCTCATCTCAGGACACAGTTACTGGACGACTACTCCGCTGAATATGCTACGCGATTATCGCCGTCAATTACGTGACACGCTGGATAAATACAAGGTCGGTTTCTGGCAGACGGAAACCTGCATTATGGGGAACGATGAAGAAATCGGTGGCGGTCACGGATTCGACCATACGATGAAAACGGCACTTTATGTGGCACGTATCATTCATCATGACATTGTCTATGCAGGAGCACGAAGCTGGCAATGGTGGCGTGCCATAGGAGGCGACTACAAGGATGGACTGATACGCGAATACGCCAATCCCGACTTGCGCGACGGCAAAGTGAAAGATTCAAAGCTGATGTGGGTATTAGGTAACTACAGTCGCTTTATCCGTCCGGGAGCTGTACGCATGTCCATTCAGACGACTGACAAGAACGGGCAGGTTATCCCGGAAGGAGATACCGATCAGAAAGGACTTATGTGCACCGCTTACCGAAATACAAACGGGCAATGGGTGATAGTAGTCATCAACTATGCCGAGCAGGAACAAAACTTCACGTTCAATGTAGACGATTCGAAGGTGAAGTCATGGCAAGGCTATCGTACATCGGATATAGCCGGTGAAGACTTGCTCCCTATCCATAAATTGAAAAAAGGACAGTTGGCAGTTATCCCTGCACGTTCGGTAATTACGTTTATTTCTGTGCAGAAATGAATTATTTCACCACAGATTACACAGATTAGCACAGATTTAATTTATTAATAATCAGAGATATCTTCCCTAATCTGTGTAAATCTGTGTAATCTGTGGTGCATCAAAACCGTGCAAAGAGAAAGAAAAACCTTACCTCCTGCGTTTTGGCAACTTGAACCCAGCGCAGACATTCGCTCTATTGATGTCCACCACCGCATTTACTCCACCCATCTTTCCTAATAAAGCTTCCGCTCCCTTCGCTATCTTGAAATTCATCTCCTCTTCATAGAGTGGAATCACCTGATAGAAATTCACTTCTTCACCATTAGGCAACTGGCAAACGGCAGCTCCATCTTCCACATCCTCCGGATTAATCAGCAATACACCGGAGAGCAACGTATTCTCTGCAAACGGCCCGCCATTGGGCACCGTATGTCCCCAGCCTAACCAGGTATCCTGCTCCAAAGGCAAGCGGGCAAGTATCTTGAGCCAGCGCAAGGGCCAATAATACTTTTCATCATCGCCTTGGATATCCCAGTCGGCAGGCAAGTATATCAGCAACTCTGCACGTTCCAACTTATATTCAGCTAATTCATAAGGTACATTCATCCAGTGCGCACCCATTCCCAAAGTAACCAACGTATAATAATTCCTCTCGGCTGTCGGTTCAATAATATAAATATCCACATGGATATCCGGTGAGACTATCTCATGAAAAACATGATCCGAATGCCCGAAGAACTTCTCAAGATGAGCATTAAGAGCATCCTTCTCTTCCTCTTCGTACAGCTCCATACGATAAGGAGATACCCCATTCTTACAATTCTCAATATACTCTTTCGCATCTTCATCATCCGGATCCAGTTCCAACGAACGTTCAAAAGCTTCCTGAGCTTTATCCAGCTGATTCAAATAATAATGAGCATAGCCCACCCGATAGAACCAAAGTGCATCTTCCTTACACTCCTCTTCTATCGTAGAAAGGCAGTTGAGAGCTTCCTGAAAACTTCCCAGGTTATTGTAAGCACGTGCCAGAAGACCGGTCAGTTCCGTTTCCCGTTCTCCTTCCGGAATCTCCAAGATGGCATCAATTATCTTCTGCTCCTCATCCTCTTCATTCCACTGCTCTATCTTTTTGAACAACTCGTCATGGTTACTCATTTTCGTGGCTTCCAAATGCTCTATAAACTCAGCAGAGAAAACTGTCGCCTCATTCTTTCCTTTGCACGAAATGGTGAAAAGGGAGAATTGGTGCTCAGTGATAGCCTGACATTGGAACACATATTCATCACTATCTTTGCCTCTACCCAGGTTATAAAGCCTGCATTTACCATTCTTGAAGTTCTTTTCTTTCACCAACACAGGCGCATCTTCCTCCATATAGCTCACCTCATCATCAGGAACGGAACATGCCAACAGGCGCACAATATGCCAGTCCTCATTCTCTCCGTCATAATAACCGCGGAAGTCGTCCTCTTCAAAATAAAGGTAGTTGCCCGGAAGGGAAAATTTCAGATTGCCCAAAGTATACGTCACCCAGCCTTTGCGATAACCTATCGAAAATTCACATACGTAGTCCGGCAATGCAGAGACATCTATCGGCTCTTTTTCGGCTAGACGGCAAAGTTGCAGATAATCTTCTTTCGGGAAAGGCAGAGAAGCATCCATCCCGGCTGCCGTCTCCAGATTCTTTATAATGAACGAATTAATTTCCTCATCTTCATCACTGCGTGCGGAAGGCATGAAGTAACAGTCCTCCCACAAAGCACTTAATGCCGTATTCCGGTAAAACAACGCATCACGTTCCTTATTATTCCACATGAGGAATTCATTTGCCAGGGCTTCGATGCCTTCGGTCTTTATCCGTTCAACAAAATGTTCCGGACGTATGCGTCCAAAGGGGGACACAACCGTTCCTTCCACTTCCCGAGGCATATATTTATGGCAATCCCAGCAGATGGCATACATACTTCCATCCTTACTCATACGCTCCTGGCAGAGTTCTACAATTGCATTCAGCCAATGATAAAAATGCTCGGAACGCATCCGCTCAAAGTCCCTGTGCTCATAATATTCCGTATCGTCTTCCACCTCGAAAGGGAAGTCCCTCAGCTCCATCACTTCGTCAACGATGTCTATTGCAGCCTTATGGAAACCCGCTCCTAACAGGTTAGTCTGGCAATCGCCTATGATAACCGTTTCATCCTCTGTCGGCTCATAATTGAAGAATATATTTCCTAAACGGCAAACAGATAATTCCGAATAATCCTCCGTATGACTAACAGATACCTCATGCCGGGCAGCCACCACATCCAACAGCTTCTGGAATGAAGAAACATTTTTGCACTTCGTTGTCAATCTGAAACCTATACTCATGGTTGTGACATATTAATTGTTAGCGATTTATTTTTTATTCCTCCGTCTCGTCATCTTCTGTTTCATACAATCTGCACAAGTCACTCCCCTGACGGAAATCAGAGAGATAGAAGCGATACTGGGGATAGTCTTTCAGGAATGGGACAATTTTCTCCATGAAAGCCGGCTCATCAAACAACAGGAGGTCTATGTAGCAAGTACCTGTTCCGACAGCACCACCCAGCAAAAGTCCCAGCCCTTCCGGCGCAAGCAATTCTTCCGACAAGCGGTCTTCCAACTCATATCGGAAATCCAGTGCCTTCTTCCCATCTCCTTCTTCATTGTTCTCATACGGGAAAGCGATAAATACCGCTTGTGCACCGAACCTGTTCAACCGGTTGAACAACTCCTCCGACCCATTATAATAATCGGCAACCAGAGGCTGGAAACAAGAGCTGCCTGCAACAACATCAAAACGCAACTCTTCGCTCTCCTGAGGTTCAAAACGGTAACCGGTATACACTTGTTGAGGATTATCAAATATTTCCTTATCATGAGCTTTTAGCGTATCTGTAATATATGCTTTAAGTTCGGGAAGCTTCATGCTGTTTTCAAGCGGAGCATCCGCCTTTTCCACACTACCGACGTACTGGTATGAAAGTCCTTCACCAAGCATAATTTCCATCATGATATAATATGCATTATAACTCTGGGCTTCTTCCAGCGAACACAACTGCTCTTCGTAAAAGTTGATATTAAAGGCGTTGATGTCTTCCTGATAGGCGGCGGACACCTGCACCTGAGCCATATCCACATTCACCCCGTACATGCCAAAGCTAAAGCTCGCATCCGTTCCCTGATTGAAAGGGAAGAAATGCCATTTGTCCCTGAACTGTGCAGGCAACTGCGACACCACATACGGATAAAGGTAGAATAAGTGTGTGCTGCCCTCCACCGAGAAAGTAAATTCATAATCTCCGCCCAAGTTGAAGTGCACATCCTCGTTTATCAGATTGGTCCCGGCTGTCACAAACTCAACTGCATCACCGCTCTCAAGCTGACCACGGTTTTCGACTATCCGTGCCAGTCCTTCTTCGTTGTCAGTAAACCATTTCCAGAAGTCCTGCACCCTTTTTCTGAAAGGCAGGTGGCTATTGCAACTACGGATGAAATCAAGAGTGTCCTCGTCGTCCGGAGTCAGCTCATCTGCTTTATTAAAGCAAGCCAAGGCCTCTTTGTATCTGTCCAGAAAGTAAAGCGCATACCCTTTTCTGAAATTCCAGTTCGTATCCTCAGTCCCTTCCTCACCGGTCGAATCGAGCAATTCCAGAGCTTTTTCATACTCACCCAAGTTATTGTATGCACGTGCCAGCAGACCTGCCTCTTCAAAGTCTCTGTCTTCAGACTGAATTCGCCCTAACACATCAATAACTTTATCATGCTCGTCAGCTTCTGTCCAAGCATCAATCTGTCCTCTTAATGTTTCATCCATTGTTTTCTACAGTTTAATCTTGTCCAAAGATAGGAAAAGTCAGTTTATTCCTTCAATAATTAGCCATAAAAAGTTACAATTGCATCACACCTATTCAAAGGGTGACCTGACAAAATGCAAATTACAAACTGTCATTTTGTATTTTTAAAGGGTCTCTGAGTGCTGCATTTTCGGGAAAAGGACAGAATAAACAGAAAAAACGCAGCCAAATTCATCAAACAGGGAGCAAGAGGATAGGAATAAATACGAACTATCGACAGAAGAGAACAATGAATTCTTATTTTTAAGAAAAAGGAAACAAAATAAGGCAATCCACCAATCAAAATAATAGTTTCATGTTTAACAGAAAACATTAGCTAAAAAAACTCTAAAGGGCATCTTTACTCTACTAATTCTGTTCATCGTAGAGTTTGGCACAGTTTCCCGTAGAGCAAGCAGGTGCCCATCTACGATAAAGTTAACTTCTTGTCGACAGGAAATTAAGAGTTTGTCAACAAGAAGTTAAGAGTCTGCCTGCATAACATTGACATTTTTAGCTTAATTAGCGTATAAATATCGCATATTATACAGTAATCAGTGTTGATTATTCGACTATTTATGCAACAAATATCTATTTTGCACATATTGGCAAAAATACAGGTTAGCAAAATCACGAATGTGCTATCTTTATGAAACAAAACAGAAATAAATACGCACAAAAAGGTATATAGGTTAAGACCTGCTATACTCACCTGGAGAGACTCCTTTATTGCTCTTAAATACCCGATTGAAATACGGAACATTGTTAAATCCGGCATAATAACATATTTCAGAAACAGACATTTTCTTCTGCTTCAAAAGTTGGCAGGCAATCTCTGTCCGGTACTCGTTCAGGTAAGTGATATTTCTCTTTAAACCGGAGTATATGCCCGCTTAATTCGGGAAAGGAGTCGGAGCAATGTTTCAGGAAGTCATTCGCTGTTGCTTTCCCGCATCAATAAATTGGTAAAGATAAAAAGAGGTTTCTGATGAAGACGAAAGCATAAAACAAAACAGAACCGGCTATCAGAAAAAGACATACTTTCTGATAGCCGGTTTGGTTTAATTCTTTAAGTTAGCTTACTTTGTACTTGCCAGCATCAAAGTTGCATTGGCATCGTTCAATGCGTAAACGCTCTTTTGGATGTTGCTGTCGTAAGCGTTGCTCTTGGAGTTCCAACGGGCGTAATTTATTGCAATTTCATTGTTACTGTACTCTACATTCATTTTGAAGTAAGGAACCCAGGCTTCTTTTACGCTGTCCCATTTGGAAGCTTCCTTGCTGGTTACGCGGTTTTCGTTATCGTAAGTATACGTGTAATGGAGGTGGCGGAACAGGTGACCGTCTTCGTTCTTGAAGATAGTCTTCGCGGTCATCAGTTCACCGGTCATCTCTTCATTCTTTACGTACTGGGTAGGATTACTTGCACTTGCAGAGAAGTTCATTACACTTGCCATTACTACTACCATCATTATCACTGCTTTAGAAATTAAGTTCGTTTTCATAATCGTTATTTTTTTATTGTTATTACTTCTTGATTTTGGAAAGGAAGTTTTTGTCAACCGCCTTCGACTATATATAGTCAATTGCTGTGCCAAAACAATAAACCACTGATTATCAACGATTATTCACTTTTAAGTAGTGTTCATTAACGGACATGTGTCCGCACAAAAGCGGACAATAAATCACTCAATCAAGCAGAAAGAAAAAAGTGTTCTTATTGTCCTTCACTCCTTTCATCTCTCGTCAACTACCCTGTCCATCGGCTTTCCGGCTGAAAGTATCTCCTGAAGAAAGAATTTTTCTACTTTCAGTCTTCAGTCAATATTACAAGCACGGGACGTTTCATGTTTAATAAATGCTATTCCATATAGAAACTTTTGTGCCGGAAAGTTCACATGTTTCACGGTGTTGGAGATATAGACCGTATGTGTAGGATATATAGATGGAAGGCGTTGGATATAGAGATGGGAGACATTGGATATATAGATGGGAAACGTTGGATATATAGATGCGTTATCCAATCTTATTAAGTAGTATTTATCAATCAATATCATTGCTTGTTTTGGGGTAAAAGAAGCAATGATAACCATTAAAACATTGCTTCTTTTCTTGTATGTGTTTACACAAGAACTGCCCCCTTGCCAACTAATCCGTTGTTTATCAAAAGGTGCTGACTGAAAGCAAAAAACATTCCTTCAGGCGGCACTTTCAGCCGGAAAGCCGATGAACAGGACAGTTGACGAGAGATGAAAGAACTGCAAGATAAGAAATGACTTTTCTCCCTAAACATTTAAATGATTAGGATAATGTATTGACGAAGCCAGGAGAAGACATAAAAAGATGCACGGTTCTTATTTTTTTATTTGCACAAAATCGTGGATAGCCCCAAAAGCCGGATACCCGAGAAATGCGTTCTCCGTATCCGGCTTTTAACAATGTGTGTATACTTATTTTGCACTTGCCATTACTACTACCATCATTACCACTGCTTTTGAAAGTAAGTTCGTTTTCATAATCGTTATTTTTTTATTGTTATTACTTCTTGAGTTTGGAAAGGAAGTCTTTGTCAACCACCTTCGACAATATATAGTCTATTGCCGTGCTAAAACAATAAAACACTGATTATCAGCGAATATTCATTTTCAGAGAGTGTTCATAAACGGACAAGTGTCCGCACAAAAGCGAACAATAAATTATTTATATCGCCTGATATACCTATCCCTACCCGATTCTCCCCTTACTTCAATAGAGCATCAATCTTTGTCGCCGTCTTCGGATAACTGGGTCTCAATGCAGTGCCATAATCCACTATAACCCCATCACGGTTAATCAGAAGGAATTGTGGTATGCTGTTCATGCCCCAATGTTTCATAATACGGCGATAGTCATCGGAGGTCGCCCAATCTTCCGAATAGACGCACTCAATATTCTTCCCCTGCAGAGAGAAGCGCTCCAGCACCTTATGATATGCCTCCCTGTCTCTACTTCCACAGATACTCACCATTACCACATCTTCGGGAGAATATCGCTTACGTAATTCCTTCAAAGGCTCCATTTCTGCCAGACAAGGGGGACAAGTCACTCCCCAGAAATCAACATAAATCACCTTGCCTGCATACTTTTCCAGAAGATTATATACGGGAATCATAAACGGCATGTCCTTCCTGGCAGCCGCCTCATCAGCATTATTGCCATAGAGCATCTGGTGGGATACCTTTCCGGGGGCTTTCAGATAATCTGCTTTATCCTCATATAATTCAAGTATGGGTTGCCTCAAATGGGGAGCCTGCACTATAGAGTCGAACTGAAGCCTGTAATCAGCCAGACAAAGCGTATCGTTGTGGCATAAAGGAACGGCCACATGTTGGAGATATAAATAGGGCAGGATAGCATTATCCTTGCAATCCTTCATAAGATCCGCTAACTCAAAATCGCTATATTTTTTTCTGGTGTGATTGTAATAGAGGAAAAAATTCACCGTTTCAGCAAGCGGAAACAGACCGGCAAAGACGGTTTTCCCCGAAAAGAGAGGGTTAAGTTTTAACATCAATGCCATATACAGACTAACGTCCTTACCCTCCAACGCCTGTGACGCAGCATATCTAAAGAGTGCATTATAATAATCTATCCACAGCAAATCCGCCGTATATTCTTCAACCTCAGCACCCGGAGAATGTTCTTTCAGGAAGTCGGCACGACGTTCCCAACGACTGGTATGCTCTTCTCCCAATTCCTTTTCAAATTCTTCGAAAGTACTCCTTGGATTACAATAATAAGGGCCACGATAATATCCACCTAAAACGAAAAGAGCCATATATTGATTCAGTGTACCGGAAGTTCCCGTAATCTTGGGAGACAGCAAATCACTGAAATCAATCTCTACAAACAGACTATCACCCGGATGTACAAACAAGTGCTCCGCATAATTGCGAAGAACAATTTCGCGAACGGGAGCGTAAGGACTAAAACGGAAACTGAAAGTACCGTCATCCGCTATGGGAGAAGTATAGACAGTCTCCATTTCAGACAGATAAGGTATCACAAGCGTCACCTCCTTTTCCTTCGGATAGACCTCCCTATTCAAGACACGGCCCGAGATTATCACCTCCTTTGTCAAATCCTCATTATCCTTCTGAGCCTTACAGCTAAGGAAAGATAAAAAAGCAATCAATAAGCATAGATGCTTCATACGCATTTTATGATTAATGCGAATCAGGAGTTGAAATTGGTTTGTTATTGAGCGGATATGAATGAAATGGGTGATTATTGCGCAGCTCAAGGCTGAAAGGCTTTCATCTTATAGCCCGGGGCAACGCCCTGGGAATTGAGTTATGTTTATCCCTGCGCCCTGTAAGGGCATAACAGCACACATCAGCTTTTGCCCTTACAGGGCGTAAGATTGTGGGGACGATTCATTCCCAGGGCGTTGCCCTGGGCTATAAGATGAAAGCCTTTCAGGCTTAGGCTGCGCTAAATTATCATTTGCTTCATTGTATACCGTTATACGCCAAATTCAGCTACTGATTCGTATGATTAATAAATGAATAATAATTTCAACGCACCGTTACAGACAGACTCTTTGTATGTCCGGCAAACTCGGGTGCATAAGCCGATTGCACGGTGGCAATACCGGTCTGATAAGTTCCCGGACGGTCTATATAGACTTTGTATTCTATCTGAACAATGCCCTTCCTTAGTTTGTCAATAAAGAATTCGGCAGAAGCATCACGCATCACCTGATAATAGCCGATAGCATCGGAATGACGATATCCCGACAACGCTTCCTTTGGCTCCATGCAGGCGGCACGCGTATCTTTTATCTGAATGAAATCCATATCCCGGTCTGCTTTCACTGTCAGCCGGACGGTGAGTTCGTCCCCCACATGCAAATCTGTTTTTGAAGAAACTTCCTTGCCATCTCTATAATAAGTACGGGTGATTTTCAAACCGTTACCTTTTGCGGATTGCAATTGATCCATATCTTCCAGATATTGGGCATATACAGCCCCCCAACCTATCCCTGCACCCGTGTGCGCTACTTCTATTTGCCGGGTTTCAGCCTCATCACCGGAGAACGAACGGCGGGCATAACCTAATGCATCATCGGGAGTCACCACTTCTGTTCCGGATATTTCCGCTTTCATAGCGCTGCTCTCTGCCAACTGATTATCATCTCTACCCAGGAAAGCATACACAGCATCGGCAGTAGCTACCGGATTGTTCCAGGCCTGCACTTGCTTCTGTTTAAGCAACCATTGCTTCATTTCGGCAACCGCCAACGGTTCTTTCAGAATGTCGGACAAGGCTTCGATGGCGGCCACTTGCGTCGGAATTCTATAACTGTTTCGGGGATAGCGGGCTTTCGGAGTATCGAAATAACGTCCCATCCCGGATGTGGCAACGGAATATTCCAGAATGGAGCGGGCAAGTTCGTTCGCTTTGGTCGTTTTACCTGCTTTATGCAGTAGGGTAGCGATAAGCGCCCTGTCATAAATGGCATCAGCCGGAGGGGCTGCCTCCAGTTTGCCAATCATATACGAGTAAGCTGTTTTATCGGCACGCTTCGCAACTTGCGCATCCAAAGCACAGATATACAGGTAATGCAGGGATTGCTCGCCGGGCAATCTATCCTTATCGCCCTTCTTTTCACTTTCCTTCATCTGTCTGTATTCATCCAGCCATTGGGTATGGAGATAATTCACCGCCTTTTCATACATTCCCTGTAGCGGAGCGACAGACGCACCCATCGTCCGGAGCCGTGCCAGCATTTCTACAATCCGGGTGGTGACGTAGCGGTTGCCCGACATCCCTTTATACCAACTCCAGGAGCCGTCGGGGAGTTGCAATGTTTCCAGACGGGATGCTGCAACCTGATTACGGTTGCCCATTGTGTTCAGGTCGAACAGAAGCGCTATGCTTCTTTTCTGCTCCGTCTCATTGAGGGCATCCGCCAGCCAGGGAGTTTCTTTAAGCAGCAGGTCTTTCAGGTCTTCTTTATCACTGAGATTGCCTGATGATGAACCGCCCTGCGCTTTCCAGCTTTCGAACACCTGCCGGATGCGGGGATGAGTATTGATAATGGTTGTGGACAATGAATTGGCATAGTAAGCACCTGCCCACGACAAGGCATCTTCATTCAAAGGATTGCCAATGACGGGCAAAGCCTGTATGGCATACCAATCGGGATTGGCAGTCAGTTCCACCGTCAGGCGTTTGTCGGTAGCGGTTTTGCTTCCGTCATTAAACAAGCCGTCCAATGCAACCGATTTACTTTCCGCACCGTTCAATTGCACGGGTATTGCTTCAGTCACCCACTGTTTATCAGACAGAACCGGAAGATAATGCTGTTCGCCATCACTGAAATTGCCTCCCTCGGCAATAATCCGGCAAATCCAGACCGTAGCTTCATCCGGGGTTTCCAGATCAAAAGATACGGAAACGGTTGCTCCGGCAGCCGCACTGAATTCGTGTTCGCGGGTTGAAAGAATCCGGTTTGTTTGCGGGTCAACCAGTTCCATTCGGGCTGTTCCCCGGATGTTTTCTTCCGACAGGTTGATTATTCCTGTACTGATGACCGGTTTATCGTTCACACGGATAAAACGGGGCATATTGGGTTGCACCATAAACGGCTTGACAGCTTTTGCCCGGGCTGTTATCTGCCCGTAATCCATACCCCGGGTATGGGCAAGCCCCATGAACTTCCATTCGGTCAGGCTTTCGGGCAAGGTGAAAGACAGGCTTACGACTCCATTTCTATCCGTACGGAGGGCGGGATAGAAGAAAGCTGTTTCTGCAAAGTTTTGCCGGAGAGGGACGTATGGAGAACCATCGTCCAATGCCACAGCGTCAGAGCATTCAAACACTGCTTCAATGGAGCTTCCGTCTTCTACTTCAAAACCGTCATCAGACAGAGTTTCAGCATCAAGGCTGATAGCTGCGGGCTTCATCATCCTGCTATCCTGCTTTACACGGAAACCGTTCTCCGGATGCGGAACCCGCCAGAACGGAGCATTCAGAGTGCTATACACATCCCACCAACGAAGACCACGCAGAGTGCTGCCCGCATAGGGGAAGTTACTGTACATCCAGATGAAATGACCTGAGAATATCAGGTTTGCACGGACACCGGGAGTGGAACGGGGAAAGTTCAGGTTGAAAGCCCAGTCATTGACGTACAGTTTATCAAGGGAAGCGTCATAAAGAGTGGCGAGTAGTTGCGCATCGGCCGCTTTCTTGTCGGGATGCGTGATTTGGAGTTGCCATTCTTCTTTCCCCCCCGGTTGCAGCTTATCACGGAAAGTAATCCATTTCAGTTGCAGGCTCTTATCCGGGCGGGGACGGGCTATCTGCACTTGCTTGGTGTATAGTTTGCTCTCGCGCATAAAGGCGAAGTTCACGGTGATGCCGTCTCCATATTCCGGTTTATAGGGATAGGTGAACTGCCGGATTTCATTATTGAGAACCATCCGTTTGGATTCAATGCGCTTGTCGCCACAGAAGACATCGTACAACAGATAGACATCTTTCTCACTGCTACCCACATACAGGCTGACGGGATGCCCGTCATTAAACTCTGTCCCGTCCTGATAGAACCACTCCGGTGAATGTACCGGCAGGTGACGGTCTGCCAACGAAAAGAGAATGAAATCCTGCCGTGCCGTGCAGGTTCTTCCCTGCCCGTCGAGGGCTGACACTTCCATAGTGTAACGTCCCGGAGTAAGGGCCAGTATATCGTCCGGAACAAAAGACCGGCGGGTTTCTACTGTACGGCGGCATACCTCATTGCCTTTGTTTCCTTTTTCGTCCAAAGCATACACCACGCAAGTGGCTTGAAGCGTCACGGGCTGCCGGCTTAGATTCATAGCCAGCACCTGTATGGACTCCCGTTTCTCGCGAGCCACCTTTGGGCGCAGACCTTTAATCTGCAAGGCTACGGACTGTTGCCCTACCGGTAACGACAAAGTACCGCTTTCCACCTCTCCGGTCAGGTTGATGACCTCAGCCGTTATTTTATAGGTGTAGTAACGCCCCGGTCGGTCGGGCTTGAAATCATCCGGTTTGCGCAGAAAGACCGGGAAGCGGAAGTTACCGGCTGCATCAGTCTGCACTTCACCTACTGCCAGAACAGTTTCATGGTCCGAAATCCTCCAGAATTCATTCTCCGAACGGGTGAGTTTATAATTGAGTCTGCACAGTCCTACCGGAACGCCTGCAAATGTTTTTGCTTCGCCGCTAACTAATACGGTATCTCCCACGTTATAAGTGGCCTGATAAGGATGGAAGACTACATCAAACGTCGGACGCTTGTATTCATCCACACGGATATAACGGTTTTCACCGCTTTCTACCGACAGTTCAAACTCTCCCGGAAGAAGTGTTTCGGGAAGCACGAAGTCACCGTAAAAAGCCCCGAATTCGTCTGTAGCAAGAGATAGTTTGCCAATCTCCTGCCGGTTGGCATCCCGCAGCACCACATCCTTGCGGACTCTTGAGAAGATGCGTATCGAATCACCCGATTGCTCATACGCTATTCCCGAAACATGCACCACCTGTCCGGGACGGTATAAAGCCCGGTCGGTGAAGAGGGAGACATGCTTTTCCCACTTCCGGGAGGCGGGCGCATTATATCCCCCAACCGAGAAACCGGCATAGCTGATTTCCATATAATCGGCACCCGGCTTACGGACGTTTATCCCCAGCCAGTTTCTTTCATCGGGCGGGGTAAGGGTAACAGTTCCTTTGCTATCTGCAGGGTATGCTTTGACCAAACGATAACCTTCTCTCTGCGACACACGGTAATAAGCTACTTCCGTGCCTGCCACCGGATGTCCCGTCAGGCGGTCGATAATATTGATTTCCTGTTTTCCGCCGGGCAATCCCAAGAATATGGCTTGCAGGGAGGAAGCATAAGCTTTTCCGTATGCTGTATACTTGCGATGGCCGTCGGGAATAGATTTTAATATGTAAATGCCTTCGGTGGGAAACTTATAACGCAGCAAGGTATCTGTTTCCATATAATCCGGGGTGGCTGCCAGTTGGTAATGACGGGTGCCGACCAATTTGCCGTATCGACTTACGGTGGAAGCTGTTATTTCCTCTTTCAGAATATTACTTGTGACGGGCAGATTCATCCGGTAAAGTTCTATGGTCAGCCCGGTCAGATTGCGATATTTTACTTTCAAATCCACTTCCCTTGCCGGATAGGCAAAGGGGATTTCTACCACCAGACGGGGAGTGAGCACTTCTGCCACTTGTTCCTTCAGATCATTGACAGAGGGTGATTGGGGGTATTTTTCAAGTCCGGTTTGGGCGGCATGCAGTTTGGCGGTATAATCCTGCATTCTGTCGTAGCGCTCTGCCAGTTGGCAATATACCTCTCCGCAAAGCGGGGAAGCGGAGAACTCTTCGGCCCATTGTTTCAGGAGGGTTATTACTTGTTCGTCGGTCAGCCTCAGATTTTCATTTACACCGCCGCGACTGATGTCATTCTCTTGGTAATTCAGTTTATCGAGCATTAGCAATAGGCGGGCATCCGTCATGCCTTGCTGTTGGTAAAAGTCAATCAGCCCGTCATAAATAGACAATATTTCGGTTTGTATTTTCTCGGCTAACACGGGATTGACAATGAAATAACCACTCAGCCGCGAGATGGCCTGCCGGGCAAGCAACTGATACATATTGTCGCCGCAATACTTCCCGCTCAGCTCTTTGCTGACAGTCATCGGGCGGTAATCCGCAGCGGACTTCCGGGAAAGCAGGTCTTTATCTTGCAGTGAAAGGCGGAAATAAGCAATGGCAGCGTCTAT
Source organism: Bacteroides stercorirosoris (assembly GCF_900142015.1). Lineage (GTDB taxonomy): Bacteria > Bacteroidota > Bacteroidia > Bacteroidales > Bacteroidaceae > Bacteroides > Bacteroides stercorirosoris. The sequence goes on from NZ_FQZN01000005.1 coordinate 166,474, forward strand.
GGCAGCCCCATCCCTCTTGCCGGTACCAAAGGTGTAGTATCCCAGCAGATGATTCAGTATAGCTTTATACACCGGGTCTTTTTCTTCCGCCACCCAGGTTTTCAGTCCGGATAATTCACGGTCCAGACTATCGGGGGTGATGTCGATAGATAAGGATGCCTTTGTCAGATGGGCTTTCATCATCTGGGGCATGTTCTTTTCCTGTTTGGCGTGCTCGTAAATCTTTTGCACTTCTTTGATTGCAGATTCAGGTAACTTCTTTTGTTCCAGAGCTTCAACCTGTTTCCACATTTGTTCGTACGACTGAGCGGAAACCCGAAGCGGCAGGCAGATAAGAATGCTTATGATGCCAGCCCAATAAAACATATTTTTCATCTGTGTTTTGATTAATGTCCGACAATTAACAGGTTCATTCACAAAGATATATTTTTTATCCATAGGGTAGCGAGGCTGTTCAGACTTAATAACATAACAAATGCCAATAACATGTGTCCGCATAAAAGCGAACAAAGAAATTTACTACAGTCTCAATGAAGGAATACTCGTTTTATTTCCGGAGAATGATTTGCATAATGTATAATATAATAAGATAGAAAAGGTTATCTGTGTTTCAACATATAGAAGCAAAAGGTTACCTTTGCAGCACAAAAGAGCCATAAATAAGAGTTCTAAAGAAACAACCGATATGTATAACAAAATTCTATAGAGTATGAAACATTTAAAAATTGCATTTATCGTAATAGCCGTATGCGCCGTTGCCTGGTGCGGATTACGCATTTATGCCAAGCATTTTTACAACAAAGAACCTCAAGCGGAGTATTTCTATCTTTCGGAAATACCTGTGAAACCTTCGCAGTTTGAGGCTGATTTTGAGGAGATACACCAGATAGTAATGGAAAACTATTCACTATACCAAGCCAAACATCTGAATATGGATTCATTATACCAGACATACATTACCCGTGTCCGCCAGGCACAAACCACCACAGACTATGGATTGGCAGTACAAGAGTACATTTCCGCCTTACAGTGCAGTCATGCCATTTCCTGCTTCAGGACGTACACGGCGAGACAATTTCCGGTCCTCATACAAGATTCCTTATACATCAACAAGCCCAATGCCTATCTGACACAATACGGATTCAAGGATAAAGACTGCATCATAGCCATCAATGAAGTTCCTTATAAAGAGTGGATTAATCAGTACGAAAAATATGCCGAGGCATCTACTGACGCATGGAGGCATCTGAAATCAGCCCGTTACGCATTCACCAGCTATGCCGACACCCTCCGAGACTATACGTTACTGAGAAAGGGCGATACACTGACAATCTCTTTACCCTTGAAACGAAGAGACTACTTCTCTGATGAAAAAGAGGTAACCGTAGAAACCAGAGTTTTGCAAGACAGCATCGGCTATCTGGCCATCAACACCATGATGTCCCCCGTGCTGGAAGATTTCAAAACAGCCTATCCTCAAATAAAAGACCTTCCCTATCTCATTATAGACATCCGCCAAAACGGAGGAGGCAACAGCGGCAACGGGCGGGATATTTGCAAATATTTTATCCGGAAAGAGCAACCGCATTGCGTCAGCAGGCAACAGATAATGCAACCCGAAGCAGATGCTTATAAAGGGAAAATCTATCTGCTGACCGGCACTTTCACCTGCTCTGCCGCCGAAAGTTTCACAATAGATATGAAAGAAAGCGGAAACGTAACACTTGTCGGTGAAGCCACTGGAGGAGACACCGGCAATGGTCCCCGCACATTCAGAACAAAACACGGTACTTATTTGCGAATACCCACCCGTCAACCGGATTTATCACCAAAAGGATTTCCTATGGAAGGGATGGGAATTCCTCCCCATCATCAAGTATCACAAACAATTGCCGACTTCATGAACGATGAAGACACCGCTTTGAAATATACCTGCGGGCTTATAACCAAAAGATAAGCTTCTTTCTCTATACAGATAGTGGAGGAGCATAGTGAAAAATAACAAAAAGCCGGATATCCGAGAAATACATTCTCCGTATCCGGCTTTCAATAGTGCTTGTATACTTATTTTGTACTTGCCAGCATCAAAGTCGCATTGGTATCGTTCAATTCGTAAACACTTTTTTGGATGTTGCTGTCGTAAGCGTTGCTCTTGGAGTTCCAACGGGCGTAGTTCACTTCTATTTCATTATTGCTATATTCCATATTCATTTTGAAGTAAGGAACCCAAGCTTCTTTTACGCTGTCCCATTTGGAAGCTTCCTTGCTGGTTACGCGATTTTCGTTATCGTAAGTATACGTGTAACGGAGGTGGCGGAACAGACGTCCGTCTTCGTTCTTGAAGATAGTCTTCGCGGTCATCAGTTCACCGGTCATCTCTTCGTTCTTTACGTACTGGGTAGGATTGCTTGCACTTGCAGAGAAGTTCATTACACTTGCCATAACTACTACCATCATTACCACTGCTTTAGAAATTAAGTTCGTTTTCATAATCGTTATTTTTTTATTGTTATTACTTCTTGGTTTTTGAAGGGAAGTCTTTGTCAACCGCCTTCGACAATATATAGTCAATTGCCGTGCCAAAACAATAAAACATTGATTATCAGCGGATATTCATTTTCAGAGAGTGTTCATAAACGGACAGGTGTCCGCACAAAAGCGAACAGAACAAGAATAAAAAGCGCAGGAAGAGCAGGATAAAACAAATTAGTTACATTTGCAAACTCAACATAGCCCAATACTTAGAATATGCAACCGGACTTAAAGGAAATCGTAGAACAATATGGCGTCATGGTATCTTCCATAGCACACCGCATGATACAAAACAAGGAAATCGCTAAAGAAGCGGCTCAGGAAGTCTGGTACGAAATCATCAAAAGCATAGACTCGTTCAACGGGGAATCCGGGTTATCGACATGGATATACACAATATGCAAACGCACCATACTGCGATATGCCCGGAACGAAAGAATAGCCACAATGAATGAGTTGAGAGAATTTCGCGAACTTCCTGCCATTGATTATAACGGGCAGGACCGGAACGAACAGGAATGGATAAAAGCATGCTGCGACTGGTGTCTGACAGCCCAGAACCATTGCCTGACGAACGATGCCCGGCTGATATTCATATTCAAAATAAACCTCAACCTGCCGTACAAGCAAATCAGTGAAATCATGGGCATGACGGAAGAGAGCGTCCGTCAGATTTCCTCCCGTTCCATCCGGAAGATTACTCATTTTATGAATGACACCTGTCCACTATACAACCCGCAGGGAACCTGCAAATGCCGGATATGCAAGCAAGTCACCTCGCTCAATCTGGAGAAAGAATATACCGCCATAAAGAAGATTATCCGCCTCGTCGACGTTTACCAACGGCTCGAAAAGGAACTTCCCAGAAAGAACTACTGGGAAAAATTTATTCCCTGAGCTGTCACAGAATGGAAAGCTTGCTCACTAACTACTATGTAACTTGTTGACGGAATTGGTTTATATCTGATAAGTAATGAGTTTTCACCACAGAGTAACACAGAGTCTCACGGAGTTCCATTCTTTTGATTTCAAATTGATTAAACTCTGTGAGACTCTGTGTCCTCTGTGGTGAAAAGAATCATAACTGAAAAGACATGAAGCAAATGATAAGCGATACTATCTCCATTCTCCTCCTCCTGGGAGGAGGAGTACCCGTAGGGGGAGGTGGTAGGTAAAACAATAAAATACCTATTAATAAGAACATTAAGGACTTCTTTGCTCACCTACCACCCCGCCCTTTGGGCACCCCTCCTCCAACTGGAGGAGGGGAATTGAAATAGTCCATTTGATTCAAAACCGTTACAGAAACGAATTAACTCCGCCAACGGTACTATGTATAACTTAAATAAACTAATTATGAGCAAGATTGATTTTTTAAAAGAACAGATTATTGAATCGCGGAATTTCGTGAATCGTTTAGTATCGGAACTTCCTGAAAACCTATGGTACACCATCCCCGAAGGCACTGACTCCAACTTCGCATGGCAAATCGGACATCTGATTATCAGTCAGAACTTTCATGCCATCGTCTGCATCACCGGAAGGAATGAAACCGTCAGCAAACTTATTCCGGTAATTGATTACGTGAAGGTTTTCAATGGAATGGGTACATTGCATCGCTCCGCCGAAAAGAATTTAATTCCTGTAGCAGAGCTAAAAAAACAACTGGATGCTGTTCATGAGATATGTATCAGCAGCCTGTCCCGCCTGGACGACCGTATTCTATCAGAAGATTTAGAGCCTATTCCCTTCAAACATCCGGTTGCCAATAATAAGTATGAAGCCCTTGCCTGGTGCTTCAAGCATGAGATGTGGCACAGTGCCGAGATGGAAGCGATAAAACAGGCATTGGGGCATCCTATCAAATGGATGTAAACATACTCAATCAACCAATGTCTCTTTCAATAATTCAAAATAGTGCGCATCACAAAATGCATCATTCTTATAAATGGATTTATGCATGATACCTATTTTGTTGAATCCGGCCTTTTCTAATACACGCATTGAAGGAAGATTATATTCGAATACAAAAGCAAACACTCTGATTATAGGAGTATGCGCAAAATAGTAACGGATGGCTTCTTTCAATGCGTCAGTAACAATACCCTGCCCCCAATATGGTTCACCGATAAGATAGCCTACTTCAGCATTGAAGCGCTGCACATCACTTTCGGGCATGAAGCCGATATTGCCTACAGCTTTTCCATTCACTTCAATACAAAAATCATGAATACCTTCTTTCTTGCCGATAATTTCCAGTATAGCCTGTGCATTTTCTAACTTATAAGGATGCGGAAGGGCATCCCGGCAATTATCCCATACCTTTTTGTTATTGAGTTGAACCGCTAATGACTCGGCATCAGATGCCTCCCAGGTACGAAGGATATAATTTTCTTTTTGAGCAATAATCATAATTGTATTGTTTTATTTCATCATCTGCAAAGTAAGCATAATGCCCTTACAGTTCCTAAAGATTCTCATAAAACCTCTGATAACTCAAGGATATTTTACAGACAAAAGCCAGAGAGCCTTTCAGCCTCTAAAAGTTATACAGCAGTTCTTCCAATGTAATGCCACTATCCGCCCCCATCTTCTCCATACGGATACGTTTCAGGCGTTTCTTCACCGAATCCTTCTCCAGATGCATCACCTGCGCCATGCCCGACTGGGATAATTGCATCTTCACCATACAGCAATAGCGCAGATCATCTTTATTCAGACTCGGATAGGTCTGTTGCAGGCGTTTCGTGAAGTTATTGAAGATGATGTCGGCATTCTGCACAATATCGTCCCAGTCTTCATCGGAAAGAATCACATTTCCGCCTCTTTCTATCTCCTGCACCACCTTCTGGCTGAGTCTCCTGAAGAAAGTTTCCTTCAGCTTAGCTTCCTTCTGCTCCAGCTCCACCATACGCCGGAGGTTTTCGGAAGTGATCTCACGTTGCTGCGCCAATTCTTTTTCCTTTTTTACAAGCTGATGCTGCTGCGCCATCAGATGGTTGCGGTTACGGCGATAGATGAAATATACCGCACTTGCCACCCAAACCAACAGCAAAGAGATTGTAGTCATCCAATACACATTACGCTGCCTTTCCGCGGCCCGGGTGCGCCAATACAGGTTTTCCACCGAAAGCTGTTCGTGTTTGTAAAGCTCTTGCAATGCAATGGCTTCCTCAGTATGACGATACTTGCGTATGGTATCGGATAATTCAATGAAACGTTGTAGCATAGGATAGGCATCTGAAGCACGGCCCATCTTATGATATATTTTCGCCATATTATTATAGGCATCGGCCACCGAAGAAGGATTTGGACTGGAGATAACTTTCTGAAAATAGTGATATGCCGAATCATATTGTCCCAGTTTCCCAAACAACTCCAACTTTGCCCCATAGAGCGAAAGAATTCTCACAGTATCCTTAGCCGGACGAAGGCTTATAGACTTATTAATGTAGTCCAGCGCCTTGGCGGGTTCTCCCTTCTGGGAATAGATACTACCCAGATTTGTATAGATGAAAGGAAGCTGCCGAGGAACAGAATCGGCTAAAGCCGCCTCATAGGCCGCCTGAGCATAATAAAGGGCGCTATCCAATTGATTCAGAAACAAATATCCGGTAGAAATATCGCACAAGGCCATATTCTTATAGAACATATTTCCCAAATCCAAAGCCGCTTTCAAGGCTTCTTTGGAATAACGCACCTTGCCGGAATATTCTTCCTGATTCAGGCAGACAACTCCCAACCAGGTATTCACCCGGTAGAGCTGCTCATGATTACCACTATTTTGCAGGAAAAGCAGAGCTTTCAGAAAAGATTGCATGGCATCCCTCATCCGGTTAAGCCGTCTGTCCAGGTGTGCTTTGCAGTAAAGGGCCCGTTCGGCATAAAGAGAATCGCCCGATTGGCTGAAATATTTAATAGCCGGTAGCAGCAGGGTATCTGTAGCTGCATTCAACTGTTGCTTCCTGTGGACAGCCTCGGACATCAGTAAGGCATAAAGTGCATAATCGCGCTTCGATAAGTTATGCAACGGTTCTTTAATCTCATTCATCACTACTATGGCACTGTCTGTCTCCTTTTCTGCCATCAGTTTCTCTGCCAAGGCCACGCGATTATCAGGTCCACAAGAAACCAACATACCGCCCCACAGGATTATTCCTATCAAACTCTTCAATTTCATCTTCAATATCGTGTTATTCATACGAATCCATCATCACTTCTCCAGTCTCTCCATGAATCAATATCACTCTGGCCATATCCGGCTGAATGGAATCGCGTATATCAATCTCCCATACCGGAATACCTTTTTGCCCGTCTATATACTGATTTACACTGACGTGGGTAGTATCTGATAAATTAATATTCCTCAGTTTGGCAAAGATATGAATATCCCTCCATGTATACTTAAAAGCTTTTTCACTTTTTTCGTGCAAACAAGAATCAGACGCCTGTGCCTGCTCATCTTCAGGAAAACGAACTTCTACTTTTTCCAATGCTTTTGTTGTGGTCACCGAATTGATCTTCCGTATTACTCCCCATCCCAGCCAGCCGTCTTCCAACTCCATTTTAAGATAGATGCCTCGTTCACCGCTGAGCCGGTATGCAGAGTCAATGGGCAAGTAGATGCGAGTGTAACGGTCACCTTGTATAAATATCTCCCCGTAAGAAAATGTATTCAGCAACCATGCAGCAGAACGGGGATTGTGACTCTTACGCGTCCGGTCGTGGGGAGCGATATTGACAATTATATACTCACGGGTCTGCACACCGGAAGTAAAACAACTGTTCAGCCAGAACAGAAAAACCACCAGTATATTGGTACACAACCCTACTACGGCAGCTCCACACATAAAAGCATAGACAAAGTTTCTCCAATGATACCATTTCCCTGTACTTCTCTTACGGGTATACGCCATCCAACTGCACATCGTTATCGCCATAAGCACAGCAACAATCTTCTGGTTCAGCCCTAAATAACCACCGGAAGAAAATGCGGTATGCATCAACATCTCTTCTTCCGTATGCCACACCCTACAATGTAGAAGGAAAAGAAAGACGAAAACAGGCACTATGATTTTCCATAGCGCCACTTTTTTCTGCGTATCAGTCGTTTTCCGCATCCTTAAGCATCTGCCTGATTACATCCGCATGATCGAGATAATCGTTTCCTGATAAGGTCAGGACATTGGTCAGACCGATAATATTGCTGTTAGAATCGTAAGAAGTCAGTAAGCAATACATCTCCTGCCCTAATTTATCCTCTTCCACATGAATCTGAACCGGTGCGCTGTATGCTCCGGGCAACTCTGCCAGATACTCAAAGTCTTTTCTGAGAAACGCTTCCAGGATTCTGTCTATATCGGTTTCATCGCGCTTGAACTTCTTCAAGCCCACCTCTTTGATCTTACCCCCACTCTCACTATTATAATAATCGAAATTGCTCAAATACGCTGCAAGCAGGCATATTAATACAGCAATTACTCCGACCGTCCGAACCAACCAACCCGCTACAGGGATAAAACCAGGAAAAATAACAATAATAACAGCGACTACAGCCAGTCCATAATAAAGCATCGGCTTAACATTGTTCTTTCTTTTTTCAAATTTCACCGGGTTTGCTGCATAGAATTCACCCATATAGCTTGGGTAGAGTTTTGTTTGATTTTCCATAAATATTACTTTTTATAATGATTAATAATAGTTCCATCTTTCCTGGTTATCGTATGAAAACAAAAGTAAAAAGTAACCTGTAAATAATGAAACAATCGTGGGGGATAAATGAAGGGGACAACCCACAAACTAAACAACTGTTTTTCAAATAATAACTCAATAGAAAGGATAGACAAATAAGGGGACATTTGCATAAAGTGACTGATTCCACCCACAGCTTTTCATGAAGAACCAATGGAGGAGCAATATTATCTGTCATCAGATATATGCTTTCTTCCTTGTCTCCATATTTTTATAATTACTACTATCTGATCCACTTCTCCGAACCGGATAACATCTTTTTCAGGAATCAGATATTTTCTCCGATTCATCTGCAAGAAAAGCAACTTCCTTTATAACTTGTATTCCCCAAAAAAAACGGGATGATGAAATTTATATCTCATTATCCCGGTATTTACATTCTTAATTACTAATGTTTCATTCTTCCAGCATCAGCCCCACACCTTTCACCGTTTTAATGCTGACTGATGAATCTTCAGCTATCAACTTACGGAGTTTTGTGACGAATACATCCAGGCTGCGGGAAGCAAAATAATCATCTTCCGTATTCCAGAACTTATCAAGAATGGCTTCACGACGTACTACATCCCCTCTGTTCTCACAAAGCATTTGCAACAGTCCTGCTTCACGGGCGGTCAATGTCTTGTTTTCACCGGATGCATGTTTCAATATGGCGTGCGTAGCATCAAGCACATATTCCTTTCCAATCTTGTAACATTCGCTTTCGTCCTTACTCTTTTCACCTTTGGAGAGTTTCAACAAAGCATGAATATGAGCATCCAGTTCTTCGGGAATGAAAGGTTTCTTGATATAATTGTTGGCTCCCAACTCATAGCCTTTCAATACATTTTTGGGAGAAACCAAACCGGAAGAAAAGATTATAGGCGTCTCTTTATCCACCTCACGGATGCGCTTCACCATCTCATAACCATCCATGACGGGCATTTCTATATCCGAGAGAATGACATCGGGACGATGCTCCCTCCACATTGCCAATCCTTCTTCACCATTGGCAGCTGCCAACACCTCATAGCCCTCTATGATATCTTCCAATCCGCTCTGAACGATGTAACGCAGGCTGGGATCGTCCTCAACTAACAATAACTTTATTGTATCCATGTCTTTGATATGAATTGTATTAACTTCCGGTTGTATGCCACAAAAGTAATAAATTATTCGTTAACCCGAAGATAACATTGCGATATCATTCATTCTTATGCTAATTATCGCAAGCATGCTCTTCACAATAGGATATGCACAACAGACTTGCACAACTGGCACATCTCAATGATCCGGTACATATCAAGAAAGATTTAGGAAATCATTTTATCGGAAATGAAAACTTTGGCGGTCTAATCGTAGGGCCTCCACCAAAGTCACCGCCGCCGCGTTTATCAAACACCACGTTGCGCAGAATCTCGTACATTATTCCTCCTACATCCAGTCCCAGCTTAAACTTCTCGAAGCGGTAATAGGGTATCACAACGGGAACCGTCTGCCAACCTCCACGCATGGCATCGTAATAACGCTGGGCACCGACCTCCACACCAAAGCGCTCGGACATATCAAGAGACATCGTAGCACCATAACTATTAGTGCTCATCCCGTAAGAATTACCGATATCATACGAACCGAAGACATTGAAGGCAACCCGGTCGGAAGCACGATAAGTCAGCCTGCCCGCAGTACTGAAGGCTTGCCCGGTGATGTGAGACATATTTATCTTCATGGCATTGGCACGAAGTTGCAATGATAGCCGATCATTAAAGATATGCTGATATCCTAACGAAGCATTATTGAAACGCCCGATGCCCGGAAGACTGGTCTGACTCCCGGAGCCGAATACCGCTCCATGGGGAAATTGCCTTAATACGCCTCCCGTACTATAATCGCCCCGGAATAGCGGAGAAGGATTTATATGATAAGGTATACGGAGTTCCTCTTTCAAGGAGAAAGAAGGCAAATCACCTAACTGTATAGGATTTATCAAAGGATATACGGTTTTTTCGGGAAGCAGGTTGACGGATGGAAGCTGAAATGTAGCTTTCGGCTTTATCAATAGGCTGTCAAGAGTGAAGCGTACACCATCTTCCTGTGCAGAAAGCAACTGCAAACCAGAAATGAACAGAAAAAATAATCCCCAACGAATTGGGAGCCAAGATATGCCAACCCTGCGTGTCATAATCCACCTCCTTTGTTTTTTACGGACTCTGTATACAAAAATAGCAAAACCCTATCTGAATAACAAATAGTTGGGCACATTTCATCTTTACCAGCAGGCTTTTTTAACGCAAGGGGAATTGTAGCGTAAATTCACTGTAACTCCCTTCCACACTTTCTACCTTCACCATACCGCCGTGGGCACTCACCACCTGCAACACATAATTCAATCCTAACCCGAAACCTGATGCACCCGTCTTACGACTGCCGGAAGCAATCCTCTCGAACTTATTGAATATCTTATGTTGTTCGCTCAAAGGAATGCCAATACCGTTATCATGCACTCTGACAATGATCCCATCCTCTGTCTTTGTACCTGAAAGAACGATCAGAACCTCTTCATTAGAGTACTTGACGGCATTGTCCACCAGATTGGAAAGTATCTCACGCAGACAGAAAGCATCCGCATAAACACTACATCCTTCTTCACAATCAATATCAAAATGAACCGTCTTCGCCGCTTTCAACTGATACTTTTCCGCTATATCCCGCAGCAACGGTCTTAGGACAACTTCTTCTTTATGTAGTTCCAATTCTCCACGGTCTATCTCTGTCAGCATTACTACACGATTGGAAAGTGTCAGCAGATGTTCGCACTCATCCCCCATCACTTGCCTGTAACGGGCCAGTTTCTCCGGTTTATCCGCCAACTTACCACCTGCCAGGATATGCGCTCCCATCATGACAGACTGCAACGGTGACTTCATATCATGTATCATGGAGTAAGTAAAGTCCTTCTGAAACTGCTCCAACCGACGCTGTGCCCGCAACATACGTATCTGAAAGAAAACACAGAGAGATACGAAAAGGAAAGCAATAAGCAGCGGCACCTGCATATACCATGTGGCACTCATAATAGTACGTTGTGGTGAACGAACCACAGCAAAGATGCAGCTCGTACTATCCTTATCCAACGGAAACAACCGGGTAGTGATATCCCCGAAGTCAATAGCCGGACTACCTGTATAAAGTATCAACTCCCGGGACGGATATCTGATCCAATGGATATCCGCCCTATCCGGAAAACCTGTTTCCAAAAGCTGTTTTCTGAACACACTGTCGGCAAACTGCAAGGAAAACGGAATAGGCACACGGCTACGCAGACTGATCGTATCCTGTATATCATAAGCCGTCTTCATACGGAAGCCTTCATCAAACTTATTGTAAAGATGCCGAATGGTAAGCAACTGTATTCGGTAGCGATAACCTTTCTCCAGATATACCTTATAAAGCTCGTCCATCATACGCAGCGGATAAGGGAGAAATTCTCCCGGCGAGCTATCCCAATTAAAATCAGGGTTAGCCTTAGTGAAAAGCGGATATCTATGTAAGTCTGCCTCCCGGTAGAAAGCCTCTTCCAATTGCTCCTCCGCCTGATACCGTATCTTTTGAGAGGTCGTGTAATACAAATATCCTGACCAGACAGCCAGCAACAGGAATACTCCCGCCAAGCTGACCATAGAAATTGCTTTAAGAGAAATAGGCCTGCCCGTACTTCTTTGCCGGATTTCTGCTTTGGCATGTGTCAGAGTAGCATTGGTTCTCTCAAAGAGTACGTTGCTTTGTGCCTCTATCTCTTGCCAGTTTTCTGTGGTTATCAAGTTCTTCATCCGGCTGACGGGATGTTTCATTTCTTCGACCAACGTATAGAAGTCCTGTTGTTGTTTCTGCAAGTCATGCCGTTGGCGGAATACCGACTTCATCTGTACAATCAAGGCATAGACAGCCGTACCCAGCAATAGCCATGTAATGAATGACAGTAGCAGGAGTCTCTTCTCCATCTCCTTGGCAGGGAAAGAAAGAATGGCACGGACAGCCTCCCCACGGGATTTAAAGGTGAAAGCTGTTTCGGAAGTAACAGCGGCAAAGTTACGGTTACTTACCTGAGGATTGGTAGTTGCCAGCACCTCATTTGTATTTACATTAATGCGCTCCACGGTCAGCGTTCCATCCATGTCTAACTTCCGCAACTTATTGTGCAACACGCTATCTATGGTGGCCAACGGAATTTCTTTTATTCCATACACCCGTTGCAAAGCCTGTGCCGCCTGCTGGGAAGTACGCTTATTCCTTTCATCCCCATCTATCCGCTTGTATTTAGGATTGGGTGCATACGCTATGATAGCTATTGAATTATCAGGATAAGGAAGGTTGTTCACCAGATTATCCACTGTCTCCGTGAAAGACATCCAGAAGCACTTGTTCAGTGATTTCTCCGCTTCCTGCATCTGTGCATGAAAAGCATAAAGCATTCCGCCCAACTGTATTAACACAACAGCAATCAGACTCACCAGTGAAAGAGAGATGACAGTACGTAATTTCATCTTATCCGTTTATATTCGCCTGCAAAAATAGCAAATAACTATGGATCACGAAGTAATGCACTACTTTTTATATCGGACGAGAATGCGTTCGTTCCAGCCAATGGCAAGGCATGATGAAAAGAAACGAACGGAAATCAGCATCTTACTGATTAAAAGAGGAATATAAAAATACATACAACTCTAAAAAAACAAGAGAGCTCTCCAGAGTCGCAAAAGTGTCGTTAACCTAACGATAACATTACGATAACATTCATCCTCATGCCCCTGCCCTATCTTTGCAACATCAAAAGTAACGAAATATATAACTTAAAAAATAAAACGATTATGAAAGCTTTAGTATTATCAGTAGTATTCGCATTGACAGCAGTAGTAAACGCAGTAAGTGGTAATAGCATAAAAGACTTCGCCTACAACAGTGAGAAACAGGAAAACGGTGTAGAAACCCAGACAGTCTACAAAGTAAAAGAAGGCAAGTACCTGGAACGCCACCTGCAATACAACTACACACGTGATGAAAAAGGACGTGTATCAGCCAAGGAAATCCTGAAATGGAACCAGGACAACAGCCGCTTTGAAAAGCAGTATTGCCTCAACTTCAGCTACACCGACAACGAAGTAAGCGTGGAATATGTAGCATGGAGCAGCAAAGCCGGTGATTATACAAATGTGAAAGCCAAAGCCGTTTATCAGACGAATGAAAATGGCATGAATTACATGGCTTATAACCGGAATGAGAAGGGTAACCTCTAACGATAAACGCCCTCTTTTAAATTCCTAAAGAAATGCGGCTACCGGAAAAGCAATTTTCCGATAGCCGCATTCTTTGATTTATCCAATATACAATTCGGAGGGAATCAGTTTAAAATCCACAAATTGGTTCTCTACCGGATTGGCCTTCAACAAGAAAGGAACGATGCCGTCCGAAGGAAGCGCTTTGCGCGGAAGAGCCGATTGCTTATCGAATTTATAAGTAGCACACCAGGCATCGGCATCACCAGATACACTCCTGCCGATACGGAAACAGAACTCACTCTCGCTATCGCGCAACGTATTAATCAGCTTGCGGCAATCATCCGGCACAGTAGGGCTATCTGACAATTCGCTGATCTTTTCTGCCATTTGCGATAACCATTCCACATCGTGAATGTGCTTCTTGTCGAGGGCAAAAACAAACACTGCCGGATAGTAATCGTTATCTCCCGGTCTCCACAAGGCACTGTTGGCCTGCACCACTGCTGCATATACGACGGGAGACTCTGTATATTTCTTCTTCCAGCGATCCTTGAACAACCAGGGAGCATTGCCTGCCACTGCCCTGAAGAAGGGAGTTTCCATATCCCGGGGTGTTTGCAGATAAGGTTTCAGCCTATCCAGACGAGTAGGATTATCGAAAGTTTCCTCTCCTTCTTCATCATCTTCCGGCACGGAGGGCCTGTTACGCAGTCCGTTTACGTCACACCCTTGCGCTTCCAGTTTCGCAATATCTTCTTCTGTCAGGTTATTCTCCCAGTCTTTGCCGGGGTTCACAAAAAATGCCATAATAATTCTAGTTTAAGAGTTAATATTCTGTCAAATAGTTAATATAATAAATGCATATTGGTTAAGTCTCGATTCATCCGCTACCTGACAAGCAAGAAACACAATAAGCCTATCCTGATATAAAGAAGAATTCCCTGGTTTTCCATAATTTTACTTTCTGATATAGATTAATAGTAGTTCCATCGCAGCTGCCAAGGAGACTGTTACAAAAATAAGAAGATACCCATGAACCGGAAAACAAACAGGGGGGATAAATGAGAAGGGAGTTTAACTTCATAAAAATCTGTTTTTCAACCCGTTATTATCCAGCAAAAGTAAGAGCAAAGGGGATATTTTCAATTTCCAAAAGAAACAGCAGGCGTTTTAAAGGAAAAAAACAAAGAATTCCGACCTTAATCATTCAAAGTTCTTGATTTCACAAAAGCCTGAAGGTTATGATTATTACAAGTGAGTTATTGGCGGAATTAGTTCCTTTTTGTAACGGTTATGATGCACCACAGATTACACAGATTTACACAGATTAGGAAAGATATCTCTGATTATTAATAAATTAAATCTGTGCTAATCTGTGTAATCTGTGGTGAAATAATTCCTTTCTGTACTGTTATGAATATATTTTAGACACGGATTACACTGTTGTTTTTATATACTACAACAGTGTAATCCGTGTCTAAAATCTCATTTATCATTTGATTCATTACTATACCCAATGAATCAATTCCGCCAACAGGTCACAAGTAGGATAAGAAGAGTGATAACCCACTGTAAATAAACCCCGTACCTACTTCTTCAGTAAAGTATAATTAATCAAATATCATTCCGTTATGAAGAAACGTAAGTCTCACTTTATCGGAACATTTGTCTCCTTACTATGAGACATCCGTTTCTTCCCTAAGAAACTTTTGTTCCTTGCCTGTGGAACAAGAGTTTCACAGGCAAGGAACAAAAGTTTCAATAGGGAGAAACAAAACAGAACAAATAGAGGCACGACAAAGCACCTATGTCTCCCTCCCCAGCCACAAGGAAAGACGTAATCTCACGACTATACCTCCCGCTTGACAACAAGCTTATTTGCAGAATTCCACCATCGGATTAAGAAACTCTTTTTATTAACCTAACGATAACATTACGATAACATTCATCCTCATGCCCCTGCCCTATCTTTGCAACATCAAAAGTAACGAAATGTATAACTTAAAAAATAAAACGATTATGAAAGCTTTAGTATTATCAGTAGTATTCGCATTGACATCAGTAGTAAACGCAGTAAGTGGTAACAATGTAAAAGACTTCGCCTACAACAGTGAGAAACAGGAAAACGGGATAGAAACCCAGACAGTCTACAAAGTAAAAGAAGGCAAGTACCTGGAACGCCACCTGCAATACAACTACACACATGATGAAAAAGGACGTGTATCAGCAAAGGAAATTCTGAAATGGAACCAGGACAACAGCCGCTTTGAAAAGCAGTATTGCCTCAACTTCAGCTACACCGACAACGAAGTAAACGTGGAATATGTAGCATGGAACAATAAAATCGGTGACTATACAGACGTAAAAGCCAAAGCTGTTTACCAGACGAACGAACAGGGAGTAAACTACACTGCCTACAACTGGGATAAAAAGGAAAACGCCTGGAACCTAACCGTAGGACAAGATAACCGCTTTACTCTCTAACCGGAAAATAAAGCGTGAACTCACTGAAACGCCCTTCTTCGCTCTCTACTTCCACCCGACCCTCATGCGCTAACATCACTTGCTGCACATAGTTCAGTCCCAGACCGAAGCCCGTAGCTCCTCCCTTACTGCTGCGGGCAGCAGCGACCGAACGCTCAAAACGGTTGAAAATACGTGCAAGGTCTTTCACAGGAATACCCAAGCCATTATCACAGATTTTAATCTTGCTGAAACCTTTCTCCGACTCACAGATGATATCAATCTTTACTTCGTCACGGGAGTATTTTATTGCATTATCCAGAAGATTACTCAGCACTTCACGCAGGCAGAAAGCATCTGCATAAACAGTTTCACAACGATGATAGAGGGTATTGAACTCTATTTTCTTACCGGCTTTCAGTAATATTTTAGCTGTTAAATCGTCAATCAACGGGCATAAGGGAACCTCTTCAATATTCAGTTGCAAATGTCCCTTATCCAGTTGTGTCAAAAGCAATACCCTATCGGATAAAGCCAACAAATGTTCACACTCTTCCGTCATGACTTGCTTATATTTCTGTTCTTTCTCCGGTTTGTTAGCCAGTTTACCACTTGCCAGACTATGCGCTCCCATCAATATAGAGTTTAGTGGAGACTTCATATCATGAACCATAGCATACGTAAAATCCTTCTGGAACTGCTTCAAACGATACTGCATATAAAGTAAATGTATTTGGAAGATGACACATACACATACAAACAGAAAAAGTATTCCCAAGGGCACCAGCAAATACCAAATGGAAGAAAAGATATGTTTGGTAGTTGAGGATACCACACCTTCAATGAAAACGGTGCTGTCCTTATTCAAAGCAATCATATTCGTTCTTAAATCAAGTATACCCGGAAAAGGATTTCCCGTATAAATCATCAATTCCTCAGACGGATAACGACACATACGGATGCCAGCATCGGTTGGCATCCGGTGTTCTTCCAGAAACTGTATAAATAAAGAGTCTGCATAGTGCAAAGAGAAAGGAATGGGTACCTTACTATAAGTATCTATTGCATTCTGGTTGTTATAACCATAATACGCATTATCGCTTATCTCAGACTTTTCACGAATATCCTCAGTACCAACATGTACATGAGTAGCAACCAGAGCTATTTTCTTCTCACGCATAAAGGCATTCAATGCCAGTCTTTGCCTTTCATAATAGGGAGAAAATATCATGGTATCTGACTTTTCCGCTTTTTCTAAGTAATATCCATTAATTTGCCGATAAAGTTTCATCCGACGGATAGTTTCGTTGTAAAACATATTGTCGAAACAATCATTGACCACCTGTGCCATCTTCTTCCGATTATCCTGATACAGATAGCCTGTCCATATCAATAACAATACTAAAGCACTCAATAAAGCGATTAAAGGCAGAACTTTCAATGAAAAATATTTCTTCTTTTCTTTTTGCGCCTCCAATTTAGCTTTAAGAAGAGTCTGTTCCGTTCCATTCAATAAACGGACACTCTGCTCTTCTATCCTACTCCACTCCGATCCGGGGATATCCGAAAGAAGATCTGTAACAGGAGACTTCATACGCTCTGCCAACGTATAAAAACTGTTTCGTTGTTCTTCAATATTATGATGCTGAAAGTTAATAGAACGTATTTGTTTTACAAATGCGAACACCACTATCCCCAATGCCAAAGATGTACCCAAAAACAACAGTAAAATCTTACGTATTCCCCACAAAAAAGGAGTCTGGAGTACAGCTTCTACAGCTATTCCTTTCTCCTTATTTATAAATGCGCGTCTAGAAGTGAACACGCCAATGCCTGCCGACGCATACGGTTGCGTAAATTCCAAATCTTCCCCTGTTTCTGTCTTAAATTTACGGATAGTAATTTTTCCCTCAACGGACTTTTTTTGTAATTTACAAGTTAACAAAGTATCCAGGGTAACTAAAGGAAGTTCTTCAGCATGATACACTTTTTGTAAAATCACTGATGTTTGTTGAGCAAAATAAAGAGTCATTTCATTTTTAGACTCCTTCATCTTTTTGCTCAGATACATGCTATAAGGCATGAAATTCATATGAGTAACAGTTCCTACCGCCAAAGGTAAAGAATTTACCTGCCCACCTATCCCCTCAACAAAAGATTGTTCAAAGCAGTCATCCAAGATGGCTTGGGTCTCTTTTACATGATCACAATAAGCACGATATATGCCTACACCTTGCAAAAGAAATATGAGCAACAAAACAACAATTGAAAAGGAAACAAGTATCCGTACTTTCATTATGCATTTATTTTGGCTGCAAAGGTAACAAATTATTCTATTAACCTAACGATAACATTACGATAACATTCATCCTCATGCCCCTGCCCTATCTTTGCAACATCAAAAGTAACGAAATGTATAACTTAAAAAATAAAACGATTATGAAAGCTTTAGTATTATCAGTAGTATTCGCATTAACAGCAGTAGTAAACGCAGTAAGTGGTAACAATGTAAAAGACTTCGCCTACAACAGTGAGAAACAGGAAAACGGGGTAGAAACCCAGACAGTCTACAAAGTAAAAGAAGGCAAGTACCTGGAACGCCACCTGCAATACAACTACACACATGATGAAAAAGGACGTGTATCAGCCAAGGAAATCCTGAAATGGAACCAGGACAACAGCCGCTTTGAAAAGCAGTATTGCCTCAACTTCAACTACACCGACAACGAAGTAAACGTGGAATATGTAGCATGGAACGGCGAAGCCGATGATTACACAAATGTGAAAGCCAAAGCCGTTTATCAGATGAACGAGAATGGCATGAACTACATGGCTTACAACTGGAATGAGAAAAACAACTCCTGGAATCTGGTAACAGAACACAATGCAACAAATTGGAACAACGCTTTGCTGGCAAACAGATAATTACTCTAACAAGAATTCTCTCTTACAGTTTCCAATGAAAAAACGCGGCTGCCAAAAGATAATCGATAATCTTTATAGGCAGCCGCGTTTGCAATTATTACCTAAAGTCAGTCTTCGTGTTTAGAATATTCAGAAAATTCGCAACCAAACTCTTCTACCATCATATTATCCATCTCATCGGCTTTCAATGCCAGATTCACCAGATTAGTCAGGATTTCATCTTCCGATGCATCCGTAATGTCAGACAGATGTACACGATATGCTATGTAGATCTGGCGTCCTTCAATACCCAGTTTGTAAGGACTGAAATCTTCACCCAGGATATAATCGAGCACCCTTTCCACCTCTTTCTTTGGTAACAGATTGATAGGAGAAACAGCAAACAGATAAGTATTTTCATAAACAAAGATACGCACTTCGGAACTGCCTTTATGGAATGTCCAGGAGTCATAACCGTCACGCGCAAGAACCGGATTAACTCCCATCTCACGGATGGCACGTTCGCAGAAGGTACTCAATGAAGACGGTTCGCGCTCTTCAAAGATACCCTCGGGCAGCTTTTCGCCGCATGAAGGGCAGAATTCTTCCTCTTCCGATATCAGCTCGTCACAACTGTCGCACTGCACCTGAAAAGCTGTACGGTCCACAGCCTCCACAAATTCAAGCAGCTTCCGTAATGCTTCCACACGGATGCCGAAACCCATATTGTCGGCATTACTCAGCTTACTCACCGTTACACCTACCACTTCGTTCTTTTCATTGAAGATAGGACCGCCGGAGTTACCGGGATTCACTGCCGCATCAGTCTGTATATAGTACTTTCCATCCACCAGCTGTTTGGGCGAAGACACAGAGCCTTCGGTCACCGTAAAAGGCATGCCATAAGGATAACCGGCCACACAAACCTTTCCACCGATGGACAAGGAATTATCTCCTGCCAGATTCAGGGAAGGCAGAGCCGAGAAATCACCGTCTACGGACAGCAGGGCTATGTCCAATGAAGGGTTCACCAGTACCACCTTAGCCAGATAAGGATTCCGGTCATTATCATGTACCGCCACTGCATGAAAGCCTTTCACCACATGGTAGTTCGTCACAAAAAGATCATAGTCTTTCAGATAGAAACAGCTGCCTGATCCACCTGCATGGGTTACTTTGAAAACCAACTGATATATATTGTTCTGTTCCATTGATTCATTGTTTTTAATCTGTTATTGTTGTCCGCCAAGTGCCTGTTGCATCATCTTCTGTTGAAGTTCCTGCGCCAGACGCATATACTCGGCCATATCTCCCCTCATCATGGCAGCCTGCATATCGGCCTGCGCCTTCATGATTTCCTCTTGCAGAGATGCTGCCATACCCTGCATTTGTTCGATGGCTTCTGCCGATATCTCTTCCAGGTCATCTTCATCCGGTTCCAGGTCACCTTCCATTATTTTATCCATCGCATTGTAAAGGATTTCAGATGCATCCTCCATCGACTTGCCGCTTGCTTTCTCAAGCGCATGCGAAAGAATCACGTTAATGTCATCCTGCACATCATTATAGAAGTAAGCTTCATAGAAAATATAGAGCAGACGTACCGCACTCCGCTCATAATTTTCCGTCTGAATGGCTTCAGTAGCTTCTTTATAGACACTCATAAAGTTCTCCTGCATATTCTTCAGAGACGAACGGCGCTTGGTAGACACCAATGTATCTACGAAATAAAGATCAGCCGCCAGTTCCTCCTTAGGCATGGCGAGCAATTTCTCAAGGAAAGCCTTTCCTTTCGCTACCACCTCGGCAGTAGGCAGTTCGGCATCCATATCGTCCACCGCTTTATCAAGATCATTCAATAACTGGCCTTGCGGACGGGCAAAGTAGGAAATCTGATAGAAAGTCGTATCGAGCACATTCCAGGAGTAGCCATATTTCCGGTCGGCATCATACTCTTTCACAGCTTCCAGTGTTTCGTGGCCCAAGATTTGCAAACCTTCATAAATGCGGTCTATCTCTTGCTGCGGATAAGGGGTGACCTGCGGCTCATAGCACCGTGTAGCACCGAACTTCGTACAGAACTCGTCATCATATTTATCACCGATATGGCAGATATTCTGTAACACGAAGTACATCTTATGGGGATGGCTCTGCGAGAGAGAACACGTGTACTCCATTCTCAACTTATCGTTGTCCTTCACAAAGCGAGGCAACAGCAGCTTGTTCAGATTCAGGTCTGCAATCTGTCGAAGCATGGCTACACGCCCTTTCTCGGGCAAGTTCAGGAAGTCGGCACTGATACGGTAAAATCCGTCTTTTACAGAAATATGCACCAGGATAGAACCGTGGGGAATATGAAATTCAGTACCATCCGCATTGCCATACTTCGTCCGGAAGTCCGCATTCAGGTAATCCAGCAAACTGTGGAAAGCTTGCAGGTACTCGCCTTGGTTATATAAGTCCACGCTCTTTTCGTAAGCCTCCGTATGAATGGAACTTTGCGTGGAGTCCACTACGGGAGGAATAAATGTAAGTGTTTGTTTCATGTTATAATATGGTTTTAAAGGATATCTGTCACCTGACAGGCAAGGTTTATATCATTGTATATCTCTTCAAGCAGATGTTCATTGTCCAGTGCCCGCTTGCGAAGGCAGAGGAAACCGTCGGGCATCACGCCTGCGTAATAAAAAGTACCTTTGTTGAAAGAGAGCATCATATCGTGCCCGAATGTTTCGCGCAGACGGGTAATCCGGCGCATGACCGCCGGTGTCAGTATCATACGGGCGGTTACTTCGTCATCGGCATAAACCACGAAATACTTCTCGAAATCCGGGTCTTCCAGATGAACGAAGCGGGCATTATAGCGTTTCTTCAAGCCCTGGATATTCTTTGCCAGATAGCCGGCCTTCTGTTCCAGATGGTCGGGCAGGATAATCGTGCTGCCCTTAAAACTACGCTCCAGACGGCACCAGCCAAACATCCCGCGGAAGTTATGCGCACTACTTTCGTACCTGGAGGCGAACAGCGGACGGAGCACATAGCGGTAAAGCATCACGAAATAGCCTGTTACAGAGTTCAGTTCCAACTTATTCATCAGTCCATAGGAAACACCTATATCGGCTATATAAAGGGTACGATCTCCCCGCGGCACTTCCAGATAAGCATAGGTGGTAGCCGCCAGTGCCGGATCGGAGAAAGAAGAGTTAAAGAGCCTGCTACCGGATAATATGCGCTGGTCCAGTTGCGAAGAGAAGGAGAAAAGAACGGATGGAAACATAGCAGACATAATGCTGCGCATGATATTATTTTCCTGCCCTTGGAATTTCATGAGAGAGCGGCTGAATGCGAAGTTCAGCACAATAAATCCCATAAAGACCGGGAAAATGTATTGCGTAACCACACTGTAGTTCTCTAAGCCGATATATCCAACAAGATAGCCGCCAAACAGGACGAACATCATCCAGCAAAACACAAAGAGATAGACTATGATGCTCAGAATACGAACAATCTTCTGCCAGAAATATACACGGGACAGTTCGGTACGAAGCCTTTCGGAAAGGCTTCTGAAGTCAATTGATTCCATATTACATCTACTTTAAAAGTGCACTGACATCCACATTCCGCTGTTCCTGCTCGGGAATATCAATCAGTTCTTCCTGATGATGATTCTGCCGACCGGCTACGATGGAAGAGGGAAACATCTCAATGGAGTTATTATAGTCGGTGACCGCAGCATTATAGGTGCGGCGTATGGCTTGCAGTTGCAATTCCATATCTTCAATGCTCCTTTGCAGTCGGACGAACTGCTCGCTTGCCTTCAGTTCCGGGTAATCTTCTACGGATAATTGAAGTTTGGAGATTAAAGAAGAAAGCTCATTACCGGTTCTTATCTGTTCACTCTCCTGTGAAGGCTGAAAAGTTCGTGAACGAAGTTCTGCGATACGGGTCAGCGTCTCATTCTCATGCCCCATATAGGACTTTACGGCAGCTACCAAATTCGGTATCATATCGTTCCGCTGCTTCAATGCCACACAAATGCCGCTACGGCATTGCTTTACCCGATTCCGTTTTGCAATCAGATTATTGGCAGTCCAGATATACCAAAGTACCAATAAGATGATAAGGGCTATTCCGATATAAAGAAGTATTCCCTGGTTTTCCATAATTTTACTTTCTGATATAGATTAATAATAGTTGTATCGTATCTACTTACGAGAACGGAACAAAAATAAGAAGATAGACATAAAACAGGAAAGAAACAGGGGGGACAAATAGAAAGTAACATTTTCACTATAAACCTATGTTTTTCAACTGATTATTATCATCAGGCAGAGAAGAGGCAAGGGGATATTTTCAATGATAAGGGGAATGGCCCGATAGAATAACAGGCAAAACAGAGGATAATGATCTAATTCATGCTGGAAAAAGAAAGGAATGATTTATTCAGCCAGCAAGTTTTATTAGCGCTTTATACCTTACTAAACTTGCATGCCGACTTATAATCGTTAACCTAAAGATAACATTGCGATAACATTCCTTCTCTCCCTGCCGCCTTACCTTTGCAACATCGAAATAAACCCAATGTATCACTTAAATAATAAACAAGCCATGAAGAAATTTCAGAAAACAGGAATCGTATTGGCAAAAGGCATTGCAATCGTTTTGGCAGTTCACGTATCAATGGTTGTGGTCAATCCTATATATACAGGACTGAAACACGCCATTGCAAATATATTCTTCAATTAATAAAAAGAACAGATGATGAAAGCGGATATCTCAATTGTACAAAGCAAGAAAGGAACCGAAATCATGGTTTCGGGAAATAAGATCAACAAGTATGGAATACTGGCTGCAATCCTCTTTACAGTACCTATATTGCTCCTGTTCCGATGGATACACGGAGAAAATATGGCTCATGTATCATTACTGATATTCTGGTTGTGTGCCCTGATAGGTTTTGGAGTAAATCTATTGCTTCATGCACTTTTCTTCGGAATCTTTTCGCCCAAAGGTTTCC
The DNA here is from genome assembly GCF_900142015.1 of Bacteroides stercorirosoris. Lineage (GTDB taxonomy): Bacteria > Bacteroidota > Bacteroidia > Bacteroidales > Bacteroidaceae > Bacteroides > Bacteroides stercorirosoris. Next base: position 190,396 of record NZ_FQZN01000005.1, read on the forward strand.
GGTCCATCTCTTTCGTAAAGCATAAGGGAGGCATACGCTTCTGCCACTGCAACGAACCCATCAGAATGTGGCAATATCGCACAACCTGCTTCTTACCTATTCTGTTGTTAGGCATCCTTCCGCTTTTGTACGGCATGGTAACAGGGAGCTATTATTTCACATTATTCGGAACATTCTTACTTATCGGTAGCATAGACGACATCTGCATCCTCTGGAAACTGCGTTCATTCGGCAAAGATGCATTTATCAACGACTGTTCACAGGAGTTGCGATTCCATATATGGTAATGTCAGGATCGTGCCGGAAAATAAAGAGTAAACTCACTGAAACGGCCTTCTTCACTCTCCACTTCTACCCTGCCCTCATGTGCCAGCATCACTTGCTGCACATAGTTCAAACCTAAGCCAAAGCCTGTGGCTCCCCCTTTACTACTGCGTGCCGCCGCCGCAGAGCGTTCAAAGCGGTTGAAGATGCGCGACTGGTCTTTCAAGGAGATACCCAACCCGTTATCGCATACTTTAATTTTGCAGACTCCCCTCTCCGACTCACAGATTATATCTATTTTCACCTCTTCACGAGAATACTTGATCGCATTGTCCAATAAGTTTCCCAGCACTTCACGCAGGCAGAAAGCATCCGCATAGGCCGTCTCACAGCGATGATAAACCGTATTGAATTCCACCCTCTTACCGGCTTTCAGAGAAATCTTCGCAACCAGATCATCAATCAACGGGCGCAGGGCGACTTCTTCCTTATGCAACTCCAAATGCCCTTCGTCCAATTGTGTCAGCATCAATACCCTGTTCGATAAAGCCAGTAGATGCTCGCTTTCTTCCGTCATCACCCGTCGGTATTTCTCTTCTTTTTCAGGCTTATCCGCCAGTTTCCCCCCTGCCAGCACATGTGCCGCCATCAGTATGGAGTTCAACGGAGACTTCATATCATGAATCATAGCGTAAGTAAAGTCTTTCTGAAACTGCTCCAGGCGATGTTGCATCCGAAGCACTTTCACCTGACCGAAGATACAATCGAGCATCACCAGGAATGTAATCCATAGGGGCAACAAAAGATACCAGATAGAAGTCGCCACATAACGATAAGGGTTCTTCACAACTCCCTGCACGCAAAGCGTACTATCTTCTTTCAAAGGAATAAACTGAGAAGTATAATCACCATACTTCCTGGAAGCGTATCCAACCTCTGTAACCGTACTGTCCGAAAAACGGAGAAACTGGCGAATACCACTACGCGACTTCATGCCCAACCGGCTCAAATGCCCGGCAAATACCGAATCCAGGAAGAAAGAAGACATAGGTATCTCTACACTGTCCTGATTGATTCTCTGCTGCACGATCAAGGCTGACCGAAGGCGATAGTTTTGGTCAATCGTGTTATAGGTATGTACCACAAACAAACGGTTTATCACATACTCCGATTCCTTTCCCCGCAGAAACTTCTGTTGCTCTTTAGCGAAAGGAGTCTCTTCTAAAATGCTCACATCTTTGTACGCCCCTACTTTTGTGACATGTGAAAGGAAATGTTGATAACGATTATACATCACCTCATCATAGAAAGCTGCTTCAAAACAATCATTCACCTGATAAGCAGTCTCACGAGCAGCTGTACGGTACAAATAGGCAAACCAAGCTACCATCAACAAACAACTTGCCAACAGACTGACTATGAAGAATACCTTAAATGAATGTTGTTTACGGGCCTGACGTTTCCGTTCCTCTTCTTTAGCCATAGAAAGTGTTTGCTCCGTCATATCCAGAATCTGCCTGCTCGATGTTTCTATGGCCTCCCACTGTTGTTCGGGAATCTGCCTGCGCACCTTACCTATCGGCAATCTCATTTTCTCCGCCAGAGCATAGAAAGCAGAGCGCTGTTCTTCAATCCCCCGGCGCCGGCTGATGATATACTTCATCTGCTGTGCCCAGCTGTAAATGAGGAAAGCAGTCAACAACAAAGTAGGAAGGAACAGGAAAAACACATCCTTTACAAGTGGAAGGAAAGGAGAAATGATGGTAGCTTCTATCGCTTTACCCTTACCTTCATTCAGCCATGCTTGCTCCGAAATAACCGTTTTGAAATGCCTGTAAGCGGAATATTTACTGTGATCTTCTACCGAATCAATCCGTACGGTCCTATCAATGTTCTTCCATTTCAGCTTCTTTTCCAACACCTTCTCCATCTCATCCAAAGGTATCTCCACATGATAAACACCTTCCAAGAAAGAAGCCACTTGCTGATATCCCAGAAATACCAGTTCATCATAAGACATCTTTTCATCTCTACGGATGTACGAATAACAAGGTATGGTATTGTCAGGAAAAGGCAGGTTATTCACCTGATTATCCACCGTTTCTATAAAAGCCTGCCGGAAACATTCGTTCAGTGTACGCTTCGCCTCATTTTTATAGCTGTCATAAGCATATATCATGCCTCCCAATTGTATCACCACAACGAGAAACAATCCTATGATGGAGAGGATATAGAGCGAGCGAAGCTTCATCTTGCTATTGTTTTGGGGACAAAGATAGCGTTTTTCTGCATTAACCTAAAGATAACATTACAATAACATTCATCCTCATCTCCCTGCCCTATCTTTGCAACATCGAAAGAAACAAAAATGTATAACTTAAAAAATAAAATCATTATGAAAGCTTTAGTAATATCAGTAGTATTCGCATTGACATCAGTAGTAAACGCAGTAAGCGGGAACAATGTAAAGGATTTCGCCTATAACACGGAAATGAACGAAGGTCGCGTAAAGACGGAAACCGTATTCAAAGTAGAGAACCGGAAGTATCTGCACAATCATTTGCAGTATAACTATGCGTACAATGCCGAAGGACTCGTATCAGCCAAAGAGGTATTGAAGTGGAACAAGGAGAACCAACGTTTTGAGAAGCAATATTGCCTGAATTTCTCTTATGACGGAACGAATATAAAAGTGGAATACGCAGCATGGAACAGTAAAATGAATGCTTATGCCGACGTGAAAGCCAAAACTGTTTACCAGATAAACGCAATGGGGACAAATTACCAAAGCTACAAATGGAACAAGAAAGATAATTCCTGGAACCTGACGGCAGAACACAGTACGCAAGCGGAAGAAATTATGCTGTTTGCTGAAAAATAATCCGTTGGTTATTTTCTTCCTGCAATATATACTCCCCCTATAATGCAGCCTGCACCAATCAGCGCAATGATCGTCAGATGTTCATTCAGCAGAATTGCAGAGCCCACCAAGGTGAACAGCGGATTGAGATAGATATAGTTGGAAGCACGAACCGTACCGAGGTTTTTCAGTACGACATTCCAGATGGCAAAGCAAACCAATGAAGCAAGTACACCCAAGAATAACAGGTTCAACAGGACAGAAGGCTCCATAAGCAAAGAAAGATCTGCCTGCCAGGGCTGGAACAGGAAAACAGGAAGTATGGTCAATATCCCATAAAAGAATATCTTGCGGGTAATGAAGATTGTATTATACCTCCCTGTCATCTTCTTCATTATCAAACTATAAAATGCCCAGGAAAGAGCGGCAAGCAGAGTAAGAAAATCGCCCAGCGGAGAGATTTTCAAAACAAAACTACCATTATAAACCACCATTGCCACTCCCACCAATGCCATCAGCGAACCGCCTATCAAACTGCGGGTAGCTTTCTCCTTCTTATAAATCATCAAAGAAAAGATAGTGGTGAGCAGCGGAGCCGTACAAACAATGAATGCAACATTAGTGGCCAGCGTGATGCCCAATGCCATATTCTCCGTCAGAAAATAAAAGGAGCCGCCCGTGATACCGCCAAGAAACAGCCAGAGTTCATCTTTCCAGCAGTTTGCAAACAGCTTGCGAGGAGATATGAACCAGATTCCCACATAAGCAATCAAGAAACGAAGCAGGAAGATTTCTTTCGGCGAAAGTCCGTTGGCAATTAAAACTTTGGTGGAGATAAACGTCAATCCCCAGATTCCTACGGTGAGGATTGCTATCAGATGATAGGTGTAATTTTTCTTCTCATTCATACACTCCCTATAAATTGAGGGCAAAGATATATCATTTCTTCTTTTTGTACAATAAAACAGGCGGTTTAATAAACGCGAAAAACGTTTTTAAAGAATTCGGGTGACGTTTTTTAAGAATCTTACCCGCATTTATTAACAACGTGTTTTTAGCCCTTTTCAGCCATTTGGCATAAAAATAAACAAAAAAGGATGAAATCTTCTCAGACTTCATCCTTTGAAATATCCTAAAAACACTTTTGTGTAAAATCCTATTGAATTAACTTAGCCATTTTTTGTATTACATTACTTGAATTAGTTTTAATAAGCACATCACAAATATAAAGAATAAAAAACACTTTGTCAAGTATTTCTCCTGTTTTTTTTACAATTTCTTCTAAGATACTACTAATTAAGAAGATCATCCATTTGAGTTTCTCTAAATCTTTTAGATTTCCTACAAAATCAGTCCTTGCTATTTGATTGTTGTACTATTATCTTTTTCCTGTAATTCCTGACTAAACCTGTTGGCGGAATTCATTCATATCAGTGCAGTAATGAGGCAAATGATAATTTAGCGCAGCCCAAGCCTGAAAGGCTTTCATCTTATAGCCCGGGGCGTTGCCCCGGGAATGAATCGTCCCCCACAATCTTACGCCCTGTAAGGGCAAAAGCCAGTGTGCACTGTTATGCCCTTACAGGGCGCAGGAATAAACATTACTTAATTCCCAGGGCGTTGCCCTGGGAATTAAGATAAAAGGCTTTCAGCCTTGAACTGCGCAATAATCATCTGTTTCATTCATAACCGCTACAGAAACGAATTAATTCCGCCAACGGGTTGACTAAGTTTATTTTCTAACTCCTCAATAGAAGGAAGGCTGGATTTAATATCTTTTGGGTAACGCTCTGCCTAACTCATAATCGGAAATACCTATCGGCTTGTGCACGTCACGTAAAGCGTATTCAGTCATGATACAGTCTTTATTCTGATGTGACCAACGGAAATCGGCATAATCATACAAGGAAAGTAAATAAGTAAGGTGCTTTTTTGATGTACTACGCTACGAATCTGAAAATAAACCCGTAAATTTGCGCCGTTTAATAAAGTATATAACTAAGTATCAACCCTAAAAAACGAAAGAAAACCATTATGGAGTACAATTTCAGGGAGATTGAAAAGAAGTGGCAGCAAAGGTGGGTGGAAGAAAAAACCTACCAAGTGAAGGAAGACGAGACGAAGCAAAAGTACTATGTACTAAACATGTTCCCCTACCCATCCGGTGCGGGACTACATGTAGGACACCCGCTGGGATACATTGCCTCGGACATTTACGCTCGTTACAAACGACTGCAGGGCTTCAATGTACTGAATCCTATGGGATACGATGCTTATGGACTTCCCGCCGAGCAATATGCCATACAGACGGGACAACATCCCGCAATCACTACCATCAACAATATAGACCGATATCGCGAACAGTTGGACAAAATAGGCTTCTGTTTCGACTGGAGCCGTGAAATCCGCACCTGCGAACCGGAGTATTATCATTGGACGCAATGGGCATTCCAGAAGATGTTCAACAGCTATTATTGCAATGATGAAAAGCAGGCCCGCCCTATCGAAGAACTGATACAGGCCTTCGAACAAATAGGTACCAACGGCATGAATGTGGCTTGTGGCGAAGAACTCAGCTTCACTGCCGAAGAATGGAAAGCTAAAAGCGAGAAAGAGAAACAGGAAATCCTGATGAACTACCGCATCGCCTATCTGGGTGAAACGATGGTAAACTGGTGTGCACAGTTGGGTACGGTTCTGGCCAACGATGAAGTGATAGACGGTGTATCTGAACGCGGAGGTTTCCCCGTAGTTCAGAAGAAGATGCGTCAATGGTGTCTTCGTGTTTCTGCCTATTCACAACGCCTGTTGGACGGACTTGATACCATCGACTGGACAGATTCTCTGAAAGAAACTCAAAGAAACTGGATCGGTCGCAGCGAAGGTGCCGAAGTACAGTTCAAAGTGAAAGACAGCGATCTGGAATTTACCATCTTCACGACTCGCGCAGATACGATGTTCGGTGTTACTTTCATGGTGTTGGCACCGGAAAGCGAATTGGTAGCCCAGCTGACTGCTCCTGAGCAAAAGGACGAGGTTAACGCTTATCTGGAACGGACAAAGAAACGTACCGAACGTGATCGTATCACAGACCGCAGCGTGACGGGTGTATTCTCCGGAAGTTATGCCATTAATCCTTTCACAGGTGAGGCAGTGCCCATCTGGATCAGTGACTATGTACTTGCCGGTTATGGTACAGGTGCCATCATGGCTGTACCTGCACACGATAGCCGCGACTATGCTTTTGCCAAACATTTCGGATTGGAGATCCGTCCGTTGGTAGAAGGTTGTGATGTCAGCGAAGAAAGCTTTGATGCCAAAGAAGGTATCGTTTGCAACTCTCCGAGACCTGATGTAACTCCTTACTGTGATCTTACATTGAACGGACTGACCATCAAAGAAGCTATCGAAAAGACCAAGAACTACGTAAAAGAACATAATCTGGGACGCGTAAAGGTGAATTACCGTCTTCGTGACGCTATCTTCTCCCGCCAGCGTTACTGGGGTGAACCGTTCCCGGTTTACTACAAGGATGGAATGCCTTATATGATCGATGAAAGCTGTCTGCCGCTTGAATTGCCGGAAGTTGCCAAATTCCTTCCTACCGAAACCGGAGAACCACCGTTGGGACATGCTACCAAATGGGCTTGGGACATCGTAAACAAATGTGTGGTAGAGAATGAGAAGATAGATAACGTCACCGTATTCCCTCTTGAACTGAATACCATGCCGGGCTTTGCAGGTTCCAGCGCTTACTATCTGCGTTATATGGATCCGCACAACAACAAAGCATTGGTTGATAAGAAAATAGATGAATACTGGAAAAGCGTCGACCTCTATGTAGGTGGTACGGAACATGCTACGGGACACTTGATTTATTCACGTTTCTGGAATAAATTCCTGCACGATGTAGGAGTGTCTATCGTGGAAGAACCGTTCCAGAAGTTGGTTAACCAAGGCATGATACAGGGACGGAGTAACTTTGTCTACCGTATCAAAGATAGCAACAAGTTCGTTTCTCTGAATCTGAAGAATCAGTACGACACTACCCCACTCCATGTGGATGTAAATATCGTATCTAATGATATTCTGGATCTCGAAGCTTTCAAAGCATGGCGTCCTGAATTTGCCAGCGCTGAGTTTATCCTGGAAGATGGCAAGTACATCTGCGGATGGGCCGTAGAGAAGATGAGTAAATCCATGTTCAACGTCGTTAATCCGGATATGATCGTGGAGAAATACGGTGCTGATACATTGCGTATGTACGAGATGTTCCTGGGCCCTGTAGAGCAATCCAAGCCTTGGGATACGAACGGTATCGACGGTGTGTACCGCTTCATCAAGAAGTTCTGGTCACTGTTCTACGACCGCAACGGAAACTATACGGTAACGGATGAGCCTGCAACCAAGGAAGAACTGAAATCTTTACACAAACTGATTAAGAAAGTAACGGGCGATATTGAACAGTTCTCTTACAATACTTCCGTCAGTGCTTTCATGATTTGTGTAAACGAGTTGTTCAGCCTGAAATGCAGCAAGAAGGAAATTCTGAATGAGCTTGTCATCACACTGGCTCCCTTCGCTCCGCACGTATGCGAGGAGTTGTGGGATACTTTGGGACATTCAACTTCGGTTTGCGATGCCCGGTGGCCGGCCTACAACGAAGAATATCTGGTGGAAGATACAATCAACTACACCATATCCTTCAACGGTAAGGCACGCTTCAACATGGAATTCCCTGCTGACGAAACATCAGAGACTATCCAAAGCACCGTATTGGCAGACGAACGTTCCGCCAAATGGATAGAAGGAAAGTCGGTAGCGAAGGTTATCGTCGTTCCGAAGAAGATTGTAAACATCGTTGTTAAATAACAGATATGCAAATTACAAAACCAACCAAAGCCGAAGTGATGAGGGAGTTGAGAGACTACATCTTCATCACTGTTGGTCTTATCAGCTATGCCTTGGGATGGGCCGCGTTTCTGATTCCTTATCAGATAACGACGGGAGGAACCACCGGTATTGGCGCCATCATCTATTATGCCACCGGGTTTCCTATCCAGTGGTCATACTTCATCATCAATGCTGTCTTAATGACATTTGCGATCAAAATACTGGGTCCTAAATTCAGTATTAAAACTACCTTTGCCATCTTCGGGCTGACGTTCTTTTTATGGTTTTTCCAGATACTGGTAAACGGTTCTGATGGTGTTCCACCACTCATCCTGGGACCGGGACAGGACTTTATGGCTTGTCTGATAGGTGCAGTGATGTGCGGTGTAGGCCTTGGAATTGTTTTCAATTGCAACGGAAGCACGGGAGGAACGGATATCATCGCCGCCATCATACATAAGTATAAAGACGTTACGCTGGGACGTATGGTGATGCTTTGCGACGTGGTTATTATCAGTTCCTGCTACTTCGTGTTCCATGACTGGAGACGGGTGATATTTGGTTTTGTAACTTTGTTTGTTATCGGTTTTGTGTTGGATTACATTGTCAACAGTGCCCGCCAGTCCGTACAGTTTTTCATCTTCTCGAAGGAATATGAAAAGATTGCGGATCGCATTACCAAAGAGACACACCGTGGCGTAACGGTGTTGGATGGTATCGGCTGGTACAGTAAGCATAACGTAAAAGTCCTCGTTGTCCTGGCATATAAGCGTCAGTCCATCGACATTTTCCGTTTGGTGAAAGACATTGATCCCAATGCATTTATTTCTCAAAGCTCGGTTATCGGAGTGTACGGAGAAGGGTTTGACAGGTTGAGAGTGAAATAATACTTTATCTGAATATGCTTTGTTCTTCATCCAGATAAACGGATGTAATGGAAGAAGCGTCTAAAATGCTGTGGAACATGAAACTCGTAGTGACATGTTTCGCAGCATTTCTTTTCATAGCCTCTACTTTCCGGGGAAATAAATTTTCATATTCAGACGAATACCATACGAAACATGCCGGATAATGAAGCGGTTCGTTATCTTCTGCATGAAGGTATTTTCCGTTCTCACCTAAAGATTCTCCATGATCGGAAAGATAAATAAGAATAGCCGGCTTATTCTTTAACTTTTCAATAAGCTGATATAAAAACCAATCGGTATATAAAATAGTATTGTCATATGAATTAATAATAGCTTCCTGTGTACTTGACGATACGTTTTTTGAACGGAGAACAGGAAAGAACACCTCTTTTTCAAAATGAGAATTATACCACCAATGTGATCCTATCGTATGTAGAACAATCAGTTTCCGTGGATTTGTACCTTCTAATTCTTTCAGATAAGAAGGTAATAAAGCGCCATCCAGCCATTTATCAAACATATACACATTCTTCCCTTCATTGGCATATATCAGTGTATCTGCTTCGTGCATGAAATCCGAATAGGTATCTACAGGTTCCTGACTGGCCAGCCACGACGTACGAAATCCGGTTTTTCTGAAAAGAGAGATAAAAGACCTTTCTATTTGTGCTCTTTTATCACTTATACTATCCGCTCTTGTTAAAATAACAGGTAGACTGGTATGTGTGAATACCTCCTCTGTATAAACATAAGGAAAAGAACAAACCTGTGCATTGGATGCGAGTAAAGGTGTTGTATTTCTTTTATATCCATTCATTTGTAAATGGTCCGCCCGCAATGATTCTCCTAATACCACAATTGCAGTCAAAGTATCCACATCACAGTAAGTATTTTCCTTAAAATCAATTCGCATACCTTGCGATTGACGTTGAGACATATAATCCTTCAGTACATAGAAGAAAGAAGTCGGCATACGCCTTGATACGGAACCCGAAAGTCTTCCTATGCCATGAAATACAAATAAGAGGCATAAGGAAACCACAACAAACAATTCCCACCTTTTTACTCTTATCTTACTGCAACGCCAATACACGGCAAATAAAGAGTATACCAGAGCAATCAGGATGAACAGGAACAGTTTCCAAGTCATAAAGTCCATCCCGAAGCCTGCATCATTCACTACAATCAAATCAATCAACATCGGAGTCAACGTAATGTGAAGTGAATAACGGAAATAAGCAAAAATGCCACTTAACAACACTATTGCCGGAAAAGAAACAAAGAAAACATATCTGTTAATTCCCAATAAAAGAAATAAAGGAAAAGAGGCTGAAGTAATGACAACCCATTGCAATGCAATTATCAGGAAATCAGTAAAACCTGAGAAAGGAACGTCCAGAAATTCCCATATAACAAAGAGAAGTCCATAACTTATAGTTAAAGACAATATGAACAAAACATATTTTAGGTCCCTATTGAGAAATATTCCCTTCATCTTTCGTACTTTTGCACAAATATACAACGATAAATAATACCAATTATTATGAAAAGAAAATTTGTATTTGCCACAAACAATGCACACAAATTGGAAGAGGTTACCGCTATTTTAGGCAACAGGATAGAACTTCTTAGCTTGAAAGACATTAACTGCCACGTGGACATTCCCGAAACAGCGGATACTTTAGAAGGAAATGCCTTATTGAAAGCCCAATACATCTTTGAAAACTATCAGATAGATTGTTTTGCCGACGACACCGGACTGGAAGTAGAAGCACTGAACGGAGAACCCGGAGTATACTCTGCACGCTATGCCGGAGACGGACATAATGCAGAAGCAAATATGCTGAAACTTTTGCATAATATGGAAGGAATGGAAAACCGGAAGGCTCAATTCCGCACAGCATTCGCACTGATTATCGATGGAAAAGAACATCTGTTCGAAGGTGTCATAAAAGGGGAAATAATAAAAAGCAGACGAGGTAATTCCGGTTTCGGATATGACCCGATATTTGTTCCCGAAGGTTATTCGCAGACTTTTGCTGAAATGGGTAATGATCTGAAAAATAAAATCAGTCATCGTGCCATAGCTACCAACAAACTCTGCAAATTTCTCAATAGCATACAATAAACCCATAAATATAGAGTTATTAGTTTGTAAGCAATACACTTACAAACTAATATAACTCTGACTTTTATGAGATTTTCATATATACTCTTATTCAGTTTATTCGCTTTTCTGCCTGTCAGTGCACAAAATGCAATAGGAGAGTGGCAGACTTATCTTTCTTATCACAACCCTACCCGTAGCGAAGTTATAGGAAACAAACTCTTCATTATTGCCAATGGTGGTTTATATGCTTATGACAAAGACGACACTAGCATCCATACCTACTCCAAATCTTTTCCTTTAAGCGATACGGAAATATCTTATATAGCTTACCAGTCTGTTTACAAAATATTAATCATCATTTATTCCAATGCCAATATTGACTTATTAGAGAATGAGGAATACGTTTATAATCTGCCTGATTATAAAAATAAGAATATAACACAGGATAAGTCCGTCAATCATGCCTGTTTCTATAAAGAATCTGCTTATTTATCCACAGCATCGGGCATTCTGTGCGTCAACCTGAAAAAGCGGGAAATCAGCAATTATTATGCACTGAATAAAAATGTCCTGGCGTGTAATGTTTCGGATGGAAAACTTTATGCAGCTACTTCCGACGGATTGTTTGCAGGATTATTGACAGACAACCTGCTGGACATTAATAACTGGGAGAAAGTATCGGATGATACATCCGAATTTCTTTCTAAATACCGGGACATTCCTTTTAAAGAAGAGGTACCGGAAAACATAATTCCTAACAGTCCTGTACGAAACTATCCTTATTTCATGAATTTTACCGGCGAAAGATTATTAATAGCCGGAGGCGGACATATAGCAAACAGGCTTGAACGTCCCGGAACCATCATGACATTCGAAGATAATATCTGGAAAAGTTTTCAGGAAGAAGGTATCAGTGAACAAACTAAACTTCGGTATGATGACATCAATTGTGTAGTTCAGGATTTTCAGGATAAGACACATCACTTCGCCGCATCGGCCGGTGAAGGTATCTATGAATTCAGAGACGGAAGATTTGTAAACTGGTATAGTATGCACAATTCCCCACTTGAAAGTGCATTGCCTGATGAACCTTCGAAAAACAATTATGTACGTGTGAACGGACTTATATATGATAAAGAAGATAACCTTTGGATGGTAAGTTGCGGTGTTGCTAAAAATCCGGTACAGGTATTAAGAAAAAATGGAAGTTGGGTAAGTCTCAATTACCCGGAAGCGACGGAAAGAAGTAACTTCGGACGCACCATCTTCGATAAGAGGGGCTGGCTATGGGCCACTTCTTCACGTATAGAATCGGGAGGAGTATTCTGTCTGAATTATAACGGAACGATAGAAGATACTTCGGATGACCAGCATAAATTCATCACCCAGTTCACTAATCAAGACGGAACGATTCTGGAACAACTGGCAGTTTATTGCATTGCCGAGGATAAGGAAGGCGCTATCTGGATAGGTACTAACAAAGGACCTTTGGTGCTGAATAATCCTTCGCGTTATTTCAACGATAATTTCTATTGCACACAGATTAAAATACCTCGCAACGATGGGAGTGACCTGGCTGATTTCTTATTAGTGAACGAAGCAATCAATGCCATTGCAGTGGATGGTGCCAACCGTAAATGGATAGGGACGGCAGCCAATGGAATCTATCTGTTGAGCGCGAACGGAATGGAAACCGTTCACCACTTCACGGAAGAGAACAGTCCGCTACTTTCCAATAGTATTGAATCTATCGCCATACATCCCCGCACAGGCGAAGTCTTTATCGGAACAGGGAAAGGGTTGGTTTCCTATCAAAGTGACGCGACAGAGGCTGAAAATAGCTTTAAAGAAAGCAATGTACGCGCTTATCCTAATCCTGTAAGACCGGACTATGATGGAGTGATTACCGTAACAGGTATGGTTTATGACAGTGACGTGAAGATTGTGGATACCGCAGGCCATCTCATCTACCAAGGTACTTCCTTAGGCGGACAATTTACCTGGAACGGAAGAAATAAACAAGGTAAAAGAGTATCTACGGGAATTTATATGGTGCTTGCTGCGGATAGTGAAGGAAAAGAGGGGGTGGTTACCAAAATAGCATTTGTAAGATAGAAGATTATCCTAATCTTTTAAATATTTAGGGAGAAAAGCCTTTTCTTATCTTGCAGTTCTTTCATCCCTCGTCAACTGCCCTGTCCATCGACTTTCCGGCTGAAAGTATCTCCTGAAGGAATGTTTTTTGGCTTTCAGCCAATACCTTCCGATAAACAACGGATTAGTTGGCAAGGGGGCAGTTCTTGTGTAAATACGTACAAGAAAAGAAGCAATGTTTTAACGGTTATCATTGCTTCTTTTATCCCAAAACAAGCAATGATATTGATTGATAAACACTACTTAATAGGATTGGATAACGCATCTATATATCCAATGTCTCCCATCTATATATCCAGCGCCTCCCATCTATATATCCAACACATACGGTCTATATCTCCAACACCGTGAAACACGTGAACTTTCCCACACAAAAAGTTTCTATATGGAATAGCACTTATTTTTTTAGCGTTACTTATTAAACATGAAACGTCCCGTGCTTGTAGTATCGACTGAAGACTGAAAGTAGAAAAATTCTTTCTTCAGGAGATACTTTCAGCCGGAAAGCCGATGGACAGGGCAGTTGACGAGAGATGAAAGAAGTGAAGGAAAGTAAGAACACTTGCAACTTTAATGTTGGCAAGTGCAAAGTAAGTATATAAGCATTGTTAGAAAAATGGCGCCCTTACAAGCTATGTAAAAACACTTGTAAGGGCGAATTGTCATTCGCCCGGAGTGCACCAAGCGAATTCATATCTTATCTATCGGATCATAATCCCAGCTTTGCCGAAATCTCCAGCATCCTCTTGATAGGCTTCACCGCTTTCTCAGCAATTTCAGGATCTACTGTTATCTCCGGTGATTCGTCTTTCAGGCAATTATAAAGCTTTTCCAGCGTATTTAGCCTCATGAAGCTACATTCATTGCAGGCACACGTACTATCGTTAGGAGGAGCCGGAATAAACGTTGTCTGCGGGCATTTCTTCTGCATCTCATGAAGAATACCCGATTCGGTGGCAACAATATACTTCTTTTCGGGATGATTCACCGCATATTTCAGCAGAGCTGCCGTAGAACCTACCACATCAGCCAACTTCAGAACTACGCTCTTACATTCGGGATGTGCCAAGACCACTGCATCGGGATGCTGCGCTTTCAGTTCAACAATCTTTTCAACCGAGAATTGTTCGTGTACATGGCATGCACCGTCCCATAATAACATATTGCGCCCGGTGATAGAGTTGATATAATTCCCCAGGTTTCTGTCCGGACCAAAGATTATTTTCTCATCTTTGGGGAAGCTTTCCACTATTTGCTTTGCATTGGTGGAAGTCACCACGACATCCGTCACCGCTTTCACGGCGGCCGTCGTATTCACGTATGATATCACCGTATATCCGGGATGCTCTTTGACAAACTGACTGAATTCATCCGCCGGACAACTGTCCGCCAACGAACAACCGGCAGCCATGTCAGGCACCAGCACCTTCTTCTTCGGACAAAGCACCTTGGCTGTTTCGCCCATGAAGTGGACGCCGCACATCACAATGATGTCCGCTTCCGTCCGTGCCGCCCATTGTGCCAATGCCAGACTGTCGCCAACGTAATCGGCTATGTCTTGTATTTCCCCCTTCTGGTAGTAGTGCCCCAGAATAATCGCATTCTTTTCCTTTTTCAGTTGCTTGATAGCTTCTATGAGATTATCCATAATTATATTTTTTATTTCTCTTTCTAATTTAAAAATCCTTTGATAGTAATGATAGGCTGTTAATAGTGTCGACAAGTTAATACGATTTTTCTTGCCGGAGAAGTTATTAGTATGAGATAAAACTTTATTCGTACGTTATCAACGGGCAAATAAGATATATATCTCTTGATAATAAGCCATCTATAAAACTCCATTAACAGCTTGTTGATAAAGTGCAAAGTTAATAACTTTATAGTTATAAACCGGTGTAATAGGGCTGAAAAATGTGTTTATATAACCTCGGAAAGTTTCTCTTAACTTTTTTGGAATGTTCATTCCGGTGGGTGCATATACGTTGTTTTGAATATTGCAAGAATTATTTTTGAATTTCTTTCCCGTTTGTTTTGACAGCTTTTCAACGGTTATTAACAGGGATGTGAACGGAAAGAAGTATCTTTGTGGGCAGGAAATAAAAAGATAACATATAAGTAGGTAGTTTGTTCCGAACTTGTGTGTTTTGTCCGTAACAAAAGAATATAACTGTCATGCGTAAACTAAAGATAACCGAACTGAACCGTATTAGTGTAGAGGAATTTAAGGAAGCTGAAAAGTTGCCTTTGGTGGTGGTATTGGATAATATCCGCAGTCTTCATAATATAGGTTCTGTGTTCCGTACTTCGGATGCTTTTCGGGTAGAATGTATCTATTTATGTGGCATAACAGCCACTCCCCCCCATCCTGAAATGCATAAAACGGCTTTGGGAGCTGAATTCACCGTGGACTGGAAGCATGTTGATAACTGTGTTGAAGCGGTTGATAACCTCAAAAAAGCAGGTTATACGGTTTATTCCGTAGAACAGGCTGAAGGCAGTGTCATGCTGGATGAACTGGTGCTGGATAAGGCTGGGAAGTATGCTGTGGTTATGGGAAATGAGGTGAAAGGAGTTCAGCAGGAGGTTATTGACCATTCCGATGGATGTATTGAGATACCCCAATATGGTACGAAACACTCATTGAACGTATCTGTAACTGCCGGTATCGTTATCTGGGATTTATTCAAGAAACTGAAATAACAGGGTGTTGATAAGTTGTTTGAACTCGGTTCAAACAGTGGTTATTATGTCCTTATCAATAGAGATATAAACAATGGTTCATAGTAGTTTTCAACATAGATAAGTATTTGAAATACATGATTTTCTATAATGACTGCTTTCCATTACTAACAGTGTTCTTAACATCATATCAACAGGAGGGTTCAAACTATGAAAAAGGTTTTATTAATTCTTTTATTCTGTATTTTCCATAGCTGGAATGGTAAAGCGCAAGCAGACTTTTATTCGTTGCAGCCATTGGGCGACAGGTATATTTATGACTCTGAATATTTTGATGATTCACGTGAATTGCAAGTATACCGGAGTGGGGTAGATGCTACTTTGAAGAGTGATTCATTGTTGACTATCTATGTATTCGATGCTCAATATCCACCTACTTTCAATTTGTTTTGTTCTACCTTTGAGTTGATTTATCCGGGTATTCCCTGTATAATCGTTGGTATTTCGAATCCTAACAGGCAGAGTGAATTAACTCCTCCTTATACGGATGCAGAATCGGTAAAGGGGTATGATGATCCTGGGAAGGCTGATTCTTTATTGTTATCTTTGGAAAAGGAAATTATTCCTTTTATAAAGAGCAGGTATAATACGGGTTCTCGGAATATACTGGTAGGACATTCGTTAGGCGGAACGTTTGTGACGTATGCTTTACTTAGCAATCCGGATTTGTTTCAATGCATTCTGTCCGTCTCTCCTAACTATATGTATAGCAGGAAGATGATGATTGATAAACTTTCAGAATTTATTAAAGAGTACAAAGAGGATAATCAGCTTTATATGTACCTGGCAAACGGGAAGAAGGATAAAATAGAAGAGTCATTTAAGCCTGCCACAGAGGAGGCAATAAAGATTTTATCCGCTTGTCCGAAGATTGTTTTGAACTATGATTCTTTGAATATAGAAAAACACAGTCATACGATCTTTGAAGGTTATTACAGGGGGCTGTTGGGATTGAAAAACTACGTAAATAAGGAGTAGGATATTTCTATTTTAAAGTTGTCCGCTTTCTACCAGTAAAATAACCCGCTCGGTAAGCGCATCATCTCCTGTGGGATCATATTGCTTTTTCAGACTGGCACCGAACAGTGCAGCGAAAGTCTGATAGAAACCTGCTTTAAAAGGTCCCATGAAGGCTTTTACCAGTTCGTAACCCGTGGAGTTGGTTTGGCGGTCCACTAACTTGATCAATAACTTTCCTTGAGAGAAAGAAAGCTTTTTCATGCGTGGAGTATATTGTTCTTTCAGGCTTTTTTCTACCGCTTTCATGTGTTTCTGACGGCTCTTCTCATCGGGTAAGGTCATCATATATTCGTAAGTTTCAATAACTGCACGGTTGATTTCTTTGGAGATAGGCAATACCTTTTTTACGTTATATACCAGTCGGTTATATTCATTCAATTGTTTCTTGTTCTTGAATTTGAGAGGTTTGAAAATATAAACGGTAGGTATCTTTATATACGGGATAGTGTCTCCTTCGTAAACGCACATAGGAACCAGATATCCTTCGGTTTTTGTTTCCTGAGCCTGGCATAAGGACGTTCCGAACAGAAGGAAGACTGCAATGATTAATATGTTAAGCCGTGCGTTCACGGCCACAAAATTAAGTGTTTATCTTCATATTTTGTCTGATTGTCGATGTTTTCCTTGTCTTGTTAACTTATTTATGGTAATTTCGTGGCTATTAAACTTATTTACACGAATGAAATTACTCAAGTCGGGAGTTTTTCTGAGTATGTTGTTAATAACTCCTGTACTTGAAGCTCAAAATACAACTGTGTCCCTATGGGAAGAGAACATAGAGCAACTCTCTATGGATGAAGAAGAAAAGAATTGGGAAGATGAACTTGAAGAGCTTTCCAATCGCCTGCAGGAACCTGTTAATATCAATGTTGCTACTAAACATGAATTAGAGCAATTTCCTTTTCTTTCGGATATTCAGATTGAAAATATCTTGGCTTATGTGTATATACACGGGCAGATGCAAACCATTTATGAACTGCAATTGGTGGAGGAAATGGATAAGCATACCATCGACTTGCTGTTACCTTTTGTTTGTGTGCATCCTGTTGCGGAAAAGAGAGGTTTTCCCCGGTTGAAAAGTCTGTTGAAATACGGTAAACAGGAGGTATTAACCCGGCTGGATGTGCCTTTTTATACCCGTAAAGGGTATCAGAAAAATTATTTGGGACCTTCGATGTATCATTCCCTGAGATATGGGTATCGGTATGGAGACTATTTGCAGATGGGAGTCACAGCGGAAAAGGATGCCGGAGAACCTCTTTTTGCCTTGCACAACGGAAAAGGATATGATTACTATTCCATTTACTTTCTGCTTCGTAATCTGGGCAGATTGAAAACACTGGCTGTAGGTAATTACAAGCTGAGTTTCGGTCAAGGCTTGGTAGTCAGTACGGATTTCCGTTTAGGTAAGACTTATTCGCTTTCGACTCTTGATAACCGTAGCGGTGGTATCCGGAAACATAGTTCGACGGATGAGTATAATTATTTTCGGGGAGCAGCGGCAACGGTGGAGATTATTCCTGCGCTTCAAATATCCGGTTTCTATTCCCATCGTTCCATGGATGGGGTAGTGGAACAAGATGAAATCACATCCATTTATAAGACCGGACTGCATCGCACGGAGAAGGAAGCGGAAAAGATGAACGCTTTCACTTTGCAGTTGATGGGCGGAAATATTAACTACGAAATGAACAACCTAAAAGTAGGATTAACAGGCATTTACTACTTTTTCAGCCATACTTTTCAACCGGAGTTACGAACCTATGCCAAGTATAATATGCAGGGAAATAACTTCTATAATGCAGGCATAGATTATAAATACCGCTTGAACCGCTTTACCCTGACAGGTGAAGCAGCTATGGGAAAGCGAGGTTATTCACTGCTAAATCAATTGAAATATAATATATTAACCGGTTATCAACTATCAATTGTTCATAGATATTATACCCACGATTATTGGGCTATGTTTGCACGTTCCTTTGGTGAAAGCAGTACGCCGCAGAATGAGAATGGCTGGTATATGGCAGCCGAAGCAGCACCCTTTGCCCATTGGAAATTCTTTGCTTCACTGGATTTATTTTCCTTTCCCTGGTGGAAATACCGTATCAGTAAACCGTCCCAGGGAGTAGACGCTATGTTTCAATCTCTCTATTCTCCCAAACGCAATTTATCCATGTATATCAATTACCGCTATAAGCGCAAAGAAAGAGATGTGGCGGGCACAAACGGGAAAGTCATTCTCCCTACCTATTATCATCGCCTGCGCTATCGGCTGACTTATTCACCGGATAATCTACAGTTACGAACAACGGTGGATTATAATCATTTTCATTCGCAGGGGCGGGAGGGGTGCCAGGGTTACCAGCTTACCCAATCCTGCTCCTATGCTTTTTCTTTTCCGCTGAAACTCTCCGTACAAGGCACCTATTTTCACACGGACGATTATGATTCCCGCATCTATGCTTCCGAAAAGGGTTTGCTTTACACCTTTTATACTCCGTCTTTCTATGGGCAGGGATTTCGCTTTTCCGCCTGTGCCCGCTACGATATGAACAAAGCTTTTATGCTTCTTGTTAAGTTCGGACAAACCATCTATCAGGACCGTGAAACCATTGGTTCGGGTAATGACCTGATACAAGGAAATAAAAAAGCTGACTTGCAGATGCAGCTTCGTATAAAGATTTAATTAACTTTGCCGTTATAAACCTTGAGAATTATGACTGTTATTTATCCGTCTCCCATTTTCGGTCCTGTTCATTCCCGCCGTTTGGGAGTTTCTTTAGGGATTAACTTATTGCCGGAAGATGGTAAAGTGTGTTCTTTCGACTGCATTTATTGCGAATGTGGTTTCAATGCCGACCATCGTGCCAAAAAGCCGCTTCCCACCCGTGAGGAAGTCCGTACTGCCCTTGAAGTCAGACTTCAGGATATGCAGCAGAACGGACCTAAACCCGATGTGCTTACCTTTGCCGGAAACGGTGAACCGACGGCTCATCCGCATTTTCCTGAAATCATAGAAGACACATTGGCTCTTCGCGACAAGTATTTCCCGAATGCTAAAGTCAGCGTATTGAGTAATTCTACTTTTATTCATCGTCCTGCAGTATTCGATGCATTGAATAAGATAGATAACAATATCCTGAAACTCGATACGGTAGACGAGGAGTACATCCGTACCGTGGATCGTCCTAACGCACATTATTCAGTAGCTGAAATCATTGAACACATGAAGGCTTTCAAAGGTAATTGCATCATTCAAACCATGTTTATGAAAGGCAGTTATCAGGGAAAAGATGTGGATAATACTTCTGACAAATATGTTCTTCCCTGGCTGGAAGCCGTGAAAGAGATAAAACCTCGTCAGGTGATGATTTATACTATTGACCGCGAAACGCCTGACCATGATTTGTGCAAAGCCACCCATGAGGAACTGGACCGCATTGCGGCCTTAATTAAAGAAACGGGTATTCCGGTAAGTGTTTCTTACTAAATAATTTAATAATATACATTTTATGAAACCTATTGCAATTAAAGACCTTTCAGATAACTTCTTTGAAATTATCGGTAAAGAATGGATGCTGGTGACGGCAGGTAATAAGGAGCATTTCAATACTATGACTGCCAGTTGGGGCGGCATAGGCTTCCTATGGAACAAACCAGTGGTTTATGTCTTTATCCGTCCGGAGCGTTACACGTTTGAGTTTATTGAGAAGAGTGAATACTTTACGCTCTCTTTTTTGGGAGAAGAAAACAGAGCTATTCATAAGATTTGTGGAAGCAAGTCGGGTAGGGAAGTGGACAAGGTGAAGGAAACAGGGCTGAAACCCATTGTTACGGAAAAAGGAAATATTCTTTTTGAACAGGGACGCCTTAGTCTGGAATGTCGCAAGCTCTATACGGATGTAATGAAAGAAGATTGCTTCATTGATCCTGCTGTATGTAAACAATGGTATGGTGGTGCTCATGGCGGCTTGCACCATATTTATGTAGCGGAAATTACCGGAGCATGGATAAGGGAATAAAGGAGATTTTTCTGTAAAAAGGATGCTGGGTGACTATGTATTCACTTTATACACAATCACCCAGCATTATCATAAAAACAATTATTGTTTTCATTCAATTAATTCTTTCGCTCTTTCCAATGCCACATTGATATTCGGGCAAATGTTCTTTTCACCCAAAAGCTCGTAGAAACCAGACTTCTTCAATACTTTGTGTACCTTCTCATTTACTCCGGAAAGTACGATTGTTGTTTTTTCACGTTGAGCCATTTGGCAAAGGCTGGTCAGGTTATGAATACCTGTGGAATCAATGAAAGGCACTTTTCTCATACGGATGATACGTACTTTGGGACGGTCGCCCAGTCTGGACATGATTTCCTCGAATTTAGTGGCGATACCAAAGAAGTACGGACCATTGATTTCGTATACTTCCACACCTTTCGGGATAATCAGGTTTTCTTCGCTCATCTGGATGTCGGACTCTGCATTCGGGTCTATTTCGTCTTTGATGACGGAGATTTCAGTAGTCTCCATCACACGACGCATGAAAAGTACACAAGCGATGACCAAACCTACTTCAATGGCAATTGTCAGATCGAAGATAACCGTCAGGAAGAAAGTAATCAGCAAAACGGTCACGTCTGATTTCGGACTCTTCAATAAAGCCTTGAACGTACGCCATCCACTCATGTTATAAGAGACTATTACGAGTACGCCTGCCAGACAAGCCATCGGAATATATTGTGCCAACGGCATAAGAAACAGAAGGATGAGTAACAGCACAACTGCATGAACCATACCTGCAACAGGGGTTTTACCACCATTGTTGATATTTGCCATCGTACGTGCAATAGCTCCTGTGGCAGGAATACCACCAAATAGAGGAGTGACCAGATTGGCTGCTCCCTGTGCAATCAATTCCGTATTAGAATCATGCTTGTCACCAATCACACCATCCGCTACCGTAGCTGAAAGCAGTGACTCAATAGCCCCCAATACGGCAATGGTAATGGCAACAGGGAAAAGGTTTTTAATAGCTTCCCAATTTAAGGAAGGCATCACTGCATCGGGAAGTTCCGCTTTAATACTGAAACGGTCACCAATGGTGTCGATACAGGTAATACCACCGTATGTTTTCATCAGATATACCGCTACCGTCACTACGATAATTGCAATCAGCGAACCGGGTATCTTCTTTGAGAACTTCGGAGTAATGGCAATAATTGCAATGCTGACAATACTGACAATTGTATTCCACCAATTGATCGTATCAAAATGATTAAAATAAATAATCCATTTTCCTACAAAATCTCCCGGCACCTTCTCTCCGCCAAAATTCAGCCCGAAGATATCGGCAATCTGTGTCGTAAAAATAGTGACGGCAATACCACTGGTGAAACCTACAATAATAGGATAGGGGATAAACTTGATAACAGCACCTAACTTGAATACTCCTAATAGTATTAGAATAACTCCTGCCATCAGTGTGGCGACAATCAGTCCTGCCTCTCCATATTGCTGGATAATGCCATAGATGATAACGATAAAAGCTCCTGTAGGACCTCCTATCTGTACTTTACTGCCTCCCAGCATGGAGATGATGAATCCGGCAATGATAGCCGTGATAATACCTTTTTCAGGTGATACGCCGGATGCGATACCGAACGCAATGGCAAGCGGAAGAGCAACGATACCCACAATGATACCGGCCATCAGGTCTGCCATAAATAATTCTTTTGAATAATTTTTCAAAGCCGTGTATAACTTCGGCTTGAATTCGAACGCCTTCATGGATAATCTGTCTTTTTTGTGAAACGAGGCGCAAAATTAGACAAAATAATGCATATTCCGGATTATTAAATGAAGAATTATTTGATATCAAGTGAGAATAAGCATTTTCTATTATAGATTTTATCTATCCCTGCATAGACAAATCCGATGAATAAAAAGTGTGTGAATCTCAAACAAAAAGCCTATTTTTGTGTTGTAATAAAAATGACTAACGACAATTGATACGTAATTTACTAACTAAATAAGAAAAAGATTATGGCTAAAAGTGTTAAGGGAACTCAAACAGAAAAAAATCTGTTGACCTCATTTGCAGGAGAATCACAGGCAAGAATGCGTTACACTTACTTTGCAAGTGTAGCTAAGAAAGAAGGCTACGAACAAATCGCTGCTATTTTCACTGAAACGGCTGACCAGGAAAAAGAACACGCCAAGCGTATGTTCAAGTATCTGGAAGGTGGTATGGTAGAAATCACTGCAAGCTATCCTGCCGGTGTCATCAGCACTACATTGGAAAATCTGAAAGCAGCCGCTGCCGGCGAACACGAAGAATGGTCATTGGATTATCCTCACTTTGCTGACGTGGCAGAAAAAGAAGGTTTCTATGAAATCGCTGCTATGTACCGCAACATTTCAATTGCCGAAAAAGGTCATGAAGAAAGATACCTGGCTTTCGTAAACAATATCGAGAATGCTACTGTATTCGCTAAAGAAGGTGAAGTGGTATGGCAATGCCGTAACTGCGGTTTCATTTATACAGGTAAGGAAGCTCCCGAAGTTTGTCCGGCTTGTTTGCACCCGCAGGCTTATTTCGAAGTGAAGAAAGAAAACTATTAAGAAATTCTTATTTCTACGATAAAGAACGCCCGGGTGTCTAATTAAAAACATCCGGGCGTTTTGCATTATAAGCAGAGTATCTTAACTCTCCTCCTTCAAGAAGGAGGTGGTAGGTATTAATAAGGTTTTATCTTATTTCTTTGCGTGCGGATAGTCAATCGTATAATGCAATCCGCGACTTTCCTTACGCTCTATTGCCTGACGTGTAATCAGATAACCTACATTGACCATATTACGCAACTCACAAATAGCTCTGGATGCCTTGCTGCGCTTGAACAAGTCTTCCGTCTCTTCATATATCATATCCAAACGTACCCAAGCGCGTTTCAGACGCAGGTTGCTGCGTACAATGCCCACATATGCGCCCATAATCTGATTGACCTCTTTCATGCTTTGGGTGATAAGCACCATTTCTTCATTGGTCACTGTTCCTTCGGCGTTCCATTCCGGTATCTCACGATTGAATTCATAGCGGTCGAGTTCGCTTAAAGCATGTTTGGCGGCAGCGTCAGCATAGACAACCGCTTCAATCAATGAGTTGGAAGCTAAACGGTTACCCCCGTGCAGACCCGTACAAGAACATTCTCCTACGGCATACAGGCGGTTGATGGACGACTCTCCGTTCAGATTCACCTTGATACCACCGCAAAGGTAATGGGCGGCAGGAGCTACCGGGATATAATCTTTGGTAATATCGATACCCAGACTGAGGCATTTCTCATAGATATTCGGGAAATGCTTCTTGGTTTCTTCCGGGTCCTTGTGCGTGACGTCCAGATAAACGTGATCGTCGCCGCGTTGCTTCATCTCACTGTCGATGGCACGTGCCACGATGTCACGCGGAGCGAGTGACAGACGGGGGTCATACTTCTGCATGAACTCTTCGCCACCCATATTGCGCAATACACCGCCGTAGCCGCGCATGGCCTCTGTTATCAGGAAGCAGGGGCGGTCGCCCGGATGATAAAGTGCGGTAGGGTGGAACTGTATGAACTCCATGTCCTGCACGAAACCTTTGGCGCGATATACCATCGCTATTCCGTCTCCCGTAGCCACCAGCGGATTGGTAGTGTTGCGGTAAACGGCACCCACGCCACCGGTAGCCATCAGTGTTACTTTCGAGAGGAAAGTATCTACTTCGCCCGTATCCTCATTCAGTACATACGCTCCATAGCATTTGATGCCCGGAGTATGACGGGTTACGATAATGCCCATGTGATGCTGTGTGATGATTTCTACGGCAAAATGGCGGTTGAATATCTCGATATTGGGATGCGTCTTTACGGCTCTGATGAGGCTTTCCTGTATTTCGGCACCGGTGTTGTCCTTGTGGTGCAGGATGCGGAACTCAGAGTGACCGCCTTCTTTGTGCAGGTCGAAGTCTCCCCGCTCGTTCTTGTCGAATTCCACTCCCCAGTCTATCAGTTCCTTGATTTGTCCGGGTGCTTCACGCACCACTTTCTCTACGGCGGCACGGTCACTGATCCAGTCACCCGCAATCATGGTATCCTCAATGTGCTTGTCGAAGTTATCTACCAGTGTGTTGGTCACTGAGGCGATGCCCCCTTGGGCGAAGAAGGTGTTGGCTTCTTCCAGTTCCGTCTTGCAGATGAGTGCTACCTTACCTTTATGAGCCACTTTCAGAGCGAAACTCATACCGGCTATACCGGAACCAATTACTAAAAAGTCGAACTCTTTAATCATATTTCGTATGTTTAAGTACTGCAAAGCTACAAAATAACTGGGTTGCTTGTACTTTTCGTGTATATTAATTCACGAATTTATGATAAATATTGCTTGATAACCTCATCCAGCGACTCTTCTTTTGTAAGATTTATTTTCTTCCGCATACGCGAACGGATCATATTGACGCTGTTTCGGTTGATGCCCATAATCAAGGCTATCTCATCCGTGCTCTGGTTCATGCAGATGAGCATGGCGAGCAGTTCTTCGTTGCGCGTCAGATTCGGGTATTTCTCCCTTAACTTGGGCAGGTAGAGTGGATATATGGCGGCAAAAGACTTTCTGAAGTTATTCTCGTCTTCCTTGCTGAGCAGGTTCTGTCCGGTCAGCTGGCTGATGGTATTCAGATTGTTGGTAGCCATAATCTGTTCTATTTGTTTGGACAGTTCCTCGTTGTGCCGGTTCAGTTCCTGCTGGCTGGCGATTAATTTCTGTATTTCCTGTCTGCGCTTTTCCAATAACAGACGGTTTGCTTTCTTCCGGGTGAAGAAGTAGGCGATGGAAATGATAAGTATCAACAGTAGCGCAATGGAGATGCAGATATTGAAGACTAACCGGCGGTGTTGCAGTTCCACCTGTGCGGAGAGCAGTTTGTTTTCTTTCTCCTGGCGTTCGGTATCAAAGCGGATATTGGCGGCGGCAACGACACGCAGCCTTTCATTGTAATTCAGGGAGTCGGCAAAGATGTGGTTACGGTCGTAGCAACGGAAGAAGGCATCGTCCATTCTCATGTTCCGGTAGTATTCCATAAGTATCTGGTTGGTGCTGTATTCCATTTCTCTCATATCCATTTCCCTATATCCCTTTGCGGCTTTCTCTATCAGTGCGATTCCCTGGGTGGCTTTTCCTGTATGAAGCAAAGCGCGTCCCAAGTGAAGGTTCAACTGATGTCTGGCCCATTGCGGCATACGGGCGCTGTCCGGGCAAATGCTCAATGCGAGGTCTAAGGCTTTTTGCACGGAGTCCGGATAATCCTGGTAAGCATCCACTGCGAGAGCCTTGTTGACGAACACCCCTTTAAAACTCCTCTGTGCAGCCGAAACTTTCTCTGCCTGGTTCAGATAATAGAATACGGAGTCCCTCTCCTGGGTTTTACGGAATATCTCTGCACGGTAGCGGTAAAGGTCACCCAGCCCGAAACTGTCTTTCAGAAGTGAGTAGTGCTGGGCTTTCGCATTCATTTGCAGTGCACGGTCGTACATACCCAATTCGGCATAAAGGTTAGCCTGCTCTCCATAAGCTATCACGATGTTAGGCGGGGCTATGCTGTCGGTATAGCTGTTGATGGCCTCTTGATTGGTGGCTACTGCTTTCTCGTACTCGCCTACGAGGCGGTAATAGATGCCCAGCCGGGAGATGATGCGGAGCATATTCTGAAAGCTCCCTCCCTGATGGTAACATTCCATGGCCCGTTCCAGTAGCCGGATGGCTTGGGGAATATCATTGCCGGAATAGACATAGACTCCGCTGACTAATTCTGCCTGCGGAATGTAACGGTCAGCATCCTCATATTCGGGCAGCTGCAAGTATTCGTCTGCCAGTCGGATAGCCACTTGGTTGTCTCCGTACATCTGGTGCAGACTTGCCCGGGTGGATAACAGTTCGTGCTTGCAGTACTGTTGCAGGAAAGGGTTGTCGCTGATACTGTCCAGATACTCGATGCCGGGCTGGAACTGTTTGCTGCCCAGATAGCTGAAATAAGAGAGGTTTAGTATTTGGCGGGCATATTTAGCCAAAGTGTCGTTGGGGATGGTTGCATTTGCTGTTGCAGCCAATAGTTGAGACAGTTTTTGTTGGGCTTCGTCAATGGCTTTTTGGTGCTTTTTTTCTCGTAATAATGCATTTAGTTCCGTGATGGTTTGTTGCCACTTTTGCGCATCATTACTGTTTGTAGAATTCGGACTTGTTGTACAGGCTCCTATGGATACTATAAGGAGCAACAGGAGTATTTTTATTTTCATGGGTTTGAAAGTTTATTTTGTTTGTCAGGCAAAGATACAATTCCATTTTAAAATAGAAATAAGCAGTGTTCCTGTTTTTTGCATTTTATATATATTGATAATGAAGGTGATACAGCTTTGTACATTAGATTGTATATTGCTAATTCATGGTTTAATCTTATATTTTCTGCAAATTTGTACACAGATGGACAACTAACCAATTCAAAAAAAGTAAAGTGGAAAAGATGGCACGATTATGTATGAAAGAAATTAGCAGGGCTTTGATAGAAATGATTTCCGATGAGTCGCCTAATGCTTCGAAAGATATGCTGTGCGGAACGCGCGGAGCTGTTTTCCGTGAGATATTTATTTTTCATTATCCGGGTTTTATAAAAGAACTGCAGAAGCTTGTTCCCGGTGCCACGAAAGATGAAGAACTGCTTTGTATGCTGGTTGCCCTGGGGCAGTCTGCGGATGAGATTGAGCAATTGTTTTGTTTGTCGGCGGAACAGATATACATGTTTCGCAAGGCGGTGTGCTGGAAGATGAGGCTGGAAGATGATAAGCTGTTGGCGGATAGGCTGCGGGAGATATTGGAAGGATAATTCATATCATTCCATAAAAATGCCTATCTTAGCGGCAAAAATAAGACTCAATGAACCGTATCTTCCATGCCCGTATTGCCGCAGGGCAATATTTGTTTTTGTTGATAGCAACGGCGGCCACTATCCATGAAATGTGGATGAAGCATGCCGTCATGGCCATCATCTTCATGTTGCTGCTCATCATCGCTATCGAGCGTCTCATTCATACCACTTACACGCTGACGGCGGATGGGCGCCTCATTCTCTATTTCGGGCGCTTCACCCGTTCGAAGGAGGTTCTCCTGAAAGATATTATTTCCGTGGAGCGGACTTCGTCCATGAAGATAGGGTGCTTTGCCGTGATGCGTTATGTGCTGGTGCGCTACGGAACGGAAGGGAAGTGTGCCGTGCTGCTTCCGGTGAAAGAGGATATGTTCATTAAAATGCTTCGGGAGCGTTTGCGCGAGGAGGCATCATCAGTGTAAGTCTTGTTAACAGAAATTCTTTTTCGGTGAAGAAATATTAATTCCCGGTTCCACCTTTGCAGTCTTCCGGAAAGTCGTTCGTCTAATTTTCAAAAAGTAAGAGAAATGATGATGAATTTAACTTGTGCTATTTTGCATACCGACAGACAGGTGAGAGAACAACTGGAAATGTTCATTGCCAAGACGCCTTTTCTTTCTTTGTGTGGAGAGTACAGTAATCCCATTGAAGCGTTGAAGGGGTATTATGAGAAAAAGGTAAGTATTTACTTTGTAGGGATTCAGCAGGAAGAAATGGAGGGAATAAACGGAATGGAATTCAGTAAATTGCTCTCCCCGTCCACTCGCGTCATATTTATTGCTGATACTCCCCGCTATGCTGCCGAGTGCTTCCGCCTGGATGCACTGGATTATCTGGTATCCGAGATTAGTTTTCTCGTCTTTTTCGAAGCGGTGAACAAGGCTTCGCGCTGGTTCAATCTGAAAGGCGAAACAGGGATGCCGCTTAGCATTCTCCCCGAAAAGACACAAACGGAACTGCCTAAGGTTATTTATGTGAAGTCTGACAGTCGGATCATTCGTCTGGCTATGTCCAGTATATGTTATATCGAGGGGCTGGGCGATTATGTGAAGATTTACAGCAAAGATGAACCGAAGCCTGTATTGAGTTTATGCAGCATGAAGTATATGGAAGAGAAACTGCCTTCTGATGATTTTATCCGCGTACACCGTTCGTTCATTATCCGCAAAGATTGCATTCGCATGATAGAGGGTAACAAGATTGCTTTGGACAAGAGAAGTATTCCTATCGGAGAGGTTTACCGGAAGAAGTTGAAGAGTTATATTTCTAATTATTCTGTTCTTTAATGAGCGGTTATGATGCACCACAGATTACACAGATTTACACAGATTAGGGAAGATATCTCTGATTATTAATAAATTAAATCTGTGCTAATCTGTGTAATCTGTGGTGAAATAATTCCTTTCCGCACCGTTTTAAAGCATATTTCTTGCATATACTTCATTAAAAAACGTGAAGTATCAGAATTAAGCCGCCACACCGCCACTTTTATCTTTTTTTCTCGTAGCCGCTAAAGAAAACAATAGTAAATACTTATTCTTTCCACCATGGAAAGAATAAGCATTCTCATGAAAGCGGCTTAAGTTTAGGCAGGAGAAAACGTAGGAATGCCTGGAAAAGAGCTTAGCTTCCCTTTCCTATCTCAGTTTTGACTTAGCCAGTCTTTCTCCGAACGTAATATTCAGGTTTAAGCTGAAACGGCTTTCCTGCATCAGACTGCTGCGTGAGTTCATTTGCTTCCGCCAGGTGGCACCCAATGAAAGGTAAGAATAGCGGATGGGAAAACTCACTCCTCCGCTGACCTCCAGATAGTGCATCTTTCCGTCTCTCAGATTAATATAAGAATTGCTGAAACCGACCCCTCCCATTAGTTCTGTGGAGCGGGGCAGGCGCGGATTGGTAGTGTAAATCCCCCCTATGTTCAGTTTATGCTGATTTTCATATTTCATGGAAGCATAGGACGAGGTGTTACGGCTCCAATCCATGTAATTGTAGTCGGCGGTGACCACCCAGCGTTCGGTAGTCATTGATACGCCTGCGCCCATATGCATAGGCAGATACTGTTTCCGGCTATGATATGACTTGTCGACGCCTTCGCTGGTGGAAGAGTTGCTATAAGTCAGATTATTATCGTGGTTAATCTGGAGAGAGGGGGCAAATACCAGTCCCGCCGCCCATTTCCGCCTTCCGGCGGTATTGAATTCATAATGTAGTCCGAAGTCGGCGTAAAAAGCGCGCTTGGAAGATTCATACTCCACAATGGCACCTTCTTGTGTTTCGCTCTGTGTCACTGTGCCCAGTATCATGCCCAGATTTATGCCTACAGACAATCGTTTTGTCAATGCAAAAGCGTTGGTGACGTAACAGCGGTATAATCCTCCCGTCCCTTCAAATAAGGAATAGGTATAACTTCCGGGCATTCCTTCCACCGGCTCTTCGGTCTGGATGACGTAGCCCACGCTGCTGTAGGGTGAAGCACCCACTATGGCATACCAACGCGGCAGCACGCGAAAGCCCATGCTGAAACGGTTCGGATTGCCCGAAGCGCTGGAACTGTGTTCGTTCTGAAAAGAGTATCGGGCGTAAGAAGCCGATGCGCCGACGTCGAATATGAAGCAAGTGCTGTCCATCCGGGTGATGGCTGCCGGGTTCAGGGTATTCTGGAATCCGGTGCGGTTCAGGGCGATGCCTATGTTGCCCATACCGGCATAGCGTCCGCCGTCACTGGCGCTCAGTTCGCCCACTCCATACATGGAGGTGGGCAGGTTGGTGGTATTCTGGGCTATGATGGAGAGGCTTGCCGTACATAAACTGCACAGCATAAGGGGAATCCGGTGGTGTTGTTTCATTTTTCGTTGTATATTTTAAATCTGACATCTAATCTGCATTGTCTCTCCCGGGAGGGGTCGTTGGTGAAAATAATCTGGTTGAAGGTTGTCGCCATTTCATCATCCGGCGGAGCCAGCAACAGTTTCTGCCGCTTGATGCCCCATGTGCCGAAGTTGTTGCGGATGAACTCGGTCACATCGAAAGAGTAGTACGTCTCCCGTCCGGACATCTCGTCCACGGTCAGGTTCCCGGTCTGCACCGTTACGCCGTCGCTGCCATACACATAATCTTCCAGTACGTTGTTCTCGTCCGTGATGTAGAGGCGTATGTCTTCCGGCAATTGGTTCACCCGGTTGTAGCTTTGGGCGAGCGGATAAAGATAGAGTATCGCTTTTTCGATGGAGACAATTTCTCCGGCATCCTGCAAGTTATTGAGGTGGGGAAACTCTATCTGATTGTAGAATCCTGTCAGTCCCTGCATATAAGCCCGCATACCCATGCTGTTGGAATGAACGAGGTTTTCTATTCCGCTTACCATCGTGGCGAGGGGAGTTCCGGTGCGGTCGGTGCGGACGTTAGTATACGCATAATCCTTGTTTACGCTGAAGGTGAGCTCCTTCTCCGTGCGCAGGTTGGTGATTTCCTTGTAGTGAAGGGTGATGGCCATCGAAGAGTCGTTCACCATGAATCCGGTGATACATTCTCCGCTGTTTTCGGCTATGAAGGCCAGGCCGGGAAATTTATCTTTGAACTTGTCCTGGCTGTCGAAATACTCTTCTTCGTTGATGAGGTCGTTCAGCAATTGTTTTCCCAGCTCATCGGGCAGACGTATCTCCAGCTCCTTCTTTATGCCGGGACGCGGGCTGAAAGTGAAGCTGGAAAGGGGAGTGCTCTCTATGGGAAGAATGGTGCTGTTGTACAGGTCGTCGTCATCTTCCAGTATGATGGGCTGTTTCAGCCGGTAGACGGAAATGCGTTGCTGTGTCAGTGTGTCGCCCCAGAAGTGGCCGGTGTGCGTCATTCTCAGCACGAGTGAGTCGAAACTGTAACTGTAATCCTCGTTGGGGCTGAAGCTGGCAACGGAATATTCGGCATAGTAGGCGGCGGAAACTTCGCCCCATGAGTCGTCCTTGTAGTGTCCCAGTTGGCAGACGGTGTCGCCACGGGTTTCTATCGAGTCCATGAGGATGGTGCTGATGTCTACCGTGCAGGTGTCTACATATACATTATAAAAGGAGCTGTCCACCAGACTTTGTCCTAATTTTGAATTCTCATCCTGACAGGCGCAGAAGGCGGCGAGCATTACAATCAGGCTATACAATAACTTTTTCATTGCTGTTGGTTTTTAGAGTTACGGGCTGTCGCTTGTCGCTCGCAACAGCTTTTTCCGTCGCAAAGGAAAATGAATCTTCCGTCTCTTCCTATTTTAATCGGTTATCGGGCAAGTTTTATCGGTAAAGGTATTTATCGGAAATTTGTTGCTGTTTGTCGGTTATTTTTGCGAATGTAGTACCCGGAGCCTACTTTTGCTACCAAAATTATAGTAATCAAAACAAGTTCTGAAGAAAAATGAATCGACTATTATTTGTAATGACGCTGCTGGCGGTTGGATGCCTGGCCGGCAGTTGCACGGACGACGACGAATACACGCAAGGTGTATGGATGAGAAGGTCGGACCTGGACGGTGTTGCACGGGGATATGCCAGTAGTTTCACTATCGATAATAAAGGCTATCTGTGCTGCGGACTTCGTGGAACGAACAAGACATACCTGAAAGACCTTTGGGTATACGATATGGACGGTGACTACTGGACGCAATGTGCCGATATGCCCGATGAGGCAATCGGTCGTCACAGTGCGGCTTCATTCGCCTTGAATGGGAAAGGGTATGTCACCACCGGTGCCCAAAAGAATGAGACGACGAATCTGGCGGATACCTGGGAGTACGACCCGAATACGGATACCTGGACACAAAAGGATGACTTCGGCGGAGGCGCGCGCTACGGTGCACTGGCCTTTTCCATAGGAGGTTACGGATATGTCGGCACGGGATATAACGACAATCATCTGAAAGACTTCTACCGTTTCGACCCTGCCGCCGCAAGCGGGCAACAGTGGAAGATAGTAAACGGATTCGGAGGATATAAGCGCTACTATGGCACGGCTTTCGTGATAGATGACGTGGCTTATATCTGTTGCGGGCAGAACAATAGTACTTTGGTGGATGACTTGTGGAGATTTGACGGTAGCGACTGGAAGCAGTTGCGCGATATTGCCGATACGGATGATGATGAAGACTATGATGATGATTATGCCATTACACGTATGGGTGCCGTAGCTTTCGTCATAGACGGAAGGGGGTATCTGGCTTCCGGAAGCCGTAGCGGTGTGACCAGTGATTATTGGGTATACGATCCCGACCAGGATTTATGGTATGGTGATTCTGATGATGACTTTACGCCGATGACGGATGTGCATAATGTCAGTTCCGGGGCTTCTTCGCGTGCCTATGCGGTTTCTTTCTCTACGGGCAAACGCGGCTTTGTGCTGACGGGTGCTTCGGGAACCAGTTATTTTGACGATGTTTACGAACTCTTGCCTTACGAGCAGGAAGAGGTTGATTAGTGTTTTGTATATAGGTTAGCGCTCTATATTAAGGATTTATGAAGCTGATGTTTATTGTGAAGTTAGGTGTACTGCCCTTTGTGGCAGTATGCCTTTCTTGTTGCTCCGGCCGCAAGAGTGTCGGTAGTGAGGAATTTGTCTGCCGTCCGGTGCAGGTGGAGGGTGGTTACGGGTATGTGGTGCTCCACGAAGAAGACACGCTGATTTATCAGCCTTATATACCTGCCATTGGTGAGAGAACACCTTTCACATCAGAGGAAGATGCGTTGAAGGTGGGCCGCCTGGTGTGTCGCAAGTTGACGGACAAGCGCCCCCCTACCGTGAGCAGGGAGGAGATTACTGAGACTCTGCCGTTTATTCGTCACCAGTCAGGTCGCTGACCTCATGGCGTATTGGTGAGCAATCGTAAGGATAGTCTTTCAGCAGCTTTCCCTGGATGACTTTCTTTGTGTTGCTACCCGGTCTTGTCAAGGTCAGGGTGTAGTGTGCCGATAAACGCTTGTAATAGATGTCGGCGCGATATGAATTTTTCTTCTGGTTTACCATGTCCTTTTGAAAGCTTACTTCTCTCAATTCGTTGTAATACAGCCCTCTGTAGGTGAATGGCCTTTTTTCTTCTTCGAAGATGATTTTTCCGTTCACGATGTCTTTGGGAATCTGTACATGGTTGCTTTCTTCTTGGGGAAACCAATTCTGGAGAGGTTCCGATACTTCATATTCGAAGTTATATATTACGTAGGCATTATAGAATGGGAAGAGGTTTATCGGTCTGGTTTCTTCGTTATCCGTAGATTTATCTATCCAGTTGATTCCCCAGGGCTGCGTTCCTATCTCTTTTATTCCGTCGCCTTCCTCCAGGGTATAGACGAGGGATTCTATCTGGTAGAAGTTGGTGCATGGCTCCTGTCGGATGACAATTTGTTCCGAGTAGAGTCCTTTTGCGGTGCTCAGGTTGATGATCATTGTACGTTCTCTTCCTTCAAAGTTATCATCTACTTGTATGGTCAGGGCATTGCTCTTGTCGCGGATGATGCTGCCCCAATGAAAGCGTACCGTACCCATCCCTTCCAGTCTCACAGGATATCCGTATTCATCTGTCATGATGCCTCCGTCGAAATAGGTGACTGAGGCTACAATCCAGTTGGTTCTGGTCATCGGGATTTCTATGGTGTTCAGGTCACCTTCTATCCGGACTTCCTCTGTAAATGAGAAACGTTCGTCGTTTCCATCCTCACAGGCGGTTCCGCAGAAAAGAATGACGGTAAAGAGTAATAGCGTTGGGAGTGCGTCAGTTAGTTTCATGTATTTTTCGTTTTGAATAGTTTTTGTTTATTAGACGCAAATCGTTTTGAATTGCTGCAAACAAAGGTATGTTTTTTTTGGTAAGAAAAGACAAGAGGGTATGTTTTTTGTAGAATAATAATGGAGTAGAGACTAAACGGGTGAATGAAAAAAAGACAAAGAAAGGGTAATTCTTTTGTGCAGATAAGAGAGGTTTTTATTAACTTGCAGGCAGTTTACAAATAAATAAAAGCTATGAAATACCAAGTTGCCATTATCGGTGGAGGTCCTGCGGGATATACTGCTGCCGAAGCTGCCGGAAAAGCCGGACTGAGCGTAGTGTTGTTTGAAAAGCAAAGCCTGGGTGGAGTCTGTCTGAATGAGGGCTGCATTCCTACCAAGACCTTACTGTATTCGGCAAAAACGTATGATGCCGCGCGTCATGCTTCAAAATATGCGGTCAGCGTGACCGAAGTTTCGTTTGACTTACCCAAGATTATTGCCCGCAAACAAAAAGTGGTGCGTAAACTGGTGTTGGGCGTTAAAGGTAAGCTGACTGCCCACGGAGTGAACATCGTGCAGGGAGAAGCTGCCATTATCGACAAAAACACCGTGCAGTGCGGCGGTGAAACTTACGAATGTGAGAACCTTATTCTTTGCACCGGTTCGGAAACTTTCATTCCTCCTATCCCCGGAACGGATAGCGTACCTTTCTGGACCCACCGTGACGCATTGGACAACAAAGAACTTCCCGCATCCCTTGCCATTATCGGCGGTGGAGTGATCGGTATAGAGTTTGCCTCTTTCTTCAGTAGCCTCGGTGTGCAGGTCACTGTCATCGAAATGCTTGATGAAATCTTGGGAGGCATGGATAAAGAACTTTCTGCCTTGCTGCGTGCGGAATATGCCAAGCGGGGAATTAAGTTTATGCTGAGTACGAAAGTGGTATCCATTGCCGAGGCTTCTTCCGGAGAGGGGCAACCGCAGGTACAAATTAATTATGAGAATGCCGAAGGAACCGGTGCCGTGCTTGCCGATAAACTATTGATGAGTGTGGGCCGCCGTCCGGTTACAAAGGGCTTCGGACTGGAGAATCTGGATTTACGGAAGATGGAGCGGGGAAATATTTGCGTGAACGAACGGATGCAAGCTTCTGTTCCGGGCGTGTATGTGTGTGGCGACCTGACGGGGTTCTCTTTGCTGGCTCATACAGCCGTGCGCGAGGCGGAAGTAGCCGTACATACTATTCTTGGCAAGGAAGATGCCATGAGTTATCGGGCTATTCCCGGTGTGGTATACACCAACCCTGAGATAGCGGGAGTGGGACAGACGGAAGAAGCCTTGCAGATAAAAGGCATTCACTATCGCGTAGTGAAACTTCCGATGGCTTATTCCGGCCGTTTTGTTGCTGAGAATGAGGGCGTGAACGGAGTCTGCAAACTTCTGATTTCAGATGATGAAACCATATTGGGCGCACATGTACTGGGCAATCCGGCTTCCGAAATCATCACGCTGGCAGGTATGGCTATCGAACTGAAACTGACTACCACGGAATGGAAGAAAATCATCTTCCCGCACCCCACGGTTTCGGAAATCTTTAAAGAAGCGTTATAAAGGTACAGAAATGAATTATTTCACCACAGATTACACAGATTAGCACAGATTTAATTTATTAATAATCAGAGATATCTTTCCTAATCTGTGTAAATCTGTGTAATCTGTGGTGCATCAAAACCGCTACAATCATGAAGAAATATCTTTTGTTGCTTGTTCTTTCCCTCTTGTTTGTTCCTGCAATGTTGTGGGGACAGAATGGAAGTGCCGGGAACCTCTCTTCCCGTCTGGATACCCTGATTAAGTATAAGCTCCCTGCCGGCTCCAATGTCGGCATATCCATATACGATCTGACTGACGGAAAGTCCTTGTATACTTATCAGTCGGATAAACTTTCCCGTCCGGCTTCTACCATGAAGCTGCTGACTACCATTACCGCCCTTGCCCGTCCCGAGGCGGATGAACCTTTCAGGACAGAGGTGTGGTATCAGGGAGTGATTGAACGGGATACGCTGAAAGGTGATTTGTACGTTGTCGGTGGTTATGACCCGGAGTTTGATGATGAGGCTTTGGACTCGCTTGTGAATACGGTGGGGCGTTTCCCTTTTTCGGTGATAGCGGGCAATGTGTATGGCGATGTCTCCATGAAGGATTCCATCTATTGGGGTAGCGGTTGGGCATGGGATGATACGCCCGCTTCTTATCAGCCTTATCTCTCGCCATTGATGCTGAATAAAGGGCTGGTGACCATAACTGCATCTCCGGGCGTAAAAGGTGATACGGCAAGTGTGGAGTGTGTTCCGGTTTCTTCTTATTATACCGTGACGAATGAGACAAAATCCCGGACTCCTTCCGCCGGACGTTTCGGCGTTTCCCGCGATTGGTTGCAGAATGGCAATAATGTGGTTATCAAAGGAAATGTGGAAAGTAAGCGGATGGGTGCGGTGAATATTTATTCTTCACAGGATTTCTTCATGCATACGTTCCTTGAACGCCTGCAAGCGAAAGGCATCCAATGCCCTGCGGGTTATGCTTTCAATGAACTGACGAAGGACAGCCTTTCGGTACAAATGGCTTTATTTGAAACTCCCGTTCAGGACGTGGTCAACCAGATTATGAAAGAAAGCGATAATCTCAATGCCGAGGCTTTGCTTTGCCGTTTGGGGGCACAGGCCACCGGCAAGAAACGGGTTTCCGATGAAGACGGACTTGTCGCTATCCGCAGACAGATGAAAGCTCTGGGAGAAGATGCGGATAATTATAAACTGGCAGACGGCTGCGGACTTTCCAATTACAACTATATCTCTCCCGATTTGCTGGTTTCCTTTCTCAGGTTTGCTTACTCGCGCACGGATGTTTTTCAGAAGCTGTATAAGGCTTTGCCCATCGGCGGCGTAGACGGAACATTGAAATACCGGATGAAACCCGGAACTCCTTCTTATAAGAATGTACATGCCAAGACAGGTTCTTTTACGGCCATTAATTGTCTGGCGGGCTATCTGCGTGCCGCAAACGGGCATGAGATAGCTTTCGCCATTATGAACCAGAATGTACTTTCGGGAGCTAAGGCGCGCGCTTTTCAAGATGCCCTGTGTGATGAAGTGATAAGAGGAAAATAAACGGGGCTTGCCACTATACATGATAGGCAAGCCCCGTTTTCTTTAACTTTTTATTTATACTGTGCCCAGTCTACATTCTTCATATCCCCACTCTTTGCCAGTTCGGCGTGCATACCTAATGCAGCGCGGAGGGCGTGTGGAGTCTGAGCTTTACCGTCGGTCATTTTCAGGTAATCCCACAAGATATTCTTGTAGTCGGGATGTGCGCAGTTCTCGATGATGGCCTGTGCACGTTCTTTCGGACTTTTGCCACGCAAGTCGGCAACACCTTGTTCGGTGATGATGATGTTGACATCATGTTCGCTGTGGTCGGCATGCGATACCATCGGAACGATGGCGCTGATCTTACCTTCTTTGGCAACGGACGGGCATGTGAAAATAGAGATGTAAGCATTGCGGGTAAAGTCGCCTGAACCACCGATGCCGTTCATCATTTTCGTACCACCGATATGTGTGGAGTTTACGTTTCCGTAAAGGTCTGCCTCGATAGCTGTATTTATGGAGATGACACCTAAGCGACGAACCACTTCCGGGCTGTTGGATATTTCCGAGGGACGGAGCACCAGTTTGTCGCGGAAGAAATCCATATCGTCATAAATGCCTTGCAGACAGTCGTTCGTAACGGTCAGCGAACAAGCACTACCGAACTTCACACGACCGTCGCGAATCAATCCGATAACGGAGTTCTGAATAACTTCCGTGTACATTTCAAATGCCGGGATGGTCTTGTCACGTCCCAGTGCACCGAGCACGGCATTGGCGATATTGCCTACACCCGACTGCAGGGGCAGGAATGTTGACGGGATAATGCCGCGTTTCATGTCAGCAGCCAGGAAGTCGGCCACATTCTGGCCAATCTTGTCGGTCAACGGGTCAGCTTCTGCAAAACTACGGGCTTCATCCGGCCAGTTTGTTTCTACCACGCCTACAATCTTCTTCGGGTCTACCTGGATATAAGGCTGGCCGATGCGGTCACTCGGTTTGTAGATAGGGATTTCGCGACGATAAGGCGGATCGAGCGGTTCGTATACGTCATGCAATCCCATAGCGTTCTTGCTGTGGGCAGCATTCAGTTCCACGATAATCTGGTCGGCAAGGCGGCAAACGGTAGGAGCTATGCCACCGGCTGCGGTCAGATAAATCTTGCCGTCGGGAGTCACTTCGCAGGCTTCGATAATGGCAATGTTCACTTTGCCCATGAAACCATAACGAACTTCCTGTGCCATCTGAGACAAGTGGATGTCGTTATAAGCGATTTCTCCGCTGTTCACTGCTTTACGGAAATCGGAATTGGTGGTGTAAGGAGCACGGTAGCGGATAGCTTTGGCACGTGAAAGTATGCCGTCGCAAGAGTCACCGGTAGAGGCACCTGTAAAGATACCTATCTGGAAAGGGTTTCCTTTTGCATGTTCTGCTTCCGCGATTTTTGCTAATTCAGCCGTAACGGCTTTGGCTGTTCCTGCGGGAGTAAATCCGCTCAAGCCGATGTTGTAGCCATGTTTAATCAGGCTTGCAGCTTCCGCTGCCGAGATGTAATTGAATGCCATAATGTATTTAGTTATTTTTCCTGTGTGAAAATTCATAGGCGCGGTCGTGAGGGCTTTTAACTCTCCACTCTCAATTCTCCACTCTCCACTTATTTAGTATTTCCGTTGTAGTATTTCCGACCAAATGATAGCTTTTCGTGCTTCTTCCGCTGATTGAATGGAGTATTCGGAGTCAGCTTTGGGAGTTTGCGGAGTAGACGGAGGGGGAGAAATTTTCTGTTTCGGCGGGGCTGTAACAGGTTTGGGAGATGTATTTGCAGAATCTCCACCGAAGATATGTTTTGAAGAAGAGAATTGATATTCTTTTTGGGTAGCGGGGGCGGGAGTTGTTTCAACTTCGGGACCTTCGGGAATGTAGCCGCCGTAAGTCTTTCCCCAGCTTTGCGGAATGGGCATTGCGTCTTCGTCAATTTCCCCTTCCGGTAAGGGCATAGCGGGATTGTTGTCAGCATTCTTCTTTGCCTCTTTCTTGAATTGCTTGACAATTCCGATAACGATTATGCCTGCGATTAACAGAAACTGTAATATGCCATCCATGCTCATTTAAGTTTTTCACCGCCAAAGGTAACTAAATTATCTGAATTACAGCCAATTTTTAGGCATGAAAAAAGGGCAGCTTCACAGCTCCCCTTATTTTTTTAACCTAAACCTTAACTATGAAAAAATCTAATGTTTCTTTCATTGCACAAATTTGTGAAATATTTCCAACTACGCCAAATATCTGCCTTGAAAATGTTTACTGTCTTAACATTAATTATCAGAAAGGCCTCAAAATCTAACTATTGAGTGTTATTTTTCTCTTGTTTCGTCTGTAAATTAGAGGTGAAGGCGTATCTTTGCAGTCGAAACTTTTTCACCACGGATTGCGCGGATTAACACAGATTATCTTTGTAAGATGAGAAGTTGCTGAGGAGTTGGCAGAAAACTCAAGAAATAATCTGTGTTAATCTGTGTAATCTGTGGTGAGCTAAAAACAAGAAATTATGGAAAAAGTAACGGGAGCAGACTTTAAATCTGCGACTGCTGATGACAACAAGAAGTTGTTCATCGAAACCTACGGCTGCCAGATGAATGTGGCAGACAGTGAAGTGATTGCCTCTGTGATGCAGATGGCGGGATATTCGGCGGCGGACACGCTGGAAGAAGCGGATGCAGTGTTCATGAACACCTGTTCTATCCGCGACAATGCCGAACAGAAGATTCTGAATCGTTTGGAATTTTTCCACTCGCTCAAAAAGAAGAAGCGCAATCTGATTGTGGGTGTGCTGGGATGTATGGCCGAGCGGGTGAAGGATGACCTGATTACCAATCACCACGTTGACCTGGTGGTAGGTCCTGATGCTTATCTCACTCTTCCCGACCTGGTTGCCGCCGTAGAGGCGGGTGAAAAAGCCATCAATGTGGAACTGTCTACAACGGAGACTTACCGGGATGTCATTCCTTCGCGCATTTGTGGTAACCACATTTCCGGATTCGTGTCCATTATGCGCGGTTGTAATAATTTCTGCACGTATTGCATCGTTCCCTATACCCGCGGTCGTGAGCGTAGTCGTGATGTGGAAAGCATCCTGAACGAAGTGTCCGACCTGGTGGCAAAGGGTTATAAGGAAATCACCCTTTTGGGGCAGAACGTCAACTCCTACCGCTTTGAGAAGCCGGACGGTGAAGTTGTCTCTTTCCCTATGTTGCTTCGCACCGTGGCTGAGGCCGCACCGGGCGTGCGTGTCCGTTTCACCACTTCGCACCCCAAGGATATGAGCGATGAAACGCTGGAAGTGATTGCACAGGTTCCCAATGTGTGCAAGCATATCCATCTGCCGGTGCAGAGCGGAAGTTCGCGTATCCTGAAACTGATGAATCGCAAGTATACCCGTGAGTGGTATCTGGAGCGTGTGGATGCTATCCGACGTATCATCCCCGATTGCGGTTTGTCTACAGATATTTTCTCCGGTTTCCATTCCGAGACGGAAGAGGACCATCAACTTTCCCTTTCTCTGATGGAAGAGTGTGGTTATGATTCTGCTTTCATGTTTAAATATTCCGAGCGTCCGGGCACGTATGCTTCCAAGCATTTGCCGGATGATGTGCCCGAAGAAGTGAAGATACGTCGGCTGAATGAGATTATCGCTTTGCAGAATCGTCTTTCCGCCGAGTCGAATGCCCGTTGCATCGGCAAGACGTATGAAGTATTGGTGGAAGGAGTTTCCAAACGTTCACGCGAACAATTGGTAGGGCGTACTGAGCAGAACCGTGTAGTGGTATTCGACCGTGGAACGCACCGGGTGGGCGATTTCGTGAAGGTGAAGATTACTGAAGCAAGCTCGGCGACGCTGAAGGGAGAAGAAGTAGGGTAAACAGATTACTATAACAACCATTATAAAAAGAGGGAAGCTGCCGGAGTCTTTATCTCCAATCAGCTTCCCTTCCTTTTTTTCAGTTCCGGCAGTCTGCCGTCATCTTACCCCAGCGGATTTTCGTCCACGCCTCCACTGCCCGAACCGCCGCTTTCCGAGCCGCCGCCTTCCGAATCTCCGCTTACCGGAGTGTCTTGCAGGCATACGCTGTTGGCAACGTTGGTGGCGTTTTCGTTACAAAATCCCAGATAAATGGCCAGTGCGTCATCGCTCCAGTTGGCGGGCAGTTTCAGTTCTGCTTTGGCATCGGAACGCGTGGCTGCGGCTATGTCGTAGACGGCCATTCCCTTGTCCTTGTTGTATGCCAGCAGCATGGCGGCGTCTGTAAGTGCTGCATCGCCCATGCCGCTGTTGTCGGTCCAGGCGAAAACAGCCTTGTTTCCGCTTACCGTTACCGTGGCATCCATTGCCGGCATCAGGCTGCCACGTGTCACCAAGGCCTTGTTGTAGTCAATTGAGACGTTTGTTCCGCTACCTTTCAGTGCATGTTTCAGAACGTAAGATACGGCTGCATTGAATGTGGTTTGCTGCCCGGAATACTCTTTGTATCCAAATCGCAGAAAAGGCGTCATTGTTTTTGCGAAATTGATGGTTACCGCAAATTTAGAGCGCTGGTTCTGTTGTTTTTCTGTACGCGGGTTGTTGATGTTCACTGCCAGTGCACGCATATAGTGTACCGCCTTCCATGTGCTACCTACTACTGTTCCTACTTTTCCTGAGAATCCTCCGAGGATTCCCTGTTTGATTGTTCCCATAATTTTTCTTTTTTGTGTTGTAAATAATTTAGTTTTCTGTGTGAACTCGCTAAAAGACTTCTGCAGCAATCTTCATCGTGTTGTTCAGTTTGCAACGGTGTCTTGTTTCCGTTGCGGTGGCAAAGATATAGGATCTTTTTTTTAAATCGGTCCTTTTGAAATAAAGTTTATCATAATCTTGCATTTGTATTTTCTATTTATTGATAATCAATATTTTAACTCTGATTTTCTATTTGTCGGAGTATTCATCCGCTTTGTTTTTCTTTGGTTTGGAGTCCGGGTTTTCTCCGGTCCGTATCATGTCCGCGTTTTCTCCACTCTTATGCGGGGACGAGAATAGTGGAGCAGGTGTGGAGCAGATATGGAGCAGGTGTAGAGCGGGTATTGCATGTGAGTTGGTTGTAATTTTTCTTAGGAAAAA
The DNA here is from genome assembly GCF_900142015.1 of Bacteroides stercorirosoris. Lineage (GTDB taxonomy): Bacteria > Bacteroidota > Bacteroidia > Bacteroidales > Bacteroidaceae > Bacteroides > Bacteroides stercorirosoris. The sequence goes on from NZ_FQZN01000005.1 coordinate 233,345, forward strand.
AGTGCGCTGTCCGTGGCTGTTTTTGCAAAAGGTTGGGAGGATATGGATGAATCAATGAAAAAATCATACCTTTGTGTTTATAATTGCGGTTATTATAATCTGAATTATAAATAGTATAAATCTGATAATCTGAATTTTAACTAACAGTAGTATGTTTCGCTATCATCATGGGGCGCTGCTGTATAAGGAAAACATATTTGATACGCCGTAGTTTCAAGAATGTCCCATGCGTGATATCTTTGAGATGCTTTTTTGTATGGCACCAGAGAATATCTGAATCTGGTAATTGAAACGATATAACATAGAATATCGGGGATATTCGTTGGAGGATATGTAATCGATAAAGTCTGACAGTTCCTCACCTGTTTTGTTCGCGATAGTGCCTGGGAGTCTGCCCGCAGATGTCAAGAAAGGTACTGTTGAAACGGCTGATTGAATTGAATCCGCAGTCAAAGGCTATTTGCGTAATGCTCATGTCTGTCAGGATGAGTTTGCGTTTGACGTGACCTATCCGTTCCTCTGCCACGTAGCGACTCAATGTACAGCCAAAGGCTTTCTTGAAAATGGCATTGGCATAATCGGGGTGAAGCCCCACGGCCCGGCCAATATCTGAAATCTTTATTGGGCGGCTATAGTTGTGGGCAATATAGACTACAATCTTTTCCAAAATTGACCCGTCGGCAGGATTAAGTATGGCGGTGGATTTGGCTTCGGATGCAGATATATTTTTTGTCAACCGCCATATTCGGGCCTGAATTTCAAGGCCTGCCGCCGCCTGGTTTTGTTTGCCCGCCATGTCGGAAACCCACCTTTCAAACATTGGTTTGTCGAGGCCGCACTCCGATTCTGCGGCTTCAACCACAACTTCCCCTCCGAGAATCCTATCGACAAGTACTGAAGGCAATCTCCAACTTAAAAAGAGGTTAAACGGTATGGTGACTACAAAATAAGGGGCTTCGGATTCGCTTTTAATGATTTTATGGGGTATCAGCCCCCAAAACAGCGTAATTTTGCGAGGCGGAACCGTCACTTTTCCTGTAGGGAAAAAATAAGTAATGCCTCCTTCGGGAATATAGTTAAGCTCAATCTCGTTGTGGCGGTCGATTTTCGGCATAAGCTGCGGGCGCCACATTTCACACGTCAGACCGTAGGGCTTAAACTCGCCACGCTTTTCATCGAAAGTCTTCAATATCTCGGAATCCGGCATGTTTTTATGAATTTATGGGTGGTTTAAATTGAATTTCGAGCGTAAATTTGCAGAATAAATCTTAAATTAGCAAACTATTATGGAAAGATTGATCTTACTTGTCTTATTGATCTTTGGCTCAATAGGGGCAAAGGTTCAGGCTACTGACCTTGTCAAACCGCGCGTGCTCATTAGTACTGACATCGGAGGAACGGATCCCGACGACAACCAGTCGATGGCTCATCTGCTGATGTACACCGATTGTTTTGACCTTGAGGGACTTGTCTCTTCTCCCTCTTACGGTTCGGGAAACCGGGAAGAAATTCTCCGCATGATCGACCTTTACGAGAAGGACCTTCCCAAACTATCCAAGCATATTAAGGGGCTGATGTCGCCCGCGGAACTCCGTGCCATCACCAAGCAGGGGCGCAAGGGGGCGGCTCCTTATCGGGGTTTTCTCACTCCTACCGAAGGTTCCCGATGGATAGTGGAATGTGCGCGTCGGCAGGACGAACGCCCGCTGTGGGTATCTGTCTGGGGCGGACTTGAAGACGTGGCCCAAGCTCTTCATGATGCGCCTGACATCGCTGACAAAATCCGTGTTCACTGGATTGGAGGCCCTAACAAAAAATGGAGTACTAACAGCTATGCCTATATAGTAGAAAATTTTCCCAATCTGTGGATGATTGAAAACAATGCTTCCTATCGGGGTTTTATCACCCAGAATAAAGTGAAAGATAAATACAATGCCGGATATTACGATGCCTACATCAAAGGTGCAGGACACCTTGGTGCGGACTTTATCAATTATTACAAGGGCATCCCTAAGATGGGCGATACTCCGGCTCTCCTCTATGTGATGAACGGCAATCCCGACGATCCTGAGGGCGAGTCATGGGGAGGCAGCTTCGAACCAACCGCACGCAGTTCGCGACCGGTCTTCCACCGGCTTACCACGGCTGCGGACACCGTACCCATCTATTCGATTATCGAGTTTCATGTCAAAGGTCCCGACCGTTCCGACATTCCCGCCGACTCGGCCTGTTTCACCCTCACCATAGGGAAGCAGAAATGGGACGGATTCCACCTCGGAGGCGGTGATTATGCCGTGCGTCACTCTACGTATTACCTCGGCACGCTCCCCTATACCATTACCTCCGATATACCCGGTTTTCCTGCGCTGGAAGGTGCCATAACCATTGAGAACCTGTGGCCAGGCCGGGAGTCTGCCACCGACTACAAGGTGGGTCCCAACTGGTACACTGACAAGAGTGACCCTGCATTGTTCTGGCGGAACCTTCAGGGGGCTGAGACTGTCTACAAGTGGCGTCAGGCAGTTATGGAAGACTGGGGAAAACGGTTACAATATCTGAAGGATTAACCGATTTTTTTATACAACGGAGAAACTTATGAGAAGGTGCAGATGTCTTTCCGGCCATGTCTGTTTCTTCATTTTTATGAATTTGGAAACTTATAAATAGTTAATAATCAGTTTCTTGTAATGGCTACACCCTTTCTCTCGGATGGCTACACCCTTTTATGCTTAGGGCTACACCATCCGGGTGAAAGGGTGTAGCCATTTTGCAATCCGGTTGACGGGGTTAAAGTTATATTCTTTGTATTGAAGTAAACTATTACTGAACTATTCTTACATTCTGATATAAAACTCTATCTTTGTGCTACAACTTATAGTAATATGACGGATACAATGAAAAACAATATAGCTTTAATAATTCTTTTGATTGCTTTTTTATCGGTGGCCTGCAATGAGCGGCAGAGTAATAACAGACAGCTGATATTGGCGGACTCTCTTATGCAATCGCGACCGGACAGTGCGTTGTGTATCTTGCAGGGCATTTCAATGGATAAATTTGCTACACAGGCTGATAGTGCTTGCTATGCATTGTTGTTGACGCAGGCAAAGGATAAGAATTATGTTGTGCAGACGGATGATTCGTTGATACGCTATGCTGTGGCATATTACGATAAAACGAATGATGTGCGTATGCAGGCAAAGGCACATTATTATTGGGGATGTGTGTATAGGGATATGAACCGGCAGGCGGAAGCGTTTAGAGAATTTCTTATTGCGGCACCTTTGACGGAGAAAGCGAAAGAAAAGAGACAATTGGGATTGGTGTACAATAATATAGGATTTATCTATAATATACAGGGATTTAATGAAAAAGCGGATTCTATTTATCAGTTGATGGAAGTAATAGCTCAAGAGGTGAAGGATACCGCTCTTTGGTCAGAAGCCCTATCTAAGCAAGGTTCTATAGCTTTAACAAAAGGGAAGGAATATTTTCCTATTGCTGAACAGAAATTGTCAGATGCTTTTGGGGCAGTAGATAGGGTGGGGAATAATGGTCTGAAAGCTAATATTTCAGCTTCACTCAGTAATTTGTACAGTAGGATGAATCAGGGAGAAAAAGCTTTGTATTACGCAAAACTAAATCTTTCCTTACGGAGAGATACAGCACGGGCTTATCATGCTTTTTTCATTTTAGGAGATGCTTATTATAAATGTGGACAGTATGATTCTGCAATTTTCTATATAAATAAAAGTTTGGTAAGCAGAGATTATGGAAGAAAGGTAGATGCTTATATGCGTTTGGCAGACATCGCAATGATTCAGGGAAATGCCGCCTTGTCCGTAGAACTGGAGAGGAACAGTTCTGCATATAAAGATAGCTTATATAAATTTCGACGGAGTGTAGTTGCCAATGAAATGATTGAGGCAGAAACTGATGCACAAGCAATGCTTCAAAAGCTACATTATAAAGGACGTTTAAATATGTACCTGTATGCTTTTATATTGATAACAGCAATGATTATCATAGTTGCTCTTTTTCTATACAAACGATATCGAAGAAAAAATGACTTGTTGCAAAAGGATAAACAACAATTAGAAAAGGTAAACCAGGATTTAAGTCAACATTATGCCAGTTTGCAGAGTGATATAGTGCAAAAGGATTTGGAGATTGAAAACTTGAAAAAAGAATTGACTTCACATCAAATTGATGAAGAGCAAAGAGGAAAATTGAATACAGAACTGAACGAGATGATTTTGAAGCGAAGCTCTTTAACCAAAGAGGCTTTCTTGCACTCACCACTCTACGAAAAGATGCAGGCTATTATTAAAGATTATCAGGATAAGGATGAATCAGATAAAAAAATAAGCGATCAGGAATGGCAGGAATTTGTGGTCGTAATGGATGTGCAGTGGAACAATGCCATAACAAGTCTTTGTGCAAAGTATCAATTATCTAAAGAAGAACTCCATTTGGTATGTTTAAGTTTAGTAGGTTTCCCATTTTCCCATTTAGAATACCTGTTGCATCTTTCCAGAAAAACTCTCTATCGGAAGAAAAATGCTTTGCTTAAGCGGATAGGTACTGAGCAAAATTGTGGATTTGAAGAAATTTTGCAAAGAATTTAGGTGATGACACACTTGTGACACACTTTGTTTGCACAGACTTTCGTAATTTGGCCACCATAAAACAAAAGTCTGATGCATATGAAAAAGGTATTATTTATTTTATTTTCATTTTTGGTTCTTGCCGGTTCTGTGAACGCACAGTTTGTTTCTGGTAATACGCAGATAATGCTTATGCAGAAGGATGGAGATAGAGATCCACCTGGACAGATTGGTGATACGAGTCCAGAAAATGCTCCCCAAACTCGTGGCGTTATTCTCCAACCTGTGTGTGCTTCCTTATATAATAAGGTAGTAACAGTTGACTTCCAGACTGCATTCTCTGCTGTTACGGTTAATGTTATTAATGAAACTACCGGAGAAACAGTTTATTCTGAGCTATTTATCAACCCTGCAAGTTTTTCTATTGACTTAAGCGGGAAAGGCACAGGAGATTATATGATAGAAATTACCTCTGATGAAATCACATTAGAAGGATATTTCCCTTTATAATATTCTAATAGATAGATGAGGGGGAATCATGGCTGAAGTTGATAATACCACTGTTGTACTCTATCACTATTTACGGGTATTATCTGTAAGAGTGAGTAGAAGTACTGTGCATCGTTTGCTCGATACTCCATTAGGAGATAGCATACGAGGTATCAGTGATGCACTGGATATGCTTCATGTAAAGAATGAAGTATATCAACTTCCGTCATCCGATTATTTTTCGCAATTGGAATCTCCTTTTATCACAATGCTTAAGGTGGACAAAAATCCACTTTGCGTAGTGACGAAAAAGGACGATTCCATCGTAGAATTCATTAATGGATATGGACAAAAGCATAGTATGATGATGGACAAGTTTTTGCAGCGATGGACGGGTATTGTCTTATTCGGAGAGCCTACTAAAAAGACCTCGAATGAACATTACTATGTAATGAAAAATATTATTTTCTATTTATTGCGCTATAAGTTTGTCATCGCTATACTTTTTATCTTGATATTGGGGATGCAAACTGCATTCTCTCAAAGTCAATCACCTGCTTTTATTGCCTATTTATGTGCATTGAGTTTTGGCATTCTTGTGTCTACCGCTATCCTCTACAAAGAATGGGTGAATGAGCAATTCATGGAGCCATTTTGTCATATAGGAAAAGCAGTGAACTGTAATGAAGTGCTTCATTCTAAGGGGGCAAATATAGCAGGTGTAGGATTAGGGGAATTATCTTTGCTCTACTTTGTTGTTCTCTTTTTGTTTTCTTTGACCTGCTGGAATGATTTTTATGGGATTTCTGTCATTTGCTGTGTTGCTGCAACCGCATTTACTCTATATTCCATTATTTACCAGGTTTTCATTCTTCATAAAGGGTGCATGCTTTGCATGCTGGTAAATCTGGCAGTATGGGGTAATGCGGTGGCTCTTTATATGTTGAGAAACTATTTTGATATAGGTTTTTCTTTTTCTTCATTTGCTGTATTTATTGCTATAGGATGTATCTGTTTGATTTTTGGAATACAAATGAGAACTATCTGGAGCAGAGAAAGGGAGAGAGTCTCTCTGAAAAAACATCTTGGTAGCCTGTTTAATTCGGAAACTTTTCAGATGTTACTGGCGCTAAAACCTCAAATAGAGGAGATGGCAAGTCTGGATATTACGCTGCATAGTCAGGTGGCAGGAGGTAGTGAGGTGATGATAGTAACTAATCCTAATTGTAAGAATTGTGCGAGGATTCATCGTCATGTAAAAGAGATAGCTTCAAGGTTTCCTGTATCATTGGTGTTACTGACATTTCCAAATGATAGGTTGGGAGAAAAAATTGCGCAAATTGTCATTGCTGCTTACTATGTGGATGGATGGGGCAAGGCAATGCAACTTTTGGAAGAATGGTATGAAACGAAATGTATCAGAGGAGCGGATGATTACAGTATAACAACCGAGGTTCAAGATTTGTGGATGAAGCAACAGGTATATTGTCGGAGACAGAGAATAAGCAAGACGCCCTCTGTCATAGTGGGTAAGTATTATATACCGGAAATGTATCCGCTATCAGATTTAAGATATGTATTAACATAAAGATATTATTTTCGCGAAGTAATAGCTGTTTTGGAATCAGCTTGAAAAAATCCGGACTAACACTTTTATTTACCTTTAAATTTTTTATTGTTATGAAGAATTTAAGTAGTTTTGAAGCATTCAAGTTGAACAAGGTTCAGATGGGTGTAGTTAAAGGTGGCACTCTTTATCATTGTATGGTTGAGTATGGATTTGGAGATTTTTATGTGCGGGTTGTTGAGTCGGAACAAACGTTGAAAGAGGTTGAGGCCGCAGTGGCAGCACAAGCGCCAGACGCAAGTGTGAACTGTATGTAGTCTATTTATATGCCAAAAGTTTTTCATTCAATAGAGTTTGATTAAACTTTTGGCATATTGTCTTTAAAATATTTGTGTAATACTTAAATAGCCAATATATGAAATCTATTTTTTATCTGTCAGTTTGTTTGGTTTTTGCTCTTCCAAATATTTTGTGTAATTACTCTGTTGAAAAAGAAGAGAGGAATGCAAAAATAATTATATTAGTGGATGATTATATTTGCACTGAAAGTCAGTGGGTATATTTACGTGGATATAAAGATTGGATTTCAGGTAATGAGGTTGCTATATTTGACTCTGTATTTATAGAAAAGGGAGAACATAAGGCAGAATTAAATGCTTCTATTTGCGAGGCTACAAGTCTATTTTTGCTTTTTTCTAAAAATGGACCTAAAAATTTTAAATTTGCAGTAGAGCCAGATTCATGTGTTATCATCAATATCGAAGAAGAAGATGGAAATAAATCTTATTATAAAAAGGTATTACAAGGTAATCTGAATAACTATTTAAATACATTCATAAAGGAAAGAACTGTTTATTTAAATAGAATAAAGAATCAGACTGATAGTATAGAGCATTTACAGAAGGAGTGGTTTAATAGATTGAGGACAGCGATTGTTACTGCTAACTATGCATGCGTGTGCTATGAACTCGGGATATTTCTGAAAGTAGATTTTCCTCAGCGTAAGGAAGAAGTAATGAAGTTGCTAAATAATACAGCTGTTAAATTTCCTGATAATATTTCTTTGCAAGAATTTTCAGGAAGAAAAAAAAGTATTTCAGGAACAGTAGCTTCTCAAAAGGCACAGATGAGAATTAGAGAATTGTTAATGCAGCAATCTAATCAATCTTTTTTGGATTTGTCCGTTGGAAATAAGATTGATTTATCGTTTTCTAATTTAAAAGGTATCAAAGTTCCTATAGCTATTAATGAAGAAAGTTATATTTTTGTTGATTTCTGGGCTAGTTGGTGTAAACCTTGTCGCAATGAAATGCCTTCAATAAAGAAACTTGCTAAGCAGTATGAAAATAAATTAAGTGTTTATTCTGTATCTATTGATTCGGATCATCAGGCATGGCAAAAAGCTATTGAAGAGGATTCAACTCAGTTATTTCAACATGTTATTGGCACATATTCTAATGGACAGCCGACTAAACTATTGCAACAGTTAAATATAAAAATGATACCGGCTAATTTTTTAATAGATAATAATCAGTGTATTATTGCCAAAGATTTGCATGGTGAAAGACTCATGCAAGTTTTAGATAGCCTTATTCAAAAATGAAATTTGGGAAGCATTTGTATTATCATCCGCAAAGGTACATATAATTCTTACCACTCGTAAGAACTCCTAAATAATAATTAATTAAAGCCATGAAAATATTACTACCACTTTTTTCTTTTATCTGTTTGCCCATGTTCTTCTTTTCTCCGGCAGACCAAAAGGAGGAAAAGAACGTAGAAATCATTCTACACTTAGACAAAGACATGACAGAAGATGCTCAAACAGTCTATCTATGGTCATTTTGTGATGACGGCAACCAACAAAGATTTTGGGATTCAGCTAGAATTGAAAAAAGGCAGAAAACTGTAACTCTCCAAGGCTATGTTCCTTATGACTATAATTTATACCTCTGTTTTTCCAAAAATGGTCCTATGCAGTTGTATGTTTATGCACAACCTAAAGACACTATTGAATTACACATATCATCAAAAGACAGGAAGATGCTTTGGAAGAAGGCCTTAAGAGGGGAGTATCACAATATAGCTACAGAAAACTCCTTATACGACAGTTACTATTGGATGAAGAGGAGAGAAACGTCTAAAGACAGCATCCCTTATTACAGTCATCTTTTAATGGACAGTTATGATAAGATTCTTCATGAAAGTCCATATCCTCAAATTGCAAATAGTAGTTTCTCTATGTTGCGAATGTTTTTTAAAGACTCTATAGGTAACGATAGCCTCCAAATTCTAAAGAAATATATCGCGCAAAAATTCTCCGATTACCCCCCTGCTGTAGCCGTATCTGTTCCCCATGAATTGAACGAACGTACACTAAAGACCCAACAACGCCTAAACGAAATTTCTGCACAACGAAAGAAATATGAGCAAAGTAAAGTAAATACTAAAATAGGAGGTAAATTGTCTTTAAAGTTACCAAATGCAAATGGAGAACTTATTTCTTTGAGTGACTTAAAAAGTAAATATATTTTTTTGGATATATGGGCCAGCTGGTGTAAACCATGTAGAGCGCAAACTCCATATCTAAAAGTTGTTTTAGAAAAATATAAAAAAGACCTGAAAGTATATGCAGTTTCTATAGATACGAATCATAGTGCATGGAGAAAAGCAATGGAGCAGGACAAGACGCAGGAATTTATCCATGTAATCGGTTCAGACCAAGAACGAAAAAAGGTAGAGGCTGTAGAAGCATTGGGTATAGAAAGAATTCCAAAAAATTTCTTATTAGATCGTAACTGCAGAATTATTGCGAAGGATTTACTTGATGATGAACTCATGCAAACCTTAGACAGCTTAACAAAACAATGAAATCTTTCCCTCACTACATCCAGCACGATACTATGGACTGCGGACCCACCTGTCTCCGCATGGTGTCTGCTTACTATGGTAAACGCTATTCACTGGAAGGGTTAAGGGAAAAATCATTCATCACCCGTGAAGGTGTATCCATGCTGGGCATTAGTGAGGCGGCAGATAAACTTGGTTTTCGCAGCATTTGTGTACAAGTGGGTTATGAAAAACTAAAAGAAGCTCCCTTGCCTTGCATCATATATTGGAATCAGCAACATTTTGTCGTGGCATATAAGCTCAATGACAAGCAGGTTTGGGTTGCCGATCCCGGAGCAGGAAAACTGAAATATACCAGAGAAGAATTTTGCCGTTGCTGGATAAGTTCGCGAAAGAACGGGGAAGATACGGGAGTTGCACTATTGCTGGAGCCTACTCCCGATTTCTATGCTATGAAGGACGAGGATGAAACCATCAACCGCAAAGGTTTCGGATTTCTGTATTCATATCTTCGCCCCTATCGGAATTTAGTAGGTCAACTACTATTGGGGCTGCTATTGGGCAGCATGATACAACTGATGCTCCCATTCCTCACACAGTCCATCGTGGACTTTGGAATTAATAACCAGAACCTTAGCTTTATATATCTGATACTGCTAGCTCAACTGATGTTGAGTTTTAGTAGCAGTGCCGTGGAGTTTATCCGTGGCTGGATATTGTTGCATCTGGGGACGCGTATTAACATTGCCCTCATTTCTGATTTCCTGATTAAACTGATGAAGCTCCCTATAGGATACTTCGATACGAAGATGACGGGTGATATCCTGCAACGTATCAACGACCATACGCGTATTCAGAATTTCCTGACGGGAAGCAGTCTGAGCGTGGTATTCTCCACATTCAACATCGTAGTCTTCGGCGTTGTACTGTTGCTTTATAACTGGATGATATTCCTTATCTTCATGGGCGGTAGCGGACTTTATATAGCATACGTCTGGCTATTCATGAAGAAGCGTGCTGAACTGGATCACAAACGTTTTGCCCAGCAAAGTGCCAATCAGAGTACGGTGGTGCAACTGGTGAATGGCATGCAGGAAATAAAGTTGAGTGCCTGTGAGCAGCAGAAGCGTTGGGAATGGGAACGAATACAGGCGCGTCTGTTCAAGGTGAACATCCGCAGCCTTGCTTTGCGGCAGTATCAGGATTCGGGAGCGGTATTGATAAACCAAACGAAAAATATTATAATTACGGGTTTGGTGGCAAGCCTTGTGGTGCGGGGAGAGATGACGTTGGGTATGATGTTGTCCGTGCAGTATATCATTGGGCAACTGAACAGTCCGGTAAATGACCTGATAGCTTTTGCGCGCGACATGCAGGACGCCCGTCTTAGTATGAACCGCCTGGGCGAAGTGCGTGACAAGCCTGATGAAGAAGATCCCGCGAGACAGTTGATACGGGACATTCCTCCGGGGAAAGACCTTCGGTTGGAGAATTTGAGTTTCAGGTATGATCCGTTGAGTGAATTTCCTACATTGGACGACATCAGCCTGGAGATAAAAACGGGAAAACAGACGGCCGTGGTAGGTATGAGCGGAAGTGGAAAGACAACACTGGTGAAGTTGCTGTTGGGCTTTTATCCTCCTGCAAGCGGGCAGATACTGCTGGGAGATACGCCATTGGAGAATTACAGTATACGGGAGTGGAGAAAACAGTGCGGTGTTGTGATGCAGGACGGCTTTATCTTCTCCGATACCATTGCGGGGAACATTGCGCCGGGTGCGGAACGCATTGATAAAGAACGGTTGCGTCATGCGGCCGAGGTGGCAAACATACACGGCTTCATCGAAGAATTGCCACTGGGATACAACACCAAGATAGGACAGGAAGGGCATGGATTGAGTCAGGGACAGAAACAACGCATCCTCATAGCCCGTGCTGTGTATAAGAATCCGGAATTTATCTTCTTTGATGAGGCAACCAATGCATTGGATGCCAATAATGAACGCGTCATTATGGAGAATTTGCAGGTGTTTTTTAAGGGGCGGACGTCAGTGGTGGTTGCACACCGCCTGAGCACCGTGAGAAATGCAGATAGGATAGTAGTGATAGAGCAGGGGCGAATAGCGGAGACGGGAACACACGAAGAGCTGACAGCTCGCAAAGGTATCTATTACAGACTGGTAAAGAATCAACTGGAACTTTGAGAAGTGGAGAGTTGGGAGTTATGGAGAAACAGGAAGAAAAAGACATAGAATTGAGGTGCGAGGAGGTGCAGGAGATACTGACACGGCCGCCGCATGCGTTGGTGAGGTGGGGAATCACGGTGTTTTTCAGTGTGCTGGCTCTGTTTTTTATCGGTGGCTGCTTCTTCAAGTATCCGGATGTGGTGAGTGCGCAAATCACGGTTACCACGGAGCATCCGCCTGTATGGATAGTGGCGCGGGGAAGCGGAAAAATAAAGGAAGTGTATGGCAAAGACCGGGAGCGGATAGAAGCAGGTAAAATCATTGCCGTACTGGAAAACCCGGCAGAGACGGAAGATGTATTGCTGTTGGAGGAAGCATTACAGGATTTCTGTCTGACGGATAGTTGCGTGCACGGCATTTTGTTTCCCGAACATTTGGCTTTGGGCAGTATACAGGCCGTTTATGCAACGTTTACCAAGAGTTTGACGGATTATCGTAACTTCCTGTCTTTAGACCTTTACGAACAGAAAATAGAGGCAACCTGTAAAGAATTGCAGGAGTACCGCAATTATATAAAGCATCTGAATCGTCAGGCAGAACTGGACAAGGAACAGGTGCGGATAGCCGAAACGGTGCACAGCCGAGAGAAGAAACTTTTTGGCGAGGGACTGACGGCACAATCGGACTATGAAGAGGCCAAACAGGTGTTTCTGAACAGACAACAGGGGCAGGAACAGATGATGACTTCACTTTCTTCCGCCAAAATACAGGAGGCGCAGTTACAACAGAATATTCTTGAAACCCGGATGGAGCGAAGTCGGGAAGCTAACAGCCTGGGGACAGCCTTAAAAGCTGCTTACAATGAATTACAGGTGAGCATCGAGGACTGGAAGATGACGTATCTTTTCATCAGTCCGGCCGGTGGGATATTGTCTTATAACAATGTGTGGCAGAAGAATCAGAATGTGAACGGTGGGGATAAAGTTTTCTCTATTGTCGCCTCGCAGACAGGGGATATTATCGGCAAGATAAAACTGCCTGTTAACGGGTCGGGCAAGGTGAAACCCGGACAACGGGTGAATATCAGCGTGACAGGGTATCCTTATATGGAATTCGGCTTCCTGACCGGAACAGTGGTATCTGTTTCCCTCTTGACGGATAGCGATAGCATGTATACCGTTACTGTAAGCTTACCGCAGGATTTATGTACATCTTATGGTAAAGTGCTGAATTTCAACGGAGAACTTACCGGAACGGCGGAGGTGATGACGGATGAAAGGAGCGTGACCGGAAGATTGCTTGAGCCGTTGCGCTATTTGTGGGAGAAATATTTATAAGAGGAACAGAGAACGGTTTTTCCTCTTATAAAAGTTGGGGAGCAAAAGAAAAGTTGTATCTTGTCGGCATTTGTTATGATACTTATTGAGTTACTTCAAGATGAATGATTATTATATAAAAAAGTATTGGGAAGAAGAGGATATATTATTTTATCTTCATTTTCATAATAAATTAGCTGTTAGACAAATAGAAGTGTTGTCGGGAGAAGCAGTTTGTTTAACAATTGAAAACCCTATTCAGGGAGAGCATTTGCTATGTGATAAAGAGTTGGATGATTTGTCTTTTGAGGAATCTGACTATATTTCGGAAGAAGAGTTTAACAAAGTGTGGTCACTATCATTTATTTAAAATATTAGTTCATAAAAAAATCCATAGTGAGTCCTGTAAGAATGAACGACGAAGTAAATTGTATAATGATTTTTGTTGATTAAATGTTTCGTAAGTGCCATAAAGAAGTTTCCTTTATTCCGTTAGGTGAGTTCTTTTGTCTTAGGTTTCAGATGAAAGAAAAAGGAATAATCCATTTGAATGGTTGTATCTCTGATACTCAAATGCCTCAAAGCTCCTTAACTTTTCACAATATTATTTGCGTTGATTATTTGTCAGTAATACTAATGCAAATAGAAGATGTGATGGATAATTGGGAATAGAACATTAGATAAAATGAAGTAGTCAGTATTTTAATGAAAGAGCAAAAAAGGTTTCCCCAGAGACTATCCATCTGATTGTGTAAATAGAAAACTACGGTGTTTCTCTCGTAGTTTTTTTATTTATGTATTAACTTTGTAAAAATCAGATTTTATG
>NZ_FQZN01000024.1 GCF_900142015.1 Bacteroides stercorirosoris
TCGACTTGCATGTGTTAAGCCTGTAGCTAGCGTTCATCCTGAGCCAGGATCAAACTCTTCATTGTAAAAGTATTGTTAATCGGTATTGCTACCGGCTATTGCTCTGTTCAGGACGCTCGGTTTATTAAAAGTTTTCAAATTACCTATATATATAAGTTATTTGACGGTTCTTTTTTTATACCCAAGATTAATCATTTTACTGAGTAATCTTGCTCTTGTACTACTTGTATTGTTTATGTAAATTATTCAAAGATCGCTTCTTTTTGAATCGCTTTTTCTTTTCAGAAAGCGGATGCAAAGGTAAGAACTTTATCATATATCTTCCAAATATTTTCGGAAGTTTTTTTCTTTTTTCTTTTTCTCGTCGTCTCTCTTGTCGAAAGGGAGATAAAAGGAAAAGAGAAAGGAGTTCTTAACAACACCGGTTTCTTAATCAGTAAATCAATCATCGATTGCATTCCTTTCGGAAAGCGGGTGCAAAGGTAAGAACTTTATCACATAACTTCCAAATGTTTTCAGAAGTTTTTTTCTTTTTTCTTTTCGACTGCCGTATTCTTGGTTGGAATAAAGGCAAAAGGAAAGAAAAATGTTAGGGTTCTTACGCCGTTTCTGTCAGAATGTCAATTGCAAGGCTTACCATCTCTTGGAAAGCGGATGCAAAAGTAGCGGATATTACAATTCAATCCAAATATATCTATCATTTTTCCATAGGTTTTTTGAAACAATTTTGTAACTCGTTGATTGATAAGGATGTTGTAGAACATAATTTTAAGAAGGAACGTGGACGGGCACAAAGCACTACACATAATTATATTATGCGCGCGTGCGAAAGGCAAAAGTCCCTCATAGTAGATGGAAATATGGCCTACTTGGGAAATATATATTTCCCGGTTAGAAAAATATTTTTTCCCAGTTGGGAAAAAGCATTCATCCAAAAAGTATAAACGTCATTGGAGCGTTCGCAAATCCAACTGTCAACAATAAGCACTCTTCACATTTTCACCTTACATCATACATTCAAAAGGGCTACACCATCCGGGGAAAAGGGTGTAGCCATGACGCCCAAAAGGTGTAGCCTTAACAAACAAAGGGTGTAGCCATCCCAAAAACGCCTCTCAGGATAGCCAGGGCAAGAAAAAAGGCAGGAAATTTACGTGAAAGAAACAAGAGACAGAAAATAAAGGGAGAAGGGTATGTAAAATAAAACAGGGAAATTAAAAATAGACTAAGTAATTATCAGAATAAAACGAAAGAAAGGAGGTCGCCAAACTTGCAAACTTGCAAAACTTGCAGCTCTCCTCACACCCACACACGCGTATATAAGTAAGGTGAATAATGAAAAGATGGGAATTGTCTGCTTCATTCCGCATGAGAGATGTATAAGATGGGAGGAGACTTTTATCACTCACTTTATTTATATACGCGTGTGTGGGTGTGAGGAGAGCTGCAAGTTTTGCAAGTTTGCAAGTTTGCAAGTTTCTTGTTGACTGCGGCATCCCGGTAGGCACCGAGCAGAAAACACGGTAGGAAGAGCCATGTGTAGTAAAATCATTAATATGTGACGACTTGAAAATATTTTTGTTACATTTGCAACCGATAAAACGAAGAGAACCATTCAAAACTGACATTGAACCGATAGCATCGTGAAGAAGATACAACCCCATAGAAAGACGATACGCTTCAGAAAATGGAGCCGGAAAGCCTATGCTGCATTTGCCAGCCTGGGACAATGGGTCACTATCGGTTGCCTGCCGAAAGGCGTGGCGGACTGTTCGCTGTCGAAGCAGAAGGCTGGAGCCGCCGCAGGATGCAAAAGTGGCGGACGAAGTATGGAGGAAGTAAATGACGGAAAAGGTCAGGAAACGGATATAGGAGTGCCGCTAGGCAGTGAGGATATCTTAGCGGCCATCCTTGAATTCTTCGGATTCAAAGGATTACAGCCTGTGTCATGTCCGGTAAATGCCGGCCAGCAGGGAAAGAAATATGCAGATTTTACAATAAAGAAGCATACAAATATTATAATAAATAAAAGTGAAACGCAGATGACGCGGGCGACACAATCTGAAAAACAGTATTGGTTGTGGTCCGCGTCATCTGCGTTTTCCGCGTTAATGTAAGAATATGACAGTAGAAGAATTGAAAAACAAAGTGCTGCAAAATGTGCCCGTCACACGGGCAGAGGCAGAATGGCTGGCCCTTCAGCCGGATAAGGAAGCGCTCTACGAGGCGGCACACGAGATAACCGTGGCATGCGCATCGCAAGAGTTCGATATGTGTTCCATCATCAATGCCAAGTCCGGCCGTTGCCCCGAAAACTGCAAATGGTGCGCACAGTCAGCACACTACAAGACGAAAGCGGACGTGTATGATCTGGTGGACAAGGAAGAATGCCTGCGGCACGCACTGCACAACGAGGCGCAAGGCGTAGCCCGCTTCTCGCTGGTGACAAGCGGACGCAAACCTTCCGGTAAGAATATGGAAAAGTTGTGCGAATCGGCACGATACATGAGACAGAAAAGCTCCATCCAACTCTGCGCCTCGCTGGGACTACTGAATGAGGACGAACTGAGAGCCTTGCACGCGGCAGGCGTGACACGTTACCACTGCAATCTGGAGACGGCTCCGAGCCACTTCCCTACCCTGTGCAGCACGCACACCCAAGAAGAGAAACTGCGCACACTGGCGGCCGCCCGCCGTGTAGGTATGGACATTTGTTGCGGCGGCATCATCGGCATGGGCGAAACGGCATCGCAACGGATAGAATTTGCCTTTACACTGAAAGACCTGGAAGTGCCCTCCATCCCCCTGAACCTGTTGCAACCTATTCCCGGCACCCCCCTGGAAGCACAAACGCCGCTGACGGAAGAAGAAGTGCTGACCACCATCGCCTTGTTCCGCTTCATCAACCCCACTGCCTATCTGCGCTTTGCCGGAGGACGCTCGCAACTGACGAAAGAGGCCGTGAAGAAATCCCTGTATATCGGCGTCAACTCCGCTATCGTAGGAGATTTGCTGACGACACTCGGCTCGAAGGTTTCCGAAGATAAAGCCTTGATAGAAGAAGCAGGCTATCACTTCAGTGATTCACAGTTCGACAAAGAACACCTGTGGCACCCCTACACCTCGACCACCAATCCACTCCCGGTGTACAAAGTGAGACGGGGAGACGGAGCCACCATCACGCTCGAAAACGGACAGACGCTCATAGAAGGCATGTCGTCCTGGTGGTGCATGGTGCATGGCTACAACCATCCTGTGCTGAACGCTGCCTTGCAAGAACAAATCGGGAAGATGTCCCACGTCATGTTCGGCGGTCTGACACACGACCCGGCCATAGAGCTGGGAAAACTATTGTTGCCGCTGGTTCCGCCCTCCATGCAGAAGATATTTTATGCAGACTCCGGTTCGGTGGCGGTGGAAGTGGCTATGAAAATGGCGGTGCAATATTGGTATGCTAAAAGCCAGTCGGCTCCGGGGCAGGCACATCTGGCAAAGAAAAGTAATTTTGTGACGATCCGGCGCGGGTATCACGGAGATACCTGGAACGCCATGTCGGTATGCGATCCGGTGACGGGAATGCACTCGCTGTTCGGTTCGGCACTGCCGGTGCGGTATTTCTCATCCCGTCCCCGTTCCCGCTTCGACGGAGAGTGGGATGCCGACGATGCGCTGGAATTGCTGGACATCGTAGAGAAACATCACGACGAACTGGCTGCACTTATCCTCGAACCCATCGTGCAAGGTGCGGGCGGAATGTGGTTCTATCATCCGCAATTCCTGCGTGAAGCCGCACGGATATGCAGGGAATACAATATCTTACTGATTTTCGATGAAATAGCCACAGGTTTCGGACGCACGGGAAAGATGTTTGCCTGGGAACATGCGGGAGTGGAACCGGACATCATGTGCATAGGCAAATCGCTGACAGGAGGCTACATGACCCTCTCCGCCGTACTGGCTACGAATGAAGTGGCAGATACCATCTCCAACCACGCACCGGGCGCTTTCATGCACGGACCCACGTTCATGGGAAATCCGTTGGCTTGTGCAGTGGCATGCGCGTCGATACGGTTGCTGACCTCGCCGGAATACGACTGGCAGGGAAAGGTGAGCCGCATCGAAGAGCAACTGTGGCGCGAGCTGGAACCGGCACTCAACCTGCCGCAAGTGGCGGATGTGCGGGTGCTGGGAGCCATCGGAGTGATTGAAATGCAAGATCCGGTAGACATGGCATGGATGCAACGCCGTTTTGTGGAAGAAGGAATCTGGGTGCGCCCGTTCGGTAAACTGGTGTACATCATGCCTCCGTTCATCATAGAACCGGAACAATTGACGAAACTGACAAGTGGTTTGCTGAAGATAGTGTGGCAGGCAAATTAAAAATTATCAATTTAGTATCTGATAATGAATGCAATAGAGCAAATGCAACAAGAGTTGCAAGTACT
The DNA here is from genome assembly GCF_900142015.1 of Bacteroides stercorirosoris. Classification (GTDB taxonomy): domain Bacteria; phylum Bacteroidota; class Bacteroidia; order Bacteroidales; family Bacteroidaceae; genus Bacteroides; species Bacteroides stercorirosoris. Next base: position 4,446 of record NZ_FQZN01000024.1, read on the forward strand.
GAAAGAGCGCAGCAACCTGCGGGCTCTGCCTGCCCTGACGCACGAAGGAAGGGATGTCATTGCAGGCGGGCGGCGAATGCTGAATCTTTCTTCAAACGACTACCTAGGACTGGCCTCCGACCGAAAGCTGCGGGAAGAGTTTCTGCAAGGACTGACGGCAGACAGTTTTCTGCCCACATCTTCATCTTCACGGTTGCTGACAGGCAATTTCACCATCTATGAGGAACTGGAACAGACACTCGCCCGGTTATTCGGAACAGAAGCCGCACTGGTGTTCAATAGCGGCTATCATGCCAACACGGGTATCCTGCCCGCCGTGAGTGATGCGCAAACCCTGATATTGGCGGACAAACTGGTGCACGCAAGTCTGATTGACGGCATCCGTCTTTCTGCGGCACGCTGCATCCGCTACCGGCACAACGACATGAAGCAACTGGAACGTTTGCTGGCCGAGAATCATGCCGCCTACCGGCAAGTCATCGTCGTAACCGAAAGTATCTTCAGCATGGACGGAGACGTAGCGGACCTGAAGGAACTGGTGAGACTGAAACAGGCGTATGGCAACGTATTGCTCTACGTCGACGAAGCGCACGCTTTTGGTGCACGGGGCGAACAGGGATTGGGTTATGCAGAAGAAACCGGGTGCATCCGGGAGATAGATTTCCTGGTAGGGACTTTCGGTAAAGCTGCCGCATCCGCCGGAGCTTACATCGCGTGCCGAAGCACCATAAGGGAGTATCTGGTGAACCGGATGAGAACATTTATATTTACAACAGCATTACCACCCGTAAATATTGCCTGGAGCTTGTTCATCGTGCGGAAATTAGCCGGATTCCAGGAGCGAAGAATACACCTGAAAAATATCAGCAACATTCTTCGCAATACATTAACGGAGAAGGGTTACACCTGTCCAAGTGAAAGCTATATAGTACCGATGATTGTAGGAGCAAGTTCTGACACCATTCTGAAGGCGGAAGAACTGCAACGGCATGGTTTCTATGCCCTACCCGTACGCCCGCCTACGGTTCCGGAGGGTACATCCCGCATCCGCTTCTCACTGACAGCGGATATTACAGAGGAAGAAATCAAAGAATTGATAAAGTATATACCATGATATGATACAAAAATTCATTATACAGAAAAAGCATCCCCGACTTCTATTGTTCTTTGCCGGATGGGGTGCCGACGAGACTCCGTTCAAGAACTATCAGCCCGCAAACAGCGACTTTATGGTTTGCTATGATTACCGTAATCTCTCGTTTGACGCGCAAGTGCTGGAGGGATACGAACAGGTGAATGTTGTGGGTTGGTCAATGGGAGTTTGGGCGGCATCGCAAGTATTAGGAAAGATAATTGCCGATGAGACTTCAGGAATAATAACTGATGAAACTTCAAGAAGCCGCCAGTTGCCTCTCGGGAAGAAAATCGCCATCAACGGCACACCGTTTCCCATTGATGAAGAACGAGGAATACCGCCCGCCATTTATCACGGCACACTGGAAGGGCTGACGGATGCGTCCCTGCACAAATTCCTCCGCCGTATGTGTGCGGACAGTGCAGCGTTCAGAAACTTCCTTGCCGTCACCCCACGCAGACCGTTGGAGGAGCTGCGGGAAGAACTGGCAGCCATCGAAGTGGCTTACACCACCGAAACTGCTTATCCTTTCGGCTGGAACACATCCGTCATAGCCACCGAAGACCGTATCATCCCGTCCGAAAACCAAAAGAAAGCATGGACACGCGACGGGAGAAGCGAACCTTTCCTGGCAGAAGCACATACCCTTACCGAGATAGAAACGGCACACTATGCCCATGAACTTTTTGAAACCTATCTGGAGAAGGAATGGACAAACGACTGATAGCCGAACGTTTTGCCCGCGCACGGGATACGTACTCACAAGAAGCACGGGTACAACAGCAGGTAGCCGAGAAGATGCTACGCTTACTGACTGAGCAGACACCTGATTTCATTGGTTCAGCCTACCCTCCCCGTTTCCGCCACATCGCAGAGTTCGGATGCGGCACCGGAAGCTATTCCAGGATATTGCTGCACCGGCTTCAACCGGAATCATTGTTATTGAACGACCTGTGTCCGGAAATGAAGGAATGCCTCGGAGACTTGCTTCTGCAAGATACCGTGCAATTCATGCCCGGTGATGCCGAAGTGCTGGACTTTCCGGAGAAAACGGACTTAATCACTTCATGTTCCACCCTGCAATGGTTCAGCAATCCGGAAAAATTCTTTGCCCGTTGCCACGGCTTCTTGGCGGACGACGGGTATCTGGCTTTCAGCACCTTCGGGATGGAGAATATGCGGGAAATACACGCACTGACAGGGCATGGCCTCGATTATCTTCCAATAGAAAAGCTGAAAGAGTTGCTCTGTCCGTATTTTGAGACTGTATATGCAGAAGAAGAGATAGTCACCCTCCCCTTCGCCACCCCGTTACAGGTGCTACAACATCTGAAACAGACCGGAGTGACCGGTACGGAAAAGAAAGTATGGACACGCGGACGGTTGCAGGCATTTTGTAACGGATATACAGAAGAGTTCAGCCGGGAAGACGGAAATGTCAGTCTGACGTATCATCCTATTTATATGATTGCGCGAAAGAAAAGAATTTAGTAAGTGAGTGAAATTATCATTTACTCAATATAATATTCAAAGCAATGGAAAACAACATTTATTTTATCAGCGGCATCGATACGGATGCCGGAAAGTCTTATTGCACCGCATTTCTGGCCTGCGAACTGATTCGCAGCGGTAAGCGTGTCATCACCCAGAAGTTCATTCAGACCGGCAATACCGGCCATTCCGAAGATATAGACCTGCATCGTCGGCTTATGGGAACCGGCATGACAGAGGAAGACCGTGAAGGGCTGACCATGCCGGAGATATTCTCTTATCCCTGTTCCCCTCACCTCGCCGCCCGGATAGACAACCGTCCCATTGACTTCGGCAAGATAGAACGTGCTACGCAGGAACTTGCCCGCCGCTACGACGTGGTGCTTGTAGAGGGTGCAGGCGGACTGATGGTACCACTCACCGATGATTACCTGACGATTGATTACATCGCAGAGAAACAATATCCGCTTGTTTTCGTCACTTCGGGAAAACTGGGGAGCATCAATCATACGTTATTAAGTTTTGAAGCGATACGAAACAGGGGAATACAACTGGACACCGTATTGTATAACTTATATCCTACCGTAGAGGACACTACGATACAGGAGGATACAATGCAATACATCCGACGGTATCTGGAGAAGAATTTCCCGGAGGCGAAGTTTATGGTGGTACCGTCGTGCGAAGCGCAAAATTAAAGAATTAAAGAATGAAAGCCGTTGCCCTGGTTTTCATTCTTTAATTCTTCAATTCTTTCATTCTTTTTACGTACCTTTGCAACACAAAAAATGTCATACGACCACATGGAAGCATTAACATTCAATACCGTAGAACAAGCGTTGCTTGCTGCCATCGGTATTCTTTTCATTATCCAACTCCTCTATTACTTTTGTCTTTACAACCGTATACACACCCGTAGCCGTGCTTTAAAGCAAAGTGATATACATTTTTCACAAGAGTTACAGCCTTTATCCGTCATCATCTACGCACGCGAAGAGGTGGAGAACTTACGCCGTAACCTGCCCGCAGTGCTGGAACAGGATTACCCGCAATTCGAAGTCATCGTCATCAATGACGGCAATACGGATGAAAGCGAAGACTACCTGACACTGCAAGGAGAAAAATATCCGAACCTGTATCATAGCTTTGTTCCGGATTCTTCCCGCTACATCAGCCGCAAAAAACTGGCCGTAACCCTCGGTGTAAAGGCAAGCAAATATGATTGGCTTGTATTTACCGAAGCCAACTGCCTGCCTGAAAGCAACCAGTGGCTACGCACAATGGCACGCAACTTCACCTCACGCACCCAAATAGTATTAGGCTACAGCGGATATGAACGTGGCAAAGGATGGCTGCACAAAAGGGTATCTTTCGATAACCTGTTCAGTGCTATGCGTTATCTGGGCTATGCACTGGCGGGAAAGCCTTACATCGGCATCGGCCGTAACATGGCATACCGCAAAGAATTGTTCTACGCCCAAAAGGGGTTCTCCGCACACCTGAACCTGCAACGCGGAGATGACGACCTGTTTATCAACAAAGCCACCACAGCCGAGAATACACGGGTGGAAACAGATGCCAATGCAGTGGTACGCGTGCAGCCCGTAAAGCGTGCCAAAGACTGGCGGGAGGAGAAAATCAGCTATACGGTGACGGCACACTTCTATAAAGGAATACAACGTTACCTGTCGGGATTTGAAACGACTTCCCGCTTATTGTTTCATGCCGCATGGATAGCTACGCTGGTAATAGGCATCATGAACTTTCACTGGCTGGCGGCAGGCATTGCGTTTCTGATTTTCGCCCTGCGATATACCATGCAGGCACTTATCATCAATAAGACAGCCAAAGACTTAGGGGAAAAACGGCGTTACTTCTTTACGCTTCCAGTGTTCGATGTATTACAGCCGATGCAGTCTCTGCGCTGGAAGTCGCATTGTCTGTTCAGAAAGAGAAGCGACTTCCTTAGGAGATAGCAGCTTTCCCAATGCCACACCTTAATAGCTGAAATGCCACACCTTATCTCTCGTGAAGTGTGGCATTTCAGTTATTAAGATGTGGCATTTTAGTTATTAAGGTGTGGCATTGGGAACAACGAAGTGCGGCATTATTCGTATCTCATGGAATTTGCAGGATGAATGCGTGTAATGAGGTAAGAAGGTCCTAAAAGCATCAGAACCGATACCAGCAAAGTACCGATATTCAGCAATAAGAAAAGCAGGATATTGAAAGATACCGGTACGGTATCCATATAATACGTCTCAGGATCAAGCCTAAAGATACCGAACCACTTTTGCAGGAAATAGAAGGCAAGTCCGATAGCATTGCCCCACAACATCCCTTTTCCAATGAGGAAAACGGAGAACCAAAGAAAAACCTTGCGGATAGTGGTATTGTTGGCCCCAAGCGACTTCAGCACACCAATCATGGAGGTACGCTCAATGATGATTATCAGCAAGCCGGAAACCATCGTGAAACCTGCCACACCGGCCATCAGAATCAATATTACCCAGATGTTTACATCCAGTATGCTGAGCCAGGCAAATATCTGAGGATTAAGTTCTTCGACATTGCGCACACAGTAATCTTCTCCGTATTTATCGGTTACTTCGTTCATGTCGGCAGCAATCTGATAAGTGGTTGCTTCCAGACGGTCATAATCATGTATCTGTAGTTCCACACCGCTGACCTGCTCCGGTTTCCAGTTATTGAGACGGTTTACAAGGTATAAATCGGTCAGAAGGAAAAGATTATCATATTCCGAAAAGTTAGTCTGATAAATACCTGCAATCTGTAAACGGCGTGCACGAATATCATCCTGTATATAATAGGTATCTATTTTATCCCCTAATTTCAGTCTCAACTTCGTGGCAAGTGCTTTGGAGATTATAACGCGGTTGGAAGAGGCGGTATCGCTGAACTGTGGCAGTTCACCTTCCACCAGATGTTCACGGAAGAAAGCAGGATCAAACTCCGGTCCTACTCCCTTCAACACCATACCCTGGAAATCTTCCGCAGTCTTTATCATTCCGGGCTTGGTAGAGTAACGCTGCACATGCTTCACCTCGGGATAACCGGAAAGGATAGAAACAAGGCTGTCGTTCACCACCACAGGGCGCGTCTCATAGGAACGGGCGGCATCCGAATTCGTAATCTGAATATCCGAGCCGAACCCTATGACCTTACCACGCACTTCACTCTTAAACCCGACTATCACCGACACCGTAATTATCATCACTGCCAAACCGATAGCAACACCTATCAGGGCAATGAGCACGGCAGGACGGGAAACTTGCTTTCCGGGCTCCGAATTGCGATAGATACGAAGGGCGATAAAGCGGGATAAATTCATGATTATTATTATTTCAGACACGGATTTCACGGATTACACGGTTGTTACATACTGATAAACAACCGTGTAATCCGTGAAATCCGTGTCTAATTAGTATTATTCAGTACGTCCCGGATACACCTCCAAAGCTTTCGACAGGACAAAGAGAGCACGTGTTAAATCCTCTTTCTTCAACACATACGCTATGCGGACTTCATTGCAACCGGAACCGGGTGTAGTATAGAAACCGGAAGCAGGCGCCATAAATACGGTTTCTCCTTCGTACTCAAAGTCGGAAAGACACCAGGCACAAAACTTATCGGAATCGTCCACTGGAAGTTTGGCTACCGTGTAGAAAGCCCCCATAGGGATGGGCGAATATACGCCGGGAATACGGTTCAAACCGTCTATCAGACATTTACGGCGTTCTACATATTCGTCGTATGTATCACGCAAGTAATCCTCATCGGCATCCAGAGAAGCCTCAGCAGCAATCTGTCCTATCAATGGAGGACTGAGACGCGCCTGGCAGAATTTCATCACAGCGTCACGGATTTCCTTATTCTTCGTAATCAGAGCACCGATACGGATGCCACATTCAGAGTAGCGCTTGGATACGGAGTCAATCAACACCACATTATCTTCAATACCTTCCAGATGACAGGCGGAAATATACGGAGACCCTGTATAGATGAACTCACGGTAAACCTCGTCAGAGAAAAGAAACAAGTCGTACTTCTTGACCAAATCACGTATCTGGTTCATCTCACGGCGGGTATAAAGGTAGCCCGTAGGATTATTGGGATTGCAGATGAGGATAGCCCTGGTACGCTCATTGATCAGTTCCTCGAACTTCTCCACCTTCGGAAGCGAAAAACCTTCCTCTATCGTGGTAGCGATGGTGCGGATTTTGGCACCGGCAGAAATAGCGAACGCCATATAGTTGGCATAAGCCGGTTCGGGAACAATAATCTCGTCACCCGGATTCAGGCACGCCAGGAAAGAGAACAACACAGCCTCGGAACCGCCGGATGTGATGATGATATCATCCGCCGTCAGCTTGATATTGAACTTATCATAATAACCTACCAGCTTTTCGCGATAACTGCGATATCCCGCGCTGGGACTATATTCCAGAACCTTACGATCAATGTTGCGTATCGCGTCAATCGCGACTTGCGGCGTGGGCAGGTCGGGCTGTCCGATGTTCAGGTGGAATACGTGCACACCCCTCTGCTTGGCTGCATCAGCCAGAGGAGCCAGCTTTCTGATAGGAGACGCGGGCATTTCCACCCCGCGAATAGATATTGTTGGCATGTCTAAGTAATTACAATTTGACAAATAATAGTTAACGATTGATGATATACTTTCATATATATGCAATCAGAGGTGCAAAAGTAACACTTTTATTGATACGAACGGAAAGCATTGGCAAAAAAGTTTAAAAACACTATCTATGACTTAAAAGATAGTGGCGGTTTCAAAAGAAATTGTACCTTTGAATATCGTAAAATTGTCAAACCGTAAACCGTATACAAAATACCATGGTATTAAACCTGATAACCTTCGCATCACTGCTTCACAAGCAAGCATCTGTTCTCGGATCTCACGAATTAATCCTAAACGAACTGGAGAAATATTTTACCGTGAATCTTGTGTATTATCAAGACATTGATAAACTCACAAAAGATGATTTCTGTCTGCTATTTATCGCCACCGGCGGCGTAGAACGGCTGGTTATCCAGCGCTTCGAGTCCCTCCCCCGCCCTGCCATCCTGCTGGCGGACGGCATGCAGAATTCTCTCGCTTCCGCTCTCGAAATTTCTTCCTGGCTGCGAGGGCGGGGCATGAAAAGCGAAATTCTACATGGAGAACTGCCCGAAATTATCAAACGTATCTTTGTATTGTACAGCAACTTCAAGGCACAACGGGCACTCTCCGGATCACGCATAGGTGTGGTGGGCGCTCCTTCTTCATGGCTGGTTGCCAGTAATGTGGATTATCTGCTGTCGAAACGCCGATGGGGAATAGAGTATACGGACATTCCGCTGGAACGCGTATACGAATATTTCAACCAAATAACAGATGATGAAGTGGGCGAAGATTGTGCCGCCTTTGCCGGTAAGGCACTCGCCTGCCGGGAGGCTACTCCGGAAGATCTGATAAAGGCCATGCGGCTGTATCGCGCCCTCAAAAGGATTGTAGATGAAGAGAAACTGAGCGCCCTTACCCTGAGTTGCTTCAAACTGATAGAACAAACCGGAACCACCGGATGCCTCGCCTTAGCTTTGCTGAACGATGAGGGCATCATAGCCGGATGCGAAGGTGACCTGCAATCCGTCTTTACCCAACTTGCCATCAAGGTACTGACCGGTAACCCCTCATTTATGGCAAACCCTTCGATGATCAATGCACGCACCAACGAAATAATACTGGCTCATTGCACCGTCGGCATTGCGCAGACCGAGCAATACATCATCCGCAGCCATTTTGAGACGGAAGCGGGTATCGGTATTCAGGGAATCCTGCCCACAGGACACGTCACAGTAGTGAAGTGTGGCGGAGAATGTCTGGACGAATATTATCTAAGTACGGGTACGCTGACAGAGAACACGAATTATATCAATATGTGCCGCACACAGGTACGCATCAAACTCGATACCCCGGCAGAGTATTTTCTCAAGAATCCGCTGGGAAACCATCATGTACTGGTACACGGGAATTATGCCGTATTACTGGACGAGTTCCTACAGGCAAACGGATGTAAACGGATAGAATAGAACTATTCGTTACTGTCCGGCACACGCACCGTGAAGCGAGTACCTTTTCCTATTTCAGAAGAAACTGCTATCTTGCCACAGAAACGTTCTACAATGGTCTGACAGATGCTCAAACCCAAACCGGCACCTTGAGTGAAACTGTCCACCTTATAGAAACGTTCGAATATGCGTTGCTGGTTCTCTTCTGAAATGCCGCTTCCGGTATCTTCCACAAAGAAGACCGTGTACCCCGGTTCTTCCGTCAGATAACCGAACGTGATGGAGCCGTGTGTCGTAAACTTCTTGGCATTATTGATGAAGTTATTAATCACCTGTTTCAGACGGACTGAGTCTGTAATGATCGACTTACTTTCGTTTTCAGGAATCTGCATCACCAGTTCCACTCCGGCAGGCATACTCAGACGCTGGGAATCGTATATCTGCTGCATGACAAAATTCAGATTGTATCCGGCGAAACGGAAGTCCATTGAACCGGATTCGATACGAGACAAGTCGAGAATATCGTTTATCAATGCCAGCAGAAGGGTACAATTGATATTGATGGTATCTACAAACTGCTTCACCTCTTCGGGACTGAACGCGTCTATATCTTTCAACAGATCGGAGAAACCGACGATAGCATTCAACGGAGTACGTATCTCATGGCTCATGTTGGCAAGGAAAGCGGATTTCAGAGTATCAGCCTGCAAAGCGCGGTCACGGGCTGCTATCAACTCTTCTTCCGTGTTTTTATAGCGCTGGATGCTCTGGCAAACGCCTAATACCATATAGGGCGCTTCACGGGTCAGACCGTTATAAGAAGTGCTGCGGAACTCCCACCATTCATATTTTCCTTCTGCATTGCGCATACGGAAATTCATTCGGGTATCTACTTCTTCTCCTTTAAGAATAACATCAAAATGTTTCTGTGTTTGCTCCAGGTCTTCCGGATAGATAAGAAGTTCCAGTTCTTTCCGGAGAATGGTTAACTTGCCCGGAAGTCCGAAGTGGTCGAGTAGCGCACCGGCAAAGTGGAAACTGGCTGTACGTATGTCATACTGCCAGGGATATACGGAACTTGCATCCACTGCCAGATTGAAGAAACGCTTATGCATCTCCTCCTCGGATATGTTGCGGCAGCAAATCGCCATCCCCGTCATCTTATTCTTAGAATAGATGGGCACCACTTCACCCGAAACCGGGAAATAAGTTCCTTTGTGAACTTCCTGCATGAAAGCTTTCTCCGGAATGGGAATCACACGGCGTTCAGTTCTCACCTGTTTCAATAAAACGGGCAGAATATTTTCTCCGTTACAAAAGATGTGGAAAATGGAACCTGCCATCTGTCCTTCGTAGTAACGTGCCGTATGAACGTCCGGATCGAGTTCCAGCATCAGCATCAGAGCCCGGTTGACAAAGTGTATGCGAAAGTCTGTATCATAAGTTATCAGTCCGTCGCGAATGGAACAGAAGATATTATCGAATTCATCACGCTGTTCCACCAGGCGGTTTTGGATAAGCAGGCGCGTTTGTGCGTGCATACGTCGGCGGGATTCATGGCGGTTAAGGCGATAAAGCCAGATTACCAATACAATCAATGCTCCTACAATGACAGAATAAAAAAGCACGAACCAGCCACGGTAACGCTCCATTAAGGGGGCATTCAGAATAATGCCATTATCACTTACCTTATCTGTGTTTACCCTGAAAAACTCCAATTGTTTATAGTCATAAAGCATCTTACTGGGCAGGTCGGTAACTCCTACTACCGAGGGTATGGCTCCTTGCAATACCTGTGCAGCGCATCGTCCGGCTGCATGTGCACTCTCGTAAGGTTCCATATCATGAACACCGAACACGCCGTTTGTCAGCGCAAGGCTTTGTCCGGCAAAAACCGGAGCTTTAGAGTTCTTTCCTATAAAAGAGAGGAATGGAGTCCATTTGGGAGCAATGACAATACGGTTGTAGGCATTGTATTCATAACAGATGGAAGAAATGACCGGGTTGGGTGCTTGCGCCTGTACGTTCATTGTCTTTAAGGTGTACTCAGGATGTTTTTGCTGATAATCCGCCCAAACCAGCTCAAACTCTTCAACTCCCTTGATACTTAAACGACTGCTGTCTGAAACGCAAACTACCTCTGTACGATGAGGAAACACACGACGTGCACTTTCAAGCAGATATTCAAAATCTATTTTAGAGGTATATCCGCACACATTGGGCAAACTTGACATCAGTTTGTCGTTAGGATACTTTATGCCCGATACAACCACCGGCAACTTATAGGGTAAAGAGTCGCCACAATGCATCAAGGTATAGAAGGCTTCGTCACTTGCTGTAATAATAAGGTCGGTATTCCGCTGACGCGCCCGTTCACAAATGCGTCGCATAATGACACACTCGGAAGCAAATGTCCAATAGTCCGCATCCAAATACTCGGCAGTAACTTTAGCCTTTACACCTCCGCGTGCCAGTCCATCGCGCACTCCTTCGGTCAGTTTATTGTTCCAGGGGGTACGATGATTGTATGATTGGATGAAAAGGACGTTATATGTACGTTCTGCGGCAGAGAAGTGTCCGGCAAATATAATGCAGGGAAACAAGCCGAGTAACATAACGAGGAGTAAGCGTCTCTTCATATCTGAATTTTCTTCTGTTTGAATAAATGTGCTTTCACCTCGCAAATATACGCATTATATTGAAAAACAGAATAAAATGTACCTTTTCTTTTTACTCATCATGCAAAGCATCCGCCGGATGTACCCGCATCGCCTGTGTAGCCGGGAACCAAACACCAATTATCACCATCAGACCCATAAGGAAAAAAGTAGATAGTGAAACGATGGCAAAGCGAACTCCCGTAGCATCAGCCTGTTCGGTCATCGTAGCTTCTGCCGTCACCAGGTTGCCACAGATAATCAGAGCAGGGATAGTAGCCAGAACCAATAATAATAATCCTTCGCTCAGCAATTGTCCAAATATTTTCCTACGACTGCTGCCCATCGCCATTCGTAAAGCAATCTCGCTACGGCGGTGGCGTGTACGGAACCAGAAAGTTCCCATCAAGCCTATAAAGACATTAAAACTGAAGAATACAGCAATGAGCCGTGCACTACGGATATACGGAGTAATCCCTTCGGATGCATCACGCTCTGCTTTCTGTTCATCATAACTGCGGACTTCAAACAGGTAGAACGGATCAACCTGCAACCGGGAAGACATTTCACGAGAGAAGCGGGTAGCGAAATCGCCCGTATCAGCCTCGGGACGTACGCGGATGGAAATAAAGGGAACAGCCTGCCACCGATAGAACCAATTCGGAAGAGGCATCAGAATGAAAGATTCATAACGGGCATAATCATCACTCTTCTGATGACTGCATACGGCGGCCACCCGGTAGCGAAGACTGCTTCCTGAATAGTAGTCAAAGAATTCCTTCCCAAGCACCCCACGACTGGTATGGAAAAGGCTGTCCGCCAGATCCAATGAAATGACGGCAGGCAAAGGAGTGACGGCGGGATTCCACTCGGCCGAACCAAATGCCAGCGAAGAACCGGTAGTACTTTCAAACGCATCCATATTGCCTGAGAACATACCGGTGCCCTCTTCTATCGGAATGCGCATCACCTTGAAATACTCAGGAGACACATAACGAACATTGGCGTCCTTCACACCAACGCTATCTATAGTATATCCCTGAAATACAGCATTCCGGGTATAGGCATCGGAACCAAGCCAGATGCTGGCACTCTCTACGTCCGGATGTTCCTTGATGCGTCGGAATGCTTCCTCCATAGGCTTAAACCAAAAGCGTTGCAGACTATCCTCGGATGAACAGAGCACAAGTTGCTTGGGGTTAGTGGAAAGACGAAGCTTGTATACATGTTCCAGATCGTAACCTTTGGGCTGACGCTCGGCATAAGCAAAGCCATAGAGCATATCGAGGCAATACCATAACAACACGAACACGATTAAGAGTTCGGCAAAAAGCCAACCGTTTGCACGACGCTGGTTCCAAATTTGTGTCAGAATGGACTTTATCATAATGATTTCTCTTTAGTTCATGTTTGCAATTTATTTATTCTCCACTGAGGACTTCCGCTATCGGTCGATGGGTAGCATTCCATGCCGGAATGAATACGGACAACAGATTAAAAAGCAGGCACACGCTCAACACGGTGAGGAAGACTGCAGGACGCAGGAAAAGCCAGATACTGACTTCAAAGTTACCTTCCGTATAGCCACCTGCCAGCATCCAGTCCTTACCCAACCATAAAAGCAGGCACGATAAGAGGAAGCCCAGCAGTGCGCCGATGAATGCCAGTAATAGATTCTCAAGAAGCAACTGCCACATCAGGGTCGAACGGCTGGCACCATAGGCTTTACGCACTGCCAACTCCGACAAGCGACGGGACATCTGTGAGGAAATGAGTCCACTGACATTGATTGCGGGTACAATAAGCAGGATAAGTCCCAGCATAATGCAAGTGACCATAGGATTCAGGAAGTCGTCACGAAAGAACTGACGTTCGGTGTAAGTGCTCAGGTCGGGAAGTTTCAATTCATATTCGGTAAGCGAAGCATTCAGGCTGTCGAGTGAGTTTTCTATCTGCGACTTCATCTCCACAGGACTGACACCGGGTTTGCACAATACCATCGCTTCAAAACCACCGCGCAACCCCTCACTGCCCCAGGCAGGGTCTTGCGTATAGTAAGGCAGCCAAACTTCACCATAAGCAAAGGTAAACAGTGAACTGACATCTTCAGTAACGCCTACTACACGTTTGGGATAGAAGTCTACAAAATAACTCTTTCCCAACGCTTCTTCCGCCGAACCGAAAGCTTCACGAGCCAGGCGCTCGGCAATGACAACCACATCGGCACAGGCATCAAATTCCTGTTGGTCGAAAGGACGTCCTGCTACAAAACGGATATCATACAAACGCCAGAAATTCAAATCGACACGACGGTTCTGGCAACGCTGCCCCTTTTCGGGCGAAGCGCCACAATATTCCATGGTAGTATAACTCATATAAGTGACCAGTTCGGCACCGGGTAAATCACCAAAGACACGACAAGCGGCCTGATAAGACATACCTGTGTTTGCATTACTATGGTCAGCCTTGCGATAACTGTACCCATAGGAAGAATAGACCATGCGGTCGCGGTGCGACTCAGGAGGAATATTGGCAGTCTGGATGTCGTAGACCATATAAACCACCATGACAAAGGCAATACTCACCGCCGTTCCAATAATGGAAACAGTACTGAAGAATGGGTTCTGCCGTAGAAGTGAAAATGCTTGTCGGATTAGCATAAGTATATCGTTTTATAATATAAGACTACTCATCGTGCAAGGCTTCGGCTGGTTGTAACTGCATAGCCTTGTAAGCCGGATACCAGATGCCAACGACAATCATCAATGCCATCAGCAACCACGTAAACACAGCAGCAATCAAGAACCGCTCAAATGTGAACTGCATCTTGCTGATGTCTACCAACTCGGCAATACCCACATTGAAGGCAATCAGCAGAGCAGGAACGGCAGCGACCGATAACAGCAACAACCCCTCACCCATCAGACGTAAGAACACACCACGGCGGCTGGAACCCATCGCCATGCGCAGCGCCACTTCACGACGCCGATGCTGTGTACGGAACCAGAAAGTGCCGATGACACCCAAAAATATATTCAGCATCAGGAAGAAGAGGATGCAAAGTTGCGTCTTCACCTCATTCACATCTTCAAGTTCCCGGACGTAGCGAATGTCACTGAAAGGAAGCGCATCAAGCAAATAGACATTGCCTATCCGGTAGAGACGGTCCACATCCTCCATAAGCGCGTCAACAAAGTCATGGTCCGCATCGGGTGAAACGCGCAGGCTGACCTGAACATAACGCACATTACCCAAATCACTAATAAGGGCATCCCTATTCAGATTATAACCGATAAAAGCTCCACCCCACTCATGTGATGTTTCAAAATGAGAACTGCGTACAGGAGCGGCAATGGCGGCAATACGCCGATGATAACCACGGTCGGGATAGGTCAAGGAAACTTCCTTGTTGAGCAAGGAACGGGCATCAGGCATATTCAGTTCAGGATACCAGTCAGTGACATTGGAAGTGACAACCAAAGTTTGATCGGAAGTAGCATCAGCAAGTTTATCCGGACCATCGCCATCGGCAGTACGATAACGAAAAACACGATAGAAATCAGGTTCAGACCAAATCCGAAAAGCAGTAACGTTAACTGAGTCCTGCAAGTAAAAGTGAGCTGTATTGCTACCTTCATTGTATGGATAGCAATTCTGTGAGATGGCAACCGCTTCCACGCCGGGACGATGGCGTAAACGTTCGGTTATCTCAAGCAAGGCATCCACATCGTCTTCGGCTGTAAGAGCCGGATTATATAATGCAGATTTGGGAGTCAGGCTATTAAAAGACAGATTGTAGCAGTGCTCCGTATCGAACCCCATCGGAGTATGATAAACACGTGCAGTGACCGTAACCCAGTCAACGATATACCACAACACAGCGAAAACCAACAATAATTCCACGAGCAGAAAAAGGTTGCTCCGCCATTCATTCTTTATTTGTGTCAGCAGGTTCTTCATATCTATCTTTGATTAATAGCATCAGTAATATTCATCCGGGAAGCACGCCATGCAGGAATACCTGCGGAAAGTATGTTCATCAGGAGACAGAATGCAAATGCTGCAATAAATGCCCACGGTGACAGCAACATCCCCGGTGTCAGTGCAGTCTCACCACTCAGAGAGGCATTCATCGAATTGCTGAAAAGGAAACCGTTCAGCACAAAAGTAGCAACGTAGCTCAGCGCCAAACCAACGATACCGGCCAGCAACGTCAACACCAGATTCTCGAAAAAGACTTGCCGCATCAATTCGCCGCCCGTAGCACCGAAAGCCTTGCGTACCCCAATTTCAGCCATACGACGACGCATACGCGAAAGGGTCATGCCGGACAGGTTAACCGCCGGAACAAGAAGTAATATGATGACAACAATAGCATAGCGCAACATCACTCCCGGGACATCAGGTTCTGCATACCAGCGGCGATAAAGATAAGCCAGTTGCGTATCAGGCTGACCGCGATAAAAGACTTCTACATCCTGCAACCCGTCATTATACTTTTTGCGCAGCAGCTCGGTTTCCTCACGAATGGCATCGAAGTCCGCAGACGAGTGTGCAAGGATAATGGCATGCATGGGTCCCATCGTGTCATTCTGCCAGGACATAGCTTCTGCGCCCGCAGCAGTATAAGGTACCCATATCTGTGCATAAGCAGCCGTGGCAAGCATGGAGACATCAGCAACAACCCCTGCCACAGTATAATCCACATAATTCAGTTGCACTGTACGTCCCACTGCATCAGTAGTACCAAATAGCCTGCGGGCAATAGTAGCATTCAGCACAGCACGCGGTAATCCGGCATCACAATCGGCTCTGGTAAATGCTGCGCCATTCAGAAAACGAAAACTGAAAATCGTCCAGAATGCCTCATCTGTCTGTACCATATCTGCTGCCACCTTCGGTCCGGAAGGAACCGAAGCACGAACTTTATCGACCCCACTGGCCAAAGTTACAGCTTCGGGCGTGGTCAATGCACGAAAACATTCACGCCCGGTGCGCACGGACATGGAAGAATTGGCAGACTCGTTATCTGATTTTCCTTTTTGCTTTACAGACATATAAGGAACATAAAGTGTACGCGAGCGATTCACTTCAGGTTCACAATCCACGAGTCGCACCTGGAAAGTAATAACAAGCACCATAATCATGCAGATTGCCATTGCCGTACCTAATATGGACACCCAGGTAATGATCGGGTTCTCGCGCAAATGGTAAAATGCCTGAAGAAAGTAGAGTCGTATCATAATATTTCGTTTTATCTTAAAAACTTATTCGTCATGCAAGGCTTCAGCTGGCTGCACTTTCATTGCTTTACGTGCCGGAATACCGATACCGATGGCAATCATCAACGCCATCAATACAAAACTAATACCCGCACAGAGTAATAATCTGTCCCATTCCAGCGTCGTACCGTTACGCCATGAATTCAGTTCCATGTGCGCCAGGTTCCAGTCAATGACCAGTGCAATAGGCGTAACAACCACCAGCAGCAACAAGCCTTCACTGAGCAGTCGGCGGAAAATAGCACGGTCCGTTGCCCCATGTGCTTTATGCAATGCAATCTCCGAACGGCGTTGCTGCGTACGGAACCAGAATGTTCCAAGCAGTCCGAGGAAGATGTTCAGCAGCAGGAATCCCATACCCATCACATAGTTACGGATATCATTGGTCCATGCTTGCTGGAAGTTGCGGCGTATTTCGTGGAACGAACGGATCTCCGAAATAAAAAGATTGCCTACACGGAACTGGCTTTCGCTGTCCTTCTTCAATTTCGTGATAAAATCGTTATCCTGCCCTTCGCGGACGCGGACACAGAGTTCCAGACCTATATAATAGAAAGACTGTTTGGCCAGGAAGCAATACGAAGAACGAGCCTGGTCGTAGTCATGATAGCGTACATCCTGCAAGGCGGCTCCCAGTTGATACGTCTTGGTCGTATCACCGAAAAGCTGGAAACGTTTGCCTACAAACTCCGTCAACTTACGGTCGTACTTTCTATAAAGATTATCAGAAGCAAGAAATTCACCGCGTTCCAGCATCTCCGCCAATTGTTCGGGCGTTTCACCCCGCGTGCCCTGATAGCGGAAGACACGCACAAAGTCTGGAGTAACCATTCTACGGATGGTCCAGCCGGGTGACTGGAGCGTATCATAACGTACCAGGTCGGTACTATTGCTTCCATTATAAGGAAAGGAGTTTTGCGAAAGGCTGACAGCCTCCACTTCCGGTCGGCGGCGCAAGCGTTCCAGCAGTTCGGTGATATCCGCATGAGTATCATCCCCGGTCTTATCAGGCGTATAATCGGGACTCTTGGGTGTCAGTTCTCCCAATTCAATGAGATAGCAGTGCTCTATGTTGAAGCCTCGCGGTTCCATGTAAGTGGCAGCGCGGGTATAAAGGTAGTCCACCACATACCACATCACTACGCTCACCACCAGCAGCTCCAACGCCAACCATAGGTTTGAGAGCCATTCATTCTTTATCTGTGTAAGAAGTTTCTTAGTCATTTCTTTCAGTGATTAATGTTTAGTGATGAGTGATTAATGCAGGCGTCCGCCCAATGCATTTACAATTCCTACTCTCGATGCACGCCATGCCGGAATGCCGGAACTCAATAAGTTCAGTATAAAACAGAACAACAATGCCCAGCCAAAGGTGGAGGCATGCAGCAATATGCTGGTATCCACTACCGGAGGACTGAGCGTCTGGCTGAACTCCTGCGCAAACAATAATGTATTACCCAAATAAGCAAATGCCACACTGAGCAATAGCCCCAGTGCACCAGCCATCAGGGTCACTACAAGATTCTCGGCAATGATTTGTCCCATCAGTTCCAACCGTGTACTGCCAAATGCACGTCGCACACCTATTTCGGCCACGCGCTGACGGAGGCGGCTCTGCGTCATACTACTCAGATTGATAGCAGGCACTATCAGCAGGATAACAAAGATTATCAGTCTCTGCCTGCGTGCCTGATTCACGTCCGGTTCCTGATTGGCAGAAAAGGCTATTGCACTTTTCTCCTGGTCGTAGGGGCGGTTACGGTAAATCAACTCGTAGCCATCGGCACCAATCAACACATTATACTCCTGTCTGCGCCGTTCGGCTTCCTCACGGATGGCATCGAAGTCATCGCGGTCATGTGCCAGGATGGTGCAGCTCATCATACCCATGTGTCCATCGCTCCACATATTTATAGCTATCTCTGTTGAGGTATAAGGCACCCATACCTGTCCGTATGCAGATGTAGCCAACGTAGAAACATCTTTCACTACACCTATTACTTTATAGGGTGCATGGTTTAGCAAAAACTCACGTCCTTCAACTTCTGTACTTTGAAACAGTTTTCTGGCTACACTTTCCGTGACAACCGCTACTGGCAACCCGGCATCGAACGTCGCCTTATCATAAGGCTTCCCGGCAGTGAATGAGAAGTCGAACACGCGCCAGAAAATATCATCCGTCTGCAACAGGTCGATACCTATGGCGGGTTGTCCCGGAAGATTGACCGGAGTAGAGATTACCATACAAGTATAAATAGTCACTGCCTCAGGTGTCTTCAGCGTCTGGAAGCACTCACGTGCTGTCTTCGCACTCATAGGCCCGTTGCTGCTGCCGTCGCCCCAGTTTTTATTGGTAATACTCATGTAGCGCGCATGCAGAAAGCGGTCACGATTACTTTCGGGAGCAAAAGGCGCTACCTTCACTTGCTGCATCATCACCACCAGCATAATGAGGAAGATGGCAAGTGCCGTACCTGCTATGCTGACAGCACTGATTATCGGCTGTTGCCGTAGCTGTGTCCAGGCTTGCGTAAAATATTGCTTAATCATAATAATTATAAGATTATTCTTAAGACGAATTTATCGTCGATTATTGAGGACAACACTGCCGATACCATTCATATTTGTTTGCAAATCATCACAATCAACGGAAATGTTGATGCTTCCTACAGCATTTACAGAAATGGAGAGGGATTGGCAGGTAAGTAGTTTTAGTTTCAGTTCACCTACGCTTTGCGCCTCCAGTGCTACGTCTTTTAGTATCAATGGGCTTTCACAAATGAATGATCCCAGCGTGGAAAGTTTTACTTTCTTCAGGTCGGGAGCAGTCAGATATATTTTCAGGCCTTCAATAAAACTGATGTTACGTTCCGGTTCAGTCAAGACAATAAAAAGACATCCGTTCTTTATTTGGGTAGTGGTGCTCTTTACCGACTTCTCTCTTCCCTCTATTCGCAGAGAGTAGGTATCACCCTGCGTGAAGTAGATGGTTGGTACGGATGTTACGTCTATAGAAGAGAAGGATGCAACCTTCCGATTTTCGGTAACTTTCGAATCTTCTCCGTTGGCGGCATATCCGTTGGCAGAGATGGCAGCAAATACTAAACTCAGGGACAAAAATATAGTCTTCATATGCATTGTTTCTGATAGGGTTATTCTCCAACCTTTAGGTTACGTGTATTCACTCCGCCAATACCACCTTTAGAGATGTTTGCCTGACGTGCCTGTCCGCTCAAAGTAACGCTACCCACGCCTTCCATACTGGCACGCAGGCGGTCACAATTCACATGGATATCAGCCTTGCCCACACCTTCCATCTTTACAACGAGGGAGTTGCAGGTGAGGTCTTTCACATTCACCTTGCCTACGCCTTCTATTTCAAACTTCACATCGCCCAGCTTCAAGGCTTCGTCGCAATTGAAGGAACCGACACCGGTAAATTCCACATTCTTCAGGTCGGGAGCAGTGAGCCATATCTTCACACCTTTGTTACGACTATTATCTCCATCTTTTTTGTTCTTGAAGCCAATGACGAGACAGTCATTCTTCACTTCGGTGGTGGTAGTCGTCACATACTCTTCCCTGCCTTCTATTTTCAAGGAATAGTTATCGCTTTGCGTGAAATACACCGTCGCTACAGACGTCACTTCCACAGAGGAGAAAGCCGCTACTTTACGAACTTCGCTCACCTGCGGGTCTTTCTCGTTAGCTGCATATACTGTGCCTGCTACTGCGGCAAATAATAAACTCAGGGTTATAAATAAAGCTTTCATAATCTTTCTCATATTAATGATTAATACCAATATATTTCTTATTCTTCATGTAATGCTTCGGCCGGCTGTATATTCATTGCCTGCCGCGCTGGGAACCAAATACCCACTATCACCATCAATGCTATCAGAAGCCAAGCCCCCAAAGAGCCGAGCAAGAAGCGTACAAAGCTCCATTTTACAGGCCAAGTAGCGATCAGCTCCGTCCGCCCAATGGTAAATTCCGCAACACCTATATTATAGCAAACAATCATAGCAGGTAGCATCACCAATGCAAGCAGCAATAATCCCTCACCAGCCAGCAGGCGGAATACTTGGTTCTTTGTACTACCCATCGCCAAGCGCAAAGCTATTTCACTGCGACGACGACGAGTGCGGAACCAGAATGTTCCGATCAGTCCCAGGAATACGTTTACCAACAGGAAAAGCACTACGATAGTCTGACTGTTCACCTTGTCCGTATCACCATTCATGACTTCAAACTCCAACTGCTGCTCAGTATAGGGCACGGCATCCGCCACAAACAAGTCATCTACATCCAGTCGCGGTGCAATCTCACGGATGAACTTCGCCCGGTAGTCCGGACCATCGGCGGCAGGCTTCACACGGAAGACTATTTCCGCCCATTCATCGGCAAACTGCGTTTTTAGTAAGTTCTCGTCCAGACGGTAAAAATACCAACCGGCATCGCTTCCATAACGGTAGGTCCGGAAAGCACCTATCGTTCCGGCTTGTACGACAACTGAAGTTGTATCACCAGGCTTACTCAACGGAGTATCCAGCGAAAATGCCGACATTCTCTTCTTGAAACGATCAACAGTAGCTTGGCTCAGCATTACTTTATTCCACCCCGCAGGCATCTTGGCAAAGGGGCGTTGCGGGTCATCGCTCATGCGAAAGACGTCAATGTATCCACCAGTTGTATTTATAATACGCCCATTCACCCAGATAGTGTCCTGAGCAGCCAGTGAGTTATTGCTATTGTTTCCACTCATCGGCAGACTCCAGTAACACAAGGCGGCCGCTTCAACGCTGGGTTCCTGTTCCAGTTTCTGCAAGGCGCGTAAATATCTGTCGGCATTCGTCAGGGTAGTATCACTGGTGGGACCGCTTATAATCGTGTTAAGCCGGTAAACGTGGTCGATGTTGTAGCCCAGGGGGCGGTAAAAGGTATATTTAAGGCACCCCAGCGAGTCGCAAAGGAACCACATCACGATGAATACCAGGAATAGTTCGGCCAGCACCCATCCGTTGCTATGCAGGCGCGACCCGATCATGCGTAAATTATGTAATATGAATTTCATAAAACTTTCCTCCTTCTATTTATCGTTCAATGAGTCCACAATCGTGCGGCGGGTAGCAACCCAAGCAGGCAATCCCGCACTCAGCAGATTAATCACCAGGCAGAATACAAAAGCCAGGGCAAACACCATCGGGCTGAACAATGCGTCCATGCTCAGACTGAAATCGCCCGCCGTACCAACATTATCGCTATTGGTGAACAACCACGTGCGCATGGCATAGACTGCAAGATAGCTGAATATCAATCCCACCACGCCTCCTATCAACGTCAGCACCAGATTCTCATTCAAGATCTGACGGATAAGCGTGCCATCCGTAGCCCCAAAAGCTTTGCGCACGCCTAACTCGCCGACACGTTGCTGCATGCGGCTATTACTCAGTCCGCACAGATTGAGCGAGGGCACCAGCAAGATAATAAACAAGGCGATTCCGTATTGCAGATACAGCATCGGCAAATCCGGCCCTATATTGGACCATACATGGTTTACGTGTGCTACAATATTATCGGGTTGTTCCATAATATCTATCTGCCTCTCTTCCATACCTGCATTGATGTCCTTCACCCGTTTCTCGACTCCTTGTTTGATGGCAGGAAAATCATCAGGAGTACGTGCCAATACGGCAATAGTCCTGGTTCCGCTATAGCTCCGCCAGCCTGTTACGTCCAGTTCACCCGGATGGTACATAGTCCACACCTGTGCATAAGCGTCTTTGGCAGTGACAGAAATATCTTTCACGACTCCGATGATACGTACCACCTCCCTGTTCAGCAACATCTGCCGTCCCGCAGCCTCCACCGTTCCATACAATTTACGGGCCACGGAAGCGGAAATAACCACCGACTGCATGTCTCCTCCCCGCTCCGCCTTTGTGAAACTTCTTCCATCGAGAAACTGTAGCTTGAAAATTTTCCAGAAATCGGAATCAGTACTCATAGCATCCACTTTCAACCGGTTGTTCCCATCAGTCAGAGAAACCAGAGCCACATTTGGCGTACCGAAAGCCGTGCAAGCCTCTACTTCCGGAAGTGGTTGTATACACTCTTTCATAAATGCAGCCGAAGGTCTGCCATAGATATTCCAATCCTTATTCTCCTTTCCCTGTATGTGCATAGCAGAGAAATAGAGGCAACGGCTACGATTCACCTCCGGCTCCAGGTCAGCATATTTTGTTTGCCAGGTAATCACAATAGCCATAATCATGGTAATGGCGAAAGCCGTACCCAGTATGGATATAGTGCTCAGCAACGGATTCTGCTTCAGAATCGTAAAAGCCTGACGAATCGTTTGCATCATACTCTCCTTCCTTTCATAGTTTCACTATTTCATTTTTCATTCTTTCACTTGCCCCGTCATTCTACCTGACGACCATCGAAGAAGCGTACCGTGCGGCTTGTCTGTTTCGCCTGTTCTTCATTGTGGGTTACCATCACGATGGTGCGCCCGTCTTCCTTATTCAACTGGTGCAGCAGTTCCATCACCTCAGCACCCATCTTAGAGTCCAGGTTACCGGTCGGCTCATCGGCGAGGATTATCTCCGGATTACCAATAATGGCACGGGCAACAGCCACACGCTGGCACTGACCACCAGAGAGTTGTGTCGGCATGTGACGCATACGGTGGCTCAAACCTACCTTCGCCAGCACTTCTTCTGCCAAACGGCGGCGTTCTTTGGCGGACACCTTTCTATATAATAAAGGAAGTTCTACATTATCGAGCACATTCAATGAGTTAATCAAGTGGAAAGACTGGAATACAAAACCCAATTTCTTGTTACGGAAAGCAGCCAGTTCCTTATCCTTCATACCATCCGTACGAGTACCGTCGATCTCAATAATCCCGCTTGTAGGAGCATCCAGAAGACCTACAATATTCAGCAACGTAGATTTTCCGCAACCGGAAGGTCCCATAATACTGAGGAACTCGCCTCTTTCTACTTCGAGGTTTACATTTTCCAACGCCACGGTTTCAATCTCATTCGTACGATAAATCTTGTTTATCTCAGTCAATTTAATCATAATGGTAAGTATTTAATTGTTATTAATTGATTCTATTTACTATCTATTTGTTCTTCACATTTATTAATCAAATGGTATGCCAAAAAAGACATTTACTCATTATCAGACAATTAAGTTTACGGACAGGTGTCCGAAAATGAACACTCTGTTCGTTTTCAGTTGTCCGTTCCTATCCTATTCATCACGCAAAGCTTCAGCAGGCAATATCTTCGCTGCCCGGGTGACGGGTGCATAAGTGCCCAGTAAAGCAATAATAAGCAATATTACATAAGTCAGTATGCTGACTATAAAGAAGTGTGTATATGGCTGATTTTGCCAGTAATCGGGATTTCCATCCATTGTAGGATTGGCAAAACCGGACGCATAAACGCGATGTATTGTCAACGGCAGAGAAACAACAAATGCCACCGTCACCAGCAACCATGCCTCCGTAAGGAACTGACTGCAGATTCCTTTCCGGGTAGCTCCCATACTTCGCATCAGCCCGATGTCTTGTCTTCGTGCATTGCAACGTATCCAGAACGTGCCCACCATACCGAGAAACACGCACAGCAAGGCAAATCCCGCCAATGAATATTGCAGGCGCAAAGTATTTGTCACCCCACTCTCATTTTCATATTGACGACGAATATCAGCGAAGCGTCCCAACTTCGTGAAATAGAAATTACCGACGGTGAGTTGTGGCACCACTTCCGCCTTGAAACGTTTCTCAAAAGCAGCAACATCCACATTCTGCTTTAACCGGAAAGTGACCATATACATCCGTTGAATCCAGTTATGGTTTGGAATCTTGCCATTCACCTGTATCAACAGGTTACCCGGCTGTTCATTAACCCGGTGCTTATAATCCTGCAGCACCCCCATCACTTCATGGAAAGTACTGTCACCATATCGCACCTTCTTGCCCACTGCATCTGCGGTGCCAAAAAGTTCCTTTGCCATACGTTCGGAGACAAATACTCCCTCACGAGCCGCACAATCTTCGGGCAAAGACATTATCTGCCCGCTCTTGGCGTCTTTCATGCCGAATGTACGGAACACATCACCACCCTCTGCCTGCACAAACAGGTAATACTGCGAATGCACCTTCAGTGTGTCATTGAAGTATTGTCCGCCATTCCACGAATTGCAATTCGGAAAACTTGCATTAGTCACCAAGGCAAAACTTTCCACTTCCGGGCAATTCTTCACCAAGCGGGTGATGCGGTATAGATTTTCCTGCCTGATGGCAACGCTGTCTTGTGTCTTGTCAAACTTACCATGCAATTCATCATAATAATCCATATGAAGTACGTATGCCCGCTCTTCATCATAGCCGGGAGCTATGGCGAGATTGGAGGTCAGCACATAGATAGGGTCGATTACCGTCCAGAGGAAAAAACTCACGATGACCAGTTCCACAAATATCCATCCATTCTGTCGGCGCTGATTCCATAACTGGTGTCTTATTATCTTCATCATAGCATCTTAACGTTTAGAGTTCAACGACTGAATTATATTCCGGCGCAATGCCCATACCGCAGGAATAAGCGCAGAGATGAGGTTCAGCAATACGCAAAGTCCGAATGCCATACAGAAAACCATCGGATTAAATAGCATCTCGAACGAGAGGAAAGGTGTCTTCCCGGCATCCGTATAACTGTCGAACAGAGTCAGTATCCAGTCGCTTGCCGTCAGCACAATCAGATAAGAAATCAACAGGCCGAGCAGACCGCCTATACAGGTGAACAGAAGATTTTCCCACAACACTTGTCCTATAAGGCTTCCGTTGGTAGCACCATATGTTTTGCGCACTCCCAACTCGGAAAGGCGTTCGTCCATACGCGAAGACATCATGCCGCTCAGGTTCATGGCAGGAATGAAGAGCAGGGCAAGCAACATATAAAGATATACCCTCAACTCGGATGCCAAGTCAGGGGCTCCGCAAGAATTTACGCGGAATGTGCTGACCCAGTAGTCATCGGGTTGTCCCATAAGGTCATTCATATATTTAGGAGCGGCAAGATTGAATTTCCGGAACACCTCACGCACTTCTTTCTTCAAGGCTTCTTTGTCGGCAGCAGTGGGAGCCGTCATATATATATCCGCACTACCAACCAACTTTCCGGTGTTGTCCGACTTAATCCAGGAGTTAAGCGTTATCGGCATCCATAAATCTCCTACGGTAGAAGGCGTAGCGGCAGAAACATCCTCCACCACACCGCAAACCCGGTATTCCTGCGCATCCATCTTAAAACGCCTGCCCACCACATCATCCGCCGCGAACAGCCGCCTTGCCAGACTTACCGGAACTACCACTTCCCTGCGTTTCGCATCGATATCCGCTTGTGTGAAAGGCTTTCCGTACAGAAAACGAAAGGTAAAGACCTGCCAAAATCCCGCATCGGCATAAAGCGGAGTAATGCCGACAGGCTCATTATTGTCAGGAACTTCCACGTAATATTCCCGATAGCTACCTGAAGCGGCACCAATAGCATCCAAGTGTGGCAATTCTTGCAACATTTTCACCACATCGTAACTGACGCTGGAGCAGTTCCAACTCTTGTCATTATCCTTGGGATAAGATTTCATCATTTTCAATACGCTCATCCGGTTGCGATTATATTCGGGATATATAGGCGCAAACTTCACATAAAAGATGATGAACATTGTCATGACAAGGGCTATTGAAAGCCCTGTACCCACCACATAGATACCGGTAAAGAGACGATGCTGCTTTATCAGCGTCCAGGCTTGTTTCAGATAAAGTTTAATCATAGTATAGTTGTATTTCTATTATTCGTCACGTAATGCTTCTGTCGGCGGTATGCGACTGATCTTACGGGCAGGAATATAGATCCCGATCAATACCACCGCCAACAGGATAGAGAAAACGATGAGTGACACAACAAGGAAATGCTGCGTGAAATCCGTGACCCAACATTCATCAATAATCTGCCTCCAGTTGCTGCCTCTCTCCAATCCTTCTTTGACAGCATATTGCAAATAAAGCAAGCAACCTGTCAATGCAGCTATAAACGTCAGCATCGCTCCTTCACCCATCAACAAGCGGACAATATATCCCGGCGTACCGCCAAAGGAAAGCATCACTCCCACTTCTTCGCGACGTGTGCGTGTCTGTAACCAGAAAGTACCGATAACACCCAAGCAAAGATTAATTAAAAAGAATGCCGCCATTGCCAGATTACGCCGATACATCGGCGTAACATCATAAGACTCATTTTTCGTTATCAATGCTTCATAAGACCGGACGTTACGGGCAAAAAGATTACCGGCTCGCAACTCTTTCACCATCCACGGTTGAAAATCATGCAAGAAACGCTTCATACTCACATTCTCTTTCAGACGAAGCAATATCCGCATATCATCGTAAGCATCTTCCATATCGATAGATATCAAAGGACGAAAAATGACAGGAGCCGGACGGGAATCGCTGGTTGCCTTAAAGTTTCCCACTACGCCGATAACCGGCGAATAAATTGTATCATTCCCCTCTCTGGACCAACAACGCTTATTACCCGCATTTTTAGTGTGGAACAAATGTTCAGCCGTATTTTCAGTCATTACGATGTCATTTTCCGTATAGTCATAGTCCGATAATTCGGCCGGTGTCCTGCCTCGTCCGGAACGAAAACCATAAGTTTCGAAGAAATTCGTATGAGGTATAAATTCCATAATCATCACCGGCAAATCCAATGTGTCACCTTCCGCACGGATAGATGTATTGGCATTCCCCGTAGAATTGGGATAAGCGAAACCCAATACCGGAGTAGCCGATTCTACACCGGGATAGTCCTTAACCAGTCGCGTCAGGTTGAAGTAAGATTTCATAATCATGGCCGAATCCTCAGCCTCTTCATCATAACCGGGCGCTTGTGGCTGCAAGGTACTGAGAGTAACAAGACAAAGGCGGTCGGTGTCATAGCCTAAAGGAATACTGCGGTCATACGTCGTCACGATAACCGGATCAAGGATAATCCACGTAACAATACTGACCAAAATCAATTCCGCCAGTAACCAGCCATTACGGCGACGGCGTGCCCACAGGTTCTTTAATATAAGTTTCAGCATAGTCTTTATCTTTTTTCATTCAATGAATACACAATCGGCTTCCGCAGTGCATACCATGCCGGAATCAATGCTGATAATAAATTCAGCAAGATACAGAACAAAAGAGCAACAGTAAATACCGCCGGGGCAAACAGCACCTCACCGGAAACCAACACATTCACTCCTTCCGGAACCGGTTCGGCCCAGTCTTCCAATATCATAAATACCCACTCACGACAAGTATACAGGGCGAACCAGGCCAACAACAATCCCAACAGACCACCCAGCAATGTCAACAGTAGGTTCTCCCACATCACCTGCGAAAGCAATCCGCCACGACCAGCACCGAAGGACTTACGTACTCCCATCTCCGACAAGCGGCTTTCCATACGGCTCGCTATCATCCCGCTCAGATTCAGGGCAGGAACCAGCAGGAGCACCAGCAATATTAAAAGAAGATAGCGTATCTGTGCCCATGCACCGGTTGTCATACTAGGATAAGGTTTAAACAATCGCTGCAAATGGGATGTGGGTTGTTCCCAAAGATTCACCTGCCATTCATCCGCATGCAACAGATTTTCCTTACGGACAATTTCCTGAATTTCGGCACGCAACGCTTCGGCTTGCACATCGTCCTTTACAAGAAAAGTAACGCCAAATGCACCTAAATAAGGTATTCCATAATTGGAGTCACGATATTTAGGAATTACACTATAAGGAATATAGACTTGAGCGTATGAATCCGAAGTCAGGTAACTTGCACTACGCACAACACCACAAACGCGATAATTGACATAATCCAAACTGAATGAGCGTCCCACCACACCTTCGGCCGTGTCAAACAGACGACGGGCCAGTTCTTCTGTTATGACGGCCGTACAGATACCGCTTTCAAGGTCGGACGTAGTAAAAGGCTTACCTTCCGAAAAATTAAATGGATAGATACGAAAGAAATTCGGGTCAACCAACTTTAAACTTACTGTAAAATCCCCGCTGCGGTCGGCCGGTTGAATATAATTGTCATCTGACCTGTTATTCATAAAACCGGAAACAACCTCAGCATTCTTCAACGGATAAAACCACTCTTGCAATGCCTGATAGGAAACAGCCCATTGAAAAGTCTGTTTATTTGGCTCCGTTCCTTTTTGAAAGCTTGCAGAAGTCAGATAAAGCGTTTGCATGCGATTCACCTCCGGATAGACCGGAGCTACTTTAACGTAGTAAATCACAGCAACAATCATGGTCATAGCAATAGCCAGCCCTGTACCGACTATATAAAGAGTACTGAAAAGCGGATTCTGCTTCAACAAGACCCATGCTTGCTTCAAATAGATTCTTACCATATCTTTTTTATTTTCAAGTTACAAGCTACAAGCTACGAGTTGCTGCAACCCTCACCCCGAAAGGTACTTGTAGCTCGTAGCTAATTCAACTTCAGCTTATTCTTATTTTTATACTGGCTCATGTCGCTCACCACCACTTGGTCACCCGACTGCAAACCACTGATAACCTCTACAAACTCAAAGTTACTGTCACCCAGTTGCACTTTGCGCTTCACGATTTCCTTATCCGAAGTACGCACAAAGAGATCATACTCGCCACGCCCTACATAATAAGAAGCATTGGCTATGCGCATCACGTCTTCTTTCACGGCATTCATCACATATACATCTGTCTTCAAGCCCGAACGCAAACGGCGGTTATTATCCTCATTCAGTTGTACGGTGAAAGAAATCACTCCGTTCTTTGACAACGGTGTCACACTGCTGACCGTACCTTCCAGTTTCTCACTGCCAATCTTCACAATCGCCTTGCCACCGGCGGCCACACGGTCACCATACGTATCTGCAATTTCACCTTCCACCTTGAAATGGCTAAGATCGGAGATTACGGCAAGCTGGCTTCCTTGAGACACCTGTGCACCGATTTGGTTATTGATATAGGTAAGGATAGCTTTGCGCGGAGAGCGAACCTGTGCATCGTCCAGCGTACGCTTCATCTCGGCAAGACCTTTGCGGAAGATGCTGAAATCCAACTCCTGCACTTTATATTCGGCAGCGAGCACTTCTTTCTCGTTGTCATACTGCTGCTTCAATTGTTCGTACTCCAACTGGGCCACGTTATAGCTAAGTTCTGCCTGGCGCACTTTATCCGTAGTTCCCGAACCCAGACTGTCAAGATATTGCTCATTACGCAATTCCACTTTCTTACGGTTCAACTGCATAGCAGAAACCTTAATCTTCATTGACAGGTCGTTCAGTTTAGTCTGATTGTTTACCCGTAGCTGATCCAATTTATAACTGCGCATTTGCTCTTCGTCCAATAACTTCTTGTAGTCTGTCTCTACACTTTGCAAGTCGAGTTTCAGAATCGGTGTACCTACATCCACACTATCTCCACCTTTCTTATATATCTCGACGATACGGGTGTTGATAGGAGAATTGATAATCTCCTCGAAAGCCGGCACCACTTTTCCGGATGCACTTACACTAACTTCAATCGTACCCTTATCTACTGTAGAAAGTACCAGGTCTTTTGTTTTCACTCCTGTACGCATCAATGAAATGAGTACGCTTATAACGATGATACTTGCCACGCCGATGCCGCCGTAACGGATAATTTTCTTGTTGCGCTCTTTGTTACGCACTGCTTTTGGTATTTCTCTGTCCATGTTGAATATTGAGTTATTTATTATTTCATCAGTTTTCAGCCTTCGCCCGCTTTCAAAAACGAACAGACATATTATTCACATTATTTATATATACTAAATGCGTGCCAAAAATGTAAATAGCTGAAAACAAGCAGATAGAGAAAAAAGAAGGGTGTCCGATATCGAACACCCTGTACATTTTCGGATAAATCAATTAGTTTTATAAATGATAATTTAGCGGCGTAGCGCTGGATCAAGGTTTCCTTTCGGCATACTCATTGACGTGATAGTACCTGGTAGGCTGAAAGCCTTTTATCTTATAGCCCAGGGCAACGCCCTGGGAATTGAGTTATGTTTATCCCTGCGCCCTGTAAGGGCATAACAGCCCACATGGGCTTTTGCCCTTACAGGGCGTAAGATTGTGGGAGCATCCATTACCCAGGGTGTTACCCTGGGCTATAAGATAAAAGCCTTTCAGGCTTAGGGGATACACGCTGGTAAATTATCATTTACCTTCCCTTTAATAAACGCCAAAATATGTAAAACCCCGGAACTTTCCTCTGCAAACGCCGTTGTTGTGGGAAATTCGACGGGGAAAATCCTCGCCGCCTAAACCTAAACTAAAATATTAGTAAAATGGAAGATGTAAATTTCAGAAAAGGTGATGCCAAAACAGAAGTGTTTGGATCAAACAGAATGTTGCAACCCTCTCCGGTAGAGAAGATCCCTGATGGACCTACTACTCCCGAGATTGCTTATCAGATGGTAAAAGACGAAACTTTCGCTCAAACTCAACCCCGTCTGAATCTGGCCACTTTCGTTACCACTTATATGGACGACTACGCCACCAAGCTGATGAACGAGGCTATCAACATCAACTACATTGACGAAACGGAATATCCCCGTATCGCCGTGATGAACGGAAAATGTATCAACATCGTAGCAAACCTGTGGAACTCTCCGGAAAAGGATACTTGGAAAACAGGTGCGCTGGCCATTGGTTCAAGTGAAGCATGTATGTTGGGCGGCGTGGCAGCATGGTTGCGTTGGCGTAAAAAACGCCAGGCTCAAGGCAAACCTTTCGATAAACCTAATTTCGTTATCTCAACCGGTTTCCAGGTAGTATGGGAAAAGTTCGCACAGTTGTGGCAGATTGAAATGCGTGAAGTGCCTTTGACCCTTGACAAGACTACTCTTGATCCGGAAGAAGCCTTGAAGATGTGTGATGAAAACACCATTTGTATCGTACCTATTCAGGGTGTGACATGGACCGGACTGAACGATGACGTAGAAGCACTGGACAAAGCTCTCGATGCTTACAACGCCAAGACCGGTTACGATATCCCTATCCATGTAGATGCTGCCAGTGGTGGTTTCATCCTGCCGTTCCTCTATCCTGAAACGAAATGGGACTTCCGTTTGAAGTGGGTTCTCTCTATCAGCGTCAGCGGACATAAGTTCGGTCTCGTTTATCCGGGTCTGGGTTGGGTTTGCTGGAAAGGCAAAGAATATCTGCCCGAAGAAATGTCATTCAGCGTAAACTATCTGGGTGCAAACATTACTCAGGTCGGCTTGAACTTCTCCCGTCCTGCTGCTCAAATCCTGGGTCAGTACTACCAATTCATTCGCTTAGGATTCCAGGGATACAAAGAAGTGCAGTATAATTCGCTGACCATTGCGAAGTATATCCATGACGAAATCGCCAAGATGGAACCGTTCGTCAACTATTCAGAAGAAGTGGTGAACCCGTTGTTCATCTGGTACATGAAACCGGAGTACACCAAGAATGCTAAATGGACGTTGTACGACCTTCAGGATAAACTGTCGCAACATGGTTGGATGGTACCGGCTTATACCCTGCCTTCTAAACTGGACGACTACGTCGTAATGCGTGTGGTAGTACGCCAGGGCTTCAGCCGCGACATGGCAGACATGTTGCTGGGCGACATCAAGAATGCTATCACTGAACTGGAGAAATTGGATTATCCTACTCCTACCCGCATGGCTCAGGAAAAGAACTTGCCGGTAGAAGCTAAAGTGTTCAATCACGGTTGTAAAGCTCACAAAGCAGCAAAATAATTAAGGGAACCAATCAACAAGGGGACAAGCCAACTCGTCCCCTTGTCAATTCTAAAAAGAAAACTTATGGATAAAAAGATTTCAATCTCTCAACTAAAAGAGGTTGCCCAGGAAGCCTATGAACAGGTAAAGGGTAACACCGGGGGAAAAAATGCCGATTACATCCCCTACCTTGCCAACATCGACAAGAATCTGTTCGGTATCAGCATCTGTCTGATGAACGGACAAACCATTAATATAGGTGACACTGACTACCGCTTCGGTATAGAATCTGTTTCCAAAGTACATACAGCCATCCTTATCCTCCGTCAATACGGAGCACAGAAGGTGCTGGATATGATTGGTGCAGATGCTACAGGATTACCTTTCAACTCAATCATCGCCATTTTGCTGGAGAATGATCACCCTTCTACCCCATTGGTAAATGCGGGTGCCATCTCAGCATGTTCCATGGTTGAGCCTGTGGGCAATTCGGATAAGAAATGGGAAGCTATCGTTCAGAATATTACTGATTTGTGCGGTTCAGCTCCACAATTGATTGATGAGCTGTATAAGTCGGAAACGGCTACGAACTTCAACAACCGCTCTATTGCATGGTTACTGAAGAACTACAACCGTATCTACGATAATCCGGATATGGCACTCGACTTGTACACTCGTCAATGTTCATTAGGTATCACTGCCGGACAACTGGCGATTGCTGCTGGAACCATCGCCAACAGTGGTGTAAACCCTGTCACCAAGAAAGAAGTGTTTGAAGCTTCATTAGCTCCGAAGATTACTTCCATGATTTCTACCGTAGGTTTCTACGAACATTCAGGTGACTGGATGTACACTGCCGGCATACCTGCCAAGAGCGGTGTAGGTGGTGGAGTTATGTCTGTACTGCCCGGAGTATTCGGCGCAGCTGCATTCGCACCTCCTTTGGATGAAGCGGGGAATTCTGTTAAATCACAACTCGCCATCAAGTATATCATGAACAAATTGGGTTTGGGCGTGTTCAATGGTGACCGTGTGACTATTGTAGAATAAAGAACAATCTCTCTTTTTCATAAATAAAAGGCGTCGTCAGTCCGGAGAGGATAGGCGGCGCTTGTACTTTTCTTTTGTCTTGAGACAAAAGAAAAGATACCAAAAGAAAAACTCAAGGCTGCACTTCCGGTGCTACTCCGGTACTGCCATCCGCAGACGGGGCTCGAACTCGCTTCGCTCAAACAGATCGCCCCTTACCTGCGTCTGACAGCACCTACGCTTACGCACCTACAGTGAGGCCGGGAGACCATGCGGCGTAAAGTAAGTCACTTCCTATTATGGAAATTCTGTTTACCCCAAATGGTAACTTTGTTAACCCCACACAGTAACTCCATTTACATGCCGAGGTAAAGGTCGTTACATACCGAGGTAAAGAGCGTTACAATAAGTGGTAAAGGTCGTTACATACGGCAGTAAATGCTTTTACATTAGGCAGTAAACAATCGGTAAATATTATCTATTGATTATCAACAAACTAACAAAACCTCATCAGTAATCTATCATCCATTTCTGTACAAACACAAACTAATCCCCCACCGCGCAGCCCTCCGGCATAGGCGTAGGTGCGTAAGCGTAGGCACTGTCAGGCGCAGGTAAGGGGCGATCTGTTTGAGCGAAGCGAGTTCGAGCCCCGTCTGCGAATGGCAGTGTCGGAGTAGCACCGGAGACGTAGCCGGGGTCCCTTTCTTTTTGGTATCTTTTTCTTTCGGGACAAGCCGAAAGAAAAAGTACACACACACAACATTACTTTATATCCCCTCCCTGCAACTCCTTATAATACTCTTGTTTCTTCTGGTTCCTCCTCTGCACCAGACTCGTCACATACACCGTAAATATCGGAAACATCATCATACCCAATGCCGCCAGCAAAACCGACAGCACACGCCCCGTCACCGTCACAGCAATAATATTGGAACCAACCGTCGTTACGTCCATAAACGCCCACCACAAAGCATCCCCATAGCCTGTAACCAATGTATTCACCCCATGCTCCATAACATAAAAAGCCAGACTGGAGAAATAAACCGTAGCAAGCAAAGTCGTCAGGTAGGTAACAAACAGACCGGATGCCTTATTATACGTCAACCACCCCACCACAATGGCCAATGCATAACCACCGCGCACTAAAGGAATAAAACGCAATAGGTAAGTGATTTCTTCGGAAAACGTCCATCCGGCCCAGGAAATAATGCTCTGGTAAGGGATAGCTACCAGAAGAAAAACGAAGTGAGTGGCAAAATAACGTCCTTTATGCTTTGCTAAAAACCACTCCAGAATGAAGTCCAGCAAAAACAATACGCACACCGCAAACTGAACCTTCATAAATACCGTCTGAGTATAGAAAGGAATACCCTTGAATGTATCTACTGAAATACTAACCACTAAAAACAACGAAAGTAACAGAATCACAATGTGTAAGACACCATAAATTCCCTTCTCTCGTAATGCAAATTCTGAAAGAGCCATTTTCATAATAATACCTATTATTTATTCTGATTTAATATATTACTGATTTCTGTCTGATTGCCCTAAAACGTCTTGCACAAGACATTTGTTTAAGTGTTAATTTACCAACTTTCACTTTATCCCCGAAAACAACTCTACCGGGTCGTTGTTATAGAGACTGATTTTAAAACATATTTTTCACCTAAAACCTTAACTTATGGCAAATATTAAACAAACAGTGAAGCTGGGTGTGTTCACCCTCGCAATCATGAATGTAACAGCAGTAGTATCCCTACGTGGACTACCTGCCGAGGCCGTGTACGGAATGAGTTCGGCCTTTTACTATTTATTTGCAGCTATCGTATTCCTTATACCGACGTCACTTGTCGCTGCGGAATTGGCTGCGATGTTCCAGGACAAACAAGGTGGTGTGTTCCGCTGGGTAGGCGAAGCCTATGGTAAGCGGCTCGGTTTCCTTGCCATCTGGGTGCAATGGATTGAAAGTACCATCTGGTACCCCACCGTATTGACATTCGGCGCCGTATCCATCGCCTTCATCGGAATGAACGACGCGCACGATATGTCGTTGGCAAGTAACAAGTACTACACACTCGCCGTAGTGCTCATCATCTATTGGCTCGCCACTTTCATCTCATTGAA
The DNA here is from genome assembly GCF_900142015.1 of Bacteroides stercorirosoris. Taxonomy (GTDB): domain Bacteria; phylum Bacteroidota; class Bacteroidia; order Bacteroidales; family Bacteroidaceae; genus Bacteroides; species Bacteroides stercorirosoris. The sequence goes on from NZ_FQZN01000024.1 coordinate 40,107, forward strand.
AGGTATGGGATGGGTAGGTAAAGTAGCCAAAGTCGGTGGTATGGTTGGTACCATTATCCCGGCAGCCTTGCTGATTATCCTGGGTATCATTTATCTGGCTACAGGCGGACATTCCAATTTGGACTTCCACAGCAGCTTCTTCCCCGATCTGACGAACTTCGACAACGTCGTACTCGCCGCAAGTATTTTCCTCTTTTATGCCGGTATGGAAATGGGCGGTATCCACGTTAAGGATATAGAAAACCCCTCCAAGAATTATCCGAAAGCAGTATTTATCGGTGCAGCTATCACAGTTATCATTTTCGTACTGGGTACTTTCGCACTGGGTGTTATCATTCCGGCCAAAGACATCAGTCTGACACAAAGCTTGCTGGTTGGTTTCGACAATTACTTCAAGTACATCCATGCTTCCTGGTTATCACCGATCATCGCTATTGCTCTTGCATTCGGTGTGCTGGCAGGTGTATTGACTTGGGTTGCCGGTCCGTCCAAAGGTATTTTTGCCGTAGGTAAGGCAGGTTACATGCCCCCGTTCTTCCAGAAGACAAACAAACTGGGTGTACAGAAGAACATCCTGTTCGTACAAGGTGGTGCTGTAACAGTATTGAGCCTCTTGTTCGTAGTAATGCCTTCCGTACAGAGTTTCTATCAGATCCTGTCACAGTTGACAGTAGTTCTTTACCTTATCATGTATATGTTGATGTTTACAGGAGCTATCGTATTGCGTTACAAGATGAAGAAGTTGAACCGTCCGTTCCGTATCGGTAAGGGTGGTAACGGTTTGATGTGGTTCATCGGCGGACTCGGTTTCTGTGGTTCTCTGTTGGCATTCATCCTGAGCTTTATCCCGCCCAGTCAGATTTCAACGGGTAGCAATACAGTTTGGTTCTCCGTATTGATTATCGGTGCCATCGTTGTAGTGGCAGCTCCGTTCATCATCTACGCTTGCAAGAAACCGTCCTGGGTTGACCCGAACACTAATTTCGAGCCTTTCCACTGGGAAGTACAACCCCAAGTTGCTGCATCTGCTGCAACAGCTACGGCAACAGCTACATCTGCTGCCAAAGCAACTACCTCTACAGGAACAACAAGCACAGCTACGGCAACTCCTCATGCAAATCCTACCTCAACCCCCACTGGTACAACAAATAATTCCGGCACACCTAAGTCGTAGGAACATAACCGGAAATCATGGAAATGGGACTGTACATATCACTTGTACAGCCCCATTTTTTATGAAGCTATAATGAAATGGGCCGGATTCAGGGGAAAACTTATGCTTTTGAAAGTAAGGTCATGCCTCGGAGCGGCCTTAAAAAATCCGCTTCATCCGTGCCATCTGCAGATGAAAAGTTAAATTAAAAACTCTGTGTCCTCCGTATCCTCTGTGGTGAAAAGAATCATATTCGCAAAGAAATGAACGAATCATTTTATTCTCCCCCCTGTTTACACTATCTTTGCAAGATAAAAGCAGTTGGTCGGTCTGTCGCTTGCGCTTCGGCGTATGAGGAAAGTCCGGGCAACACAGAGCATCCCACTTCCTAACAGAAAGCTGTCCGCGAGGGTAGAGTAACGTAGAAGAAAATAACCGCCGGTATCCTCCGGGGTATCGGTAAGGGTGAGAAGGTGGGGTAAGAGCCTACCAGTCTTGTGGTGACACAAGGGCTGTGCGTCTTGGGAGTTGTAAGGTCATGTAAACCGACGCTATGAGAGCTGCTCGCTCCATGTCGGAGGGTAGACCGCTAAAGCCTGTATGGTGACATGCGGCTCAGATAAATGACAGACACTTTTCTGAATGAAGAATTATGAATGAACAATGAAGAATTCTCCATGAAGGGAGAGTACAGAACCCGGCTTACAGACTGACTGCTTTTTTTCTTTTTTAATTCTTCATTCTTCATTGATTATGAATAAACGTATTACTGCTCTTTGGAAGTTTCTGACATACGACATCTGGCGTATTACGGAAGACGAAGTCACCAAAACGACTTTCTCCCTCTACAATATAATCAAAACCATCTACCTGTGCATCAACCGCTTCACCAAAGACAGGCTGGTGAACAAAGCTTCCGCGCTGACCTACAGCACCCTGCTTGCCATAGTGCCCATACTTGCCATCCTATTCGCCATAGCACGCGGTTTCGGCTTCTCCAATCTGATGGAAAACCAGGTGAGAATGGGATTCGGAGGCCATAACCAGACCACAGAAGTCATCCTCCAGTTCGTAGATTCCTATCTTTCCGAAACCAAGAGCGGCATATTCATCGGAGTAGGTCTGATCATGTTGTTATGGACGGTTATCAATCTGATCAGCAACATTGAAATTACTTTCAACCGCATCTGGCAAGTAAAGAAAGCACGAAGCATGTACCGTAAAATCACAGACTACTTTTCCATGTTTCTGCTGATGCCTATCCTGATTGTGATTTCGGGTGGTCTTTCCATCTTCATGAGTACGACGTTGAAGTACATTGAGGACTTTGTGCTGCTCGCTCCTATCCTGAAATTTCTAATCCGTCTTATCCCTTTTGCCTTGACATGGTTCATGTTTACGGGACTGTATATCTATATGCCGAACACCAAAGTGAAATTCAAACATGCACTCATTTCGGGCGTCCTTGCAGGAACGGCACATCAGGCATTTCAGTTCCTATATATCAGCGGTCAGTTGTGGGTATCACGTTACAATGCCATTTACGGTAGTTTTGCCGCACTCCCGTTGTTCTTACTGTGGCTGCAAATATCATGGACGATCTGCCTGTTCGGTGCAGAGTTGACGTATGCAGGGCAGAACATACGGAACTTCAGTTTCGATAAGGATACTGAAAACATCAGCCGAAGGTTTCGGGACTTTGTTTCCATCCTTATCATGTCCCTCATTGCCAAAAGATTTGAAGAAGATGCCAAACCATACACCGCCGAAGAGATATCGGAAGAATGCCAAATACCCATCCGGCTGACACACCAGACTCTTTATGAACTACAGGAAATCAATCTGTTGCACGAAGTAATAGATGAGAACAATGATGATATAGGTTTCCAGCCTTCCATGGATATCAACAAAATGAATGTCGCACTCTTATTAGACAGACTCGACACACACGGTTCGGAAGACTTCAAAATAGATAAGGACAAAGAGTTCAGCGAACAATGGAATGTGCTGACTAAAGCGCGGGAAGAATATTACAGAAGCGCAAGCCATGTGCTACTGAAAGACCTTTAATAAGTTGGGAATGGAGAGTTGAGAGTTGCTGTGCTATCATGCTGCACAGCAACTCTCAACTCTCCATTCTCAACTTAATATCTCTCAGTATTTATTGTAAGAAACCACCTTTTCTTTCGGTTTCCTCGCCTTCTTTCTCTTCTCTTTTACAGAATAGCCGATGGTAATTACCAACAGTAAACGTTTGGAAGACGGAATACCGGCCAGCTTCTTAATCTCTTTTTCATCGAACCAACCGAGAATACAGGAGCCTAATCCTTCGCTCTCGGCAGCCAATGTGATATGTGCAGCCGCAATGCCGATATCTACCAACGGGAAATATTTATCCTTAATCTTTGCGCCCAGAAATGAAGTGATATTCATCGACTCCTCCACAACCAGAATATGGACAGGAGCATCTTTGGCAAATTTATTCATACCCAACCCCGCAGTGGCTTTGCCTACTTTAACGGACAGATCCGGATCATTGATTACGACAAACTTCCACGGTTGCGCATTACAAGCCGAAGGTGCCAGTCGGGCAGCTTCCAATATCCGTTCCAGCTTCTCCGGTTCAACGGCACGCGTCATGTCATAAGCGCGGTCACTCTGACGGGAAGCGACTAATTGTAAAAAATCCATTTGATATATGCTTTTACTGCACCACAGATTACGCTGATAAACACAGATTAAAAAGAAAATATTTCTGTGCTATTTGCGTAATCTGTGGCGAACTATTATTTAAACTGTATCATCCGGCTGATATACTTGCCGATAATGTCAAATTCGATATTCACCACACTGTCCACTTTGATATCATGGAAATTGGTGTTTTCGAAAGTATAAGGAATGATAGCTACCTGGAAAGTATCATCCGTCGGGTTACACACCGTCAGACTGACGCCGTTTACCGTTACAGAGCCTTTATCCACAGTGATGTATCCACGCTTTGCCATCTCTTTATTGAAAGCATACCGGAAAGTGAAGTAATAACTTCCGTCGGCATCTTCCACATTAATGCAGGTAGCGGTCTGGTCCACATGTCCCTGTACGATATGCCCGTCGAGGCGGCCGTTCATCATCATGCTGCGTTCCACGTTCACCTTGTCTCCCACTTTCAGAAGTCCGAGATTGGAACGCTCCAGCGTTTCCTTCATGGCCGTAACCGTATAGGAATCATCCGTCATACTGACTACCGTGAGGCATACACCATTGTGAGACACACTCTGGTCTATCTTCAATTCATTCACAAATGAGCACTTGAACGTAAAATGTACGTTCTCTTGTTCTTTTACCAATGCCACGAGAGTGGCGCATTCTTCTACTATTCCGGAAAACATAATTCTATTTACGATTTAATGATTTGTTATTCCTTATTTGGAGAATACAAAGATAATGCAAATCAAGTGCAGAACTTTCATGCTTACATAAAAAAGTTATGCTGGGATGCGGTTTATCTTCCCCAAAGATACGAATTAGATGGAACATAGACATAAAAAAAGAGAGCTTTTCACAAAGCCCTCTTTTTCAGTTTTCAATAGGTATTAGTTTTTTTTTAAGGTAAAAAGATTGTTTTCAGGATAACGGTGCAAATATAGCGGCTTTTCAGGTTACTTACCAAATTTAAAAACATGTCTTATAACATCTTTTTGAAATTTCTTTGGTTTTATTACCAATTATGCAGCCTTTCTACATCCGCAATCGTTTTCAATGGACAAATATATAGCATTTTTCTAACAAACACTAAATTTTAGCTAAAAAAGAGCTTATTTCTTATTGAAAGGGTAATGCTCATCGGTCTTTCCGCTATGTTTTAACACTTTCGCATCGATAAAGAAGACTATTTCCTCGGCAATGTTGGTGATGTGATCGCCAGAACGCTCCAGTTTTCGGAAGACGCTGACAAGGTTCAGGCAAGGAAGGACACTGTCAGGATGTTTGGCAATATAGCCTGCCAAAATGGTAGTGGCTTCAGCATTTATCTCGTCTAGCAGATTATCTTTGGCAAACACAGATGTAGCCAAATCCTGATTTTCATCCTGCAGGGCTTTCTTGGCAAGTTCCAGCATGGAAAGCACCTGTCCCTGCATCTCTTCAAGGCGCAATTGTTTCAGAAGTTCCGGGTCGAGTACCGGCTCCTTACAGTTCAACACGAAACGGGCTATACCTTCGGCAAAGTCACCGAGACGTTCTAGGTTTGTATTGATCTTCAGCATGGCAAGCACAAAGCGCAAGTCGATGGCTACGGGATTGTACAAGGCTATGACATCTTCTACATCACTGTCTATTTTCAGTTCAAGGGCATTCACACGGCGCTCGCGTACCAGCACCTGCTGTGCCAGTTCACGGTCGAAGGTCAGTACCGCCTCCCCTGCTCTGTCGAGCTGGTTATATACTAAGGTCCACATTTCGTCTATCTCTTTTTTTAGTAAGACGAGTTCCGATTCGATAAACTTTACCATGATATTTCTATTTTTAAGTTATTTGTATTAACAAGTTAAAGGGAATACACGATTCTTTTCTGCTTCATGCGATGCAACACTTCACTACCCGAAACGCCCCGTGATATAGTTCTGTGTCTCCACTTTATCGGGGTTCGTGAATATTTTCTTGGTATCGTCAAACTCTACCATTTGCCCCAAGTAGAAGAAAGCCGTCTTATCACTAACGCGCGCAGCCTGCTGCATATTGTGCGTGACAATAACTATTGTATATTGCTCCTTCAGCTCGTGAATAAGCTCTTCCACTTTGGCGGTAGAGATAGGATCGAGCGCAGAAGCCGGCTCGTCCATCAACAATACGGAGGGAGACACAGCCATGGCGCGGGCTATGCAAAGCCGTTGCTGCTGTCCGCCGGAAAGGGCGTAAGCAGAGACTTTGAGTTTGTCCTTCACTTCGTCCCACAATGCCGCTCCCTTCAGAGATTCTTCCACCCGCTGACGAATAAACCCGCTATCCGTCACGCCATTTACCCGAAGGCCATACGCCACATTTTCGAAGATACTTTTCGGAAAAGGATTAGGCCGCTGGAATACCATGCCTACTTTCTTGCGAAGTTCATCCACCTGGACATCTTTTCCATAAATATCTTTTCCATCAATAAGGATTTCACCCGTCAGGCGGGTATGGGGGATAAGATCGTTCATACGGTTGAACAGGCGCAGGAAAGTGGACTTACCGCATCCCGAAGGACCGATAAAGGCGACTACCGAACGCTCCTCTATTGACATACTGATACCTTTCAAAGCATGGAAGTCTCCATACCAGAAGTTGACGTTATTTGCTTCTATTTTACCAATCATTTTGTTTACTGTTTTATTCCTGTCAGTTCATCTTTACTTTTCTCTCGAAATACTTCCGCAGGGCATTCGCCAAAAGATTCACCAGGAGAATGATTACTATTAAGACCAAAGCGGTGCCATAAGCCAACGGAAGCTGGGCTTCCATATCCGTGCCACTGGTAGAGATAACATACAAATGATAAGGCAAAGCCATACACTGGTCCAATATACTTGCGGGCAGTTGCGGAAGGAAATATGCGGCACAAGTGAACAAAATCGGCGCAGTCTCACCCGAAACACGTCCCAATGCAAGAATGAGCCCGGTTATCACATTGGGCATCGCCATCGGCAGGACAACGTGCCAGATGGTTTGCAACTTAGTGGCTCCCAAAGCCCGGCTTCCCTCGCGCAATGTGTCGGGAATGGCTTTCAACGCTTCCTCGGTAGTACGGATTACCAAAGGCACGCAAAGCAATCCTAAAGTAAGCGAACCGGCAAGGATGCTGTCGCCGAAGCCCATATAATTAACGAACAGAGCCATGCCGAAAAGACCGAAAACAATGGAAGGTATGCCGCTCAGGTTGTTGGTCATCATACGGATAAGGCGGACAATCCAACCCTTAGGGGCATATTCATTCATATAAATGCCACTCATCACTCCCACCGGAAAAGCAAACAAGGCGCTACCTATCATCAGATAGAACGTACCGACTATGGCAGGCATAATACCACCCGCCGTCATTCCGTCCGTCGGGGCGGTAGTCAGGAACTCCCAGTTGATAACTCCTATACCTTTATATATAATGAAACCGAGGATGGCAAAGAGTATCCCTACCACCGTCAGACTCAGCAAACGGAAAGTTCCGAATGCAATGCGTTGCGAAAGATGTTTCCTATCTATCATACTCATTTTCCTTTCTCTGCGAAACACTATCTTTTTCTGGCCGATACCGCTTCTACCGTGAAGTTTATCAGCAAGCTAATAAAGAACAATACCACACCCAGCAGGAACAAAGCCTCATAATGTGCCCCTCCGGCAGGCGCTTCTCCCAGTTCGGCGGCAATCGTGGCAGGAATGGTACGCAAAGGTTCCAGAATGGTATGCGGTATGACTGCCGCATTACCTGTCACCATCAGCACAGCCATTGTTTCGCCAATGGCACGCCCGATGCCCAGCACTACACCGGAAGTGATGCCCGACACGGAATACGGTATCACTACCTTATATATAGTCTGCCATTGCGATGCTCCCAACGCCAGGCTGGCTTCGCGCATGGCACGGGGACAATTACGCATGGCATCTTCCGTCACAGTGATAATGGTGGGCAATGCCATTATGGCAAGCACGATGCTTCCTGCCAGTCCACTTTCGCCAACCGGCAAGTCGAATATTTTCTGTATGAGTGGCACAATGACTATCAGCCCGAAGAATCCGTAAACCACCGACGGAATACCGCTCAACAATTCTATAATGGGCTTCAGCAAATTGCGTATCTTCGGATTTGCCACTTCGGACATATAGATAGCTACTGAAAGCCCGAATGGAAGCGCTATCAGAATGGCGAACAGACTCACCCACAACGTACCCGTTATCAATGGCAAAAAACCGAATTGTGCAGCGGGTGTGGCGGTCGGAAACCATTCCGCCCCGGCAAAGACATCTTTCACCGAGATGGTATTGTCGCGCAGCAGATGCACGGAGTCTTGCCGGACAATGAACTGCTGCGGCACAAAGGCAATAATGCCCGGCGTGCACTCCACCAATTCCGTTATCTTCGCTCCGGCATGTTCATAAGCAGGCCCCAATTCTTCCTCAGTGTAATACTCGGTGATATCTTCCAAACGGAAAAGCCGGATAGGCATGTCCTGCCCTCCGACTTCATTCCAGTTCGTTATCTCCTCATCGAAAACATCTTTTATCTGAGCCGGTGTCAACTCACTTACCTTATTATCTTTATTCAACGCCAGCACATACCCTTCTTCAATCACCCGGCTGTTGAACAATCCCAACGCCTCGGAAAAAAGGAACAGGATAATGAGCACAATGGTGATGCTTGTTACAAACCCGCTACAAGCCAACAATCCTTCTACTATTTTCTCAAAAAGCTTCTTCATAAATGCCTATTGAAATTCTGTATGCAAAGAAACAGGGACGATGTTAAGAGAGTGTGACTAACGTTTGAAAGAAATGTTTCAAACATATTACAAATGTGTTACAACATCCGAAAACACAGCCCCCGTAATAAGATTGTAATATCCGATTGCTTTCTTTGCAAAGAATAAACAAGAAGAGTACCTGTTTGGTTATAGTATTACTTACTTTTTTGATGATAAATAAGAAACTATATTTTGAATATAATAAAAACAATTTTTGATGATAATGAAAACACTAAGCATCATCCTGTTTCTGGCATTGGCTGCGAGCAGCATACAGGCGCAACGCATCAAAGGCAGTGACACCGTATTGCCCATAGCGCAGCAGACTGCCGAAAGATTCATGGCACTCACCCCCGAAGCCCGCGTCACTGTGACAGGGGGCGGCACCGGTGTGGGTATTTCAGCATTGCTTGACGGCACAACGGACATCGCCATGGCATCACGTCCCATCAAATTCAGCGAAAAGATGAAGGTAAAGTCCGCAGGCAAGGAAGTGGAAGAAGTAATCGTTGCTTACGATGCACTGGCCGTCGTGGTACATCCTTCCAATCCCGTAAAGCAACTGACACGCCAACAACTGGAAGACATCTTCCGGGGAAAAATAACGAACTGGAAACAGGTGGGCGGAGACGACCGCAAAATCGTGGTATATTCCCGCGAAACATCGTCGGGGACTTATGAGTTTTTCAAGGAAAGCGTCCTCAAGAATAAGAATTACATGAGCAGTAGCCTTTCCATGCCTGCCACGGGCGCCATCATCCAGTCTGTCAGCCAGACGCGAGGAGCGATAGGATACGTAGGACTGGCCTACCTGTCCCCCCGAGTTAAATCAATCTCCGTTTCTTACGACGGAAAGCACTATGCACCGCCCAGCATGGAGAGTGCCACGGACAAGAGTTACCCTATCGTGCGCCCTCTATACTATTATTATAACAAGGAAAACTCCGAACAAGTAGCGCCCCTTGTCAATTTCATACTTTCACCCGCCGGTCAGGAAATCATTAAAAAGAGTGGATATATTCCGGTGAAATAAGGATAAACGAAAAAATTGTCTTACTTTTGTAGCTTGATTTTTTAGAATATATACATACCATTATGGCAGATATTAAGAGCGAAGAAGTAGGTGAAAAAAAGAGCCTCAACTTCATTGAACAAATTGTTGAGAAAGATTTGAAAGAGGGTAAGAACGGTGGTAAGGTGCAGACACGTTTCCCGCCGGAACCCAACGGATACCTCCACATCGGACATGCCAAGGCTATTTGCCTTGATTTCGGTATTGCAGCCGACCACAACGGCATCTGCAATCTGCGTTTCGACGACACCAATCCGACCAAAGAAGATGTGGAATACGTAGAAGCCATCAAGGAAGATATCCAGTGGCTGGGTTACCAGTGGGGTAATGAATACTACGCATCCGATTACTTCCAGCAATTGTGGGATTTTGCCATCCGCCTCATCGAAGAAGGGAAAGCATATATTGACGAGCAGACTTCCGAACAGATAGCACAGCAGAAAGGCACTCCTACCCAGCCGGGTGTGGAAAGCCCTTATCGCAACCGTCCGATAGCGGAAAGCCTCGACCTGTTCAAGAAAATGAATACAGGTGAAATAGCAGAAGGCGCTATGGTGCTCCGTGCCAAGATTGACATGGCGAACCCGAATATGCACTTCCGCGACCCCATCATCTACCGTGTAGTGAATCATCCGCATCACCGTACAGGCACCACGTGGAAAGCATACCCGATGTATGACTTCGCCCACGGACAGAGTGATTACTTTGAAGGTGTGACGCACTCTCTCTGTACGCTGGAGTTCGTTCCCCATCGTCCGCTTTACGATCTTTTTGTGGACTGGGTAAAAGAAGGCAAAGACCTGAATGACAACCGTCCTCATCAGTACGAGTTCAACAAACTGAACCTCAGCTATACATTGATGAGCAAACGTAACCTGCTGATTCTGGTGAAAGAAAAACTGGTAAACGGATGGGATGATCCCCGTATGCCGACTATTTGCGGTTTCCGCCGTCGCGGATACTCGCCCGAGTCCATCCATAAGTTTATCGACAAAATCGGATATACCACTTACGATGCGCTCAACGAGTTCGCCCTGCTGGAAAGCGCTTTACGCGAAGACCTCAACACACGTGCAACCCGCATATCAGCCGTAATCAATCCGGTGAAACTGGTAATCACCAACTATCCCGAAGGACAAGTGGAAGAACTGGAAGCCGTAAACAACCCGGAGAAACCGGAAGAAGGCAGCCACTTCATCGAGTTCAGCCGCGAATTGTGGATGGAGCGTGAAGACTTCATGGAAGACGCCCCGAAGAAATATTTCCGTATGACACCGGGACAGGAAGTGCGCCTGAAGAACGCTTACATCGTGAAGTGTACCGGATGCAAGAAAAACGAAGCCGGAGAAGTGGTGGAAGTATATTGTGAATACGACGCGAATACCAAGAGCGGCATGCCCGAAGCAAACCGTAAAGTTAAAGGTACCCTGCACTGGGTCAGCTGCGACCATTGCCTCGAAGCCGAAGTACGCCTCTACGACCGCCTGTGGAAAGTGGAGAATCCGCGCGACGAACTTGCCACCATCCGCGAAGCCAAGAATTGCGATGCCCTGGAAGCTATGAAAGACATCATTAATCCGGACTCGCTACATATATTGCCCCATTGCTACATCGAAAAGTATGCCGCTGGCATGAAACCGCTTACTTACTTGCAGTTCCAGCGCATCGGTTACTTCAATGTAGACCCGGACTCCACACCTGAAAAGATGGTATTCAACCGCACTGTGGGACTGAAAGATACCTGGGGTAAAATCAACAAATAAAGTAAGGACTATAGGAGTAAACTATTAAATGACTAATAAAAACCTGCTGTCCGGCAGAGATAAAGAACTGCAAGAACTTGCCGAACAATATGAAGTGGCCATGTCTGAGAATAAACCGTTCTATCAGGACGCAGACGACTTGGCCGACCTTGCCGATTGGTATGGTACGAAAAAGAACTTTGATAAGGCTTTTGAGATAGCAGAATATGGCTTAAAGCTACATCCCGACAATACGGGACTGTTGATTGAATATGCCTACCTGTTTCTGGATAGCGGAAAAAGAGCAAAGGCACGCGAAATCATCGAGAACCTCCCCGAAACCTATTCGGCGGAAGCTAAGGTGGTGCGTGCCCATTTACTGTTGAGCGAAGGCCAATTGGATGATGCCGAAAAATTACTCGACACGATTGAAGACAAAGAAGATTTGGCAAACGTGGTCGATGTATCTTATATGTATCTCGATATGGGCTATCCGGACAAAGCTCTGGAATGGCTTGAGCCGGTAAAGAAGGAATATGCTGACGAGGAAGCCTACATTGCCGTAGTAGCCGATTGCTATTATGGCAAAGGTATGACAGAAGAAGCTATTCCTATGTACAACCAGCTGATAGACAAAAATCCATACTCGGCTTCCTACTGGTTCGGTCTGGCAAGATGCTACTTTGAAGAACATAAGTTCGACCAGGCCATCGACGCCTGTGACTATGCATTGGTAAGTGATGATGAATTTGCAGATGCCTACGTTATGAAAGGCCATTGCTTCTACCAACTGGGTAATGAAGAGGCAGCACTGGAGTATTACCAGAAAGCCCAGCAACTGCACGTACTTGAACCGGAATTTGTCTATAGCTTTATGGGACTATGTAAAATATCCCAAGGCAAATGGGACGAAGGTTACGAGCAGTTGGAAAAAGCAATCCAGGTAAATGAGTCGGAAGACGCGTCCTCTCCTCTCCTGCCCAACTTATACGCCAATGCAGGACTTTGCCTTTCCAAAATGGGAAAGAAACGCAAAGCGCACCAATACTGTAAGAAAGCCCAGAAGCTGGAGCCTAAAGACCCGGAGGCTTATCTGATTGAAGGACGTATCTACGTTGAAGAAGGAGATTATAATAAGGGAATAAAGCAATGGGCGAAAGCGTTGGATTGCGCCCCTTACGCCGATACCTGGAATGAGATAGGCATGCATAGCCTGGAAATCGGATACCTGGATTATGCCAAAGTAGCCTTTGAGCGTGTTTGCGAACTGGAACCGGAATTTGAAGGTATCAATGAAAGGCTGACCATTCTCTACATGACTCTGCATGATAAAGAGAACTTCATAAAGTACAACCAGAAATGCGTTCGTCCGTTCGACTTGAAAGAGTTGAAAAAAATGCAGGCACTAATGGAGAGCGATAACCAGGAAGAACTGGCAACTTATATGCAAGATATCATAAAAGCTTTACAATAAACAAATGAGGCTGTGCCATCGTTTGCCCGCACATAGCGCAGCATTTTGACACAGCCTCATTAATATATATTACTTCTTTACTTTGCACTACGTGTAGAAAGTTTTTCAAGGAAATATACCAGAAAGAAACCTACTACCATCAGCACCACAGCTTCAAGAATATACTGATTAGGCAGAATATTCGCCTCAACCAACGGTTTCACTATTCCATGACTATCCGTAAAAGTCTCAATTGTTTCCTTCCAAGGCCATACTTTATTAAGAGAACCCAGCATAAAACCTGTCAGCACCGCCAATGTGATATTGCGGAAATTCTTCAATGCATACGAAAGAACGCGTGAGAAAGAGGTTATTCCGATACAGGCACCTGCAAAGAATACCAGCAACACCGTTATGTCAAGCGTCTTGACAGCCTCCATGATAAAGAAATACTTTCCTAAAAGCACCAGGATAAAACTGCCCGATATGCCCGGCAGAATCATAGCGCAAATAGCAATCGCCCCACAAAGGAAAATAAACAATAAATTAGAGGGAGTCTCAGCAGGAGTCGCCACCGTAATGTAATAAGCCACCGCCACGCCAATGATAAAAGCCGGAATCGTTTTCTTGTTCCATTCCTTTATATCTTTCCCCACAAACCATGTGGAAGCCAGCACCAGCCCGAAGAAAAATGCCCAAACCATCACAGGATGATCCATGAGCAACCATGTGATAATCTTAGCCAACGAAAACACACTGAGAGCAATTCCCAACAGAATGGAAATCAAGAAATTGCCGTTAACCGCTTTCCAGAATGCACCCCATTTACCTGTAAAAAACAACTTCAAACTGTTCCCGTTTATGCTTTTTATTGAGTCTATCAGTTCATCATAAATTCCCACAATAAAAGCAATTGTCCCCCCCGATACTCCGGGAACTACATCGGCTGCTCCCATTCCCACACCTTTTAGCATGAGTAGGGCGTAGTCTTTTAAACCTCGTTCCATTTTTTCTTTCTCTGTTTAACCTATTAATACTTGATTTTCACAGCACAAAGTAAAACAAAAAAAGTCAGTTACCCACCATATAAACCAATAAAAAACATTGAGATTCGAAGCAAGCACCCCATTCATATAAAAGGCAAACGGCGTGCAATAGTCTCACGACCTTTGCACACCGCCATTTTTATTTATCTAAAAATCTGAGATTGTTATTTCTTCACAGCTTCTATCGCTTTGTCATAGTCCGGTTCCTGAGTAATTTCGGGTACCAGTTCGGTATACATCACTTTTCCATCTTTACCGATAATGACTACTGCACGTGTAAGCAAACCACCCAACGGACCGTCCGCCATACGTACACCATAGCTTTCATCGAAATCCGAGAAACGGAAATCAGACAAAGGAATCACATTTTCAATTCCTTCCGTCGTACAGAAACGCGCATGGGCAAATGGCAAGTCTTTGGAAATCGCCAATACCACGGTATCAGGCAGACTCGCTGCCAGCTTGTTGAACTTGCGCACAGAGGTTGCACAAACGCTGGTATCCAGACTCGGGAAGATATTCAATATCACATTCTTCCCTTTCAAATCTTTCAAGAAAAAAGAAGAAAGGTCAGTTTTTACTAACTCAAAATCAGGAGCAACTGTCCCTGTTTTTATAAATTCGCCGATAATCTTAACCGGCTGTCCTTTAAATTTTGTTGTAGCCATAGTTTTCTTGTTTTATATATTCATACAACAAACGAACCATTAGAAAAGTTCGCCCAAAAACTTTTCCTATCGCAAATTGTTAGTCTCCTAAACAAAATAACAATAACCCAATTAAAACTTTATTTGCATGAAAACTTTATTTGACGAACTTCAATGCGAAGTAAAAAACTGGTGGATGTCTCTCTTGCTCGGTATGCTCTATGTGGTAGTTGCCATAAGCCTGATGTTTGCCCCACTCAGCGGTTACGCTGTTTTAAGTGTTCTGTTCAGCATATCCATGTTGTTCAGCGGTTTGCTTGAAATTTCTTTTGCGGTGAGCAACCGTAAGAATGTTTCCAGCTGGGGCTGGTATCTGGCAGGGGGTATCATCGACATGATATTCGTTTTTTATCTGATAGCCTATCCGTTGCTGAGCATGGAAGTCATTCCCTTCATCATTGCATTCTGGCTGATGTTCCGTGGCTTCTCTTCTATTGGCTATGCTATGGATTTAAAAAGATACGGTACAAGAGACTGGGGATGGTATATCGCTCTCGGCATATTGGCGGTGATTTGCTCATTCATCATCCTGTGGCAACCGGCAATAGGCGCCCTCTATGCTGTATATATGATTTCGTTCGCATTTCTGATTATCGGAACCTTCCGCATCATGCTGTCATTTGAATTGAAGAGCCTGCATAAACGAGGAAAAATGAGAAAGGAAAAAAGTGAAGAAGGAGGAAAAGAAATACCGGTAGAATAATCTATATTCCGCAGCCCAGAGAAACGAGTTGACAAGTTCCTGCTATCAGGCACTTCTGTCAACTCGTTTTCCCATTAGTTAGATCTTAGGAAACGAAACATAGTGGTGCGTGATACACCCATCTGACGAGCCAGTTCCGAACAAGAAACACCACGCTGCGCGTCTCTTTTCAATCGTCTTTTATTCTCACGAAGCACTCGCATGGCAGGGCAAGTCCCTTTTCTGCGTCCCAACTTGACACCTTCTTTCTTTCGTCTTGCCAACGCTTCTTTAGTCCGCATGGAAATCAGATTACGTTCTATCTCCGCCATCAATCCGAATGCGAACCCCAGAACTTTACTGTTAATGTCATTTTGGAATACATACCCTTCTTTAGTACTGTACAGGATAACATTTTTCTTAATGCATGAATTCAAAATTGTCATGATTTCCAGCATCGTACGGCTCAATCTTGAAATTTCCGTCACAATCAGCGTATCCCCTTTTTGCATCCGGTTCAATACGCCTGCCAACTTTCGTTCCTTACTGCTCACTTTGCCGCTCACCGTCTCAGTGTACCACTTGTCAATCATTAACTCATTCTTCTCTGCAAAGCGCAGAATTTCCTCACGTTGATTTGCCAGAAACTGTTTTTCTGTACTTACTCTTAAATAAGCTACTACCATAATTTGATTTTTTAATAGGTTTAACGGCGCCAAAGAACAGCAATAACAACGAAAAATCACAGTATCATTAAGCAATGAAATACAGTTAGTTCGCTCTCTTTACCCCTTTTATTTTACATCAGTTATTTCGCAGATAGCAAAGCAAATTATGCAGGAATACGTATTCCGCCCCAACAGCTGGTCATAAAAAGGAACAAGAAAAATCTTCTTTCTTTTTCATTAAATGATTTTCCCTTTTCAGCTTCCGCAAGCCCGGATTTTAAGCCATAAAAGAGATCGGATACGGACTGACGAAGGCGGAATACAGGAGACGAATCTGAAAGAACCTTTGACTTCACAAAAGCTTCAGTTAGCTAGTTATCAGCGCATTGCATTTACCGACCATTTACCGCAGGATGTAAAAGCATTTACCACAGGATGTAACGACATTTACCTCCTATTGTAACGCTCTTTACCTCCTATTGTAACGAGTGTTACCTCGGTGTGTAAATGAAGTTACCCTATGGGGTGAAGGAAATCTCCATGAGAGGAAAACCGTCCATCCCCCGTAAGATTTCAATTTCACACTTACTATTCAACGTCATTTATAAATAATGCAAGTCAGGAGTTGAAATTAGCTCCTGATTATTAGGTTATGAATCTGTTTCAACTCCTGATTCGCATTAACAAGCGAAGATAAGCGGCACTCCGGCATAAAAAAATGAATAGATTCATTTCGTTCTACTCTTCGTTTACATTATCTTTGTAGTCAGTTTTATAACAAGAATATAAATTCATAATAAAAAAACAAAGAAATTATGGCAATGCATACATGGTTTGAGTGCAAGATCCGTTATGAAAAAGTAATGGAGAATGGAATGAATAAGAAAGTAACAGAACCTTATCTGGTTGATGCACTCAGCTTTACTGAGGCAGAAGCGCGTATCATTGAAGAAATGACTCCGTTTATCTCAGGAGAATTTACAGTATCCGACATCAAACGTGCCAATTACAGCGAGCTATTCCCCAGCGAAGAAGAAGCAGCTGACCGTTGGTTTAAGTGCAAACTGGTTTTCATCACTCTGGATGAGAAAAGCGGTGCTGAAAAGAAAACATCCACTCAGGTATTGGTACAGGCTGCCGACCTGCGCGATGCAGTCAAAAAACTGGATGAAGGCATGAAAGGAACGATGGCTGACTATCAAATCGCATCCGTTGCCGAAACAGCCATTATGGATGTGTATCCATATAGCGCCGAGCCTAACGATAAACCTGAAGTTTAACAAATTAACTCAACTCTCGCAAACTCAAGTTTCCGGGTTGACAAGGAAGTTAGAGACAAGTTGACAAGGGCGAATGTTAGTCCCATTTGCCATACAAGTGGATTATTTAAGGACTATCTCCCTTGTCAACTGAAGCCTTGTCAGCTAATAAGTTGAGCACTTGCGAAACTTAAATGAATTAATTATGAATATTGCAGAGAATCTTCAACAGGTGCTGGGTGAGTTACCTACGGGGGTACGATTGGTAGCAGTTTCAAAATTCCATCCCAACGAGGCGATAGAAGAAGCCTACCGCGCCGGACAACGAGTGTTCGGAGAAAGCAAGGTGCAGGAAATGACTGCCAAATATGAAAGCCTTCCTAAAGACATCGAATGGCACTTTATCGGGCATCTGCAAACAAACAAAATTAAATATATTGTTCCCTACGTATCCCTTATCCACGGAATCGACTCCTATAAACTTCTGACCGAAGTCAACAAACAAGCGGCTAAAGCCGGAAAGGTAGTCAACTGCCTGTTGCAACTGCACATCGCAGAAGAAGAGACTAAATTTGGTTTCAGTTTCGACGAGTGCCGGGAAATGCTGGCAGACGGAGAGTGGAAAACTCTCAGTAACATACAATTATGTGGTCTGATGGGTATGGCAACAAATACGGATGACAATGAACAAATAGAGAAAGAATTTTGTTCATTAAGTAGCTTCTTCAAAGAAGTAAAAGACACATGGTTTGCTGATACGGAAGCTTTCCGGGAATTGTCAATGGGAATGTCCCACGACTATCATCAAGCTATTGCTGCCGGGAGCAGCCTGATACGTGTAGGCAGCAAAATTTTTGGAGACAGAATTTATTAATTGATCATTCAATAAACATTATCACCATGGCAACATTAAAAACTACTTTTGCCGGGTTAGAATTAAGAAACCCGATTATCGTCAGCAGTTCTGGCTTGACTGACAGTGCTGAGAAGAATCAGAAATTTTACGAGGCCGGTGTCGGCGCCATTGTCCTCAAATCTCTTTTTGAAGAGCAAATCATGTTGGAAGCCGACTGGTTGGGAGACCCGAATATGTACCCCGAAGGCAGTGATTATCTGGTAGAATACATCCGCCAACACAAACTGTCGGAATATCTGGAACTGATAAAAGAAACTAAAAAGGTATGCCCTATTCCTGTGATTGCCAGCATCAATTGCTATCAGGATGCCGAATGGGTAGACTTTGCCAAACAAATGGAGGCAGCAGGAGCTGATGCCATAGAAATCAATATCCTGGCCCTACAGACGGATGTTCAATACAATTACGGTTCATTTGAACAGCGGCATATCGACATTCTCAGCCATATCAAGAAAACAGTGAGTATCCCTGTTATCATGAAGTTAGGCGACAACCTGACTAACCCTATCGCCTTGATAGACCAGTTGTATGCCAACGGAGCAGCCGCAGTCGTACTGTTCAACCGTTTCTACCAGCCGGACATTGATATCGAGAAGATGAAACAAATTTCAGGAAACGTATTCAGCACTGGAGCCGATTTGGCAAAAACCTTACGTTGGATAGGCATTGCTTCCGCAGCTGTGAATAAACTGGATTATGCAGCATCGGGCGGCATTCATTCTCCCGAAAGCGTCATAAAAGCAATCCTTGCAGGAGCCTCGGCAGTAGAAATCTGTAGTGCATTCTATCAGAACAGCTACGCCCTTGTAGGAGAATATACACGTTTCATCAATTTATGGATGGACCGCAAGGGCATGAAAACAATCTCTCAATTCAAGGGAATGTTGAATGTAAGTGATTTGAACGGTGTAAACACCTTCGAACGCACACAATTCATGAAGTATTTCTCCAGCAGAAAATAAACGGGAACTACACAACATTCATTATAATAATGCCCCGTAACATATCGTTAGTACATCTAACATATTGTTACGGGGCATTATATTTTATCGTGGTTCCGTCAATCCGGAACCTCTAATTTTGTATTATTCCGCTTTCTTATCCAATGCTTCGAAGCATGAATTCTTACTGATAAATTCAGGAACAATATCCTTCATAGCTGATACAATCTTCATTTGGTCGTAAGTGTAGCTAACCTCTATCAACTTTTGGATACGTTCTTTCACCTCATCATAATCGTACTCGCGCACCGTGGCAATCATGATTTTCTCATGATATGTCGGCTTCGTCAATTCCTTCACGTTAAGCAGTTCTTCATACAACTTCTCACCATGACGCAGACCGGTAAACTCAATCTTCACATCCGTGCGTCCGGAAAGGCTGATCATACGTTTAGCAAGATCTACAATCTTCACAGGTTTGCCCATATCAAAGATATAAATCTCCCCTCCGTTACCCATACTTCCGGCTTCAAGCACCAGACGACAAGCTTCGGGAATAGTCATGAAATAACGGATTATTTCGGGATGTGTCACGGTCACCGGACCACCACGCTGTATCTGGTCGCGGAAGCGGGGTATCACCGAACCGTTAGAACCCAATACGTTACCAAAACGTGTCGTAATGAATTGCGTCACATGCCCACCCTCTTTCTGTAACTTCTTGGCCAAAGACTGCACATAGATTTCACAGATACGTTTGGAACATCCCATCACATTCGTCGGGTTCACAGCCTTATCGGTAGAAATCATCACAAATTTCTCAGCACCATACTTCACTGCCAAATCTGCCAGCGTACGGGTTCCAAACACGTTTATCTGGATAGATTCGGAAACGTTATCCTCCATCATCGGCACATGCTTGTAAGCAGCCGCATGGAAAATATACTGCGGTTGATATTCCTTAAATATGCCTTCCATACGTGTAGCATTGGAAATATCCGCGATAATGGTTTCCGCATCAATATCTCGCCAACGGTCTTGCAATTCCAGACGAATATCATGCAACGGAGTCTCTGCCTGGTCTATCAGAATCAGTTTATAAGGATTGAAAGAAGCCACCTGGCGCATAATCTCGCTACCGATAGAACCGGCAGCACCGGTAATCATCACCCGTTTTCCTTCCAGGTGGGAAGCTACCTTATGAATATCTATTTCGATAGGATTACGTTGCAGCAGGTCCTCTATCTGAATTTCTTTCAGCTGAGTGCGGTTCAGAGTCTGACCATTCCACTCACTCAAAGGAGGGGCAGTCATCATTTTTATGTTATTTGCCAGAAGGCGGTCAGCCAAACCAGACTTTTTCAGTTCCTCCATCTTGGCAGGAGAAATGATAATGGTATGCACGTCACGATCGCTCAACACGTCAATCAACGACTCATCATTAGGGAATACCTTCACACCCATCATTACCTTATTGATCAATTCCGGCTCATCGGCAATGAACCCCCGCAAACGATAATGATTGCGCAAGTTCACCCGCAATGCTTTAGCTATATTTACCCCAGCCTCTTTAGCACCATAAATAAAGACATTAGCACTATGACTTCCATCAAAGTTCAACAGTTCATAAAACATCTTCACTACGATACGCGAACAAGACATCATGGCAAAACTGATGATATACGCCATAAACAGCACGCTTACAGGTGCCAGCCGGATATCCATATAACTTGCCAGAAGCACACTTGAAATCATTAACAGCGCATAAGATACTGTCAATGAAACGAAGATACGCATGATATCTATAAACGAAGAAAAGCGCAGCACATTGGAATATGTGCGGAAAATACGAAAGAAGATTAAGTTGACAATGACTGTCCACACAATCGTTTTATCAATGGTAGAGGATTCCAGGAAAATACTCCGAAAATCATACCGAAGTGCATAAGCCAACAGGCTGGATACTACGATTATCAGTACATCAATCAACAGAATAGTCCAAATCGGCAATACCTTCGATGAAAGGTACCGATGAATAATTTTATGTTTCATTTCGTTTGACAGTTTTGTTTTTAGGCGAGGCAAAGATACATTATTTTCATCAATTAGGACAAGAAAAAGATAAAAATGTGTGATAAAATTAAATGGTGGTAAAGTTAAGGTTATAACTTTACCACCATATCTACTGTCTATCAAGCTCTGTTACATCAAATTACTTGCCAATTCACTTAACTGGCTGCGTTCTCCTTTTAACAAATTCACGTGTGCAAAAAGGTTCTGATCTTTCATACGGTCAATCATGTAAACCAAACCATTGGACTGACTATCCAGATAGGGTTGGTCAATTTGCTGGATATCACCGGTAAATATCATTTTGGTTCCTTCTCCAGCGCGTGTAATGATGGTCTTTATTTCATGCGGAGTCAAATTTTGCGCTTCATCAATGATGCAATAAGTCTCACTCAGACTACGTCCGCGGATGAAAGCCAGCGCTTCAATCACCAACTGGTCACTTTTCTGCATATCATCCAGACGCTTCACTTCTGTAGAATTTGTGGCAAACTGATGCTTAATGACATTCAGATTGTCGAACAAAGGCTGCATATAAGGAGCGACTTTTTCTTTAGCATCACCCGGCAGAAAACCGATATCCTTATTAGATAAAGCAACAATAGGACGCGCCAATAAAATCTGCTTGTAATCGTTCATCTGACTAAGCGCGGCAGCCAAAGCCAACAACGTCTTTCCGGTACCGGCTTTACCCGTCAAGGCAACCAATTTTATATTAGGGTCATTCAACACCTCAAAAGCAAAACTTTGCTCGGCATTCCTCGGTTCGATACCGTAATTCTTCGTTTTATTCACCCGGCAAATCGTATGCGTGAAAGGGTTGTTGCGAGCCAGAACACTGTTCCGGTCACTCTTCAGGACAAAGCATTCATTCGGATGAATAATATCCTTGAAATCAAACTCATTGATATCCAGTCCTTCCCTGGAAGAGTAAATCCTGTCTATCAAGGAAGGGTCAATCCCTTCGAATATCTCATTCGATTTCTCGAAGATATCCGCATTTATCACTTTGTCATTGATGTAATCTTCGCAAAGCAGACCGATGGAACGTGCTTTCATACGAAGGTTTACATCTTTCGTCACCAAAATGGTCTTCATTGCCTTCTTTTCACGCGTCAGCCAATCAACCACCGACAGAATCAGATGATCCGGAATACGTTCCGGGAAAGACGCATGCACATCCGGAGCATCCACAACTCCCGCTACCACAAACAGACGCCCCAAGCCTTCGCCTAAAGAAGCGCCTTTACTAAAAAGATTGTCATCGGTTATTAAATCGAGTTCGCGGAGAAATTCACGGGCGTTGAAGTTAATCTGTTCATTCCCTTTCTTGAATTTGTCCAATTCTTCAAGAACCACGATGGGGAGATAAATGTCGTTTTCCTGAAAGTTTTTAAGACAGTTATAATCATGAAGGATTACGTTGGTATCAATCACAAAATTTTTCTTTGCTCCCATACTCATTAGATTTAAATTGTTGATATATTTGCCTCCAAAGAAAAGACAAGCTGCACCTCTGCATAAAAAATGAATAAGTTCATTTCATTCTGCTCCCAGTTTGCATTATCTTTGCAGCTTCTAAGATAGGAATTAAAAAGAGAGAATGGTTTGCTTTCTCGTTAAATATTTAAAAAGATGGATTATCAGAACACTTTATTATACTTATATAACAGTGTCCCCATGTTCCAGCAGGTGGGGAGTTCAGCGTATAAGGAAGGATTGGAGAACACACAAGCTTTAGACGAACATTTCGGACATCCGCACCGGAACTTCCACAGCATCCATGTAGGGGGGACAAACGGAAAAGGATCATGTTCACACACGCTTGCCGCAATCTTACAGGAAGCGGGATACAGAGTGGGATTATATACTTCTCCGCATCTCGTGGATTTTCGCGAACGTATCCGTGTAAACGGACAAGTTATTCCGGAAGAGTACGTGGTCCGGTTTGTAGAAGAAGAACGGGACTTTTTCGAGCCCTTGCATCCCTCTTTCTTCGAACTGACCACTGCGATGGCATTTCGTTATTTCTCCGATCAGCAAGTAGATGTAGCCGTTATCGAGGTAGGTCTTGGCGGAAGACTGGACTGCACCAACATCATACAGCCGGATTTATGCATCATCACCAATATTAGTTTCGACCACACACAATTCCTGGGAGATACGCTGGAAAAGATAGCAGGAGAAAAAGCCGGCATCATAAAAAGCGGAATACCTGTAATAATCGGAGAAACAACTCCCGAAACAAAGCCTGTATTCACGAAAAAGGCTCATGAAACCGGCGCTCCCATTCTCTTCGCGGAAGAGAACCAGGGGGATGATTATCCCGGATTAGAATGTGAATTGAAAGGACTATATCAGACTAAAAATACCCGTACCTTGCTTACGGCTATCCCGCAATTGCAAAAAGCAGGATACAAACTGAGCGAACAGGCTGTCCGCAGTGGTTTCGCACACGTCTGCGAACTGACCGGACTGATGGGACGCTGGCAAAAATTACAAGATGCCCCTACCCTGATATGTGATACAGGACACAACGTGGGAGGTATCACTTACATAACGGTACAACTGAAACAACAGTCTTACCGGAAACTACACATGGTCATAGGTATGGTGAATGACAAAGACATCCGTGGTGTGCTGGCACTGTTACCCGAAGATGCCGAATACTACTTCACGAAAGCCAGCGTGAAACGCGCATTGCCCGAACAAGAACTTGCCCGGCTTGCCGCCGAAGCCGGATTGCAGGGAGATTGTTACCCGGACGTTCCCTCCGCCGTGCGCGCCGCACAAGAAAAAAGCCTCCCGGAAGACTTCATCTTCGTGGGAGGCAGTAGCTTTATTGTTGCCGACCTGTTAGCGAACCGCGATACACTCAATCTCCACTAACGCGTCCTTCGGCAAAGCCTTTACGGCCACAGCCGAACGGGCCGGGAAATCACCATCAAAATAGGTGGCATATACCTTATTCATATCTGCAAACAACGACATATCCTCCAGGAAAACTGTGGTCTTAACGATATTTGCCATCGTCAGTCCCGCTTCTCCCAGGATATGTTTGATGTTCTCCAACGACTGGCGGGCTTGTGCTTCAGCACCTTCCGCCATCTTTCCGGTGGCCGCATCAATAGGCAACTGACCGGATACGAATATCATTCCATTCGCTTCAATTGCTTGACTGTAAGGGCCAATAGCTCCCGGTGCTTTCTGGCTGCAAATTACTTTTTTCATTCCGATATAGTTTTAGTATTCAACAATTTATGATTTATTCTAAAAAAAATCCAGTATTATATGCAGTATTCTGAAAGTCCGTGCATTTACCTTATAGGATTATACACAAAAGAAATTCACTTATACCTGTTTTAAAACCTAGACTTAGCTAATTCTTTTTTGACACGGGAGTTTCCCGACAGAGGCTCGGCTTGTGAAAGCCGAGCCTTTTTTATCTTATTTGCAATGTTTCTCAATCAAAGCATCTACATTCGGGTCACCCAGTTCTTTTGCTTTTGCAAAGCTGGCGCACGCCTCTTTATTCCGCTTCAACTGCAATTGGGCAACGCCTATCAAGCGGTAAGCCTCCGCATAGTCAGGATCAATCTCCAAAGCACCTTTCAAAACGTTAATAGCCTCTTCATGCCTGCCGACACGGATATTCACTACTGCAAGTTCCGAACGGTAAGTCAATTCTTTCGGGTTGAGTTCAATAGCCTTTGCTATATCATCCAGCGCACGCTGGAACTGCTTTGCCTGGAAAGATGCCTGTTCGCGATAGTAATAGAATACATCATTTACATTACCACGCACTGCTTTATAATATTCATCATAGTCAAGCATCGCGCCGCGTGCCTGTCCCGCATTCATACGCATCTGAGCGCGTTCCAGCAAATAGGGTGCATTTTCTTCCGTGAACGGTTGTACACAACGTGCTATACAGCTGTCCATCAGTGCCAGTATTTCTTCCGGAGCCGCTTCCATCAGCTCTTTCGTCTTGGCTGCGCTAAAGTAAGTAGCCGGAGAAACAAGGTTAGTCGTATTAACCTTTTCATAGCTGGCTAAAGCTGCCGCATAGTCTTTCTTTGCAAACTGGATATCACCCTCCAACTGAATATATATCGGCAGTTCTTCAACTGCCATTGCCTTGCGGACTTCTTCCAAAGCCTTGTCATACGTCCAATCTTTATAGACCGTCTCAGGATTAGTCAACCGGTAGTTATAAATCAGTTTGGCACGATTAAAGTACGCATCATCTTTCTTTTGTGTCACTTCAAGCGCTTTATCCATATCAGCAGCTACTTTATCCATTGAAGCCGCTTCCTTCGACAAGAACATCTGGTTGTTCGCACGGCGAAGGTATCCGTCAGCACTGTTAGGATATTGAGCTATAAAATCATTCAGCAACTCAGCATATTTCTCAGGAGTAAGTTGTGAAGAAGCCATATAAAGGAATACCAGTGCCTGCTCCTCCGTATCAGGCAATCCCTTCTTAATTCCGATGCTTGATAAAGTATGGTCGTTGAATGAGAGAGGTTTTATCTTCTGCTCCATCACATAATCAGCGCCTACAGCATAACAAATGGTAGCCGTATCCTTACCGGAAGATTTCTGAGCCAGACCAAACACCTGTCCGTCAGCAGTCATAACAGGACAGCTCACCATCTTGTCTTTCAGACGCATATCAAGTGTATAATAGTGGAAATTCCCTTCTATCTTAGAGTCTTCTTTCACCTGTCCGGCAGTATAAGAACGGTCTTTCTGCGTAGAATAAGGCAACAGATAAACACTTGCTCCAACAGCCGGAGCCGTGGCAGATACAACCAGTGCAGGAACTTTCTTTCCGGAAATCGCTACACGGAACTTAACAACATCGTACATATCGTTTGCCCCCAGAATCACATCCACAGGCATTTGTGTCCCTTCCGAATTGATAACGACCGCACGTTGAGCACCTTTAAACAATCCGTAATCAGACAAGGCAATTCCATCTTCGGTCACGAAAAATCCGTTTCCCGTATTTAGAATTTTATCATTCTCATCGTACGTAACCACCGAGAAAACGGCACGCTTGGCTTTTTCCACCCATTTGGGTGCTTGAGCTACACTCCACTGAGCCAGCAAACAGAGGACGAGCGTCAACAATAAGTTCTTTTTCATATCTTAGTTGGTTCTTTGTTTCACAGCTTCATAAATCAAGATACCCGCCGCTACGGAAACATTGAGCGACTCGATAGTGCCCAACATCGGGATTTTCACCCATTCATCGCAAAGAGCCAGGTTTTCATAAGAAACTCCTTTATCTTCAGCACCCATAATGATACACATCGGCCCTGTATAATCAGCTTTCATGTAATCATAGTCACCTTTTTCTGTGGCCGCCACAATGCGAAATCCACTATCTTTAAGGTATTGCAGGGTATTCTTCAGATTCTGCTCGCGACAAACCGGCAATACGTGCAACGCCCCGGCGGAAGTCTTCATGGCATCCGCATTCACCGTCACACTACCTTTGGCAGGGATAATAACGGCATCTACCGCCGCACATTCGCAAGTACGGGCAATAGCTCCGAAATTACGGACATCCGTCACTCCGTCAAGCATGACAAACAGCGGATTCTTCCCCTCTTCAAACAAGAAAGGCACCATATCTTCTGTTTTCTGGTAGGTAACGGAAGAAATGAAGGCGATCACCCCCTGATGATTCTTGCGGGTTATGCGGTTAATACGCTCCACCGGAACACGCTGAACAGGAATCAAAGTCCCCTTCAATGCAGCGAAAAGTTCCTTGGACAAATCACTCTGGATATCCTTTTTCACCAGAATCTTATCGATTTCTTTTCCTGCCTGTATTGCTTCTATCACAGCGCGAACGCCGAAAATCATTTCACTCTTATCAACCATCTTTGAGAAATTAAAAATTATGAATTATAAATTTAAAAACTACTTTCCGACACCAAGGAGCACTTTTGCATTATTCAAGGCTGCTTCTGTCAAAGTAGCGCCGCTCAACATATGAGCTATTTCCTCCACCCTCTCCCCATCTGCCAGACGACGGATGTGGCTATTGGTTTCTGTTTCATTGTCTTGTTTATAGACTTTATAATGTGCACATCCGCGGGCGGCAATCTGCGGCAAGTGGGTGATACTGATAACCTGACGGTCTTGCTCTCCCATCTCCTGCATGATATCCGCCATACGGTCGGCTATTTCACCGGATACACCGGTATCTATTTCATCGAATACGATAGTGGGCAGTTTTACCGCACCGGCTATCATTGCCTTGATAGACAACATGACGCGGGCAATCTCACCCCCGGAAGCTACAGACGAAATGTTCTGCAACGCACCGTTCTTATTGGCTGAGAAAAGAAAGTTAACAGTGTCCTCACCATGCACACCGGGTTCTTTCCTCATTCCCATCTCCACCTGGAAACGGACATTAGGCATACCAAGCGGCACCAGTCGAGACGTCATCTGCTTCTCAACTTCGAGAGCAGCTTTCACACGGGTTTTGGTCAAGACAGCCGCCTGCTTCTTCACCTTATTATATAAGGTATCACAAAGTGCTGTCTGCCCGGCGATACGTTCATCATAAGAAGTAATGGCCGCCAGCTTGGCTGAATATTCTTCAGTAAGCGTCAGCAACTCCCCTACGGTAGCTACCCTGTGTTTTTGCTGCAAAGTATAAATCAGGTTCAAGCGGTCGTTCACTTCCTCCAGCCGGTCAGGATTGAACTCTACATCTTCTTCCTGCGAAGAAATTTCCTGGGAAACGTCTTTCAACTCAATATATGTACTTTCCAGGCGTTCGGCAAGTTCTGTAGCGGGAGAATAAACCTTTTGCAGAGCCAGCATCGTGTTCAGACTCTCCTTTAACGAGGCCAGCAAACCTCCTTCATCAGAAGTCAACAACTGTCCGGCACGGAATAAACCGGCTTTAATCTCTTCGGCATGGCTCAATGTGTCAGCCTCCTGTTCCAGTTCTTCCTGCTCACCGGCTGCCAGATTCGCTTCTTCCAACTGCTCCAACTGGAAGCGGATATAATCTTCATCAGCCTTATTCTGCTCGGCGCGGGCTATGAGGTCTTCCAAGTCCTGCTGTGCCTGCTTCCAGTCTTTGTATAAGGACTGGTAAACAGAAAGTTGTTCATCATTATGAGATAATATATCAAGCACATTAAGCTGAAATCCCTCCTTATTCAACAAAAGATTCTGATGCTGGGAGTGGACGTCGATGAGCTGCTCACCCAATTCCTTCATCTGCACAAGCGAAGCCGGAGTATCGTTGATGAACGCGCGGCTCTTACCTGAAGCATAAACTTCACGGCGTAAAATGCATTCGTCCTCATACTCCAATTCATTTTCTTCAAAAAAAGGTTGCATACCATAAGCCGATATATCAAAACGGGCTTCAATCACGCATTTAGAAGCACCTTGCCGGATGGCTTTCACATCGGCACGCTGTCCGAGCATCAAGCCGATAGCACCCAATATGATAGACTTTCCGGCACCCGTTTCACCCGTAATAACGGAAAAACCTGCATCGAAACCAATATCAAGTTTCTCTATAAGAGCATAATTCTGTATGTAAAGCGAACGTAACATAACTTATTTACAAATTAAATCCTTACTCACTTCATATCATTGTTTCATCTTTTCCCACTCAGCACTCAGTGACGGATTGACAGAAGACAGCAATTCAAAAACGTCCTCTTTTTCCTTCATCGCAGCCTGGGAATAGAGATTCACTAATTCATCTTTCTTTATTTCCGTGAACAAACCGGGCAATGCCGACATCGGTTTATTCTGTTGTGCCTGTTTCAAACCGCCCAACGCTGTCGTAATCGCAGCACGGGCACGAATCGCATTGACTGAAAGTTCATCCATTCCTGTACGATGATAATCATACATCAGTTTGCGCAAAGGCGACATACCGTCCTCCAGATAATCGGAGACCAGCGCATAGCGGTTACGGCTACTGTCGAATGCTTTCCACCCGGTTTCACCGAGGTTCTGCGCAGCGGTTACGATATCTTCGGCCGCCCGAAACAGTTCTGTACCGCCTTGTGGGGCCATCGTATCCATATCCAGACCGATAATCATATAAGCATAATAGGCAATAACGGCAGTCAGATTATTGTCAATAACATTATCCCGCAGTTCCAACGAATCGAACTCACGATAGTTGAAAGCAATATCCGTATCCTTAAAGCTAAAAACTACCGTCTGATAACCGGATTGCCAGACAGGACGTGTAGACTGTACAATCAGCTCACACTTCCAACGTCCGTCCGCCTCATTATATTCTTTCACGGTCAGATTCATAGAACAACGAATCCGTTCATTCACTTCATACTGCGCCTGCGTCCACCTACGGGTATTGATAAACTCCATCAAGGCGTTTTCAAGCGTAGTAAAAACCTGTGTACTCGTACCTTGTATCTGAGAATAATTCACCGTAAATTTACAATTCAATTCCTGGGCAGCAGACTTTAACGCCACCACAACCAGAAGCAAAATCATATAAAGTGTCTTATTCCTCACTAGCTATATTTACTTATTCTTCATAACTTCCACCAGACGATCTACAATATCCGCAGCTACTTCTGCCTTTGATTTCAACGGAAAGTCCGTCTTGCTTTCACGGTCGATAATACTAATTTTATTCGTATCGTACCGGAAACCGGCTCCCTTATCATTCAGAGAGTTCAACACGATAAAATCCAGATTCTTCCGTTGCAACTTATCTTCAGCATTATGCTGTTCATCATTCGTTTCCAAAGCAAAACCTACCAATATCTGGCGATCTTTCTTCATCTGCCCCAGACAGGCGGCAATGTCTTTCGTAGGTTTCAAACGCAACGTCATTTCCCCTTCCTTTTCCCGCTTTATCTTAGCATCAGCAACCTGTTCCGGCGTAAAATCGGCAACAGCAGCCGAAAGAATTGCAGCATCAGCCTCTGCAAAAAAGTTACACGCTACATTATACATCTGATCTGCCGATTCCACAGCAAACCAACGTACCGGATATTTCAATTGCTGTTGCACCGGACCTGACACCATAATGACTTTAGCTCCACGGGCAGCACATTCATCCGCTATAGCAAAGCCCATCTTCCCGGAAGAATAGTTACCGATAAAGCGCACCGGATCAATCTTCTCATAAGTAGGTCCGGCAGTAATCATAATGGTCTTACCCCGTAAATCACCTTCTTTCCCGGCAAAATAATTCGCCAGATGCTGAATAATGACTTCCGGTTCTTCCATACGCCCCTTGCCCACCAAATGACTGGCAAGTTCTCCCGTACCCGGCTCGATAATATGATTTCCATAAGAGCGAAGCGTATTCAGATTCTTTTGCGTAGAGGGATGGGCATACATATCCAAATCCATGGCAGGCGCCACGAAGACAGGAGCTTTTGCCGACAAATAGGTCGTTATCAGCATATTGTCCGCCACACCATTTGCCATTTTACCAATAGTGGAGGCAGTGGCCGGAGCAATGAGCATGGCATCCGCCCACAGACCGAGATCCACATGGCTGTTCCACGTGCCGTCACGCTGGGCAAAGAATTCACTGATAACCGGTTTGCTCGTCAGCGCCGAAAGCGTAATGGGAGTTATAAATTCTTTCCCTGCAGGAGTTATGACAACCTGTACCTCAGCGCCTTGTTTTATCAGCCCCCGGATTATATAACAAGCTTTATAGGCAGCAATACTTCCGGTTATGCCTAATACAATTTTCTTCCCTTTCAGTGTATTCGCCATGACACTACTTATTGGTTAATTCACGTAGACGGATCTTGGTCAACATTGCCTTGGTGTTCAGCGTAAAGTCGCTGTTCAGTATCCAACTATAATAACCCGGATCACGTTTCAGGACATCGGCTACCGACATTCCTTTATATTTTCCGAAGTTGAAGACTTCAACCCCATTATCATCATAAACCATACGTCCGGCGAAATCCACATTCTTATTGAAACTGGAATAATCAGCCAGAAAAGCGATATCATTCTGAAGTTCCGCATAGCGGTCAAGCTGGGACATCAACACTTCATAAGTGGCTTTCGTGTCGGCTTCCGCCGTGTGCGCATCTTCCAGATTCTTTCCGCAATAAAACTTATAGGCGGCAGAAAGCGTACGCTGTTCCATTTTATGGAAAATGACCTGTACATCCACAAACTTGCGGCGACTCAGGTCAATATCTACACCGGCACGGAGAAATTCTTCCGCCAGCACGGGAATGTCAAAACGATTGGAATTGAATCCTGCCAGATCGCATCCTTCTATCTCATTGGCAATGCTGCGTGCCACTTCCTTGAAAGTAGGACAATCCGCTACGTCAGCATCGTAAATACCATGAATGGCAGATGCTCCTTCCGGAATATGCATCTCCGGATTGATACGGAGTGTTTTTGATTCCTCGTTACCATTGGGGTGTACTTTGAGATAACAGATTTCTACGATACGGTCTGCATTGATACTCGTTCCAGTAGTCTCCAAATCAAAAAAGACAATCGGATTCTTGAGGTTTAGTTTCATTATTTTCTTATTTTATAGTTGACAAGGGGACGAGTTGACAAGAGAACAAGGCATTTCCAGCATAACAGCACACAACCCTTGTCTCCTTGTCAACTCGTCCCTCGTTAACTCTATTATTTTTTTTAATCATTCAGCATCATCGGCATCAACAACATCAGCAAGTCTTCATTTTCTTCCTGCTCAACGGGAATGATGACACCTGCACGTGACGGGTCTGCCAATTCTATCACGACTTCATCCGCAGCAATATTATTCAGAATATCAATCAGGAAAGTCGATTTGAAACCGATGCTCATCGGATTTCCGTCATACTGGCATGCCAATGTTTCTTCGGCAGAAGTAGAGAAGTCGATATCCTGAGCAGAAATCACAATCTGATTGGGCTGCATACGCAACTTAATAAGGCTGCTCGCCTGTGATGAGAAGATGGACACACGACGCAGGGCGCCTACCAACTGCATACGGTCAACCGTCACTTTATAAGGATTATTCTGCGGAATCACTGAGTTGTAATTCGGATAGCGTCCTTCAATCAGACGGCACACCATACGATATTTCTCTAATGTGAACACGGCATTACGCTCATCAAATTCAATCAACACCTGTCCTTGTTCTTTCGGCAACAGGTTCTTTATCAGCGAAGCAGGCTTCTTGGGCAGGATAAACGCAGCACGTTCACTTCCTTTGGCAGCCAGCGTCTTGCAGCGCACCAGTTTATGACCGTCCGATGCAACCATCGTAATATCTTCCGTCGTAATATCAAAATAGATACCGTTCATCACGGGACGTAGCTCATCGTCCGCCGTAGCAAACACAGCACGGTTAATACCACCCAACAATACAGACGCTTCCATCTCTACGCGCACGGCATTATCACCCAACATAGCCGATTGGGGAAATTCATCCGCATTCTGTCCCATCAGGCTGTACTTACCGTTCTGATACTGTACTGTGATTTCCAATGAATCGGTGTTAACCTCAAACGACAACGGTTGCTCGGGAATTTCCTTCAAAGCGTCCAGAATAGTTTTGGCAGCTACGGCAAAACGTCCGTCGGCATCGCTTTCATTCACTTCAACTGAAGTCACCATGGTTGTTTCACTGTCCGAAACGGTTACTGACAATGTTCCGTCTTTCAGTTCAAAGAGGAAACAATCCAAAATGGGCAACGCATTCTTCGAATTAATCACACGGCTGATAGCCTGCAAATGGCTGGAGAGCGCAGTACTCGAAACGATAAATTTCATATATTCTGTGTATTTAAGTTTTATATTATTCCCTATTCGTACTATAACTTCATAGTATCGGACAAAGTTACAAAAAAAGATTTTCCCACAGCAAAGAAAATTAAGAAAAAACGTCTGGAAGTACTCCGGATTTCCCTAAAAAATTGTAACTTCGCAGCATCATTTAAAAAGAACGCAATGGAATTTACAGGAAAAATCATCGCTATACTTCAGCCAAGAGGCGGAGTGGCAAAGTCGGGCAACGAGTGGAAATCACAGGAATACGTGATTGAAGATCACGGCCAATATCCCCGCAAAATGTGCTTCGATGTTTTCGGAGCAGACAAAATAGAACAGTTTAACATCCAGATGGGCGAAGAACTGACCGTATCATTTGATGTGGATGCACGCCAATGGCAAGACCGCTGGTTCAACAGTATCCGCGCATGGAAAGTGGAGCGTGTCAACGCAGCTGCTCCCGCAGGCGCACCGGGTGCTCCCGTTCCGCCGCCGGCACCGGCAGCCACACCTGATTTCCTGTCAGGTGATGCAAAAGACGACCTGCCTTTCTAAATCAGGACTTTAGTATCAATAAAAAAGGGAGAATATTCTCCCTTTTTTTATTAATATCTTTTTTCATTATTCCACCTCACCTTTATCGCCCTTATACAATAGCACAAGGTTCGGATAGACAGTTCCTTCCACACAAGTAAACTGAACAGCAAGTATAAAATGCCGGAAGAATTTAGCCTGACGGAAGAAAAAGTTAGGTATCAGGCGCACATACGTTTCCGGCTGATGCAGCATTTCCTCCATATCCACCATCATCACAAAACTATATGCCTGCGAAAGGCTCGCTATGCCTTCTTCATACATCGGAGTATCATCCAGCACCTCGCCGTTCTCCATCGCGTCGATATAAGCCGTAAGGCTGACGGCATCCGGAGCCATCAGCAGATGCCCCCGATAAAAACACACATAGGTATAAAGGGCAGACTCGGTGATGCCTGTCAGCTGGGTCAGCACCGTATTCCGGGGTAATACGAAAAGACGGTACCCCCTCGATTTCGGATAAAGATGATATTCGGGAGAGTCTTGCGGCAAAGGCGGCGCATCCACCTCTTTCGGAGTAGTATAAAGCAACGACTGCAAACGCCGTTCCGCCTGCAACACATTCTTCACCGGCACACTCATCACTGCGCACGGATATTTATTCACCGTATCTTTCGACTGGAAGAGACAGGATATCACCTGGTCACCGGCATACGTTTTCAGAAAATCAAGCCATTCTTCATCTCTTTCCTTTATATAATCGGAATAAGTAGCCTTGGCATATTCCTGCTCCGCCGTAAAACCGCACATGGCATCCATGTCCGAAATAGCCCAACAGTCATAGAAGAAAGTGGAAAGCGGCAGACGCTCTCCCGGAAACCCCTCTATAGATTGCTGGCGGCGCAACGCATTTATGAAAGTATGCGTTGTGTCCGATCCGTGACTGAGGCCTGAACAGTAAATAGCGTCTTCATTCAACTTCAAATCGAACTCCGCCCAACTTCCCAGATAAATCTGCGAACGAATGCCATCCGTATTCTTTCCCATATCCACCGACTTGATACGAACATATACCGTAGCCTGCACATTGGCATTCTTTCCAGCGTGCATCAGCTTGAAAGACGGCAGTTCAATCAGCGAGTTCTTAGAAATCCGGGCATCTATCACCTGCTCTATCAGCCGCTTCTGAAAACTGATCGCCAAGAAGTCCGGTGTGAAATAAGCAGCCAGGAAACGTCCGTCGGGCATAGGATAAATACTGATTTCCTCCCCTTTGTAATCGAAGAACTTAGAAGGGAACGAGCTGGAACAATATTTCCGGATAAACGACTCCACCAGTTCGTAGTCGCCTGCACCCAGACTACAATACAACACCTGATTCATCGGATTATCCGGCTCATGAAAGCTGATAAGCATCTTGTTCATCTGTTTACTGAACCCATGCGGAGTATCCTCAAGCAGAGTATGCAGGTAATTTTTCAGATAAACAAAAAGTTCGGAAGCATAAAGGAAATGATTGTCTTTGCTGCAACTCAGCCCGTTGATGTCATCCACCAACTCCGCCATCCGGTCAGTTTCCAACACGGCCATCGCACTCTGCGGCACCAATGTATAAAGATTAAAATCTTTCTGGTTCTCCACCGCGTTCAACCTGAAGAATGAATACACCCCAAAACCTGTACATAGCAAGACTATGGACACAATGATGGCAATTCTTATGATAAGGCGTAACTTCATGGTTTTTCAGGCATCAAGTTTCGGCAAAAATAATTATTTCTACTAATAAAACAAAACAAATGTTTCAAAAACTTTAGTAGATATAAAAAAGTTTTAGCTTTTTGCGCCTTAAAACTCTATTTCCATCCCATCAAAGGTCAAATGCACATGAGGCGGGAGCTGTTTTTCAAGTTCGGCATGCAAACCTGCATGATGACTCATGTGAATGAAATACGTATCCCGCGCACCGATTCGCTTCGCCGTCTCCAATGCCTCGGAAATACTCTGATGCGTGGGATGTGGTTTTACACGCAAAGCATTCACAACGAGAACATCCAGATCGTGCAATTGTTCATAGGATTCTTCCGGCATGGTCAGCATATCCGTAATATAAGCCATACGCTTGCCAATGCAGTACCCCAGGATGGGCAGGCGTCCGTGCATCACCTGAACAGGGATAATCTCCGTATTATTGATAAAGAAATTCTTCCCCGGCTCCACTTCCTGCAGGAATATCTGCGGAACGCCTGGATATTTATGTTCCAGAAAACAATAAGGCATCCGCGCACGCAAGTGGGATGCGGTATATTCATCAGAATAAATGGGAATTTCACCAAAGCGGCAGAAGGGACGCAAGTCATCCAATCCACCCACATGGTCGTAGTGTTCATGGGTTATCAGCACACCATCTATCTTTTCAAACGAAGACGCGCGCAGCATCTGTTCCCGGAAATCCGGTCCACAATCAATCAGTATCACCGCATCGTCCGTATGCAACAAAGAAGATGCACGCAAGCGGTTGTCACGCGGATCAACAGAAGTACAAACTTCGCACTTGCAACCAATTTCAGGCACTCCTGTCGATGTTCCGCTTCCTAATATTCTCAGTTTCACGTCAATTAAATATTAAACATTAATTATTAAATATCAAGCGACCGAAGCTACTGCTTATCAGACAATCGACATTTATACTAAATAAAGTTCACTTCGGGATGAATGTCGATACCGAATTTTTCACGGACTGACGCTCTCACAGCATCCGAAAGCGCTACGATATCGGCTCCCGTCGCTCCGCCCCGGTTCACCAGCACCAGCGCTTGTTTGTCATGCACGGCAGCAGGTCCCAGCGACTTACCTTTCCAGCCGCACCGGTCTATCATCCAACCGGCAGGAATCTTTATCCGGTCAGCATCCAACTCATAGAAAGGCATTTGAGGATATTGTTTCTGCAAAGCCTCGAACACCCCACGCGGCACGACAGGATTCATAAAGAAACTGCCTGCATTCCCCAGCACTTTCGGATCGGGTAATTTGCTTTCGCGGATGCGGATAATGACCCGGCGCAATGTTTTCAGGTCAACCGGACAATCCTCCAACTCCTGGCGAATCGTACCGTAATCCAGCGTATAATGCTCTTTCTTGCTCAACCGGAAACAGACATACGTGACGAACACCTGCTTCATCTCCGGGCGTTTGAAGATACTGTTCCGATATGAATAACCACATTCATCTACCTGGAAAACGCGCTTCACACCCTGTATGTTCACTGTCTCCACAGAAGAAATCAAATCTTTCACTTCCACGCCATAAGCTCCGATATTCTGCACCGCACTCGCTCCCACTTCTCCGGGAATGAGCGACAGATTCTCGGTACCATACCATCCATGCTCTACGCAATATGCCACAAAATCATCCCAAACGACACCGGCACCAACACGTACCCGCACCGTTTCTTTATCTTCCGTCGTCACCTCTATGCCACCGATGCGCGAATGCAGTATCACACCTTCATAGTCACCGGTAAACAGCAGATTACTACCTCCGCCAATATGCAGATAAGGAGAAGTGATACGCCCTGCGGCAATCAGCTCCTCCAGTTTTTCTACCGAATCGTATTCCAGGAACACGGCAGCTTCGACATCAAGCCCAAATGTATTGGGAATCTTCATTCAATTCTTAATTATTAATTTTAAATTATCAAATACTTGTATCTTCATATTTATACAATTCCCAAGCCCCTCTGTGCCTGCGAAAATAAAAGATGTTAGTATACCCGTTTCCAATCCCGTTCACTTTCAGAACCTTCGTATTCGAGTCATCATTGTTCTTTTGTCCGTAATTGATGTTGGACAACTTATCCACAGGCAATACCGGACGGAAAGCGTACCACTGGTTCAGATCGAGAGTTGTCTCCAGAATTGAAAATTCATCATCCGGATCTATCGTTATGTACTCCAGCGGCTGGCGGATATGCCGGCTCTGATAGAGACTGTCCGTCACGAAACGCGAGTAAAAGGCCACGAAATCCTCGTCCTCTCCCTGCTCTATCTGCCTCAGATTAATGGCTTCCAGCATCCAGGCGCCCTTGATGCGTTCAAAGTAATACTTCTTCACCATACGGTTTTCCAGGAAGATCCACTCCACCTGTACGGACGCAACAGCGGTGTCACCCACCAAGTCCAAGTCCTCCTCATTGTCGAAGAGCAACGTGTAATAGCTCTGCTGAGTGAACAGATAATCATGCTTCCAATCCGCTTTCTCTATTTTCGACGGAGTATCTACATCGTAATAAGACAGCGGAAACTTCGTCCGCTGCCGTTGCAGGACGTCATCCGAAGCATAAGCATAGATGAAGTCATCAAACGATTCATCCGCCTCTATTGGTTTGGGGTCAGTATCAACCTCAACCTGTGGCACTGTATCAGTTTTGTGTGAAGCTGAATCCACCATATTGGTGATTGTCACAAAAGGGTCTATCTTCGTTTTCTTGTTTCCACAGGACACCAAGAAAACAAGAAGACACAGCCCCAATCCTATTTTCCTCATTCTTTACCGGACCATAAAGGTCACTTATTTAGTTTAGCTCTTAATTTCTCAAGCATATCCACTGTCATGGATTCTAAATCATATTGC
Organism: Bacteroides stercorirosoris; assembly: GCF_900142015.1. Taxonomy (GTDB): domain Bacteria; phylum Bacteroidota; class Bacteroidia; order Bacteroidales; family Bacteroidaceae; genus Bacteroides; species Bacteroides stercorirosoris. The sequence continues at coordinate 78,247 of NZ_FQZN01000024.1, forward strand.
GGTTTCCAGTCCCATTCTTCGCGGGCACAAGTGTCATCCAGACTGTCGGGCCAGCTGTCGGCAATGGATTGCTTCAAAGGGTCAACCTCATATACCATTTCAAAATCGGGTACGTGCTTCTTTATTTCCTGGTAGATCTGTTCCGGATCGAAGCTCATGGCAGCAATATTGAACGCATTCCGGTGCTTCAACCGTGCCGGAGCCGCTTCCATCAATGAGATAGCCGCATTCAGTGCATCAGGCATATACATCATATCCATATAAGTGCCCGGCTTCAAAGGACATACAAATTTCTCACCTTTTACAGCGGAATAATAAATATCCACTGCATAGTCGGTAGTTCCGCCACCCGGAGGGGTTACATTGGAAATGATTCCCGGAAAACGTACCGCACGGGTATCCACTCCATATCTTGTGTAATAGTAATCACTGAGCAATTCAGTAGTCACTTTCGTCACTCCATACATCGTGCGGGGACGCTGAATCGTATCTTGCGGTGTCTGCACATGAGGCGTAGTTTCTCCAAACGAGCCGATAGAGCTCGGAGTGAACACTGCGCAACCATATTCACGCGCTACTTCCAGCACGTTCCACAGTCCGTCAATACCGATTTTCCAAGCCATAGCCGGACGGCTTTCGGCTACTACCGACAGCAAAGCGGCCAGATTATAAATCGTATCAATCTTAAACTGTCGTGCCACAACTTCAATAGACTGACGGTCCGTAACGTCGGCGATAGCCGATGGCCCCGATGCCTTCAGCTCCCCTTTGGGCATAGCACTCGGAATGTATCCGGCTATAACGTGGTCATCACCATAACGTTTACGCAACTCCAACGTGAGTTCCGAACCTATCTGTCCGGTAGCTCCAATTACCAAAATATTCTTCATACGACTTATTTATAAGGTGCTCCATCCTTAGAGACCCGCAAATATACATACTTTTTTTTCATTATTCTATCATTTTGCTATTGTTTATTTGAAGAAAAATCGTGTCCTTTGTATCGTCTACTATTAAGAAGACAAACTTTTAAATTATAAAGCTATGTACGGGAAAATGAAAGAACACCTCAGCAACACGCTTGCTGAAATTAAAGAGGCGGGACTCTATAAAGAAGAACGCCTGATTGAGAGTGCACAACAAGCTGCTATCAACGTAAAAGGGAAAGAAGTGCTGAACTTCTGCGCCAACAATTATCTGGGCCTGTCCAACCATCCGCGACTGATTGCCGCCGCCCAGAAAATGATGGATCACCGTGGCTACGGTATGTCTTCCGTACGCTTCATCTGCGGCACGCAAGACATTCACAAGGAACTGGAAGCTGCCATCTCCGACTACTTCAAGACGGAAGACACCATACTCTATGCTGCTTGCTTCGATGCCAACGGTGGTGTATTCGAACCGTTATTCACAGAAGAAGATGCCATCATTTCCGATTCTCTGAACCACGCTTCCATCATCGACGGTGTACGCCTGTGCAAAGCCAAACGTTACCGTTACGCCAATGCCGACATGACCGAACTGGAAAAATGCCTGCAGGAAGCTCAGGCACAGCGTTTCCGTATCATCGTGACGGACGGTGTATTCTCTATGGATGGCAATGTCGCCCCGTTGGACAAGATTTGCGACCTGGCAGAGAAATACGATGCGCTGGTTATGGTAGACGAGTCGCACTCCGCAGGTGTGGTAGGTCCTACAGGACATGGCGTGAGCGAATTATTCAAGACTTACGGACGCGTGGACATCTATACCGGAACGCTGGGCAAAGCCTTCGGCGGCGCTATGGGCGGATTCACTACCGGACCGAAAGAAATCATCGACCTGTTGCGTCAGCGCAGCCGTCCGTACCTGTTCTCCAATTCAGTAGCTCCGGCCGTGATAGGTGCAAGTATCGAAGTGTTCAAGATGCTGAAAGAAAGCAACGCACTGCATGACAAACTGGTAGATAACGTAAACTACTTCCGCGATAAGATGACAGCCGCCGGCTTCGACATCAAGCCGACGCAGAGCGCCATTTGTGCCGTGATGCTGTATGATGCCAAATTATCTCAGGTTTATGCGGCACGTATGCAGGAAGAAGGTATTTATGTAACCGGATTCTACTACCCTGTAGTTCCGAAAGATCAGGCACGCATCCGCGTACAGATTTCGGCAGGGCACGAGAAAGAACATCTGGATAAATGTATCGAGGCATTTATTAAGGTAGGAAAAGAACTGGGAGTATTATCGCGCTAAGGCACGATAATGTAAATTGACTGAAGTTTCGCAAGTTCTTTATATTATTGATTAAGTTCTTTATATTATTGATAAACAGTAGTATCTCAATTCTCCTCCTCCCGGGAGGAGGAGTACCCGAAGGGGGAGGTGGTAGGTGAAACAATAAAAACATCTATAAAAGAACATTAAGAAATGCTTTTCTCACCTACCACCCCACCCTACGGGCACCCCTCCTCCCAGGAGGAGGGGAATTGAGATAGTTTTGATAACGCAAATGTAACTTGCGAAACTTGAATAAATTGAGAATTGAAAAATACCATTCGACCTAACGGCAAGAGTCTTTATATTGCGCAGCCAATTTTCAATTCTCAATTTTTAATTCTCAATTCTCAATTTTCGGCAGTATCACTGTAAACCGGCTCCCCTTCCCCTGCTCCGACCACAGTTCAATCCTCCCCTGCAACTTCTCCATAATCACCTGGCAGATAGAAAGTCCCAGGCCCGTACCTTGTGAGAATTCATCCTGTTTATAGAACCGGCTGAAGATCATCTTCTGCTCGGCATACGGAATGCCGCAACCTGTATCTTCCACATAAACCGCCACTTCCGAAGTATCAGGCAGATAGCGGTAACCCAGTTTGATATACCCCGAAGGAGTAAATTTAGAAGCATTATTCAGGAAATTCGTAAGCACCTGTATCAACCGGCCCTTATCCACATTTATCTTTACCGATACCGTATCTTTCTCTTTAATAAATTCCAACTGTTCCGGTATCAACATCTGATGGGTCAGATAGACTTCATCCACCAACTCAGCCACTCCGCACGGAGCAAACTCAAAGGACATATACCCCGATTCGAGCCGCGAAAGTTCCAGTATATCATTTATCAGCGTCAACAGCAAATCACTGTTCCTGTTGATAGTCTTGATATATTCACAACGCTCATCCGGTTCCAGATCCTCATCAGCCGCCAGAATATTGGAAAAGCCGACAATCGCATTCAGCGGTGTACGAATCTCATGGCTCATATTCGCCAGGAACGACTGTTTCAGCTCGGCCTTTTCCGCCAACAGACGCGCTTCTTCCAGTTCCTGTTCATGGTCTTTAATATCCTGTATGTTCAGCAGCAATCCGGCGGCTTTATATCCTCCATTCGGCAATGCAATGGTCTTGTAGCGGAATTCCCACCACTGATACCCTTTTCCGTTAAAATCGCAACGCGCCTGCACCGCCACTTTACGAATCATGGATATTTTCCTCCAGTTTTCATGCACCTCATCCCAATGCTCCGGATGAATGAAATCAATCAGTTTCTCGAATGTGAGCACCTTCGATCTCATTCCCTGTGATTTCCAGAAGTCACTCTCAAAAATGAAATAATCATTCTCCAGCTTCCATGCATACGTATCGCTCCCCTCAATAGCAAGCGCCAGCGTCTCTTTCTCATCTTCCAGCGCATTGAGAGCTTTCTTTTTTCTCCCCTGCTCCCGCCGGTAAAGGAAAAACAACAAGACAAACAACGTAAGCAGCAAAACCACAACCGAAAAGACAATTCCTCCCCACAACAGAGGATGGTTCTTGCTGAACGGGATATGGATAATGGAGTACTTTCCGGGAATATCCGCTTTCGAAAGCCCCCTTTGCACCATCACGTCCCAATCTACCACATATTCTTTAGCGCTATTTGCAATGGGCATATCCAAAGGCTTCTCACCATGCAGAATCCGGACAGCAGCATCCACCATCTCCCCCACTTGTATGGAAAGAGTAGTGATATAGCCGCCCAGCAATTTTTCGCCATAGCCAAATCCTTCATTGATAGCTGTCAGGCTGGGACTAGAACAGATATTTCCAATATTGACAGTCGTGAAATCCCTTTTCAATTGAAGATAACACCTATCTCTTGTATATTGGCTTAAACTCCACAAAAGTCCGGCATCCGAATGATCCTCCTGAACCCGGACAGCAATTCCCGCAAAATAAGTATAGCTCTCATCCTTCACAAATTCCCTCCACTCCCTGGTGTTCAAAACTTTAGAATTCATGAATCCTTTCACCTTCTTGCCTTCCAACTGTTCCCGGGCATCCTGCCTTATCTGTTTATCCAGATAAGTGGTGTCAATGAGGGTAAAGAGGTGCGTCCTCTTCCCGAACAGCTCTTTCACAACCTCAATATTCTCCATAAAATCTATTTTATCACGAAATCCGGTCACATTGGAATACTGCTTTATAAGCGACCAGTTGGGGTAATTCACTCCACCGAACACAATAGGCACTTCTTTTACCAGCGGATGCCCGCACTTCAATAACGAATAGGTGGCCTGATCTTCATTGACCAGTATGACCTCCGGCTTCCAGTCTTTGGAAACCTCGTCCAACAAGGAATACATCCGCAGAAGCTCCTCCTTTTCCTGATAAGCTTCACAATCCAGATAGAGTGTACGGACATCAGCATCCACCTCTTTCTTCCGGAAAGATTCAGCAATCATTTTATTGAAATCGGGATAAGCAGCATAGGTTTCTTCGTAGGAGTGCACAACCAGTATTTTTCTAACTTCTTTCTCCGAGCAACTACCCAGAAAAAAGCAAGCCGACGCTAACAGAAAGAGTAATATAAAATTGGTTTTACTCATAAAGCATAGTAATTCATGGCACATGTCATTTAAAGTAAAGCAAAGGTAAATCAAAACATCGGAATGGCAAAGACGAATATAAAAAAAAGCTGCTTGAATTTTTCAAGCAGCTCCTTCACTTTAGCAATTTATATCAAAAAGATTATTAACGTTCGCCTAATTTCACATCTACAAAGAAGATACCCGTAGCACCGGCTTTCTTAATCATATCAACGATACCCGCAGCCGTAGCTTCCTCTTCCACCTGTTCGCGGACAAATCCCCACAGGAAGTCCTGAGTTGCTTTATCTTTTTCGGCAGCAGCCACATCAACCAGCTTGTCAATCATTTCAGACACACGGCATTCGTGTTTGTAGACCTGTTCGAATACTTCCAGCGGAGTGCCGAAGTCATTGGGAACAACGTCTAGCTTATCAACCTTGGCTTTACCGCCACGTTTGATTACATAATCAGCCAACGCACAAGCATGTTCGTTTTCTTCCGCCCATTGTTTCTTCAACCAATGTGCCATGCCACAGAAACCTTCTTTCTCCATATAGAAAGACATAGCTAAATACATGTTAGCCGACCACATTTCAGCCGTAATCTGCTCGTTAATTGCATTCTGTAATTTTTCAGTAATCATAATCGTATTTTTTAATTAATTTGAAATCATTACAAAAGTAACAATGACACACATACTTTGTTCATCTGATAACATTTTTTATATAAAATATTCAGGATTCACCGGCGTTTCACTCAGAATATCCGCGGCATCGAAGCAAGGACACTGTTTTATCCACTCTTCCGGTTCTATTTCCCCGTTATGATTCAGGTCGGGACTGAGGTCGCGATGGCCCGCCACACGACTACCGGGGTAATCTTTCAGCAACAACAGAACGAGTACCCGAAGAGAATGTTTCTGAAAGTCGGTCCGGGTATCGGCAGGACGGCCATCCGCATCCAGACCGCCTTCATAGCAGATTCCTACCGAACTCCCGTTGTAGCCCTTCACGTGGGCACCGGGAATCTCTATCGCGCGAAGGGTTTTGATGTCTCCGTTCTTCCTTATATAAAAATGATAACCTGCGCCGGAAAAGCCCCGACGCAGGTGGTCTGCGGTTAAGTCATGTTCCGTATAGCAACGGTCAGCGCGGGTGGCGCTGCAATGAATGACAATTAAATCAATTTTTCGCATGAAAGTTTTTTTTAGTTATTTCCTGTCATGGCATGGGCACTCAGTGCGCCCAACATGGCAGAAGCCAAAGCGATTACGACTTTCAGAATGGCATCCCAGGAAATTTTCTTTTTCATAATTAAAATAGGTTAGTGATTAGTACTTCAAATTCTAATGCTTCCGGTGTAAGGATCAACCCAGCGGATTTTCATCCACGCCGCCCCCACTGCCTCCGGTGTTGCCTCCTTCTGACGATCCGCCTTCTTTATCATCCGGTTTCTCCAGGGTGAAGCTCACATTTGCCGGGCTTCTCGTGGTTGCGGTTGTCCCGTTCACCAGGCGCAACTCTTTGTCCGGTACGAAACGTATATTCACCCGTTTGATATTTCTCACCGTACAATTCTCCGACTTCTCCACGCCCGAGCAGCGGAAAGTCATGTGGAACGTTCCCAGTTGGTTCAACTTCACCTTGTCTCCATTGGCAAGATTTGCCTGGATTTCCTCCACCATAGCTTCGATGACGTGTTTCACATCGCCCTTGGTCATGGCACAATTCTTCTGGATATTGGCAGCCAGTGTGTCAATGTCCACCGTGCCGCACGTGCCCGGTTTCTGACGAAGATAAAACAACATTGCCGAGTCCTTGTCACTCACGATTTTTCTACGCTTAAAGCGTTCTACAATTACATCCATAAAATAAAGGTTTAGGTTAAAAAAACATTCTGTAATGCTTATCATTAAGCACATCACAAAGATACAACATTCAGAAGCCGAAGTCAAGTTTTCCGCCATTTATTTTCCTCAAATAATAATTATTTTTCACTACCCACAAACAACTAATAGCTAAACAATAATATCTATTTCGCATTCCTCATCATCCACTCCAACGGCGGCACATACTCCCCTATCTTCGTCATGCTGGCATTGTGCCCGAAGTACACATCACCGGTTTCTCCGTTGCGATGCTTCGCCACAATCACTACTCCCAAGCCTTCCGAGGGATATTTGCTCTTACGTTCCGTCGGTATTCCATAAACGGCCGGACGATAGAGCAACATTACAAGGTCGGCATCCTGCTCTATCGCCCCACTCTCGCGCAGGTCGCTCAGTGCAGGGCGGTGGTCGCCGCGTCCTTCGCACTCACGGTTCAACTGACAGAGCAAAATCACCGGCACACCCAGTTCTTTCGCCATCAACTTCGCCTTGCGGCTTGCCTCCGCCACTTCCTGTTCACGGTTACGATTCTTTTGTCCGGAAGCCATTTCGCAAAGTTGCAGGTAGTCGATGATGATACAGTCACACCGGCCTTTGCTTTTCAGCAAGCGCGCCGAAGAACGGATATGATCCATTCCCATCTTCGGATTGTCATCCACGTAGACGGGCAGGCGTGACAATTCGCGGGCAGTGTCCAAAGCCTGTTGCTGCTCGTCGGCGGTCATCAGTCCCGTACGTATATGGCTGGCATTGATGTCGGCGGCAGCGGAAGCTATCCAGCGGTCGCCCAGTTGTTCGCCCTGCATCTCAAGGCTGTAGACCACCACATACTTGCCTGCACGCCCGCCTGCCAGCGCCAGATGCAGCCCGAAAGCCGTCTTGCCTATCGAGGGACGGGCGGCAATAATGACCAACTCTCCCGACTGCCAGCCGGCCGTCATGCGGTCCAGATCGGCAAGCCCCGTAGGAATACCGGTGACGCCTTCCCGATTGTTTGCCACACGGCCATCCATCAGTTTCAGGGTGTCCTGCATCAACTGATCCATGTTGCGCAAGTAATCGTCAAAAGCAGCTTCGCCTTCCAGGTGGTCGGCAAGGTTATGCAGTTCTACCAATGTTTCAGACATATCTATCGTCACGTCCGAGGCAGCGGCCAACAGACGGTGCATACCGATGATGGCCTCACGCCGCACGTACTGCTCGCGCAGGATGGCGGCGTGCTGCTCCAGGTGGGCGGAAGAGGCCACGCGCGAAGTCAGCTGCGTCAGCCGGAACGGCCCGCCCACAGCATCCAGTTTGCCACGGGCGGCAAGTTCAAGCCTTACGGTGATGATGTCGATGCGCTTACCTGTGTGATACATGGCCAGCAGGGCGGAGAATATCTCGGAATGGCTCTGCTCGTAGAACATCTCCGCACGGAGTTTGTCGGCAACAAGCGTCATGGCTGCCGTCTCCAGCAGGCAGGCGCCGAGGACTACTTCTTCCAGTTCGGCGTCGTGGGGATTAAGAATTTCGGCCATAGCATTCATCTCAATTTATAAAATCATTATCAAACGATTTATACTCCAGGTAGTGCGCGGCTCTCAGGCAATATTGCACATTGTTCAGACTGTAATAATAGTCTTCTATATGCATCAAGGCAAGTTCGCGTTCACGTGTGGACAGTTTTTTCCAGATTTTGGCTATCTGCCCTTTGTTCTCCACCGGCAAATGTGTCACTTCACTGTATTTGCCGATGAATTGCTGCAGAGCTTTATCTACCGGTCTTTCACCCGATTGTTTCTTACCTGTGGGACTACCCGTCCAGGCATCATAGTTGGACACGCGAATATGACTGGGACAGGCTCCCGGCACTTTCTCCATGGTACCCTCGACGAAGCAATGTTCGAAGAAACGCCGGGCATGCGTCCTCGTCCATCCCAATATATCCGCCCACCCGGCAAAAGAAATGATTGACTCTCCCCGCGCGCAGGTGATCTGCACACCATTATAGAGCGTCACCACATCCCGATAGTTAACAAAGGTCAGCACCCTCAGAAGCGCTTCCTCTTCACTACTTGCCGCACCTCTCTTTCCATAAACATCCATCAGTAATGCCCGGGAAACCATGACATAGCCCGTCTTTAACAAATTATCTTTCATCAATCAAACATTTTTCAAATTAACATCTTTTACGTTTTCTCCCGATCACCCGAACAGACATCTTCTTTGAATGATATTCAGCATATTACACAAAGAAGTGAACACCTGAACGGAGGGCAAACGAACACAACATAATTATATTAGAAGAAATGATATACTAAAGTATATCTATCAGAACAGATGATGTGTTCGAGTCAAACAGATGATGCGTCGGGTCCCAACGCATGATACGTTTGCCCCGAACTGATGATGCGTTTTCCTTTACTGTTTACCTTAATCAATTTTTCTTTCTTTTTCATTGCTCAGTTGTTTACTTATTTACACTTCAAATAGAGACATATAATATACTCATATTCTGTATTACAGCGCAAAAATAGGAAGTATTACTCAAAGCTCAACAGCAAATATTTACACCAACACAAATATAAACATCACTAAATAAAATCATTGCAGGTATATAGGCGTTTTTTAATAGTGAGTAATTTCAAAGATAATGCACCATCCCTACAAAAACTATTACTATCTTTGCAATGTTTTAATTAAGAAAGGAGATAGTGATATGGCAAGACCTATTAGAGAAACACCTATTTTATTCGGAGAAGATGCCCGTAGATTTGAAGAACAAATGAAGCATCCGCGAAAAATCTCAAAAGAAGAGCGGGAACGTAGAAAAAAAATATGAACTCGTCATGAAGGCAGTTACAAACTTTAAATAACTGCCTGATGAGTAAAACTATAGATTGGTTGTCGTGCCTTTACCTTTCAATCCAATTTTCTATTTTTATAGATGAAAGGCGATTGAGATGTTTTACATTCTCAGTTATCATAACAAGCTTGTGATAGATAGCTGTAGCACCAATCAAAATATCAAAATCATCTATTGGCTGCCCTTTGGCATATAGCTCCGCTTTCTTATCAGCAAAGACAGACAAGGCATTATAAATAGGCAATATTTTGAATTGTCCTATAAAGCTCGCAATTTGCTTCAGATGTTTTTCTTTGTTCGCGTTACGAGCAGCCCCGAAAAGCAGTTCGGCAACTGTAATCTCTGATATATAGCAATTATTCTGACCAACTTTCGCGATTTTCTCATCCAGCTGATATCTGCCCTTCATATAGAAGATACAAATATTGGTATCAAGTAAATATCCTTTCATTAGTCCAATGACACAATATGGCGCGTCGTGCCGCTTCGCTTTTCTTTAATAGCTTCCAGCATTTCCTCTGCCTCGGCATCATCTGCCCACACACCAAATAAGGATTCCAACGTCTTACCCTTGGCGGTATCACTTGTTCCTTCTTTTTTAAGTAACGAATCTGTCAACATCTTTATTAGATGTAACTTTGTTTCATCTCCCAGCGACTTCAACATATCGAAATAGCTGTGAGCCAATCTCACGCTCATATCCATAACGCCTCCTTTTTTATCCAAAAACAACTAACATCTACAAAGATAGAAAGTTTCTGCTGAAAACACAAAAAGATACTCTTTTCTTTCCGAAATCCCCCGTCTCCGGGGGAATAAAAACACGCGCGCGTCAGCCTGCCTTATGTACAAACAGTAAATCCTCAACCAACAGATCGAAAGCTTGTTCACTGATGGCACCTTCGTGAAAGTAGAAGTAATGGGTGAGCAAACGGCGCACCTGGCGAATGCGGCACTCAGCGGTATAACCTTTCCACTCACCTACCCTCTTGCTGTCCAACGCCTGACGGATAACGGCTACATACGGAGTAATCAGACTGCGCACATCATCGCCGGGACGAACCTGTATCTTCTCATTCGGCAAAATAATAGTCACTTCCGGATGGTCGGCACGAACTATACGCATGGCCTCTGTCCAGCGAAAACCGTCTGAAATTACATCACGAGTAGTCTTTTTTTTGATGCATCTGTGGCACCGGGTGCCACAAAGGCACATCTTTTGAATCTTTTCATTGTTTGAATAAAAATTTAATTATTAATTAATGAAGGCTATAAGCCTTCTTTTTCGTTCTATTCTTCCCATAGCAACTTGGGATATTCTCCCTGGCTGTAAGATTTCCAGTGTGCACTTCCCCAACCATTAGATGAATCAGCGCTATATACAGGCCATTTATTGCTGGCAGTATCAAAAAAGGCATCATTGGATGAAAATCCATTATTAGTGCTATAATGCAGCTTACTACTTGAAACAGAAATTCCATAATTGTTTTTCGAATAACTATTATCTAATTCTCCAGTGAGACTTCCAACCTTATTATTGCTACCATTATCTATTATTTGCCCGGCATTATAGCAATATTCCATGATCTTTGTTCTAACCAGACGGCTCAATATCCCGCCACAATCTCCATTATCGCTACGCGCATTACTTTTGACTATTGTGCCAACATTATAACAATACCTTATTTCCGTGTCCATACCGGCACTACCTGGCTCAACTTGATTTCCCCAGGTAATTCCGGCAATACCGCCACCATATACATCTACTGTGATATTTCCAGAGTTTTTACAATATTCTATGATGCTATGTCCACCGCTACCTACTATACCACCGACATCGCCACCATTAGTTGATACAATAGTAGCCGCATTACTACATTTGAGTATTTTACAACCGGACCTATCGCTTATATTCACTATACCTCCAAATGTTTTACCACTAACTGTTATTTCTCCGGAGACAAGATGCACATTTTGTATCGTCCCTCCACTATAGGAAAATATTCCTCCTCGTGTGCTCTTCAGATTGCTTATCTTAAAACCCTTGCCATCATACAACAATCCACTTTTCACCGGTTTCCAATCGGCATACATATTTAAATCTATATCGTGGGTTTGTACATAGTACTCTGTTTCCGCAGAGTTATTTTCCGTTCCCTCCACTCCTACTCCTCTCAGCTGTGGCGAAGTTGTCACCTGATACGGATCAGCCTCCGTACCTGCCCCTTCCATGCCGCCTGCACTTAACGGCAAAGTCACTGTCAAGGCGGTAGCATCTACTGTCAGGCCGGTAGTGGTGGCAGAAACCAGCAATTGCTCTTTACTCTCCGCTTTTGCCTGATTATCGGTGATATAAACATCGAAGGAAGCGAGAGGTTCCGGAATTTTTCTCAGTCCATTCAATATATATTCGTTACTACTTCCACTGACCGCAGTTGCAGCATATTCATTTCCATTTACTATCACTTTTGAAACCGGGCCCAATGTGGTGGCTACATAACTTCCCGTATTCAACTTCATAGAGAAATTTTTGAAAGGAGCCGCAATGCGTGTATAGTTTCCTGCCCTAACATCGGCAGCTGCAAGGGATTTCTGATAAGCATAGCGGTTGTCGGCAGGACCATAGTCAAATGCAACTTCAGCGTCTGCACCGGGACGCACAAGGTAGCGGTATATCCCATCTGACATCTTCCACGGAACCATGCCATAAAACACAGGAGCAGGATCATACGGAGCATCCGAATTGCTCGTTTCATTAATCTGGATCTCTATTAAAGACATGGCATGCGTGAAAGAGAAAGCCAATGTGTTGCTGTTAAGTGTACCTGCGCCTGTCATCAGGTCAGCGGAGGTATATTTATCATAGTCGCTCTGGTCTGCCGGAGGGGTGAATGCGGAGATTATTTCCGCAACGCTCTTCTTGCCATCCATACTACCGTTGTAAGGATAATAGGCATAGTAAGTAATGCCAGTACCATATACATGAATCTGATTGTTTGTATTGACAGGTTGCCATGCTCCGGCACTATACTTATAAGGAACGTTGTTTTCCAGAATGACATTACCGGAGTTTTTTAAGGCAAAAACCCCTATCTGTTCATTTCCCGTGAAGGAAGTCTGGTATCCGCTTTCTTGTGTGCGTGTATCTGCTGCGCCACGAAAGCCGTCGAGCGTGACTTGCAAGGAGGCAATTGTCTTTTCGGAAGTATCTTCTAATTCCGGGCTGCAAGCCATAAACAGGGACACAAAAGTTGTCAATAAGATTATTTTTTCTGCTATCCTTTTCATTATATATTATTTTAAAAAGTAAAACCCGGATAAACACTACGCATGACAGTACCATAGGCATTTCCGTAACTTCCGTTCGAGAAAGTTGTAGGAAAACCACTACCTGTAACTTTATATGAGCTTGTCCAAAGAGTACTAAAATCCATATCATTATAGTTTTCTACAGCCTTTCTACTTTTATTAATGATATCCCTCATGTCGTATGCATACTGGGTCTGCCCCACTGACATTACATACCAGCCACTGGTAGCAACGGGCGGTGCGGCAGTAGTATTTGTCAGCACTTCACGTATCTCACGGGGATTGGAAACTGATGTACTAAGAGTTTGCGTATTTGTATAGCCGTTGAAAGCGGTTGCACTGTTGGAAGCATTTCCGCTTCTTCGCACACCGGATATCATATCCAGAGCCACTACATAGCCTTGTATTCCTGTATTTCCGGATATTCCCGTACCACTATATTTCGATATATTGTCTTCACGCCCTTCTCCCGTTTCACCATTGGCATATATGATGCCGATGCACGTTTTACCTGCCGTCGGTGGTATACTGTATTGCAGTGCCGTCCCGTCGGTCAGCACACGATAGCCGCCATCACTCCAGGTTCCGTCGTTATAATAGTAATCTCCTGTTTTAATATCTTCTGCTTTATATCCTTCCGCTATCTCTCCACCCTTATCCACATCTACGGTTGTTCCACTCCATACACTGATACTGCTTACCTCTGCCGTCACTGCATCCCTTGATATTTTCAGGTTATAGGCAATGGAAGTAGAAGGTAACCAGTCGGTCATGGAAGGCAGCGCCAGGCCGGTCACAGTTCTTGTGTCTCCTACTCCGTTCATCGTATAAGTGAAGCTAAGCGTGGCACTTTCAGAACTAGTTCCCGCAGCGGCTACAGGTAGCAGAAAGAAAGTCGCTATCTTCTGGGTGGTTCCGGCTGTTATGGTACTGGAAGACGAAGGTAAAGTGGCGGTGCAGGATATGTCGTTTCCCGCTCCGGAGGCTATATTGCTCCATTGCATCCAGTCAGTCGGAGAAGTGACAGAGTGGAAGGCTACCGTACCGCTTTTCTTGGTTTGGATGGAAAGGGAGTTGATGCTTACTCCCGTGAAACCACTTCCCGCTTCCACATTGAGAACAACCCGTGTCAGTGCATGCTTGAAGGAGAAATTGACCGTACCATTGCTTGCTGTTTTATCAGGTACGGGTTTTGCCAGTAGCAAATCTGTCTGTGCAGCTTCAGTGGCTTGCACCTGATAGGTGAATGAGGGATATCCTGCATCGGTGCTTCCCGGTAGTGTCAGTCCCGTGGCATCATGCGGCGCATAAGCAAAGAAAGTGAGTTTGTCGTTGCTGTTGGCGGGCCAGTACTTTGTAGGGGTGTATTCCCATGAACCGCTTCCTTGCGTCACTATCTGGTTGTACATGAAATTGGGAGTGGAAGATGCCGCATTAAAACCGCTTCCTTGTGTAAAGTAAGCCAACACGCCCAGCGAAGGGAGGTTATCTTTGTTATAGTCTGTTCCTCGCGTCTGCGCCTCTATGGTCGGAATAAATCCAACGGGGACAGGCAGTTCTTCCATATCATCGGTTTGCGAGCAGGAGGCAAACAGAGTGAAACAGAAGGCAAAAGTTAAGAGTTTCATTCTTTTCATGTCTTACGATTTACTGTCTTGAATCTATGTGTGCCCGGAGAAGGACATTCAACCTTGTCCGGGCTGGGGTTAGGGAGAAATTACGGCGGATTTGTAATTTGCCGAGACAAAAACAAAAGACCGGGGTTAATTGACTGTTACGGGTTTATTCGTTTCAGCATCCCAATCAAAGTCCGATACATCCACCGTGATTGCATTCAACGTGATTGTAAACGTGAACTTGTAGGCTTTGCCTTGTGCAAATACATTCGCTCCCAAATCCACCTCTTTGGTGAAAGAAGACGCTACAGCCGTAGTAGCACCGGAAGAAGGAAGTGAAACGATGTCATAAGAGATTGCGGCTACTACATCATCGGCTGCACCGGTACCTGTTGTTCCGTCAATAGGAATGAAGAACAGATATTGGTCGTCAGTAAACAGGTTGGCGACTGTTGAATTAATTTCAACGGCAGGCGTGGTATAGCCTTTCCAGGCAGGATTTGCCAGTTTCAGCACACCATTGGCAGAAGTTGCGGCAATGGCATACTCAGCTGCCAAATAATCACTTCCGGGAGTCGTTGCCGGAAGTTCCCATGTGGCATCATTCATATCAAAAGTGGCTTTCTGGGCAAGCTTCTTGGTATGTTTCAACTTGATGCCGGTGATGTACACTTTGGTTTCGGCATTAGTAGCCACACTGGTCTTAGCATGCATTGCCACACGGGTAAGCGCATGTTTAAAAGCGAAAGTGACTTTGCCACCGGCCGTAGTACTCTGCTGGTCTTTCACGCCCGATACCACCAAGTCCACCATATCCTTCTGATTATCCTGCAATGTAAATTCCAAAAGCGGGTCTTCCGTAGCTGTCGCATTGGTCACCTTAATCTTGTTTGCACCGGTGGGAGTGCCAGTTGTGGCACCGGCATTGAAGGGAGCATAGGCGAAGAATGAAATCTTGTCCGTAGTATTAGTAGGCCAGAATTTTGTAGGAGAATATCCCCAACTCCCGCTCGGCGCTCCGGGAGTCCAAGTAGTCTGCACATTGTCCATAAAAAGACCTTTCGCACCGGAAGTACTATAGTTCCCGCTCGTCTGATACGCAAGGATACCGAAGCCTTTGCCAGCCACCTTCAAACCGTTGGCGGTAGCGCCATCCGTAAGTGAGTTGTCTGTTACCAGCCCTTTTGTCTGCGTTCCCGTGTACACTCCGAATCCAATGGCACGGTTAGTGTCCGGATTGGTTTCCACAATCTCATTTTGCGAGCAACTTGCCATAGTCATGGCTGCTGCCGCTACTAAAAATAAACTTTTCGTTTTCATGAATTGATACATATTTTAATTAATAAAAAAGAGTTTCATTGATAACTTCATGTCTGTTCCGTTTGTCCTTTTATACCGGAACGTCCACTTCCTCGTCTTCCCATTCGTCCACATCCACATCGAAGCCGGAATCGGAACCGCCCTCGGGTTTCACATCGGGGAAAGTTTCGGGAACGGAGGCGTCTATAAAGAGCGTGATGTTTCCGGCACTGTCCGTTTCTTCTTCCACTGTTATGTCCGTCAGCATTTGCTCCACCACTGTCTTGCCATCCACCAGCAGCGCCTTCAGTGCAATGGAATGTGACAGCGAGCGGTCGAAGCCGAATACATCAAGCTCTCCCGTCAGCCGGCCGTCGGTGAACGAACCTTCGGCAAAAACCGGATTGCCCACCGTGAACTGCTGGCCGCCCAGCTCCTCCCCTGCACGTCCGTCGTGGAGGAAGACCGAAAGGGGCACTCCGTTCAGTGTACAACGCACCTCGCGCACATTGTGCAAGCCTTTCACGTTCAGTGTCACCCGGATGTGCCGGGTAAGCGGCGTGGGCGTGAAGTGCATCCTGCATGCACCTTCGGGGCAGACACCCCGTGCTGCCGGAGGGGCATAGTTGCCCAGCATGTCATCCGTCACTTCGAAGTTCAGCACCGTGCCCGATGCCAGTTTGTCGGGCGAAGAGATGATAACACGCGTATCGGCACGGGTCACCACTTCTTTAGCATACGCTTCGAGCGATTTCATAGACTCCATTCCAGTAAACAGGAGGTTGCTGAAATCGGTGAACGAACGGTTAAAGAGTATGGCATCATAAGTTCCCCGCGGCAAACGCACGATGGTACGTTCACGTTCGCCCGTCAATATCACGCGAGGCTCACTGCCATCCTGAGGGAAGATGACCAGCGTGGCACCGTCGTCTTTTTCTTCCGGCATCCCTGCATGGCTCCAATCGGCTGTTACTGTGATCTCAGCTTCCATATAGTAAGTCAGTTCGCGACGCTCGCACGACGCAAAGAAGCACAAAAGCCACGACAGCGCAAAAAGCCACGGCAACGGTCGTATCCAACTATAATATCCCGACTTAAATACTGTATCTTTCATTCATCTGATTTTTTTTATCTTCAATTCATTCTTCCCGCCCGGTCAGCAGTCAACCAACTTTATCTCCGACAGATACAGGCGTGTCATATGGTTCACCACACCCAGCTTCGACGCCACACGCCCGTAACGGGAGTAGAAGGCCTCGGTAGTGGGATGGTTGCAGTTCAAATGCTCGCCGGTCGCTTCCAGTACATCCAGTAGTGAAATGTCGTTAAGCGGACGGCACAGTTGGTAAGAGGTCTCTTTATCGGCCGAAGCACCGGGGATGCGGTTCACTATTTTATGGCGTTCCAGACGGGCAAGCATGACGGCAAGTTCGTCGGGGGTGATATGATAACTTTCTACGGCAAGCGCCTGATGGCCGGCGATGTCATGCAAGATGGCTATTGCTTTCTGGGTTTGTTGTGTAAGCATAGGACGTAGTGGTTTATAATGATCAGTAGTGATTTATGATGATTAGTAATGGGGTTATGATGATTTATTTTTTGCCAGCAGCTTTACGGCGCGTCAGCAACCATACGAGGGAAAACTTTACTTTCGTAGGCCCAAGCCAGGTATAATTTCCGTTTTCCTGCCACAGCAGCGTCTGATAGTTGTCGCGGGTACGGTAATGACGGTAGTCGGTACGTAGCAGACCAATGCCGAGGCTGAACTCCAAGTGCAGGTTGCGGGCGATGCGATGTGCATAGCCGTAGCTCAATCCGGCAGCGATGAAAAACTCTCCCTGGTAGCCTTTCTCTTTCCATTGCAGGTCATACTTACCTCCACCCGCATACAGGCCGAAGAAATGTCCGGTCAGCACCTCACGATTGGAACGTCTCCCCAACCAACAACGACCTTCCAGAGCGCCGGAAAGTACTTGAAGACAGTATTTGTCACCATCCAGCAGCCACCAGGGGAATATATATTCACCGTTCAGTGACCAGCGTTTACCGATGGGGAGTTCAATCTCGATGTTGGGCATCAAGGCAGCGTCGAACAGCAGATTTGTTTTCAATGCAAACAAGGGGCGGCGGGAAGCACGGGCGGACAGGAATGACTGCCCATGATGAAACCATTGAAGACGGTCAGCTCCCCTCTCCTTCGCCATCTCTCCAAAAACACGCTCCTCTTCCTTTATCTTTCCCAAAAGGGCAATCCCCTTCACATCCTTCATCTGCACCGTGCAGACAGTGGCATTACGAAGCCGGGGTAATATGCGGTCTTGGATATAGGTATAGGCATACCCGCAATTCAGCCGTTTCAGCAATTCCTTGCAACGGTTGAGGTCCTTTACATAATCCAGTATCATCAGGACTTCTTCGCGGTCGGGAACGGAGTCATCTTCTTCAATCATGCTGCGCAACCCTGCCCAATTCTCCCCCTGCGGGTCGGTAAGTATACGCTGATGCTCGATGGCCGGATATTTTTCGGAAAGGTAGTCCTTCACTGCGTCCGCACGACGTTCAGCCAAACGGATATTGTGCGTCTTGTCACCTTCGGGAGAGGCATAAGCCGTGATGAAGACAGTGTCGATAAGTGAGGCAGCGGTGCTGTTGGATAGCAGGACGTGAAAAGCACCAAGTGTTGGGCCGTTATCCATATAGCTGCTGTCTATCAGCGACCGGTCGAAACGGAAATATAGCAACAGGGATTCGCGGAAGAAACTGTCACGTCGGCAAAGGAGTGTGTCCGCATCCATGTTCACGTCCGTATCCGCTACCTTGCCTGCAAAAACGGAAGGCGGCAACAAAAAGAGCCAAATGCCGCAAATGATTATAAATACTTCTTTTTTCATAAGCAAGTGGAGTTCAGAATAAATCGCTTCATAGGATGGGCGACATATTCGGTAGTTTGTGTATAGAGTATTCGCATAATAACTTCTTTTATTATTTCCATTACTTATCAAGTAACGGAAAGGGCAATCTTCACGCATAAAAAGAGAAGGCAACTATTCAGGTATAATACCTTCTGATTATCAGAACTATCCGTCATGCTGAGCGTAGTCGAAGCATCTCCTCTCCGCATGTAGCAAGGGGGAGTAGATCCTTCGACAAGCTCAGGATGAAGGTTACTCCGACAATAACAAGCGGGTAGCATACCTGAATAGGTACAAGAAAAGGCGTTTTCTTACCGATTATTTCAATAATCCTTTATGAAAAAACTATTTTGCTAATAAGTAAAGCGAATAGACAAGCTGTCCGTTTTTGAGGATTCAAAGATGGATGAAGTGGTGTGTGCTTTTCAGTCCGCATCAGGGGCAATATGAGATGTTTTTAGTGTTTGTAAATAGATTAATAGATAAAAATTAAGTTATTAACGTGAAAAAAAGACCTTTTATTTTGGATAATCAAAAATAATGTTCAATTTTGCAGGCACAAAGCTCCGTTACTTGATAAGTAATTCCCCGCTTGCCTTTCCGTTACTTGATAAGTAATTTCCTTGCAATATATTGTTTCATAACATATTACAATTCACATCATTTCCCCATTTACTTTTCCTAACAGAAGAAATCAATTTACGGTTAGCCTTATCCACCTTTTCATTTTCGAAGGGCTTCAGATAGGTTTCCGTCACGCGAACCGAAGAGTGTCCCAATGCCTGGCAAATGATTCCGACGGGCATTCCTATATGGTAGGCCAGTGTAGCCCAGGTGTGCCGCGCCGTGTAGGAGCTGACTTTTACACCGGGAAGTAACCGTTTAGCCAGTGCTCCCAGCATCTTATTGAAATTCCGCAAGGCTTTCTGATAATACCCGTATAAGGCATCCTCCCCTTCCGGGGCATCATTCAATATGGGAAAAAAATAGAGGGAGGCAGCATCCTTATCCTTAAACTCTTTCAGTAAGGGCAAGGCTTCCCGAGGGATGCGCAACGTGATCTGCTTTCCCGTCTTGTGGCGGCGGTACACTATCCTGCCATCACGCACATCCCTCTTGCGAAGGTGGGCAAGGTCGATGAACGGCATGCCGCGCAGCAGGAACATCAGAAGGAAATAGGCCTGTGCGCGTTGTAGTTCTTTGCAGGGCACGGCAAGATTTGTGTGCATCAGCCTGCCCATCTGTTCCTCAGTCAACGCCCGTTTGGTCTGCGACTTCACCTTGGTATACACGTCATCGAAGAGTTTAGCGTTGTGTTCCGGCGTGCCGGGTGGGGACAGGCGGTTATATACCGCCTGCAAGGTGCGCATATAGGTGGAAATGGTGTTCCAGCTCAGCCGCCTTTGCAGCAGCCAGTCCTCATACGCTTTCAGTCGCCCGGGGGTGAACACGTCATTCACGGGCATTGCCCCACAGGAAAACTTTGCAAAAGAGTGCAAGGTGCTGGTGTAGGTATGCACCGCAGGGTACCTCTTGTCTTCACTCAATTTGTTAATGACCTTCGTCATATACAGCGAAAGGTCCAGCCTTCCGTCATCTTTCTCAATCCTTTCTGTATTCATCACTTTTATCATTTAAAGTTGCACACTACGAAGTGAGTCCTGAGAACAGGAATCACAAGTGTAATGTTTGTGAATACAAAGTAAAGAAAGTGAGGAAGAAGATTCAGAGCCAAACAAAAAGAGAAAATGCTAATATCAATCTTGAAATAACAGAAAACTTCTTATCTTTGTACAAAGAACATTGTTCAAGATGAAAGGAGCAAGAATATGAAAACAAAAGATGAATGTATTGCCACACTCAGACAATTCAAAAATGATTGTGCGTCCAAATATGGCATTCGCTCTATTGGAATATTTGGTTCGGTAGCTCGTGGCGAGAATCGACCTGACAGTGATGTAGATGTTTTCGTAGAATTGGAAGAACCCGACCCATTTGTCATGTTCGATATTCGAGAAACACTGCAATCCTTGCTCGGATGTAAAGTTGATTTAGTTCGTTTGCGAGAAGGATTACGAGATCTATTACTTAAAAGAATAGAGCAAGATGGAGTTTACGCCTAAGTTGAAAGAAGAAATTATTGATAAACATCTGTCCCCACTGAAAGAGGCAGTGGAAATCGTAAAACAAGATTTAATCTAATAATTAATAAATAGGGATATTCCTAAGATAATAAAATTTAAGGCAACTAATTCATTGCGAGTTAGTTGCCTTTTTTGTATCTTTAAGCATTCCCCCCAAAAAACGGTTTGACGGCCAAAACG
>NZ_FQZN01000043.1 GCF_900142015.1 Bacteroides stercorirosoris
CCTTGGAAGTAAACAATTTTAGGAATTAAATTATAGTGAGTAAACTTATTAAGTCATAACAACCGAAGTTGTCAACTAAAACCAGTACACATCATACACTCGTATCCCTTACAGGAGGATGATAGTTCCCCCTCATAGGAACGACAGTTTCCCACCATGGGAACGAGAGTTTCCTACTATGGGAACGACAGTTTCCTACCATGGAAACGCGAGTGTCCCTTCATGGGAACCGCAGTGTCCCTTCATGGGAACCGCAGTGTCCCTTCATGGGAACCGCAGTATCCCTTGGTGGATGACATGGACTGTTCTTCATTAGTATATCAACAAGAGAAAGCTGGATAAGCATTTGGTTATAATCTATGCTTGTTTTACCTTTGCAAGCAAAGAAGAAGATAATGAACACAATCAATGAGATAACTGCCACTTATCAGCATATTGCCGAAGAGGGGCGCCGGAAACTGAATAAAGTACAAAACAAGATTTACCGCATAGGTACTCTCCGATTACTGCTGTTCGTTGCCGGAGTAGCGGGAATCATATATTTTTGGTCGGCAGGTTGGATAGTGCTGACAGGGGTCATTGCCGTAACACTTCTGCCTTTCATCCTGCTGATAAAGTATCATAACCGCCTGTTCCACTGGAAAGACTACCTGGAAAAGAAGATAGAAATCAACGAACAGGAGCTTGCCGCACTGAATTATAACACGTCATCCTTTGAGGATGGAGCCGAGTTCGTAGACCCGGCACATCTGTATAGTTTCGATTTGGATGTCTTCGGACCTCATTCTCTGTTTCAATATATCAACCGGACGTGTACACAGCTTGGTAAGAACCTGTTAGCCACTTGGTTGGGCACACATCTGGAGAAGAAAACAGACATAGAAGCCCGGCAGGAAGCTGTCCGTGAACTGGCTCCGCTCCTGGAATTCAGACAGGAATTTCGCATCCTGGGATTACTGCATAAAGGAAAAGCGGCCGACGAAAATGAACTCAAAGCATGGGCCAAAAGTCCGAGCATCTTCCGGAAGAGCCTGTTTTTCCGCATGTTGCCTTGGTTAGTCGGTGGAACAAATGCAGTGTGCATTGCACTTGCAATTGCAGACATCATTCCGGCCAGTGTTTGTGGAGCCGTATGGGTATGTTTTGTATTCGCTAGTTTCAGTTTCACCGGCAGAATCACCAAGATGCAAGCAGTGTATGGCAAGAAACTGCAAATACTGGCAACGTATGCCAATCTGCTCCGCCTTATAGAAAACCAACCGGTGAAAAGCCATGTATTAAACGAAGTAAAAACGTGGATTGGCGGCGAAAAACAGACAGCCTCCCACTCCATCCAACGACTAAGCAAACTAATGGACGAACTCGACCAACGAAACAATGCTTTCATGTATGCCATTCTCAACGGTCTCTTCTTCTGGGAAATCCGACAGATCATGCGCATCGAAGGATGGAAAGAACAGTATGCTTCGGAATTGCCCCATTGGCTGACAGCTATCGCCCACATGGATGCGTTATGCTCACTGGCGACTTTTGCCTACAACCATCCGGACTACTCTTACCCTGTCATCGCCACCCGTTCTTTCTGCCTCCGCGCCGAAGATATGGGACATCCGCTAATGAACCGCGACAAATGTGTGCGCAACGACATCGACATAGAGAAACATCCTTTCTTTATCATCATTACCGGCGCCAATATGGCAGGCAAAAGTACATATCTCCGCACGGTAGGCATCAACTATTTGTTAGCCTGCATCGGAGCGCCTACCTGTACCCGGCAAATGGAACTATATCCTGCCCGTCTCATCACCAGCCTGCGTACCAGTGACTCTCTGACCGACAACGAATCTTATTTCTTCGCCGAACTCAAACGGCTGAAACTTATTATCGACAAACTGCAAGCCGGTGAGGAATTATTCATCATCCTCGACGAAATTTTAAAAGGGACCAACTCCACAGATAAGCAAAAAGGTTCTCTCGCTCTCATCAAGCAATTCATGACTTTACAGGCAAACGGCATCATCGCCACTCACGACTTGATGCTTGGTACCCTTGCCGAGATCTTCCCTACCGATATACGCAACTATCGTTTCGAAGCCGACATTACCGACAATGAACTCACTTTCTCATATCGTCTGCGCGAAGGGGTAGCCCAGAATATGAATGCTTGCTTCCTGATGAAAAAAATGGGGATAGCCGTCACCGACTAATCCCCACTAACTTAAAGTTAAGTCCAGTAAAAGCCTATAGGCTAGTTCACTTTACACTTCGACAAGAAAGCCGATACAGTCGCTGCATCATTACCCGTGTAATAATGCACGGAAGTCACCGGTGTGTACGTATAAGGCACAAATTGGAACAACTGAACAGCTGCAAATTTATTATCTTGCGAAAGTATAACATCCATACGCACATTACCACTTCCTTCACTCTTGACACCATCTTCAAGCGTAAGATGACCCTTTTCAATCATTTCTTTCAGCTTGCCCATGTGTTTCAAATCAAAGAAAATGCTACGCTCTTTCGTAACGCTGCCAGTGGGGAGATAGACCACTTCCTTTGATTTCCAGAATAAACGGAATATCCCTAATAGAAAAAATGCCGTTCCCAGCACCATCAGTAACATACTGAGCGTAGACGATCGATCAGTTACTTCAAAAGTGGATACAAACACGAGGATGCCTAACAGTAACATAACTGCCGAGAAAATAAGTCCGGAAATACTTGTACGTTTTACAATATCAGGGTGTGTAGATGCAAAGATTGTTGCATCAATTGCTTGAGTTGCCATAATTTAAATCGTTTTGAAATGAATAAAAGTTTAACTAATAAAAATAGTCACCTAATGTAAGCCAATGGTTACAAAAGGTAAAAAAGAAATTGATTCATTCAAACGTCTAAATGATAATTCTCCTGAGCGTAAACACATAATATTCACACGCAGGTTGGCAACGATAGAAAGCAGTAGTATCGAACAACTTCGAGCGTTGCAATGATAATGCACCATCACGATGAGCCAATCGCTCTACTACATCTTTCAATGAAAGTATGAATTCGGTTGTATATGAACGCTGCGCACGCGAAAACGTGAGCAACTGTGTAGCTCCACCGGAACTTGCAATCTCCGCATCAGATAAATATGGCAATTGCGGAGCCGGAATATAACTTCCTTGCCGGACATCATTTCTCTGCATATTCCCGTCTTCTCCCGCAGCTCTTTGAGAGACAATAGTCGTTCCATCTACTGATGCAGTAAATGTATCGCTCACGCTTCCCCAAAAGGCAGTTGCAAGAACCAGGATCAATATCAATTTTAAAAACTTTGCCATATCTATTTGCAAAGATAACAGTTTGTTTCATTCAATTGTTTAAAATAAGAACCTTTTAATGAATGTTTAGGAAAGATATATCTTTATTCCTCACAAGAGCCTCGTAAGCAACTTCATACAGAGATTAAAAGTAAAATCTGTGGTTATCAGAGCACAGTTTGCAGACAAATCACCTTTTGGCAAGAAGTTTAGCAACAGGACAGAAAGCCTAAATGAGAAACAAAGTATAGAAAAACATGTGGAAAACAAAAAAGCCATCCCCCTTTGCAGGAGATGGCTTTTATATCGAAAAGAATAGTCGATTTATTCAGCTTTAGCTTCTTCAGCCTTTGCTTCTTCAACTGCCGGTGCTTCAGCAACCGGAGCTGCTGCCTCTGTAGCAGTTTTCTTAGAACGGCGGGTACGAGTAGCTTTCTTAGCAACTTTTTCCTTAGCCATATTTTCGTTGTAGTCAACGAGTTCAATGAAGCACATTTCTGCGTTATCACCCAGACGGTGTCCTGTCTTGATGATACGAGTATAGCCACCCGGACGGTCAGCAATCTTCACTGAAATTTCCTTGAACAGTTCTGTTACAACTTGCTTATCCTGCAAATTGCTGAACACAACACGACGAGAGTTAGTCGTGTCATCCTTTGATTTCGTAATCAAAGGCTCAACGAACTTCTTCAGAGCTTTAGCCTTTGCAACAGTCGTAGTGATTCTTTTGTGCTTAATCAAAGAACATGCCATGTTAGACAACATAGCGTTTCTATGAGAAGCAGTACGACCTAAATGGTTGAATTTCTTATTATGTCTCATTTTTTATTCTTTATCTAATTTATATTTAGAAATATCGGTTCCAAACGAAAGATTCAGACTTTCCAGCAAATCATCAAGCTCAGTAAGCGATTTCTTTCCGAAGTTTCTGAATTTCAGTAAATCCGTCTTGTTGAACTGTACTAAGTCGCCCAGCGTTTCTACATCGGCAGCCTTCAAGCAGTTGAGGGCACGAACCGATAAGTCCATATCAACGAGTTTAGTTTTCAACAATTGACGCATATGCAATACTTCTTCATCAAATTCTTCATTACCATCCACGTCATTGCTTTCCAATGTAATCTTCTCATCAGAGAAGAGCATGAAGTGATAAATCAAAATCTTTGCAGCTTCTTTCAGTGCTTCCTTCGGATGAATGGAACCATCGGTAGTAATCTCAAGTACCAATTTATCGTAGTCTGTCTTTTGTTCAACACGGAACTGCTCAATCTGGTACTTCACATTACGTATCGGGGTATAAATGGAATCGATAGGAATTACGTTAACATCTGTGCAATATTCGCGGTTTTCATCAGCCGGAACATAACCACGACCCTTATTAATCGTAATATCGATCTGCATTGTTGCTTTAGAATCTAAATGACAAATAACCAATTCAGGATTTAACACTTCAAATCCAGTCAAATACTTACCTATGTCACCTGCTTTAAATTCACTAGAATTTTCGATTGTGATACTTACTTTCTCACTCTCAAACTCTTCAACTACTTGCTTGAATCTCACCTGTTTCAGATTCAAGATAATGTTAGTAACATCCTCTTTAACTCCCGGAACACTAGAGAATTCGTGCTCAACACCATCTATCTTGATAGTAGTGATAGCAAAACCCTCCAATGACGAAAGCAGGATGCGGCGCAGTGCATTACCAACGGTAATACCGAAACCGGGCTCCAACGGACGAAATTCGAATTTACCGAATCGAGAGTCCGCTTCCAACATTAATACTTTATCAGGTTTTTGAAATGCTAATATCGCCATGAAATTAATTATTTTTATTTAGAATACAATTCTACGATCAAATGCTCTTTAATGTTTTCAGGAATGTCTGCTCTTTCAGGTACATGCAGCAATTTGCCTACCTTTGAGTTATCATCCCATTCCAACCAAGGATACTTGCTGTGATTAAAACCAGCCAGTGAATTAGCAATTACTTCCAAAGATTTAGATCTTTCGCGAACACCAATCACCTGACCCGGTTTTACCGCAAATGAAGGGATATTTACCACTTCACCATCCACAGTAATATGCTTATGACCCACCAACTGACGAGCAGCTGCACGAGTAGGAGCAATACCCAAACGGAATACTACATTATCAAGACGGCCTTCCAACAGTTGAAGAAGTACCTCACCGGTAATACCTTTTGCTGTAGCTGCCTTTTCAAACAAGTTACGGAATTGTTTCTCTAAAACTCCATAGGTGTATTTGGCTTTCTGTTTCTCACGAAGTTGAACACCATATTCTGAAGTTTTTCTTTTTCTTGAATTGCCGTGCTGTCCGGGAGGATAGTTTTTCTTAGACAAAACTTTATCTGCTCCAAAGATGCCTTCACCGAATTTACGGGCTATTCTTGATTTTGGTCCAGTATATCTAGCCATTTCTTTTAAATTTTAATTGTTTATTCATGAACTCAATTTGTTGCAGCCGCGATTACAGAGAGAAATTAATGTAATCCAATAACAAAATCAAGATCATTTTTATTAAAGGTAAATCTTAAACTCTACGTCTTTTCGGAGGACGACAACCATTATGTGGAAGCGGAGTTACGTCAATGATTTCAGTAACCTCGATACCTGCACCGTGGATAGTTCTAATAGCAGACTCACGTCCGTTACCTGGACCTTTCACATATGCTTTTACCTTTCTCAGGCCAAGATCAAATGCAATCTTTGCACAATCCTGGGCAGCCATCTGTGCTGCATAAGGAGTATTCTTTTTAGAACCTCTAAATCCCATTTTACCGGCAGATGACCAAGAAATAATCTGCCCTTCACTGTTTGCGAGAGAAACAATAATATTGTTGAAAGATGAATGAACATGCAACTGTCCATTAGCGTCAACTTTCACATTTCTCTTCTTTGCTGCAACTGTTTTTTTTGCCATATCAACAATTATTATTTAGTAGCTTTTTTCTTATTTGCAACGGTTTTCTTTCTACCCTTACGAGTACGAGCGTTATTCTTCGTGCTCTGACCTCTTACAGGCAAACCGATACGATGACGTACACCACGGTAACAACCAATATCCATTAAACGTTTGATATTCAATTGAACTTCCGAGCGAAGATCACCTTCTACTTTAAATTCTGCACCAATGATCTCACGAATCTTGGCAGCTTGATCGTCCGTCCAGTCTTTCACTTTCAGGTCTTTATCTACACCAGCTTTATCTAAAATCTTTGCTGAACTACTACGACCTATTCCATAGATATAGGTCAACGCAACTTCACCTCTCTTATTTTGAGGCAAATCGACACCAACTATTCTTATAGCCATATACTAAATTATTTTTTTTGCAAAAATAATAATATTATCCTTGACGTTGTTTATACTTAGGATTTTTCTTGTTAATAACATACAAACGGCCATTGCGTCTAACGATCTTACATTCTGGCGTACGTTTCTTTAAAGATGCTCTTACTTTCATATCTTAATTTTATTTATATCTAAATACAATTCTTCCTTTCGATAAATCGTAAGGAGACATTTCGACTCTTACTTTATCACCCGGCAGGATTTTAATGTAATGCATTCGCATCTTACCGGAAATATGCGCAGTAATCTCATGTCCGTTTTCTAATTCAACACGAAACATTGCATTAGACAATGCTTCAACTATAACTCCATCTTGTTCTATTGCAGATTGCTTAGCCATATTTAATTTTTAAATTGCTTTATCTCCTAATACTTCTTCTATGAATTCAAACGATGATAAAATATCAGCTTTGCCGGCTCCTACAGCCACCGTATGCTCAAAATGAGCTGCGCACTTCCGATCTTTTGTTCTCACCGTCCAGCCATCACGCTCCATTACTATTTGGCGACCACCTTGCGTAATCATCGGTTCAATAGCTATACAAAGACCTTTCTTCAAAATTGTTCCATAACCACGTTTTCCATAATTAGGAACTTGAGGATCTTCATGCATCTCTTTGCCAATACCATGACCAACAAATTCACGCACTACACCGTATGAATTGGACTCACAATGTTGTTGTATTGCATATCCGATATCACCCAACCGCTTTCCTTGAACAGCATTTTCTATTCCGATGTATAATGCCTCTTTAGTAACTTTCAGTAATTTGCGAATTTCCTCATCTACTTCTCCTACACAAAATGTATAGGCAGAATCGCCACAAAAACCATTCATATAAGTACCACAATCAACCGATACAATATCACCTTCTTTCAGTACTATATCTCCAGGAATACCATGTACCACCTGTTCATTAACCGATGTACATAACGAAGCTGGAAATGGATCACCATATTGATTTGGAAAACCCTTAAAAGTAGGAACAGCACCATGATCTCTGATAAACTCTTCCGCTACTTTGTCCAGCTCTTTTGTAGTAACTCCCGGCTTTACCAGTTTTGCAACTTCAGCCAATGTCTTTCCGACAAGCAAATTACTCTCACGGAGCAGCTCTATTTCATCTTCCGTTTTAAGAAATATCATCTTCTAAAAGATTAATATGCAGCTACGTTGCTACGTCCCTTAATACGACCTGATTTCAACAGACCATCATAGTGTCTCATCAACAAATGACTTTCAATCTGCTGAAGTGTATCAAGAACTACACCTACAAGAATTAACAAAGATGTACCACCAAAGAATTGAGCAAATTCAGCTTTCACACCAAAAATACCGGCAAATGCAGGCATAATAGCTACCAATGCCAAAAAGAAAGAACCAGGTAATGTAATACGAGACATAATATCATCAATATACTCAGCTGTCTTCTTTCCTGGTTTGATACCCGGAATGAAACCATTATTTCTCTTC
Source organism: Bacteroides stercorirosoris (assembly GCF_900142015.1). Classification (GTDB taxonomy): domain Bacteria; phylum Bacteroidota; class Bacteroidia; order Bacteroidales; family Bacteroidaceae; genus Bacteroides; species Bacteroides stercorirosoris. The sequence goes on from NZ_FQZN01000043.1 coordinate 8,154, forward strand.
ATATCCTCAGCCATCTGAGTCGGGTTAATCGTAATCGCAGTATAAAAATACGTAAACAGTATAATCATTATTGCAAATACGAAATTATACCAGAAGCTTGTATGATCAGTAAATGCACGCACAAAACCGCTCACATGATCTACATTTGAAAAACCAATAAAGGTTATAGGAATAAACATAATTGCCTGAGCAAAGATGATAGGCATTACACCAGCAGCATTCACTTTCAACGGAATGTACTGTCTTGCACCACCATATTGTTTGTTGCCAACAATTCTTTTAGCGTATTGTACAGGAATTTTTCTTGTACCTTGCACCAACAAAATTGCAGCTGCAATTACCAGCAATAGGAATACGATTTCAATTAAGAACATAACCAAACCACCTGTCTTATCAGTCATACGGGAAATCAATTCCTGGAATAAAGACTGAGGCAAACGAGCGATAATACCGATTAAGATGATAAATGAAATACCATTACCGATACCCTTATCAGTGATTCTCTCACCAAGCCACAAAATAAACATACTACCAGCTGCCAAAATAATGGTAGAGGTAACCATGAACAGAGTCCAATCTAATGAAGCATTTAAGGAAGGACCGGCCTGCATTTTAAGATTGAGCAAATAAGAAGGAGCCTGAACCAGCAAAATGATAATCGTCAAATAACGAGTATATTGATTCATTTTTCTTCTACCACTCTCACCTTCACGCTGAAGTTTCTGGAAATACGGAACCGCAATTCCCAACAACTGAATAACGATTGAAGCAGAGATATAAGGCATAATTCCTAATGCAAAAATAGATGCATTAGAGAATGCTCCTCCCGAAAACATGTTTAATAAGGCTAAGAGGCCCTCGCTTGTTTGTTGATGCAATTGTGTCAGCATAGCCGGGTTAATACCAGGCAATACGACATATGAGCCGAATCGGTAGATTGCCACAAACAATATGGTAATGAGGATCCGTTGTCTCAGATCCTCAATTTTCCATATATTCTTTAATGTTTCAATAGCTTTTCTCATCGAATTAGAGTTTTACTACACTTCCACCAGCAGCTTCGATGGCAGCAACAGCAGTCTTAGAGAATGCATGAGCTTGCACATCCAACTTTGTAGTCAAAGTTCCATTACCTAATACTTTTACCAACTGATTTGAAGAAATAAAGCCAGCAGCGATAAAGTCATTAATACCAACTGATTCTAACTTCTTAGCTTCAGCGAGTTTCTGAATTGTATCCAAATTGATAGCCTTATACTCTACACGATTAATGTTCTTAAAACCGAATTTAGGAACACGACGTTGAAGAGGCATCTGGCCACCCTCAAAACCGATCTTCTTAGAATAACCAGATCTTGATTTAGCTCCCTTATGACCTCTGGTAGAAGTACCTCCCAAGCCAGAACCCGGACCACGTCCAATTCTCTTTCTTGTTTTAGTAGATCCTTCTGCAGGTTTTAAATTACTTAAGTTCATATTGTAATTCGTTTTATATTCAACAAATAATTACTTAACAATGGTAACCAAGTGTTTAACCTTATCCACCATTCCAAGAATTGAAGGAGTACACTCGTGTTCAACCACACGATTCAACTTACGAAGTCCCAGTGCATCGAGAGTTCTTTTCTGATCAGCCGGAGCACCAATTCTACTTTTAATCTGTTTAACCTTTATAGTCGACATATATTCCTCCTTATCCTCTAAATACTTTTTCAATACTAATTCCTCTGTTTTGAGCAACCATACGTGCATCACGCATTTCACCCAACGCCAAGATAGTAGCTTTCACCAAGTTGTGCGGATTAGAAGATCCTTTTGACTTAGCCAAAACATCTGTAATACCAACACTTTCAAGTACAGCACGCATTGCACCACCTGCAACTACACCAGTACCATGAGAAGCCGGTTTAATGAATACTTCCGCACCACCAAACTTAGCAGACTGTTCGTGAGGAACAGTACCTTTCAACACAGGTACCTTTGTCAGGTTCTTCTTAGCTGACTCAACACCTTTAGCAATAGCTGCGGTAACTTCACCAGCTTTACCAAGACCCCAACCGATAATTCCTTCTTCGTTACCTACAACAACAATTGCAGAGAAACTAAAAGTTCTACCACCTTTGGTCACTTTGGTTACACGATTAATAGCAACCAAACGGTCTTTCAGTTCTATATCGTTTGTAATCTTAACTCTATTATTAATTGCCATAATGATTAAAATTTAAGTCCACCGTTACGAGCAGCATCAGCCACTTCTTTTACTCTCCCATGATACAAGTAACCATTACGGTCGAAAACAACAGTAGTAATACCTGCTTCCTGAGCCTTCTTAGCAATCAATTCTCCAACCTTTGCAGCCTGTTCCTTCTTTGGCAACTTTTCAGTCATACCCAAAGAAGAAGCAGCAGCCAAAGTCTTACCGCCTAAATCGTCGATAAGCTGAACATAGATTTGCTTATTGCTTCTAAATACACTCATACGCGGACGTTCAGCAGTACCTGAAATTCTATTGCGTACTCTATATTTGATCTTAATTCGTCTTTCTATTTTTGTTGTCATAACATTCTAATTTTATGTAAATTACTTAGCGCCGGCAGATTTACCAGACTTTCTACGAATTTCTTCACCAACAAACTTAATACCTTTACCTTTATACGGTTCGGGCTTACGGAAAGAACGTATCTTAGAGCAAACTTGACCCAGCAATTGTTTATCGCAAGACTCCAAAATGATAAGAGGATTCTTATTTCTTTCAGATTTTGTCTCTACTTTAACTTCAGAAGGCAACTGTATGAAGATGTTGTGCGTATATCCCAAAGATAATTCAATGATATTACCTTGGTTAGAAGCACGATAACCTACACCTACAAGTTCCAACTCCTTTTTATATCCTTCAGATACACCAACAACCATGTTGTGAACCAAAGAGCGGTATAAACCATGGAATGCATGCTTTTGCTTAGGATTATCTAACATTGCATTTTCATTCTCACTCAAAGTCACATGACCATCTTCGATGACAACATTGATAGCAGGATTTACATATTGGCTAAGTTCGCCTTTTGGTCCCTTCACGGTAACCACATTTTCTTTCAGAGTAACTGTTACTCCAGCGGGAATACTAATGGGTAATTTTCCTATTCTTGACATTGCTAATTCCTCCTATTAATATACATAACACAATACTTCACCACCAATCTTCAGTTCAGCGGCTTCTTTGTTGGTCATTACACCTTTGGAAGTAGATATTATAGCAATACCCAAACCATTAATAACTCGCGGCATGTCCTTATAACCGGTATACTGACGCAAGCCCGGAGAGGAGATTCTTTCCAGTTTCTTGATTGCGTTCACTTTATTAACCGGATCATACTTCAAGGCAACTTTAATTGTACCTTGAGGACCATCTTCTACAAACTTATAGTTAAGAATGTAGCCTTTCTCAAAAAGAATCTTAGTGATTTCTTTTTTCAAATTTGAAGCGGGAACTTCTACTACTCTGTGCTTTGCTTGAATAGCGTTCCGCAACCTCGTCAAATAATCTGCTATTGGATCAGTCATATAATAAAAATTAAATTAATCAGGACTACCCTGACAATATTTAAAACAAAAATTACCAGCTTGCTTTCTTAATACCGGGAATAAGACCGTTAGAAGCCATCTCACGGAACTGAATTCTGGAGATACCAAACTGACGGATATATCCTTTAGGACGACCAGTCAATTTGCAACGGTTATGCATACGAATCGGATTAGAATTCTTTGGCAGATCTTGCAATTTTTGTGCAGCTTCAAAAGCTTCAGCAGGATCACCAGTTCTAACGATTTGCTTCAGTGCAGCTCTCTTCTCGGCATATTTGGCTACTAATTTAGCACGTCTTACTTCACGTGCCTTCATTGATTCCTTTGCCATAACTTATCAATCTTTTTTAGCGTTTTTAAACGGTAAACCGAATTCTTTCAACAAGGCATAACCTTCTTCATCTGTTTCCGCAGAGGTTACAAAGGTAATATTCATTCCGAGAATTCTGGTAATACTATCGATATTAATTTCAGGGAAAATGATTTGTTCCTGAATACCAAGAGTATAATTACCCTTTCCATCAAACTTACTTTCAATACCCTTGAAGTCACGGATACGAGGAAGAGCTACACGAACTAATTTTTCAAGAAATTCGTACATTCTTTCACGACGCAAAGTTACCATCACACCAATAGGCATTTTCTTACGCAACTTAAAGTTTGCGATATCTTTACGAGAAATCGTTGCTACAGCTTTTTGGCCTGTAATAGCGGTCATCTCATTAATTGCAACCTCAATAATCTTCTTGTCGGCAACTGCCATACCTAAACCCTGATTGATAACAATCTTCTTAAGTACGGGTATCTGCATTGCAGAAGAATACTGGAACTGTGATTTCAACGCAGGCGCAATACGCTCTGCATATTCTTTCTTAAGACTAGCAGTATTACTCATTACTTAATCTCCTCTCCTGATTTTTTAGAATAACGCACTAAAGTTCCATCAGAACTTTCTTTTCTACCAACACGCGTTGCTTTACCAGTTTTTGGATCAACCGGATTCAAGTTAGAAATGTGGATAGAAGCTTCCTGCTTCACAATACCACCTTGCGGGTTCTTTGCGTTTGGTTTAGTGCTCTTAGATACCATATTGATACCCTCAACAATTGCACGACCTTCTTTAACAAGAACCTTCAATACGCGACCAGTTTTACCTTTGTCTTCACCAGCGTTTACGTAAACTGTATCGCCTTTTTTAATATGTAGTTTACTCATTACTTAAATCTTTTACAAAATTAAAGTACTTCAGGGGCGAGTGACACAACTTTCATGTTAGTAGCACGAAGTTCTCTTGCTACCGGACCGAAAATACGACTACCTCTAATCTCACCTGCATTGTTCAACAACACGCAAGCATTATCATCAAAACGTATATAAGAACCATCAGCACGACGGATTTCTTTCTTAGTACGTACGATCAAAGCTTTAGACACTGCACCTTTTTTAATATCACTTGAAGGGATAACGCTCTTCACTGAAACAACAATCACGTCCCCAACAGAAGCATAACGACGACCTGTACCGCCTAAAACGCGAATACAGAGAGCCTCTTTTGCTCCACTATTATCACATACTATAAGTCTGGATTCTACTTGTATCATAATTACTTCGCTCTTTCAATTATTTCTACTAATCTCCATCTCTTAGTCTTGCTCAAAGGACGAGTTTCCATGATGTGTACAGTATCACCGATATTGCACTCATTCTTTTCATCATGAGCATGGTACTTCTTCGTCTTGCTAACGAACTTGCCATATATGGGGTGTTTTTCCTTAAATTTAGCTGCCACTGTGATGGTTTTATCCATTTTATTGCTCAGCACAACCCCAGTTCTTTCTTTTCTTAAATTTCTTGCTTCCATCAAACTCATCATTTATTGTTAAGTTCTCTTTGGCGTAATTCTGTCTTCATACGCGCAATAGTCCTGCGTAATTGTTTGATTTGAGCAGGATTATCCAAAGGAGAAATAGAATGATTTAAAACCATCTGGTTGTAATTCGTCACTTCTGCCTCTACTCTTTCTACCAAGTCATTGGTAGGCATTTCTTTAATTTCTGCTATTTTCATATCCCTTACGCATTTTGATTTTGAATATCATAATCACGTCTTACAACAAACTTCGTTGTAATAGGAAGCTTCTGTGCAGCCAAGCGCAAAGCTTCTTTTGCGATTTCATAAGATACTCCTTCAGCTTCGATAATAATTCTTCCCGGCGTTACAGGAGCAACAAAGCCCTCTGGAGCACCTTTACCTTTACCCATACGTACATCGGCAGGCTTTCTGGTAATAGGTTTATCCGGAAAAATACGAATCCAAATTTGTCCTTGACGTTGCATATATCTTGTCACTGCAATACGAGCAGCTTCGATCTGACGGCCTGTAATCCATTTTGTTTCCAAAGCCTTAATTCCAAAAGAGCCGAAAGCCAACTGGTTACCTCTTTGGGCAATACCTTTTTGACGGCCTTTTTGTTGTCTTCTGAATTTTGTCTTTTTCGGTTGTAACATAATTCCTAAAATTCAAATTCGTTTAGCGATTATTTTTCTTTCTTTTGAAGTTCTTTCCGCTATTGTTTCCGCTATTGCTTCCACGACCACTTTCTTTGCTTTGAGTAAAGTTCGGAGCTAATTCTCTCTTACCAAATACTTCACCTCTACAAATCCAAACTTTAATACCGAGAAGACCAACCTTAGTCAATGCTTCTGCATGACAGTAGTCAATGTCTGCTCTGAAAGTGTGCAACGGAGTTCTTCCTTCCTTATACATTTCAGAACGAGCCATTTCAGCTCCATTCAAACGTCCTGAAATCTGAATTTTGATACCTTCAGCACCCATACGCATAGTATTAGCGATAGCCATCTTAATGGCACGGCGATAGGCAATCTTTCCCTCTACCTGACGAGCGATGTTATTTGCAACAATAACAGCATCCAACTCAGGTCTTTTCACTTCGAAGATATTGATCTGAATATCCTTATCGGTAACCTTCTTCAACTCTTCTTTCAACTTATCAACTTCCTGGCCACCTTTACCGATAATAATACCCGGACGTGCAGTGCAAACGGTAATAGTCACGAGTTTCAGTGTACGTTCAATTACGATTCTTGATACACTGGCTTTTGCAAGTCTAGCGTTCAGATATTTACGAATCTTGCTGTCTTCCAGCAGAGAATCGCCGTAATTATTTCCACCATACCAATTGGAATCCCATCCTCTGATAATTCCTAAACGGTTGCTTATTGGATTAACTTTTTGTCCCATTTACCTTAATTTTGATCTTCGTTATTACTTTTAGAACCAACGAACAACGTTACGTGATTTGAACGTTTACGAATTCTGTAACCTCTTCCCTGCGGAGCCGGTCTCATTCTCTTGAGTGTAGCGCCACCATCAACAAAAATCTTTGTTACAAATAATTCACCACTTTCAGCTTTACGTTCGTTTTTCTGCTCCCAGTTAGCAATTGCAGAGCGCAGTAATTTCTCAACTCTGGCAGCTGCTTCTTTTGAAGAAAACTTCAAAACGCCAAGTGCTCTGTTCACTTCCATCCCGCGGATCATGTCAGCCACGAGACGCATCTTACGAGGGGAAGTAGGAACATTCTGCAACTTTGCAAAATACATGGTTTTAAGGGCTTCTTTTCTTTTATCAGCCGATATTTTTTTTCTTGCTCCCATTATATTTATACTTTATTATTTCAGATTAATCCTGTTATCTTTTCTTGTTACCAGCGTGTCCTCTGAAAGTACGAGTTGGAGCAAATTCGCCCAACTTGTGACCTACCATATTTTCGGTAACGTATACAGGAATAAATTTATTTCCGTTATGAACTGCAACTGTATGGCCTACGAAATCAGGCGAAATCATTGAAGCTCTGGCCCAAGTCTTAACAACAACTTTCTTGCCTGATTCATTCATAGCAAGAACTCTCTTCTCAAGCTTAACGTTTATATACGGACCTTTTTTTAATGAACGACTCATAGTTTACTCAATTAATCAGATTACTTCTTTCTTCTCTCAATAATATACTTAGACGATTGTTTCTTCGGAGCTCTAGTCTTAAGTCCCTTAGCATACAATCCCTTACGAGATCTTGGGTGTCCTCCTGAAGCACGTCCTTCACCACCACCCATCGGGTGATCAACCGGGTTCATTACAACACCACGGTTACGCGGGCGACGGCCCATCCAACGAGAGCGTCCAGCCTTACCTGAACTTTCCAATCCATGATCTGAGTTACCAACACTACCGATAGTAGCTTTACAAGTGCTAAGTATTTGTCTAACTTCACCTGAAGGCAATTTGATAACACAATATTTTCCTTCTCTTGAAGTCAACTGAGCGAAATTACCTGCTGAGCGAACCAAAGCTGCACCCTGGCCCGGACGTAATTCAATATTATGAATTACGGTACCAACCGGAATATTCTGAAGAGGAAGTGCATTTCCGATTTCCGGAGCTGCAGTTTCACCTGACATCAAAGTCGCACCTACTTGCAATCCATTGGGAGCAATAATATATCTTTTTTCTCCATCTGCATAAAACAACAAAGCAATACGAGCCGAACGATTCGGATCGTATTCGATTGTTTTAACCACTGCAGGCACACCGTCCTTATTTCTCTTGAAATCTACAATTCTGATAATCTTCTTGTGACCGCCACCGATGTAGCGCATAGTCATCTTACCCTCATTGTTACGACCACCTGAAGACTTCTTGCCAAAAACAAGAGATTTTTCTGGTACCCGCGCAGTAATTTCCTCATAGGTACCAATAACTTTATGTCTCTGCCCCGGTGTTGTGGGCTTAAATTTACGTACTGCCATTTCTTTTAAATATTGCTATAAAAATCAATAGTATCCCCTTCTTTCAACGTAACGATCGCTTTTTTATAAGCATTCGTACGACCATTGATGATACCTGCTTTTGTATAACGGCTCTTATTTTTGCCAGCATACTTAACTGTATTCACATCAACTACCGTAACGTTATATAAGGCTTCAACTTCACTCTTAATTTCCAGTTTGTTAGCTTCAGGACGCACAATAAAGCCGAAACGGTTGTTCGTCTTATCTGTAATTGCTGTCATTTTCTCTGTTACTAACGGTTTAATAATAATTCCCATTATTTAAGCCTCCTTTTTACATTAAGATATTGTCAATAGCCGAAAGAGCGCTTTCAGTAAACACAACAACCCCAGCATTCAATACTCTGTAAGTATTTAATCCTGAGATAGTCTGTACATTTGCACTTTCCACATTACGAGCCGACAAATATACGTTTTTATTTGCTTCCGGTAAAATTACAAGCAGCTTTTTGTCAGAAACTTTAAGGTTTTTTATCATTGCAACAAATTCCTTTGTTTTCGGAGCCTCAAAATTGAAGTCCTCAACAATAACAACCGCATTATTCTGAGCTTTATACGCCAAAGCCGACTTACGAGCTAATGTCTTTACTTTTTTATTCAACTTGAAGTAGTAATCTCTCGGTTTAGGACCGAAAACACGAGCACCACCAACAAGTACCGGCGAATTCATATCACCACGACGTGCACCACCGCCACCTTTCTGACGACCGATTTTACGGGTAGAACCACTTATCTCACTTCTTTCTTTTGATTTATGTGTACCCTGACGCTGATTAGCCATAAATTGCTTTACGTCCAAATAGATAGCGTGGTCGTTGGGCTCAATTCCGAAGATAGATTCGTTTAACGTAACCTTTCTCCCAGTGTCTTCACCTTTAATGTTATATACGTTAACTTCCATTATTTCTCAATTATTACGATTGAACCTTTGCAACCGGGAACAGAACCCTTAATCAAAAGAAGGTTGTGATCCGGAAGAACCTTTAATACCTGTAAGTTTTGAACAGTCACTCTGTCACCACCAAGTTGGCCACCCATGCGCATTCCTTTGAATACCTTTGCAGGGTATGAACAAGCACCGATAGAACCCGGCTTACGAGCACGGTTATGCTGACCGTGAGTAGTCTGACCTACACCGCCAAAGCCATGTCTTTTAACTACACCCTGGAAGCCCTTACCCTTAGAGGTACCAATAACGTCAACGAAAGTTGCGTCATTAAACAATTCTACGGTAACAGTGTCACCCAGATTCAACTCTGTTTCAAATTCTTTGAACTCAGCCAAGTGTTTCTTGGGAGTTACTCCAGCTTTCTTAAAGTGGCCCATCAACGGCTTTGTAGTATGCTTCTCTTTTTTGTCCTGGAAGCCTAACTGCACAGCTGCATAACCATCTTTTTCTACACTCTTAACCTGAGTAACAACACAAGGACCTGCTTCGATAACAGTGCATGGTACATTCTTACCCTCGGCACTGAAAACGGATGTCATTCCGATTTTTTTTCCTAATAATCCTGGCATTTCACTTAAAATTTAAAATACTAAACTTTGATTTCTACTTCCACACCACTCGGTAACTCCAACTTCATCAGAGCGTCTACAGTCTTAGCTGTTGAGCTATAGATGTCGATCAGTCTCTTATAAGAAGAGAGTTCAAACTGTTCACGTGACTTCTTGTTTACGAAAGTCGAACGGTTCACAGTAAAGATACGCTTGTGCGTAGGGAGAGGAATCGGGCCGCTAACGATGGCACCCGTTGCCTTCACCGTTCTTACAATCTTCTCAGCTGACTTGTCAACCAAGTTGTGGTCGTAAGATTTCAATTTAATTCTAATTTTTTGACTCATTAGTTTTATTAATTATTAAAGTTATAATAAGATAAAATTCCGTAGGCTAAGAGTCATTCGCTAGCCTACGGATTTTTAATATTTTTAGATCAGATCAGCACGGCCTTTTACTTCTTCCAATACTGCCTTAGCAATAGAGTTAGAAAGCTGAGCGTGATGAGAGTACACCATTGATGAAGTAGCACGACCAGAAGTAATAGTACGCAAAGCCGTTACATATCCGAACATTTCTGCCAACGGAACCATAGCTTTCACGATACGAGCACCTGAACGGCTCGACTCCATACCTTCTACCTGACCACGACGCTTATTCAAGTCACCGATAACGTCACCCATATTTTCTTCCGGAGTTACAACCTCCAGTTTCATAATAGGCTCCATAAGCACAGGACCCGCCTTGGCACATGCACTCTTATATGCTTGGATAGCACAAATTTCAAACGACAACTGGTCAGAGTCAACCGGGTGGAAAGAGCCATCAAGCAATGTTACTTTCAGTGAATCCAAAGGATAACCAGCCAACACACCATTCTTCATAGCTGTTGTGAAACCTTTCTGTACAGATGGGATAAACTCCTTAGGAATATTACCACCTTTCACTTCATCAACAAACTGCAAACCACCTTGAGTAAAGTCCGCATCAGCCGGACCGATATTTACAATGATATCAGCAAACTTACCACGTCCACCAGACTGCTTCTTATAAACTTCACGCAAGTTAACGGTCTTCGTGATAGCCTCTTTGTAATTAACCTGAGGTTTACCTTGGTTACATTCTACCTTGAACTCACGTTTCAAACGGTCTATAATGATATCCAAGTGAAGCTCACCCATACCAGAAATAACTGTCTGACCTGTTTGTTCATCAGTTTTCACTGTAAAGGTCGGGTCTTCTTCAGCCAATTTAGCCAAACCGTTAGACAGTTTATCCATATCCTTTTGAGTCTTCGGCTCTACAGCAATACCAATAACCGGTTCCGGGAAGTCCATAGATTCCAGCACGATCGGTGCAGTTTCATCACACAATGTATCACCCGTGTGGATATCTTTAAAACCAACACCTGCACCAATATCACCAGCACCGATAACTTCCACCGGATTCTGCTTATTTGAGTGCATCTGGAACAGACGAGAAACACGCTCTTTCTTACCAGAACGAGAGTTATAAATATAAGAACCAGCTTCAATCTTACCAGAATAAACACGGAAGAAAGTTAAACGACCTACATAGGGGTCAGTAGCAATCTTAAATGCCAAAGCAGAAGTCTTTTCATCATCACTCGGCTTACGATCTTCCTCAGCGCCCGTATTAGGATTTGTACCGATTACATTTTCTGTATCCAGCGGAGAAGGTAAAAAAGCACAAACATAGTCCAGCAATGTCTGTACACCCTTATTTTTAAATGAAGATCCACATAACATTGGAACGACAGCCATCTGTACAGTTGCATTACGGAGAGCTCTCAGTACCTCTTCTTCTGTAATAGTAGAAGGATCATCGAAATATTTCTCCATCAAAGCATCGTCAAATTCAGCTACTTTTTCAAGCATCTTATCTCTCCATTCTGCAGCTTCATCCACCAAGTTTGCCGGAATTTCTTCTACAGTATAGTCAGCACCCATAGTTTCATCATGCCAGTAGATAGCTTTCATCTTAATAAGGTCTACCAGACCTTTAAAAGATTCTTCAGCACCAATAGGAATAACGATAGGACACGGATTAGCTCCCAAAACAGCCTTCATCTGGCGAACCACTTCAAAAAAGTCAGCACCAGAACGGTCCATTTTGTTCACATAAGCGATACGAGGCACATTATATTTGTCAGCCTGACGCCATACAGTTTCAGACTGCGGTTCAACACCACCAACTGCACAGTATGCAGCAACAGCACCATCCAAGATACGCAATGAGCGCTCTACCTCAGCAGTAAAGTCAACGTGTCCCGGAGTATCAATCAAGTTGATTTTATAAGTATCACCTGCATATTTCCAACGAGTAGTAGTAGCAGCAGAAGTGATAGTAATACCACGTTCCTGCTCCTGCGCCATCCAGTCCATTGTAGCAGCACCATCATGTACTTCTCCAATTTTATGAGTCAAACCCGTATAAAACAGGATACGTTCAGAAGTTGTTGTTTTTCCGGCATCGATGTGAGCCATGATACCAATATTACGCGTCAAATGTAAATCTTGCTTAGCCATTTTTTAATTCCTTTTACTTTAAGTTTTTAATCTATCGGTTATTCTTATAGTATTAGAATCTAAAATGAGCAAATGCACGGTTAGCTTCAGCCATTCTATGCATATCTTCTTTACGTTTGAAAGCGCCACCTTGTTCATTGTATGCATCCATGATCTCAGCAGCCAATTTATCAGCCATTGATTTACCACCACGTTTACGAGCAAAAATAATCAAATTCTTCATAGAAACTGATTCTTTACGATCCGGACGGATTTCAGTCGGAACCTGGAATGTTGCGCCACCAACACGGCGGGACTTAACCTCAACTTGAGGAGTTACATTATCCAGTGCCTTTTTCCAAATTTCAAGGGCAGACTTTTCTTCGTTAGGAAGTTTTGCTTTTACTGTTTCCAAAGCGGCATAGAAGATTTCATAAGAGGTATTCTTCTTTCCGTCATACATCAGATGGTTTACGAATTTTGAAACCTTTTGATCATTAAACACGGGATCCGGCAGGATAACGCGTTTTTTGGGTTTTGCTTTTCTCATTTGTTTGAAAGAATAATGTTTTTCGTTCTTGGTTGTTTACTTCTTGACTTCTTCAACTCCCCCTCCGGAGAATTTACTCAACCTTTAGCATTTCCAATAAACTAAAACGTAAGTTATTACTTTTAATTTAACTGTCTACTGTATTGGCTACTTTAATTATTTTTTCTTAGCCGGTGCAGCCTGTCCCGGTTTCGGACGCTTAGCTCCATATTTGGAACGTCTTTGAGTACGACCTGCAACACCTGCAGTATCCAATGTACCACGAACAATGTGATAACGTACACCCGGAAGGTCTTTAACACGACCACCGCGTACTAATACGATAGAGTGCTCCTGCAAGTTGTGTCCTTCTCCCGGAATGTAAGAGTTCACCTCTTTACCATTGGTCAAACGTACACGTGCAACTTTACGCATTGCAGAATTCGGTTTTTTCGGAGTGGTTGTGTACACTCTCACGCAAACGCCACGTCTTTGAGGACATGAATCAAGGGCCGGTGACTTACTTTTCTCCACCAACTCCTCGCGTCCTTTTCTTACTAATTGCTGAATTGTAGGCATTTTAATTGTTTTTAATTATATATTATTGTTATATTAATTTCGTAGCTATACACTTTTGGGCTGCAAAAATACGAATAATATTTGAATAATCAATGCACTACGAGTTTTTTTTTGATTTTATGCCTCCCCCTTAAGATTTGTCATAGGCGGAATTGGCTGTTCATCCAGCAATCGAATAGGACCAAATGTGCGCTCATATTTACCGATGTTTTCCTCTAAAGCGCGCAGTAATCTCTTAGCGTGCTCCGGGGCCAGCACAATACGCGATTTTACTCCAGCTTTAGGTATTCCTGGCATTACACGCACAAAGTCTACAATAAATTCAGAACTGGAATGTGTAATGACAGCTAAATTTGCATAGATTCCTTGTGCTACATCTTCTTTCAGTTCTATTTGTAACTGATTATTCATTTCCTTGTTTTCCATTTTCTTTTTACGATTAAACTTTTGAATATTCAAAGGTAAGAATAATATTTTATTCCAAAAACAAAAGAGGAGACATCCTATCAAAGACATCTCCTCTTTCCTATTTAATTATCAATTGATTGTATTTATTGCATATTACTCTTCAACATCCATTGAATTGTAATCCAACACAGTCTTCTTGTTTGCAAGAATACGGTCATATTCTTCTTTGGAGCCTACAATAATCTTTTCAAATTCACGCTGACCAGTACCGGCAGGTATCAAGTGTCCACAAATAACATTCTCCTTCATGCCCTCTAACTTATCAACCTTACCGTTGATAGCAGCTTCGTTCAAGACCTTGGTAGTCTCCTGGAATGAAGCAGCCGACATAAAGCTTGAAGTTTGCAGAGCTGCACGAGTAATACCCTGAAGAATCTGAGTAGAAGTAGCCGGAACAGCATCACGTACTTCAACCGGTTTCAAGTCACGACGTTTCAGCATACTGTTTTCATCACGCAACTTACGAGCAGTTACAATCTGTCCCGGTTGCAGATTCTGAGAATCACCAGCATCAACGACAACTTTCTTACCCCAAATGCGATCATTCTCTTCCATGAACTCCAGCTTGTCTACTACCTGTTGTTCCAGGAAGCGGGTATCGCCCGGCTCATCGATTTCAACTTTACGCATCATCTGACGAACAATGATCTCAAAGTGCTTATCATTAATTTTCACACCTTGCAGACGATATACATCCTGTACTTCATTAACGATATATTCCTGTACAGCCGTAGGACCTTTAATAGCAAGAATATCCGCAGGAGTAGTAGCACCGTCAGATAACGGAGTACCAGCACGTACATAGTCGTTTTCCTGCACTAGAATCTGTTTTGATAATGGCACTAGATACTTCTTAACCTCACCAGTCTTAGAGGTAACAACTATTTCACGATTACCACGTTTCACTTTACCCATCGTTACCTCACCGTCAATTTCAGAAACAACAGCAGGGTTAGACGGATTACGAGCTTCAAACAGCTCGGTTACACGCGGAAGACCACCCGTGATATCACCAGCCTTACCAACAGCACGAGGTATTTTCACGATAACTTCACCGCCTTTTACCTTCTGCTTATTTTCCACTACTACGTGACCACCTACAGGGAGGTTATATGTACGAATAAGGTCGCCATCTTCTGTCATGATATGAGCCATCGGAACTTTCGTCTTATCCTTAGACTCAATAATGATGATTTCGCGCAAACCGGTAGATTCATCAGATTCCACCTTATAAGTAACATTTTCAATAACGCCTTCAAACTCAATCTTACCTGTAGCTTCCGTTATAATAACAGCGTTAAACGGATCCCAACGGGCAATCAACTTACCTTTTTCCACTACCTCGCCATCAGCAGCATAAAGAGTAGAACCATAAGGTACGTTATGAGTAGAAAGAACGATACCGGTATTTACATCCACGAAACGTACTTCAGCCAGACGACCTACTACAACTTTTGCAGGTTCACCTGCTTCATCCACGACATCTACTGTACGAAGTTCCTCAAATTCCAGACGTGCCGGGTTCTTTGCCACGATACTTGCATTGGCTGCGATATTGGCAGCCGTACCACCGGCATGGAACGTACGCAATGTCAACTGTGTACCCGGCTCACCGATAGACTGTGCAGCGATAACACCAACAGCCTCACCTCGCTGAACCATCTGACTTGTTGCAAGGTTACGTCCATAACATTTCGCACAAACACCCTTCTTCGATTCACATGTCAATACAGAACGTATTTCAACGCTTTCAATCGGAGAATTCTGAATCTTCTTAGCGATTTCTTCCGTTATTTCTTCACCACCGGCAACCAGCAATTCACCAGTCGTAGGATGAACGATATCATGTACAGATACACGGCCAAGGATACGTTCGTACAATGTAGCAATAACTTCATCGTTATTCTTCAAGTCCGTACAAACCAATCCGCGGAGTGTGCCGCAGTCTTCTTCATTAATAATCACATCATGAGAAACGTCTACCAGACGACGAGTCAAATATCCGGCATCTGCCGTCTTCAACGCCGTATCCGCCAAACCTTTACGGGCACCGTGAGTAGAGATAAAGTACTCCAACACCGAAAGTCCCTCTTTAAAGTTCGAAAGAATCGGATTTTCAATGATCTGACCACCCTCAGCACCTGCCTTCTGCGGTTTTGCCATCAAACCACGCATACCGGACAACTGACGAATCTGTTCTTTAGAACCACGAGCACCAGAATCCAACATCATATATACAGAGTTGAAACCTTGGTCGTCACTCGAAATGGTCTTCATCAGAATATTAGACAGCTCAGAGTTAACGTGTGTCCAGATATCAATTACCTGATTATAACGTTCATTGTTGGTAATGAAACCCATGTTATAGTTGTTGATAACCTGCTCAACTTCATCGTAACCTTTCTGTACCAACATTTCTTTTTGTTCCGGAATAATAATGTCACCTAAGTTGAATGACAGACCACCCTTGAAGGCCATCTGATAACCTAAGTTCTTGATACCATCGAGGAAGTCCGCAGCCTTTGCCACACCACATACTTTAATAACATCACTAATAATATCACGGAGTGATTTCTTAGAAATAATGGTATTAATGTAGCCAGCTTCAGGAGGAACGATCTCATTAACAATTACACGCCCTATTGAGGTATCGTGCATCATTTTATCAATGACATTACCATTCTCATCAACATCTTTCACAATCACGCTAATCGGAGCATGGATGTCTACCTTTCCTTCATTGTAAGCAATCAAAGCCTCTTCCGGACCGTAGAATATCAATCCTTCACCCTTAGCACCCTTACGCAACTTCGTAATATAGTACAAACCAAGTACCATATCCTGAGAAGGCACAGTGATAGGCGCACCATTAGCCGGATTCAAAATATTATGAGACTGGAGCATCAACATTTGAGCTTCCAAAACAGCTTCATGACTCAAAGGCAAGTGAACAGCCATCTGGTCACCGTCGAAGTCGGCATTGAAAGCCGTACATGCCAACGGATGCAACTGAATAGCCTTTCCTTCAATCATTTTTGGCTGGAATGCCTGGATACCCAAACGGTGCAACGTCGGCGCACGGTTCAACAATACCGGATGACCTTTCATGACGTGCTCCAATATATCCCAGATTACAGCTTCCTTGCGGTCTACAATCTTCTTGGCACTCTTCACTGTCTTTACAATACCACGTTCAATCAACTTACGGATAATGAACGGTTTGTAAAGCTCGGCAGCCATCAGTTTAGGAATACCGCATTCACCCATTTTCAATTCCGGACCAACAACGATTACCGAACGTGCAGAGTAGTCCACACGTTTACCCAACAAGTTCTGACGGAAACGGCCTTGCTTACCTTTCAAACTATCAGAAAGAGACTTCAAAGGACGGTTAGCATCCGTCTTTACCGCACTGGATTTACGTGAGTTATCGAACAATGAATCAACAGCTTCCTGCAACATACGCTTTTCATTACGCAAAATCACTTCAGGAGCCTTGATCTCAATCAATCTCTTCAGACGGTTATTACGAATAATCACACGACGATAAAGGTCATTCAAGTCGGATGTAGCAAAACGACCACCATCCAACGGAACCAACGGACGAAGTTCGGGCGGGATAACCGGTACAATACGCACAATCATCCACTCCGGTTTATTGCGACCACGCGATGCACGGAATGATTCAACAACCTGAAGACGCTTTAAAGCCTCATTCTTACGTTGTTGAGAAGCGTCGTTACCTGCACGGTGACGCAATTCATAAGACAATGCATCCAAATCCAAACGAGCCAGTAAGTCATAAATGGCTTCTGCACCCATTCTGGCAATAAATTTATTGGGATCTGAATCTTCCAGGAACAGATTGTCTTTCGGCAATTTTTCCATCAAGTCCAGATATTCTTCTTCCGAGAGCAAATCATATTCAGCAATCTCACCCGACATCACACCGGCCTGGATTACCACATAACGCTCATAGTAAATAATAGAGTCGAGTTTCTTTGTAGGCAAACCCAGCAAATAACCGATCTTATTAGGAAGTGAACGGAAATACCAGATATGAGCTACCGGAACTACCAACTGAATGTGTCCCATACGCTCACGACGTACTTTCTTCTCAGTCACTTCTACCCCACAACGGTCGCAGACGATACCCTTATAACGAATGCGTTTGTATTTACCGCAATGACATTCGTAATCCTTGATCGGACCAAAAATGCGTTCACAGAACAAACCGTCACGTTCAGGCTTATACGTACGATAGTTGATGGTTTCAGGCTTTAAAACTTCACCACTCGAATTCTCAAGGATTTCTTCCGGGGAAGCCAAACCAATAGAGATCTTCGAGAAATTACTCTTTATCTTGTTATCTTTTCTAAAAGCCATACTTTATTATATATAATTGAAAATTGACAATTGAATATTGGCAATTGATAGTTGAGAGCAACCAATTCACTCTCAACTATCAATTTTATAATTATTCCAGGTTGATGCTAAGACCCAGACCTCTCAACTCATGCAGTAATACATTGAGTGATTCGGGAATACCAGGCTGCGGCATCGGCTCACCCTTCACAATTGCTTCATAAGCTTTAGAACGGCCTACAACGTCATCAGACTTGATAGTCAGGATTTCCTGCAAGATGTGTGCAGCCCCAAATGCTTCAAGTGCCCAAACCTCCATTTCTCCAAAACGCTGACCACCGAACTGTGCCTTACCACCTAACGGTTGTTGAGTAATCAGAGAGTACGGACCGATAGAACGTGCGTGCATCTTATCCTCAACCATGTGACCCAACTTCAACATATAAGTAACACCTACCGTAGCATGTTGGTCAAACGGTTCACCCGTACCGCCATCATACAACTTAGTCTTACCATAACGTGGCAAACCTGCCTTGTCAGTCCACTCATTCAAATCATCCAGTGTAGCACCATCAAAAATAGGAGTAGCAAACTTCACACCTAATTTTCTACCCGCACTACCCAATACAGCCTCGAATATCTGACCGATGTTCATACGAGAAGGCACACCCAACGGATTCAATACGATATCTACCGGAGTACCATCAGCGAGGAACGGCATATCTTCCTGACGGACAACGCGGGAAACAATACCTTTGTTACCGTGACGACCTGCCATCTTATCACCTACACCAATCTTACGTTTCTTAGCAATATAAACCTTCGCCATCTGAATAATACCCGCAGGAAGTTCATCACCAATAGTAATAGCGAACTTCTTACGTTTCAGTTCGGCATCCAGTTCCTTATATTTCTTGATGAAATTCATCACCAGATCACGAATCATACCGTTGATACGGGCATCATTCGTCCAGTTACTCAACTGGATTGAAGTAAAGTCCAAATCACCGAAATCAGAAGGAGAGAATTTAGCGCCTTTTGAGATCACCTCAGCACCCATATAGTCTTTAACACCCTCTGACACATGATTTTCCGTCAACTTCAACAGTTTTCTGATCAAGATACCTCTCAAATCAGCAACCTTTGCGTCAAACTCATCATCAATCTTCGGCAATAAAGCCTTATCAGCCAGTTTGGAGCTACGGCTCTTGATCACACGTGAGAACAAGCGCTTGTCGATAACCACGCCTTTCAAAGAAGGAGAAGCTTTCAATGAAGCATCTTTCACATCACCTGCCTTATCACCAAAGATTGCGCGAAGCAATTTCTCTTCCGGTGACGGATCAGACTCACCTTTCGGTGTAATCTTACCAATCAAGATATCGCCCGGCTGGATGCGGGCACCCACACGTACAATACCGTTTTCATCCAAATCCTTGGTAGCTTCTTCACTCACGTTCGGAATATCGGAAGTCAATTCCTCCATACCACGTTTCGTTTCACGAACCTCCAGTGAATATTCTTCTACGTGAATAGAAGTCAATATATCTTCACGAACCACACGTTCGTTCAATACGATAGCATCCTCATAATTGTAGCCCTTCCACGGCATATAAGCAACCAACAGGTTTTTACCCAAAGCCAACTCACCTTTCTCCGTAGAATAACCTTCAGTCAGAATCTGACCTTTCGTCACGCGCTGGCCAATCTCGCAAATAGGACGAAGGTCAATCGTCATATTCTGGTTCGTACGACGCCACTTCGGAATACGATATTCCTTCAATGCCGGTTCAAAGCTTACAAACTCTTCATCTTCCGTACGGTCATACAAAATGCGGATAACAGTAGCATCAACAAATTCGATTACACCGTCACCTTCAGCAGTAATCTGAGTACGAGAGTCACGAACCAACTGACGTTCGATACCTGTACCTACAATAGGTGCTTCGCTCTTCAACAATGGAACAGCCTGGCGCATCATGTTCGAACCCATCAAGGCACGGTTAGCATCGTCATGTTCCAAGAAAGGAATCAAAGATGCAGCGATTGAAGCAATCTGCTGAGGAGAAACGTCCATCAACTCTACTTCATCCGGAGTTACCACCGGATAGTCAGCATCCTGACGAGCTTTTACTTTATCGCGGATAAAAGTACCATCGTCATTCAACAGCGCATTACCTTGGGCGATAATCTTAGCTTCTTCTTCCTCCGCAGTCAAATATGCCAAACCTTCATCAGAAAGGTCAACCTTACCGTTTTCAACCTTACGATATGGAGTTTCGATGAAGCCAAGTACATTGATCTTAGCGAACACGCACAAAGAAGAGATCAAACCAATGTTCGGACCTTCCGGCGTTTCAATCGGGCAAAGACGACCATAGTGAGTGTAGTGAACGTCACGTACCTCAAATCCGGCACGCTCACGAGACAAACCACCAGGACCGAGGGCAGACATACGACGCTTGTGCGTAATTTCAGCCAGCGGATTCGTCTGGTCCATAAACTGCGACAAAGCATTCGTTCCGAAGAATGAATTGATTACGGAAGAAATTGTCTTGGCGTTGATCAAATCAATCGGAGTAAACACTTCATTATCGCGTACGTTCATACGTTCACGAATTGTACGTGACATACGAGCTAAACCAACAGCAAACTGATTGGACAATTGCTCGCCTACGGTACGCACACGACGGTTACTCAAGTGGTCAATATCATCCACATCAGCCTTCGAGTTTATCAACTCAATCAGGTACTTGATGATTTCAATAATATCTTCCTTCGTCAGAACACGCACATCCATATCAGTCGTCAGATTCAACTTCTTGTTGATTCTGTAGCGACCTACATTACCCAAGTCATATCTCTTTTCAGAGAAGAACAGGTTATTGATAACCTCACGTGCACTGGCATCATCGGCAGGGTCTGCATTACGCAACTGGCGATAGATATACAATACAGCTTCTTTCTCCGAGTTACTCGGGTCTTTCTGGAGCGTGTTATATATAATAGAATAGTCAGATTGGTTCGGTTCTTCCTTGTGAACAAGAATGTTCTGAACACCTGACTCTAAGATAATATCAACATGTTCCGGTTCAATCACAGTTTCACGGTCGATCACAACTTCGTTACGTTCGATAGAAACGACTTCACCGGTATCTTCGTCTACAAAATCCTCAATCCACGTTTTCAAAACACGAGCCGCCAATTTACGTCCCAACACTCTCTTGAGATTAGTCTTATTGACTTTAATATCTTCGGCCAGATTAAAAATTTCAAGGATATCCTTGTCATTCTCAAAACCGATAGCTCTCAACAAAGTAGTAACGGGTAACTTCTTCTTACGGTCGATGTACGCATACATGACATTGTTGATATCAGTAGCAAACTCAATCCAAGAACCTTTGAACGGAATGATACGGGCAGAATAAAGTTTGGTACCATTAGCATGTACGCTCTGACCGAAGAATACGCCTGGAGAACGGTGAAGCTGAGATACAACAACGCGTTCCGCACCGTTAATGACGAAAGTCGCCTTATCCGTCATGTAAGGAATAGGACCGAGGAATACGTCCTGAATAACCGTATCAAAATCCTCATGATCGGGATCGGTACAGTATAATTTCAATTTTGCTTTCAAAGGCACACTATAGGTAAGCCCTCGCTCTATACAATCATCGATAGTATAACGCGGCGGATCAATATAGTAGTCCAAAAACTCAAGAACAAAATTGTTTCTTGTATCGGCAATGGGGAAGTTTTCAGCAAATACTTTATACAGTCCCTCGTTCTTACGCTTCTCGGGTGGGGTATCCAGTTGTAAAAAGTCTTTGAATGACTTCAATTGTACTTCCAAAAAATCCGGATATTCAAGTGGATTTTTAGTCGAAGCAAAATTAATTCTTTGGTTTACAGTATTTGAAGACATCTGTTAATGGATTTGTAGAACTTAATTTTAAATATATACACAAAAAGGTTAAGAACCCTCTTCAGAAGGGTTCTTAACCGAATTACCTGATTTACAGGCTAATGTTATTTAAGTTCAACTTCAGCTCCAGCTTCTTCCAATGTTTTCTTCAATGATTCTGCTTCGTCTTTAGCCAAACCTTCTTTAACTACGCTAGGAGCACCGTCTACCAAGTCCTTAGCTTCTTTCAAGCCGAGACCGCAAGCTTCCTTAACGGCTTTAACAACCTGAAGTTTAGCTGAGCCAGCGCTCTTCAATACTACATCAAAAGAAGTTTTTTCTTCAGCGGCAGCAGCACCACCAGCTGCAGGACCAGCAGCAACAGCTACAGCTGCAGCAGCAGGTTCAATACCGTATTCTTCTTTAAGGATAGTTGCAAGTTCATTAACTTCTTTTACTGTCAAGTTAACTAATTGTTCTGCAAAAGCTTTCAAATCTGCCATTTTTGTATGATTTTAATTGTTTAAATACTTATTTGTTTTTGAAAAATTTGTTCGGGACATTACTCCCAAGGTTGTGACACCTTTCCCATTTTTACGCTTCGGTACGTTCACCAAGAGTTTTGAGAACTCCGTGAATGGTGTTTCCACCTGATTGAAGAGCCGAAATAACATTCTTGGCCGGTGATTGCAGCAATGCAACGATATCGGCAATAACTTCATTCTTACTCTTGATACTAACGAGAGCATCCAACTGGTCAGCGCCAACATAGAAGCTTTCTTCTGCATATGCAGCCTTCAGTCCGGGAATGCCATCTTTAGCCTTTGCTTTGATCAACTTAGCAGGTAAGTTAGCAGTATTACAGAACATAATAGCTGTAGTACCTTTCAAGCAACCATAAAGCGGAGAATAATCTTCTTCCAGACTTTCCAATGCTTTGTGAAGCAATGTATTCTTAATCAACATCAGTTTGATGTCAGATTTGAAACATTCTCTTCTCAACGCGCTTGTAGCAGCAGCGTTCATCGCAGTGATATCAATCAAATAGAAGTGACTATATTCCTTTACTGTAGCAGCGATCTGCTCAATAATCGTTCCTTTATCTTCCTTTCTCATTATTACTCCGTTTTATTAGATTTCTTCTATTGATTTCGGGTCAATCTTGATACCTGCACTCATTGTGCTAGAAAGATAAATACTCTTAATATATGTACCCTTAGCTGCGGTCGGTTTCAGCTTATTCAAAGTAGCCATGAATTCTTTCGCATTGTCACGAATTTGCTCAGGGCTAAATGAAACTTTACCGATAGAAGTATGGACAATACCACTCTTATCAACCTTGAAGTCGATCTTACCTTGCTTTACTTCTCTAACAGCTTTAGCAACATCCATAGTTACAGTACCACTCTTCGGATTAGGCATCAATCCACGAGGACCGAGCACACGACCGAGTGCACCAATTTTACCCATGATAGACGGCATAGTGATGATTACGTCCACATCAGTCCATCCACCTTTGATCTTTTCAATATATTCGTCAAGACCAACGTAGTCAGCTCCGGCTTCTTTTGCAGCAGCTTCAGCATCAGGTGTACAAAGCACCAAAACGCGTACAACTTTACCAGTACCGTGAGGAAGTGACACAACACCTCTCACCATCTGGTTCGCCTTACGCGGGTCAACGCCCAAACGCACGTCGATATCCAGTGAAGCATCAAACTTGGTATAAGTGATTTCCTTTACCAAAGATGCAGCTTCTTTCAGTGAGTATGCTTTCCCTGCTTCAATTTTTTCTGCAGCCAACTTTTGTTTTTTTGTCAGTTTACCCATTCTAATTGAAGTTTATTAGTTATTAACCGGGAACTCCCCTTTTACAGCGATACCCATACTTCTAGCTGTACCGGCAACCATCTTCATGGCAGCTTCTACAGTGAAACAGTTCAAGTCCACCAATTTGTCCTGAGCAATCGTACGAACCTGTTCCCAAGTCAACTCGGCAACTTTCTTACGGTTAGGCTCAGCAGAACCGCTCTTTACCTTAGCTACTTCAAGTAATTGAATAGCAACGGGAGGAGTCTTGATTACAAAATCGAAAGACTTATCTGCGTAGTAAGTGATAATCACAGGAAGAATCTTTCCTGCTTTGTCTTGGGTTCTGGCGTTGAATTGCTTGCAAAACTCCATGATGTTAATACCCTTCGAACCCAAAGCAGGTCCAACGGGAGGTGATGGGTTTGCCGCGCCTCCTTTAATCTGTAATTTGATTAGTCCAGCAACTTCTTTAGCCATTTTTTTATTGATTTATATATAAACATTAATAAAGAATACTACAGCGTAACACCTGCATTATTCTTTTTCAACTTGCATAAAGCCCAATTCGAGCGGGGTTTTCCGTCCGAATATCTTTACCATAACCTTAAGTTTCTTCTTCTCGGTGTTCACTTCTTCAATGATGCCACTGAATCCGCTGAACGGCCCGTAATTTACTTTCACAGTTTCACCGACTATATACGGGGTGCTCAGTTCTTCACTGGCATCCTGCAATTCGTCCACCGTACCAAGTATACGATTCACTTCCGATTGTCTCAGAGGAACGGGTTTGTCCGATCCGCCCAAGAATCCAATCACATTAGGAGTATTTCTCAAGTGGTGAGATACCTCACCCACCAAAGCAGCCTCCACCAAAACGTAACCAGGGAGATAACTTCTCTCTTTCACAATTTTTTTACCATTGCGAACCTGATAAACCTTTTCGGTAGGAATCAATACCTGAGATACATAATCACCAAGGTCGCTGTTTTTAATATCAGCTTCAAGGTATTCCTTTACCTTAGCTTCTTTTCCGCTAATGGCACGCAGGACGTACCATTTCTTTTCAATCTCAGACATTTTCCCTCGTTTTTAGTGTGGATAAATAATTTTCTCCATTACGTTCTGGAAACAGAAGTCCATCGCAAATACTACCAGAGCAATAAGCAGGGAAGCATATAAAACAACTACTGCACTGTTAGTAAGTTCAGAATACGTAGGCCACGATACTTTATGTACAAGTTCGTCGTAAGTTTCTTTAATATAAGCTACAATCTTCTTCATTTCAAAAATATTAGCACGGGAGGAGAGGCTCGAACTCCCGACACCCGGTTTTGGAGACCGGTGCTCTACCAACTGAGCTACTCCCGTGTGAACATAATCAGTTCCCAGTATAATACCGGGAACTGATTAAGATATTTGGTAATTAGTCAAGAATTTCAGTAATCTGACCAGAACCTACCGTACGACCACCTTCACGGATAGCGAAACGCAAACCTACGTTCAAAGCTACCGGGTAGATCAGTTCTACGTTGATTTCTACGTTATCACCAGGCATTACCATTTCAGTTCCTTCCGGAAGAGTGATTTCACCTGTACAGTCCATAGTACGCAGATAGAACTGAGGACGGTATTTGTTGTGGAACGGAGTGTGACGACCACCTTCTTCTTTTTTCAAAACATAGATAGAAGCTTTGAATTTAGAGTGAGGTTTAATCTGACCAGGTTTACAAAGAACCATACCACGTTTGATTTCATTCTTATCAATACCACGAAGCAACAAACCTACGTTATCACCAGCTTCACCCTGATCCAGCAATTTGCGGAACATTTCAACGCCAGTTACAACAGACTTCTTGTCTTCACCCAAGCCGAGGATCTCAACTTCATCACCAACGTGGATGACACCAGTTTCGATACGACCTGTAGCAACAGTACCACGACCAGTAATAGAGAATACGTCTTCAACCGGCATCAAGAACGGTTTATCAACATCACGCGGAGGCAGCGGAATCCAAGTATCAACTGCATCCATCAGTTCCATAACTTTATCTTCCCATTTTTCTACACCGTTCAATGCACCAAGAGCAGAGCCACGGATAATAGGAGTATTGTCACCGTCGAATTCATAAGCAGCGAGCAATTCGCGCATTTCCATTTCAACGAGTTCCAACATCTCTTCGTCATCAACCATATCACACTTGTTCATGAATACAACAAGCTTCGGTACGTTTACCTGACGAGCCAACAGGATGTGTTCACGAGTCTGAGGCATCGGACCATCAGTAGCAGCAACTACGATGATAGCACCGTCCATCTGAGCAGCACCAGTTACCATGTTCTTTACGTAGTCGGCGTGACCCGGACAGTCTACGTGCGCATAGTGACGGTTAGCTGTTTCATACTCTACGTGAGAAGTGTTGATAGTGATACCTCTTTCCTTTTCTTCAGGAGCGTTGTCAATCTGATCGAAAGACTTAACTTCTGAAAGACCTTTCTTTGCCAACACAGTAGTGATAGCAGCTGTCAACGTGGTTTTACCGTGGTCAACGTGACCGATTGTACCGATGTTTACATGCGGTTTTTTACGTTCGAATTTCTCTTTAGCCATAGCTTTACTTGTTATTTATTTGATTAATAATCAGCATTTACATATTCATGAGCTGTTACCGGGACTTGAACCCGGGACCTCTTCCTTACCAAGGAAGTGCTCTACCGCTGAGCTATAACAGCAAGAAGAAAAAGAGGTGTGGGCAAAGATGGATTCGAACCACCGAAGGCGTAAGCCAGCAGATTTACAGTCTGCCCCATTTGGCCACTCTGGTATTTGCCCATTGTTTCACAAATCAAAAATTAACAATGAAAGAATGAAAAAGAGCGCGCCTCTTATATTCATTTTAATTCTTAATTCTTTCATTCTTCTTTGAGCCTCTTGTCGGATTCGAACCAACGACCCCGAGATTACAAATCACGTGCTCTGGCCAGCTGAGCTAAAGAGGCAGTTACTCAAAAAATGCAACCGTTACGTTCTATCGTGAGCGAAACGGCTGCAAATTTAGGCATTTATTTCTTTTCCGCAAAATTTTAGCGGAATTTTATTTGCTCCGTTGCTTTTCCTTGTGTTTAACCAGTTGTTTTTCCAAGGCTTCGACACTTAAATCGACCGACTCTTCAAACGTATTACAGATTTTACTGGCATAAAAATCACCGTTAGGAATAATCACTTTTACACCGGCTTCCTTATTTTCTGCAGTTTCTGGTTTAACCACCTTTAATGACACCTCTACTTTCTTTATATCATCGTAATACTTCTCCAACTTTGCGACTTTCTTCTGAATAAAAGACTGCAATTGCTCTGACGCATCAAAGTGAATTGATTGAATTCTTACTTCCATACTTACCTCCTTACTTTTAGGCCCGAGGATGAGCCAGGTTATACACTTTTTTAAGCTCTTCAAAAGTAGTATGCGTATAAACTTCCGTAGTCGCCAAACTTTCGTGTCCAAGAAGTTCTTTTATCGCTCCGAGTTCCGCGTCATGATTCAGCATGGTCGTAGCAAAAGTATGTCTCAACACATGAGGGCTACGTTTTTTCAACGTCACTACCTTCGACAGGTTTCGTTTCACTAGATTTTCTACAATACTGCGGGTAAGCCGCTCTCCAGTCTCACGGACAAAAAAAGCGTCCGCACGATTCAAGACCGACCCATTCCTTACATTGACATACTCCGTCATTGTAATTTTCAACTCTTCATCAAAAGGTATCAACCGTTGTTTATTTCGCTTCCCCGTCACTTTTATAAGTGAAGAGGAAAAATCCACATCCTTATCGTCCAGTCCGATTAGTTCAGAAAGTCTCATGCCCGTAGCATAAAACATCTCAATAATCATATGGTCACGACACCCTTTAAATCCTTCACCAAAATCAACCTCATCCAGCAGTTTATCCATCTCACTTTCTTTCAAGAAAGCAGGCAATGGCCTTTTATTCTTAGGACCTACCACCTTTTGCAATGGATTCACCATCACTTCGCCCCTCCGTAAGAGAAACTTATAGAACGACCTGAGTGAACTCAATTTCCGGTTTATTGAAGTAGAAGTATACCCTTTGTCCATTAAAGAAACAATCCATTCACGAACAAGTTCAGCTTTTACTTCTGATGGAGCCGAATCTCCAACTTCTTCCCTGGCAAATTCTTCAAATTGACGGAGATCTTCCCGATAAGACTTAATCGTCTCTTCGGAATAGTTCCGTTCATACTGAAGATAGTCAAGAAAAGAGTCTGTCAACCACATATACCGTTACATCAAAATCATGCAACGAATGTATGAAAAGAATTCAATAATTCAAAGGAAATTACGAATTATTAATCTTCTACTTGCTGAAGTTGCTGTACGTAAACTGCACGTTCTTTCTTAAGTCTGTTAACAACAGATGGTTTGTCAAACTGCTGTCTGCTTCTTAATTCTTTAACGATACCAGTTTTCTCGAATTTTCTTTTAAACTTCTTCAGCGCTTTTTCGATGTTTTCGCCTTCTTTTACAGGTACTACAATCATTTTCTTTTTATTAAAATGTTAATGGTTTAAAAATCTCACGATTAAATTGAGCGGCAAAATTACACATAGTTTCTTTATTCACAAAACTTTCTGCCAAAAAAACTGCAAAAAGAGGAAAGTTTATACAATCTCAAACTTCTTCTGACAGAGGAAAAAGACAAACCTATCGGGAATATACAAAGAACTAATCGCGGGACTGCAAGAAACTAATCTCCGGAGATTAGTTTCTAATATGTTGGCGGATAAAGTATAGTGACCCACAAAAATATTCAAAGAAAGTGAGTATCTTTGAGGGGTTAATGTTACACCTTATTATATATAGAATATGAACCAAACAATAAACAGTCGGATTCAAGCCTTACGGGCATTATTCAGCCGGGAAGGTATACAAGCCTTTATTATTCCGAGCACAGACCCGCATTTAAGCGAATACGTTGCCCCTCATTGGAAATCCCGGGAATGGATTTCCGGTTTTACCGGTTCGGCAGGAACCGTTGTTGTCACTACCGGCAAAGCAGGGCTATGGACTGATTCCCGCTATTTCCTCCAGGCCGCCCAGCAATTGGAAGGTACGGAAATAGAGCTTTACAAGGAAATGCTCCCCGAGACGCCAAGTATTTCCACATTCCTATGCACACAGTTAAGCCCGGGTGATGCAGTGGGCATCGACGGAAAAATGTTCTCGGCAGAAGAAGTGGAGAGAATGCAAGCCGAGTTGCAAAAATGCCGGATAGAAATAAAAAACATTCCAGACCCCATGAGGGAGTTATGGGCAGACCGTCCGCCCATGCCGGAGGCTCCCGCTTTCATTCATGAGACCAAATATTCCGGGAAAAGTAGTGTGGAAAAGATTTCCATCATTCGGGAGGAATTGAAAAAGTGCAATGCCAGGGCATTGTTTATATCCGCCCTGGACGAGATTGCCTGGACGCTCAATCTGCGAGGCAATGACGTGCATTGCAATCCTGTAATCGTCAGTTACTTGCTGATCGAAGAACAGGATATACATTATTTTATCCAACCGCAGAAAATCACTCTTGAAGTGGCCGAATATCTGAAATCGACCGGTATAAGCCTGCATCCTTATGAAGAGGTGGAAACGTATCTCAAACAGATTAGGGTTGAAAGTCTGCTCATTAATCCGTCAAAAACAAATTATGCCGCATACTCGGCCGTCAACCCTAACTGCAAGATTATCCACGGCGTTTCTCCGGTTACGTTACTGAAAGCTATCCGCAATGAGCAGGAAATTGCCGGAATACATGCTGCCATGCAACGGGATGGAGTGGCACTGGTGAAATTCCTGAAATGGCTGGAAGAAGCTGTTCCGGCAGGTAAGGAAACAGAAATCAGTGTAGACAAGAAACTGCACAGCTTCCGCGCGGAACAGGATTTGTATATGGGTGAAAGTTTCGACACGATTGCCGGATACAAAGAACACGGTGCTATCGTGCATTATGAGGCTACGCCCGAAACGGATGTTCCTTTGAAGCCGGAAGGTTTTCTGTTATTAGACTCCGGCGCACAATACCTGGATGGGACGACCGATATCACGCGTACCATCGCATTGGGAGAATTGACTGAAGAAGAAAAAACAGACTACACTCTGATATTGAAAGGACACATTGCGCTGGCAATGGCTAAATTCCCCGCCGGCACACGGGGTGCACAACTGGACGTACTGGCGCGTATGCCGATATGGCAGCGAGGCATGAATTTCCTGCACGGCACAGGGCATGGCGTCGGTCATTTTCTGAATGTACATGAAGGTCCGCAAAGTATCCGCATGAACGAAAATCCGGTGACCTTGCAATTGGGTATGCTGACTTCCAACGAACCGGGAGTGTATAAAGCCGGAAGTCACGGAGTCCGCACGGAAAACCTCGTTTTGGTGGTTCCGGCGGGTGAGGGTATGTTCGGTAATTATCTGCAATTCGAAACGGTCACCCTTTGCCCTATCTGCAAGAAGGGTATCATCAAAGAGTTGCTGACCAATGAAGAAATCGAATGGCTTAACGGGTATCACCAGACGGTATATGAAAAACTATCGCCAAGCTTGAACAAAGAAGAACAAGCATGGTTGAAGGAAGCGACAAGTAGTTTATAATCAAAGTTATTAATAACCTTATACAGAAATGGCATTAATAAAATCAGTAAGAGGTTTCACTCCTGAGTTTGGAGAAAACTGTTTTTTGGCTGACAATGCGGCTATTATCGGAGACGTAAAAATGGGACGCGATTGCAGCATTTGGTTCAGCACAGTGTTGCGCGGAGATGTAAACTCCATCCGTATCGGTAACGGGGTGAACATACAGGACGGCAGTGTGCTGCACACATTATATGAAAAATCAACGATTGAAATAGGCGATCATGTCTCCGTGGGACATAATGTAACTATTCACGGGGCTACTATCAAGGATTACGCATTGGTAGGGATGGGATCGACGATTCTCGACCACGCGGTAGTAGGCGAAGGTGCTATTGTAGCAGCGGGATCTTTGGTTCTGAGCAACACTATAATCGAACCGGGAAGCATCTGGGGCGGTGTGCCAGCCAAGTTCATTAAGAAGGTGGACCCTGCACAGGCAAAGGAGCTGAACCAGAAGATAGCGCACAATTACCTGATGTATTCGGATTGGTATAAATAGGGATATTCAGTAAATGTCCCTCTTTCTAATAAATTAAGAGAACAGTTTTACTTTACGTGAGCTTTTCTCTTAATTTTTTTCTGTAAAGTCTC
>NZ_FQZN01000088.1 GCF_900142015.1 Bacteroides stercorirosoris
GTAGACATCTTCCTATGCCCGTTGCTGGATATCTTTCCGGACATGGTGCACAGTTATATCATCGAACTGAAGTATGCCAAATACAAAGATCCTGAGAGCCGGGTGGAAGAACTGCGTCGGGAAGCCGTTGAGCAGGCCAACCGTTATGCAGATACCGATACGGTGAAACGTGCCGTCGGCAACACCCGTCTACATAAGATTGTAGTGGTATATAAAGGTATGGAGATGAGGGTGTGCGAAGAGGTATGATCCGGTGTGTGCCCCGTTCAGCCGGATATCTTTTTATCCGGCTGTTCTCATATTCGGATTCTCAATCTGCTTGAAAATATAAACTCCTCTCGTTTGCATCCCATCCGGAAAATGGAGCTAAAACAAGAATTTACTATAAAATGCGGAGTAGACTTGTCAAGCTGTCGCGGAAAGTTTATCTTTGTATCTGCATATAGAATATTTATTCTTTAAAGGCGTAAATTATGGAGCACGTATCAGATAGCAAATTGTTGCCTTATGGCATGATGAACTTTGCGGTTATTCGTCGTGATGATTATTATTATGTGGACAAGACCTCTTTCATTCCATTGATAGAGCGTTCGGACCGGTTCTTCTTTTTTATCCGTCCCCGTCGCTTCGGCAAGAGCCTGACCTTGAATATGCTGCAACACTATTACGATGTGAATGCGAAAGATAAGTTCGATGCTCTCTTTGGTGATTTGTATATAGGGCAGCATCCCACCAAAGACCGCAACAGCTATTTGGTACTGAAACTTAACTTCTCATTGGTAAGTGCCGAACTACACAACTATCGCAAGGGCTTGGACGACCATTGCAGCATTGTTTTTGACTATTTCTGTGATGTCTATGCCGATTATCTGCCGGAGGGGATAAAAGAAAAGATGCAGGCGAAAGACGGAGCAGTCAATCAGTTGGAATACCTGTATATGGAATGTGCCAAAGTGAACCGGAAGATTTATCTCTTCATTGATGAGTATGACCACTTCACCAATACTATACTTTCCGATGCCGACAGCCTGAACCGCTATACTGACGAGACACATAAGACCGGCTATCTGCGGGCTTTCTTTAATACCGTGAAATCGGGGACGGATTCATCCATTGAGCGTTGTTTCATCAC